>JARGPL010000001.1 GCA_029210175.1 Minwuia sp. | reverse complement strand
ACCACCCTTGCGGCCATCGCCATAACCAAGACCATCGACAAGCCACGCACGAAAATATTCGAAGTCGACAATCTCATCCAGAACCACCAGCGGATCGCCATGTTCACTCAGGCGCTCAAGATGTTCGGAAAGACCGAAAAGGTTCATTGGGTTCATCGCGCATCCTCCATGGAACCAATGAATCACAACCAGCCTCAAATCGCGAGGTTAATGCGGGTGTCCAGCTCAGCCCTTCGGCATGGAGGAAGCGTCGGATCGATTCAGGGTTCAACTCAATGCCGTGTTCCGCCAGAGCCTCCCGCAGTTCCCGTACCGGCCGGTCCGGGCGCACGGCAACCAGCCGATGAACCAACGCGCGGTGCGGTTCAAGGCTGTGGCGCTTGTGCCCACCATACTTGCCGGGTGCCGGTGAGCCGGTTTCCCGCTGACGCTGTCCCCCGACGGACAACCGTCGCAACCGAAACACCGAACCGGGCGGCCACCACACGACAACTGCCGCCAGCCTCAAGCGCCACCACAACCCGTTCGCGAAGATCAAGAGAATAAGGTCGAACCATCACATACTGGCCTCCGTCCCCAGCCAGTATGTTGAATCAGAACCCGACTGATTTGGGAATCCCAAATCAATTCAATCAAAAATCGGCCCGCTCTAAACAAAATTGTCAATTAACATTTCTTCATTATTGGAAAACTCCTAATTGATCAATTTCACCTTTCAATCAATTCAACAACAAAAATATTATTGACTGGGCGTATACAGCTCAATATTTATCAATTGATTCTTCGTACGCATACCTACTGCGCCGCCGCCGCGCGGGTTTCCGGGTTGCGGAAGGCGTGGACCAGCGCAGACTGACGCGCCCTTGCCTCCTCGACGCTCTTTTCCTTCACATGCCCATAGCCCCTGATCTGTTCGGGGATTGCGGCGATCTGCACGGCAGTGACGTGGTTGCCCTGGTCGAGTCCGGCCAGCACATCCTCCATCATCGCCAGATAGTCGGTGATCAACTGCCGTTCCATCTTGCGTTCTTCCGTACGGCCAAAGATGTCGAGACGGGTGCCGCGCAGGCCCTTCATCTTCGCCAGCACGCCAAAGGCCTGCATCATCCACGGGCCATATTCGCGCTTGGTCAGTTCGCCCGTCTCCGGGTCACGGGCGGCGGCAATCGGCGGTGCCAGATGGAACTTCACCTTGAAGTCGCCCTGGAACTGGCGATTGATCTTCGCCTTGAACGCGGGATCGGTGTAGAGGCGCGCAACCTCGTATTCGTCCTTGTAGGCCATCAGCTTGTAGAGGGATCGGGCAACAGCCATGCCGAGACCTTCACGGCCCTTGGCTCTGGTCTTCTCCGCCTCAATCGCCTTGTCGACGAACTGGCGATAGCGATCCGCATAGGCCGCGTTCTGATAGCCAGTCAGGCGGGTCACCCGGTCGGCGATGGTCTCTTCCAGGGTCGGTTCACGGCGGGCTGGCGCGGCCATGCGCGGGGCGGCGGCCTTGTCGACCGCAGCCATGTCATGGGCGGCCAGACGGCCCCAGGCAAAGCTCTGGCGATTCATGGCGATGGCGACGTTGTTGATCGCAATTGCCTCATCCAGCGCATCGAATGACAGCGGGATCAGCCCCTTCTGCCAGGCATAGCCCAGCAGGAACAGGTTGGCGGCGATGGAATCGGCCATGATCGCAGTCGCCAGGTTGGTGGCGGAGATGAACTCCGCATGATCTTCACCCAGTGCCTCCACCAGCCGATCGACCGTTTCCTTCTCGCCCAGGTCCATGTCGTTGTCGGTGACAAAGGCGGCGGTCGGCTGCAGGGCGCTGTTCAGCACCGCGCGGGTCACACCCTGTTCCATGGTGGCGATGGCATTCTGACTGGCAGCCACCACCATGTCGCAACCAAGCACCACATTGGAGCCACCGGCTGCGATGCGCACCGCGTAGAGGTCTTCCGGCTTCGGCGCGAGGCGCACATGGCTCATCACCGCACCGTTCTTCTGTGCCAGTCCGGTGAAGTCCAGTGCCGTGGCACCCTTGCCTTCCAGGTGCGCCGCCATGCCGATCAGGGCGCCGACAGTGATCACGCCCGTACCGCCAATGCCGGTGATCAGGATGCCATAGGGTTCGGTCAGTTCAGGAATGCGGGGCATCGGCAGATCCGCAAACGGATCAGCCTCGGCACCAACCACCTTCAGGCTCGGCTTGCGCCCCTTGCGCACGCCACCGCCTTCGATGGTCACGAAGCTGGGGCAGAACCCCTTCAGGCAGGAGAAATCCTTGTTGCAGTCGGACTGGTCAATCCGCCGTTTCCGGCCAAGATCGGTGTCCAGCGGCTTCACCGATACGCAGTTGGACTGCACCGAGCAGTCGCCACAGCCCTCACACACTTCCTCGTTGATGAAGACGCGCTTGGCCGGATCGGGGAAGGTGCCACGCTTGCGGCGGCGGCGTTTCTCCGCCGCGCAGGTCTGGTCATAGATCAGCACCGTCAGACCCGGCGTCGCCCGCAGTTCCTTCTGAACCTTGTCCAGTTCATCGCGGTGATGGATCGTCAGGCCCGGTGCCCAGTTCAGGCCGCTGGGATACTTGTCCGGCTCATCGGTGACGACAACGACCCGCTTGGCACCTTCGGCATGGACCTGCAGGGAGATGTCCCAGACCGTCAGGGTGCCGTCATGCGGCTGTCCGCCAGTCATGGCGACGGCGTCGTTGTAGAGGATCTTGTAGGTGATGTTGACACCGGCGGCAGACGCCGCGCGGATCGCCAGCAGGCCGGAGTGATAGTACGTGCCATCACCCAGGTTCTGGAAGATGTGCTCTTCGTCCGTGAAGGGGGCCTGGCCCACCCAGGTCACGCCCTCCGCACCCATGTGGGTCATGGTCTGGGTCCGGCGTTCGGGCATCCAGATCGCCATGCCATGGCAACCGATACCCGCACCGGCGCGGCTGCCATCCGGCACCTTGGTGGAGCTGTTGTGCGGGCAGCCGGAACAGAAGAACGGCGTCCGCTGGGTCTTCGGTGGCGGCGCAGCGAGTGCTGTTTCCTTGGCCTCGATCCGGGCCAGCCGCTGTTCCATCGCGGAATCCGTCAGATCCCGCTGCCGCAAGCGTTTGGCGATGACACCTGCCACCATGGTCGGTGACAGTTCACCGGTCATGGGCAGCAGCGACTGACCGCGCTCATCGGTCTTGCCGACAACGGACGGGCGACGGTCGGCAGGGACGTGATAGAGCAGCTTCATCAGCTGATCCTCGATCAGGCCGCGCTTTTCCTCGACGACGATGACTTCTTCCAGGCCTTCCGCAAAGCGCAGCGCGCCTTCACGTTCCAGTGGCCAGGTCAGTGCCACCTTGTAGATGCGCACCCCCAGCTCATTCAGGCGGTCTTCCGGCAGGCCGAGGTCGGACAGCGCCTGGCGCAGGTCCAGATAGCCCTTGCCCGTGGCCATGATGCCGATGCGGGCAGGCCGGGTCGGTTCATGCACGATGCGGTCGAACTGGTTGGCACGGGCGAAGGCCGCCACGGCGTCCATCTTCGGACCCATCAGGCGCGCTTCCTGTATCATGGGTGCATCGCCCAGACGGATGTTCAGGCCGCCCATCGGCATCTCGAAATCGGTCGGGGTGACAATGTCGAGCCGGTTCGGGTCGACATGGACCGAGGCGCTGCTTTCCACGGTTTCCGAAATCGCCTTGAAGGCGGTCCAGGTGCCGGAATAACGCGACATGGCAAAGCCCAGCATGCCGAGGTCCAGATATTCCTGCACACTCGCCGGGTTCAGCACCGGGATCATCGCCGCCTCGAATACCTGTTCCGACTGGTGCGGCAGGGTGGAGGACTGGCAACCATGATCATCGCCCGCCAGAACCAGCACGCCGCCATTCCTTGACGAGCCGGCGGAGTTGCCGTGCTTCAGCGCATCCAGCGACCGGTCCACACCCGGCCCCTTGCCGTACCAGATGCCGAACACACCATCGACGGTGGCGCGGGGAAACAGGTTGGTCTGCTGGCTGCCCCAGACAGCCGTGACCCCCAGATCTTCGTTCAGGCCCGGCTGGAAATGGATGTTGTTCTCCGCCAGGTACTGCTTCGCCCCCCAGAGCGCCGCGTCGTACTGGCCCAGCGGGGAGCCGCGATAGCCGGAGATGAACCCCCCCGTGTTCAGGCCATTGGCCAGGTCCCGCTGCCGCTGCATCATGGGCAGGCGGACCAGCGCCTGCACGCCGGTCAGATAGATGCGACCACTTTCGACCGTGTACTTGTCGTCCAGCGCTACCTTGGCCAGTTCAGCCATGTCAGCACCCCTCCCCCAAAAATCACCATACCGTTGCCTGTCGCGTATCATGACGATGGATCAGGCGCAGGGGAAGCGTCACCGGCAACAGGGTTGCCTTGCGCACAGGCGCGATCATCCGCATCCTCGCGCATGGACCAGACGGATCAGGGGCCGCAGATGTATTCCCACATCTTCATCGGGATCAATGACTTCACCAGGTCAGCCGCCTTCTATGGCCAGATCGCCGACGCGCTGGGCCTGACGTCGCGGTTCAACGACCCGGACAAGCAATGGGCGGCATGGACCAGGGGCGATGGTTTCCGCCCCCTTCTGGTCATCGGACACCCGTTCGATGGCAATCCCGCGACGCCCGGCAACGGGCAGATGACAGCCTTCCAGGCCGGCACGCGGGCTATGGTGGATACCTGTCATCAGCTTGCACTGGCCAACGGCGGCACATCGGAAGGCGCACCGGGCCTGCGCCCGCACTACCACGCGCACTATTACGGGGCCTATTTTCGTGATCCGGAGGGCAACAAGCTCTGCGTTGTCTGCGACGCGCCGGAATGAGCAGCATGGTGAAACGCCCCCCGGAGAAAGCCCGTGCCGTGATTGTCGGTGGCGGGGTTTCAGGCTGTTCCGTCGCCTATCATCTGGCAAAGCTCGGCTGGACCGACATCGTGCTGCTGGAACGCAAGCAACTGACCAGCGGCACCACGTGGCATGCGGCGGGCCTGATCGGGCAGTTGCGCGCGACCCGCAACATGACCCGGCTGGCGAAATACTCCGCCGACCTCTACACCCGGCTGGAGGCCGAGACCGGCATCGCCACGGGCATGCGGACAACCGGATCGATCAGTGTCGCCCTGACCGAACATCGGCGGGTGGAAATCCTGCGCCAGGCCACATTGGCCCGCGCCTTCGACGTGGAGGTGCATGAGGTATCACCCGCCGACGTGAAGGCGATGTACCCGCACCTGAAAACCGACGGCGTGGTGGCAGGGGTGCATCTGCCGGGCGATGGACAATGCGACCCCGGCAACATCGCGCTGGCGTTGGCCAGGGGCGCACGAATGCTGGGCGCGCAGGTGATCGAGCATGTGAAGGTCACCGGCGTCAGCCAGACTGACGGACAGGTCAGCGGCGTGACCTGGGAAGCGGACGGCGACACTGGTCGGATCGAGACCGATGTGGTGATCAATTGCGCTGGCATGTGGGGGCGTGAATTTGCCCGGCAGGCCGGCGTCACCCTGCCGCTGCATGCCTGCGAACATTTCTATCTGGTGACGGAACCGGTCGCCGATCTGGGCCGCCTGCCGGTCCTGCGGGTGCCTGACGAGCATGCCTACTACAAGGAAGATGCCAGCAAGATGATGCTCGGCGCCTTCGAACCCGTCGCCAAGCCGTGGGGTATGGAGGGCATTCGCGAAGACTTCTGCTTCGATCAGTTACCGGAAGACTTCGATCATTTCGAGCCGATCTTCACCAAGGCCGTCAACCGCATGCCGCTGCTGGAGAATGCGGGGATCCATACGTTCTTCAATGGCCCGGAGAGCTTCACCCCCGATGACCGCTATTACCTGGGCGAAGCGCCGGAGGTGAAGGGGTACTGGGTTGCCGCCGGGTACAATTCCATCGGTATCGTGTCGTCAGGCGGGGCAGGCTATGCATTGGCGCACTGGATCGTGGAGGGGGAACCACCGTTCGACCTCTGGGAGGTCGATATCCGCCGGGCGCAGCCGTTTCAGCGCAACCGCCAGTATCTCGAGGCGCGGGTGACGGAGAGCCTGGGTCTGCTCTATGCCGATCACTACCCCTACCGCCAGCCGGATACGGCGCGCGGGGTACGCCGTTCCCCCCTGCATGATGCCCTCGCCGCCCGGGGTGCGGTGTTTGGCGAGACCGCAGGCTGGGAGCGCGCCAACTGGTTCGCCGAAGCGGGGGAGCGGCCCGAATATGACCACGACTGGCACCGCCAGAACTGGTTCGCCGCCCAGGCCCGCGAACACGCCGCCCTGCGGAATGGCGTCGGCCTCTACGACATGTCATCGTTCGGCAAGATCCGCGTCGAGGGCCGCGACGCCCTGGCGTTTCTGCAACGGCTGATGGCGAACCAGATGGATGTGGACGCCGGGCGCGTGGTCTACAGCCAGATGCTGAACCCGCGCGGGGGCATTGAATCCGATCTGACCGTTACGCGGCTTTCCGAAACGGCCTTCCTGCTGGTTGTGCCTGGTGCGACACTGGTCCGCGACATGTCATGGCTGCGCCGTCACCAGGAGCCTGACACGCACGTTACTCTGACCGATGTGACGGCGGGCGAAGCCGTGCTCTGCCTGATGGGGCCGAACGCCCGCGCGGTGCTTGCCGACTGCTCACCCGATGACTTCAGCGATGCCGCGCAGCCGTTCGGCACGGCGCGTGAGGTGGAGATCGGCATGGCCCTGGCGCGCGCGCACCGCATTTCCTACGTGGGCGAACAGGGCTACGAGCTCTATGTCTCCACTGAAATGGCCATGCATGTGTTCGAGACCCTCATGGATGCGGGGGTGGCGCATGGATTGCGGCTCTGTGGTCTGCATGCAATGGATTCCTGCCGCATCGAGAAGGGATTCCGCCATTTTGGCCACGACATCACGGATGAGGATCACGTCCTGGAGGCAGGTCTGGGATTCGCCGTGAAGACCGACAAGGAGCCGTTCATCGGACGTGATGCGGTGCTGCTGAAACGCCGGGACGGTCTGCAGCAACGGCTGATGCAGTTCCTGGTCGCCGATCCGAAGGCCATGCTGTTTCACAATGAGGCCATTGTCCGCGATGGCGCGATTGTCGGCACGATCACGTCTGGCAACTACGGGCATACACTCGGCGGGACTGTCGGGCTGGGCTATGTCCCCTGTACCGGGGAAGACGCCAGCACATTGCTCGCATCCACTTTCGAAATCGAGATCGCTGGCCAACGGTTCGACGCAACGGCATCCCTGCGGCCGATGTACGATCCGAAAGGCGCGCGCCCGAAGGGCTGACAGCTTGTCCTGTGCCAGACCGGAACGCAAACAGCCGCCCGCGACAAGGTCGGGGGCGGCTGGATGATGTGTCGGCTATCGGATCGGATCAGCAATGATCCACCTGGCCAGGAATTATTGTGTCGTGGCTGGCTCACGAATGTTGCCGACCATGCGACGCGCCTGTTCGCGGCAGCCGTGCTGAGCCATCCAGACGATGGTTTCAAGATTGCCACCAACCGTGTCCGGCACCTTCAGGATCGTCACTTCAGCAGCGGACTTGGCGGCTTCCACCTTCATCAGGAAAGTGGTGCCATCGGCCGTGGACAGCGTCGGCGGCCAGCCAAGTTCCCGATCGCCCTCGCGCCAGTAGGCGACGAGCGGTTCGTTGTTGCTGGACCAGTCCTTCACGGTGAACCGCGTGTCGCGATCAAGCGAACCCGGACGCCAGAACTTCGGGCTGGAGGCATGTGGCAGGCAGAATGTCGTGTTCCGCGACACGTCGATCGCCAGTGGATCGCGCAGCATGTCATCCTTGGAGAACGCGCGCACGGCACCCAACTGGGAGCGTTCGCGCTCATCTTCCTTGACCAGCTGACCAAGCATCGACATGACGCTGCCATCACCCGACGGCGCACCTGAGGCGACGGCACCGGCGTAAGGGCCACGGATGACCCGGGTCGCGCCCGCACCGTCCATGACACTCATCGATCCACCTGCCGGAATGTCGATCAGGGCATTCGCAGGCAGGGATGTGCCAGGCGCAAATGCCGAGATGGTCGAGTCCAGCACGATGACGTCAGCGGCACGCGCCTGTGTCATCGGCAACACGGACATGATCAGTCCCGCG
Organism: Minwuia sp.; assembly: GCA_029210175.1. Lineage (GTDB taxonomy): Bacteria > Pseudomonadota > Alphaproteobacteria > Minwuiales > Minwuiaceae > Minwuia. The sequence goes on along the minus strand of JARGPL010000001.1, from coordinate 141,241 downwards.
ATCGCAAGGCCGATCCAGCGGCCGCCCCGAATTCTGCTGATTTTTTTCATCATCATTCACATCACTTCCCAGAAACTCGGGTGAACATAGACCATGTAGAGCAGCATTTCACGTACAATGGTCACGTTTACTTCTCAAGCAGTTCAAAGGTCGACCCTGTTTCCCCTGCCCGCAACCGCCCTGCATGAAGCGTGGCGAGCGGATGTTCCGGATCATCCACAAGAATGCTGTCGAGCATGTGCGAGGAAACGGTGACATCGTCATCCAGCGCCGAATAAGCCGCCCGGTATCGTTCAGCGAGCGTCTTATCATCTCGCTTCAGGCATGTGTAAATCGTTACCGGCTGCTTCTTGCCCTTCAGGATCACGTTGCCGATCGGCAACACGGGCGAACCGCCGACATCGACTATCCTGCTGTCCTGCATCAGACCGGCCCGTTCGACGGAAGAGGCGCTGATCGCCAGCCTGGTTCCGAAATGCTTGTTCGCAGCCTCCAGCCGTGCCGCGATGTTCATTGCGTCGCCCATGGCGGTGTAATCAAATCGGTTCACGCCGCCAAAGTTGCCGACGATCGCCTCTCCGCTGTGTACGCCAATACGCGTGATGCCCATCGTCACATCGCTGTTGGCCAACCGATAGGACTCGGTGAAGGCGTCCATTTCTGTCGCACAGGTGATGGCGCGGTGCGCATGATCAGGCATCGCAGCCGGCGCGCCGAACAGCGCGACCACTGCATCACCGATGAACTTGTCGATGGTACCGCCGTTGCGCAGCACGATCTCGCTCATGCCGTCCAGATAACCGTTCAGCAGGCTCGACAGCCTTTCGGGTGTCAGGCGTTCACTCAGGTTCGTGAAACCGGCGATGTCAGAGAAGAGAAAACTCATCTCCTTGCGTTCCCCGCCAACTTTCAACCGCTCCGGGTGCCGGGTCAACTCATCCACCAGGGCCGGTGCGAGATACTGGGAAAAGGCGCCGCGAATGAACTGCCCGTCCTTGCGCGCCAGATAGGCATTGAGGCTGGTCGACGCGGCGAAGGAAAGCACAAGCACGGCCAATGGCCGGGTCGCGGGCAGGAGTGGCCAGGCCTCCATCGCCGACAACCACACAAGACCTGCGTATGTACCCATCAGGCCCAGCATTCCCGCGAGCCGAAGGGGAAGCGGCATCTCGAGCACACCCAGAGCCGCACCAATCAATGCAATGGTCAGGATGATCAGCCAGCGCACGGCCACGCCTGCCTCTGGAACATGACGCTTGTTGATCACCTGGTCGATGATGTTCGCATGGATCTCGACCCCCGCCGTGAGCCGCGGAATGTTGGGGTTCAACGAAGCGGAAAGGCTGGTGCGATGACGGTCCTGCTGCGGCAGGTCGGCCCCCACGAGGACGAGCTTGCCCTCCAACGCCGGTTTCAGCGCAGCCGGGCGGATGCGCGAAATCGCCAGAACGCCCTGGCTCGGCAGAACAGGATAGGCCTGCGCTCCACCATCCGGCGGGGTTCGCCAGCTGATCAGGCCGGACTTTGCCTCGGGCAGTTCAAAACCATTGGCACGCAACATGGCACCGGCAAGGCTCTGATTGTCCGTACCAGGCAGCGTGAGATCATAGTGGCGAACCAGTCCATCCCGATCAATGGTGACATTGGCAAAGCCCGGGATGGCACCGCTGCGCGCAATGAAATCCTCCAACCAGGCCGACTGGGCTTCGATCAACCCTGCCCGCGCGTCCGCCCAGGCAACGATCACCGGTCCGGGAAAGCGACGGATCGCGTCGATCAATTGCTGGTCCTTGGCGGGCTCTGTGGCCTGATCGAAGAGAATATCGAACCCGACGGAGCGAACGTTCACCGCTGCCAGGCCATCGAGCAGACCTGCAAGAAAGGCCCGATCGAGCGGGGACCGGTAAGGCAGACTGGCGAGCGTGGTTTCCGTGAAAGTCACAATCGCGATGTCGGATCTGACTGGACTGCCTGGCGCGTCAAGGGTGGCAGTGTCGACAATATTGACGAGCAGGAAGTCGTTCAGCCGCTGATCCATGAGGGACAGGCCCGGCACGGCACGGAATGCCACTTCCGTCATCGCCAGCATGAGCAGCGTGACGAGACCGGCCTGAAAGATCCGATTGCGGAGAACTTCAGACATCCCATCCCCGACACGGAGCCGTCGCCGATGAGGAGACGATCACCTGCGCATGTAAACGGCCCACGATCTCGGCAGTTGGACCCGAAGGAGGTGAAGCGAACTGACGTTCAGTCATTGGTCCAATGACCGCCCGTAAGCCAGCAGATTACTGAAGGGTACGTGCCACGCGGAAGCCCAGGTTCTCGGTGCCCTTGTAGCCGCGGGCCCGTTCACCCATGTTCTTGGGCGTCACCATCCAGGAACCGCCCCGGGTCACGTGATAGGTGCAACGATCGGAGACAAAGGCGGAGCCGTCTGAAGCGATCTTGCCATACTTGCGTGACCAGCAATCCGCCGTCCATTCCGAAACATTGCCAATCATGTCGTGCAGACCGAAGCCGTTCGGCTTGTAGGAACCCACCGGCGCGGGACGGACATAGTCGTCATCGCAATCGACGGCCGGGAAGATCGGGAAATGCCGACCACCATAGTAGTCCATCACGTTGGCGAACTTGCAGATATCGTCCTGATCGTCACCGTAGGAGAAGGTCGATGAAGTACCCGCGCGCGCCGCATACTCCCATTCGGCTTCCGTCGGCAAACGAAGCGCATCGGGCCGACCGGCGAGGCCAGTCTTGCGATTGGCCCAGTCGAGGAACGCCGCGACATGCTTCCATTCGACATTCATGACAGGGCGTTCGCCACGGCCTTCGCCATCATCCGCCGGGCGGTAGCCCATGCATCCGCCTTCGTCCACACAGGCGTCCCACATGTCGAAGGTGATCTCATACTTTCCGATCGCAAACCGATGCGCGATATGAACCGTGGTCCCGGCACCACCGTTGGCCTGCATCACCTGAAAGGGAGACGGGCTGATCGGAATCATGTCACCGACGGTTACCGTGATCAGGGCACTGTCCAGGGTCACCGACGGCGAACTCGGAATGTTGGGGACCACTGTTGCGGCCGCAACGCGCACTTCCTGCTGCACAGGTTCCGGGCGAGCCACAATGACAGGCTCCGGGGCGACGCTTGTCGCGGACTGCGTTGCTGTCCGCGTGGGCGAGACCATCGCGACAACCTGTTCCTGCTGCTGCGGCGGGGTGGATTCCAGGGCAGGCACGGACGGCGCCGAAACCACGGGTGCGGGCGCCGGTGCCGGGGCTGCTGAGATCCAGCCGCTTGTGGCGGGCGCTGCACCAGGTGGTGGTGCAACGGGCTGCGTCTGCGGCTGAAGTGCGGCGACGCGAACCTGGGATTCGTCCTGCGGTTCGACAAAGAAGAATTCGTTGTTCAGGGATTCTTCGGTCCAGGGCGTCTGCGCACCAGACGTCTTCCGGCGGACTTCGCGGCGGACGGCGCGCATGATCTCATAGAGCGGACGATCCGGCTCCCGAAGCGCCTTCATCAGGGATTCAGTGAACAGCCCATTGTTGCCTTCACCGTCATAGGCGACCTGGCCCGGGTCCGCAGCGTAGGCGATGAACGTGCCGTTCGGAGCCGCCATCCGGCCCAACCCGCGCGTGGAACCCGATGAGCGCGTGTCGCTCGGCAGGGGATTGTCACGGCAAGCGTCGAGCATGACGATGTTGGTACCGCCACCGCGCCGCTCCAACCGCTCCATCAGCGAACTGACGGAAATCGCGAAATCGGGAAGATCCAGAGCGGTCTGAATGTCGTCGTCATCCGTCGGGACCATCCAGTTGGTCCCATGGGCACCGATGCCGTGTCCGGCGTAGAAGATGAAGGCCGTATCATCACGACCAACCTCTGAACTGAAGCGTCGGACCAGACGCGCCATCTCGACCCTGGTGACGTTTTCGTAATGGGAACCGCCGCTGAGTTCGAAACCGAGCTCCTTCAGGCGCTTGCCCATGGACCTGGCGTCATTCACGGGATTCCGCAGATCAGGTGCCTTGTTGTAATTCGCATTGCCGATGACAAGCGCGACGCGACGTTCAGCCTGCGACGCGGTGACAAACCCGACACATCCAAAGACGACAACAAGAAGCGCGATGATCTTATTCATGAGATTGGTCCCTGATAGACGCGGCGAAGGTACATGAACCCCCTGTGCGAGTCCACTATTGACGTGTGTAGCTGTGACGTCCGGCACGCGGATTGGCGGATGTTGAGTTGATTTGCGTCGGGCCCATGGGATGGACCCTTGTGAGAGTTTCAGAGCCGGCTCTGAATTTCTCCAGGGACGGACCAGATTGGCAGTTTTCGTGGAGCAGGTCGTGTGTTGCCCAGGACTGCTGGTTGCGGTTCAAGGGCGCGGGTCCGGAACGGGCACGCATCGTCAGGACGCAATGAAACGAACACCCGTATTGTCGATGCAGGCTGCCGTCAGGACCCCGGAATAGTAGGCGCCAGTGTCGACATTGATCCGTTGGCCCGTGTTCTCCGGCTGATCAATGACGTAGTGGCCGTGGACAACGATGTATGGCCAGTCGGCACCTGGTTCGCCGCTGTTGTCACCCCAGAACAGGGTACGTTCAGACTGCGATTTCGGCCCGACGGACGGGTCGATGCCAGCATGGCACAGGAAGATGTTCCCGATGACATGATGGGGCGCCGTTGCAGCGTAGAACTGCCGGTGGCTCTCAGGGATATTGCTGTCGAACTGGTCTCGGGCATCGATGATCTTCGGCTCCGGGGAGTGCGACGCAATGTCGGCAACGCCATAACTCATCAATGTCGACAGGCCCCCGAAGGAAAGCCACGCGCGTCCGGCCAGGGGGTCCTGGAGAAAGGCCATCAGGGCTTCCTCGTGATTACCCCTGAGGAACACAACCTGACCTGGCCAGCTTTCGCTGAAATCGATGCAATGGTCGATCACCTCGCGGCTGTCGTCCGCACGGTCCACATAGTCGCCGAGGAAGACGATATGGCTGCTTGCCTTGTCGGCATCGGGGAGATCATTCGCGATGGCCTTGAGGAGCCTGTTGAGGCAATCCGCGCGTCCGTGGACGTCGCCGATTGCGTAGATTCGTTGCGATCGAGGGAGCGCAGGCTGCATGACCGGCTTGGCTGCATGACCGGTCGAATCACTCCGGCCGAGAACAATCTGGCGGACGAATTTCCGGAGAAACCCCATCAGCTGCAGTTGCCGGGACGAGGTGCGATGCCGTGATCCGAGATCAGCAAACAGCGATCACCTGCTGGTTGCCCAAAGGGCGGTGGCTGACGACTCAAGCCCGACAATGGATCATGGTCTCGCTGGTTGGTGCCGGATATCCCGGAAGATACAGGCGGTCATGGGTGAACGACCGTACGCTGAATGATGGCGCGATAAAGACTGATCAGAAGAAGCGTTCGTGAACGCGGAGAATATCCCCGGGCAACACGACGGTGTTCTGTGCGACAGGAACGCCTTCGTCATCAGTCGAGACGGCATCGGTTCCCCGGTGCAGCGTAATGTCATCCTCATCCGCCCGTACCGTATAGCCGCCCGCCAGAACAACCGCATTCAGGACGGTCATGCCGGCCCGATAGGGATAACTTCCAGGCTCATTGACTTCGCCGAGGATATAGAAGGGACGATAGTTGAGCACATCGACGCTGACCTTCGGGTTGCGCAGATAGCCGTCCAGAAGCTTCGTCGCAATGGCCTGCTCAGCCTGCCGCAGGGACTGCCGATCAACATCGACCGCGCCAATCAGCGGCAGGGAGATACGGCCATTGCCGTCAACTTCGAATTCGCCGGAAAGATCTTCTTCGCCGAAGACCGTGACCCGGAGCCGGTCACCCGGACCAAGCGCATATTGCGGAGCGCCCTGTTGGGATATGGCCGGGGCGCTCGGCACCAGGAGAGGTAGAAGGAGACAGCCCAACAGCAAGGTCATGCGCGCAAACGGCATCATCGCCAACTGAACTGTCCCCATATCTACGTCAAGCTCCTTGAATTCATGCCGGACAAATGGACCAGCATGAGATCGCTATCAGAACCGCGCGGTTGCCGTGGCAAGAACACTGTTCTGGCTGAAACCGTTAGCGGTCGTGTTCGAGATCCGGCGCGTGAACTGGTACCGGCCACCAACCGAGAAGTTACGGGTGATGAAGTAATCAGCCCGGAGCCGCGCCTGATAGATGTCGTCATCGCGGTTGCTTGTCAGACCTTCGAATTCACGGTTGGTATAGCCCACACCAGCGCCGACAACGATATTGCGACGCAGCTCATGGCGCACACCAATCCGGGTATCGAGAACCAACTCGGAACCCACGGCAGCGTCAGCAGATTGATCGATCCGACGCTCGGCGCGTGCGGTCAGGGTCGTCAGAGCACTGACCTGCCATTCCGCATTCACATTGACACCAACACCATCGACATCGCTGAACGCGGCATTGTCGAAACTCTGGCTGATGTAGCCCGCGCCGACGCTCACCTTGGTACGCGCGGTCGGGTTGTAGGCGACGCCAGCGCCGACATTGTAGACCTCGGAGTCACGCTTCACGAGAACCGCGTCGTCCACGTCGTCATAGTCAAACATCGCGATGCCGCCGGTCACGAACAGGCTGAGCTTCGGACGAACTTCGTAAGCCACACGGGCCTGGGAACGAAGCTCCAGACGGTCACGGTCATCCTGGTTGTCGACAGCACCACCAACGAGCGCGAGGTCGTCATAATCGACATAGGAAGCGCTGCCATCCAGCGTGAACGCGAGCCGACCGACGACATAATCAAGGCCAAGACCAGCCTTTGCGACGTCAAACTCGACCGGTTCCGCCGCGTTACCAACGACGTTGTCAGAGCCACGCGCCTCATTCGCCAGGCGATAGGACACCGTGGGACGAATGGTCAACGAACGCGAGGCATCCACCCGACCGTCGATCCCGACATTCGCGTCGACGGTATTGTCGTCATCATTGTTTTCGTGGAACGCAGCCGTGACACCGGCCCGTGCGATCACCTGATGACGCTTGAAGTTTGAGCGCGCGAGGACCTGGGGGTTCACGCGACCAATCACATCCGACGTGCCGTTGTTGTCTTCAGCGAACACGTTGTCGACATATTCGACGTCAACCTTCACCGACGGATACACCGTGAAGCTGCCAACGCGTGCTCCGTTCGGCTGATACTCGCGACCCTGGGCATACGCACCAGACCCGATCACTGACATTGCCGCAACCGCGAGCAATCCACTCCGAACAACTTTCATAACCAGCCCCCTCGGACCAAAATTTGGATAACACTCATGACTGCAACCAAGGCTCAGTCAAAACAGAAATCGCATAGGCGACGGGTCAGGAAGGTGTACCTGACTCTTCATCCTGACCGCCGACATCATTGCCATCGTCACCGGCATCAGCAGCAGCTGCCGCCAGAGCCGCCTCATCCTGGCCGGTCGCAGCAGCGACGGCAGAAACGATGGACTCGATGCTTTCGCCTGACGAGGTGGCCGCCGCAACAACGATCTGAGCAGACTGCTCAGGCGCGACAACCGCAGCATTCGCCGCCACGAACCCGGCAGAGATAGACTGGGGCTTGGCAGGCGAGGCGACAATGGCACCAACAATCAGCGGCGCCGATTCGGTCTGGCTGGCGATTGCGGCCTGCACGATCAGAGCGGCAAGCCCCGGATTGGCCACCATCGCGGCAACCGCCGCATCGGCAAGATCCTCAGGCTCGGCATCAGCCTCGGAGACACCGAGAGCCTCGAGCTCGGCCAAAAGGGCCGCACGTGCCTGTTCAGCAGTCTGCGCCATCGCCATCTGCGGGATCGCAAACACCAGCCCGAACAGCAGGGCTATAGAAACAAGAACCTTACGCATCACCAAATCTCCCGATGTGAGTTGCAAGGAAAGTATCTGCTGCACCTGCGCCGGTCAATGGCAAAGGCCCTTCATCGACCAGGCGTGACAATCGCTGGACATTACGCGCCGCACTGCGCCGTCGTGTGTGATTTTGCCATATTTTCCCGATACTTGAAAGATTATGCTCGCCAATTTTTTCGCCTCCGAATGGCCAGGGTCTTCGCGAGGACTGGTTCAGGGGACAAGTTTCAACGGCATGTTGCAGAAACATCGCATAGGCATCTGCGCCCGCTGACGCACGCCTGTCGTCGGGCCTTCCGGTCACGCCGGGCATCCGCGGCACCTCATGCACAACCGGGACCGCACGCAGCACACGCTTAACGGGAGCCACGTCCTGTCAGCATGACATGGATCGTCTTCAGGACGATGAGGAGATCGAGCCAGGGCGTGAAATGCTTGATGTAATAGAAGTCGTAGTGGAGCTTGTCCGTCACATCCTCGACTTCCGCTGCAAACCCCTGTTGTACCTGAGCCCAGCCCGTGATTCCGGGCCTGACAATATGGCGGTAGCTGTAATGCGGGATCTCGTTGTCGTACCAGCGTGAGAGTTCAATCGACTCAGGCCGGGGACCGATAAGGCTCATTTCCCCCCGCAGGATGTTGATCATCTGTGGCACTTCGTCGAACCGGTATCGCCGCAGGAACCGGCCTACCCGTGTGACACGCGGATCAAGCGCCTGGGTGAAACTCGGGCCATCCGGCTCATCACGCATGGTCCTGAACTTGAACATCGTGAATGCCTCGCCCCGGTATCCGACGCGTTCCTGGCGAAAGATCGCCGGCCCCCTGCTGTCGATGCGGATCAGGAGCGCGGTGAAAAGTCCGACCGGAACCAGGATCGGTGACGCGAGCAGGACCGCCGCCGTCTCGAGTATCCGCTTGATGGCGACATATTCCGGTGAGGGGATCAGGGCCCCCAGCGTGTTCTCCGACAGGTGTTCGATCCGTACACGCCCGGTGAGAGACTCCGACACTTGTTTCATGTGATAGACGGGCGTGCCCGCGAGGGCGCAGTAGGCCAGAAAGCGTTCCCATTCCGGCGGATACTCGGCGCGGAGGTCCGCAACCACGGCATCCGCCCGGACGCCGTGCAGGGTCGGCAGTTCGAGAACATGGAGCTTCACACCGCCAGAGTGCTCCAGCAGGCTTCGGAAGCTGCCGAACGGCACGACAGCGAGTTCCGGTGTGCGTTGCAACCGGTTCACGTACCAGACGATGTAGCACCAGATGATGGACATGCCGAAACTGCCGATGATCTGGCTGCGGGCGAACCCGATACGCCAGAAGAACATCACGGCGACCAGAATACCGAACGTGAACAGAAAGCAGGGCACGATGTAGCCGGAACCCTGAACCCCGGGAAACCGGCTGAAACGTCTGAGCAACAGCAGACCGAGCATGAACGCGATCGATGTTCCGATCATGGACGGATACTGACCGGGATTGATCTCCGTCACCACCCCGATATCCCAGCGCACGAATGCGGGCAGGATCACCGCGACGGAGAGGCCGAGCAGAAGCTGGACGGGAAAGGACTGCACCAGCCGCGAATGCCACTTGCGTCGCACGCTGACCCCAGCCGGGCCAGACCGAGACCGGGTCGAATTGTCGGCAACCACATTCATGCCAGACCAAATCCTGTCATCTACCTGCTACCCGACCCGATTCCCGACGGTGTGTTAACACGTTCAACATCTGCGCTGCAAACGCATCAATGCCAGAAGTGCGGACCAAATCATACACCAAATAGTCGATAAAGCCCCGGACTGATCCCGTCAAAGGGTTCTGGAAAGCGCGTGGCGCCTCAGGCAGTCCATGAAAAAACAGGATTTCGTGCCGAAGGGGAAAGTGGGGCGAGTGACCGGGATTGAACCGGCGACCTCCAGAGCCACAATCTGGCGCTCTAACCGACTGAGCTACACCCGCCACAGTGCTGCGGTCTTTAATGCCGACAATCGCGCGGGTCAAGCCGCCAGCACCCCTCCCCGGGCAGATTCGTCCGACGGAACCGTCCACACGCATTCTTGTTTGCAACAGCATGGCACTTCCCGAGCGCCAGAGGTATCCAACTGACAGAGTCATTTCCCGCCGCCGAGGACCCCTTCCAGATGCCGATGCCTGCTTCAAAGATTGCACTCGCCGCTGGATTGCTGCTGTCGCTGGCCGCTCTTGCCGCCACCATGACCGATGCGGAGGCCGGGCAATCAGCTTCGGACTGGCAAGGCATTCCGGAAGCAGAGGTCCGGCTGATCGCCGGACAAACGCCGGATGGCATCGACATGATCGGGCTCGATTTCGTCATCGCACCGAAGTGGAAGGTCTATTGGCGAAGCCCAGGTGATGCGGGATTCCCGCCGATCCCTGACTGGTCCGGCAACGATGGCGTGGTCATGGGCGAAACCGCATGGCCGCTGCCGCAGACGTTCATGTTCTATGGCCTGCGGACCTATGGCTACGAACACCAGCTCATCCTTCCCGTGGCGATCCAGCAGCGCGACAAGCACCGGTCCACGAAAATCGGTCTTCATCTTTCCTATGCCGCGTGCGCTGACATCTGCGTCCCCGTCGACGTCAGCCTCGTCCTGGACCTGCCCGCCGGGGATCTGCCCCGGAACCGTCACGGGAAGGCCATCAAGATGGCCCTCGGCGCGGCACCTGACCATGTTGCCGACGCATTGCACGACATGCGAATCAACCGAAGCGATGAGGGACCCTCCCGGATGACATTCCGCATTCTCCCGCCAGCCTGGATCGACACCCCACAGATCATCATCGAAGGGCTACCCGGGTTGATCTTCGGGGACGCCGTGTGCACCCGGACCACTGGTAATGCACTTGAATGCGCGGTCGGGATCGAAGGGGCCGCCGAAGGGATCGCTGCCCAGCAGGGACAGCCGGTCACGGTCACTGTTCATGGTGCCGGACGCGCCATCGAGGCGACGGGCCTGGTGGCGGCGACCGAATGATCATCAGATGAGATCTGGCACGGCCGTTGCGCGCCCGATCAGGCCGTGCAGCCTGCGTGTCTTTGACGTCAACCAATCTACGGCTTGGCAACATCGGGCGAGGTAAGCCATTGTGCAGCCCGTGAAACATCACCCGCTGGACCAATCAAGGAGAATACCGATGACCATTCAGGTCGGAGATACCATGCCCGAAGGCATGCTGATGCACATGACCGCCGAAGGCCCGGCCCCGCTGCCGACCAACGAGCTGTTCGATGGCAAGAAAGTCGTGTTGTTCGCCGTTCCCGGCGCCTTCACGCCCACCTGCTCCGCCAAGCATGTACCAAGCTACATCTCGAACGCCGAAGCGCTGAGCGCCAAGGGCGTGGATACCGTGGCCTGCCTTTCGGTCAATGACGTGTTTGTCATGGGTGCCTGGGGCAAGGATCAGGGCGTTGGCGACAAGGTCATGATGCTGGCCGATGGTGCCGGCGATTACACGGCCAAGCTGGGTCTGGAACTGGACCTGTCGGCACGCGGCCTGGGCAAGCGCGCAACGCGTTTTGCCATGGTCGTCGACAATGGCAAGGTAACCCATCTGGCGGTCGAACCGAATCCGGGCGAGATGTCCGTGTCCGGTGCCGAAGCCGTGCTGGGCAACCTCTGACACCTGACGTCAGAAACCAACTGACCGATGACGACAGAACTGGATCGAGGCGGGGCAACCCGCCTCTTTTCGTTTTGGGGAGCGGGTTGGTGAACCTGCGTCACATGATGGATCAATCGATCAGGCGGGCCGTTCCACCGTCAGGTGCAGCCGCCAGGTCATGATGTCATCGTCGCTTTGACCGGCATAGTCCGCATGCACCGGCGGGCGCTCTTCGACCCGGAACCGCTCCGCCTGCAGGACCCGGAAACCAGCCGCCTCCAGCTTCGCGAGGATCGCATCGGCCGGCAGGCGATTGATGTACTGGACGTCATTTTCCAGCCAGTTGCGGAACGTGCCATCGGAATGGCGCAGGTAGTGCTTCTTGGACCGGCTGGGGTCATAGTGGGCCAGGTGATCATCCAGGCCGACCTGGGCCACCATCCGCCCCCCCGGCTTGGTGACGCGAAACCAGTCAGCCGCGTTCGAATCGAACCCGCTCGCCACCACGTGTTCCAGCACGTCCACCGAATACAGCATGTCGAAATGCGCATCCGGGTATGGCAGCGCCCCGTGGTGATCGATCGCGTAATGCAGGTTCAATGGCTTGTAGGCCGTCTCGAAATCCTCGGCCGCGTCGACTTCCGCCAGTCGCGCCAACGCCTTCTGCCGCCGGTCTGGATCCAGCGCCATGTCGGACAGACCGCTGCGCACCTGCGGCAGGGCATTGCGGAACGCCTTGTAGGACCGGTTGTCCCAGACATCGAAGCAATGCACTTCGGCATCGTAGAGCAGCGCCGGGTAGAGGCTGTAGGCATGCATCCAGCCGGTGCCGAGTTCCAGGAACCGGTTCGGCGCGGTCATGGGCGCTTCCGCCAGACAAGCCAGCACCCAGCCCGCCCGCTCTTCCGAAAGCTGACGGCTGCCCTTCAGGTTCCCCAGCCAGCGATAGAGCGCTTTCGTGGGCTGGGTCGCGGAAAAGGCCCGCAGCGCCGTGGCTGCAAGATAATAGTTCATGATGGTCCTACTGATCCTGCAGCCACGAACAATACATCAGCCGTCGACGTCAGCAGCAACCTTCACGCTGATCATCTTGTCGGGATAGCGCGGCGGCTCACCCGGGGCGATGGAATCCACGTGGTCCATGCCTTCGACAACCTTGCCCCAGACCGTGTACTGGCCATTCAGGTGGGATGCACGGGCATAGGTGATGAAGAACTGGCTGTCCGCCGAATTCGGATCGGAGGTGCGTGCCATGCCAATGATCCCGCGATCAAACGGCACATTGGAAAATTCGGCCCGCAGCTTCTTGCCGCTGCCGCTGGTGCCGGTACCGGTCGGATCGCCGGTCTGGGCCATGAAGCCGGGAATGACCCGATGGAACACGATGCCATCGTAATAGCCTTCGCGGGCCAGTTCCTTGATCCGCGCCACATGTGTCGGCGCCACATCGGGCATCAGCTCGATCACGACACGGCCGTGCTCGAGTTCGATATAGAGAGTGTTCTCCAGGTCGCGGGCATCTGCCGCATTCGCTGTCGACATCAGTAAAAGACTCCAGAAAATTGCAAGAAATCGACGCATCACATGCTCCCAAGGCAATCTGGTCGTGATCGCGACCCGTCTGGCCGCGTTTGTAGCAATGCTTGCCAACGAAGAAAAGCCACCCCGAAACGTCGCGGATACACCATCATCATGCAAGGGGTCATGCGACGCTGCCTCGGCCATGAAAAGGTCCGGTGACATTCTGATATTGCGGCAGGCTTCGCGGGGCACCAGCCCCTGCCCGGAATGCACGCCCATGGAAGCCGCAATCGCAATGCATGAAAAACGGGTCTGCTGGTGGCCGCCGGGACCATGAACCGGACCGAATGCCGTGCCACATCCGGTTCCCTTTCCACGCCGGACCATTCATCTGCCTGATCAGGTTCACCACAATGCGCCATATCGACGTTGCACTGGACACCCGCGACCTGCTGCTGCACTGGCCTGACGGCACCAGCAGCCGCTTCCCCTACATCTGGCTGCGCGACAATGACCCCGCCGAACTGCATCCCGAAACGCAGGAACGCATGTTCGAGCTGTTGAGCGTGCCTGAAACACTGCGGCCAATCGCAGCCGGGATCACTGACCGGCACCTGGCAATCACCTGGCCTGACGTCCCCGACCCCCGGCTGCTGCCGCTTGACTGGCTGGCCACCTGCCAGCCGGGCAGCGTGCGGTCAGACCCGGCCATGATCGCCCCGGAACCCTGGCCCCGGGATTTCAGGCCACTGCAGGTATCTGCAGACGCCTTCATCGCCGACCAGGATCAGTTGAAACAACTGATCGCGCTGAAACGGCATGGTCTGATGATCGTGTCCGGTCTGGCCGGCGATGCGGACAGTGGCGTCGCGCTGGGGCGTCGGATCGGATTCCTCCGCCCGACCAATTTCGGTCTGACATTCGACGTGCGATCAAAGCCGAACCCGAACAATCTCGCCTATACCGCCGGTGCGCTGCCACTGCATACCGACCTGCCCAATCAGGAGCTTCAGCCCGGGATACAGTTCCTGCATTGCGTGGCCAATTCGGCCAGTGGCGGTGATTCGATCTACGTTGACGGCCTGGCGCTGCTGAACGACCTCAGGCACGTCCATCCGGACGCCTTCGATGTCCTGTTGCAGACGCCCGTGCCGTTCCGGTTCCACGACGGCACCGCCGACATCCGCAGCCGCCAGAGTGTATTCGACCTGGACCCGCTGGGGCATCCGTCACGCCTGTCGATCAACAGCCACATCATGGATGTCATTGATCTGGCGCCTGACCTGGCCCATCGCTGGTACGCCGGCATGCGTCGGCTGAAGCAACTGCTGGCCGATCCGGCGCGCCAGGTGACCTGGCATCTGCAACCCGGCGAAATGGCCGTGTTCGACAATCGCCGGGCCTTGCACGGCCGCACCGGTTTCGATCCATCCAGCGGCGACCGGCATTTCCGCGGCTTCTATATCGACCATGGCGAACTGGATAGCCGAATCCGTGTTCTGTCCCGCATAATGGACGCATGAACGACTTTTCAGCGGATCTGGGACCCCTCGGCCTGAAGATCGTCCGGAACGCGCGTTCCCGGCGCTTGCGCCTGCGGCTGGACCGGCGGGAAGGTTATCCCGTGCTGACCCTTCCCAGGGGTGTGTCGGAACGGACCGGTCTGGCATTCGTGCAGGAAAACCTGGCGTGGATCCGCGAACGGCAGGCTGCGCGCCCGACCCCTATCCCCTTCGCGCCCGGCACCACGATTCCCGTCGGCGATCATGACCTGTTGATCACGCGATCAGCCGACCGGCGTGGCACGACCCGCCAGGTTGGCGACACGCTGCTGGTGGGCGGCGAAATCGCCCATATCAACCGCCGGGTCAGCGACTGGCTGCGTGCAGAGGCACGGCGACAGCTGACCAGCCGGGCGCACCATCACGCCGACCGGATCGGGGCCAGGATTGCCCGCGTCAGGGTTGCAGACCAGCAGAGCCGATGGGGCAGCTGTTCCGGTCGCGGGGTGCTGTCCTTCAACTGGCGGCTGATCCTCGCCCCGTCATATGTGCTGGATTATGTTGCGGCGCATGAGGTCGCGCACCTGCAGGAAATGAATCACGGCCCGCGGTTCCATGCGGTGCTCGCGACCTTGCTGGAAGACCCGCGCCGGGGTGATCAGTGGCTCACCCGCCATGGACCGGAGCTGCGGCGCTATGGCGTCACCGGGGCTGCGTCCCCGTCATCCTGATCAAGATCGAAATCCACCAGCGGTTCATATAGTGCACGCTCCGACCCCAGATGGCTGCGAAACAGGGTGAAACCGGTCACCGCAAACGGATGCAGCCAGATCCCGCCATGGTCAGCCACGAAGTTCTCCAGGCGCCCCTTCGGTGCATCGCGCAGCCGGGCTATCGTGACATGCGGGTGAAACTTCCGCTGTTCAGCCCCGAATCCGGCCACCTGTACCACCTGCTCCACCTTCGCCTGCAGATGCCGCAACCCCGGCGTCGGGGATGTCCCGACCCAAAGCATCCGGGCGCGTCTGCGATCACCGAACACGCCAAGCCCCTGCAGACACAGATCAAAAGGGGGCACCTGCAAACGAGAGAGCCCCGCCACCAGATCCTCGGCCTGATCGGGGGTTGAATCACCGATGAAACGCAAGGTCAGGTGCAGGCTTTCCGGCGCGACCCAGCGCGCGCCCGGCAGGCCGCCCTGCACCATGGCAAGCCGGCTGCGAACGTCCTGTGGCAGATCAAGGGCAATGAACAGGCGCATGCTGTCACCCTGGGGTCCGATTGCGACACGGTCAGGTCTTCGCGACGGTTGACCCGCGTCAGAGAATATCGAGCACGGATTCCGGCGGACGGCCAACCGCGGCCTTGCCGTTGGCCAGTACGATGGGGCGTTCGATCAGCTTTGGCGTACCGACCATCGCAGCGATCAGTTCGCCGTCCGACAGACCGGCTTCGTCCAGGCCGCCGGCTTTGTATTCCGCTTCCTTGGTGCGCATCAGCTGGCGCGGCTGATACCCCAGTTTGGCCAGAATATCGCCCAGTTCCATCGCGGTCGGCGGTGTTTTGAGATATTCGATCACGGTCGGTTTGATGCCCTGGTCCTCCAGCAGTTTCAGGGTCTCACGTGATTTGGAACAGCGCGGGTTGTGATAGATCGTGACGGTCATCGGTTGGTCCTGCATCGAAGCTTCGGGATGGGTGGAAAATTGCGCTGCCTATTGCAGCAGGGCACGCACCGGGTCGGCCATGCGGTCGGCAATGATGGCAGCACCTTCCGCATTCGGATGAATGCCATCTGCCTGGTTGAGAGACGGTTCCGCCGCCACGCCGTCCAGCAGGAACGGATAGAACGCAACATCCGCCGCATCCGCCACCTGCCCGAAAAGCGGATTGAACTGCGCCGCATATTCCTTCCCGAGATTGGGGGGTGCGAGCATGCCCGCCACCAGAACCGGAATGTCGCGGTCCTGCAGTTGCCCGATGATCGCGGCCATGTTGCGCCGCGTCTCTGCCGGATCGATACCACGCAGGCCGTCATTGCCCCCCAGCGCGACGATCACCAGATCCGGCTGGCCCTGTACCGCCCAGCCAAGCCGGGACAGACCGCCAGCCGTGGTGTCACCGGAAACGCCGGCATTCTCCACCATCACGTCCAAACCTTCCGCATTGAGCCTCTCGGCCAGCAGGCGGGGCAAGGCCGCGGACGGCGGCAAGCCATATCCCGCAGTGATGGAATCACCGAACATCACCACGCGTTTCGATGCGGCAAGGGCAGAACCGGACCAGAAAATCGTCACAAAGAGTGCCATTGTGACGAAAAGCAACAATCCGTTGATCGTGCGCTGCGTAAAGCCATATCGAAGGTGCGCGTCATGCACGCCGGACTGCGCCGGATACCGGAGCTGCAACCTGGGAGAAATTACTGACATGGGCGACAGCCTCATTCGTCTGGAAGACGTTCACATTACTCTCGATGGCGCAGCGGGTGCGGTCAAGATACTGAAAGGTATCAGTCTTGACGTCCCCCGCGGGAGCGCCGTTGCGGTTCTGGGCCCTTCCGGTTCCGGCAAGTCCACCCTGCTCGCCGCCGTCGGCGGGCTGGAAGGGGTGACCAGCGGCAAGCTGACCGTGGCAGACAGTGATCTGACCCGGCTGGACGAAGACGGGCTGGCCCTGTTCCGTCGCCATCATGTGGCTATTGTCTTCCAGTCTTTCCACCTCCTGCCGACCATGACCGCACTGGAAAATGTCGCTGCCCCCCTGGAACTGGCTGGCAAGCCGGACCCGTTCACCCGTGCGGCGCGCGAGTTGAAGGCTGTCGGGCTGGAAGCCCGCACCGGGCATTACCCGAGCCAGCTTTCCGGCGGTGAACAGCAGCGCGTGGCCCTGGCCCGGGCCCTGGCCGCCGACCCGGCGCTGATCCTGGCGGATGAGCCGACCGGCAACCTGGACGGTGAAACAGGCGAGATGATCACGGAGCTGCTTTTTGCCGCGCAGCGGGACCGGGGCACGACCCTGTTGCTGGTCACGCATGACGAGGTTCTGGCCGCCCGCTGTGACCGGATTGTCCGCATTCGCGACGGGTTGATCGCCGACGACACCCTCACCCGCCAGACCGCAGCCTGAATCCCATGCAATCCATCCTGACGGCATTCCGCATTGCACGGCGCGATCTGCGCGGCGGCATTGCGGGCTTTCGCATCTTCCTCTTCTCCCTCGGTCTCGGCGTCGCGGCCATCGCCGGGGTCGGGTCGCTCACCGCCTCCATCCTTTCGGGGCTGCAGTCCAATGGCCAGACCATGCTGGGTGCCGATGTCGATCTGCGCATGATCCATCGGGAAGCGTCGGCGGAAGCGCAGGACTGGCTGCGCGACAACAGCCAGTCTGTCGGCACCACCCTGACCATGCGCACCATCGTGCGCGCGACCAGTTCCGATGCGCGGACGCTGGCAGAACTGAAGGCCGTGGACGACGTCTATCCGCATTACGGCGTCATGGAACTGCAAGGCGAAGGCGACCTGACATCCGCGCTGGAAATGCGCGACGGACGCTTTGGTGTGGTCGCCGCACCGGAACTGGCGGACCGGATCGGCGCGACTGTCGGCGACCGGCTGCGCATCGGTGACGCGGAAGTCGAATTGCGCGGCATCATTGCTGTCGAGCCGGACCGGGTGTCCAGTGGTGCAGTGCTGCTCGGCCCGCGCATCATGATCAGGTCTGACGCCATGGCCGATACCGGCCTGATCCAGCCGGGCAGCATGATCTTTCGTCACTACCGGGTGAAGCTGCCCCCGGGCGCAGACCTGCCCGGGTTCGTCGCCACGCTGCAGGAACGTTTCCCCGATGAGGGCTGGCGGGTGCGTGACAGCCGCCGCGGCGCACCAGGTGTCGAAAGCTTCATCGAACGCCTGCGGGTTTTCCTTATCCTGGTCGGCCTGACCGCACTTCTGGTGGGTGGCGTCGGGGTCGGCAATGCCGTCAAGGCGCATCTCGACACCAAACGCCGTTCCATCGCCGTACTGAAATGCCTTGGCGCGACCGGCAATGACATCACACGCATCTTCATGATCCAGATCATGATCCTGGGCGCTGTCGGCATTGTCGCCGGCCTGATCGTTGGCGGCATGGTGCCGTTCCTGATCGCCAGCCTGCTGGCCGAGGTCCTGCCCGTGTCGCCGGATGCGGGGTTCTACCTGCTGCCTCTGCTGCTGGCGACCGCCTACGGCATTCTCATCACGCTTGCCTTCGCGCTCTGGCCGTTGGGGGCGGCCCGGCGCACCAGTGCCGCCAGCCTGTTCCGGTCGATGCTTGGTGACAGTTCGGAACTGCCCCCGGCGGCATTCATCATCGGCACGGTCCTGTCCCTCGCCGGGCTGGCCGGGCTGACGCTGATCAGTTCCGACCAGCCATACTTTGCCCTGTGGTTCATCATCGGTGCGGTGGTCTGCTTTAGCGTG
The DNA here is from genome assembly GCA_029210175.1 of Minwuia sp. Lineage (GTDB taxonomy): Bacteria > Pseudomonadota > Alphaproteobacteria > Minwuiales > Minwuiaceae > Minwuia. Next base: position 122,228 of record JARGPL010000001.1, on the reverse strand, counting down.
CTGTGGCTTGCCGCCCTGGGCGTCATGCGTCTCGCCGCCCGTTTCAAGGGGCCGCGCAGTTCCACGTTCCGCATGGCACTTGCCAACCTGCACCGGCCCGGTGCACCCACCGTATCCGTCATGATCTCGCTGGGGCTGGGCGTCACGCTGCTGGCAGCGATCGCGCTGATCGAGGGCAATGTGAAGGGCCAGGTCGATCGCCGCGTGGCAGAGGAAGCGCCTGCGTTCTTCTTCATCGACATCCAGCCGCATCAGCTGGATGACTTCCTGAAGACCGCCAACGGCATCGAAGGCGTCAGTCAGATCGAGACCGTACCGACCCTGCGCGGACGGATCACGCATCTGAACGGCGTGATCCCCGACGAAAGCAGGGTGGACCCGAACGAAGCCTGGGTGCTGCGGGGCGACCGGGGCCTCACCTATGCCAAGCTGCCGCCGGAAAACAGCCCCATCGTGGCGGGTGAATGGTGGCCAGCCGACTATCAGGGTGAGCCGCTGATCAGCTTCGAGGATGAGGCGGCGGCGGGACTGGGCGTCGGCATCGGCGATACCATGACCATCAACGTGCTCGGGCGCGACATCACCGCCCGGATCGCCAGCCTGCGCAAGATCGACTGGGGCACCTTCGCGATCAATTACCTGCTGGTCTTCGACCCCGCGACCCTGGCCGGGGCGCCACATACCCACCTGGCGACCGCCCACGCGACCGCTGCGGCGGAACAGCAGCTCTATCGCGCCGTGACAGACCAGTTCGCCAATGTCAGCGCCATCCGCGTCAAGGAAGCCATGGTCATGTTCGACCAGATTCTGGGCCAGGTGGCGACCGCCATCCGCGCGGCGTCCGGGGTGACCCTGTTCGCCGGGCTGCTGGTGCTCGCCGGTGCCATCGCTGCCGGGCATCGCCGGCGCGTGCGTGAATCCGTGGTGCTGAAGGTCATCGGCGCGACCCGCAGCCAGATCCTGAAGATCAACGCGACCGAGTTCGCGGTGCTGGGCTTGGTGACCGCCATCGTCGCTGCAATTGCCGGGTCCGCGGCGGCCTGGGGCGTCATCACCTTCGTCATGCAGGGGGAATTCACCATCATGCCCGCGCGTCTGGGGGCGGTGATTGTCGGCGCCATCATGCTGACGACGCTGCTGGGCCTGTTCGGAGCCTGGCGGGCACTGGGTCGAAAACCGGCTGCGGAACTAAGGGTGGAGTAGCCTACCCGCTCCATTGTAGGCTGTTGCCCCAGGGGAAACGCCAAGGGGGAGGCGACAATGGCGGCAGACAAATCAGACTGGACGATCGGCCAGGTCCTGGCACGGCAGGCACGCGAGCGCCCTGACAGCCGTTTCATCCAGTTCGAGGACGGACCGGCCCTGACCTATGGCGAAGCACACCGGGCCGCCAACAGCATGGGCAATGCCTACAGCGGGGCTGGCGTCGGCGCTGGCGATCACGTCGTGCTGATGCTGCACAACCGCCTGGAATACCTCTGGTCCTGGATCGGTCTCAGCCGCATCGGTGCGGTCACGGTGGCAGTCAACACGGCCTACAAGGGCCGTTTCCTGACCCATGTCCTGACCAATTGCCGTGCCCGGATCGCCGTGGTGGAGCCGGAATTCCTGCCCTGGCTGGCAGAGATCGAGGACACGATACCCGACCTGGCCGTGGTCTATGTGCCCAGCGACGGCGCGGACGTCGACCGCCCCGATTTCCGGCGCATAGAGATCCGGTCCTTCGACACGCTGCTGCATGGTCCCGATGACGAGATCCATGCCGATGTCACCTACAGCGATATCGGCATGATCATGTTCACGTCCGGCACCACGGGTCCGTCCAAGGGCGTGCTGATGCCCAACGGCCACCTGCACCTGATCGGCACGTCCATGCATCTGGCCATGCGGCTGGAACCGGATGACCGCTATTACATCTGCATGCCCCTGTTCCATGCCCAGGGCATCCTGATGCAGACCTACGGCACCATGCTGGCAGGGGGCAGCGCTGTCCTGATGAAGACCTTCAAGGCCAGCACATGGATAGATGATGTCCGCAAATATCAGATAACGGCGACCAACCTGCTGGGCGCGATGAATGACTTCGTGCTCAGCCAGCCCGCACGGCCCGACGATGCGGACAACAAGCTGCGTATCCTCTGCGCCCTGCCGGTCACCAACGACACCATGCTGGCGCTGCAGAACCGTTTCGGCGTGCACAAGTTCACCGAACTGTTCGGCATGACCGAATGCAACCTGCCGGTCTTCCGCCCGTTCGATGCACCGAACGAGGCGGGCTGTTCCGGCAAGGTCTGGGACGAGTTCTTCGAGGTCATCATCGCGCACCCGGACACTGATGAGGAACTGCCGGTCGGAGAGGTCGGGGAGATCCTGGTCCGCCCGAAGGAACCCTTCTGTTTCATGCAGGGCTACAACGGCATGCCCGACCGGACGGTCGAGACCTGGCGGAATTTCTGGTTCCATACCGGTGATGCAGGCCGCTTCGATGAACGGGGTTTCCTCTGGTACATCGACCGGATCAAGGACACGATCCGCCGCCGGGGCGAGAACATTTCATCCTATGAGGTGGAGGCTGTGCTGCTGGAGCATGAGGCGGTGGCTGAGGCAGCCGCCGTTGCGGTAAAGGCGGAAATGGGCGGCGAGGATGAGGTGCTGGCCTGCATTGTCCTGAACCCGGACGCGCCGAGACCCGAACCCGCGGCGCTGCTGGATTTCTGCACCCCGCGCATGCCCTATTTCGCGGTGCCCCGGTTCATCGAATTCGTGGACGAGATTCCGAAGACCCCGTCATCCAAGATCCAGAAGAACAAGCTGCGCGAGCGTGGCCTGACCGACACGACCTGGGATCGGGAGGCTGCCGGCTACAAGGTCAGGCGCTAGGGCAGTCCATTCACGGGTGGATTCGCACTCGCCCGCATGGACTGGTGGTCAGGCCGAGCCCATCTCGGCCAGGGTGAGGCTGTAGACGTCCGTCGCTTCCTGCCCGAAACAGCAGAACGTGATGCGCGGCGGGGCATGTTTCACCTTCCGGAAACCGAGCACCGTACCGACGGCAATCTGGGCCGCCTTGCGGATCGGATAGCCATAGACACCGGTGGAGATTGCCGGAAACGCGAGCGACTTGAAACGTCGGGCGACAGCCAGGTCCATGCAGCGCTGATAGCAGAGACCGAGCAGTTCCGGCTCCCCCGCCGTGCCGCCCTGCCAGACTGGCCCGACGGTGTGCAGGATATTGCGGGCAGGCAGCCGGAACCCCGGTGTCAGGCGCACCTGCCCCGTGGGACAGCCGCCCAGCGCCCGGCAGGCATCCAGCAGTTCGGGGCCAGCAGCGGCATGGATCGCGCCATCGACGCCACCCCCGCCCAGCAGGGTCTCGTTTGCGGCATTGACGATGGCATCGACATGCAACCGGGTGATATCGCGGTCAATCACCTCCAGCCGCATGTCCCGCCGCCTTTCCAGCCCGTCAGCTGTTGTTATCCGGATGCATCAGGCGATGCAGCGGCGCGATGAAATAGCGGACATAGGCGTCATCCACGTTGGCCTGGCTTTTTGTCCGCCAGGCCTTCATGGCCCCGTCGTAGGTGGGGAAGATGCCTGCGACATCGACCTTCTCAGGGTCCGCCAGCACATTGTCGCGCGGATCGACAAGCGTGCCACCGAAAACGAGATAGAGATCCTGACGGCTCATCAGCCATGTCCTCCGGAATGTGCGTGTGCGTGTGCCCCATGGTTAGGCCGCACAACAGGGGCTTGCAACCGAAACTCAGCCGAGATGCTCAGCGAACAGGTCCAGGGTCCGCTGCAGGGCGGTGGCAGCATGTGCCGGATGATGGTCTGCGCGATGGTCGCAGTTGAATCCGTGACCGGCACCCTCATAGACGAAGACCTGCACATCCGGCTGTGCGGCGCGAATGCGCTCCACGTCGTCCAGCGGGATGGATTTGTCCAGTTCCCCGAAGTGCAACATGGTTGCCGCGCCCGGTTTCTCGTCGATGTGCGGCATGATCTGGCCACCGTAATAGCCGCTGGCAGCGCTCAGTTTCGGTGCCAGGCGACAGGCGGAGACAAAGGTCAGTGACCCGCCCCAGCAATATCCGACCATGCCGACCTTCCCCGCAGCGGACGCAGCGTCCACGGTGGCAGAAAGGTCCGCCATTACCTGGTCCAGATCACACGCGGCGCGCCAGTCACGCCCCCTGGCGATGTCGTCGGGTGTGTAGCCACATTCCAGCCCCGGTTCCACACGGTCATAGATGGCCGGTGCCAGCGCCAGGTATCCGGCCTCCGCATAGCCGTCCGCCACGTTGCGTATGTGCGGATTGACGCCAAAGATTTCCTGCACGACCACGACGGCGCCGCGCGGCTTGCCCTCTGGCTCGGCGCGATAGACGTCGAAACCGTGTCCATCCCCGGCTGTCAGCCTGATCCAGTCACTCATGATGTTCATCCCTCTCTCGACCCGAGGCCGTCTGGATCGTTCCACTGTTGGAGTGCATCACCAGCCCGCTCCCCCACCCGGCCACCCACTGGATCATCCTGAATGGGTGGCCGGGTGGGGGAGCGGGCTGGCGCGATTCCATCACTTGATGGACAGATCTATACGGCCTGCCGTTTTCTGATGATCCCGATCAGGCGCGCATCCATCACCACCTCATCCTTCTGGTTGAGGACCTCCGCATGGAACACTGCCGATCCGCGATCAGGGCGGGACCGCGATGGTGTCTTCTCGACACAGGTGCTGCGCACCCGCAGGGTATCGCCCGGGCGCACCGGCTTCAGCCAGCGCAGGTCGTCGAACCCGGGGGATCCCATGGACCCGCCATCATCACCGCCGCGCGCCAGCACCTGCAACCGCATCAGGATGCCTGCGGTCTGCCAGCCGGAAGCGCACAGCCCGCGAAACACCGAATGTTTCGCCGCCTCCTCATCCATGTGGAATGGCTGTGGATCGAACTCCGTCGCGAACTCGATGATCTCTTCCTTCGTCAGCGTGTAACTGTCGGTTTCGAGCACCTGCCCGATCTCGATATCGTCGAACCAGCGGCTCATGCGCCCTCTCCTGCATCACCACGACGACCGATCATGAACACGTTCTCCATGCGCAGCACATCAGTTCCGTCGGCATTACGCAGGAAATGACGCACGCTGCAGAACCCGATGTCGTTGCGGCTTTTCGGCAGATAGGTGTCCAGCACCTCGGTATGCAGCGAAAGCTGCATCCCCGGGGTCACGGGGCGCAGCCAGCGGCACAGCTTCACCCCCGGTGCGCCTTCGCTCTTCAGCGTGGCCAGCAGGCCGCCGACCATCAGCCGCATGCAGATCGATGCCGAATGCCAGCCGGATGCGGTCAAGGTGCCGAACGGGCCATCCTTCGCCGCCTCCTCGCTCAAGTGGAAATACTGCGGGTCATATTTGCTGGCGAAGCGGATCACCGCTTCCTCCGTCACTTCGTGCGGTCCGGCGACGAAGGTCTCGCCCACCACCATGTCTTCCCAATATCGCATCGGTCTCTTTCGCTATCTGACTGCATCATTGCGCCACCCACCGGGGACCGTCAGACTTGCACAAAATCAAACGCAGGGGGACTGGCGATGAGTGGTCGGTACATATTTCAGGTGAGCATGGACGTGGCACCGGAAAAGGAAGACCTGTTCAACGAGGTCTATGATACCGAGCATGTGCCCCTGCTGCTGAAAGTGCCGGGGGTCCGCAAGGTCACCCGCATGAAGGCGCAGGATTTCCAGGTGAGCCTGGGCGGCGAGATCAAGGATGTCGCGATGGAAGCCCCGACATGGACCGCCCTGTACGAGATCGATTCACCCGATGTGCTGGCCAGCGCCGCCTGGTCGGAAGCCGTCGAGGCAGGCCGCTGGCCCGGTCAGGTCCGCCCCCACACCTTCAACCGCCATCACAAGCTGTTCGCCAAGGTGAGTTGAGGCGCGGCACCTGAAGCGCCACCTGCTGCCTGCCCGGCCCTGCTGCCTGCCCGGCCCTGCCGCCTCGTCCGAAAGGCTCACGCCTTGGGCAAGCCTTCGAAGACGGCACCAATGGCTTCCAGCGCTGACGGGAAAGCGCGGGCTGCGGACATGTCGGTGATCGTGTCCCAGTTGGCTCTCAGGTCTTCAGGGGTGACAGCGGCGGACGGGCCGAAGTGGTGTCCCGCACCTTCCACCATCTCCACCTTGCTGTAGTAGCCTGCGCCGCATTCGATGATGTGGCCGGTCTCCTCGTTCTCCTCGGCCACGAACCAGCCAACGATCGGCGTGATCAGTTCGGGCTTCAGCGCCTCGAAGACCTGATCTGGCACAATGCCCTTGGTCATGCGGGTTCCGGCGATGGGCGCGACCGTATGGACATTGATGTTGCTCTTCCGCCCTTCCTGTTTCAGCGCGTTCATCAGGCCGACCATGCCGAGCTTTGCGGCACCATAGTTGGCCTGCCCGAAATTGCCGTAGAGGCCCGCTGCAGAGGTGGTCATCACCACGCGGCCATAATTGCGTTCCTGCATCACGGGCCATGCCGCATGGGTGCACCAGACAGCCCCCATCAGATGAACATCGATGACGGCCTGGAAGTCCGGCGCATCGACCTTGGCGAATGACTTGTCACGCAGGATGCCGGCATTGTTGATCAGGATGTCGACCTGCCCCCAGGTATCCAGCGCGGTCTGGACAATGGACTTGCCGGTTTCCGGGGTGCCGACCGCGTCGTGGTTGGCGACCGCCTCCCCACCTGCCGCGCGGATTTCCGCCACCACATCGTCGGCCGCCTTGCCGGAACCGCCGGTGCCATCGACACTGCCACCCAGGTCGTTGACCACGACCTTTGCCCCCCGGCTGCCCAGGAACAGCGCATGGCTGCGGCCCAGTCCGGCCCCGGCACCAGTCACGATGGCGACACGTCCGTCATAGCGAATATCAGTCATCTCGGGTTCCTCCCCAGGAATGCGAATGCGCGGTCAGCCGACCCGCGGATCGTCGGCGTTGCTGTGATCAGTCGGCATCGGCGTGGCGGTCATCACGGTCACCCCGTCCGGCGTGTTGAAACGATGCCAGAGTCCCTGCGGCACCACAATGAACGATCCGGCTGTCAGCCTGTGTGTTTCAGGGCCATCGTCGGTCAGGATCGTGATCTCCGTCATGCCATCGATCACCTGCACCAGTTCGTCGCCCGCACCGTGTCGTTCCCAGGCGGTGAAACCCTGATAGCTGCCTGCGAAGATCTGGCCATTGTTGATGCTGCCAAGCTGGGCAAACGCCGCCTCTGCCTCATCATCATTCTCTGGCGTGCGTCCCCTGAAGAACGCCTTGCCCGCCAGTGCCTGGCTGATGTTGACCGGTGTTGCCATCACTTCGCTTCCTCTTCCTTGCGCAACTGGAATCGCTGCACCTTGCCGGTCTGAGTCTTGGGCAGTTCGGCCACGAATTCAACAGCGCGCGGATACTTGTAGGGCGCGATCTCCGCCTTCACGTGATCCTGCAGGGCCTTGCGGGTTTCCGGTGTCGCGGCATCCGGATGACGCAGCACGACAAATGCCTTCACGATCTGCCCCCAGTCCGGATCGGGCGCACCGATGACCGCGCACTCCGAAACCGCCGGGTGGGTCAGCAGGATCGCCTCCACCTCCGGCCCCGAGATGTTGTACCCGGCGGAAATGATCATGTCGTCGGTACGCGCGGCATAGCGGAAGTATCCGTCTTCACCGACCATGTAGCTGTCACCGGTATGGTTCCAGCCCGCCTTCGCATAGGCCGCCTGACGTTCCGGGTTGTCGAGGTAGCGGACGCCCGTCGGGCCACGCACGGCCAGGTGTCCCACGGTGCCCGTCGGGCAGTCGTGGCCCGCATCATCGACGACCTTTGCCTCGAACCCCGGGATCGGACGTCCTGTCGCGCCGGCCCGCATGTTGGCAGGTGTCTCCGCCACGAAGATATGCAGCATCTCGGTCGACCCCAGCCCATCGATGGTGCGCATGCCGGTCGCGTCATGTCAGCCCTGCCAGACCGGCGCAGGCAGGGTCTCCCCCGCGCTGACGCACTGGCGCAGGCTCGACAGGTCATACTCCGCTGCCAGGCCGGTCATCACGCGATAGGCGGTAGGCGCCGTGAACAGCGTCGTGACGCCGTGATCCTGTATCGCCTGCAGCGTCGTCTCCGGCGTGAACTGTTCGTTGAACAGGGTCGCCGCACCGGCGGACATGGGGAATGTCACCAGCGCCCCCAGCCCGAAGGTGAAGGCGATGGGCGGGCTGCCGGTGAAGATGTCATCGGGCCCGGGCTTCAGGACCTCGTCGGCAAACGTTGCATTGATCGCCAGCACATCGCGGTGGAAATGCATGCAGCCCTTCGGCTGGCCCGTGGTGCCGGATGTGAAGGCAATCAGGCAGACGTCATCCGCGGCGGTGTCCACGGCGTCAAAACGGTCCGGCTTGTCGGCCGCTGCCCCCTCCAGCTCATCCGGGCCTGACATGTCGCCAGCGTAGTGGCGCACATGTTTCAGGTGATGGCTTTCGGTGTGCGCGCGCGCCATTTCGTCGGCCAGCCGCCGGTCGCAGAGCGCCACCGTGATCTCTGCCCGGTCCACCATGTAGGCCAGTTCCCGCCAGCGCAGCAGCGGCATGGTGGCGACGGCCACGGCCCCGGCCTTCATCACCGCGAACCAGCAGGCGACGAACATCGGCGTGTTGGCCCCCCGGATAAGCACACGGTTACCGGGACGCACGCCCAGATCGTCCACCAGCACATGCGCCAATTGGTCGGCGTGACGCTTCAGTTCGGCATAGGTCCAGACATGATCGCGGTAGAGACAGGCCGGTCGGTCGGCGAATCTTTCCGCCCCGCTGTCGAGCAACGCAGCACCGCAATTGACCCGGTCAGGGATCGCCGCGAGTCCGGGCAGCGTATCGAACCGCATCTGGGGCCATTGGTCCCGGGGCGGCAGCATGCGGGCCGCAAAATCATCCTCATGGATGCTCCGGCCCCCGGGTGCCCGCGGATCGCTGCGCGCCGGATCAGCCATCCGCAGCCTCCAGCATGGTGGCAAGGCCCTCCGGCATCGGCATCTCCACGGATACCTGATGCGATGGCGGTCCGGCCGTGCCGCTGGCATCGAAAGGTCTCACGAAATAGTCGTAACGGAGGCCACCCAGCACGGTGCGATCCGCATACTTCGCCGACTTCACCGCTTCGACGACCTCCGCCACATCGCCGTCCGTGGCCCGGTAGACGTCGTAGCCGATGACGCCGGGCACCTTCGGCCAGCCGAGCTGGATCTGGCCGTCCTTCACCGTGGCCGCCAGGTCCCCCCTGCCGTCCGGCCAGACCGGCACGGGCCGGTTCGGATCATCCGCCGGAGCCTGCCGCGCGCCTTTTGGCCAGAGGAAGCAATGCACTTCCTTGAAGTTCTCATCCAGCTGCTTGCAGACATTGCAATAGATGCAGTGGACAATCGCATCCTGGCGCGACCGGCGCACCTTTGCGGGCCAGTCCGGGTCGGCCAGCAGCTGGCGCGCCATGCCGATGATGTCGGCCCTGCCGTCCTGCAGCAACTGTTCGGCATCGTCCGGGTCCGAGATCTTGCCGACGGAGATGACGGGCACCGAGTGCCCCTTGGCATTGATGAACTGCTTGATGGCCCCGGCCAGATGCGCATGGGGCATGGGCGGATACCAGTTGCCGGGCATGCAGCGATCCCCCGAATAGCCGGTGTAGGGGTACAGCGGATGGCCGTCACGGGGCTGCGCATCCTCGAACTTGCCGCCGACGGACAGGGAGATGTAATCGACCCCTGCCTGTGCCATGCGCAAAGCGATCAGCTTGGCCTCGTCGATCGTGTAGCCGTCCTTGATCGCCTCCTCCGCCAGGAACCGGATACCGACCGGGAAATCGTGGCCCACCTGTCGGCGGACTTCGGCCATCACGCGACCGAACATGTGCAGCCGACCCTCCAGCGTCTTGCCGGAGAATGCATCCTTGCGGCTGTTGCGGCGGCTGAGGAACGACGACAGCGTATAGGCATGGGCGGAATGCAGCTCCACGCCGTCATACCCGGCTTCACGCGCCCTGACTGCCGCCAGGCCGAAATCGGCAATGATCGATTCTATCTGTTCCGGCGACAGATCCTCGATCCGCTGTCGCCAGCCGGAGCGTGCAACCTTCATGAAATGGATGATCTGCGGCACCACCCTGGAATCGGAGGCACCATGTACGGCATCGGCCAGCTGCCGGTGACCGGGAATGAAACTGTCATCGGAAATCCGCAGCAGCGGCCCCGACTTGGATCCATGGATCGCCATCGCCTCGACGACGATCAGGCCGACCTCACCCTCCGCGTAGCGGCGATAGCGGTCGATGATGTCGTCATTGACGTAGCCATCCTCCCCCGACAGGCGGGTGACCATGGCGGGGACGGCGATGCGGTTGGGCAGCACCATGCCGTTGATGTTCAGCGGTTCGAGAAGCTTCATGATCATCGTGTCCCCTCTGCCAGTTTCGCGGTCCTGTCCGGACGGTCGTCGCGCGCGCCATCACGGTCGAGATGGCGCTTCAGATGGCCAAGCGCCTGATGCAGCGCCTGCTGCTCGGTTTCGCTGAGGCCTTCGAAGATTTCCGCGATCCAGCCCGCGTGCGCCGGCGTCATGCGGTCAAAGGCTTGCTTGCCAGCGGGCGTCATGCGGACGACCTGAGCGCGGCCATCGGCGGGGTGGGGCGCCCGTTCCACCAACCCCTCATCCGCCAGCCTTGCAACCAGGCCCGTGATATTGCCTGCCGAAACCATCAGCCGTGCCGAAAGCCCGCTCATCGTCAGACCGTCCGGTGCGCGATCAAGCTGCGCCAGGACGTCGAACCTGGGCAACGTGGTCGCGAACTGCGCCCGCAGGCGTCCCCGCACGTCCTGTTCGATCTGTGCCGTGCAGGAAAGCATGCGCAACCAGAGGCGCACGGCCAGCTTCTCGTCATCGGAATGCGGCCCCGACGGAATGGCCTCAACCGAGGCCGGGCTGGAGGTTTCTGCCATCAGGCCATCTGGCATCAGGCGGTCTCCCCACCATCGATGGCAATCATCTGGCCATTGATCCCGCCTGCGGTGGGCAGGGCGAGCTGTACCGCCATGGCCGCGATCTCCACCGGCTGCACCAGCCGCTTCTGCGGGTTCATGGCCGCCAGATCGGCGCGGGCCTGTTCCTCCGTACGCCCCGTCTTCTCGACGATGTTGCGCACGCTCTCCACCGTCATCGGGGTCTCGACGAATCCGGGGCAGATGGCGTTCACGGTGATCCCCTTGCGCGCCACCTCCAGCGCCAGCGACCGGGTCAGCCCCACGACCGCGTGCTTGCCGGCGCAATAGCCTGCGACATAGGCATAGCCCTTCAGCCCGGCAGTGGACGCGACATTGATGATGCGTCCGCTCTTTGCGGCCAGCATGTCGCCGATCACGGCCTTGCAGCAGAGGAACGTCGACAGGGCATTGGCATCCAGCATCGCGCCGAAATGCGCCTGATCCATCTTTGCGAAGGGCACGGAACCGGATGCCCCGGCATTGTTGACGAGCACCGCGACCGGGCCGAGTTCGGTCACCGCAGCCGCGAAGGCCGCAGCAATCTGGTCCGCGTCGGTCAGGTCGGCCAGCGCCTCATGCACCCTGGCCGTGCCATGATCGGCCTGCAGGGATGCGCCGGCGGTGGCGAGCTTCTGCTGATCGCGACCGACTATGGTCACATTGGCCCCGGCCGCCAGGAATGCGTCAGCGATGGCCAGGCCGATCCCCTGTGCCGCGCCTGTCACCACCACGTGCTGGCCTGCCAGAGCCTTGTCATCCTGCGTCATCATCCGCTCCCATCGACCATCGGAAATTACTTTAAGCTTAAAGTAAATCAGGAGCGGCGAAGGCTCAAGGGAGATCGAACCGGTCGGGTTTGTGCTCTATAAGGTCCGCTGTGATTCATCGGGTGGAGAGAGCGGCAATGCGGGGATATTTCGGAATCGGAGTCTTGCAGTTCTCCAAGTTCAAGAACGCGGGCAACCTGTTCCGCACGGCGCATGCCTTCGGTGCCAGCTTCGTCTACACCATCGCGGCGGAGTTCAGCGCCAGCAAGCTCGCATCCGACACGTCCAGGTCGTCCCGCGCGGTCCCCTGGTATGAATATGACAGCTTCGACGCGCTCAGCCTGCCGCGCGGATGCGCGCTGGTGGGTGTCGAACTGACCGACGAGGCCATTGACCTGCCCCGGTTCCATCATCCGTTGGCCGCGGCCTACCTGATGGGGCCGGAGAAGGGGTCACTTACCCCGGAGATCATTGACCGCTGCGACCACGTCGTGCGCATTCCCACCGGGTTCAGTCTCAACGTTGCAACTGCCGGGGCGATCCTGATGTACGATCGGAGCCTGGTGCATGGCGGCTTCGGGGAGCGGGCGACGACGTCGGTCGGGATGCCGCCGCCGAAGCAGGATCACACGCACGGGGGCCGGTTTTCCCGCAAGGGACGCAAGGGCGCGCCACGGCTGGAAGCAGATGATGCGATCGAGAAATTGGGGGAGAATGACGGATGAGCGAAGACCTGCTGGCCATGATCCAGGGGCGGATGACGCCGATGGCCAGGACACTCGGTATCGAGTTCACGAAGGTGGAACCGGAACTGATCGAGGCTGAATTGCTGGTGCGTCCGGAACTTTGCACCTTCCCCGACATCCTGCATGGCGGCGCGGTCATGGCGCTGGCCGACAACGTGGGGGCCGTCGGTACGGTTGTGAACCTGCGCCCGGGCACCACGACCACGACCCTGGAAAGCAAGACCAACTTCATCGCAGCGGTGCCCGTCGGGCAGAACGCCCTGGCGACATCGGTGCCGCTGCATCGTGGCAAGACCACCATGGTCTGGCAGACAACCATCCGCCGCGAAGACGGTCGCACCGCAGCCATCGTTACGCAGACACAGCTGGTGCTGCAGGCGAAATAGACCGGAAGCCGACCATCGGACGAGGGCGGCTGCGTTGGCCCGCTCAGGCTTCGACCACCTCGATCATCGCGGTGGCCGAGGTGCGGACATTGTAGTCGGAGATCCAGATGACCTTTATCTCGCCGCTCTCCACCGCCTTCACGCGGAAACTGAGATAGGGGTTCGTGGCGACGGAACTGAACCAATCAGCGCGAAAGACCTGTCGGCCGTTATAGAACCCCTGCACTTCCTGCAGGATGTGGCGCGGGATCACGACGATATTGTCGGTCGAGAAGCGCACGCCGGATTCCATGACGTGCCGGGCAAGGGTGCGGACTTCGAACACCTCCCCCCGCGTGACGGTCTTCGGGACACGGATGCGTCTTTCGGGTGAGGCCATCCGGTCAGCCGCCGCACGCGCCGAGCAGGACCTCGACATTCTGCCGGGCGGTCGCGACGCGGCCATCCGCCAGCTCTGCGACCAGAACCACGTCCGATGTCTGGCGCATGCGAAACCGCATCTCCGTCAGGGCACTGCCGTTCCAGGGACCATAGTGATAGCGCGCCACCTCCGGGAACGGGTTGCCGAGGACGAAGATGTGAACAGTCTTCGGGTAGTCATTGCCTTCGAAGCTGCAGCGCACGTCGAAGGACAGGGGAATCGAGTCTCCGTTTTCCGCCAGCAGCGGCAGTTTCAGGTCGATCAGGTCCGGCACCGGTTCGCGGCCACGCAGCACGATTCCGACCAGATGTTCGGCATCGGCGACATCCGGCTGTACCGGAAAGGTGCGGCGAAACATCGACACCCGGTTGCGGATACCCTCTGCCCATGCCGGAACGGCAGCCAACCCCAGGAGTGCCGTCGCGCCGCCAAGCAATGCGCGGCGTGAAACAGATGTTCTGTTGATCCTGGATGTCATTTCCGTCCCGGTTTTCACTTCTGGCCCTCAGTCCTGTGGCGGCGGGCCGGTCAATATTGTCAGGTACGCTATCACGTCCTCCACCTGTGCCGCTGTCAAAAGCGGTTGACCGAGACGGTCCTTGCGGACCCCTGTCAGCCCCTCGATGCGGTGAAACGGAGGCATCACGGTTTCTTCATTGAAGTGGGCCGCATTGACGAGTTGCAGACGCAGCGCCGCAGCACTCCGTCGCCCCCCGATACCATGCAGGGGCGGTCCGATATCGCCGTGAAACGCCTGTTCCGGGATCGGGGCGGCGTGGCAGGCGAGGCAATTGCCCTGTCGTCCGGCGACAATCTCCCGCCCCCGCCCGGCATCCCCGGTCAAACCGCAGAGCGGTGCGGGAATACCATCATCTGCGATGTGATAGGTCGCAACGGGGCCTGTGCATGCGTCTGCTTCAGGTGCCTTGAACCCCATGAAACAAAGGATCAGCGCCAGAGCCAATGGGGGAACAAGGTTTGACAGAATGCCGCACTCCGCTCAGTATTTCAGTATCGGGAGGGAATTGAACGGTGTCCGTCGTGGTGCCGTCAAGCATTCCTCCACCGGTATCAGAAGACCAAAAGCGCCACACAAGATGGTGTTGAAACACATTGGGAGGATACATGGCGACCCTCAAGATCAATGGGGCGACCAAGACGGTCGATGTCCCGGCGGATACGCCACTGTTGTGGGTCATCCGCGAACACCTGCGGATGACAGGCACGAAATTTGGCTGTGGCAAGGGGCTTTGCGGCGCCTGCACGGTACACATCGATGGTGTGGCAACCCGCACCTGCATCACGCCGGTGGATGCCGCAGAAGGCACCGATATCACCACCATCGAAGGTCTCGGCGGGGACCATCCTGTCCAGAAGGCCTGGGTGGCCGAGCAGGTACCGCAGTGCGGTTACTGCCAGTCCGGCCAGATCATGCAGGCGGCTGCCTTCCTGAAGGACAATCCGAATCCGTCCGGTGACGACATTGTCGGCGCCATGACGGGCAACCTCTGTCGGTGCATGGCCTACAAGCGCATCAAGGCTGCCGTCGCACGCGCAGCCACAGACATGCAGAAAGGCTGAGGAGGCAGATCATGACAAAAATTGAAAAGATCGGCCGGACCGAGAGCAAGGGCGCAGTAGACGTTACACGCCGTGGCTTCCTGGTCGGCACCCTCGCCGTTGGCACCCTGACCATGGGCTACGGGCTGCTGCCCGCCGTCGGTGGTCTGGCAGAGGCGAAAGCCGCTGGCAGTTTCGCACCCAACATCTGGTTCACCATGGACGAGGCCGGCAAGGTCATCGTCAACATCACCAAGGCGGAAATGGGCCAGCACGTCGGCACCCCGCTGTCACAGGCGCTGGCTGAAGAGCTGGAAGTGCCGTGGGATGATGTATCCATCGCCTATGTCTCGACCGCACCCGAATACGGCCTGTTCGTGACCGGTGGTTCCTGGTCGGTCAACTGGACCTTCGATCAGATGTCGCGTGCCGGTGCGGCTGGCCGCATCGCGCTGATGGAAGCCGCGGTGAAGCATTGGGGCGTCGCCCTGTCCGAACTGCGCGCGGAACAGGGCATGGTCCATCATGCCAAGTCCGGCCGGAAGATTTCCTACGGCGATCTGGTCAAGGCCGGTGCCACGGCACGCGCCTTCTCCGAAGACGAGCTGAAGGGCATCACGCTCAAGGACCCGGCAAGCCGCCGCTATGTCGGCAAGCCGATGCCTGCGCTGGATATTCCGGCAAAGACAAATGGCTCGGCGACCTTCGGTCTCGACGTGTTTGTCGAGGGCATGGTCTACGCCACGCCGAAGGTGCCGCCGGTACGCTATGGCGCCAAGGTGAAATCGGTCGATGACTCGGCGGCGAAGAAGGTCGCAGGCTATCAGGGTCACGTGGTGATCAATGATGTCACCGGCACCACGACAGGCTGGATCTCGGTCCTGGCGGATTCCTATCCGCAGGCGATCAAGGCGCGCGACGCGCTGAAAGTCGACTACGACCTGGGTGTGAATGCCAAGGTCTCCAGCGCGGACATTCTTGCAGACGCGAAGAAACTGCAGAAATCCGGCGCGGGGGCGCAGCTGTTCGTCAAGGACGGCGACTCGGCCAAGGCCATCAAGGGTGCCAAGACCAGGCATGAGGCTGTGTACACGACGCAGCTGAACATTCATGCCCCGCTGGAGCCGATGAACGCGGTCGTGGAGGTGAAGGACGACGTCTATCACATCCATACCGGCAACCAGTTCCAGACCCTTGCGGTTGGCCTGGTTCCGGCAGCACTGCAGATCGACCCGAGCCAGGTCGTGGTGCACCAGTACCATCTGGGCGGCGGTTTCGGACGGCGTCTGGAATCGGACTACATCCTGGTCGCGGCCCTGACCGCCAAGGAAGCGGGCAAGCCGGTCAAGCTGATCTACAGCCGTGAAGCCGATACGGTGATGGACTTCACCCGCACGCTCACCCACCAGAAACTGACCGGTGGTGGCGCGGACGGCAGGCTGGTCGGACTGGAGCAGCAGGTGGTTTCCGCCTGGGCGACAGCACGACAGACCCCCGCCTTCCTGGCAGACTCGGTGGACAAGCAGGGCAAGGTTGATCCGTTCTCGATCAACGGCTCGGACCATTGGTACTCCATCCCCAACCAGACCGTTCGGACCATCAAGTCGGAACTGGCACAGTCGGCGACGCCGTCTGGTCAGCTGCGCTCCGTGGCACCGGGCTGGACCTTCTGGGCGGTGGAATGCTTCCTGGACGAGATGGCGCACAAGATGGGGGTCGACCCCCTGAAGATGCGTCTCGCCATGCTGGATTCGCAGGGCAAGAACGCCGGATCGGCACCCATGGCGGTCGGTGGCGCAAGCCGCCTGGCCAACGTGCTGCAGATGGCTGCAGACAAGGGGGGCTATGGCAAGAAGATGCCTGCCAATACCGGCATCGGCATTGCCAGCGTCTCGGCTCAGGAACGGGCAACGCCCACCTGGACCGCCTGTGCGACGCAGGTCCACGTCAACCCGAAGACCGGTGAGTTCAAGGTCGAGAAGATGACCCTGGTCATCGACGTCGGTACGGCCGTGAACCCCGATGGTGTCCGCGCCCAGGTCGAAGGCGGTGCCCTCTGGGGTCTCAGCCTGGCAACCAAGGAATTCGCGAACATGAAGAATGGTGCGATCCAGCAGGACAACTATGACACCTACACGCCGCTGCGCATGGAAGACATGCCCGACATCGACGTGACGGTGCTGTCGCCGGGGCACTATCCGGTGGGGTGTGGTGAACCGGGCGTGACCGTTGTCGCGCCCACCATTGCCAACGCCATCTTCGCCGCCTCCGGTGCCCGCGTCCGCGACCTGCCGATCACGGCAGCCGCGGTCAAGGCCGCCATGGCCTGACGGCGGAACGGAACATCAGCCCCCTGCCGGGGGTCTGAAACGAAACGGCGTCGGTGGGCAACCATCGGCGCCGTTTCCATTTCGGCGCATCCCGTGCAAGAAAAGGGGCCGAATGACCAAGGGGAGAGATCAAGATGAAACTGCGCCAGATCGCGTTCGCGGCGGAGCACCTGGAACCGTCGGAAGAGATCCTGCTGGATGTGCTGGGCCTGGAGGTGGGCTTTCGCGACCCCGGTGTCGGACACTTCGGGCTGCACAATTGCGTGGTGCCGGTGGACGACAACTTCCTGGAGATCGTGGCGCCGGAAAAGGGCCAGACCGACACGGCAGCGGGGCGTTTCATGGCCCGGCGCGGCGGCGACGCGGGCTACATGGTGCTGCTGCATGTGGCGGATGGCAGCGGCGCGCGCGCCCGGGCAGAGAAACTCGGCATTCGCGCGGTCTGGGAGAACAACGAGGACGGTGCGGTCGCGACCCATTTCCACCCCGTCGATCTGGGTGGGGTGATCCTGTCCGTCGATTCCTTCACCGAGTCCCCTGACCCGTCGGAGGAATGGAGCTACTGGCGCTGGGGCGGCCCGGACTGGCTGAGCCATGTGCGTGCCGGTGTTACAGAGGCCATGGTGGCCATGGAACTGGTGAACCCGGACCCGGCGCGGCAGGCCGCAAACTGGTCATCACTGCTGGATGCGCCGGTCATGGCCGTCGATGGCGGGTTCGACATGCCCTGCGAAGACGGTGGCATCATCCGGTTTCGCCAGACTGCGGGCGACATGCTGCCCGGCATCTCCCAGATCGATTTCCGCATGACCGACAAGGCAAAGGCGCTCAGCCGTGCGAAAGCACACGGCCTGCCCCACGACGCCGACGGCTTCACGCTGATGCAGGTGCGCTGTAACCTGATCTGAGAGAGTCCTCATGGGCTGACCGTTCCACCCCTGTCCCCCACCCGGCCACCCACCCGAGTATCCTGAAATGGGTGGCCGGGTGGGGGAGAGGGGTGGAACGGCCCACAGACAATGTATTTCCGGGGAGGAAACATGCCATGACCGATCACCTGATGGTGGAAGAGAAGGACGGTGTTGCCGTTCTGACAATGAACCGGCCCGAACGGCTGAACGCCCTGAGCGGCGAGATGCTGGAAGCCCTGGTGGAGAACTGCCACCGCCTCGCCAATGACCGCAGCATCGGCTGTGTCGTCATCACCGGTGCGGGCCGTGGCTTCTGCGCCGGGGGCGATGTGAAGTCGATGGCCGAGGGCCGGGAATTTGCCGACAACACGCTGGAAGCCAAGGTGCTCAAGCTGCGTGGCGGCATGGAAGTGTCGCGCCTGCTGCACGAAATGGCCAAGCCGACCATCGCCATGGTGCGTGGCCCCGTGGCCGGTGCCGGCATGTCGATCGCGCTGTCCTGCGACATGCGGGTGGCCTCCGACACGCTGAAATTCACCACTGCCTTCGGCAACGTCGGTTACTCGGGCGATTTTGGCGGCAGCTATTTCCTGACCCATCTGGTCGGCACGGCCAAGGCGCGGGAACTCTATTACACCGCCGACGAGCTGAACGCCGAACAGGCGCATGGCCTGGGCATCGTCAACCGCGTGGTTGCGGACGCGGAGCTGGAGGCGGAGACCATGGCACTGGCACACAAGATCGCCAACGGGCCGAAGATCGCGCTGTCGTACATGAAGCGGAACATGAACGCCGCGATGACCGAATCCCTCGCCCGCTGCTTCGACATGGAAGCGATGCATCACACGCTGTCCGGCGAGACGCAGGACCACAAGGAAGCCACCAAGGCCTTCGTTGAAAAGCGCACACCGACATTCAAGGGGGTCTGAACCATGATTCCACGTACCGTTTATTCCGAAGACCACGAGATCTTTCGCGATTCCTGCCGCCGTTTCATGGAAACGGAAGTGGCGCCGCATCACCGCCAGTGGGAAAAGGACGGCCAGGTCTCCCGCGAAGTCTGGCTGAAGGCTGGCGAGGCTGGTCTGCTGTGCTGCGACATCCCCGAGGAGATGGGCGGCGTCGGTGCGGACTTCCTGTATTCGTCCATCGTGCTGGAGGAAATGGCCAAGATCGGTGCGACGGGACCCAACTTCCCGCTGCATTCCGACATCATCGCCCCTTACCTGCGCCACTACGGCTCCCCCGAGCAGCAGAAGAAGTGGCTGCCCCGCATGACCACAGGCGAGGTCATCGGCGCCATCGCCATGACCGAACCCGGTGCCGGGTCCGACCTGCAGGGAATCCGCACCAATGCCAAGCGCGAAGGCGACGAGTACGTCATCAATGGCTCGAAGATCTACATCTCCAACGGTCAGATGGCCGACCTGGTCATTGTCGCCTGCAAGACGGACCCGAACGAGGGCTGGCGCGGGATCAGCCTGATCCTGGTGGAGGGCGACCGGGCAGGGTTCGAACGCGGGCGCAATCTGGAAAAGATCGGCATGCATGCGCAGGACACGTCGGAGCTGTTCTTCAGCGATGTGCGGGTGCCCGTCAGCAACCTGATCGGTCCCGATGAAGGCAAGGGCTTCATCCAGCTGGTCAGCCAGTTGCCGCAGGAGCGCCTGATCCAGGCCGTGAAGGGCGCCGAAACCGTACAGACGGCAATCGACTGGACCGTCACGTACACCAAGGATCGCCAGGCTTTCGGACGCACCATCTCCCAGTTCCAGAACACCCAGTTCAAGCTGGCGGAACTGCAGTCGCACGCGTCCATGCTGCGGGTCTTCGTCGACAGGTGCCTGGAACAGCACCTGAAGGGCGAGTTGAGCGAGATCGACGCCGCGATGGCCAAGATGAACGCCACCGACATGCAGTGCCGCGTGCTGGATGAATGCCTGCAACTGCATGGCGGGGCCGGGTACATGTGGGAATACCCGATCGCCCGCGCCTGGGCCGACAGCCGCATGTCCCGCATCGCGGGTGGCAGTGCGGAGATCATGAAGCAGATCATTGCGCGCGACATGATGGGCCGAAACTGACAGGATCACACCGTCCCGGTCCGAGACCGCCCGGCGGGCATCATTCGGGCCGGGGACGGCGTGACACACATCCCTTTCAGAACGGAACAAGCGCGTGAAGATCTTCACCTGTGGCAGTTGCACCAATCCGATCTATTTCGAGAACACGGCCTGCATGTCCTGCGGCGCGGCGCAGGGGTTCGTGCCTGATACGTCGATGATGGTGGCGCTCGACGCCGATGGCAGCGCGACGCTGGTCAGCAAGGACGGCATCAGCACGCGATATTTGAAGTGCAGCCATCATGCGCAGGACAATGGCTGCAACTGGATGATCCAGGACGGCGACATCGACCACGACGGATACTGCCTCTCGTGCCGCCTGAACCACACCATCCCCGACCTTGATGTGCCGGGGCATCGGGCGCTCTGGCACCGGCTGGAGGCGGAGAAGCGCAGGCTTGTCCATTCCTGCCTGCGATTGCGCCTCGACGTCAGTTCGAAGGCGGAACGTGAAGATGGCCTGGCCTTCGATTTCCTGGCCGACCCGGACCCGAGCTTCAGTGAACGCGGACGGGTGCTGACCGGGCATGACGCGGGGCTGATCACCATCAACATTGCCGAGGCTGATCCGGCCGCGCGCATCCGCATGCGTGAACAGATGGACGAACCCTATCGCACCATCCTGGGTCACTTTCGCCACGAATCCGGTCATTTCTACTGGGACCGGCTGATCGCGCCAACCGCCTGGCTGGACAGTTGCCGGCAGCTGTTCGGGGATGAGCGGCAGGATTACGGTGAGGCGCTGGAAGCCCACTACACCAATGGCCCGCGCCCCGACTGGCGCGATCACCACATCAGTTCCTACGCTGCCAGCCACCCGTGGGAGGACTGGGCCGAGAGCTGGAGCCATTACCTGCTGATGATGGACACGCTGGACACCGCCTGGAACTTCGGCGTCCGGACCAGCCCCCGCAAGGTGGATTCCGAACTGCTGGAATCGGAACTGGCGCGCGCGCCCTATCAGGAAGATGATTTCGACCGTCTGATGTCGCAATGGATGCCGCTGACGGTTGCCCTCAACAGCCTCAACCGGTCCATGGGGCAGGAAGACGCCTACCCGTTCGCGCTCGCCGCGCCGGTCATCGAGAAATTGCGGTTCGTGCACCGCGTCGTGCGGGGTCAGCCGCTCTGACACGGCGGAACACAGGATCACGGGAACAGGTCCGGCAGAGGGGTCGAACGCCGTGAACTGGGCTGTCCGTCTTTCGCTCTTCTATGCCGCCATATTCGCGGTGGCCGGGGTGCTGATGCCCTGGTGGCCCGCGTGGCTCAGCGCGCGCGGCCTTTCAGCGGACGAGATCGGTATCGTTCTGGCCGCCGGGTTCTGGATCAAGCCGCTGACCAGTCCGATCGGTACCCGCTGGGCCGATCAGATGGGTCAGCGGCGGCGACCGCTGGTGCTGTTGCTGGCCGGAACAACTGTTGCCTATGGGCTGTTTCATTTCGCCGACGGGTTCTGGATGTTCCTCGGCTTCACCATCCTGGCGCAGGCGATCTATGCCCCGGTGCTGCCGCTGGGTGACAATCTGACCATGACCGCCGCGGCGCAGAAGGACCTGGACTATGGCCGCATGCGCCTCTGGGGGTCGGTCAGCTTCATTGCCGCCGTCTATGGCGCTGGCTGGTTGCTGGAAGGCGGTGAACCGGACGTCGTTCACTGGCTGGTTGTCGGCGGCCTGGCCCTGACCACGCTTGTGGCATTGTTCGTGCCCGATATCCGCTTTCCGCAACCCACGACCCTGCGCGGCGGGACACGGCGGCTGCTGGCGCATCCGATCTATCGCCTTTTCCTGCTGGCTGTCGGCCTGAATGCGGCGGCACACGCCATCCTCTACGGTTTCGGCACTCTGGACTGGCAGGCGAATGGCCTGTCCGACGTGCAGATCGGCCTGCTTTGGGCAGAGGGCGTGATCGCGGAAATCATCCTGTTCGCCTATGCCCGCCAGATCATCGCCCGGTTCGGTCCCATGCTGCTGATCATCGCCGGCTGTGCAGCCGGGATCCTGCGCTGGACCGCGCTGGGGTTCGTGGACGGGTTCCTGGCCCTCGCGGTCCTGCAGGTGCTGCATGGCCTGACCTTCGGTGCCACCCACCTGGGTGCCATGCACTTCATCCAGCGCGCGGCCCCGCCAGAGCTTTCCGCCAGCGCACAGGGGCTGTTCGCCGCCTTTGGCATGGGCATCTTCATGGGCCTTGGTGCCCTGCTCGCCGGCTGGCTCTATGGCGACTTCGGCGGCGATGCGTACTTCGCCATGGCCGCCCTTTCGGTCGGCGCGACGATCACCGCACTGATACTCAACCACAGATTCGACGGCCAGCATCTGCGATTCTGATGTGGCGTTCGGGCGCTATCAGGCTTTGACCACCCGGCCCGGCTGGGCTAACTCATCAGGCAATGATTTTTCCGATTGGGGAGGAAACGAACATGTCATCACCTGTGGTGCTGGAAAAACACGGCGCGGTAGGCGTCATCCTGGTACAGAACCCACCGGTCAATGCGCTCAGCCAGGCTGTGCGGCAGGGCCTGCGTGACCGGCTGGCCGAGGCGCTGGCCGATGACAGCATTTCCGCCGTCGTGCTGGCCGGTGACGGGCGAACCTTCATCGCCGGTGCCGACATTCGCGAATTCGGCAAGCCGATGTCCGGTCCCGGCCTGAACGAGGTCATCGCCGACTACGAGAACGCCACCAAGCCGGTCGTGGCCGCGATCCATGGCACTGCCCTGGGTGGTGGACTGGAAACCGCCTTCGCCGCGCATTACCGCGTTGCCGTGCCGAAGGGCTTCGTTGGTCTGCCGGAAGTGAAGCTGGGCCTGCTGCCTGGTGCCGGTGGCACCCAGCGCCTGCCGCGTGTGGCCGGGGTCGAAACCGCCCTGAAGATGATCACGTCCGGTGACATGGTGCCCGCCGCGATGGCCGAGAAAGCCGGGATCGTCGACGCGATCGTCGATGACCTGATCCCCGGTGCCTGTGCCTTCGCCGAGAAGCTGGTGGCCGATGGCGCCCCGCTGAAGGTGATTTCGCGCAGCCGTGGCAAGCTGGACGAGGCCGATGCCGCTATCTTCGACACGTTCCGCGCAACGCTGGCGAAGAAGGCCCGTGGCGTGCTGGCGCCGCAGAACTGCATCGCCGCCGTTGAGGCCGCGGTGACGTCCGACAGCTTCGAGGCCGGGCTGAAACGCGAAGGTGAACTGTTTGCCGAACTGATGCAGAGCCCGCAGCGGGCGGCGCAGATCCACGCCTTCTTCGGCGAGCGCGAAGTCGGCAAGATTCCCGACATTCCCAAGGGGACGCCGACGCGCGACATCAAGACCTGCGCCATCCTCGGCTGTGGCACCATGGGTGGTGGCATCGCCATGAATTTCCTGAACGCCGGCATTCCGGTGACCATTCTGGAACTGGAGCAGGCGGCGCTGGACCGTGGTATAGGCATCATCCGCGGCAACTACGAGAACAGTGCCAAGCGCGGCCGCTTCACGATGGAGGAAGTCGAGAAGCGGATGGCCATGCTGACGCCAACCACGTCGTATGACGACATCGGCCAGGCAGACATTGTGATCGAAGCGGTGTTCGAGGACATGGAGATCAAGAAGCAGGTCTTCGGCAAGCTCGATCAGGTGATGAAGCCCGGCGCCATCCTGGCCTCCAACACCTCCACCCTGGACATTGACGAGATCGCGTCGGCCACGAAGCGTCCGGAAGATGTCATCGGTACGCATTTCTTCAGCCCGGCCAATGTCATGCGCCTGCTGGAGAACGTGCGCGGCAAGGATTCCAGCGCCAACACGATCCAGACCGTCATGGACCTGGGCAAGCGTATCGGCAAGATCGCCGTGCTGGCCGGCAACTGCCATGGCTTCATCGGCAACCGCATGCTGCATCCCTATGGCCGCCAGGCCAGTTTCCTGGTGGAAGAAGGCGCGCAGCCGGAAGATGTGGATCGCGTGCTCTATGACTTCGGTCTCGCCATGGGGCCGTTCGCCATGGGTGATCTGGCCGGTCTGGATGTGGGCTACCGTGTGCGGCAGCATCAGCTGAAGACCTGGCCGCAGGGTCGTCGCTATTCCTCCCTCGCCGACAAGGTGGTGGAACTCGGTCGTCACGGGCAGAAGACCAGCGCAGGCTGGTATCGCTACGAAGAAGGCAGCCGTGTGCCGCAGCCCGACCCCGTGGTGAAGGAGCTGATCGAGAAGAATTCGGCAGAAGCCGGGATCAAGCGCCGGAAGGTGTCCGATGACGAGATCCTGGAGCGCTGCATCTACGCGCTGGTCAATGAAGGCGCGAAGATTCTGGAGGAAGGCATCGCCATCCGCTCCGTCGATATCGACATCACCTACCTCTACGGATACGGCTTCCCGAAACATCGCGGCGGCCCGATGCACTACGCTGATCACGTCGGTCTCGACAAGGTGCTGGCGCGGATCAAGCATTACTACGAGCAGTCCGGTGAGGACGACTGGAAGCCCGCACCGCTGATCGAGAAGCTGGTGGCGGAAGGCAAGAGCTTTGCCGACTTCCAGCGCTGATCCAGCGCAACCGAACCAACGGTCAGGCCGGGGCGCAGCCATGTTGCGCGTCGGCCTGATTTGTTTTTTGCCCAGGGTCCGAACCGCCCTATCATCGCGTGATCGCAGCCGCCGGGCCAGAAACAGATGGGGAAAGACATGACACTCAAGGTCGCCGTCCAGATGGACCCGATTGCCGGGATCGACATCAATGGGGATTCCACCTTCGCCCTGATGCTGGAAGCGCAGGCACGCGGCCACAGTCTGTCATGGTACCGCCCCGATGAACTGGCCTGGCAGAACGGCACCGTCATGGCCCGCCTGCGTGATGTCATCGTGCGGCGAGAGGTCGGCAACCACTTCAGCGATGGCGAGGACCGCGTCGTCGATCTGGCAGATGTCGATGTCGTGCTGTTGCGACAGGACCCCCCCTATGACATGGGGTATCTGACCACCACCTATCTGCTGGAACGCATCCATCCGAAGACACTGGTCGTCAACGACCCGATGGAGGTCCGCAACGCGCCGGAGAAGCTGTTCGTCACCAACTTCACCGACCTGATGCCGCCGACCCTGATCACCAGCAACGGTGACATGATCCGCGCCTTTCAGGCCCAGCATCAGGACATCATCATCAAGCCGCTCTACGGCAATGGCGGCGCGGGGGTGTTTCACCTGCGTCCCGGCGACGACAATCTGAGTTCGCTGCTGGAAACCTATGCCGTGATGTACCGCGAACCGATCATCGCGCAGAAGTTCCTGCCGGAAGTCCGCACCGGCGACAAGCGCATCATCCTGGTCGGCGGCGAACCCGTCGGCGCGATCAACCGGGTGCCGGCGGAGGGCGAAAGCCGGTCGAACATGCATGTCGGCGGTCAGGCCGTCCGGTCATCGCTGACCGCGCGGGAGCGGGAAATCTGTGACCGCATCGGCCCGGAGCTGAAGGCACGGGGCATGATCTTCGTCGGCATCGACGTGATCGGCGACTGGATGACGGAGATCAACGTCACCAGCCCCACCGGCATTCAGGAGATTGACCGCTTCGACGGTTCCAACCTGTCCGGCCTGATCTGGGACGCCATCGAGGCGAAGCGCTAGAGATCGCTCCGCTGTCTGGTTGCATCACCAGCCCGGTGCGCCGTCAGTCCTGACCACCCGGCACGATGGCCAGGCTGCCGGACGGGCGCCGGGTGACGCGCGCACCGGGTCCGACGACCACGGTGGTGAAGGAGCTTTCGACGATGACCGGCCCGGCCACAGCCTCATCAACGCTGAGGCTGTCGAAGCTGCGGATGGCCGTCTCGGCCCAGCCTGTGCCCCCGAACCAGGCCTGTCGCGACGGTTGTTCGCCCGTGCCGCTGGCTGCATCGGCCAGACTGGCGATGGTGCCTTCGCGCAATTGACAGCTGACCCGTGCGGACCAGCCAATGACCTCGATCTCCGATTCCGCGTCCTTGATCGCGAAGATCTCCTCATGCGCGTCATGGAAATCGGACACCAGCTGGCGCACGTCCGCGTCACCGGCGAAGGTGTCGGCGCGGAGAGGCACCTCGATCTCCCAGACCTGATGCGGGTAGCGGGCTTCAGCCATGAAGGTGATCTCCGTCTTCACGGCACCGGCACCCGGGCCAGAGGCAAAGGCCTCGCACTTGGCCTTCAGGTCAGCGAGCACGGCATTGACACCATCGCGGTCGAAGTCCGCTGACGTGGTGAACAGGGTGGCACGGGAATCCGACATCAGGTCGGACATGAGTGCGCCACCTGCGGACAGGGCAGCACCCACGTCCGGGATCAGCACCATCGGACAACCGAGACGGGCGCCGATGCGCTCCGAATTGAGCCCGGCCGCACCGCCGCCACCGATCAGCACTGCCTTGGCAGGGTCGATGCCCTGGTTGATGGTGATGTCCATGATGGCCTGCACCATGTTTTCTGTCGCGATGCGGACAATCGCCAGCGCCGCGTCCTCCACCGACAGGTTCAGCCGGTCACAGAGGCGCGTTTCGATGGCCTTGCGTGCCGCCGCAGCATCCAGCTTCATGGTGCCGCCGAGAAAGAAATCCGGATCGACATAGCCCAGCGCCACGCAGGCGTCCGTCAGGGTCGGTTCCGTGCCGCCATGGCCATAGGCCGCTGGGCCGGGCACTGCAGACGCCGACTGCGGCCCCACATGCAGCAAGCCGCCGTCATCGACCCACGCGATCGATCCACCACCGGCCCCGATGGAGCGCACATCGACCGAGGGGAACCCGGTCATGTGGCCGCGATACTCACCACCGATCCAGGTTTCGCGGGTCCAGGGAATGCGTCCCTTGCGCACCAGGCTGAGATCGTAGGTCGTGCCGCCGGTATCGGCGACGATGGCTGTTTCAGCCTTGGCATCGACGTCCGTGAAATGGCGCCCCGCAACAGGGGCCATGGACGGGCCAGAATTGATCAGATGCACGGGTGTTTCAGCTGCGTCGGCTGCATCGATGACCCCGGCACCGGAGGTGACGATCAGGACACGGCCACCAAAGCCCGATTCCTTCAGCCGTTGCGACAGGTTGCGCATGTAGGCGCCCATCAGCGGCTTCAGCGACGCATCGATGGCAGTGGACGATGCACGGCGATACTCGCGCAGCGACGGGTTCAGGCGATGCGAAAGCGTATAGGGCACGCCGGGCATGTGCTCTTTCAGCAGTTCGCCGATCCGCTTTTCATGCGTCCCGTTGACGATGGACCAGAGCAGGCAGACGGCGACTGCCTCCACATCCTGCGCCTTCATCTGTTCGATGATGTCGACGATCTCGGCCTCGTCCAGCGGCTGCAGGACCTCGGCGTCGGTATTGATCCGCTCATTCACTTCCCAGGTCAGGGACCGGGGCACATAGGGTTCCGGATACGGCACCGTGAAATTGAAGACGTCGGACCGCCCCCCTTCACGCAGTACCAGAATGTCGGGATGACCCTGTGTGGTCAGAAATGCCGTCTTCGCGGTGTTGCCGGTGATGATCGCATTGATGGCGCGTGTGGTGCCGTGGATGAACAGGCTTCCCTGTGCCAGCAGATCGGCAAGAGGCCGGTTCATGCCATCCGCAGCGACCTGCAGGCTGTCGATGACGCCCCGAATGGGATCATCCGGGGTCGTGGATGCCTTGAACATCCGCAAGGTGCCATCATCATCTTCCACCAGCAGATCGGTGAAGGTTCCCCCGGTATCGACAGCAAATCGCATCGCAAAGCCTCTCCCAAATCCCGCATCAGCATCTGTTGCGGTTCAACCCCAGCAGACCCGAGCATCGGGCGCGGCGTCTGGCAAGGTGGCAACCGGGGCCATACGCCCGGATGCAGCAAAAGGTGCGCCGCGCGCACAGGCCTGGCCGCGAACAGGTGTCACACTGTCGTGCATAACAAGGTGGGAGGGACAGCAAGATGAGCGAGAAGCAGGAGGCGACCCCGGTGGTGAAGACACTGGCGGTCCTGCCCATAGCCATGCTGATTGCCGCGGCCCTGATCTATGGCCTGGTATTTCCATTCAATGACCTGGCGGCGCGGGCCGGGGCCACGTTCTTCGGCCACGCGTTCTGGCAGACAGCGATTGCCGGGGTCGTGCTGTTCATCCTGGCCAACCTGCGCGGTCAGCGGGTGCATTTCGGCTGGGCCTATTTCCGGGCCTATCTGGTGGTGGGCGCGTTCGGCTTCGGATTGCCCATGGCATTGCTGACCTTTGTCGGCCCCAACCTGCCGACAGCCATCGTCTCGCTGGTGCTCGCGCTTTCGCCGACCTTCACCTATCTCGCCAGCATCCTCACCCGCATCGACCGCCTGTCGATATTCGGCATTGCCGGCATCCTGCTGGGCTTCGCCGGTGTCGCCGTGGTGCTGGCACCAGACAGCGCCATGCCGGGTGAAGGCGCGGTGACATGGTTCCTGCTGGCGCTGATCGTGCCGGTTTTCCTGGCGATCGCGAACGTGGCTGCGGCGCTGCTGCGCCCGCCGGAGACGACATCCATGGTGATGGGTGCCGGGTTCCTGCTGGGTGCGGCGCTGTCCCTGCTGCCGCTGATGCTGCTGTTCGATCAGACCTATCTGCCGGTCGAGGGTGATCTGCTGCTGCCAACCCTGGGCTCGGCCGCCGTGAACGGCGTCTTCATCATCCTGTTCGCGGAGATCGTGCGGCGCTATGGCCCGACCTTCTTTGCCCAGTTCAACTATCTGGCCGTTATCGCCGCCATTGGCTGGGCAGCGTTGTTCTTTGGCGAACAGCCGGGCATCTATTCCCTGATCGCCCTCGCCCTGATGGCCACCGGTGTACTGGTGTCGGAACTGCGCCACCGACGCCGGGACTGACGCGCGGACACGGTCACAGACAGGCCGCCGCCTGAAATCCGAACCATGCAGACCAGGCGCAACCGGTTTGGTCGATCTGCCCCTGACAAGCCGGGGAAGGCTGTTTATGCTCCGCGCAGTAACTGAGAGAGACAAACTTGTACAAGGGGGAGACAAACAATGGTCGCAATGTTCGAACAGTCTGATCTGTCGCGCGATCTCGCCGAACGCATCCAGGCGTTCATGGACGAGCACATCATGCCCAACGAACAGCTGATGGATGATCAGCTGGCAGAGGGTGACCGCTGGCAGCCGATCCAGAAGTCCGAGGAACTGAAGGAAATCGCCAAGGCCCAGGGCCTGTGGAACCTGTTCCTGCCGGAGAATCCCTATGGTTTCTCCATGTCCAATCTGGACTATGCGCCGCTGTGCGAGATCATGGGGCGTTCGCGTTATGCCTCCGAGATCTTCAACTGCTCCGCGCCGGACACCGGCAACATGGAAGTGCTGGCCCGTTACGGCACGAAGGAACATCAGGAGAAGTGGCTGAAGCCGCTGCTGGATGGCAAGATCCGCTCCGCCTTCGCCATGACAGAGCCCGAGGTCGCATCGTCGGATGCCACCAACATCGCCTGCCGTATCGAGCGGGATGGCGACGAGTACGTGATCAACGGTCGCAAGTGGTGGACCTCCGGAATCGGTGATCCGCGCTGCAAGGTGCTGATCCTGATGGGCAAGACCGACCCCGACAACCCCGACCGCCACAAGCAGCAGTCCATGATCCTGGTGCCGCGTGACGCCAAGGGCGTGACCGTGAAGCGGATGCTGCCGGTGTTTGGCTACGATGATGCCCCGCACGGCCATGGGGAGGTTGAGTTCGACAATGTGCGCGTACCCGTGAACGACATCCTGCTGGGTGAAGGCCGCGGCTTCGAGATCGCCCAGGGGCGGCTCGGCCCGGGACGTATCCATCACTGCATGCGCTCCATCGGGGTGTCCGAACGCGCGCTCGAACTGACCATCAAGCGCCTGAAGTCCCGCGTGGCCTTCGGCAAGCCGGTCATCGAGCAGTCCGTCTGGCGCGAGCGGATCGCTGAGGCGCGGATCATGATCGATCAGTGCCGCCTGCATGTTCTCTACACCGCGTGGAAGATGGACACGGTCGGCAACAAGGAAGCGCGCAAGGAAATTGCGGGCATCAAGGTTTCCGTGCCGAACATGGCCTGCAGGGTCACCGATTGGGCCATTCAGGCCCACGGTGCCGGCGGTGTCACCACCGATTTCGGAACCGCCAACATGTACGCGCATCAGCGGACCCTGCGTCTGGCCGACGGCCCGGACGAGGTGCATCGCGATCAGCTTGCACGGCTGGAAATCCGCCGCTGGAACTGACCTGACGAAGCTGCGGGGCCGGGGGGTTCGCCTCCCGGCCAGGCAGCCATCGACAGGGGACAATGAGAAAGGGCCACGTTCCAGACGGAGCGTGGCCCTTTTTCGTGCTGACGGCATGACAGGCGAAATGCCGGTCGGACCGTCGCCCGGGATCTCAGAACGTCAGCGCGACCTTGCCGAAATGGCGGCCGGATTGCTGGAAGGCCATGGCCTCGCAGATCTCGTCGAGGGAGAAGGTGTCGGAGATGACAGGCTTGATCTCATGCGCTTCCATGGCCCGATACATGGCCTGATGCATTTCCCGGCTGCCCACCGTGATCCCCTGGATGCGGCTGTTGGTCATCAGCACGAAGCCCATGTTGATCTCGCTGGTCTGCCCGGCGAGGATGCCGATCATGGCAATCGTGCCGCCGATCTGGATGGCGCGCAGCGACTGGTTCAGGGTCCCGGCACCGCCGACCTCCACCACCAGATCGACACCGGCCCCACCGGTCAGGCTCTTCGCCGCCTTGCCCCAGTCCGGGATGTCGCGATAGTTCAGCACATGATCCGCGCCCAGTTCCCGCAGACGCTCTGCCTTGGCATCCGACGAGGTGGTGGCAATGACCCGTGCGCCCATGGCCTTGGCGAACTGCAGCGCGAAGACCGACACCCCGCCGGTGCCCTGGGTCAGCACCCAGTCGCCGGGACGGATGCGCCCCTGTTCGACAACTGCCTGCCAGGCGGTCAGGCCCGCACAGACCGTACTCGCGGCTTCGGCGTCGGTCAGATAGTCCGGCGTGTGCACCAACCCGTGTGCCGGGAAGCAGGCGAATTCGGCTGCACAGCCCTGCGCTGACCCCCCAAGGGCGCGGGCCATGGCAGGGCCGTTCGGTTCGCCGCCCAGCCAGTCCGTGAAGAACATCGGCGTCACCCGGTCACCCACGCCGAACGCCGTCACGCCATCACCCACGGACACGACCTCCCCGGCGCCGTCCGACATGGGAATCAGGCCTTCCTGCTTCTGCTTCTTGCCGTATCCACCTTCAACCGTGACCAGATCACGGTAGTTGATGGAGCTGGCGCGGATGCGCACCTTGACCTCACCCGGGCCGGGTTCGGGCTCGGGTAAGTCCTGCACCACGAGATTGGCAATCCCCGGCGTCGTCAGCACTGCTGCCTTCATCAATTCGCTCCCCAGTTTTCCAGTATTTTCGGGCTGATCAGACGGTCTCGACACCGCACCAGTCGGCCATGAACAGGGCCACCGTGCGCGTCACCTCCCGCGTCGAGCTCAGACTGACACGTTCATCGAAGCCATGGATATGTTCCGACACAGGCCCGTAGACAAGCGCCGGTGTGTCGTCATAGAGGACGGCGACCCGTGCATCCAGGTAGGCGGGCATGGTCGCGTCCGTCAGGGCAACGTCACGCACCTTCTGATGGGCGGCGGCCAGGCAGGCCTCCGCATCCGACCCCGGTTCCAGCGTATAGCCCTCCGCCGTGAAGCCATTGTAGGTAACGCTCGGCGGATGGTTCGACAGGAACGGATCGTCGATGCAGACAGCGCGCAGGGCCTGTTCCACCCGCTGCTTGGCTTCCTCCACCGAGGTGCCGGGATAGATGCCGGCGCGCACATCGAAGCGACACCAGGCAGGAACAGACGATGCCCAGTCACCGCCAGCGATCTTGCCCACATTGATCGTGATGGGCTTCCCGTGGTCCTCGAAGTACCTGTGGTCGCCCTTTTCCGCATTCATCTCCGTTTCGAGACCCTGCAGGGCATTGATCAGGCTGTAGGCGGCAATGATGGCGCTGGATCCGACCGTGGATTCATAGACGTGGGCGGGGCGGCCCCGCACCTCCACCTGAAACCAGAGCACACCGACGTTGGCGCGCACCAGGCAGTCGTGCGTCGGCTCCGTGATCAGCACCGCATCCGCGTGATAGCCCCTTGTCAGGCAGGCGAGCGCGCCGTTGCCGGTGCATTCCTCCTCCGTCACCGACTGCATGTACAGCGTCGCGGCGGGCTGCACCCCCGCCCGCTTCAGGGCGTCGAGTGCATAGAGATTGGCGGCGATCCCCGCCTTCATGTCGCCGGAGCCACGGCCATAGAGCCAGTCGCCTTCGATCCGCGGCTCGTATGGCGGCGTGGTCCACATGTCCATCGGCCCGACCGGCACCACGTCCACATGGCCGTTCAGGATCAGCGACCGCCCTGTTTCATCGCGCGGACGATGCGTGCCGACGACGTTGACCGCATTGTCGTACGACACGTTGACCGGCGAAAATCCCGGATGGTTCTCGATATCCGCCACATCGATGGTCCAGCGGTCCATCTTCAGGCCGCGCTCCGCGAATGCGTCATGCAGGAAGTCCTGTGCCGTATGTTCCTGACCACGCTGCGACGGGTAGCGCACGAGATCCCGGGTGAAGGCAACCTGTGCATCGAAGCCACGATCCACCTCCGCCACGATCCGTGCCGCGAGTTCCTGTTCAACCATCAAAAGCCGTCTCCCCATCAGATTGCCATCCGGCACTGCCTGACCGCATACTCGCGCCCATATGCATGCCGCGACAAGGGAGGAATCTCGATGGCCGACCTGAACCCGCAGGCCGATCTGGCAACCCATGAGGTGTTCAACCAGCCGCCGCCGCTGGAAGACTACAACCTGTTCCGCACGGACTCCGCCCTGATGGAGGCGCTGTCGCGAGAGGGCGGTGACGGCATGCGCGCGGAAGTCGATGCCTATGGCAGTGAACTGGGGCGGGCGGAAAACATCGAACACGGGCGACTGGCCAATGCCTGTCCCCCGGTGCTGAAAACCCATGACAGGTTCGGACGGCGCATGGATGAGGCGGAGTTTCACCCCAGCTATCACGCGCTGATGGCCCTGGGCATGAAACATGGGCAGCACGCAATTCCCTGGGAGGGAGAGACCGGCGGCCACGTCATCCACACCGCCATGCATTACATGATGTATCAGGTGGAATCCGGCGTCTGCTGCCCGCTGACCATGACCTACGCCGCCAGACCGGCGCTGGAGATGCAGCCCGAAGCGATGCAGTTCTGGCTGCAGGGCAGTGTCAGCCGCGACTATGACAGTCGATCCATCCCCGCCACATCGAAGACCGGCCTGACCATCGGCATGGCAATGACGGAAAAGCAGGGCGGTTCGGACATTCGCGCCAACACCACCCGAGCCGTTGCACGGGGGCGGCAGGGTCCGGGGGAGATCTATGACCTGACCGGCCACAAGTGGTTCTGTTCCGCCCCCATGTGCGATGCCTTCCTGACCCTCGCCTATACCGAACAGGGCGGCGTTTCCTGCTTTCTGGTGCCGCGCTGGCGCCAGGACGGCGCCCGCAACGGCATCCACCTGCAGCGCCTGAAGGACAAGCTGGGCAACAAGTCGAATGCGTCCAGCGAGATCGAATATCACGCCGCCGAGGCCATGATGATCGGCGAAGAGGGCCGTGGCGTTCGCACCATCATCAACATGGTGACCCACACACGGCTGGACTGTGCGACCGGATCGACATCGCTGATGC
The DNA here is from genome assembly GCA_029210175.1 of Minwuia sp. Classification (GTDB taxonomy): domain Bacteria; phylum Pseudomonadota; class Alphaproteobacteria; order Minwuiales; family Minwuiaceae; genus Minwuia. The sequence goes on along the minus strand of JARGPL010000001.1, from coordinate 88,185 downwards.
GCCAGGCGGTGATCCAGGCCGGGCACCATGTGGAGAACCGCATGGCGTTCCAGCGCAAGCTGTCGCAGCAGCCATTGATGCGCAACGTGCTGGCGGACCTGTCGCTGGAACAGGAAGCGGCGACCGTGCTGTCCATGCGCCTCGCCCGCGCCTTCGATGAAGCCGCCACCGATCCGCAGGCGGCTGCCTTCTCCCGCCTCGCCGTCGCTGTCGGCAAGTACTGGACCTGCAAGCGGGTTGGTGTCGTGGTCGGTGAAGCCATGGAATGTCTGGGCGGCGCCGGATATGTGGAAGAATCGATCCTGCCGCGCCTGTACCGGGAGTCACCGCTGAACGGCATCTGGGAGGGGTCAGGCAACGTCATCTGCCTGGACGTGCTGCGGGCCATGCAGCGGGAACCGGAATCGGTCGCGGCCTTCATGGCGGAAATCGGCACGGCCAGGGGCCGGGATACACGGCTGGATCGCGCCATCGACCACATGGAGAGTGAACTTGGCCGCCTCGACGATATCGAGTTCCGCGCCCGCGCGGTGGTGGAGCACATGGCCCTGACACTGCAGGCCAGCCTGCTGACGGCGGCAGGGCCAACGGCAGTCGCCGAAGCCTTTCTCGCCAGCCGTCTGGACGGCGGCTGGGGTCACACCTTCGGCACTCTGGAACCCGGCCTCGACCTGCAACCCCTGATCGACCGGGCGACACCGGTTGCGGCAGGTTGAACGCTGAAACAGCCCTGAGCCTTCAGACGTCTTCACCAATTGCCGCCAGTGCTTCACGGGCGCCGTCCGTCAATCGACCCTGACCGCTGGCCAGCAGTTCCTTGCGCAGGGCGAAGGCATTACCAGGCTTGGCAGGCACCATGTCGGCCAGGGCGGTGCGCTGCGTGACCTCGGGCCAGTGACCCGGCTGCGCCTCTGCCCCTTCGTGAACGATCGCCGGTATCTCGTCATCGACAACGGCGGGGGCCTTTGCCACCTCGATCAGGTTCCAGGCGATCTCCAGCGGAATGTTGTTGGGATCGAAGAAATACAGCGACCAGAATGCGCCATGATCGATGGGGCCGGTAACCTCCACGCCTGCGGCATCCAGCTTGTCCTTCCAGGCAAAGAACTCCTCTCGCGTGTCCACCGTGAAGGCGACATGGTCGAAGCCGACAGGGTCTGATGTGCGGGTGCCGTGGAACTTTCGCGTCATGCTGGAAGCGCCTTCGTAGGCGAAGAAAGCGATGTAGTTCAGGCCAGACCTGAAGAAATAGTGGCGAAACCCGTCATGGCCGATGCCCAGCGAAAGCTCCATCCCCAGCAGGTCGCGGTAGAAACGGGTCGTGGCGGTCAGGTCCGGCGTGATGAAGGCGAGATGGTCAATGCGGCTGAGGGCCATGGCTGAATCTCCGGTTCGACGTTTGGTCTGTGCTGGTCAAGAGATGCGCGTTCGGCGGGATGTCGGCAAGGCCGGGACAGGGAAACGCTGCGTTTCCCTTTCGAAAACCGCTGTGGTTTCATGGCCGCTTCAAGTGCGACGCAACAGTCGGGGAGGACGCGGTGCGGGCGATCATCTGTGAAAGGATCGGGGCGGTCGATGATCTGGTGGTCGGCGATCTGCCGATGCCGGAACCCGGCGCGGGGGAGGTACGGGTCCGTGTTCACGCGGCGTCCCTGAACTTCCCGGACCTGCTGATGCCGCAGGGCAAGTATCAGTACAGCGGGGAGCCGCCTTTCGCGCCCGGCATGGAAGCTGCCGGGGTCGTGGAGAAACTGGGCGATGGCGTCGCGGGCGTGCAGATCGGGCAGCGGGTCGCAGTGCATCCCTGGATCGGCTGCTTCGCGGAACATGTGGTGGCACCGGTGGACTGGCTGTTCCCCCTGCCCGATGCCATGGATTTCGAAACCGCCGCTGCCTTCTGCCTGACCTACGGCACCATCCACCATGCGCTGAAGGATCGGGGCCGGTTGCAGTCGGGGGAAACGCTGCTGGTGCTCGGTGCGTCCGGCGGCACAGGTCTCGCGACCGTCGAGGCGGGCAAGGCCTGGGGCGCACGCGTCATTGCCGCCGCAAGCTCGGACGAGAAACTGGCGGCCTGCAAGGCGCGCGGGGCCGACGATCTGGTGAACTATGCCGAAGGGGACGAACTCCGCCACCAGATCAAGGCGCTGACGGACGGCAAGGGCGCAGACGTGATCTTCGATTCCGTCGGAGGTGCCTACAGCCATCAGGCGATCCGGTCCATCAACTGGGGCGGGCGCATGCTGGTCATCGGCTTTGCCGCCGGTGACATCGCGCAACTGCCTGCGAACCATATCCTGATCAAGCAGATCGAACTGATCGGTGTCGCCTACCAGGGCTTTTCGCGCAGGTTCCCCGATCGCTGCAAGGCCAACATCGCGGCCATGATGGACCTCTGGTCCGCTGGTGCATTGCGTCCGCATATCGGCGGCACCTATGACCTGGAGAATGGCATCGACGCCTTCCGCGCCATGCGTGACCGGCGGGCCGTGGGCAAGCTGGTCATTCGAATGGATTGAGTGCGGGCTGTCGGCAGCTGTCGCGGCATTCGCAAGAAATCACACCCCGGGGGAGGGTCAACCATGGACTTCACGATACCACGCGAGATCAGCGACTATATCGGCGTGCTGGATGCCTTCATCGAGAAGGAGATCAAGCCGCTGGAGGAGGAGAACATCAAGTTCTTCGACCATCGGCGCGAATATGAGCGTACCGACTGGGACAACGGCGGACGCCCGAAGGAAGAATGGGAAGAACTGCTGGCCGAGATGAAGCGGCGCGCCGACAAGGCCGGTCATCTGCGCTGGGCGCTGCCGACCGATATCGGCGGCTCCGACGGGTCAAACCTCGGCATGGCAATCATTCGGGAGCATCTGGCGCACCGGGGACTGGGTCTGCACAACGACCTGCAGAACGAAAGCTCCATCGTCGGCAACTTCCCCGTCGCGATGATCTTTCACGCCGTCGCCAACGACGCGCAGAAGGCCGAATTCATCGAAGACATGATCACCGGCCGGAAACGCGTCGCCTTCGGCGTGACGGAGCCCAACCACGGCTCCGACGCGACCTACATGGAAACCACGGCGGTGCAGAAGGACGGCGGCTGGCTGATCAACGGCACCAAGCGGTGGAATTCCGGCATGTCGAATGCGTCCCATGATGTGGTCTTCGCCCGCACGTCAGGCGATGTGGGCCGCCCGTCCGGCATCACGGCCTTCATCGTGCCGGTCGAAACACCGGGCGTGGACATTGCCTACATGCACTGGACGTTCAACATGCCGTCGGACCATGCGGAGGTGCATTTCCGCGATGTCTGGGTGCCCGACGATGCCATCTTGCACAAGGAAGGCCGCGGACTGGAATGCGCGCAGGCGTTCTTCCATGAAAACCGGATCCGGCAGGCGGCATCCAGTCTGGGGGCGGGGCAGTATTGCGTCGACGAAGCAGTCAAATGGGCCAACAACAGGGTCACCTGGGGCAAGCCACTCAGCGCCAACCAGGCGATCCAGTGGCCGCTGGCGGAACTGAACACCGAAGCCGAGATGCTGCGCAATCTGGTCTACAAGAGTGCCTGGCATCTGGATCAGGCCCACCACATGGAAGTGACCCACTGGGTCGCCATGGCCAACTATCGCGCCAACCGCTTTGTCTGCGAGGCGGCGGACAGGGCGATGCAGGTGCATGGTGGCATGGGCTATACCCGCTACAAGCCGTTCGAGCACATCTATCGCCATCACCGGCGCTATCGCATCACCGAAGGCACGGAAGAAATCCAGATCCGCAAGGTGGCGCACGACCTGTTCAGGAAATTCCGTGACTGATACCCGGCCCACGCTCGGGTGAACAGGCAAGGTCCGCAGAGCTTGGGTACCGGATCGGCGCTGCGCTTGTCCGGCATGACAGGTTGGGGCGGTGGTGGAGAGTGCGCGCATTACCCCCCACTGTCACGCCGGGCGAGGACCCGGCGTCGACGCTTTTCCGGGGTGCGGGTGGCGACAGGTGCTTCGCCTCAGACGCCAGCAAGCCAGCGACGGGCGAGTTGATGGGCAAGGGAAAGGGCTGGCGGCATGCGCAGTCCTTCGCTGGCCCCAGCGCGTTCGATCATGGTGGCAACCTCTTCACGGCTGAACCACTTTGCATCTTCCAGTTCCTCCAGATCGACCGTGATCTCGGTCGTCTTCGCCTCCGCGAAGCAGCCGATCATCAGGCTGGAGGGGAACGGCCAGGGTTGCGAGGCCACATAGCGCACGTCTCCGATTTCCAGACCCGCTTCCTCCCAGATCTCCCGACGGACGCATTCTTCGATGGATTCACCCGGTTCCATGAACCCGGCCAGCGCTGAATAGGACCCGGCGGGGAACCGCGGCTGACGCCCCAGCAGACACCGGTCACCATCAAAGACCAGCATGATCGTCACCGGATCGGTGCGCGGGAAATGCTGCGCCTTGCAGTCATCGCTGCTGCAGGCGCGCATGTAACCGGCTTCGCGCATTTCCGACGGGGCACCACAGACCGCACAGAACTGATGGCGCTGATGCCAGTCCAGCATTGACCGGGCCTGGGCAAGGATGGATGCCTGACCTTCTGCCAGCGCCGGGGCGATGGAGCGGACATCGATGAACTTGCCCTTGTCGGGCCAGACAGCATCGCGCGGTGCACGGCGGGGATCCGCCTCGATCGCGAAATGGGCGATCCCGTCGCGAACGCCGAGCAGCAGGGGCCGATGTTCCTCGATCAGATCCAGCACTTCCAGCGGAGAACACCAGGCGATTTCCGGCTCGGCGCTGATGTCGATGAAGGCCCGCAGCCGGGACACCGGCATGAAGCGGCTGTTGCGATCCATCATCTGCCCGGCAAGCCAGTCGCCGTTCTTGCGGTGTTCGGAGGCACGGTCGAGTGGCGCGCCGGCGAAAGTGATCGGATCATCATAGGTCATGGTCATTGGCAGCAGATTCCCCCCCTCGGCATCACGTTCGCGACACCTGGTCGAGAAGCAGGCGCGGATGCCTTTTGAATGCATTCGTTCTAGCCCATTTCCGGCAAACGGCAAATGCGGGCACACGACGAACGGCCCTTCAGGGCGGACAAATCGGAAAAAAATGACCTATATCGGGTCGATATATGTTGATTTGCTATCCGGGTATCCCATCTAGGTGTCATCAGCAGCAGGGTTACGGAGAAGGTAACCACGCTGGACACAGCCCCAGGGTCCATGACGGACCCGCCGCCACGGAACAGCCACCTTCGGGCGCGGCGCCTGGCGGAGACGAAAGCCAAGATTGGGAAAGACCATGATGAGCCGCATTGTTCGACAGCACCTGGGGGTCTGGATCGTTGCCATTGCCCTGCTGGCGAGTCTCGGCGTCAGTTCGGCCATGCCGGGCAAGCACGACGCGTCACAGGACAGCGTGACGTCGCAGCAGCAGGTTAGCGTGCCCCGTGGCGCGATGACCCTGTACCAGGATTACACGGGTGAGTTCACCACATACCGCCGCGCGGTCGCGAACGGCACATACTGACCCGACAGAAATACCGCGCCTCCGTCCCTCCACCCCTGACGGATGCTGCACTTCCCTCCAATCCCTGAGACCGGTCCCCACCCCTCCCGACCGGTTTCCCTGACTGGCGGGTACCAGCCCCCCCCCTCTGCTGGTACCCGCCATTTTTTTGTCTGCGACACGCAGCGGCACCAGGATCAGTCCATCGAATGATGGAATCGCACCAGCCCACTCCCCCACCCGGCTACCCATTCAGGATTATCCAGTAGATGGCCCGGTGGGGAGGCGGGCTGATGATGCAAACTGACAATGGAACGATCATGGCTCCGGTTCGGGAATTCCCTTGGGCCCAAATCTGCGTTAAACGTGCCGCTCAGGCTCTCACCAGAATGCAGGAACCGTCGGCATGGCAGCCATCGCACAACTGATCGACTTCGTGGTCGATTTCTACATCTTCTGTCTGATCGCATCCGCGATCATGAGCTGGCTGGTCGCGTTCAATGTTCTGAACCCGCACAACAATATCGCCCGCACCATCGGCACGTTCCTCTATCGCATCACCGAACCGGCGCTGGCCCCGATCCGGCGGCTGATTCCGGATCTGGGTGGCATCGACCTGTCGCCCATTGCGCTGATCATCCTGCTGATGGTCGCGCGCACGTTCATCATCTGCGACATCATGGGTTTCTGCGCCGGTTACATGACCTGAGTGCCACTGGCCGTGCTGAACCTGCGTCTGCATGTGTCCCCGGGGGCCAGCCGGTCGCAGCTGACGGGCTGGCGGACGGAACCTGACGGATCGCAACGGCTGCGCATCCGCGTCGCCGCGCCGCCCGAAAAGGGCAAGGCCAACATGGCGGTGGTCAGACTGCTCGCCGATACCCTGGGCGTCGCACCAAGGGACATCGAAGTCGTGCGCGGGGCAACAAGCCGGGCCAAGGATGTTCAGATTGCAGGCAATGAAGCCGACCTGCGGCATCGCCTGCTGCAGGCACTCACCACTTGAGGGAACGGATCCGACATGACGACGCTACAGGACAACCGCATTGACGGCAAGGAATTCGCCGCCCGGGTCAGGGCAACCGTTCAGGCACAGACCGAGGTCCTGCTGCGGGATCATGGCCTGAAGCCGGGTCTGGCGGTGGTTCTGGTGGGGGAGGATCCGGCCAGCCAGGTCTATGTGCGCAACAAGGCGAAGCAGACCAACGAAGTGGGCATGCGATCCGACGAAATTCGCCTGGACGCAAGTGCCACCCAGGACGAGGTTCTGGCCGTGGTCGATCGGCTGAACGCCGATAACGGCATTCACGGCATTCTGGTGCAACTGCCCCTGCCCGATCAGATCGACGAAACCGCTGTGCTGGACCGTATCGACCCGGCGAAGGATGTCGACGGTTTCCACGTCATCAATACCGGGCGGCTGCAGGTTGGCCTGCCCGCCCTGGTGCCCTGCACCCCGCGCGGCTGCCTGATGATGCTGCAGGACCGGCTGGGCGATCTGTCCGGCCTGCACGCCGTCGTGGTCGGCCGGTCCAATATCGTGGGCAAGCCGATGGCGATGTTGCTGCTGCAGGCCAATTGCACGGTGACCATCGCCCACAGCCGGACCCGCAACCTGCCGGAACTGTGCCGCAGTGCCGACATCATCGTCGCTGCCGTGGGGCGCCCGCATTTCGTGCAGGGCGACTGGATCAGCCCCGGTGCCACGGTGATCGATGTCGGCATCAACCGGGTGCCAAAGGAAGATGGCAAGACACGGCTGGTGGGTGATGTGGACTTCGCTGCGGCTGTCGGCCATGCGGGTGGCATCACGCCCGTTCCCGGCGGTGTCGGCCCGATGACAATCGCCTGCCTGCTGGCCAACACCATCACCGCCGCCTGCCGCGCCGCCGGGATCGACGAACCGGCCGTCTGACCTCGGCCCTGCCGGATCAGCCCTTCTGGATCAGCTGCCAGACCTTTTCCGGTGTGTAGGGCATGTCCACGTGCGTCACACCAAGGGCGTTGCAGATGGCGCTGGCAATGGCGGGTGGCCCGGCGATGGTCCCCGCCTCTCCACAGCCCTTGGCGCCGATGGGGGACGTCCGGGTCGGCGCGTCCTCGAAGAACGCAATGTCGGTGTCCGGCAAGTCGGACGCCCGGGGCATGCAGTAGTCCATGAAGGAGCCACTGAGGAGCTGCCCTGAAACAGGGTCATAGACCGTGTGTTCCAGGACGGCCTGTCCGACACCCTGCATGATACCGCCCATCACCTGCCCGGTCACGACCATCGGATTGACGATGCGGCCGAAGTCATCCAGGGCGGTATAGCGCTCCACAGTGAGCATCCCCGTCGCCGGATCGATCTCGATCTCCGCAATGTGGCAGCCATTGGGATAGGCAGTGCCATCCTTCGTGTAGGTATCCTCATCCGACAGGCCGCGCTCTGCCGCCGGACGTGCCGTCGAAAGCGCTGCCGCGGCAATGTCGGGCCAGTTGACCCGCCGGTCCGTGCCCACGACCCGGAACGTGCCATTGTCGAAGTCGATATCTTCCGCTGCCGCCTCCAGCAATTCGGCAGCATGGACCTTTGCCTTTTCCACCAGCTTGTCCGCAGCGTTGAGGATCGCACTGCCCGCCAGTTGCAGGGAGCGGGAGCCCCCGTGGCCATGCCCGATCGGCGTCTGGTCGGTATCGGACTGGCGAAACCGGATCTGATCGAAGTCAATCCGCAGCTTCTCCGACACGATCTGCGCGAAGGTCGTCTCATGACTCTGGCCGTTCGACTGGGTTCCGACGGCGAGCGTCACGGCACCGGAGGCGTCGAATTCCAGCCGGGCATATTCGGTAGGCACACCCAGCGTCGCCTCCAGATAACTCGCCACACCCAGTCCGCGAAGCTTGCCGCGCGCCCGGGATTCCTGCGCACGGGCGGCGAAACCATCCACATCCCCCTGGGCCAGCGCCCGGTCGAGCAGGGCCGCGAAATCCCCGGAATCGATGGTATGACCCAGCGACGCCTTGTAGGGCAGGCTGGCTGGCGCAATGAAATTCTGTCGGCGCAGCGCCATCGGATCGACACCCAGCTCCGCCGCCGCGACATCCACCACCCGTTCCAGCAGAAAACAGGCTTCGGGCCGACCGGCACCGCGATAGGCATCCGTCGGCACGGTATTGGTGAAAGCGCCATGGACGATGTTGTAGACCGCAGGAATGTCATAGGGACCGCCCATCACGGACGTCGTCGCCCCTGTTGGCACCCCGGTCCCGTTGGTGGAAACGTAGGCGCCGAGATCCACCGTCGTCTCCACATGCAGCGCGGTGAAGCGGTGGTCCTTGTCCAGCGCCAGACGCACCCGCGTCTGCTGGTCACGGCCCTGCCCGTCAGTCAGAAATCCTTCCGACCTGTCCGCCACCCACTTCACGGGACACTTCAGTTCCCGTGCGGCGAATACGGTCAGCAGATGCTCAGGCTGCACCTGGTTCTTGCCACCGAAGCCGCCGCCCACGTCGTAGGCCACCACCCGCATCCGCTCCAGGGGGACATCGAACACCTTCTCCGCCAGCATCTGGCGATACATGAACACGTTCTGGATGGAGCCGGAAACCGTGAAGAAATCCTGCTCCGCATCGTAGATGCACAGCACGCCGCGCGTTTCCATCGGGTTGATGACGATGCGATTGTTGTGCAGACGCACCTCCGCCACGTGCGCAGCCTTGGCCAACGCGGCCTCCGCCTGGGCCGGGTCGCCCTTCTGCCAGGTGAAGCTGCGATTGTCCGGGGCCTCGTCATGCACTGCGGCAGGGGCATCCGCCGAGAGGGCGGCGACCGAATCAATCACGGCAGGCAGTTCGTCCATTTCGTACGTCACCAGCTGGGCCGCGTCGTCGGCAATCGCCCGGCTGCTGGCAACGACAAAGGCAATGCCGTCCCCCACGTGCCGGACCCGACCACGCGCCAGCGGCCAACGCGCCGGAATGCAGACCGGCGAACCATCCAGGTTGGTGATCGCAGCCCGCGTCGGCACCGGCCCCAGTCCGGCGGCCTGCCAGTCCTGATCCGTATAGACCGCGACAACACCCGGCAGGTCCCGCGCAGCCGTCACATCGATCTTGCGAATGCGGGCGTGGGCCGACGGCGACCGAACCATGACCGCATGCAGGCATCCCGCCGGTGTGATGTCGTCCAGATAACGACCGTTCCCGGTCAGGAACCGCTGATCCTCCACCCGGACTGCCGACTGACCAATGCCATAGCGCATCACGTAAACCTCCCCGTCCGGCAGTTCACCGCCGATTCATGACACCGCGATAGTCCTCCACATCGTCCACGTCATTCAAGCGGCGGGCGAGGCCGACCCGCCATGCGTCGGGCAGGGTCGCCAGGGATCCGGCCAGGGTTTCGGGTGTCGACCAACTGACGGATTGCAGGAAGCCGGGGGGCTGTCGCCCCTGCGCCAGCCCCACCAGCCAGAACCCGCCATCCTCTGCCGGGGCGAATATCGCGTCGTGGCGGTGCAGCAAACGCATCGCGTGGCGCAGGTCTGTCGGGCGCATGTCAGGGATATCGCCACCTATCAGAATACGGTGACGATCCCTGAAGCCTGCCAGTGCACGGGCCATGCGGACGCCCAGGTCGCCCTCACCCTGGCCAATGCGGGCAAGATCCCGGGGCCAGTCGGCAGAAGCCGCATCGTGGTCGGGTGTCACGCAGAGCACGATGTCCGCAACGCCGATGGCCCGTGCGTGCCGGATGGTGGCGTCCAGGGTCGCACGATAGAAACGCAGCGCCTGCGCCTCGCCAATGTCCCGCGCCAGCCGCGTCTTGACTGCACCCAACCGCGGGGCCTTGCAGAAGATGATGATGACCGGCGGCTTCATCCGTACATCCGGGCCAGCAGGCGCGGCGGCACGCCGGCGAAATACAATATCAGGAGCGTGAGATTACGCAGCGGACGGCGCAGCCAGCCGTCCCGGTCGTAGCGCACGGCGGAGGTCGTGGCCGCGGCATCCAGCAGGGTCAGACGCCTGCGCCCGATCCGGCGCACCAGTGCCACATCCTCCATCAGCGGCTGGTCCGGATAGCCGCCGAGCATCGCCAGGAAATCCCGGTGGATCAGCAGGCCCTGATCCCCCCAGGGCAGACCGAACAGGCGACACCGCCAGGCCACGAGCCGCTCCACGCGGCGGGCAGCAGGGTGATCACTGTCCAGCAGCAGGCGGTAGGCAGCGGCCCTTCCCAGATTGTCCGGATCCGCCATGAAGCTGATGGCTGCCAACCGCCAGCCAGGGTCAAGCCGCGTGTCCGCATGCAGGAACAGCAGCCAGGGTCCCCGCGCCGCCACGGCACCGGCCCGCATCTGCTGGCCGCGCCCCTGTGCGCTGGCCAGAACCGTTGCACCACGGCCTTCCGCGACATCAGCAGTACCGTCGCCGGAGCCGCCATCGACGATGATGATCTCGACAGTTGGTGCACCTTCCACCGCGTCCAGCACCGGCCCCAGTGTCCCGGCAGCGTTCAGACAGGGAATGATGATGCTGAGATCGGTCATCCGTCCGGATCAGTCACGACGGAACGGCAGTAAAAGCATCCAGCCAAGCCCTTGACGGGCCCCGGCGCGATAGTCTGCCAGGCCGATGTCCATGCCGTCATGTCCCGCAGCCGGCTGCGGCACGCAGGTACCGAAGATACGGTCCCAGAACGTCAGATTGAAGCCATAGTTGGAATTGGTTTCACCAACGACCGTCGAGTGATGCACCCGGTGATAGTCCGGCGTGACAATGATGGTGCGGGCGATGCGATCCAGCCAGAGCGGCAGCCGCAGATTCGCATGGTTGAACATGGCGGCACCGTTCAGCACCACTTCGAAGACCAGCACGGCCACCGCCGCCGGACCAAGCAAGGCAATGATCGCGAACTTGAAGAGCATCGACAGGATGATCTCCACCGGATGGAATCGCAGCCCGGTGGTCACATCGATATCCATGTCGGCATGATGAACCCGGTGCAGCCGCCAGAACAGCGGCACCTTGTGGAACGCCACATGCTGCGCCCAGATGGCCAGATCCAGCAGCAGGATCGCCGCCAGCACCTCGACCCACAGCGGCAGATCGATCAGGTTGAAGAGACCGACGCCCCGATCCGCCATCAGGAACGCAAACCCCACGGCCAGCGTCGGCATGAAGAAGAACCCCAGCCGCAGCGCGATGGTGTTGAGCACGACGACGGAAAGGTTGCGAAACCAGCGTACCGGCCGCGACTGGCCGAGTACGCGGCACGGTGCCAGACGTTCCGCGATCACCATGATCAACAGCATCCCGCCAAAGACCCCCAGGCGGAGCGCCACTTCATTATCCAGCAGAAACTGATCCATGCCTCTCAGATAACCCAGAGTGATCAGGCTTGCCACGCCGACGCGGTGACAAGTTCGCGACCTGCCCGGATTCAGCGTCAGCCCGTCGGGCCAAAGCCGTCCACGCCCGCGCCACAGATGACGACGCAGACCGTTTCGTCAGCCCGCACGGGAAAGCGTTCGTAGAACAGCGCCGCCATGCCGGCGGCAGCCGCCAGTTCGGTGCCGATACCCAGTTCGTTCCAGAGCCAGGCTGCTGCGTCATACATCTCCGGGTCGCTGACCAGCACGATGTCGTCGACCGTCTGGCGGATGATATCGAGATTGATCTGGGCCGACCGGCGCGGCGCAAGGGTCGGTGCCTTGGTGCTGATCTTCTCCAGCGTCACCAGTTCGCCGGCGTCGACGGAGCGCCGCAGCGTCGGGGCACCTTCCGGCTCCACACCAATGATGCGGATGTCGGGGCGACGCGCCTTCAGCGCGGTCGCCACGCCGGAGATCAGGCCACCACCGCCGATGGCCAGCACCACCGTCTCCACATCCGGCATGTCGTCGAGGATTTCGAGGCCAACAGTTCCCTGACCGGCAATGACGCTTGGCTGTGCAAAGGGATGCACGTAGACCTTTCCCTCCGCCTCCACCCGCGCAAGCGCCAGTTGATTCGCATCATCCCAGACATCACCCTCGACGATGACCTCCGCGCCAAAACGCCGCATCGCGGCAATCTTCGCCGGTGCCGCAGAAACCGGCACATGGATGCTGGCCGGAACGCCAGCGGCCTTCGCAGCCGCAGCAACGCCCAGGCCATGATTGCCGCCAGACGCCGTGATCACGCCCTTGGCCAGCTGTTCCCGTGTCAGCAAGAGGGCCGTGTTCGCGGCGCCGCGCGCCTTGAAAGACCCCGCCAACTGCAGATTCTCGAGCTTCAGCACCAGGTCGCAAGGCAGGGCGAGGCCCACGGCGGGCGCAACCCGAAGCATCGGTGTCCGCCGCACTGCGCCACGGATGCGTTCTGCCGCCGCTTCGATATCGCTGATCGTGACCGCTGTCATGTTCTCTTCCCTCCGTTCCGTATCGCCCGCAATAAGCGTCACGGCCATGGAAAGCCACCCTTGACATTCAGTGTCACGAGGATGATATTCGCTGCAGTGCAGCAAACATGTGCTGCGCTGCATCATTCGTTTCCCGGTGCCCGATTTGAGGCAGTGCTGAACTCTTGTTCAGATGTTGCTCCACAGCAACGGTCGATTGATGTATACGGACATTGAAGATTCGAGCCACCGGGTTGCGTCTCCTCCCCAAATAGCGCCCGGCTCGATGTACGGAAAGGGCGACCCACTCCTCCCCGGGTCGCCCTTTTCTTTTCACCCCGCCTCAGCCTTTGGAATGATCGATCACTGTCTGCCGTTTTTGGGACATGAACCGCCGGAATTGGTTCTCTTGGCGCTCCCGGGACCTGTGACACACTTCGCGAAACCGGTCGGCCCTCTGGTCTGGCACCGGGTTTCAGCGGGGTTGCGCGATGGCGGAAGCGGACGGAAAGCGAAGCGATGGCCGCCGTCGGCGCGGACGGCGCGGTGGCGGTGGCGGTGGCGGTGGCGGTGGCGGTGATGCGACCCCGGTGCTGGAACAGCAGCCCTTTCAACAGCCCCGCATGATCTATCCGCCCCTGCGCGCCATATCCGACGACCAGCTCGAACAGATCCACAATGCGTCCCTGGATGTGTTGCAGGAAATCGGCATGGACTTCCTGCACGAGGAAGCGAAGGACCTGCTGCGCGAAGCGGGTGCCGATGTGGACGCGGACAGTGACCGGGTGCGTTTCGACCGCCAGCTGGTGGACAGCGTCATCGGCAAGGCCCCGTCACAGTTCACCCTGCATGCCCGAAACCCGGCTCACAATGTCATCTTCGGCGGCGACCATATCGTCTATTGCGCTGCCGCCAGTGCGCCGAACTGTGCCGATCGGGCGGGGGGCCGCCGCCCCGGCAACACAACGGATTACCGCAACTTCCTGAAGCTCGGCCAGACCCTCAATGCCGTTCACATGTGGGGCGGCTACACGGTGGAACCCGCCGACATCCACGCCTCGGTGCGGCACCTGGTGGCGCTGCAGGACATGCTCACCCTCTCCGACAAGGCCATTCACGCCTACAGCCTGGGGCACGAACGGATCATGGATGGCATCGAGATGACGCGGATCGGGCGCGGCGTCGACAATGCGACGCTGGACCGCGAACCGTCGCTGATATCCATCATCAACACCTCCTCACCGCTGCGCTTCGACACGCCGATGCTGGAAGGCGTGATCCAGCTGGCGCGCCGCAATCAGGCGGTCTGCGTCACCCCGTTCACGCTTGCCGGGGCCATGGCACCGGTAACGCTTGCGGGCGCACTGGTGCAGCAGAATGCGGAGGCGCTGGCCGGGCTGGTGATTTCACAGACTGTCAATGCCGGCGCGCCATTCGTCTATGGCGGCTTCACGTCCAACGTCGACATGAAATCCGGGGCACCGGCATTCGGCACGCCCGAGGCCATGCGCACGGCCCTGATCGGCGGGCAGCTGGCACGACGCTATCGCCTGCCCTATCGCTCATCCAACGTGAATGCGGCCAACACCCTGGATGCCCAGGCCGCCTATGAAACCGTGTTCTCGCTGTGGGGCGCGGTGATGGGCGGGGTCAACATGCTGAAACACGGACTGGGCTGGATGGAGGGCGGGCTGCACACATCCTTCGAGAAGTTCGTGATGGACGCCGACATCCTTCAGATGGTCTCCCGGTTTCTCACCCCGGTGGAGGTCAATCGCGACTCCCTGGCACTGGACGCCATCCGGGAGGTCGGGCCCGGTGGGCATTTCTTTGGCTGTGAGCATACCCAGGAACGCTATCGAACCGCGTTCTATCCGCCGATGGTTTCCGACTGGCGGAACTACGAGAGCTGGCAGGAAGCGGGCAGCCCCACCGCCTACGACAAGACCCACGAAATGTATCAGCAGATCCTCGGTTCCTACGAAACGCCGCCGATCGATCCGGCAGTTGCGGAGGAACTGCAGGCATTTGTTGATCGCCGCACGCAAGAAGGCGGCGCACCAACAGACTTCTGAGCGGAGGAAGCGTCATGTCGGTTTTTCACCACAGCGCCGTCGATCGTGTTGCCCTGCGTCAATGGCGACTGGACCGGGTGCGCGCACAATTGCGCAAGGTGGATGTGGCAGGCGCCCTGCTGACCGACCCGGTGAACATCCGCTATGCCACAGACAGCACCAACATGCAGGTCTGGACCCTGCACAACACCGCGCGATACTGCTTCATTGCCACCGACGGGCCGGTTGTCCTGTTCGACTTTGCCGGTTGCGCGCATCTGTCAGCAGACAATGAGGCAATCACCGAGACCCGACCGGCGACCGCGTTCTTCTTTTTCGGCGCGGGACCCGAGGCCCAGACCCGCGCCAGGAAGTGGGGTGCGGAAATCGAGGACCTTGTCACCATGCATGGTGGCGGCAACCGGCGGATCGCCGTCGACACGCTGGAACCGCTGGGTGTCCACGAACTCTGCAAGCGGGGCATCGAGATCTGCCACGGCCAGTCGGTCATGGAACTGGCCCGCGCGATCAAGAACGACGTCGAACTGTCGGCGATGCAGGAATCCATTGATGCCTGTGAAGAAGGCATGCGCCGCATGCGGGCGGTACTGGAACCCGGAATCACGGAAACGGCCCTCTGGTCGCGGCTGCATCAGGCCAACATCGAATTCGGGGGTGAATGGATCGAGACCCGTTTGCTCACATCCGGACCGCGCACCAATCCCTGGTTTCAGGAGTGCGGCAACCGGGTGATCGAGGCCGGGGACATGGTGTCCTTCGATACCGATCTCGTGGGGCCAAACGGCTATTGCGCCGACATTTCCCGATCCTGGATCTGCGGTGACGTGCGCCCCAGCAACGAACAGCGCTGGCTCTATGCCACCGCGTTTGCACAGATCGAAGCCAACATCGCGCGGGTAAAGCCAGGGCTGACGTTCCGGGAATTCAGCGCCATTGGCTCCGAACTGCCTGCCGACTGCGTATCCAACCGCTATTGCGTCGTCGCCCACGGTGTCGGCCTGTGTGATGAGTATCCCGCGATCGTCTACGATCAGGACTTCGCAACCGGGGGATATGAGGGCGTGATCGAAGCAGGGATGACGCTGTGCATCGAGAGCCTGATCGGACGTGAGGGCGGTCGCGAATGCGTGAAGCTGGAGGAGCAGGTACTGGTGACGGAAACCGGGGCCAGGCGCTTGTCCACCTTTGAATATGAAGAAGACTGGCTTTGACAGCCGGGTCCAGGATCAGGGGAATTTCAGGATGAAGTCGAATGTGAAGGTCGCGGTGATCGGTGGCGGTGTTGTCGGTGCCAGCGTGCTCTACCACCTGACGCGGGGGGGCTGGACCGATGTCGTGCTGATCGAGCGCTCCGAGCTGACATCCGGTTCGACCTGGCATGCGGCTGGCGGCATGCACACCCTGAACGGCGATCCCAATGTCGCCAAGCTGCAGGCCTATACCATCGAGCTCTACAAGGAGATCGAGGAGAAGTCGGGCCAGTCCTGTGGCGTGCATCTGACCGGCGGTGTCATGCTCGCCGACACGGAAGAACGCATGCAGTGGCTGAAGATGGCGCATGCGCGCGGCCGCTACCTCGGCATGGAGTCCGAGCTGATTTCGGTGCGGGAGGCGAAGGAACTGTTTCCGCTGCTGGAGGAGAAGCACTTCGTCGGCGCGATGTATGACGCGGTGGAAGGGCATGTCGATCCGTCCGGCGTCACCCAGGCCTATGCGCGGTCCGCCCGCCTGAACGGCGCCGAGATCTATCGCCACAACCGCGTCGTCGAACTGAACCAGCGCCCCGACGACAGTTGGGACGTGGTGACCGAACAGGGCACCATCGTCGCCGAGCATGTGGTCAACGCCGGCGGCCTCTGGGCGCGCGAGGTCGGCCGTATGGTCGGGCTGGAATTGCCGGTGCTGGCCATGGAGCACATGTACCTGCTGACCGAGGAGATGCCGGAAGTCGTGGCGTTCAATGAAGCCACCGGCAAGGAAATGATGCATGCCATCGATTTCGGCGGGGAGATCTATACCCGTCAGGAGGGCAAGGGCATGCTGATGGGCACCTACGAGAAGGCCTGCCGTCCCTGGAGTCCGAAGACCACGTCCTGGGACTTCGGGCACGAACTGCTGCAGCCCGACATCGACCGTATCGCCCCGTCGCTGGAACTCGGTTTCGAGCATTTTCCAGCGTACGGCAATGCCGGGATCAAGCAGATCATCAATGGCCCCTTCACCTTCGCCCCGGATGGCAATCCGCTGGTCGGTCCGGTGCGCGGGCTGCCGAATTACTGGTGCGCCTGCGCCGTGATGGCCGGGTTCAGCCAGGGCGGCGGTGTCGGCCTGGCACTGGCCAACTGGATGATCGACGGCGACCCCGGCTTCGATGTCTGGGGCATGGATGTCAGCCGCTTCGGCGCCTACGCCAACATGGCCTACACCAATGCGCGGGTGCGGGAGAATTACTCCCGCCGCTTCTCCATCACCTTCCCCAATGAGGAACTGACGGCGGCGCGCCCGGCGCGCACGACCGCGCTGCATGACCCTCTGAAGGCGGAGAATGCCGTGTTCGGCGCGTCATATGGCCTTGAACACGCACTCTGGTTCCAGAAGCCGGGGGAGAAGCCGTCAGAAACGGTGACCTTCAAGCGCTCCAACGCACATGAACAGGTCGCCGCCGAGTGCGCGGCGGTGCGCCGGAACGTCGGCCTGATCGAAGTCTCGAACTTCGCCAAGTATGAGGTCACGGGACCGGGTGCGGATGTCTGGCTGAGCCGCCTGCTGGCCAACCGGCTGCCAGGGCAGGGCCGCATTGTCCTGTCGCCCATGCTGAACGCCCGGGGCGGGTTGATCGGTGACTTCACGGTGGCGAAGGCGGCGGAGGACCGGTTCTATGTCTTCGGGTCCGGTGTGGCAGAGAACTATCACATGCGCTATTTCCAGTCGCAGTTGCCCACCGACGGCCGGGTCAGCGTGCGCCCACTGGGTCTGGGGCTGACCGGGCTTTCCCTGGCGGGGCCGCGTGCCCGCGACGTGCTGGCCAGGGTGACGGACGCGGATGTCTCGCCGGGAAGCTTCCGCTTCATGGATTTCCGGGAGATGGATCTGGGTCTGGTCCCGGCCAAGGTCGGGCGCATCACCTTCACCGGCGATCTCGGCTTCGAGATATGGGTGACGAACGACTATCTGCTGACCCTTTACCGGATGCTGCGGGAAGCCGGTGCGGAACACGGGTTGACCCTGTTCGGGGCGCGGGCGTTGAACGGCCTGCGGCTGGAGAAGAGCTTCGGCACCTGGGCGCGGGAATACCGCCCGATCTATGGCCCCTATGCCGCCGGGCTTGACCGTTTTGTTTCAACGGCAAAGAACGACTTCATTGGTCGGGATGCAGCGCTGCGCGAACGCGACGCCGGCCCGAAGCTGAAACTGATCACCCTGAGAGTGGATGCCGCCGATGCCGATGTGATTGGCGATGAACCGATCTGGATCGATGGCAAGGTTCAGGGCTGGGTCACCTCTGGCGGGTTTGCCCATCATTCCGGGGCGTCGGTGGCACAGGGATATGTGCCGGCAGAATTCGCCGCGTCCGCCGATATGCCTTTCGAAGTGGAGATCATCGGCACACGCCAGAAGGCCACGCTCTGCATCGATCCCCTGTTCGACCCCTCGGGAGCACGCATGCGGGCCTGATTTCCGCGCCTGAGCGCCGCTCCGGCATCAGACGCCAATCAGGCCAAACTGACACACCCGGGATGTAATCCACCGGGAACATGGCCACCTGAATGACAGCGAATGCGCCGGGGACAGTGTGTCTTCTGTCGTTGCGAGAGATCCGCAACGTTTGTGGCGCCGCAGCAACGCGTGACACACATTGGCCACATCCCGGCCACTGACGTGACACCCTCACGGATCGATATGGCAATCATGCCGGACACGACAGTCCGTCAGCGCGCACGGGAACGATTCCCGACATGGCGCGTTCGAATGGGACCACACCTTTCAAAGAAAAGGAATCGATCATGACAAGCATGACCCTCAAACTTGCGGGCGGCGCCGTCGCTGCTGCCTTCACCATCGGACTCGGGATGTCGGGAGCGCTTGCAGCAGCACATGCCGCGAAGCCCGCCATGTCCGTCCACAAGGATTTCTCGAACTCCCTTGGCACGCACTATGAGGCCATGGCGACGGAAGAGCGCCTGGAACTTGATGCCGCCGACGACGCGCATTTCTCGGCCAAGGCGGCAATGGCGAACAAGGGTTTCATCGTCATGCCCGACCTGCCGAACAGCAGGGTCATCGAGGACGCTTCCCACCGCGCATATGCGGCGTCCGCCCATCAGCGGCTGATGAAGGCCCTCGGCAGCGATGCGCCGTCAAAGCATCCTCTCGTGATGGCCGATGCCCAGGCAGCCTATGACTGCTACCTGCAGGAAGCCGAAGAAGGCTACCAGTTGCTGCACGTGCAGAACTGCCGCACGCAGCTGGAAACCGCGCTGGCGACGATCAACAAGCCGACACAGGTCGTGGCCGCGAAGCCTGTCGTGAAAGCCGCCGCCAAGCCGATCCAGAACATCACCTTCACCGTCTATTTCGATTTTGACAGTGCCGCGCTGAAGCAGGAAGCACAGCCGACGCTGCAGCAGGCCATTGCCGAGTTCAAGCGCCGGAACAACGCCCGTGTGGATCTCGCTGGACATACGGATCGTGCCGGTTCCACTGAATACAACCGCGCCCTGTCCAAGCGTCGTGCGGACGCTGTTGCGAATGCACTGTCCACGCGTGGCGTGACCAGTGGCCGGATCGACGATGCCGCCCTGGGTGAACTGGCACCCGAAGTCCCGACGCAGGATGGCGTGCGCGAGCCGCTGAACCGTCGCGTCGTGATCGTCGTGTCCAGTCAGTAACAATCTGATCCGTCACAATTTGTGACTGGAATGGGGCATCCGGAGAAATCCGGGTGCCCTTTTTCCATTTTTGTCGCCTTTGCGGCAATAGAACCCGACGAAAGCCTGTTGTAACCGGACCTTCGGCTGGTATGTAATGTGCTATTATCAATTCATCAGAGCTGAACCCGCGCCTGTCGCAGGTCTGTCTGACGAATGCGGTCTCCGGTTGCTGCGATGTGCAGCACCGCGATCGCTTGAGGGATAAAAACGGAAAGGGGGCAACGCATGAATGCATTGCTGAAACTGGGGGGAGTCGGTCTGGCTGCCCTGATCCTGGCCGCGTGCGCGTCTGATGCACCGTCAGATCCGAACGCCGGCAAGGTTGCGACCAATTACCCGGCATTGAATGCACAGCTGGCACCGCGCTATGCGGCGCTTGCAGCCGACGAAGCTGAAGACGGTGACACTGCAGACGCCGCGCATTACCGCGCCAAGTCTGCCGACGCCGCAGCTGGTTTCCAGGTCCTGCCGGACACGGTCGCCTCTCGCGACCTCGACGCCGGCAAGGTCTCGGAGCTGAGCGAGGCACGTGTCCGCCTGATGCAGAAGTATGCTGAAGGCTATGCCGATTCCCAGCCTGCCGACCTGGCTCAGGCCCAGACGCAGTGGGATTGCTGGATTCAGGAGCAGGAAGAAGGCTGGCAGCTGCTGCACATCTTCCGTTGCCGCGACGGCTTCGAAGTCGCCATGGCGAAGATGAAGCCCGCTCCGGCACCGACGCCCGCACCGAAGGCCGCGCCGAAGATGGCTGATGTGAGTCAGACGATCTACTTCCGCTTCGACCAGGCCAATCTGACGAACCTGTCCAAGGGTCGTCTGCAGAGCGTCATCGGTCTGCTGGGCAAACGCAAGGCTGGCAAGATCTCCGTCACCGCGCACACGGATACGAAGGGTTCGGACCAGTACAATCTGGCCCTGTCCAACAAGCGTGCCCGTCAGGTGGTTGAGTTCCTGGTCTCCAACGGTGTTGCGGCATCCGCGATCACCGCACGTGGTGTGGGCGAAAGCCAGCCGGCCGTGAAGACCGGCGATGGCGTCAAGAATGCCAAGAACCGCCGTGCCGAACTGGTCGTCAGCGGGCAGTAAGCCCATGACAGCCTGATCCTGCAGGGACTCAGGTTCCTGCAGGGACTCAGGTTCCTGCAGGTCAGGCCGGACGGTACGAAAATCGGGGCGCTCACCGGAAACGGTGGGCGCCCCTTTTTCATGGACCGCTGGTTCCCCGTGGCAGGGGAATGCACTATAGAACCCGGTGAGGAAGGCGCTGCACGGCATGATCGCATGACCTGTCACCCATTCCCGCCAGGAGCCGGATCACATGAACCGCAATGTCATCATCGCGAGTGCCTTCGTCGTTGCTGCTGCCGGGGCGCTTGGCCTGCGGTTCGGTCTGCCGGCCTACGCCGAATACAAGGTCGGGCAAGTGCTTGATGCGCATATCGCCAAGCTGCCCGAGCCGTCGCAGGGCATGTATGCGGGGCTGTCACTGGATTACTGGAATGACCGGCTGGAGCTGTCGCAGTTGCAACTGCCGATCTACCTGCCCAATCCGATGGGCCAGCCACTGCCAGCGATCATCAATGTCGAAGGCATCGTCATAGACGGCTATGACCTTGACGCACTGGACGCCGCCCGCGAGACCGGCACTGCCTCGGCGGCACCACTGATCCGGCAGGTTGCCTGGGACAGCTTCACCGTCCGGGGCCAGAGCGGTAGCGGGTCGACCGGCAGCGGACCGGCCGGCAATGGTGCTGCTGGCCGCATCGACGGCATCCGCGACCTGACAATGGACCTGCTGACAGGCGGTGTCATCGCCCTGGCGTTCGACGAAATGCGCCAGGAAGACCTGAGCGCGCGCATTCCACCGGACATGGCAGGCGGCGTCACGGTGACCGGCACCATTGCTGCGGTTTCGCTTTCCGGTGCAGGGCCGGATGGCATGGCGGCCGTCGGCATCGACGGCGTGGCCCTGACAGGTACCGAGATGATATCCGGCACGGAAGGGTCGCGCACGGCACAGGTCCGCACCGAACACATCGGGCTTGCGGGCTGGAAACGCGGCAAGGGCAATGCTGCGGGCACGATTGCGAACCTGCAGGTACGCGACATCCGCCTGGCGCTTGACCTGACCCTGGAGGCGGAACCGACTGGCCAGATTTCCGGCCCGATAACCGTCGCGCTGAAAAGCTACGAACTGGTCAACATGCGCTATGACCCTTTCACTCTTGACGCCTGGGCGTCCCTTTCCGACGTGCTGGCCGACGACGATGTCGAGCCAGTGCAGATGGCCAGCGCCGCCGAGACCATGTTGACGGCCCTTGAGCGTGCAAGGACCCTGGACACGGGTTTCGAACGGGCGTCGATCCGCACGATGGAAACGAAGGTCGGTGGAATTTCGGCATTCGTGATGGACCAGCTCGACATACATGACGCCCGGGGCTTGCGGGGTGGGCGCTTCGAGATCCTGGGGTATCACGTCACGGATGCGAGCGGCCCGGACGTCACGATCGCTGAATACAGTGGCACAATCGGTGATTTTGCAGATCTGCCGGACTGGGCACGGATGGTCTTCGGTCGCCCCATCACTGCCGACAGCCTGGCAACAGCCGCTGCCTGGGCGGAGGCCCGACCCATCGGTGAATTGCTGCCGGATGTGGATCTGGGCACCTTCATCATGAAGGGAATGCGGGTCACGGCAGTCGACGAGCCGCCGTTGGATATCGGCCTTTTCGCCATTGACCGGATGACAACCACGCGCGCCGGTACCGTGGATGTTGCGGTGCGGATGGAAGGCATCAGGGCACCTGTCAGGGGATCACTGGAGGCGGTCCCGGATGCCGCGACAATCCTGCAGATGTTGAAGGCAAACGGCATTGAGGACCTCAGCATCGACATGGGCCTGTCGATCCAGGCGTCCCTGACCGACAGTACCGGCCGCGCCACGGTTCGGCTGGCGGGCGAGGACCTGGCCGATGTGAACGCAACGGTCAATCTCGCGGAAATCGACTACGAGCAAGTCCGACAGAAGTCCCCGGAACAGCTCCGCACCGTTCTGCTGACGTCGCAACTTGTCAGGGCGGAGCTGGTGGTTGGCGACCTCGGCCTGCGCAGGCTCTTCCTGCAAGGCCAGGCGGCACAGCGTCCAGGTGCGACAGCCGACACTGTTGGCGCACAGTTCGGCGCCATGGCGGAACAGACCGGCGCCAGCATGGGCACCGATGCCGCCCGCGCCATTGGCCAGCAGCTTGCGGCGTTCATCACGCATGGCGGAAGCCTGCTGATCCAGACCGGCCTGGTAAAGCCCCTGCCGGTGTTCGAATTGATGGGACTGCAGCGCCAGCCGCCAGCGCAGATCATTGATCTTCTGGGGATCACGGCGACGCACAGCGGCCCCTAGACCAATCCACGGCTTGACCCCATCGCCTGACCGGTCCCGAACGAAAACGGGGCGATGCCTGATCTGGCACCGCCCCGCTGATCTGTCGGATACTGACCGTCGGGTGATGGTCAGTACATGTGCTGGCCACCATTGATCGACATGGTGGAACCGGTCACGAACGTGGCGTCATCAGACACCAGGAACAGCACGCCGCGCGCGATCTCGTCGGCATGGCCGAGACGGCCAATGGGGATCTTCGCCACGATCTTCTCCAGCACGTTCGCAGGAACGGCAGCGACCATGTCGGTGTCGATATAGCCCGGCGCGATGGCGTTCACGGTGATGTTGAAGCGCGCGCCTTCCTGCGCCAGGGCCTTGGTGAAGCCGTGGATGCCCGACTTGGCAGCCGCATAGTTGACCTGGCCATACTGACCAGCCTGGCCGTTGATGGAACCGATGTTGACGATCCGGCCGAAGTTACGCTCCTTCATGCCGTTGAATGTCGCTTTCGCCAGGTTGAAGCACCCCCCCAGGTTGGTGTCGACAACGGCCTGCCAGTCTTCCTTCGACATGCGCGCCAGGGTGCCGTCACGGGTGATGCCGGCATTGTTGACCACAATATCGATCGGGCCGACTTCTTCAGTGATCTTCGCGGCGGCGGCATGCACGGCATCGAAGTCGGAAACGTCGAACTTGAACGCGGGAATACCGGTCTCCGCCGTGAAGGCCTCGGCGGCCTTGTCATTGCCTGCATAGTTTGCGGCGACCTTGATGCCTGCGTCGCGCAGGGTGGTGGAAATGGCCGCGCCGATACCGCGCGTGCCACCAGTGACGAGTGCAACTCGTGCCATGTGATTGGGCTCCTGTGTTTCTTTTTTGTTGGGGGGAGAGTGTCAGTCTGACCGCGCCCCCGCCCGTCCTTTTGCTGTCCGGGTCGGAGGCGCGGCCTGCAACCGTTGATCAGTCGCGTTCGATGCACATGGCGATACCCATGCCGCCACCGATGCAGAGTGTCGCGAGACCCTTCTTGGCGTCCCGCTTCTGCATCTCGAACAGCAGGGTGTTCAGGACGCGCGCGCCGGATGCGCCGATCGGATGGCCGATGGCAATCGCGCCGCCATTGACGTTCAGCTTCTCCGGGTCGAAGCCCAGATCCTTGCCCACGGCGCAGGCCTGTGCGGCAAACGCCTCGTTGGCTTCGATCAGGTCGAGGTCATCAACGGTCCAGCCAGCCTTCTCCAGCGCCTTGCGGGACGCGGGAACCGGGCCAATACCCATGATGGCGGGGTCGACACCAGCCTGGGCCCAGGAAACGATGCGGCCCAGAGGCGTGATGCCCCGCTTGCGCGCCTCTTCACCGGTCATCAGCACAACGGCACCGGCACCATCATTGATGCCCGATGCGTTGCCAGCCGTGACCGAGCCGTCCTTGGAGAACGCCGGGCGCAGCTTGGTCATGCTGTCCATGGTCGCGCCGTGCCGGATATATTCGTCATCCGTCACCACGGTCTCGCCCTTGCGGGTCTTGATGGTGACCGGAACGATCTCGTCCTTGAACTTGCCAGCCTTCTGCGCGGCCTCTGCCTTGTTCTGCGATGCCAGCGCGAACGTGTCCTGCTGCTCGCGGGTGATCTGCCACTGCTGGGCCACGTTTTCTGCGGTGTTGCCCATGTGATAGCCGTTGAAGGCATCCCAAAGACCGTCGCGGATCATCGTGTCGATGAATGACATGTCACCCATCCGGGCACCGGCGCGCAGGTGCTGCGCGTGCGGGGCCATGGACATGCTTTCCTGGCCACCGGAGACGACGATGGTGCTGTCACCATTGCGAATGGCCTGGAAACCCAGAGCCACGGTGCGCAGACCGGAGCCGCAGAGCATGTTCACGCCCCAGGCCGGGCTCTCCTGCGGCACACCGGCGTTGATCGCGGCCTGCCGGGCCGGGTTCTGGCCCTGACCTGCGGTCAGGATCTGGCCCATGATGACTTCGGAAACGTCCGCTGCATCGACACCGGCCCGCTCCAGCGCGCCCTTGATGGCGACCGTGCCGAGATCATGCGCGGGGACGGAAGCGAAGGCCCCGTTGAATGAGCCCACAGGCGTGCGGGCGGCGGATGCAATAACGATATCGGACATTCGGAATCCCTCCTCGATGGTTTCTCTCACAGCGCGTCATGCGCGATTTGCTGCATTGCAACATTAATTGCTGCATTGCGAAAAGAATGCCGGTTTCCCATGGTTCCGGCAATTGTCGACGGCATAATGTGTCGGTATGTCGCGACAAGTGTACACACTCCGATGCTGCGCCGCAGCAGGGTTTCCGGTCCCGGCATCAGCTCACCGTCCGCAGCCAGTCGCCCAGCCGCTGCCAGAGCGTGCGCCTCGCGCGGGACCCAACGACCATGCCGATGTGCCCGGCAGCAGGTTCGATGACCGTCGCGCCCGGAACATCGCGAATGGCACCGCGAGCGGATGCCGGTGGCACGATCCTGTCCTGCGCCGGAATGGCCGCGAATACCGGGATCTTCAGGTCTGCCGGGTGTATCGCTGTACTGCCGATCCGCCAGGTGCCCTTGCCGGGCCGGTTTTCATTGTACCAGCCCACCAGGCAGTCATGCGCCACCCTGGGGGGCAGGGCCGGACCAGCATTCAGCCAGTCCTCCAGCGCGACGAACTGGTGGGCACGGTCACTGTCGGGGTCCATCGCCGCAAAACGGGCAAACTTCCGCTGGGCCAGGTTGGGGTCCAGGGCCGCGAAGAAGGCCTGGATAAGATCCACCGGCATCTCGCCGAAGGCTTCCAGCACCGGCTGCCACATGGGCAGGGACGCCGCGAAGGATTCCGCCTGCGGGCTGAGATCGGCATGGAAGTCCCAGGGGGCGGCCAGCAGTCCCAGCGCCGAAACCGCATCCGGGCGCAGCAGGCTGAGGGCAACCGAAAGCGTACCCCCCATGCAATAGCCCACGACCGGAACCGACGGACGCTGCGCCAGTGCTGCCGCGTGATCAAGTGCAGCCGAAAGGGGGCCTGTCAGGAACGCGGCGACGTCATAGCGCCGTTCCACGTGACCCGCGTCCCCCCAGTCAATCAGCAATGGCCGGATACCGGCCTCCGCCGCCAACCAGCGCAACAGGCTGGAATCACTCATCAGATCCAGAACCCAGGCCCGGTTTATCTGAGACGGGACGAACATCACGACATGTCCCGTATCCTGCCCGGGGATGCCATAGTCCAGCAGCCGCACCGACCCCTGACGCCATATGGTCGGTGGCTCCACCATTTCGCGCTTCCAGGAATGGGTCTGATAGGCCTCGATACCGGCCAGGGTCGCCTGCATGCGGCGACCGACCTCCGCGGCAACCGCCGCATTCAGGGATGGCACATCGGCCTGTCCCATCCTGGCGGTCAGTTCCGCCGCCTTGTCGGCCAGATCAGGGTGCCATGGCAGGCTGCCCGACAGGGCAAGGGGCAGACCCGCCATCGATCCGGTCAATGTCGCCCCCGCTGTTGCCAGATGCAGCGCCAGCGGCCGCGGACCCAGCCGTCTGTCAGGCCGCGCTGTCGCCGATGGAGTCGTCGGTGGCTTCTGCGCCACTCTGGTCTGCGGTCCGGTCATGCAACCACCCGGTCAGCGCCTGCCAGCTTTCCCTCAGCCGGGGATCGGTCGAGACCCGGGCCGCCTGTTCCTGCCAGAGATCAACATACTGGCGGGCGAGGCGTTCGGGGTCAGAGGGATCTGCTTCATGCGTGCTCATTGCCTGCAGCCTACAGCAATTCGCCCCCCGGTGGTATCATGCAGCGCGGCACGGTTTCGCTGCATTGCCGAAAACGTCTTGCGCAATGCAGCATGAAACGGCGATAGTCCCCGCCAACGCTGCCCGTAAAGAGCGGATAACGCCACAGCTGGTCGGAGTGTTTCAATGGCTCGTCGCGACAAGACCGGATCCGGTCCGGTAACCATCAAGAAATATGCAAACCGGCGGCTCTACAACACTTCCACATCATCGTACGTGACGCTCGATCACCTGTCGGAAATGGTGCGCGAAGACATCGATTTCGTGGTGTTCGATGCCAAGTCCGGCGAGGACATCACCCGATCCGTCCTGACGCAGATCATCTTCGAGGCAGAGGGCAAGGGCCAGAATGTGCTGCCGGTGAACTTCCTGCGGCAGCTGATCAGTTTCTATGGCGACAGTCTGCAGGGGTTGCTGCCGAGTTACCTCGACATGTCGATGGATGCCTTCGCGCAGAACCAGGACGAGATGCGGACCCGCTTCAGTGGCCCCCTCGGCACGCCGCTGAAGCATTTCGAGGAAGCCACGAAGCGCAACATGGCGCTGTTCGACCAGGCCATGTCGATGTTCAATCCCTTCATGGCGTCAACCGACCCCACGTCGATGGGCAAGACTCCCCCGACCGCCAAGGCACCTGCCAAGGGAAGCAGCGCCGAACCGTCGGAGACATCTGAGTCAACCGGAACCGAAAGCCCCCTTTCCGGCGGAGATATCGAGCAGATGAAGGGCCAGCTGGATGCCATGCAAAGGCAACTTGAGAAGCTGATGAAGCCAAAAGGCTGACCCGCAGTATTTGCATAAAATTCTCGGCGAATTTGCGATCTATTAACCAAGTCTTGTAATTAACTATTTGTACGCGGGGTATGCAGCGGCTATATCAGCTGTATGCGTACCCTTGCGACAGCACCATCATGCGTGTGATCGGCGTCGGACATAGTTCGGCACCGGCGCTTGCATCTGCCGCCGTTCCGGTGGCGGAACGCGGCAACGCGAATGACGCACGGGTTCAGGCGGTACAGGCCGCTGAGGCCGGACGCAGGGCCGATGATGCCGAACGGAACGTCCTGGCCCACAAGGCGGCACCTGACAGGGACGAAGGCACGGCGCATCACTGGCCGGCGCCGACCCTGCATGGCCTGATCGGCCATCGGCTGCTTTTCGAAGTTCAGCGTCAGGCGCAGGGATATGACCTGCCAGGGAATGCTGATGGCCGGGCTCCGCTGGCGGATCGGGCGTCCGATGCCGTCATCGCCTACCAGAGTGCCCGGGACCTTTCGACCATGGTGCTGACCCCTGAACGGGGCGGATTGCGGCAGCCTTTCCGGGTCTGACCCCACGGCCAGGACGCTAACCGGACCCTGCCGATCGAAAAACTTCACCAATGCGTATTGCGACCCCTTGACGTCAGGGTTCCGCTGCGTCAAATACTACTGACGAGTAGCGCTACGAAACGGTCGAGTAGATTTGCAGGGCGCAGCGCTCCGTCTGCAGGGACGACACAGATCAAGTTTCCGCCGGGCCAACTGGGGAGGAGGCCGGGATGGGGAGGATAACGCGACCGGAGAAATCCGGTCGCGTTGTTGTTTGTGGCGTCGACGGTCGCCCGGATTGCCGGATCAGTCGATCAGGGCCTGATGCACCAGCGCGCGCAGTTCCTTGCGGATCGGATAGTGGCTCGACGGCACCAGCTGCGTCATGAACAGCACCACCATGTCCTCCACCGGATCCACCCAGAACACCGTGGACGCCATGCCGCCCCAGCCATGGTCACCAACGCTGCCCATGGTCTGGCTGATCGGCGGGTTGAGCATGACCCAGAACCCGAGACCGAAACCGACGCCGGCAAAGGACACTTCCGAGAACACGGCCTGACCCATGCTGGCCAGATCACCTGGCAGGTGGTTTGCGGTCATGAAATCCACCGTGCGCGGGCCCAGCAACCGCACGTCCCCGGCGCGACCCTTGCAGCGCAGCATCTCCGCGAACTTCAGGTAGTCGCCCGCCGTCGAGATCAGGCCGCCACCACCGGAGAAGGTCATGCCCTGACTGCGCAGGAAGACACTGTCGGCAGGCTTTTCCAGCAGCTTCAGCGTGTTGTCACGGGTGGGCGTGTAGAGCGCGGCAAAGCGGTCCAGTTTCTTCTCCGGCACACCAAAACCGGTGTCGTTCATCCCCAGCGGCTCGAAGATCCGGCTGGTCAGGAAGGCATCAAGGCTCTGGCCGGAAATGACCTCGACCAGGCGCCCGACAACATCGGTTGAAACACCATAGTTCCAGCGGCTGCCAGGCTGGAAAGCCAGCGGATATTTCGCCAATTCCTTCACCATCGGTTCCAGACCGCCGCCCCGCTTCGGACCGAAGTCGATCTTGCCTGCCGTATAAGCATCACCCAGCACACCGCCGTTGAAGCCATAGGTCAGACCGGACGTGTGGGTCAGCAGATGATGCACGGTCAGCGGAGCAACACAGTCCTCCACCTGGTCGATCGCGGTGGCACCCTTCACCAGCACCTTCACGTCCGCGAATTCGGGCAGATAATCGGCAACCGGGTCGTCAAGATGAAAGCACCCTTCCTCATAGAGCATCATCAGGGCGACGGAGCAGATCGGTTTCGACATGGAATAGATCCGCAGCATGGTATCCGCCTGCCAGTCCGACCCGGCGTCCACGTCGCACTTTCCCGTCCAGTCCGCATAGGCGATCTGGCCCCGGCGCGCGACAACGGTCATCGCCCCGGGCAGCTTGCCCGACGAAACGAAACCGTCCATCCATGGTTTGATGCGCTGCAGACGGCT
This sequence comes from Minwuia sp., assembly GCA_029210175.1. Lineage (GTDB taxonomy): Bacteria > Pseudomonadota > Alphaproteobacteria > Minwuiales > Minwuiaceae > Minwuia. The sequence goes on along the minus strand of JARGPL010000001.1, from coordinate 58,350 downwards.
GCCGCTGAACCCAACCTGTTCCGGACTCCTGATGGCTTCCATGTCTGATCCTCCCCTGATCTCGCCAATTCAATGCTGACATCGTATGTAGACCGAAATGCCACGCCGTGCATCCGCAACACTGGAGAGTGCCGCACATGACTGATGTCCGCGAAATGGAGCCTCCGTTCGGCACGCATCGGCTGCCCGGCCCTCTGGAGCGGCTTCGTGCCATGACAATGCACCTGCCCGCCAACCGGGTCGGGCGCGCCCTCAGTTCCCTTGTCCGCCGGATTGTCAGCCGTGGCCCTGAAACACCGATCGATGCAGAAGTCTTTCCCGGCATCCGCCTGCGTCTGCGTCCCGGCACGAACAGATGCGAGAAGCGCGTTCTGACCGGCGCACAGTTCTATGACCATCAGGAACGCGCAGCGCTTGCCACCGCGCTGAACAGCTCCGACAGCCAGCCGTTCGTGTTTGCCGACCTGGGTGCCAACGTCGGGCTCTACAGCCTCTGGATGGTTGCATCGGCACGCGCCTCAGGCCGCGATCTGCAGGTGCTCGCCGTCGAACCTGACCGCGTGACCCGCGGTCGGTTGCTGGCCAATCTGGCTGCGTCCCATGCCGGCAACGTCACTGTTGCTCCGGTCGCCGTCGGGGGTGCCGTCGCGCGTGGCACGATGATGGAACATGGCAACAATCGCGGCGAGAATCAGGTCACGGTGGAGCTGGGCGGCGGCGGTGACGGCTTCGAGATCCTGCCTCTGCACATGATCTGCGAACGTTTCGGCGTGCACCGCATCGATGCCATGAAGGTCGATCTGGAAGGCCATGACGAGGTAGCCTTGCAGGGCATGTTCGCCGATGCTCCCCGGGCGCTCTGGCCCGGGCTGCTGGTGGTCGAGGCTGGCAAGGGTGAAACCGCGCCGGCTGTCGTGCAGCTTTGCGAGGCCCATGGGTATCGAATGGCCGGACGTACCCGGCTCAACGCGCTGATGCAGCGCACAGACTGACGGCGGACCCGAACCATGAAAATTGGTGTGCTTGAATGCGGACGCCCGCCAGACGCCCTGCTGGACAGCTATGGCGATTATCCCGACTTCATGGCCGAATGGCTCAGCCCCGCCATGCCAGCGGCGACATTCACCGGCATACCGGTGGTGGATGGCATCTTGCCCGACACCGCTGCTGCCTTCGACGGCTATGTCATCACCGGCTCGAGACACGGGGTCTATGATCCGCTGCCCTGGATCACGCTCCTGAAGGCATTCATCCGCCAGGCGGTTCAGGCCGACATTCCCCAGGTCGGCATCTGCTTCGGCCACCAGATCGTGGCGGAGGCGCTGGGGGGGCGGGCGGAGAAATCGGCACGCGGCTGGGGGGTCGGACGACAGACATATGATGTCGCGCTGGACGATGACGTTGCGGATCTGGGCATGCTGGTGTTCCATCAGGATCAGGTGGTTGCACTGCCCGACAATGCCCGGGTCCTGGGGGGCAATGCATTCTGTCCGAACGGCATCGTGCGCTACGCCGAACCGGTGATCACGGCCCAGTTTCATCCGGAGTTCACCGTGCCCTTCTTCCGGGGCCTGATCGACGTACGGACCGTCGAGAGCCTGCCAACCGACATCGCCGAAAACGCCCGCAGATCGCTGACCACGGCACCGGAGAACGCGCGGTTCGCCCGCTGGACAGCCCAATTCCTGACCGGGCACTGAACAGGATTCCCCTTGCCCTGAACGGGTATCATACCACTATACTCCCTTCATGATTGTATGTCGGGGTGGGTGAGATGCGGTTTTTCGATGGGTGGCCTGGCAAGATTCTCGCAACTGTGACGGTCCTTGTCGGGCTTGCGGGGTGCGGCGTCGGCCCGATGCAACTGCCCCCGGTCACCGACCCGCTTGTCCTGCCGCTGGCTGAAGCGGAATCGCAGAAGGCCAGCATCGTGCTCGACAAGGTCGTGGCGACGATCCGCACAGGCACCGAGTTCGCGCACCTGCCCAAGGGCGGCCTCGTGTTCAACGATTCGCTGTGCAACACCTACCGCAAGAATCGTGTGCTGACCTGGACCGGCGGCAATTCCCTGGTCGGCGACTGGACCAACGAGTTCGGCTCCGCCTTCTTCGCGACCATGGATCGGGCGAACTTCCATGTCGTGGGCAACCCTGACAAGCTGTTCGAAGCCAGCCGGGAGGCGTCATCCGCTGACCTGCGGGTCGGTGCACGGCTGGTGGAGATCAGGTCGAACCTCTGTGAGTCCAGCCACTGGTTCGATGGCTCGTCACGCGGTGTCTATACGGGAGAGGCCTACATGCGCCTCGATTGGGTGATCTATTCCAACCGTGACCGCAAGGAAGTCCTGACCTTCACCACCGAAGGGCGCTACACGCAGGAAGAACGGGCCGGCGATATCTTCACGGTCTATCTCGGCGCCTTCGAACGCGCGGTGGAGGCCGTGGCAGCCAACCGACAGTTCCGCGACCTGGTGCTGCAGCACAATGCCCCCCTGACGGCAGAGAATATCGCCCTGCCCGCTCTGGACGGTGATCCACTTGATCTGGCAGGTGTGGCGGAGAGCCGCCAGTCCATCAGTGACATCCGCCAGCGTGTGCTCGCCGCCGTCGTGACGGTACGCGCCGGGGCAGGACACGGGTCCGGGTTCGTGATCAGTCAGGACGGCTTCGTCCTGACGAACGAACATGTCGTCGCGGACGCGGCCACGGCACTGGTCCGCTTCGACAACGGACTTGATATCGTGGGTGAGGTTGTGCGGCGCGATCCGGTGCGCGATGTGGCGCTGATCAAGGTGCCCGTTACCCTGTCGAACGTGCTGGCAATAAGGACACGTCAGGCAGAAACCCTGGAACAGGTCTTCGCCATCGGCAGTCCGCTGGGCGAAGACCTGCAGTCATCGGTGACACAGGGCATCGTCAGCGCGGTAAGGATTGATGAACGCACGCGGCTGCCGATGATCCAGGCCGACGCCGCGATCAGTTCCGGCAACAGTGGCGGCCCCCTGGTTGACACCCAGGGCAATGTCATCGGCATCTCGACCGCGACGCTGTCCGGTGCCAACAGTCAGAACATCAACCTGTTCGTGCCGATCAACAGTGCCATCCAGCGCCTGAACCTGACAGTCTCGACCCGGCCCGGCAGCTGAACCGCCCGGGCGGCATCGGTCACTGCCGGACGAGCAGGCTGCTCGACCGGCTGAAACCGCCATTGGCCAGCACAATCCGGAATGTCATCAGGATCAGCAGGTTGATGATGCCACCGCCGGCCGCGACGGCGTAGGACCAGACGTAGTCCCCCGCGACGTCGAATATCGCACCGCCACCCCACGCGCCGGTTCCCATGCCGAGCCAGCCAAAGAAGATGACGATGCCCAGCGACCGGGCCGCAATGCGCGCGGGCAGCATCATGCGTGCCGTGACCAATATGGACGACATGTCGCCGGAATAGACCACGCCAAAGATCGCCGCCAGGACCCAGGTCGCCCAAAGTCCCTCGACAAACGGGAAGGCAAAGACCAGCGCCGTCTGCCCCAGCGACATCAGCATCCAGCCATTCAGGGGTCCGACCATGTCTGCCAGACGCCCCCCGAGGATGCGCCCGCCGATTCCGGCAATCATCAGCACCAGCAACACGCTGGCCGCGGCCTCCGGCGCGAAACCGCGGTCTGAAACCAACGCTACCGTATGCACGATGGGCACCGACATGCAGATGCAGCAGAAGAATGCGGCGGCACTGAGGAACGGCAGGACCAGTGCTGGCGGTGCCAGATGCTCCGGCTCCGAGGCGGATTCAGGGGTCGCCAGCCTGTTGGCCACGACAAGCCGCGCCGGCGGATCACGCACCAGCAGCGCCAGCGGTATGCCGATGACCAGGAACGAGATGCCGATGACCGCATAGGCCGTCTGCCAGTCCCAGGCGGAGATCAGCAGCCGTGCCGCGAACGGCACCACAGCCTGTCCGAATGCGCCGCCCGCCGCCATCACACCAATGGCAAGGCCCTGATTGCGGGTGAACCAGTATCCGACCGTGGCGTAGATCGGCGTGCCGACCGCGCTGTTGCCCAGCGCCCCGAAGGCGAAATACATCAGGTAGTAATACCAGAGCGAGCCGGTCCAGCTGAGCGCGAAGAACGAAATGCCCATCATCAGCACCCCGAAGAGCGCGATGTGGCGCGCACCCTTGCGGTCCGCCAGCCAGCCCCAGAGAATGCCGAAGGCCGCCGCCGACAGGGCCAGCGCCGAATAGCCCGCCGAGACCTCCCCACGCGACCAGCCGAACTCTTCCGTCAGCGGTTTCAGAAAGACGCCGACGGAACCGACGCCGCCAAAGGACAGGGTCTGCAAGCCGAAGGCGACCGCCACCATGATCCAGGCATAAGGGGGCTGCGGCGGCAGATCCGCTGAAGTGTCCTGCACGCTCATCCCCGATAGCCCTTCATCTGGCCAATGCTGGTCGCGGACCAGACCGCACGTGCGACGGCGCGTGCCAGACAATCTGCGGCGGCACTGCCGATCTGGCTCAAGGCAGCGGGTGCCACCGGCCCGGTCCGGCGCCCCGTGGCAAGTGCGAAGACCGTATCCCCGTCAAAGGGTGTGTGGATCGGGCGGATGGCACGGGCGAGGCCGTCCTGGGCCATCATCGCGACCCGCCTTGCCTGACCCTTGTCGAGGGCTGCATCAGTCGCCACGACCGCAATGGTGGTGTTCGCACCCGGCATCGCGTTCACCGCCACCGCGGCATCGGCGGACGCTCGCACCGGCGGCGGATTGCCGCCGAATTCCGCGTCACGTTCCAGCGCCCAGGCCCAGAACGTGCGACCATCGTCCATCAGCACACTGCCGGTCGGGTTGGCCGCAACCAGCGCCCCGACAGTGGTACCATCATCCATGATGAGGGAGGCTGACCCCAGACCGCCTTTCAGCGGCCCCGCTGTCGCCCCCATGCCTGCACCGACGTTGCCGAGCGCGAAATCCACATCCGCCGCGTCCAGCGCTGCACGTCCCAGGTCACGATAGGGCGGTTCCTCCCCCCAGTCCTTGGACCCGCCATTCATCAGGTCGAACAGGATGGCTGCCGGTACGATGGGGACCACATGGCTGCCAACGGCAAAGCCACGCCCGCGATGCGCCAGCCGGTTCATCACCGCCCCGGCGGCGTCCAGCCCGAAGGCCGATCCACCGGACAGGACGATTGCGTCGATCCGGTCGACCAGGTTCTCCGGGTCCATCACGTGAATTTCCCGCGTACCCGGACCACCACCGCGCACATCGGCTGCTGCCGTGCATGCCGCATCGGGCAGCACCACCGTGACACCGGTGATGGCGCGCGTATCCGATGCATTCCCGACTTTCAGACCGGGAACATCCGTGATCAGATTGCGCGGGCCGGTTTGGGGCATGAAAGATGTTCCTGCGGCAGGCAATGGGAGACGCGCAGATGAGACCCCTTTCAGGCATGAGTGACAAGACCGGGACAACGCAGGGCAGGTGGCCGACACTTGCCTGGCCCATGCTGGCCGTCCTGTCACTGGCGCTGACGCTGTACCCCACGGGCCAGAGCCGCGCCGAATTGCGCACGCCCATGGTCGCAGCCGCGCATCCGCTGGCGGCAGAGGCGGGGATGATCATGCTTGCCAAGGGCGGGTCTGCCGTCGATGCGGCCATCGCAATCCAGGCCATGCTGACCCTGGTCGAACCGCAGTCGTCGGGGATCGGCGGCGGCGCATTCATGCTGCACCTGGATTCCAGCTCCGGCGTGGTCACCGCCTATGACGGGCGCGAAACGGCACCCAGGGCCGTGACCGAGGCGCTGTTCCTGAACCCCGATGGCACACCCCTGAAATTCTTCGATGCCGTTGTCGGTGGCCGCGCCGTGGGTGTACCGGGGGTCCTGCGCATGCTGGAACTGGCGCATCAGGACCACGGAATCATGAAATGGAAGGACCTGTTCGGACCAGCCATCGACAGTGCGACAAACGGGTTCGCCATCACCCCGCGACTGAACTTCCTGCTGGCGCGCGACAGCCACCTGAAGGAATCCGCCACTGCCGGGCGGTTCTTCTATCGCAATGGCGAGCCGCTGCCGGTTGGCTATCAGTTGCGCAACAGCGCCCTCGCCCGCTCCCTCGCCGATATTGCCTGGAACGGGGCGGAGGCCATGTACCGTGGCCCGATGGCGGCAGCGATCGTTGCCGCTGTCCAGGGCCACGCGACCAACCCCGGCGTCATGACACAGGGCGATCTGGCACGCTACGAGGCGAAGCGGCGGGACCCGCTGTGCACGCCCTATCGCCGGTATCAGGTCTGTGGCATGCCGCCGCCGACATCCGGCGGGGTCACCATCGCCCAGATCCTGGGGCAGTTGTATCACCTGCCCATTGCCGATGCCGATCCCGGATCGGTCCGCGCGATCCACCTGATATCCGAGGCACAGCGCCGCGCCTACGCGGACCGCGACCTCTATCTGGCAGACAGTGATTTCGTCAACGTGCCGGTCGATGCCATGCTGCGCCCGCGCTATCTGAAACGCAGGGCCGCGACCATTGAACTGGATCGCAGCAGCGGCCCCGTTGCGGCGGGTGACCCGCTGGATCACGGCTGGGACTTTCAGCCGGGCGCTGACCTGAGCCAGCCATCGACCACCCATTTCGTGGTCATGGACAGGGCCGGCAACGTGGTTTCCATGACGTCGTCGGTGGAGAACGCCTTCGGGTCCCGCCTGATGGTCGGCGGCTTCATGCTGAACAACCAGCTGACGGATTTCTCCTTCCGGCCTGCGGATGGCGATGGCCGCCCGGTGGCGAACCGGGTGGAGCCGGGCAAGCGTCCGCGCAGTTCCATGTCGCCGACCATCGTGCTGAACGCCGACAACAGCCTGCGCCTCGCCATCGGCTCCCCCGGTGGCAGCCGCATCATCGGCTATGTGGCAAGGACCGTCGTCGCGGTGCTGGACTGGGGTCTGGATGTGCAGGCGGCCATCAACCTGCCGCACCACGTCAACCGCAACGGCCCCATCGACCTGGAACTGGGGACCGCCATCGCGGATCGCATGGATGCCCTGGATTCCATGGGTCATGAAACGCGTGTCAGGGTCCTGAACAGCGGTCTGCATGGCATCGAACAGGTGGATGGCGTATGGCGGGGCGGGGCTGACCCGCGCCGCGAAGGTGTCGTGCTGATCGACAACAAGTGACGTGGCCCGGTGCCCGGACACGGCGCGGCATCGCGTGGTGCTTGACAAAACAGGCATCAAGGCTATTTTCCGCGACCTGAATTCAACGCTTCAAGGCAGGAAGTGACACATGGCCAAGCCAACCGTCGTCAAGATCAAGCTCGTCAGCACGGCTGGCACGGGCTTCTATTACGTCACCAAGAAGAACCCGCGGACGCTGACCGAGAAGATGGTGCTGAAGAAGTACGATCCGGTCGCGCGCAAGCACGTCGAGTTCAAGGAAGCCAAGATCAAGTAAGACCCCTTTCGGGTCTGACCTGATCGGACGAGGCCGTGGCGAAAGCTGCGGCCTTTTTGCGTTGGCCGCTGCGGTGCCTCAGACCTCCACGAAGTCGGAGCAATAGGGATTGGACATCCGTTCGTTGCCAAAGGTGGACGTTTCCCCGTGACCGGGGACGAAGGTCACGTCATCGCCCAGCGGCCAGAGTTTTTCGCGGATCGAGGTGATCAGCTGCGCGTGGTTGCCGCGCGGGAAATCCGTCCGCCCGACGGAGCCGCGAAACAGCACGTCACCGACAATCGCCACCTTCGATGCCGCATGGAAGAAGATCACGTGGCCCGGCGTATGGCCCGGGCAGTGCCGCACGTCCAGGGTCATGCTGCCCAGCGTCACCTGGTCACCGTCTTCCAGCCAGCGGTTCGGCGTGAAGCCGCGCGCGCCCTCGAAGCCGAAACGCGACCCCTGTTCCTCCAGCTTGTCGATCCAGAAGGTCTCTTCCTTCTGCGGTCCTTCGATCGGCAGGCCGAGCTGTTCGGCGATGTCGGCCACCGCGCCCGCATGATCGATGTGGCCATGGGTGACCAGGATCTTTTCCAGGGTCACGCCCTGCTGCTTCGCCACCGCGAGAAGCTGGTCCTTGTCGCCGCCGGGATCGGTCAGCGCGCCCACCATCGTATCCGGGTCCCAGACCACGCAGGCGTTCTGGCGGAACGGGGTAACGGGAACAATGGCGACTTTCATGGACGGTCTCCTGTTGGGTCTGTTGCCCAGAAATAGGGCCTTCACCCCCACAGGTGAACCCCTGTCTCGTCCGACCTGCCCATGCAACGGCGGGGCTTTCGCGCGCGACCCTGCGCCCTATGGTGATCCCGACAGGCAGGCGGTGGGGAAATTCATGCGACAGAACGACATCAAGGGCGCGCCATTGTTGAGTGAGCACATGCCGGTTTCGATCATCGAACGCGGCGACGGCTTCTATGTCATCGAAACGACATTCACCGACTATCACCTGAACGCTGCCGGGTCGGTGCATGGCGGCATCATTGCGGCATTCCTGGATTGTGGCATCGCAGGCGGCGGGGCATCCAGCCGCAACAAGGGTGTCGGCATGTATGGCGTGACCATCACCATGAACGTGAATTTCGTCCGGGCGGCGGGGCCTGGCGATGCACGGGTGACAGCGCGGGTCATCGGTGGCGGTGCCAGCACGAAGTTCGTCGAGGCCACGCTGACCGATGGCAGCGACGGCCCGGTCGCGACAGCGTCCGCCACGGTCAAGGTGATCGAGATGCCACGCTGATACATCTGTGATCCGGAACGGGTTATGGTCGGCACTGGCATCAGTCTGGATTCGGGGGAAAGTCGCATGGATGTGCTGGTTCTGGGGGCCGCAGCGGGGGGTGGGTTCCCGCAGTGGAACTGCAACTGCGTCAATTGCCGGGCGTTCTGGGATGGTGATCCGGCACTGACCGCACAGACCCAGTCGTCGATTGCCGTATCGGCGGACGGGGAACGGTTCGTGCTGTTCAATGCCTCCCCCGACCTGCGCCAGCAGATCGAGCGCAATCCGCCCCTGCATCCGAAGACCGGGCTGCGTGACAGCCCGATCCGGGCGGCGGTGCTGACCAATGGGGATGTGGATCACACGGCGGGGCTGCTGAACCTGCGCGAAAGCCAGCCGCTGGCGCTCTATGCCACGCAGCGCATCCAGGACGTGCTGGCCGCCAACAGCATCTTCAACGTGCTGAACCCGAAATTCGTCGACCGGCAGGCCTTTACCCTGAATGAAACAGTTGCCCTGACCGAACAGGACGGCACGCCCCTCGGCCTCTCGCTGACCGTGTTCCCGGTACCCGGCAAGGTGGCGCTGTGGCTGGAAAGCGGCGCGGCAGACAGCAATTTCGGCACGGTGGACGAGGATACGGTGGGGGTGGAGATTGCCGATGATCAGGGACGGCGGCTGTTCTACATCCCCGGCTGCGCCCGCATGACCGGCGAACTGGCGGCGCGGCTGAAAGGCGCGGCGATGGTGTTCTTCGACGGCACGCTCTGGACCGATGACGAGATGATGGTGCAGTCGGTGGGCATCAAGACCGGCCAGCGCATGGGCCACATGTCGATCAGTGGCCCGAACGGCACGCTGGCCGCCTTCAGAGGGCTGGACGTGGGGCAAAAGGTCTTCATCCACCTGAACAATACCAACCCCGTGCTGCGGCGGGACGCGGGGGAGCGGTCACTGGTTGAGGCCGAAGGCTGGACCGTGGCGGAGGATGGCATGAGGTTCAGCCTGTGAGCGATATCGAACTGGATGCCAAGGGTCCGATCCACAGTTACCGCAAGCTGGTCCGCGCCGGCGAACTGAACCATGATCCGGTGCAGGAACTGGCGGCGGAGAAGCTGCAATCCCTGCATCAGCGCCTGATCGATTATGACCCGGGCAAGGACAGGGGCGTGCGGCGCATCTTTCAGTTCGGGGCACGGCGCAAGGTGGCAGAGGTGCCGTCCGGCCTTTACATCTATGGCGGCGTCGGGCGGGGCAAGTCCATGATCATGGACCTGTTCTATGACACCGCGCCAGTGAGGCAGAAACGCCGCATCCACTTCCATCGCTTCATGCTGGACGTGCATGCGGATGCCCACAGGTTCCGCCAGAAGGCGAAGGATGAACGCGATGGCGACGACCCGATCCCGCCGATCGCCGACCGTGTGGCGGGACAGGCCACGTTGCTCTGCTTCGACGAGTTTCAGGTGTCGGATGTTGCCGATGCCATGATCCTGGGACGGCTGTTCACCGCCCTGTTCGAACGCGGCGTTGTCGTGGTCGCCACGTCGAACCGCGCGCCCGTCGATCTCTACAAGGACGGGCTGAACCGGCAGCTGTTCCTGCCGTTCATCGACCTGCTGCAGGAAAAGCTGGATGTGCTGCATCTGGACAGCCCGACCGACTACCGCATGGACCGGCTGAACCAGATGCCGGTCTATGTCTCACCGCTGGGGCCGGAGGCGGATGCGGCGCTGGAAAAGGACTTCGCCGCCCTGACGGAGGGGGAGGAAGCAGCCCCGGACAGCATCACCACCCAGGGGCGGACGCTGGAGATTCCGCGCGCCGCCATGGGTGTTGCCTTCATGACCTTCGACAGCCTGTGCGCGCGGGCACTGGGGGCAGCCGACTATCTGGCACTGGCGGAACGCTTCCACACCCTGATCCTGGCAGGTGTGCCGAAGATGACGCGGGAAAAGCGCAACGAAGCCAAGCGCTTCGTCACCCTGATCGATGCCCTTTACGAAAATCGCACCAAGCTGATCTGCGCCGCGGATGCGCCGCCCGACGACCTCTATCCATCAGGCGACGGTGCCTTCGAATTCCACCGCACCGCCAGCCGCCTGCACGAGATGCAGTCCGCCGAATATCTGGCCGAACCGCATGTGCTGAGGGGCGGGTGAGTACCCGCTTCGACTAAGACAGCGCCGGTCCGGTCGTGTCGCCAGACCGCTGTCAGCCCGTGCGAAGACACGGGGCCTACGCCGTCATGCGATGACGCATGTCACAAAGCGTGGATGACGGACGTCGCTGCGCTTGTCTGGCATGACAGGTGTGGGTGCGCCCTGCAGCCCCAGAGACAGAGACGGCGTGCCCCTGAAGCGCTGAGAGGCTGGGCACCCCGATCAAGTCAGGGTGCGCCACGGGTTCGGGGCAGGAACCTCTTCAAGAATACCGAATCCGTCCCCCGGCCCAGGAGCCGGGGTCCACACTTTCATGAGTCCGTGCATGCTGCAAAGCGTGGATACCGGCTCAAGGCCGGTATGACATCAAGCGCCAATTCAGGATGCAGTCCAGCACACCAGCCGCGATGCCTCAGGTGCCATCGCCGCGCCTGGCCTTGAAGCGCCGCATGCCGCCGAGCCAGCGATCCACATCCAGCACCTTGCGTTTCATGTACTCGCGCACTTCCTCGTGCGGCAGGATCAGGAACTCTTCCCTGTCCATCGTGCGAATGACGCAATCGGCCAGCTCCTCCGGCTCCATCATGCCGTCCACCGACGCGATGGTGACGTCACGGCCTGTGGTCATGGCGGTCCGCACGGCTTGCGGCGCCAGCACAGATACCCGCACACCCCGGTCGCCATAGTTGATCGACAGCCATTCGGCGAAGGCCACCGCACCATGCTTGGTGACGGAATAGGTCGATGAGTTGACGTGGGTCAGCAGACCCGCCGCAGACGCCGTGTTCACCAGATAGCCGCCACCCCGCACGGCCATCTTCTCCGCCACCGCACGCGCGGCATAGACGTGGGCCATGACGTGGATGTCCCAGTTCTGCTGCCAGTCGAGGTCACTTGCCTCCAGCCCGCCCATGCGGGCGATCCCGGCGTTGGAGACGAAGACATCGATATGCCCGTAGGCATCCTCTGCGGCCTTCACCAGTGCCTGGATCTCGGCTTCCTTCGCGACATTGGTGACAACGGCCAGCCCGCCCACCGATTCCGCCACGGCCTTCAGCGGCGCTTCCTGCATGTCGGCAACGACGATGCCCTTCGCCCTCTCTGCATGAAACCGTTCGGCCAGTGCCTTGCCGATTCCTGATGCGCCACCCGTGATGACGCAGACCTTCCCCTCGATACGCATGTTCTTCCTCCCCAAGGACCGATAATCATCGAAGCCTGAATCTAACCCGCAAGGTGGCTGTTGTCGCGACGGTCTTTCGGTGGTTCGATGCGCCGGGAAACGATGTCACCAGAAGAACATCCGAAACATGACGGGAGAGCACAATGAAACTCGCCACATCACTTGCCGCCATCGGCCTGGCCGCCGGCATGGCCACGTTCGTGGCCGGCAGCGCCTCAGCGGCTGACCCGGATAGCTGCAAGGTCGTGCGCTTCTCCGATGTTGGCTGGACCGACATCACCGCCACCACCGCAACCACATCCGTCGTGCTGTCCGCGCTGGGCTATGAGCCTGACGTGAAGGTGCTTTCGGTCCCGGTGACCTACACCTCGCTGAAGAATGGCGACATCGACATCTTCCTGGGCAACTGGATGCCGACGATGGAAGCCGACATCGCCCCCTATCGCGAAGACGGCAGCGTCGAGACGGTCGGCGTCAATCTGGAGGGGGCCAAGTACACCCTCGCCGTGACCCAGGGTGCCTATGATGCGGGCCTGAAGAGCTTTGCCGACATCGCCAGGTTCAGGGACAAGCTGGATGGCAAGATCTACGGCATCGAGCCGGGCAATGACGGCAACCGCCTGATCCTCGACATGATCGAGAAGGATGCGTTCGGCCTGAAGGGCTTCGAGGTGGTTGAATCATCCGAGCAGGGCATGCTGGCACAGGTCAACCGTGCCGCACGACGTGGTGAGGACGTGGTGTTCCTGGGGTGGGAGCCGCATCCGATGAATGCCAACAACAAGATGGCGTACCTGTCGGGCGGTGATGACTGGTTCGGCCCCAACTTCGGTGGTGCGACTGTCTATACCAATGTCCGCGCGGGTTATACCTCGGCCTGCCCCAACGTTGGCAAGCTGCTCGGCAATCTGAAGTTCACGCTGGCCATGGAAAACGAGATCATGGGCGCGATCCTGAACGACGACATGGAACCGAACAAGGCAGCGACCACCTGGCTGAAGGCCAATCCCGGCGTACTGGCCAAATGGCTGGACGGCGTGACCACACTGGATGGCGGCAATGGCATGGCCGCCGTCAAGGGCGACCTGGGGCTTTAGACCGGACCGGGTCTCTCACGAAAAACCACCCCGCTTTAAGGGTGCATTAAGCATGCCGGGGTGAGGATCGGGTCAACAATGACCTGACCGACGGATCCTCACCCGCCATGCCCGAAGACGACCTCGAACAGTTCCGCACCCCCGCGTTCAGGAACAGCCTGCTTGCCGTCGCCTGGTTCGACGCCAAGGGTGCGGAGGCGGGCAAGCGCATTCCACCGCGCAAGATGCAGATGCTGCTCTATATCGCGCAGGCACTCTATGCCGCCGTCAACGGCTGTCGGCTGCTGATGCCCAGCGTCTTCGTGGCCAGCGCCATGGGACCACAGGACCCGAACCTGTTCGACATCCTCGAAAACACCAAGGATCTGCCGGAACCGAAGGACGTGGAGCCCCGCGCCGAAGCCTGCCTGACGCTTGTCTGGCGCCGGTTCGGGGAAATGGATGTCGATGAACTGGACAATTTCATCGCCCACGACGGGGTGACGGATGAAGCCCGCCTGACCGCTGCCGGTGCCATTGTGCCGCTGCCGCAACTGGCCGAAGCCTACCGCCGGGCGATGATCGAACCCGCGCAGGCAGAGGCGGAACGGGCAAAGGCGGAGAAACAGCAGGTCCAGCCGCCGCCGCGCTTCGCCGATGGCGAGATCATCGAGGCGGGACAGCCGGGTGGCCCGGTCCCGCCGCAACGGGACCTGCCCGACAATGTGCCGCGCATGACCATGGGCGGCAAACCGGTCAAGCGCTGGGCCCCGAAGCGCCGCGTCTACTGACCGTCGGGGTACTGTCGTCACGGCGACAGGGGCTGGCGCTGGTCAAGTGCGGTTGACCGCCCCCGCAGCAGGGCCTAAAGCACCGGCTGCACGTCCAGACCTGCCAAACCCCTATTGAACGAGACCGCACATGAGCAAGGGCCGCATCTTTTCCGGCGTCCAGCCGACCGGAAACCTTCACCTCGGCAATTACCTGGGGGCGATCCGCAATTTCGTCACCCTGCAGGCCGACTTCGAATGCATCTACTGCGTCGTCGACATGCACGCGATCACGGTCTGGCAGGACCCCGCCGAACTGAAGGCAGCAACGCGGGAGGTTGCATCCGCTTATCTGGCCGCCGGCATCGATCCGAAACAGTCCATCGTCTTCAACCAGAGCCAGGTCGGCACCCACGCCGAACTGGCCTGGATATTCAACTGCATCGCCCGCATGGGCTGGCTGAACCGGATGACGCAGTTCAAGGAAAAGGCTGGCAAGCACAAGGAAAACGCCTCCGTCGGGCTGTTCATCTATCCCAACCTGATGGCGGCGGACATCCTGACCTATCGCGCCACCCATGTGCCGGTCGGCGATGACCAGCGCCAGCACCTGGAGCTGTGTCGCGACATCGCGCAGAAGTTCAATCATGACTTCGGGCAGGAATTCTTTCCCATCACCGAACCACTGGTGCTGGGCGCGGCAACCCGGGTCATGAGCCTGCGGGACGGCAAGTCGAAGATGTCCAAGTCCGACCCGTCGGACAATTCGCGCATCAATGTCACGGACGACGCCGACACCATTGCCCGCAAGATCCGCAAGGCCAAGACCGATCCCGAACCCCTGCCCGAAACCGTGGAGGGACTGGCGGAGCGGCCGGAGGCGGACAATCTGATGGGCATCTATGCCGCAATGTCCGACACCACGAAGGAAGCCGTCGTGGCCGAGTTCGCCGGTCAGCAGTTTTCCGGCTTCAAGCAGAAACTGGCGGACCTGGCCGTTGCCCGCATGGGTCCGATCGGGGCGGAGATGCAGCGGCTGATGGCGGCACCCGACCATGTGGACGCCGTCCTGCGCGACGGTGCGGCGCGCGCCGAGGCCATGGCGCGGCCGATCCTGAACGAGGTCAAGGACATCGTCGGCTTCTTGCGGTAGCGCCAGCCAACCCCATCTGCAACGATACGGCCATCTGCAACGATGCCGCCAATGGCCTGGTGCAGGCGCCGCACTGGCGGGAACATACGCCCGCACCGATGGTTCACGGTGGCAGCCAGTCAATCCGTGACACCCCCGGCCGGCCACGACGAGAGGTAGGACTGCATGCGAGAGCTTGGTGACGACCCGGCCGACAGGATCGTTGGTGAAGAACGCCCGAAACTGAGTGGCGGCGGCACCGGTCGCGCCATCGTGCGGCGGACCTGGAAGCCGCTTGGCATCGCCATCGTGCTGTTCGCAGTGCTCTATTACCCGCTCGGCAGCCTGCTCATCCAGAACATCAGCGATGACCCCGACTACCGCGTCGAGCCCGTCGACCTGCCATCCGGCGGATCCTACGTGGTGGCGACAGTGGCCGGGCTGCTGGACCGGGAAGTGAACGAGAACTGGTGGACGCCGAACGATCCGTGGTTCCTGCCGTCGGCGGCACTGGACAACATGCCCAATTTTCAGCTCGGCGTGCTGGAGGCAACGAACCGCCTGACCATCGAACTGGTGGATCAGCTGGGGCGTGTCCGGGGGTCCTCCGCAGCCGATGAGGACCTGAAGGAAGCCCGCAGTCGTCTGAGCATTTCCGGCACCAAGTGGTCCTGGAATCCGTCCGTATCGCTGATGCCTACGACGCCGGCAGAATCCGAATATCGGGCCGCTATCCGCAACCTGCGCAACTACAACACCCGCCTGGCCGCCGGCAGTGCCGTGTTTGACCGCCGCGTGGACAACCTGCAGGTCACCATCGAACGCTTTGCCACCGATCTGGGTGCAGCGAGCCAGGCCATCGACGACCATGTGCGCAACTACAGCGGTGGCTGGTGGTTTGATTTCCGGGTCGATGATGAGTTCTACCGCGTCAAGGGCAAGAGCTACGCCTACTACCTGATGCTGCGCGACCTTGGCCGCGACTTCGATGGCATTCTGGCGGAGCGGAACCTGACCCGCCCCTGGACCGAGATGCTGGCCGTCATGCGCAGCCTGGCCGAACTGGACCCGCTGATTGTCCAGAACGGGTCGCCCGATGGCATGATCTTCCCCAATCATCTGACCAGCCAGGGGTTCCATCTGCTGCGTGCACGCACCAAGCTGAAGGAAATCTCCAGCATCCTGCTGAAGTGACCTGACAAGCCATGGATGCCGTGGGACCGCGATACTCCGGCAGGCTGGCGTTGACGGGGGATTTCTGAAAGAATCATGGCATCGTCAATGGTCCTGCAGGAAAACCATGCACGCGAGCTATCACCGATGAGCGCCGAAACCCCGGAACGCAAACCGCGCCATTTCCTGGTCGTGGTCGATGAAACGCCGGAATGCCGGAAAGCGCTGCGCTTTGCCGCGCGCCGTGCACATTCGGTGGAAGAGGGCGGAGTGATGCTGTTGCGCGTGACCGAACCGCCTGACTTTCAGCACTGGATGGGTGTCGGCGAACTGATGCGTGAAGAAGCGCGCCAGGAAGCCGAGGCCCTGATGACCGATCTGGCGGCACAGGTGCAACGTGATACCGGTCAGATGCCGCTGTTCATCATCCGCGAAGGCAGCCTGCGCGAGGAAGTTTCACGGGTGATCTCGGAAGATGAATCCGTGCGTATCCTCGTGCTTGGCGCGTCTGCAGACTCCTCCGATCCCGGCCCGCTTGTCCGTGCTTTCGCTGGCGAGATGTCGGGATCACTGCGCATTCCGGTAACAATCGTGCCCGGCAACCTGACCACGGAACAGATCGATCAGCTGAGCTGATACCTGCCGGACAGTGCGACCCATGGACTCGCACGCACCGCACCTTAACGCCCTGTTAATCTCCCGATGATTGAATGCCCGGTGGAAGTCTGTCTCCACAACTCAACATCTGGCACGCCCCAATGGTCGGCATCTTTGGCAACAACAATGGAACGCGAACGATCACGCTGGTGAACATCAGCTCGGATCTGCTTGCCAGTGCCATGAATGCAAAGATCGCCGAGGGTCAGGTTTCCAAGTTCACCGCACCGCGACAGTCCACGGGCAGTGCCTTCGGGCCTGACGTCATCGCACCATGGGACCGTTCACCCGCTTCCCTCACCCTGCCGGACGGCCTGGGGGAGCAACTGGCACGGTCACCGCTGTTCAGCCGCAATGACCCCGATGTTCTGACAAGCGGTGGCAACGATACCAGCGAGAACCTGTTCAGGCTCTGGAAGGGCCTGAAGAAGATGCAGGAACTGGCGAACTTCGCCCTGAACGACAGTCGCTCGGAACGCCTGATGCCGCAGCTGGACGCGCAGTTCAGCCGCTATCAGTCCGAAGTGAAGGATTTCCTGAGCGACAATACCTTCGACGGCGTGAACATGCTGCACGGACCGCTGAGTACCAAGGTGGAGACGGATGCCCGCATTCCCCGCAGCCGTTCGGTCTATGAGGGACGGCTGCAGTTTTCCACCACCGAGGATGTGGTGCCGGGGCTGGATAGCCAGACGAAGTTCGACATCAATATCGTCAAGAACGACAACACGAGCGTCGATATCGCCATCGACCTGGCGGACATGGGCGCGACGGAGAAGACCGTCGCCAACATCGTCAGCCACGTGAACGAGAAGCTGGAGGCGGCGGAGGTCACCACCCGGTTCCGTACCAATCGCGATGACGATGGGCGGGTCGGACTGAAGATCGAACGCTCCATCCTGGAAACCGTGTCTCTTTCACCGGTGGATTCGGACCCTGCCATCTACGTCAGCGGCACATCGGGCAATGACGAGTTCGCCAAGGCGTCGCTGCGCAAGTTCACCGATATCGACACTGTGCCGACCCAGGATTTCGACGTAAAGCAGGAAGCCAGGGACGGCGTGTCCGAAGCCTTTGCCAGCGCGCGTGGCCCCAATGGAGAGGTCTATACCCTCGGCACGACGACCGGCGACATCGGTGGCCAGGTGGTCGGCGGGGAACAGGATGTATTCCTGACCCGGCACGACGCGGCTGGCAACGAGGTCTGGCGACGGCTGGTTGGCGCATCCGGTTCGGCGGAAGGCCTGGGCCTGGCCGTTGCCGCCGATGGCTCCATCGCCATCTCCGGCAAGACCGATGCCCCCCTGACCGAAAGCTCCCCCGATAACGGCATCAACAGCTTCGTCACCCTCTACGATGCCGATGGTGAAGCCGTCTGGACCCGCAATACCGGCCCGGCAGCAGCCGATTCCGCCTTTTCGGTCGCCTTCGACGATGTTTCCGGTGACGTCATCGTGGTCGGTGCGACGTCTGGCGCGCTCAGCGGCCAGTCCCACAGCGGTGGCCAGGATGCCTACGTGTCGCGTTTGTCGGCCAGTTCAGGCAGTCTGCTGGACCAGATCCAGTTCGGCGATGCCGGCAACGAGATTGCCACCGCCGTGACCGTGAAGGATGGCGTCGTCTATGTCGCTGGCCAGGATGACAGCCAGGGGTTCCTGAAGACCTTCGATATCGATGACCTGACTTCCGGCCCGGTGCTGGATACCGCCATCGGCGGTGCTGGCGAGACCACCCGCGCGGCCGCGATCGAGGTTGATGACACAGGCCGGATCTTCATCGCGGGCACGACCACCGATGCAACCTTCACCGGTGCCGGGGTTGATGGTCGCCTGACCCATTCCGGCAGCAACGACGCCTTTGTCGCGCGCTTCGACGGTGGCACCGGGGCCATGGACTTCGGTGCCTATATCGGCAGCGCGGGCAGCGATCAGGCCAATGGTCTGGCCCTGTCGAATGGCGAGATTTTCGTGGTGGGTGAGACCAGGGGCGATCTGCAGGGCAACAGTCTCTTCGGATCGCAGGATGGGTTTCTGGCGCGGCTTGACGCCAATGGCGCGCCGCAGTCGGTGACGACCATGAGCGGGATCAACGGTCATGCCGCCCTGAACGGTATCGTGGTTGATGACAGCGGCGATTCAGTGCTGACCAAGCTTGGCCTCGGCCATGGCGATATCGGTGACCTGGGATCCCTGACCGTGACATCCAACAGTGCCGTACGACCCGGCATGTCGTTCTCCCTCGCCGTGGGCGACGGGCCGACGCGACAGATCGAGATCGAAGCCGACGATTCCATTCGCTGGGTCGCGTTCCAGATGAACCGCGTGCTGGGTCAGGATGGCGTTGCGGAAGTGAAGAAGGACGGTGATTTCGAATATCTGCGGATCACAGCGCGCGGCGACAACGAGATCAAGGTTGGCGGCGGACCGGACGGGTTCGACGCCCTGCCCGGTCTTGGACTGCGCGAAGGATCGGTATTCGGCAAGGACGTGAAGGAAGACAAGAGCTTCTTCGCCCTTGGCTTCGGTTTCATCGACTTCTCCAATCGCGAAAAGATCGAGGAAGCCCGCGATCACATGGGCTTCACCATGCAGCAGGTTGAAAAGGCCTTTGATTTCCTGCGGGCCGAGGAAAAGGATCCTCTGGCAAAACGCCGCCAGGAAGCCGCACTGGCGCAGCCTTCAGCCTATCTGCAAAGACAGATCGCATCCTATCAGGAAGCCCTGTTCCGCCTCACCGGGCAACAGTGACCGGCGTCGGGCGAATGATTCAATAGGGCGCTTCGACAGGGCCGAGACCGACGTAGACGCTCTTGCTGCGGGTGTAGAAATCGACAGCGGCATGGCCGTTCTCCCGACCCAGACCTGATTGCTTCACACCACCAAACGGCATCTCGATCGGCGTCAGGTTATAGGTATTCACCCAGACGGTGCCTGCCTGCAGCGCCGCCGCGACCCTGTGGGCGCGCGACAGGTCCCGGGTCATCAGACCGGCAGCCAGCCCGAACTCGGTTGCATTGGCGCGGGCCACGACCTCATCCTCGTCATCGAAATCGAACACGGACATGACGGGGCCGAAGATTTCGTCCCTGGCGATCAGCATGTCATCGCTGACATCGGCGAAGATCGTCGGGCGCATGAAGGCGCCCCGGTCAAACAGTCCACCGGTCAGTCGCTCCCCACCCGTCAGCACGGTCGCACCGGCAGCCTTTCCCTTCGCCACATAGTCCATGACCTTGTCCAGATGGGCCGCAGAGATCATTGCCCCGACGTGCGTCGCCGGATCCTTTGGATCTCCGACGATCATGGCTTCGGTCCGCCGCACCAGCTGTTCCAGGAACGCGTCACGGATGCTGCGGTGCACGAAGACACGGGTGCCGTTGGTGCAGATCTCGCCCTGGGTGTAGAAGTTCGCCAGCATTGCCGCTGAAACCGCGTCATCCAGGTTCGCATCAGCGAAGACGATCAGCGGGGACTTGCCCCCCAGTTCCATGGTGACCGCCTTCAGGGTGTCCGCCGCGCCAGCCATCACCCGCTTGCCCGTGGCGACCGATCCGGTGACGGAAACCTTTGCAATGCCCGGGTGGGTCGACAGCATCGCGCCAACGTCCCCGGCGCCGTTGACCAGATTGTAGAGGCCCTTTGGCACACCCGCTTCATGGATGATCCCGGCCAGTTCCATTGCGGTCAGGGGCGTCACTTCACTGGGTTTGAAGACCATGGCATTGCCGCAGGCCAGCGCCGGTGCCGCCTTCCAGCTGGCGATCTGGATCGGGTAGTTCCAGGCCCCGATCCCGGCGCAGACCCCCCAGGGTTCGCGGCGGGTGTAGACCAGGCTGCCGGGCAGGTCGATGCTCTCGCCCCGGATGCTGCGGGCGACCCCGGCAAAGAAGCGGAAACAGTCGACGGCGCTGTCGATGTCCGCTTCCGGGGCTTCGGAGATCGGCTTGCCGGTATCAGCCACTTCCAGCTCTGCCAGTTCCATGCGCCGGTCTGACAGGGCGTCGGCAATGCGGTTCAGAACCTCCGCCCGCGCCGCGCCATCCATGGCCTGCCATTCCTGCTGCGCGCGGGCGGCCGCAGCCACGGCGCGGTCAACATCCGCCGCAATGGCTGGTGTCACGGCGGCAAGGGTCTCGCCGGTTGCGGGATCGATCGTGTCAAAGGGCGTCGTGCCGCCGCCCCGAACCGCCGTACCGTCGATGAACTGACCGATCTCGCGCATCATAGCCTCCTGCATGCTGGATGGCGCAGCCATGCCGGGACCGGACAGGGAACGCAAGTATCTCGTGCGTTCACCCGCAAGGTCAGGTCGAAATCAGCCTTTGACAACAAGCAGCGGGACGACGATGCAAGGCCGTTGCTCCAGGATATGCAGAGACACGACACCCTGCCTCAGGAAGGAAACCCGATCATGCGCATGGGCGCCGCCGAATGGACGATGATGCTGGCGCTGTCCCTGCTCTGGGGCGGGACCTTCTTCTTCGTCGAGATCGCGCTGACCGAACTGGGGCCTCTCACACTTGTGCTGGGGCGGGTATTCTTCGGGGCGCTGACATTGTGGGGCGTGGTGCTGGTCTCCGGCGCGCCGTTGCCCCGCAGCCTGACCGACCTGCGCGATCTGGCCGTCATGGGTCTGTTGAACAATGCCATCCCCTTCACCCTGATCTTCTGGGGTCAGGTCTGGATCACTGGCGGCCTGGCATCCGTGCTGAACGCCACCACCCCTATCTTCGGCGTCATCGTTGCGCATCTGCTGACCCGCGATGAAAAGGCAACACCTGCCCGCACTGCCGGGGTCGTGCTGGGGGTTGCGGGGGTCGCCGTGCTTGTCGGGCCGGATGCCTTCGGCGGGCTGGACGGCACGTTGATCGGACAGATCGCCATCCTGGGCGCCGCCATATCCTATGCCTTTGCCGGGGTCTTCGGGCGGCGGCTGAAACGTTTCGCGCCGACCGTTGCCGGGGCCGGAATGCTGACCATGTCGACCCTGATCATGCTGCCGGTGGCGCTGCTGGTGGAAGGGGTGCCGGCAGCCCTGCCCGGGCTTGGTGTCATCGTCGTCTGGCTGACCCTCGGCATCGCCTGCACCGGACTGGCCTATATTCTCTATTTCCGCATCCTCGCCACTGCCGGGGCCACGAACCTGCTGCTGGTCACGGTCATGATCCCGCCCAGCGCCATGGGTCTTGGCGTGATCTTTCTGGGGGAGGCATTCACCCTTTCCATGCTCGCCGGGTTCGCGCTGATCTTCCTTGGCCTGCTGTGCGTCGATGGCCGGGTGCTCGACAGGTTTCACCGCACATGAAGGCGCCGGACTGGAACAATGTGCGGACCGACCTGGATGCACAGGGTTTCGCCCGGATACCCGGCCTGCTGGACCGGCATGAAACCGCCAGCCTGCGCCCCCTGTTTGCCGCCGACACGGGGTTCCGCAGCCACGTGATCATGCAACGCCACGGATACGGGGCCGGGTCCTACAAGTACTTCGCCTATCCCCTGCCCGATCTGGTGGCTGAGGTGCGGACCCTGATCTATCCGGAACTGGCCACGCTCGCCAACCAGTGGATGGCCCACATGGGCAAGGATGACCGGTTCCCTGACGACCATGCCTCCTATCTGGCGGCGTGCCATGCCGCGGGGCAGCTCAGGCCGACGCCGCTGCTGCTGGACTATGGCACCGGCGACTACAATCGCCTGCACCAGGATCTCTATGGCGAGATGCATTTTCCCATCCAGATGGTGGTGATGCTCAGCCCTGCGGATGCCTACGACGGCGGCGCATTTGTCCTGACGGAAGCCCGCCCGCGCATGCAGTCCCGGGCGGAGGCGATCACGCTGGCTGAAGGGGACGCATTGCTGTTTGCGGTCAATCAACGCCCCGTCGCGGGCAAGCGCGGGCACTTCCGGGTCACCATGCGGCACGGTGTTTCAACGGTCAGCCATGGGCATCGCCAGACGCTGGGCGTGATCTTTCATGACGCCCGGTGAAATCCGATGATCCTCAGCCGTCGCGGCGCAGGTGCCGCGTCAGGTGCTTTTCCAGGCGTTCCCAGATGTTGCGGATGGTCTCCACCATCAACAGGTAGATCACGGCAGCCCAGAGATAGGTCTGGAAATCGAAGCTGCGGGAATAGGCGCGCCGCGTCTCCCCCATCAGATCCAGCACCGTGATGATGGCGACGATGGCCGATCCCTTCAGCATCAGGATGATTTCATTGCCATAGGGGCGCAGCGCGACGATCAGTGCCTGGGGCAGGATGATCTTGCGGAACGCCTGCAGCCGGGTCAGGCCCAGTGCCTCGGCGGCTTCCCACTGTCCCTTGGCGACGGACTGGATGGCCCCGCGCAGGATCTCGGCCTGATAGGCGGCAGTGTTCAGGGCAAAGGCAAAGACAGCACAGTTCCAGGGGTCGCGAAAGAACCCCCACAGGCCCACTGACTGCAATTCCGGGCGGAATTCCCCGGCACCATAATAGACCAGGAAAACCTGCGCCAGCAGGGGTGTGCCCCTGAACAGATAGACATAGCCATAGGCCAGCGCACCCACAGCGCGGTTCGGTGACAGCCGCGCCATGGCGACGGGCAGTGACATGGCCGCGCCAAAGACGATGGACGTGGCCACCAGCCCCAGCGTGATCTGCAGGCCCTGCCAGTACTTCGGGCCATATTTGGTGATCAGCTCCAGGTCCCACGACAGGATCAGATAGAGCGACAGGCCGCCCAGCAGACCCAGCATCGCCGCCAGGGCGATCCAGCCAACCGTTCGGGTGCCGGACCAGCGACGCGCGACAAGTGGCGGCGGCAGTGCAGGCTGGATCCTTTCGTTGACGACGGCGGTGGGGGATGTGCTCATCGTGCGGTGTCCCCCTTGGCGGCCCAGCGGTTGATTGCGCCGATCGCGACCGACGACAGGATGGCCAGCACGAGATACAGCAGGCAGGCAACACCGAAGAACAGGAACGCTTCCTTGGTCACCCGCGCGGCGATGCCGGTCTGGCGAATGATGTCGGACAGGCCGATGACGCTCACCAGCGCCGTATCCTTCAACAGGATCATCCAGAGATTGCTCAGGCCCGGCAGCGCGATGCGGATCAGCTGCGGCAGGATGATCAGCCGCATGGTCTGGAACCGTGTCAGGCCGATGGCTTGCCCGCCTTCATACTGGCCGCGCGGAATGGCGCGGAACGCGGACAGGAAGACCTCGCTGGAGAAGGAGGAAAACACCAGTCCCAGCGCCACCATGCCGGCAAAGAAGCTGTTGATCTCGATACTGGTCTCGCTGCCCATCGCCAGCATCAGTTCACGGATGCCGATCTGGGCGCCGAAATAGACCAGGAAAAGGGTCAGCAGCTCGGGCAGGCCGCGAAACACGGTGGTGTAGATATTGCCTGCAAGGCGCAGCGTTGGCTCCTCTGACTGCTTGGCCAGGGCGATGAAGAACCCGATCAGCAGGCCAAGCGGCAGGGTGGCAAGCGCCAGCGACAGGGTAACACCCACGCCAGCGGCGATTTCGTCACCCCAGCCGGTATCGCCCAGCGCCAGCAGTGTGGAGATTTCATCCATCAGCGCGATACCACCCGGTCACTATCGGACGGCGCGGCCCGCGCGTCCCCTCCCCCACGCGGGGGAGGGACGACATGTCGGGTGATCGACACCCGTCAGGTCAGGCGATCAACCGCCGTAGGCGTCAAAGGTGAAGTACTTGTCGTTGATCGACTTGTAGACACCGTTGGCCCGGATTGCCTTGATCGCGGCATTGAATTTGGCGGCCAGTTCGGTCTCGCCCTTGCGGATGGCGATGCCGGCACCCTCACCGTGGATCGCCGGGTCCGGAATGACGGTGCCGAGCAGCTTGCAGCAGGCGCCATCTTCAGACGCCAGCCATTCCTGCAGCACGGTCACGTCATCCATGACCGCGTCCAGGCGGCCGCTGGCAATATCCAGCTTGTATTCGTCGGCGGTCGGATAGCCGCGCACGGTGCTGTCGGTGTACCTGGCCTCGGCGAAGTTCGCATGGGTGGTGGAACCCTGCGCACCGATGGCGGCACCGGCCAGATCGGCCGGGCTGACACCGGTCAGCCTGGAATCCTTCGGCACGGCCACGGCAGGCGGCGTGTTGTAGTACTTGTTCGTGAAATCGACCTTCTTCTTGCGCTCATCCGTGATCGACATGGACGCGATGATCGCGTCGTACTTGCCGGCCTGCAGCGCGGGGATGATGCCGTCCCAGTCCTGCGTCACGAAGGTGCATTCGGCTTTCATCTCGGCACACAGCGCATTCGCGATGTCGATGTCGAAGCCTTCCAGCTTTCCGTCAGCCGTCATGTTGTTGAACGGAGGATACGCGCCCTCCGTTCCGATCTTCAGCTTCATGCCGTCGGCCTGGGCGCTCGAAAGCGAAGCCGCAGTGGCCAGCGCCGCCGCCGTGAGGGTCAGGTGTTTCAGGAACCGCATTTTCGTTATCTCCCTGTTATATCGGGTTCGTTGTCGGCTGCATCCCAATGCGAATTGCGCTCCGGTTCAATCGGAATCGGCGCAATGGGGAAAAATTCAGCGAAACAACCATGTTTTACGCGACGGAAATCGCGCCAGCGGTTGTCGATACCGGTCGGTCGGGTTACGTCAACGGGATACAGACAGTGCATAAGGGGAGGAATCCGATGAAAGCGATGTTGTGCCGTGAATGGTGCGGGCCGGACGATCTGAAGCTCGAGGAAGTGGCGTCGCCGGAACCGGGCGCAGGCGAAGTGCGTGTGGATGTGCACTGCGCGGGCGTCAACTTTCCCGACCTGCTGCTGATTGCCGGCAAGTACCAGTTCAAGCCGCCTTTCCCCTTCTCACCCGGCATGGAAGTGGCTGGCATCATCTCCGCCGTGGGTGAGGGCGTGACCGGCTTCAAGTCGGGCGACCGGGTGATGGCCATGACCAGCAACGGTGGCGGCTATGCCGAACAGGCCGTGGCAGAAGCATCCAAGACCTTCCTGCTGCCGGATGGCGTGACCTTCGAACAGGCCGCCGGGTTTCCGGTGACCTATGGCACGACCTATCACGCGCTGAAGGACCGGGGCGAGCTGAAGGCCGGTGAAGTGCTGCTGGTGCATGGCGCATCCGGCGGCGTCGGCCTGAACGCCGTCGAGCTGGGCAAGCGCATGGGCGCGACGGTCATCGGCACGGTCGGATCCGACGCCAAGATGGACATCGTGCGCCAGTACGGTGCCGATCATGTCTTCAACTACTCGGAACATTCGATCCGCGAGAAGGTCAAGGAACTGACCGGTGGCACCGGCGCGGACGTGATCTATGACCCTGTCGGGGGCGACGCGTTCGATGAGTCCCTGCGCTGCATCAACTGGGGCGGCCGTCTGCTGGTCGTCGGTTTCGCATCGGGCCGCATCCCGGAGGCCAAGGCAAATCTGGTGCTGCTGAAGCAGTGCCAGATCGTCGGTGTCTTCTGGGGCGCCTGGACGCAGAGATTCCCCGACGAATGCCGTAACCAGTTCAACACGCTGCTGGGCTGGTGTGCCGAGGGCAAGCTGAAGCCGCATGTGTCCCTGCGTTTCTCGCTGGAAGACTCACCTGAGGCCATGAAGGCGCTGGCCGCCCGCAAGGCCACCGGCAAGGTCATCGTCAACGTGCGTTGATGCATCAGGCACCGGGGCGGCTGATGCTGCCCCGGTGCCTGATGTCATCGCCGTTCCGCGTGCAGGATTCCGTCAGCCGTCAGCTTGTCGATTTCTCTCCCCGACATGCCGATGACGTCGGCCAGCACGGACTGATTGTGCTCCCCCAGCCACGGCGCTGTCAGGGGCAGGACATCGGGAAAGGCGGAGAAATTGAACGGGCTGCCGGGGATGGAAAATTCCCCCAGGCCCCGGTCGTTGATCTGGCGCACCGTGCCACGCTGCACCAGATGCGGATGCTTGACAGCGTCAGCCACGCTCAGGACCGGCGCGCTGGGCACTCGCGCTGCCTCCAGCGCTGCCAGCCCCGCCGCGTCCGAGGGCAGGCTGGCGAGCCAGTCCTCTATGACCGCCGTCAGTTCGACCTGATGCTTCATCCGTGCTTCATTGTCCACGAAACGCGGATCATGGACCAGATCAGGCCGCTTCATCGCGGCACAGACCCTGTTCCACTGCTCCCCCAGGGCCACCAGCATCAGGTATCCGTCCCGGGCCTTGAACACGCCGATGGGTGCGACAAGGGGGTGATACCGGCCCGTGCGGTTGGGCTGGATCTCGCCCTTGCTGAGCGTGTGCGCCTGCACGTTGATCTCGTGGCAATGGAAATAGAAATCGACCAGCGAGATGTCGAGAAACTGCCCCACGGCCTGGCCGTCGACCCGGGTGCGTTCGCGATGGAACAGCGCCCCGTTGATCGCCGCCAGCGCCGTGATGGCTGTCCCCACATCACCGATCGCAAGCCCGACCACAGGCGGAGGACCATCCGGATCGCCCACCATCGACGTCACACCGGCATAGGCCTGCGCGATATAGTCGAAGCCCACCAGATGGTGCAGCGGCCCGCTCTGCCCGAAGGCGGATATCGAGCACATGATGGCGGACGGATTGATGGCATGTACCGCATCCCAGCCGAAACCCAGGCGATCGATCACCCCCGGGGAGAAATTCTCCACGACCAGGTCGGCCCAGGCGATGAGGTCCCGGATCACCGCCTTGCCCGCTGCGCTGCGCATGTCCAGGCAGACGGATCGCTTGCCCTGATTGTGCTGCACGAAATACCCGGATCGGCCGTCCTTGACGACCGGCAGCCCCCGGCAGAGATCCCCCCCGGGCGCATGCTCCAGCTTGATGATGTCCGCCCCCATTTCCGCCATCAGGCGGGTACAGGCCGGTCCGGCGATGAACTGGGTGAAATCCAGCACCCGAATGCCGTCGAGCACATGTGTGTAGGCCAAATCCGATCCTCCCCAGGTCGCGGCTGTCCGGACACCATAGTGCACCGGGCGGAGAGCCGGGAGAAGGGACTTGACCAACAGCCCCCCGAGAGCCAAGTCTCGCTCAGCTCTTCCATTGCCAGTCCGGACCCCAGATGATCGTGCGTGCCCTGACATTCTGCGTCTTCCTGATCATCCTGGATCAGGCCACCAAGGTCTGGCTGATCGGCGTCATGGAAGCGCGCGGCTTCGCCGCTTGGGAACTGCTGCCGTTCTTCAATCTGGTCATGGTCTGGAACCCCGGCGTCAGCTTTGGCCTGTTCGGCGGCGGACCGGCGGAAACCCGCTGGATCCTGGCCGCCGTCAACGTTGCCGTCTCCATCATGCTGCTGATCTGGCTGCTGCGGGCCGAGAACCGTATGCAGCGTCTGGCCCTTGCCGCCGTCATCGGCGGTGCCCTGGGCAACGCGCTGGATCGGCTGATTTATGGCCGGGTTGCCGACTTCTTCGATTTCCATGTCGCAGGCTGGCACTGGCCTGCATTCAACGTGGCGGACATGGCCATCTCCTGCGGTGTGGTTATTCTGTTGCTGGATTCCTTGTTCGGGCGCAGCGATAAGGGTAAAACCGCGAACCATGGAAGCTAGTTCAGATATGCGTAAACGCCAAAACAGTGGCCGACAGATGCTCCGGGTCCTGCCCGTGCTGGCGCTCGTGCTTGTTCTGGGCGGATGTGAAGCGGCACAGCAGGCGCTGGGGCTGAACAAGTCCTCGCCCGACGAATCACGTGTCACCGTCTTTTCACCGCTGGTCGTGCCGCCCGATTTCAATCTGCGCCCGCCCGGGCCTGGGGGCGTGCAGCAGACTGCGGCACCCCGCACCGGCAAGCGTGTGACCTCGGTTGCCATCGGACAGGACGGGCGGATCGTCACCACGGTGACCGGGTCCGGACCTGAAGGCGCAACAAGTGGAGAGCTGGCGCTGCTGCGGTCAGCCGGGGCCATGTCGCCGCCGGAGGGCATTCGTGACCTGGCCGCGGCGCAGGAACAGAGCCTGAAGAAGCTCAATGTCCTGCTGACCGATCTGGTGCTGTTCAACAAGCGCGATGAGGGGCAACGCGCCCTGGACCCGCGCGAACTGTCAAAGATCGAAACGCTCGGGCTGTTCTGATCGCGCCACCTGACACCTTGCATCAAGAACCCGGGGCAGGCGGACCGTTAACCACCTTGCCCCCGGCGTGCCAACACCCCGCATGAGGATCCTGCGATGAACCGTGTGACAAGCTGGCTGGAACGTCTTCGCGGCGGGTCTACGGAAGCACCCAAGTCAAGCGAGCCTGACGACCTGCACCTGGCCGCGGCCATCCTGCTGATCGAGGCGGCGCGCCTGGATGGCAATTTCGACGCGGACGAGGAAAAGACGGTCCGCCGTGTCCTGGCCGACAAGTTCCAGCTGTCCACCGATGAAACCACCACACTGATCGACCTCGCCGATACACGCCAGCAGCATGCCGTGGAGATCAGCACCTTCACCCGGGCCATCAAGGAAGGCTTCCCGTCCGAACGGCGGGTGGAAGTGATCGAGATGCTTTGGGAAGTGGTGCTTGCGGACGGCGAACTGCACGCCTATGAAGCCAACCTGTTGCGTCGCATCGGGGGCCTCATCTATGTTTCCGACAGGGACAATGGTGAGGCGCGGCAACGCGTCGTCGAACGGCGGAAGGACAGGGGTGTTTCCGTCAGCAGCGGTGCAGACTGATTTGGATAGCTGACGCCGGGCCTCGGAACAGGTCGGTGGTCATGGCACAGCAAGGGGAGTGAAGGCCGATGCCTTATGTCGTCGCGGAGAACTGCATCAAGTGCAAGTTCCAGGATTGTGTTGAAGTCTGCCCTGTGGACTGCTTCTACGAAGGCGAGAACATGCTCGTCATCCACCCCGACGAATGCATCGACTGCGGTGTCTGTGAACCGGAATGCCCGATCGAGGCGATCCTGCCGGATACCGACCCGGAAGCTGACAAGTGGCTGGAACTGAACCGCGAATATTCGGAGAAGTGGCCCAACATCACCCGCAAGGGCGATAGTCCGGCGGACGCGGACGACTGGCGCGAGACGCCTGCCAAGTTCGAGAAGCACTTCAGCGAGAACCCCGGCAAGGGCGACTGATCGCGACTGATCGCGACTGATCGCACAAGGCCCGGGACAGGGGTCTGCTGACAGGCCGGAACCGGCGATGCAGTCCTGAAGGGTCGTTTGCGCGTCCCTTGCCCGGCACAGCCGCGAGTCAGGGCTGTAAACACTGTCATTTTTATGTTATATAATGCCTCAGGTTTGGCAGGTGCATGTGCGTGTCTGTGTGACCGGATCCAGCGGGTGGCTTCAGGCGACCCGTTTTTCATGTGGGGTCTTGTTTCACAGGATGCCCCCCGGGTTCAGGCGCGCATGGTGCTGGCTGTCAGATATTGCATGTCCCACCTGGTGCAGAGGAACCGCATGGTTCAGCGGTTCAGGCGTCATTTTGCCGTCTCCACAGGTCAGGCAGGACCGGCTTCCGGGCATCGGCATGCCCCGCCGGCAGGAAATGAAGGATTGATATGACTGAAGTGAGTACTCCCGAGACCAAGGCCAAGACTGCGCCGCGCAAGAAGAAGGCGAAGCTGGAGTTCCAGGCCAATGACTATGTCGTTTATCCCTCGCACGGCGTTGGCATGATCACCGCCGTTGAAGATCAGGAGATTTCGGGCTTCACGCTGCAACTGTTCGTCATCGACTTCCCGCATGAGAAGATGACGCTGCGTGTGCCCGTGACCAAGGCCACCGCAACCGGCATGCGCGCCCTCGCCTCCACCAAGCTGATGAAGCAGGCGATGGACACGCTGAAGGGTCGGGCCCGCGTCAAGCGCACCATGTGGTCGCGCCGCGCGCAGGAATACGAGGCCAAGATCAACTCCGGCGATCCAGTCTCCATCGCGGAGGTCGTGCGCGACCTGCACCGCAACGAAGACCAGCCGGACCAGTCCTATTCGGAACGCCAGATCTATGAAGCCGCCAAGGAACGGCTGACCCGTGAACTGGCCGCGGTCGAGAAGATCGACCACGAGAATGCCGAAGAGAAACTGAACCGGGTTCTCGCCGCCTGACGCTCCGGCGACAGACGAAGAAGATGTGAGGCCAGGGCAGCAATGCGCTGGCCTCTTTCGTTTCGGCTCGGCTGCCCCATGTAGCGATTGCATCATTTGATGGACAGATCTGGGCGGAAACCTTGGCGCTGATTCATGAACGGGCCCTCAGGGGCCACACCCGGACCGGGTGGCTCGACAGCCATCACACGTTTTCCTTCGCCGGATTCCGTGATCCCGCCCGCATGGGGCACCGCGCGCTCCGCGTCATCAACCAGGACCGGGTGATCGGCGGCGCGGGGTTCGGTGCGCACCAGCATGCGGACATGGACATCCTGACGTACGTCATCACCGGGTGCCTGGCGCATGAGGATTCGCTGGGCAATGGTTCCATCATCAGACCGGGCGAGATTCAGCGCATGTCGGCGGGAAGCGGGATCCGTCATTCGGAGATGAACGCCTCAACCACCGATGGAGTGCATTTCCTGCAGATCTGGATCATTCCCGACCAGCGCGGCGGACCGCCATCCTATGAACAGAAGGCAATCGACCAGAGGGTCCTTGGTCAGGGCTGGACGCTGATTGCCGGACCTGCCGCGGAGCAGCCGGTGGTCAGCCTGTTTTCCGACACGCGCGTCCTTCTGGCCCGCCCCTCGGCAGGCGCCGAGGTACGCCACACCTTCACCCCCCCGGCCGGGCTGGCTTCCTGCAGGTGATCGACGGACGCATCGACGTGGAGGATGAACAATTGTCCGCAGGCGACGGCCTGCAGTTCGATCAACTCGACGCCTGCACCATCACCGCGGAAACCGACTGCGAACTGATGCTGTTCGATCTGGCCTGAAGCGGCCAGGCAGGCAATCGACGGAAATTACTCGTCTTCCCGCCCGGCGATCTCGCGACCGATGAAGTCCTCGAAATCGGCGGCTTCGCGGAAGTTGCGGTAAACGGAGGCGAAGCGGACGTAAGCCACCTGGTCGATGCTGGCCAGCGCCTGCATGACAAGTTCGCCGATGCGCACGGAATCGATCTCGGATTCGCCGGAGCTTTCCAGCTGGCGGACAATCGCGTTGATCATCCGCTCCACCCGTTCCGGATCGACGGGGCGCTTGCGGATGGCGATGTCGATGGAGCGGGCGAGCTTGTCGCGGTCGAACGGCGTGCGCTGGCCGTTCTTCTTCACCACCGTCAGATCACGCAGCTGAATGCGCTCGAACGTGGTGAAACGTCCGCCACAGCCTGAACAGGAACGCCGTCTGCGAATCGCCGTATTGTCCTCCGTCGGGCGCGAGTCCTTCACCTGCGTATCGGCATTCTGGCAGTAGGGACAGCGCATGACGGTGGTTCCTTCCGGTTCTACTTATCTTGACCCAGGCCCGCCCTCTCCCCCTCCCGACCACCCATCAGGATACTCAAGGGGGTGGTCGGGAGGGGGAGAGGGCGGGCTCGGACTTCGCGGTTCCGCGATTCCCTCAGAGAATACCCTTGGTGTAGATCGGATGCTGAGCACAAAGTGCCAGCACCTTTTCCCGCGCGGCGGCCTCTGCCACGCCGTTGTCGCCGTTGGAGGTGGCGTATCCTTCCAGAACATCGGCGATCAGGTTGCCGACCAGGGTGAAATCGTCCACGCCAAAGCCACGTGTGGTACCGGCCGGCGTGCCAAGGCGCACACCGGACGTGATCATCGGCTTCGCCGGGTCGAACGGCACGCCGTTCTTGTTGCAGGTCATGTAGGCGTTTTCCAGCGTGCGTTCGGCATCGCGGCCGGTCACACCCTTGGAACGCAGATCGACCAGCATCAGATGCGTGTCGGTGCCGCCAGAGACAATGTCGAAGCCGCGCGAGACCAGCGCACCGGCCAGCGCGTGGGCGTTGTCCACGACCTGCTGCGAATAGACCTTGAAGTCGGGACGCAAGGCCTCACCGAACGCCACCGCCTTGGCCGCGATCACATGCATCAGCGGTCCGCCCTGCAAACCGGGGAAGACAGCAGAATTGATCTTCTTGCCCAGATCATCGTTGCGGCTCAGCACCATGCCGCCGCGCGGACCGCGCAGGGTCTTGTGGGTCGTCGTGGTGGCCACATCGGCATAGTCCAGCGGGTTCGGATGCACACCACCAGCCACCAGACCGGCGAAATGCGCCATATCGACCATGAACAGCGCGCCAACGGAATCCGCGATCGCGCGGAACCGGGCGAAGTCGATGAACCGCGGATAGGCGGAGCCACCGGCTATGATCAGCTTCGGCTTGTGTTCGGCGGCCAGGCGCTCCACCTCATCGAAATCGATGCGGGCATCGTCACGGCGGACACCGTACTGCACGGCGTCAAACCACTTGCCAGACTGGTTCGGCGGCGCGCCATGGGTCAGATGCCCGCCAGCGGCCAGCGACATGCCCATGAAGGTGTCGCCCGGTTTCAGCAGGGCCTGGAACACCGCCTGATTGGCCTGTGCGCCGGAATGCGGCTGCACGTTGGCGAAGGAGCAGTCGAACAGCTTGCAGGCACGCTCGATCGCCAGTGCCTCAACCACATCCACATGCTCGCAGCCACCATAGTAGCGACGGCCGGGATAGCCCTCCGCATACTTGTTGGTCATGACGGTGCCCATCGCGCGCACCACGGCGGGGCTGGCGATGTTTTCCGACGCGATCAGTTCGATCTGGGTCTGCTGGCGGTCGAACTCGGCAGTGATGGCGTTGAACACATCCGGGTCATCCCGTTCGATATCGGCTGACCAGATGGCTTCGCCCGCGGCGGCGGTGGCGACCATGTTCATGTGTCCTGCTCCCTTGAAGCTGTCGATGACGGGCCTCAGCCCAGCTTGTCCACGCGCCGCTGATGCCGGCCCCCGGCAAACGGCGTGTCCAGAAATGCCCGCACGCAATCCCGCGCGGTCTCCGTACCGATCACCCGGGCCCCCAGGGCCAGGATGTTGGCGTCATTGTGTTCGCGCGACAGGCGCGCGGTGGTGCTGTCATGGCAGAGCGCGGTGCGCGCGCCCGGCACCCGGTTGGCGGCGATGGAGATGCCGATCCCGGTGCCGCAGACGATGACACCCGACGCGGCCTGTCCCGCGGCAACGGCCTCTGCCGCCTTGCGCCCGAAATCCGGATAGTCCACCGATTCCAGACCGTTGGTGCCCAGGTCCAGCACGTCATGTCCCTGGTCGATCAGGTCGGCCTTCAGGGCCTCCTTGAGCTCGAACCCGGCATGGTCGGAGGCCACGGCGATCTTGGACATGGGCGGTTCCCGGTGCGGCAGAAATCAGAAGTGGATCGGAAGCAGATCAGAAACCGCGCTGTTACCACATCTGGTAGTCGGTCGCCAAGCGCTGCCCATGCGACATCTGAGGCCCGGCCCCATTGCCACCCCGTTGCGCGCCCGTTAAGGCCCCTGGTCGGGTCACGGTTCAGGCAGTTGCGCTGCCACCCCTGAACCGGGCTATCATCAGGGGGTCGCGTCGACTTTTTAGGGAGGAAATGATGGGCGTCTATACACACGAACACATGGAGATCATGCGATCTGCGAAGAAATTGATCGCGGAAGAGATCAACCCGCATGTCGACGAATGGGAGGAAGCGGGCGCCTTCCCCGCGCATGAGGTGTTCCGGAAATTCGGCAAGATGGGCTTTCTCGGCATCCACAAGCCGGAGGAATACGGCGGCCTCGGCCTCGACTATTCCTACAATCTGGCCTTTGCGGAGGCGCTGGGCACCATCAATTGCGGCGGCGTGCCCATGGCGACCGGCGTGCAGACCGACATGGCAACCCCCGCCCTGGCAAGGCACGGATCCGACGAACTGCGCCGCGAATTCCTCAGCCCCGCCATCAGCGGTGACATGGTGACCTGCATCGGCGTCTCGGAACCGGGTGCCGGGTCCGATGTCGCGTCCCTGAAAAGCTGGGCGCGCAAGGATGGCGATGATTACGTGATCAACGGCCAGAAGATGTGGATCACCAATTCCTTCCAGGCCGATTACATGGTCATGCTGGTGAACACAGACCCGGACGGGGGCGTGCACCGCAACAAGTCGCTGGTGGTGGTGCCGATGGACACGCCGGGCGTCACGCGGGCGAAGAAGCTCGACAAGATGGGCATGCATTCATCCGACACCGGCCTGATATTCTTCGAGGATGTGCGCGTGCCACAACGCCACCGCATCGGCGACGAGAACAAGGGCTTCACCTACCAGATGCAGCAGTTCCAGGAGGAACGCATGTGGGCGGTCGCGTCCGGCATCACAGGCCTGCAGAAAGCCATCGACCAGACCATCGAATACACCGGGCAGCGCATGGTCTTCGGCAAACCGCTGCTGGACAATCAGGTCATCCACTTCCGCATGGCCGAACTGCAGACGGAGGTCGAGCTGCTGCGCAGCCTTATGTACCGCTGCATCGAGGACTATACGGCGGGCGAGGACGTCACCCGCCTCGCCTCCATGGCCAAGCTGAAGACCGGGCGGCTGAAGCGTGAAGTCTACGACAGCTGCCTGCAGTACTTCGGCGGCATGGGCTACATGAACGAAACCCCGATCAGCCGCATGTATCGCGACGGTCGCCTCGCCTCCATCGGCGGCGGCGCGGACGAGGTGATGCTGTCGATCATCTGCAAGCACATGAACATCCTGCCCGGCAAGCGGGACTAGGGAGTCCGATTTCGCCGTCTGTTCCATCCCTCTCCCCGTTCTTGTGCCGGAAGGACACAAGAACGGGGAGAGGGATGGGACAGGCCAGGAACAGTTACGGACCGAGACAAGGACCACCACCATCATGACCGAAGACATCGTTCTGACCCGCCGCGAAGGCGGCGTGCTGCACATCACCATGAACCGGCCTGACGCGCGCAACGCCATGTCGCAGGAATTGCTGGACGGCCTGGACGCCGCCGTGGCCTCCGTCGCCGACGACCGCACCTGCCGCGCCATCGTCCTGCGCGGGGCAGGCAAGAGCTTCTCGGCCGGCGGCGACGTGCGGGGGTTCAAGGCCAGCCAGCAGACCGGCGCAGCGGACGGCACCGCCGGGGCCGACCCGATCGCAGAGCGCAACCGGCTGGGCGGGGCCTTCTTCCAGCGCATGGACCGCACGCCACAGCCGTTGATCGTGCTTGCCGACGGTGCGGCACTGGGCGGCGGTTTCGGACTGGTCTGCGCCGCCGACATCGTCATCGCCACGCCGCGCGCCCGCTTCGGCCTGACGGAGGCACGGCTGGGCGTCCTGCCCGCATCGATCCTGCCCGTCGTGGTCGGGCGCATCGGGGAACGTCTGACCCGTCGCCTGGCGGTCATGAGCAACATGCTGTCGGGCGAGGAAGCCGTGGAGATCGGCATCATCGACTGGCTCTGTCCGGACCTGGACGCGGCGGAGGCGAAGGTTGCAGACGTGCTGACAGAGATCCTGAAAGGCGCCCCCAGCGCCATCTCCCGCGCCAAGACCGTCATCCGCGCCGTGCGTGACCACGACGTGGACACCGCCCTCGACATCGCCGCCACCCAGTTCGCCGCCGCCCAACGCTCCGACGAAGCCAGGGAAGGCGTGCAGGCCTTCATCGACAAGCGCGCACCGGGTTGGGCGGAGATCTAGATCTGTCCATCGAATGATGGGATCGCGCCAGCCCCCTACCGCCCCGAGAAAGTCGGCGGGCGGCGTTCGATCATGGAGGCGAGGCCTTCGCGGGCGTCGGCGGTGCCGGACGGTTCGGCGACATTGCGGGCTTCCTCGGTGAAGCAGGCTTCGACCGGCATGGCCTTGCCCTGGCGCAGCAGGCGTTTCACGGCGGCCTGGGCCATCGGTGGGCCGTTGGCCAGTTCCGTCGCCAGCGCCATGGCGGCGTCGAGCAGGTCCGCGTCGGGCACCACGCGATTGACGATGCCGAGGTCCTTTGCCTCCTGTGCCGTCATGGTGGGGTTGGTCAGCAGGATCTCCATGGCCTTGCGATGACCGACAAGCGCCGGCAGGACTGAGCAACGGCAGGGCTGCGCAACGGAAGGAACACATGGCACGCAAGCAGACAGCGAACTACGGGCAGATCCGGCGCGACATCATGGCGGCCAGCGCGACCGTCCTTGCCAGGCTGGGCTATGCGACGACGACCATCGCGGATCTGGCCAGCGCCAACGGCATTTCGCGCGGTCTGCTCTATCACTAGTTCGCATCCAGGGAAGCGCTGCTGCAGGAAATGCTGAACGCGCATCTGGACATGATGCTGGACGCCGCCCGCGCCGCCGCGACCGTCGGGACCATTGTCGCGATCAACGCCGGGTCCCGCGACCTGCAGGTTGTCCTGCTGCATGACCTGCAGAACCTGGGTGCGGCGGAACGGACGGAGATCATTGCCAAGCAACGCCTGATCATTGCCGTCCTGCGCGATCTGATCCGCGACTGCGATCAATCGGGCAAGATCGCACCGCGCACCCTGATGGCCCACACCATGATGTGTGTCGGCATGATCAACTATACCTACCTCTGGTACGATCCGGATGGGCCCGTGCCGCCCGACGAGTACGCCACGATCGTGGCGGATACCTATCTGTCAGGGCTGGGCCGGCACCCGTGACACAGAGCGGTCAGAGCGGCTTCACCGGCGCTGACCATTGCTGCAGCGCCGCGACTGACACGAAGTCCTGCTCCGGCCAGCGGAAAGCCGTCAGGCGGCCACCGAAGACGCAGCCGGTATCGATGCAGATGACCCTGTTGAGCTGGCGGATATCGGCCAGCGGCGTGTGGCCGTGCACGACGGTCGCCTGGCCCCGATAGCCTGCGGCCCAGTCGGCGCGCACCGGCAGGCCGAATTCATCCGTCTTGCCCGTCGTCTGGCCATACAGGGCGAAGTGATGGACCTTGCCTGAATCTCGGTTGTGCATGGCTTCGGGCAATCCCGCGTGGGCCACGACCAGCGCGCCGCCATCAAGCACCATGTGGGTCGGCAGGTGGCGGATCCAGTCGAGCGTCGCGTCACCGAAACCATCGGGCTGTGTGGCGAACTGCGCCATGGTTTCGGCGAGCCCGTGCCCCAGCTTGACGTCCCTGCCCGCCAGCTTGCCGATCAGCTTGGCTTCGTGATTGCCCATGATGCAGAGCGCCGTTCCCGCATCCAGCATGTGCTTCACCAGGCGCAGGACGTCCGGCGACCTTGGTCCCCGGTCCACCAGATCGCCCACGAAAAGGGCGCGGCGGCCAGCCGGTGGCGTGACCTGGCAGGTCCGTTGCCCCTCCACACCGTCCCGTTCCACGTCGTACCCGAGTTCCTCCAGCAGCAGTTCAAGTTCCCCGGCGCAGCCATGCACGTCCCCGATGATGTCGAACGGCCCGGTCTCGTCGCGCCGGTCGGCGGACAGGGGCATTCGCCTGATCACTTTCAGCGCGTTGATCTCGGCGACCGAGGCAAACGTATGGATCGCCTTGACGCTTTCGTGCTGCTTCAGACTGCCGAGGCCGCGTCTGAGGGCCGCCTGATGCGCCGTGATCACCGTCTCCGCCACCGTCCGGCCGCGTCGCTGGCGATTGTGCGCGAGACACGTTGCCTGATCAGTCTGCAGCACGAACGCGATGACCGACGCGTGGTACTTCTTCGCCAGGGCGCGAAGCGGTGCACGGTCTGCCGGTTTCAGGTTGGTGGCGTCGATGACGGTCAGCCGCCGCGCGGCCAGGCGCTTCTCGGCAATGAAGGCGACCAGGGCAAAGGCGGCGGGGCTGACAGACTGATCCGCCTCGTCATCACTGATCATGCCCCGGCAGGCATCCGACGACACGATCTCGGTGGGACGGAAATGCCGCCGGGCGAACGTGGACTTGCCCGCCCCGGATGCGCCAACCAGCAGCACCAGACAGAAGTCGGGAATGGTGACGCTGTCGCGCGATCCGGTTGTCTCTTCGGCTGTGGTGTCAGGCGAGGCCAAGTTTCTCCGCCAGACCAATGCGCTGCAGCTTGCCGGTGGCCCCCTTCGGGATGTCGTCCAGAATCAGCAGTTTGCGGGGCACCTTGAAGTCGGCCAGCCGGGTGGCAACGAAGTCACGGATTTCCCGATCCGTGGCCGTCGCCCCTTCGCGCAGGACAACGGCGGCGGCGACTTCCTCCCCCAGTTTCGGATGCGGCATGGCGAAGGTCACGACCTGGGCCACGGCTTCATGGTCCATCAGCACTTCATCCACCTCACGCGGGGAAATCTTCTCGCCGCCCCGGTTGATGATCTCCTTCAGGCGTCCGGTAATGGTCAGATAGCCCTCGGCATCCAGCACACCCTGATCACCGGTACGGAACCAGCCATTGGTGAAGTTCTCCGCATTGGCCTTCGGATTGGCCTCGTAACCCGCCGTGACGTTCGGGCCGCGAATGACCACTTCCCCGGTGGCCCCCTGCTCCAGGATCACCCCGTCCACATCCATGATCGCGATCTCCGGTCCGGCGGCAATGCCGACGCAGCCGGGCTTCCGCGCTGCCGGGGGCAGCGGGTTCGACGCCATCTGATGCGCCGCCTCGGTCATGCCATAGCTCTCGATCACCGGGCAGCCGAAGGTATCCTCCAGTTCCGCCATCACCTGCGGCGGCAGGGACGAGGATGAAGAACGGATCAGGCGCAGCGGTTGGGCCGCGATCAGGTCTGCATTGCGCCCCGCACGGCTGAGGATGGCCTGATGCATGGTGGGCACGGCGGTGTACCAGTTGGGTTTCGCCTCCGCCATCCAGGCGAAGAAGCGCAGCGCGTTGAAGCCCGGGCTGCACCAGACACTGGCCCCGGCACAGACGGAACTCAGAACCGCCGCGATCAGGCCGTGGATATGGAACAGCGGCATGATGTTCAGGCAGCGGTCAGCAGGCGTCAGGTTCAGCGCGGTGCGGATATGGGCGGCACTGGCGGCCACATTGGCCTGTGACAGGGGCACGATCTTCGGGCGCGATGTGGTGCCGGACGTATGCAGCACCAGCGCCACGTCGTCCGCCGCCGCCATGCCGGTCGATGCCGGTGCCGCGTCTGCATCCCCCGACAGGTCGAACAGACCTGCCGCCGCACCGGCGCGCGGTGTCAGGCGCAGGATCGCAACGCCGCGCTTCGCCGCCGCCGCAACCGCGTCCCCAGCATAGTCGTGCATGACGATCAGGGCCTTGGCATTCAGGTCGTCCAGGTAGAAATCGAACTCATCGCCGCGATAGGCCGGGTTCAGCGGTGCCGTGGTGGCGCCGCAGGCGACGGTCAGGAACGCGGTTGCCATTTCCGGCCCGTTCGGCAGCACGATCGCCACCCGGTCATTGCGCCCGATGCCGAAGCCATTCAGATCAGCAACGACCGATGTCGCGAAGTCGCGCAGGCCGCCATGCGTCAGGTCGGCCTGACCCTCCGCCCCGATAGCGGGCGCATCGGCAGCGCCGGTTTCCAGCAGTTGGTACAGCGTGTTGGCCATGTGCGGTCCCCTGATCCGAAAATATCAGGGGAGATGCTTACACCACAGGGCCGTGACGATCCATCCAGTCCTGCAGGCGGGCGAAATCAGTGCCCGAATACTGGAAGGGACCACGGCGGAAGAACACGTCCTCCGCCTTTCGTGCCCATTCATGTTCCACCATCCAGCGCACTTCCCGCGCGCGCAGCCCGCCGCCGAAATCCTCCCCCAGGTCATCTTCCCGATGGACCTGATCCAGCACCTCCGGCGTGGCCGAGCCGTGACGGGTCATCAGCATGCGGATATAGGCCGCGTCCAGATGCGCCCAGGTGGCCGCCAGCCGGTTCGCGAACATGCCATAGCCACCACTCAACTGGCCGTCTTTCAGGGGATCCAGTCCGTCGAGGAGAGGCAGGTCGGCATCGATCAGGGCACGGACGGCGGCGGCATGACCGGCGCTTGCGGTCGCCGCCGGGGCGTCAGGTTGCGCGACGATCATCCCGGCCAGCTGCTGCAGGGTGCCGGAGGTATCCGCGCTGTCCGAAATGGCGGCCATGAAACCGTTGCCCAGAGGCAGCACGGTCAGGCTGGCCGGGTCTTTCGGATCATGGAAACCGATCTCTTCCGGCCAGGGGCGGCGGGTGACGATAATGGATCCGGTGCCCTTGCCTGACATGTCCCCGGAACCCGCACTGCCCTTCCCCCGAACGATCTGTCCGCCATGGGCCACGCTGTCGCGGGCCAGCGCGATGATCAGCCGGGGGACGTCGACAACCAGCGCCTGATCCAACGCATGGTGACCCTGCAGGGGTTTCAGGATGCGATTGAGCGGCGCGTCCGTTGCCGCAACGCGGTCGCCGGATGCCTTGCCCTTTCCCAGCAACCGCCCGAACAGGCCGGTGCTGGCCGCATCGGGGCGGGCCAGGCGCACCTGGCGTACCAGATGGGGTGCCAGTCGTTGCAGCAGGGTGGCACATGCAGCCTCGCCCGCAGGCCCAGCCACCACAAGCACGTCATCACCCTGGGGAAGGCCCGGCCCGTCAACCAGATCGCCATCGACGTGCCAGATCAGCGGCGCACCGTTGCGCGCCGCCTGCCAGGCCCTGAAGGCATTGGTCAGCCCCGGTCCGTGCAGTTCGCCTGCCGTGCCGGGGTCACCCATGGATCAGGCGCCGAGCACCGGGAAGGAACGGATGAAATCGCGGATACGCGGCTGGATCTCGGTCCGCCAGCGACCGCCATTGAAGACACCGTAATGGCCGACACCATCCTGGATGTAGTCCAGCTGCTTGTTCGCCGGGATGTTGCTGCACAGGTCATGCGCGGCCTGGGTCTGGCCGATACCGGAGATGTCGTCCTTTTCCCCCTCGACCGTGAACAGCGCTGTTTCGGTGATCTTGGACAGGTCCACGCGACGGCCACGGTGCATCATGGTGCCATTGGGCAGGTCAAAGCGCTGGAACACGACCTCCAGAGTCTGCAGGTAGTATTCCGCCGTCAGGTCGAGCACCGACATGTATTCGTCGTAGAACTTGCGATGGCCGTCGATGGAATCGCCGTCACCGGCAATCAGCCCCTCATAGAGCTTCTTGTGGGCGTCGATGTGGCGATCCAGGTTCATGGTCATGAAGCCGGTAAGCTGCAGGAAGCCGGGATAGACCGGACGCATGAAGCCCGCATGCGGTGCAGGCACACGCATGATGACATTGTTCTTGAACCAGTCGATCGGCTTCGACGTGGCCAGATCATTCGGCACGGTCGGGCTCAGGCGCGGATCGATGGGGCTGCCCATGATGGTCAGGGTGGCCGGCGTGGCGGCATCGCCCTGTTCCGACATCAGCGCAGTGGCGGCAAGCACGGCCGGACCGGGCTGACAGACGGCGATGACATGGGTATTCGGACCCAGCAGGCGCAGGAATTCCATGACGTAGTCAATGTAGTCTTCCAGGTCGAAGGTGCCTTCCGACACCGGCACATTGCGGGCGTCGCGCCAGTCGGTGATGAACACCTCATGCTCCGGCAGCATAGCGGCGACCGTGCCGCGCAGCAGCGTGGCGTAGTGGCCGGAAAGCGGTGCCACGATCAGCACGCGCGGGTCTGCACGGCGGCGGTTCAGCGCACTGGTATCACGGGAAAAATACTTCAGCTGTCCAAAGGTCTTCCGATAGACCACCTGCTCCGTCACCTTGACCGGGGCACCATCGATGGTGATCTCGTCCAGGCCAAAGGCGGGCTTGCCGTAGCGGCGGGTAATGCCTTCGAACACGTCCGCAGCCGCAGCAACGGCGCGACCGGACGGGGCATGGGCCATGGGGTTCATCGGATGTCGCATCATCATCTGCGTCATCTGCGTCGCGGCGCGCAGCGGTTTGATGGCGGCATGGTTCATTTCGTAGATCTGGTACAGCAAGCTGTGTCTCCCGGTTGTCTCAACCGTATCGCTGCAGATGGAATCATCTGCTCACGTCATATTTGTGCACCGCACAATAATGTCACGGTCTTGTCAAGCACGGCTGTCACGATACTGACGCATGCTGCCCAATGCCTTGCAGGCGTTGACGGTAGCGTGATTGGCAGTGCCGTGGTTCTTGGATACCATTTCACTATCCGATCCGCCCTCTAAGGAGTGATGAACATGTTTGCCCGCCGAACTGTACTGAAGGGGGCCGCAAGCCTGCCCCTCGCCGCCATCCTTGCAGATCCCATGCTGGCCCGGGCTGCCGCGCATGGCCTGCAGGATGTCGCCATCACAACAGCGGGTGGCAAATCCGTGAACGCGGCCCTGGCCATGCCGCAGAAGACCCCGGCAACTGCCGTGCTGCTGATCCATGAATGGTGGGGTCTGAACGACCAGATCAAGTCGGTTGCCGCGAAACTGGCGGAGGAAGGCCATGTCGCGCTGGCGGTCGATCTGTATGACGGCAAGGTCGCGACAGAGGCCGGTGATGCCCGCAGCTACATGGGCAAGGTCAATGGCGGGGAAGCCACGGACACGCTGGCCAGCTGGATCGGCTGGCTGAAGGGGCATGAAGCCACGAACGGCAAGGTTGCCACGGTCGGCTGGTGCTTCGGTGGTGGCTGGTCACTGAA
Source organism: Minwuia sp. (assembly GCA_029210175.1). Lineage (GTDB taxonomy): Bacteria > Pseudomonadota > Alphaproteobacteria > Minwuiales > Minwuiaceae > Minwuia. The sequence continues at coordinate 14,985 of JARGPL010000001.1, read as the reverse complement.
CGCATCCATCGCCGCACCGGTGGATGGCACCATCGTCTATTACGGCAACGTCACCCGCAGCGCGGCTGATCTGGCCGCGCTGAAAGGCCCTGTCCTGGGCCACTTCGCGCGGGAAGACCAGTGGATCAACGAGGCCATGGTCAGCGGCTTCGAGGCCGAGATGAAGAAGGCCGGCAAGGACCTGACGGCGCACTGGTATGACGCCAACCACGCCTTCGCCAACCCGACGAGCGCGCGCTATGACGAGGCGGATGCCGCCCTGTCCTGGCAACGGACGCAGGCATTCCTGAACAAGACACTGGGATGATTGTCCTGCGGCAGTACGCGACCGGGCTGGGGTTGCCGAACCCCAGCCCGTTCTGCATGAAGGCCGAAATCCTGCTGAAGATGTCCGGCCTGCCGTTCGAGGTCGAGACCGTGAACGACCCGCGCAAGGGCCCGAAGGGCAAGTTGCCTGCCGCCGGCTTCGACGGCGGCGAAATGCTGGGCGATTCCGAACTGATCCTGCAGGAGATGGCGCGAAGGCACGGCTTCGACCCGGACGCGCGGCTGGATGCGCGGCAACGGGCACAATCGCACGCCATCGCCCGCATGCTGGAGGAACGGCTCTACTGGGCCATCGTGCATGGGCGCTGGATGCACCAGCCAACCTACGACAGGATCGCGAAGGACCTGTTTGGCAGCATGCCGCCGGTCATCCGGTCCATCATCAAGGTGGTCGCCCGGCGAAGGGTGCGCGCCAATCTGGCCGGTCACGGCCTGGGCCTGCATGACGCGGCGACCATCGCCGCATTCGGGGCCGCCGATATCGCGGCCTGCGCCACGCTGTTGGGCGATCAGGAATGGCTGATGGGGCCGGAACCCACGTCAGTCGATGCCACGGGGGTTGCTTTCATGGCCAACGTTCTGGTGCCGGACATCCCCAATCCGCTGAAGGATGCCCTGAAACAGCATCCCAATCTCGTGGCCTATGCGGAGCGCGGGCGACAGCGCTGGTACCCGGATTATCCGGCCTGGGGATAGTGCCGCATCCTGACCGGACATGACAATGCACCTGGTCCAGAGGGTCCAGGTGCGCCGTCTTCGGATCAGATCAGGTGGTGGTCGCTCAGGCTTCCGCGGATGCCGGGGCTGCGCTTTCCGCACGGGCCTTGGCGATCTCGCGCTTCAGCTTGCGGGCACCGTCGGACAACTTGGCGTCGGACTGCTTCAGGATGAAGTTGTCCAGGCCGTTGTTGTGATCGACGGAACGCAGCGCCGCGGCGGAAATCCGCAGCGACACGGAACGGCCCAGCGCATCCGACATCAGCTTCGTGTGCCGAACATTCGGCAGGAAGCGTCGGTTGCTCTTGATGTTGGAGTGGCTGACATTGTGCCCGGTCTGCACACCCTTGCCGGTAAGCTCACAGCGTCGTGCCATGGTGTTTCTCCCGCATTCGCGGCCCACAGGGCCGCACGTCGTTGTAAATGGATCGGCACCGCAACAGCGGCCCGGAGCGCGGGTGTTTAGCGGGTTCCCGGCATCCGGTCAAGCATCGCCGCCCGCCATGTGCACAGCCGCATGGCCATCAGCATTTGATCCCGGGGCACAAAGCCAACACAATGGGGCGATCAGTCACCCTGGGGAGGGACCGGCGCGGGCCGGATATGAGCGATGGCAACGGACAAGACACTGAAGAAGAAGCAGGTATCCGCAGAAGCGGCACCTGAACTTGATGTGGTTGTGGTCGGGGCGGGTTTCGCAGGCATGTTCCTGCTGCACCGCCTGCGGGGCCTGGGATACCGGGTGAAGGTGCTGGAGGCCGGATCGGACGTCGGTGGCACCTGGTACTGGAATCGCTATCCCGGCGCGCGCTGCGATGTGGAAAGCATGCAGTATTCCTATCAGTTCTCCGACGACCTGCAGCAGGACTGGGACTGGACCGAACGCTATGCCACGCAGCCGGAGATCATCCGCTACGCCCATCATGTGGCGGACCGGTTCGACCTGCGCCGAGACATCAGGTTCGACAGCCGGGTCTCCGCAGCGCACCACGATGATGCACGGCGGATCTGGCGGATCACCACCGAAAAGGGTGACCAGTTCACCGCCCGCTGGTTCGTCATGGCAACCGGTTGCCTGTCCTCCGCCAACATGCCCGACATTCCGGGCGTCGATGATTTCGCTGGCGCGATCTATCACACGGGCCAGTGGCCGCATGATGGCGTGGATTTCACCGGCAAGCGGGTGGCGGTCATCGGCACCGGCTCGTCTGCGATGCAGTCCATTCCCATCATTGCCGAACAGGCCGCGTCGCTGACCGTGTTTCAGCGCACGGCGAACTACGCCATTCCGGCCCGCAACCGACCGCTGGATCCCGCCGACGTGGCCGATACGAAGGCGCACTATGGCGAAATCCGCGCAGAGGCCTGGCGGATGCCGGCCGGGATCCTGTTCAAGCCCAACGATGTGTCCGCCAAGGCCGTCGATGATGCGGAGCGAGAGGCCCGCTTCGAACATCGCTGGCAGAAGGGTGGCCTGACGTTCCTGGGTGCCTTCAACGATCTGCTGCTGGATGAGGAATCCAACAGGTATGCGGCAGACTTCGTCCGCAACAAGATCCGGCAGACCGTGAAGGACCCGGCGACTGCGGAATTGCTGTGCCCCACCAACATCATCGGCTGCAAGCGCCTGTGTGTGGATACCGACTACTATCAGACCTTCAACCGCGCCAACGTCAGCCTGGTGGACATCAGCGCCACCCCCATCGAGGTGATCACCGCGACCGGGCTGCGCACAGGTGGCAAGGATCACGCATTCGACTGCATCGTCTTCGCCACCGGTTTCGATGCGATGACCGGGTCGTTGCTGCGGGTGGACATTCGCGGCAGCGGCGGCCGGACCCTGGCTGACAAGTGGGCAGAAGGTCCGAAGACCTACCTCGGCCTGATGACGGCGGGGTTCCCCAACATGTTCATGGTGACCGGGCCCGGCAGCCCGTCCGTACTGACAAACATGCTGCCGTCCATCGAACAGCATGTGGAATTCATTGCCGACTGCGTGAAACATGCGTCCGCCGAAGGGCTGACCCGCATGGAGGCGGAGGAAAGCGCGGAAGAAGCCTGGGTCGCCCATGGTGACCAGGTTGCCGGGCTGACCCTCAGGTCGACCTGCAGTTCCTGGTACATCGGGGCCAACATTCCTGGCAAGCCCAGGGTCTTCATGCCCTACATCGGCGGTCTGCCCGCCTATCTGGAGAAATGCAGCGACGTGGTGGCCAAGGGCTATGATGGATTCCGCCTGAGCTAGATCCGTCCATCACATGATGGAATCGCATCAGCCCTGATGCGCCACCTTGCGCACATCCGCGTCACCGCAGACCCCACCGGATGCATTGCGGTCGGCACCGCTTGGCAGCGGCTGGTCAGGTGCGATCAGCCAGCGCCCGACATCATGCTGCACGATGGGCCCCTGCAGATCACGGAACAGCAGGTGCCAGCCGTCGTCATACAGTGCCAGCTGTGGCGGGCTGTCAAACCGCTTCAGCGTCCGCCTGACGGCGACGCAGGGTACGAGTTGATCATTCCTGCCATAGAGGACCAGCAGCCGTGTCCTGATTGACGGCACGGCATTGAAAGCGGCATCCATCAGGTCAACCAGACCGGCAACCGTGTCGAAGCGCGTCTGCTTGATGAACAGCGGGTCAGCCCCCATCGACCGCAGGGTGTTGTCGCTGTCCGACGCCCGTACGCCCAGACCACCCCCTGTGGCGGTATAGCCGGGCATGGCGCTTGAGAAGAAATCGAGGGACCAGCGAGCAAAGCCGCTCATGGTCTTGCGGCTCCAGACCGCCGGGGCCGACAGGACAGCCGTGTCCACGTCAGGCGGATGGTCCGAACCGAGGGCGGCCATGACAACCGCACCGCCCATGCTTTCCCCCACCAGATGGACAGGCAGGGACGGGTGTCTGGCGCGGACCAGGGCGACCACCGACCCCAGATCGTCCGTCAAGGTGGGGACACCGGGCCAGATACCGCGGCCCGCCGTCTGGCCAAAGCCGCGCTGGTCATAGGCATAGACAGCCAGCCCCATGTCGGACCAGCGGGCCTGTGGCTCCTTCCAGGCACCGCGATGGTCATTGAAGCCGTGCAGCGCGATGACAACAGCGCGCGGAAAATCCGGTGCGGCAACGGTGTACGGCAGCCGGTAGCCATCGGCCATGACGAACGCAGCATCACCAACGCGCGGTTCAGCGGCGGCGGGCCCGGCCGGCTGCTGCATGGCGGTGCAGGCCGTCAGATAGCCCAGCGCCATGCCCGTGAAAACGACGCGGCCCAGCCGGGCGGCATTGCGGTGCATGCGAAGGGTATTCGTGCATATGGTGTACATGGGGCGTTATGATGACCAGATGACCGATGAAATCGACCCCAAAGATCGCCTGCTTGTCGTTAACGAAGCATTTTATGCGGCCTTCGCCAGCGGTGATCTCGCCTGGATGACCGATATCTGGTCGGCCCGGCGGGAGATCGCCTGCATCCATCCGGGACACGACACCAGGGTCGGGCGAACGGAGGTGCTGTCGAGCTGGTTCGACATCCTGCAGCAGCCCCCCGGTGTGCAGTTCACTGATGCCCGGCCGATGATGCATGGCGAGGTCGGGTTCGTGTTCTGCAGGGAACGGATCGGCCCGCATACACTTGCCGCAACCAACACCTTCGTCTGGGAAAGCGGGCGCTGGCGCATGGTGCACCATCAGGCCAGCCCGGTGCATGCACCGCCGCCGGACGTGGCGGAACCTTCGCCGGATGGGACCGTGCACTGACGTCGCCGGTGACCCGGCAGGCTTTCTCCGCAGCCGGATCAGAAACGTTGGGCTCAGGTATTCAACAGTCCCTGCACGCGGGCGCGCAGGGCCGGAACCACATCCGTCTCGAACCAGGGATTGCGTGCGAGCCAGCCATTGTTGCGTCCCGACGGATGCGGCAAAGGCAGATGTGAAGGCATGTGATCGCGCCAGGCGGCCACGGTTGCTGTCAGTGTCTTCTCGCGGCGGTCACCCAGGTGCCAGTTGATGGCGTACTGCCCGAGGACCAGCGTGAATGCGACCGCTGGCAACTGCTGCATCAGGCGATCGTGCCAGGTGGCGGCACATTCCGGTCGCGGCGGCAGGTCGCCCGCGCCCTTCACCGTGCCGGGGTAACAGAATCCCATGGGGACAATGGCGAAGCGGGTCGGTTCGTAGAACGTCGCCCGGTCAACACCAAGCCAGGTGCGCAGACGATCGCCGGACGGATCATCCCAGGGAATGCCGGAGCGATGCACGCGCATGCCAGGGGCATGGCCTGCGATGAGGATGCGTGCCCGCCGGGTGGCGGCAACAACCGGTCGGACCCCATGGGGCAAGGCGCTCTCACAGATCCGGCAGGCCCGAATGTCCTGCAGCAGGCTTTCCAGTGTCTCGGTCATGTGCCCTTCCCCCTCGCGATGACGTCCGGCAGGGCGAGGCGAAAACGAAAAAGGGCGCACATCCGACCCTGGTCAGACATGCGCCCGTGATCTTGTGAGCGGAGGCGCCGGAAATCAGGCATCCAGCTCCATATCTGACTTCGGAACCGAGATGCAGGTCAGGCAGGAGCCCTTGTTCACTTCGGCGCTCGGCTCTGTAGCGTAATTGACATCGCCCTTCAGCACGGCGGTCACGCATGTGCCACAGGCACCGGCACGACAGCCGGAGTCCATGTCGATGTCATTGGCCTCGGCGAAATCCAGGATCGTATCTGCAGAACCGTCCCAGACGATTTCCTTCTCCGAACGCACGAACTTCAGCTTGAAGCCGGTTGCCGGGGCTGCACCCGCGGCCGCGTCCGGCGTATCGCTGGACTTCTTCGACTTGACGGTGGCAGGGCCAAAGGCCTCGAAATGGATGTTCCCTTCCGGCACGTCCCATTCGCGCAGACCATGGAACAGACTTTCCATCATCGGCGGCGGGCCACAGAAGTAATAATCGTAATTGTTGGACGGCAGCACTTCCTGGAACAGGGGCGCACCGACACGGGCCTTGTGGTGGTAGTCCTTGCCTTCCACGTCCGTGTCATCCGGACCGGAATAGCAGATGCGGACATGCACGTTCTCGTTGGCGCGATCGATGGCTTCCAGATGCTCCCGGAAGACATGCTCCTTGCCGTTGCGGACCCCGAGGAAAAACCAGGTTTCGCGCTTGGAACCGGACTCGACGATGGCATTCAGCATAGACAGCACCGGCGTGATGCCGATACCGCCACCGATCAGCACCACCGGCGTCTGGCGGTGCATGTCGAGGTAGAAGTCGCCATTCGGGGCGAGGACATCGAGAATGTCGCCCTCGTTGATGTTGTCATGGAAGAAGTTGGACGAAGACTTGCCCACGTCCGCCTTGGCAGGATCCTTCGGCGGCGGATTGCGCTTGATCGACACACGGTAGTATTCGCTCTGCGGGCTGTCGGAGAGGGAATAGCAACGGGTCGTGACCTTCTTGCCGGACGGCAGGTCCAGCTTGAACGTCAGATACTGGCCGGGATTGAACGGCGGCAGCGGGCGTTCATCATGCGGATGCAGGTAGAAGGAACAGATGTCCTTGTTTTCCGGGTTCTTCCGCTGAACGCGGAACTTCCGGATACCGTTCCAGGACAGCTCGTTCTTCTGCTTGTCGAACTCCCGCACAGCCTTGATCTGGTCGACCTTCTGGCGCAGGAAGCCGATTTCCTCCTGCACGCCGCGCTCGACGATCCCGGCTGTCCGGAAATTGTTGTAGATCAGGCTGAGAACATAGAACCCGAGCAGTGCCAGCACGGCGAATGCTGCGGTATTGACCAGTCCGAATTCCATTATGTCCCCCTTCAGAAACCCGCCCTGTCAGATCATGCCGTCCGGCGGGGCTGCATGGCAACCCGCCGGACGGCTACTCTGATCAGAACTTGCGACGTACCTCGAAACGGACGCCACCGATATTTTCGTCCCCGCCGGTACGAACGCCGTACATGGCATCGGCACGGATGATCCAGGCCTTGGAAACCGGCAGCTGCCAGCGCACACCCAGAGCGTACTGGTCACCGGAAATATTCGACTGGGCACCGTATTTCTGAACAGTCGCTGCCTCGACCACCAGCTGCTGGTCCAGGTTGAACAGGTACTGCAGGCCAATGGCACCACCGAATGTATCGGCGGCGGTATCATCCAGCAACGGGAAGCCCGTGAGGCCATCCGTCTCGAAGTTGATACCGGTGTTGACCAGCAGACCCTCGGCATTCGCCAGCGCCTGCGGACGGTTCAGGCCGAAGAAGAAGTTGGCGTAGGGCACCAAGGTATAAGGTTTCGGCGTCATCCAGCTGGTTTCCAGCAGAATGGCAAGTCCGTTGCCCAGGTCACGACCACCATCCTTGCGGTTCTGATGGCTGAGATAGGTCCGCAGTGAATAAGACAGGATGTTCTTGTATCGTGCAGTCCAGGAGACGCCCAGGCTGTGCAGGTCCTGATCGCCGATCTTGTCTTCATCCGCATCCAGCAGGCCGTAACCCAGTTCAAGGTAGCCTTCCTGCGCTTCGATGAACGCATGGGCGCCGAATACCTGAACGCTGTGATCAGCCACACCACCGCTGAGATCGCGGATGGCGTTGTTGTTCACGTCGTTGAAGCCGTAGAACAGCGTGAAGTCCATGTTGGTGATGTCGAAGTCCGGCGAATTCAGGGCCGGGAACGTGAACGCGCCACCAAAAATGGCATCATCCATCCAGAGACCGTTCTGGAAGAAAAGCGGTACGAAACCGAACGTGAACGGACGGTCGGTCTTGTAGTAGTCGCCCGTGATACCGGAGAGGATGTTCGCCGCATCACCTTCGAAGAACAGCGTCTCCAGGTTCAGGTTGAACTCCGCCTCACAGCCCTCGTTCTTGTCGCCGCCAGCAAATTCGCAACGGGTGAAATCCTTGCCGTTGTCTATGGGCCGGATAAAGGCATGCAGACGCTCGGTCGACGTGAACTTCATGTCGATGTCGATGTTCAGCCGCGTGGCGATCTGCGCCAGCTCGTTGTCACCGAAATCATTGAATGCAACGGCTGTCCGCCAGTCACCAAATGCCTGGACGGCGAAGTTGGTCGGATTGAGTTCACCGAAGACCGTGCTCGGTTCCGGCAACTGGCCCGGCACATACTGCTTGCGGCCAAGTTCGAACAGCGGGCGCGGCGCGACCACTTCCGACTTGCCGCCATAGATGTCCAGCTGGGCCTGGATATCGTAGTCGTCATGCGAATAGTCCGGGTCGCCGCCGAAGGCATTTTCCTGGAACGGAACGCGCTTGGCATTGTCAGACATCTTGGGTTTGTAATCTTCGGCGGCAAATGACGCGCCGGCGAAAACGGTAAGCGCCGCAGCGGCTGTGAAGCCCGCGACCGACCGTCGTACTTGACGGAGATTCAGAATACTCAATTTCCCCTCCTGCTCCCGTTGGGAGCCCCTCTAACACCAGAGATGGAACGGGGTGGCCCGCCGGCCACCCCGCACCCTTTTCCGGCCAAGGCCTTACTTGACCTCGATCTCCACCGTGTAGGGATGCATGTCGAGCATCCACTGGTTCATCGACTGCTCCATCTCCTTCGTGGCGCCAACAAAGCGCATGAAGTAGATCGGCTCAGCCCGGCTGCGCATCCGCGCCGAGAGACGGTATGTCCCCGGTTTGGTCATCAACTCACCCGGCACGGAGTACCTGGCTTCCCGATCGCCAAGCGGCGGGATCGAGCGACCTTCCATCCGCACGAAGGCAGGATGGTTGAGCACAGTGGTCGGAATGTTGGGCTGACGCAGGAACGGACGCTGATCAACATCGAAGGTCACGGGCAGGAACATTTCCCGGTCCGTGCCCTTGACGTTGTTGGTCAGGAACTTCGTCTGCAGATTGAACAGCTGGTCGTCGTGGGCAATCTTGCCCGCCTGCACATCCTGCGAGTGAACGTCCGCCATGTCACCGGCACTGTCGACATAACCAGATTCCCAGATGCGATTGCCATCGGGATCCGTCAGCGCGACGTTCAGCCAGATCTCCGGCTGAGCGCCCAGGCTGCCGGAAGGCAGGTTATGGCCCGAGTTCGTGTTCGTGACGAGGTAGTTGAAGTCGAAGTCCTTGCCGGCAACCGGTGTCCCGTCGAAGAACGGACCATCAAGATGGCTGCCGTTTTCCATGACCTGACGACGCAGTTCCCGCTTGTACTCCAGGCCCTCGATGTTCTCCTCGATGATTTCACGTGCCTCGAAGCGATCATCCTCGTTGTCCCAGACTTCCGGGAATTCGATTTCGATCTCGCCGTCGTAGACCTTCTCCTCGAACTCTTCCGTGCCCCAGCCGGCGCGGTAATCGAACTGCAGCCATTCATTGATGGTCCAGTTCTCTGCCGCGGGGTTGTGGGGGAAGATGCCCGGATGGGCAATCGGGTAACCAGGACCGTAGAAGGCATGGTTGTGGCGGACGCGGTCAGGATTGATTTCCTCACCATTCACCACCGCAGCCGGGCCACGGGCGTAGCCGTTCGGCACGCCGGGGTCCTTGCCCATGTGGCATTCCTGACACGTGATACCCTGCGCATTGGCCGGGCTGTCACGATACTGATCCCACACGACTTCGAGCTTGATGCCCAGGTTCACCGCCACCTGATGGCAACTGACACAGAACTCCGACTTGGAGATCTGGGTGAACTTCACCACCTCGGTATGGATCTGGCTGCCACGCTCTTCCTCGTTGGTTGCAACGCGGTAGAAGCTCTTGTCTTCCAGAACCTTCTTCAGGCCTTCGCCATCGGAGTTCGTGTAGACGGGCGAGTAGATCTTGCCCGGCTCGATACGGCGTTCGCCGTTGGCCTTGGCATAGGTGTCCTTCACGCGATGACAGGTGATGCACGTGATACCTTCACGTGAAACTTGGCTGCGTTCCCAGAGCGGCGCGGCCCGGCTTTCGCCCAGCGTCGTGCCGACACTCTGATGACACCGCACACAGAACGTACCGATGGTACCCTGCGTGAGGTTGGTGATCGCCTGTTCGAACTTGTGGAACATGGGTGAGATCGATGCATAGGCGTGGTTCGAAGACGACCACTCCTTGTAGATCTCCTCGTGACATGCCGCACATTTCGAGGCGCTCGGGAACACTTCTTCCGAGAAGATCTCCGTGTGCGCCACATCAGCTGCGGTTGCTTCCTGTGCATCGACTTGCGTCGACATGCCGAGAAACAGCACAGCTGCGATCAGTGATAGAAATAGACGGGCCCACTGCGTGTTTCCACGCTGGCCCCCATACGCGTCCAACATCCTCAACCTCCTTCCCTACCGGTTTCTTTCACACTCTGGGCCTGGTGTTGAAAGCCCATGGTGCGATTGAATCCCGGTTCCAGGTGGTACTCATGACAAAGCTGACAATCCTGCTTGACCTTACCCTCAGTATGACACTGAGAGCACGTCTCCTGCGCCACCGGCAGGAACCCAGGTGCAAAGTTCGTTGCGTCGTGTTGCTTGTATGACGCGGCGAACGCTGCCTCCGGGTTCTGTTTGTGACAGGTGGCGCAAAGGGTACCCGGCCCCAGCAGATTTACGTGTGGCTTGTGGTCGTATTTGACGTAGGGGCGATCATTCACCGGTTGATATCCCCATTCCACCAACAAACCTTTTGCAGTGTCTCCCTGATCGCCACCCTTGTCGGTGACTTCGGTCACAGCGTGACACTTCGTGCAGTTACCAAGTCCCGAGTCCGACGTCAGCAGCCCGCCAAGTGCTGCTGCCTGTTCCACCACCAGGTCGTCCGCCTCTGCCGCAATGGCATCGCGTTCGGCGTTGATGGCGAAGTCAAACCAGGCCCGTGCAACCGGATCGGCATGACCGTTCGGCTGATACATCACCGAAAGGCCGTCCGAAGACCATCCACCGCCCTGCACTTCGCTGGGCGATTCATATTCCACTTTCTGCATCCAGGCGCATGCGGCCTGGCGCAGGAGTTCACCGTCGAGTCCGGCGAGCATGGCCGGAATGTCGTGCTTGCCCGGCACCGCTTCCAGGCGTGACATCAGGCTGTCGACGCCTGTTTCCGCCAGTTCCGGATAGAGCGTACCGATGGCATCCAGATATCCGTCCGGATCATCGGCGGCGACACCGAGTGCCAGGGCCAGGGCCGCAGGCAGGTTGTCGCCATTGTCTTCATAGAAGTACTCGTCCGGCTCAAGCTCTTCGAGTTCACCGGAATTTGCCGCTTCGCGCAGCAACTCGACCTCTTCAGGGGTCGGCGCGCAGAATTCCGCGACCGTGTCACGATTGAACGGATCTTCTTCCATGTAGGGAACGTTCAGGATCGCCAGTTTGCGATCGACGATCCCGCCAAGGTGGCAGGCGGAGCAATTCTGCTCGAAACTGCCCGGCGGCACAGTCAGACCGGCCTTCTCGATCTGATGACAATCGACACAGCCACGCGTCTCGCCCGCGGCCAGCTTTTCCGGAAAATGCTTGGCGAAGTGGCTGACGTGATCGAACGCGATGGCCGGACGGCGGTCATGCGGATAGCGATCACCAAAGGCCGGATGATCCTTGCCGAAGGCCTTGATCGATGTCGTATGACAGCTGTTGCACTGCGCATCCTTCATGGTCGCGATGTTTGCCGCCTCCCCCTTGTGCTCGGTGTGGCACATGACGCAGTCGGTCTTGGTATCGGCGTTCGCCGAATTCAGGCTGAATGCCGCGCCCGCCGCTGCGGTGAAGGTTGCATTGTGGGGCGACATCGTCGGGCCACCGAAGCTGTGGCAGTCGACGCAGCTCTCGCCCACCGACTGGTTGGTGACGAGCGCATTGGCCCAGGCGACAACGCCCTTGCCGTGGTTCTCGTGACAGGCCTGACAGCCTTTTTCTTCCAGCGCGAAATTGGAATGAGCGCCTGACAGGGCGCCGGGCAGGATCGATGAAAGAGCTGCCTTTTCGCCGACAAAGGAGTCCGGCGTGAAATGCAGGAAGGCAGCGATCACGGAAACGACGAAGGCCGCCATGAGCCAGGAGATCTGCTGGCGGCGGCGGCGCATTGACGGGCGCGGCTTGCAGGGCGGATGGCTCTGGCAACACGTGCCATCGGGCAGCGGGCCGTCCTGACAGGGTCCGCCAGCGCTCGGCGGACGGCGACATTCCCAGCGGTCGCCATTCTGGAACGGACTGCACTCCGTCGTTCCGCCACACGAACCATCGAAATTCGGGCCCCGACTGCAGGGCTTGCCAAACGCGCAGGCCCGACCGCAGACATAGGGAAATGTCGGCCGCTCGTAAGCGCTCTTCTGGTAACTGAAGCGATCAGAGTCTGTAATCATAGCAGATACACATGAACCAGAATGATGTGCCAGATCATCACCAGGAATATACCGACGGCGAGAGGCACGTGGAAAAGAAGCCAGATCTTGAGGAACCCGTTGACCGAATAGGCGAAATCGAGTCGGTTCTTGATCTGCGCCAGATCTTCGAGCTGCCGCAGATAGCCTTCTTCGGTCTCATCGACATAACGGCGCATCGCGGTGAACTCGCGACGGATCCATGCCCGACCGGACTGGGCACCAAAGAAGTGACTGAACATGAAACGCGGCCGGCGGAAGAACCAGGCAAGGGTTTCCACATAATACTGCGCCAGCGTGTCGGACGCCGCCTTGTCGGCCGCTTCCTCCACAAGACCTTCAGCCTTCTCGCGGATTTCGGCGAGCTCATGCGGAATCCGCTCCCAGATGATCTCCATGCCATTGTCGGTCAGGCGCTTGGGCAGGATTCGTTGCAGCCAGTAACCCAGAATACCCGAGATGCTGACGAGATAGAAAAGAACCGCAAAAAGCTGTTCGTACGCACCATCCGGCCAGAAGACGCCATTGGTGTGAACAAAGAAGACTGCGATTGCAAAGGCTCCGGCAACGCCGTGCGCTGCCGTCCAGTAAGCGCCACGCCCCAGCGGAATCATCGCGAGGCGCTTGCGGACGTTGAACAGCGCCAGGAAAACGAAGATACCGGCAAGGGTATAGCCGGTGACAATGGCCGGTTCGCCATTGTGCAACCAGGTCTGCCAGGCGTTCCAGCTGACAAAGGCGAAGCCGCCGATGGCGAGGAGCCAGAAAAAGATCAGGGCGCGATGCAACGACCTCATTGATACGGACTCCTGAACGGATCCGGACCGCGGAAGTCGACACGACGCAAGGCATCATGCGGACAGGCGCGCTGGCAGGCGGGACCGCCCGGATTGGTTGAACAGAAATCGCACTTCGTGGCCTTCATGATCGGCTTGTGCTCGTCATCGACCAGCGGCTCGCCCGACAGGTTCGCCACCTGAACCAGGCGAATGTTGTCATAGGGACAGGATGCGGCGCAGGTACCGCAGCCGATGCAGGTGTCATCATTGATGACAACCGAGCCGTCATGCATGGAACGGTGAATGGCACCCGTCGGACACCCGATCATGCAGACCGGATCGGCGCAATGCATGCAGGAGTTCGCGACCATCCAATGATCGAATGTCTGGCCATGGCGCACGAACCGCGGGTTGCCGCCATGCGTCGAGGCACAGGCCCGCACGCAATCATCGCAGCGGGTGCAGCGATTGAGATCGATCAGCATGGACCGGGTGCCGTTGATGTAGCGGCGGCCCACGGCCCATTCCTTCAGTGCATCGGCACTGATTTCCTCACCCGCGAGGTCCTGCAGGCTCCGCCGGGGCGGCGCCATGTCGGGAAAGACGAATTCTTCCAGCACCTGGCGCGGGATGCGCAGCAGATCAACGTAGCCGAGCGCGGTCAGGGAACTCTGGAACACCATGTCTGGATCATTGTTCTTCCAGGCATGATAGAGCTCTTCGAGACCGAAGAAATCGCCGGCACCGAGATAGGTCAGCGTCCGCTCCCCGTTGCCCAGCTTGGTGGAGACCCGGGCAAAACCGGCGCGCACCATCAGGATTCCATCCGGATAATCACCCTGATTGGCGATGGGCGTGCCGTGTTCCATCTCGCGACCCTGGGCGAGCATGCGCTTGTAGCTGGTGTGCCAGTCGAACGCGCCGTGTGTCTCGAACAGCGTCCGGTCCGCAACCTGCTTCAACTGGTCAGGCGACAGATGCTTGAACATCGGCGATTCGGACAGTGCATTGCCCAGCGCATTGTTGCGGTAGGCGGTATCGATCTTGGTGCGCCAGGTATTGTCGAAGCGCCGCAGTTCACGCAGCCCCTGCCAGCGGATTTCCAGCACGCGCGCTTCGGTTTCGGCAAAAACCGTCGCAGTGCGCGGAATGCGCCCCAGCGCTGCAAGTTCGCCGAAGATCATCTCAGGACCAAGTTGCGCGGTCTGGTGCTTGTCGAGAATCACCGGAATGTCTTGAAGAAAGGAGGATGCGCCCCCAGATGGCGACGCATGGACCTGGGCACTGGCGCTGTTGTAGCGATCGGGATCACGGACTTCCGGTCGCCAGGAGTTGCGCCAGAGCTGGCTCAGTGCCTCGAAGAAACCCTTCTTGGAAGCGCTGGCGCGGCCAAGCAGGTTCTGCGGCAGGTCGGGCGTGATGACCACGCGCAGATTGCCGTCGAGAATGAGGAACGCGGAGTTGCCGTAGTCACCTTCGCGGACGACGATATCGCCGGGCTGAAAGTTGATGACCCGGGTGTCGTAGGCCAGGATCCCGCGCAGGGATGTGTTGGCCGGGAACCGATCCTCGTCAATCTCCCCGAAGATCGGATACGTCATCAGCTCGTCGACGGTCTGATCGGTCATGTCCGGCCCGAACGGCGTAGACCACCGTTGCGGACGGGCCATCGTTTCGACGGCTGTCACCATTTCAGTTCAACCCCTCAAATGGCACTCACCACGGCCACGCCTTGGAAGCGTGTGCCCTTTGAATGCCAACCCCTTCACGTAGCGTCACCCGAACCATGGGTCGAAGGCAAGTCCCCGAACCTGCCCCCTGTCCAGAATGGGGGGGGGGGGGGGGGGGGGG
>JARGPL010000043.1 GCA_029210175.1 Minwuia sp. | reverse complement strand
GGCAAATGCGGCTCAATCGCCGCCCACTGCGCATCATCAAGCCAGAAAAGCCGGGCCATACAAATCCTCCAGTGCGAATCAGGCACTCAGAGAATCAGCTCAACTCAACAAAATCAATACGCTGATTGGGTTTTGACCCTAGTATCGTCTGCCCCAATCGGTTGGCGACGGCGGCAAGGTTGAAACGAGGAAACGAAGGCAGGGAGCATCGTTCAATTTGGAGCGCGATGCGGAATCAGGGCAAACTGCCGAACCGTCATCCCGGGCAAGCGCAGCGCTGAACCGGGACCCACGATTTGGAGCGCCAACCAATTCGGAAAAGCGTGGATCCCGTCTCAAGGACGGGATGACGGACCATGATGTCGCATGCCATCTGGTCAGGCCTTGCCGTCGATCCGCATATCATATGGCGTATCCGTTCAGTCGTCGCGGCTGTCATCGTCCGACGGCCCGGCAATCGCAGGCGCGCCCGCGGCCTCCACCATCTCCTGGGGCAAATCCTTCTTGGCCTTGGCACCCAGTGACTTCAGCTCCGTTGCCTGATTGATCAGGTTGCCGCGACCGTCGACCAGCTTGCTGACCGCGTTCTGCTGCGCTTTCGAGGCCCGGTCCAGATGACGGCCCACATCGCGGATGTCGTCCACGAAGCCGGAGAACTTGTCGAACAGCAGCCCGGCGCGGCTGGCAATGTCCTCGGCATTCTTCTGCTGGCGTTCCACCTGCCACAGGTTGCCCACCGTGCGCAGCAGCGTGATCAGTGTGGTCGGTGTCGCCATGGTGATGTTCTGGCCAATGGCAAAGCCGGTCAGATCCGGGCTTTCCTGCAGGGCGGCGGCGAAGGCCCCTTCGATGGGCACGAACATGATCACATAGTCGGTCGTGGCCCCGGTGATGCGGGTGTAATCCTTCGATGACAGGCCACGGATATGCTGGCGCAGGGATTCGACATGCCGTTTCAGGGCAACCGCCTGCTCCGCCTCCGTCTCCGCATTCACATAGGCCTCGAAAGCCACCAGCGAGACCTTGGAATCGATGATGATCTTGTGGTCGTTGGGCAGGTTGACCACCACGTCGGGGCGCAGGCGCTCGCCGCTGTCGATGGTCTCGCTCTGCTGGGTGGAGAATTCCTCCCCCTCCCGCAGGCCCGACTTTTCCAGGATGGTGGCCAGGATCATCTCCCCCCACGCGCCCTGGGTCTGGGTCTTGCCCTTCAGGGCGCGGGTGAGGTTCAGGGTTTCCTGTGTCATCTCGGTGCTGTGCTTCTGCAGCGACTCGATCTGCTGTTTCAGCGCCGCCTGCCCGGCAGCCGCCTGGCGCTGGGCATCCGTCATGCCGGTCTGGAATTCGACGATCTTCTGGCGCAGCGGGTTCAGCAGCCCCTCGATCTGTTCGCGGTTCTGCTGCTTGAAGCTGGTGGCATGGCCCTTCAGCACCTGATCGGCCAGTTCCTTGAACTCGCGCGTCATCCGCTCCCGCGCTTCCGTCAGTTCCTTCAGACGTTCCTCGGCGCGGGCATGATCCTTCTCCTGCGCCTGTTTCAGGGCCGCCAGTTCGATACTCAACGCGCCATGCTTCTCGCGTTCGGACCGCAGATCGGCGGTCGCCGCAGTCAGGCGTGTTTCACGTTCCTCCACTCGCCCCGCGAGGTTGCGGGAATCCGCCTCCAGCGTGGCGATCCGCCGGTCACGCTCGGCGATCTCCGTCCGCGCCTGTTGCAGTGCCGCTTCTGCCGCGTCATGCGCAGCCACAATGGCAGCATCCGGGTCGGTCCCCGCAGCATTGCGGCGCACCGCAATGAAGGCTGCGACAGCTACAAGTACAGCACCGCCAAGGGCGACGGCGACCAGAAGGGTTGGTTCCATGATCCGGGCTCAATTCAAAAGGGTTCAGCCTGCATCATCTGCTGTTTCGCAAGGATTCGGAACGCCGAACCCGGCAGGTGCGAACCGTGCCCTGTCCGGACGGTGAGAAATACTCCTGGCCACCGGCGATATTTCTCAGGTGACAGCGCGCGCGCTGACGGTACTCTCTGCCGTCGCTCGCCAAATCGGACAAGAAACCATGCCTGCTCGCTCCGGTCGCCAGTTCCTTCAGGTCCCTGGCCCCACCAACATTCCCGACCGCATCCTGAATGCCATGCATCGCCCGGCGATGGATTTCGCCGGACCAGGATTCATGGACATCGCCATTGACTGCTTCGAGCAGATCAAGCCGCTGTTCGGCACGTCGGGGGAAGTCTTCTTCTATACCGCATCCGGCCACGGTGCCTGGGAAGCAGCCTATGTGAACCTGTTCGAGGCCGGTGACACCATCCTGATGCCTGAAACCGGTCGCTTTTCCCTGACTTGGGGCGAGATGGCGACATCGTTCGGCGTGGCGATAGAGACGGTGCCCAATGACTGGCGCACCGCCATCGACATGGACGCGCTGGAGGATATCCTGCGCCGCGACACCAGCCACAGGATCAAGGCCGTCCTGGCTGTCCATACGGAGACAGCGACCGGCGTCACCTCCGACATTCAGGCCATGCGTGCCGCCATTGATGCCGCCAGGCATCCGGCCCTGCTGGTCATCGATGCAATCGCATCTTTCCTGACCACCCCCCTGCCCATGGATGATTGGGGCGTCGATGTCGTCATCGCGGCCTGCCAGAAGGGACTGATGATGCCCCCCGGCCTTTCTTTCACAGCGGTGGGACCAAAGGCGCTGGCGGCCACGAAGCAGGTTCGCACCCATCGCGATTACTGGTCGTGGGATGCGCGGTTGGGGATGGAGCAATACCGCCGGTTCTGCGGCACCGCCCCCGAACATCTCATTTTCGGACTGCGCGAAGCCATCACCATGCTGAATGAGTGGGGACTGGACGCTGTCTTTGCCCGGCATGCCAGGCTTGCCGGTGCGGTACAGGCGGCGGTGAGCGAATGGGCCCGGGCCGGGGCGCTGGAATTCAACGCCATGCGGCCAGAGGAACGGTCGACATCCCTGACCGTGGTGCGCAGGGTCGACAATGGTGATGCCGAGGAAATCCGTCAGACCGCGCGGGACGTCTTTGACGTGGCTGTCGGCGGTGGCCTGTCGCATCTGGCTGGCAAGGTGTTTCGCATCGGACACATGGGCGACCTGAATGACCCCATGATCCTTGGTGCCCTGGCGGGGATAGAGGCCGCACTGGTCCAGACGAACGTCCCGCACGAGAGTGGTCTTCAGGCCGCCATCGCACACCTTGCCGCCACCGCACCGAAGCTGGCCGGGCGGGACAGCCGGGTCATCATCTGAGCATCACCAGAGCCGCAGAAGCAGCCGCCAACTGGAGTCTTACGCGCCCAATTCCCGGCTGCGGACCGCCGCCGCGTCAACGGCACGGCGCATCAGCGGCGACAGGCCGTCATCGGCCATCAGCACCTCCAGCGCGGCCTGGGTCGTACCGCCGGGGCTGGTCACGTTCTTCCTGAGCGTGCCCGGGTCTTCTGCCGCCGAATGGGCCAGCGCACCGGCGCCATAGACGGTCTGCGACGCCAGTTGAGCCGCAAGCTCGGCGGGCAATCCCGCCGCAACCCCGGCCTCGGCCATGCACTGGATCATGTAGAAGACATAGGCGGGGCCTGAACCGGACACCGCCGTGACAGCATCCATCAGGAACTCATCATCGATCCAGGCAACAGCGCCGACAGCGGCCAGCAAGCTGTCCGCACGGGACCGCATGGCCGCAGTCACAGGACCGTTCGGGCAGGCAACCAGCATGCCCTTGCCGACGGCGGCAGGCGTATTGGGCATGGTGCGGACAATGGCGGCATGGGCGCCAAGCACCCCCTCGAAGAAGGCAATGGTGGTGCCCGCCGCAATGGACAGGAACTGCGTGTCCGACCCGACAAACCGTTTGTAGTCAGGGGTCACCATGGCCATCTGCTGTGGCTTCACGGCAAAGATCACGCAATCCGGAACGAAGTCAGCCGGAATATCGGCAGCGGAGGCGACGGCGGTCACGCCGCTTGCGGTCCATGGCTGACGCAGCACATCCGCAGGCTCCACAACGACAACGGTCGCCGGGTCCGTGCCCTGTTCCAGCCAACCGGCCAGCATCGCCCCGCCCATCTTGCCGCAGCCGACAAGCAACAGCCCGTTTGCCATATCCTTCATCCCTTCAGATCATTTCCCGTCAGGCACGTCAGAACGTGTGATCAGAATGCGTTGGGGTCCTGCCCCACCTGAATCACGCGCTTGCCGAAATTCTCCCCTGCCAGCATACCGATAAAGGCGGCGGGGGCGTTGTCGAGACCGTTCATCACGTCCTCGGCCACGGCCATGCGACCATCGGCGATGTGGCCCGCCGTTTCTTCGATGAACTGCTCGATCAGGTGTGCATGGTCGCGCACCACGAAGCCCTGCATGTTCAACCGCTTCGACACGACCTCTTTCACGTGCCGCAGATGATAGGGCTCCGCCAGATTGTACTGGCTGATCATGCCGCAGACCGCGATCCGCGCGAACGGGTTGGCGTGCGCCAGCACCGCGTCCAGATTCTCCCCGCCCACATTCTCGAAAATCACGTCGATGCCGTCCGAGCAATGCAGACGCAGCGCCTCCAGCACCGTCGGCGCAATGCGATAGTTGAAGCCATCGTGAAAACCGCATTCACCGGTGATGAAACGTACCTTCTCATCCGATCCGGCACTGCCGACCACCCGCGCACCGGCGATGCGGGCAAGCTGACCCGCGACCTGCCCGACCGCGCCGGAGGCCGCCGAAACGTAGACCGTCTCCCCTTCCTTCGGCTTGCCGATCAGCATCATGCCGACATAGGCCGTCAGACCGGGAAAGCCGAGCGTGCCAAGGAAGTATGACAGGGGTGCAAGCGCCGGATCCACGCGACGCAGGCTCTCGCCCCCCTTCGCGACCGACCATTCGGCCCAGTCCAGCATGCCGTAGACGAAGTCGCCTTCGCGGAAGTCTGCGTTGCGGCTTTCCGCCACCTCGCCGATCACGCGGCCAAACAGCGGCTTGCCGATCTCGAAGCCCGCCGCATAGGCCACACCACCGTCATTCATCAGCCCCCGCATGTAGGGGTCGACCGACATGTAGATGTGGCGGACCAGAACATCACCGTCACCCAGCGGCGGCGTTGCAGCGTCCAGCATCATGAAATTCTCTGGCAGCACAGCCGTTTCTGGACGGCTGGCGAGCGATACCTGTCGTGTCGTTGGCATGGGATTCCCCCCCCGGATTGCATGTCATGACGACGTTGAAAGACCGAGTGTGGCAGGTGTTGCCTTGTGGCCTCAACCCCGGTTTGGAGATGGCGGCATCCAGCGAAACGCCATGATGGTGATATCGTCGGATGCGGGGGCACCATCGGCGTGCACCTTCACGTCACGATAGAGCGTGTCCTGCAGTTCATCCGATACAGCATCCGACCCCAAGCGCCGAACCAGATCGTACAGGCGATCATTGCCATACAGTTCACCGTCATGGTTCATCGCTTCGCCAATGCCGTCGGTGGTGATCAGCACCATTTCACCAGGCACGAGATCGACGCTGTCGGCCATGTAGGGGAAGTCGTCCATCACGCAGACCGGCGGGCCGCCGCCGCCTTCGATCAGACGGATATCATCCGATCCCGGTGTGAAGACCAGCGGCGGTTCATGCCCGGCGTTGCAATAGTCCAGGTGCCCCGTACGCAGGTTCAGGATTCCGGCAAAAAGGGTCACGAACAGCATGTTCGGATTCTCGCGACTGATCTCCGCATTCGCGGCCATCATGATCTCGTCGATCTCCACGATGTCGCGCAGCACTGCGGACTTGCAGAGGGCCTTGGAAATGGCCATGAACAGGCTGGCGGGGACACCCTTGCCGGACACATCACCCACCGAAAGGAACAGCCGGTCGTCATCGATCATGAAGAAATCGTAGAGGTCGCCGCCCACATCGCGTGCCGGTTCCAGCATCGCAGCCAGTGACAGCTGGGCACTGATGTCGGGCAGGGTGTCGAGGCCGGGCAGCAGGCCCAGCTGGATCTCCCGCGCCGCGTCGAGTTCACCCTGCAGCCGCGCCCGTTCCTCCCGCTGGCGCTGCAGGTGCAGCCCCAGTGCCTTGCGGTGCGCATTCGCGATCATCAGGGTGACCGTCAGCATGGCGATACCGGTAATCACGCCACTCACGGCCGCCCCGATGGTATCGACGAAGACACGTTCCGTGGCGTAGGCAACAAGCCCGCCGCCCACCGTCAGCGCCAGTACAAGGATGATCAGCGGCACCCCGGCCTTCAATGGCAGCACCGGCACGACAAAGACGAAGATCAGACCAACCGCGATCAGCGCCGCGAGTTCGAGCCACCGCGTCCAGTCGGGGCGGGAGATATAGTATTCCTCGTGAATGGCCTCGACCAGTTGCGCATGCACATCGATCCCCGGTGCGCGAAAGCGCAAGGGTGATGTCTGCAGATCGACCAGGCCCTGCCCGGTCAGTCCGATCATGGCAATCGCGCCCTCGAGGGACAGGGCAACATCATCGTCGCGCAGCACGTCGACCGCGGAAACATAGCGACTGGCGAAGGGCGGCGAGAACGGCACGTAGATGGTGCCGTCGGATTCCGTCGGTACGAACCAGTCACCGACCTGTACCCCGTCGATCCGCCCGGGCGTCCCCTTCACTGTCAGCAAGCCGCCGAGCGCCACCCGCAGCATTTCCAGCGCGAACGCAGGCACGGGGCGGCCATCCACCAGCGCCACCGCCGGAATGCGCCGGATGATCGCGTCCGGGTCTTCGATGGCGTTCAGCAGGCCCTGGCCGGTGGCCGATCGTGAGACCTGCTCCACCGACTGGTCTGCCCCCGGAAAGGTGACCAGCAGATCCTTCAGTGACGGATCCGCGAATGCCACGGGAAACGCCCTGACCGGCCCATTGAACCCGGCACGGGATCGGGTGCCCCCCAGCCCCAGAACCACCGGCCACTGCGCAATCGTTGCAGCCAGTTCTTCATCATAGTCCGGCAGGGATTGCAGGTAACTGACCACACCGGCTGGCGGGTCATCCATCCGGGCCGTGATGTGGCGCGGTGACTGGCGGTCTGGATCCAGAAACAGTACATCGACCCCGATGGTGATCGCACCACCCTGCCCCATCCTGTCGATCAGGTCGGCAACGACGGTTCGCGGCCATGGCCACTGTCCGATCTCGGCAATGCTGCGTTCATCGATCGCCACGATGACAGGCAGATCACTCTCCACCGGACGCGGCATCAGCTGCTGTGACACGTCATACAGTTCACGCCGCAGCGGATTGTCTGTCAGGAACGCGATATCGATGATCAGACACAGGGCCAGGACCACAAGTCCGAGCGCACGGCCCCGCCAGAAACCGACGATGGCGCGAAACCCACGCAGGTCCGGGCCGATATCTTCAGGGTTCTGGTTCGCGGCGCTGGCCGGGTCCGTCACCGTTGCGGGGTCAGCCATCTCGACGCCCTCGCTCAGAGTTCGATTTCAAGCCCGTCGTAGGACGCGACCACGTGCAGCGGCTGTCCGTCACCACGCGATATCTCTTCGAAACGGCGGGTCTCGGCCAGGACCTGATCGATCTGCGCATCGCTGTAGACCGGTTCATGATGGAACATGCAAAGCGTCTTCACCGACGCCATCTGGCAAAGTTCCACCGCCACCATGTTGGATGAATGACCCCAGTCTTCCTTCAGCGACGTCGCGTCGGCCAGGGAATACATGGTGTCGAACACGACCGCGTCCGCATCCTTGAAATAGCGCACGAAGTAATCGGTCTCGTCCTGGTCTTCCAGCTTGTGCTCGGAGTCCGTCGAATAGACCGCGACCTTGCCATCCTTCTCGAAGCGATAGCCATAGGAATCGCCCGCATGCAATTGCCGGAACGGGGTGACCGTGGTTCCCGCGATCTCGTAGGTCTGCTCGGGTTCCAGCTGCACGAACTCGATTGTCGCGCCCAGGAAATCAAAGGGCACGGGAAAGCTCGGATTGTCCTGCTGGCGGCGGTAGGCCTTTTCCAGAACGTCATGACAGCCATGAATGCGGATCACGTTGCCGGGGATGAAAGCGGGGATGAAGAACGGGAACCCCATGATGTGGTCCCAGTGCACGTGGCTCTGAAAGATATTGTAGACCTGCGGCGACCCTGGGCCGTGCTTGCCGAGGGCATTCAGCGCCAGCCGCCGCGACCCCGACCCCATGTCACAGATGATGTATTCGGGGCCACCGGTCTCGATCTGCACGCACGAACTCTCACCGCCGTAGGTGCCACGCATGTGGAACGGCAGGGCGTCGATGGCTGCATCCGTCTCGCCACCGGCCTCGATCACCGCTTTCACCGCAGCGCTGATCTTGTCGCGCACGTGGTCGGCATTCATCGATGTCGGGATTGACCCGCGCGTTCCCCAGAAACGGATACGCATTGCCGCTCAGTCCTCTTCCGTGTAGGCCGCTGCGGCGAGGGCGGATACGGCCTGCAGCGCCTTCGGCATTTCCTCGAAGGTCGGGAAAACCTTGTCGAAGTGACTGATCGTGAAGACTTCCTTGACCACTTCCTGCATCGACGCAATGCGGATGGTCACGCCCTTCGGCTTGGCCTGCTTGTTGGCCACCATCAGGGCGCGCAGACCGACACTGGAGATGTAATCCACCTTGGAGAGGTCAACGACGACCTGCTTTTCGGTGCCGATGGCCGTTTCCACCTGGGTCATCAGTTCCTTCTGGAAGTCACCCGCCGAAGACTGATCTATTCGCCCGGCCACCCTGACCACGATTGCGTCCCCGAAATTCGCCGTCGTCACCTTCATGGCGGAATACCCTGTCATCACCCGATCCACTCTTCGCCGGATCATAAGGCCAGCAGCACCCCTGCGGCAATGCAAACCGGTCCGCCTGGCTTGCAAGAAGACATCCGGTAAGCCGAAAATGGCGGGAGTTTGAACACCGCAAAGGAAGATCGCCGTGAACGCAGCCAACATGATGGCCATTCCCCTGCCCTCCGATGCGGCGGCCGAGATCGTCGAGGACGCCAATCTGGATGACGAGATGGTCTGGATGCAGACCGCAGAAAACGTCTGGCTGCGCCCGCTGTTCTTCAACGTGCTGCAGGGCATGTGGGTCAACGCCGTCCGTGCCCGCGGTGACGGCATCGTCAGCCGCCATCGCCATCCGTCGCCAGTGACCGGCTATACCCTCGACGGATCATGGGGTTACGTCGAACATGACTGGATCGCACGACCGGGGACGTTCATCTACGAACCGGCGGGAGAGACCCATACGCTCTACTGCAAGGGCGATGCGGGGCACATGACCACGATCTTCCACAACTTCGGACCGCTGCTGTACGTCGACGAACATGGCAACCAGACCGATTATGAAGATGTCTTCACCCGGCTGGAAAAGTGCAAGGACCACTACCGCTCCACGCCGCTGGGAGAGGAATTCGTCACCCGGCTGATCCGGTAGACCCGGCTCTACGGGCGCTCACCAGCCTATCCTGCAACACCATCCATGAAACGGGCGAGCCTGATGTCCAGTGCCGTCAGGCCGCCCGCGTCATGGGTCGACAGGGTGACTTCCACCCGGTTGTAGACATTGAACCATTCGGGATGGTGATCCATCTTGTCGGCCTTCAGCGCCACGCGGGTCATGAACCCGAATGCAGCATTGAAATCCTTGAACTGGAACGTCCGGGTGACGGCGTCACGCCCGTCGACCATCGACCATTCAGCAATGCTGGCCAGGGCCTCGGCACGTTCGGAATCTGTCAGTTTCTCGGCCATCGGTTGCCTCTTCTCAAGCGTGTGTCAGGTGGCGGATCAGGGCCTCGGCTTCGGGCCAGGCGGCAGTCAGTTCTGACCTGCTGCCAATCTCGAAATCGTCGAAATCGAACCCCGGCGCTACGGTCGTTCCCAGCAGTGCAAAGCCCTGACCATTCATCATCCGCGCACCCTGCCATACGTTGCCCGGGACCACCACCTGCGGTCGCTGACCGGCAGCCAGATCATTGCCGATGGTGACGGTCCGATGACTGCCGTCTGGCAGCAGCCAGAGCTGTTCCACCGGATCGCCCAGATAGAAATGAAATATCTCATCCGATCGCAACCGATGCAGGGTGGAGATCGCAGCCCCTTCAAGCATGTAGTAGATCGCCGTTGAAACGGCACGCGGCCCGGAATAGCCCGGCGGCAACGCCTCCGCGGTCAGCTGGTCATCCGATCGGAAAATCTCGGCGAACCAGCCACCTTCCGGATGCGATTGCATCGCCAGCATCTCGCGGATCTGTTCGGCAGTTGTCATCGGATCGCCCTCATGTTGCCCGCAGCATAATCGGCCATGGTCCATGTCCCTTCGTCAAGCTTGCGGCGCACGCGACGCAGGCATAGATATGACTGCAGCAGCGGAGACGGGTAACCATGGCCGAGCAGAAGACCAAGGCAGAGCTGGAAGCCGAGAAACAGGCACGCCTCGCCGCCCGGCTGCGCGACAATCTGAAACGCCGTCGCGCGGCCCGGAAGCCCGAAGATCGCCCGGCAGGCGCGATAAAGAACACCGAAAAGCATTGACCTGCCGCGGAATCGCCTGATTTGTGCGGGAAATCCTGCGCTCGGGCGATTCATGCGACGGCAGGCCCGCTGTGACCTCAGACTCTTGGACGGTGAACCATGGACAGCATTCTCATCCGGGGCGGCAAGCCGCTCACCGGCACCATCGCGATCAGTGGCGCGAAAAATGCCGCCCTGCCCCTGATGGTTGCGACCCTGCTGACGGATGAACCGGTGATCCTGTCCAACGTCCCCGATCTGATGGATATCGCCACGATGACCGCCCTGCTGCGAGGCCATGGCACCGTGGCCACCGACAGGCAAGGCGGCACCTGGCATCTGCATACGTCTGACATCACCAGCACCACCGCGCATTACGACATCGTGCGCAAGATGCGGGCGAGTGTGCTGGTGCTGGGTCCCCTGCTGGCGCGGGAGCGGGAGGCCACGGTATCCCTGCCCGGCGGCTGCGCCATCGGCACCCGCCCGGTGAATATCCATATCGAAGGCCTGACGGCGATGGGTGCCCAGATCGAGATCGATGGCGGATACATGAAGGCCAGCGCGCCGCAGGGCCTGAGAGGTGCAAAGATCAACATGCCCACCGTGTCGGTGGGGGCAACGGAGAACCTGCTGACGGCGGCGGTGCTGGCCGATGGCACAACGGTGCTGGAGAATGCGGCGCGGGAGCCGGAGATCGCCGATCTGATCGACCTGCTGGTCGCCATGGGTGCTGAGATCGAAGGGCGCGGTACGGATCGTCTGACCGTGCACGGCAAGGACAGACTGCATGGTGCCAGCCATCGCGTCCTGCCGGACCGGATCGAGACCGGCACCTTTGCCGTGGCCGCTGCCATCACCGGGGGCGACATCCTGCTGGCCGGTGCAGATCCGGAAACGGTGGAAGCCATCATGGAACCGATTTCCCGCGCCGGAGCGACCATCGACAATCTGCCGGAAGGCATTCGCGTGCGTCGCAACGGTGCTGGTATTCTGGGTGTGGACGTGATGACGCAACCCTATCCGGGCTTCCCCACCGACATGCAGGCGCAGATCATGGCGCTGATGTCGATCAGCCATGGCGCGGCAATGATCACCGAAACCATCTTCGAGAACCGTTTCATGCATGTCCCCGAACTGGGCCGCATGGGGGCGAACATCAACGTGCACGGCGGTTCCGCCCTGGTGCGCGGGGTTCCCGGCCTGAAGGGCGCGCCCGTGATGGCGACCGACCTGCGGGCATCCGTGTCACTGGTTCTGGCCGGACTGGCCGCAGAGGGTGAAACGCGGGTCAATCGCGTCTATCATCTGGATCGGGGCTATGAGCGGCTGGAGGCCAAGCTGGTGGCCTGCGGTGCCGATGTCGAGCGGGTCAAGGAGTGATCCGATGAAGGGTGAGAACGGATAATCTGATGAAACGCAGGAATGAGCAGGGCGAACCGCTGCCGCGGCTGCATCTGCATGCGGTCGAGGCAGATGATCTGTCCGCGTTGAGCGCCGCGATGGTCAGCGCGACCGTCAAACGCGGCGATCTGGGATACCAGAAGGTGCGACGGCGGTTCGCTTTCGTCAGCAACCGATACCGCTGGGAAGATGAACGCCTGAACGAAATGGGCGGCAGCCGGATCCGCGCCGGGGTCCAGATCAATGACGTGACACGGGTTCAGGCGCAGGGACTGGCAGCGCTGGACGCGGAGACAGTGCTCGAACTGCTGTCCATCACCGCGGAAGCGGGCGACCCACCGGCGGCACAGCTGACCCTCAACTTCGCCGGCGGCATGACCGTGCGGCTGGACGTGGGCTGCATCGACGTGCTGATGGACGATATGGGGCGGCCTTGGTATACGCCCAACCAGCCTGACCACGGGCTCGACGAACCGGACCCGCACAACAGCGAAAGCTGACACCATGACCACGACCGAACCGCTTGTCATCGCCCTGCCCAAGGGACGGATTCTGGAGGAGGCGATGCCCCTCGTCCGTGCCGCCGGGATTGAGCCGGAAGCCGCCTTCGATGATCCGAAGTCGCGCCAGCTGCGCTTTGCCACCAATCATCCGGGCGTGGAGATCATCCGGGTACGTTCGTTCGATGTGGCGACCTTCGTGGCCTTCGGTGCCGCGCACCTGGGAATCGCCGGATACGACGTGCTGATGGAATTCGACTATTCCGACATCTATGCGCCCATCGACCTCGGAATCGGGTTTTGCCGCATGGCCGTGGCGGAGCCTGCCGAACTGTCGCGCACTGATGACCCATCGCGCTGGTCGCACGTGCGCGTCGCCACCAAGTACCCCCACATCACCGCAAAGCATTTCGCCAAGCGTGGCGTGCAGGCCGAATGCATCAAGCTGAATGGCGCCATGGAACTGGCGCCGACTCTCGGCCTCTGTCGTCGCATCGTTGATCTGGTATCCACCGGATCGACCCTGAAGGCAAACGGACTGGTCGAGGTGGAGCATATTGCCGACATCACCAGCCGTCTGATCGTCAACCGTACCGCCCTGAAGACCCGCCCTGTCGAAATCCAGGGCTGGGTCGAACAGTTCCGGAGGGCGGTTGATGCTGAAGCGGCTTGATCGCGCGGACCCGGGGTTCGAAGGCGCTTTTGCCGCCCTGCTGGATGACAAGCGGGAAACGTCGGAAGATGTGGACGCCGTTGTCGCCGACATCATTGCGACGGTACGCCGTGACGGCGACGCCGCGCTGGTCAGCTACACGCAGCGTTTCGACCGCCTTGAACTGACGGCAGAGGACCTCCGGTTCACCGCCGATGAGATAGCAGCAGCCGAAGGTGCCTGCGATGCGGACACCCTGGCAGCACTGGATGTTGCCGCCAGACGCATCGAAGCCTTTCATGCCCGCCAGCGCCCGTCGGATGACCGTTTCACCGATGCGGACGGTGTCGAACTGGGCGCCCGCTGGACCGCCATCGGCGCGGTCGGGTTGTACGTGCCCGGCGGCACCGCGTCCTACCCGTCTTCCGTGCTGATGAACGCGATCCCCGCCCGGGTGGCCGGGGTGGAACGCGTGGCCATGGTGGTGCCGACACCTGACGGCGAGATCAATCCTTTGGTCATCGCTGCGGCCCGCCGCGCCGGTGTCAGCGAGATCTACCGCCTCGGCGGCGCACAGGCTGTGGCGGCCCTGGCCTACGGCACCGGGACCGTTGCTGCGGTGGACAAGATCGTTGGCCCCGGCAATGCCTACGTCGCCGCCGCCAAGCGACGGGTCTTCGGCCAGGTCGGCATCGACATGATTGCCGGCCCGTCCGAGATCCTGGTGGTGGCGGACGGTGACAATGATCCAGCCTGGATTGCCGCCGATCTGCTGTCGCAGTCGGAACATGACGTGTCCGCGCAGGCCATCCTGATCACGGATGACGCGACCTTCGCTGATCGGGTTGCCGAGGCGGTGGAAAGCCACCTGCAGACGCTGGACCGGTCGGGCATGGCACGGCAGAGCTGGCAGGACCATGGCGCGATCATCCTGGTGAACAGCGTGGACGATGCGCCCGCCCTGATAGACCGGATTGCGCCCGAACATCTGGAACTGGCGGTCAGCGACCCGGATGCCCTGATGGCCCGCGTCCGCAATGCCGGTGCGATTTTCCTGGGTCGCTACACGCCGGAAGCCATCGGCGACTATGTGGCGGGACCGAACCATGTGCTGCCCACCGCACGCAGCGCCCGTTTCTCGTCCGGCCTGAATGTGCTCGACTTCATGAAACGGACGACCTTCGTGCGTTGCGATGCCGACAGCCTGCGCCGTATCGGCCCGGCAGCGGCTACACTGGCCGACGCCGAGGGCCTGACAGCGCATGCGCTTTCCGTCCGCATCAGGAACAACGGGTGAGCGAAACCATGACAGACCGCCCCGACAGGCCCGACAGAATTGTCGAGATCACACTGGATGACGGCTCCATCAAGAGCTGGGGTCCGGACGTGGATCATGAGCGGCGGGTGGCGATCTTCGACCTGATCGAAGCCAACAACTTCACGCCGACGGGGGATGAATATTCCGGCCCCTATGCGGTCCACCTGTCGATCGAGGACAATCGGCTGGTCATCGACATCCGCGGTCAGGACCACACCCCGCAAGGCCGCGTCGTCCTGGCCCTGTCGCCATTCCGCCGCATCGTGCGCGACTACTTCAAGATCTGCGAAAGCTATTTCAGCGCCATCAAGACCTCCACCCCGTCCCAGATCGAAGCCATCGACATGGGGCGGCGCGGCATTCACAACCAGGGATCGGAGGTGCTGCAGGAACGGCTGGACGGCAAGATCGACATCGACTTCGACACCGCCCGACGGCTGTTCACGCTGATCTGCGTGCTGCATATCAGGGCCTGATCGAATGCCCCATGGCCTGCCCGGTGCTGTCCTGTTCTGTTGCACCGAAAACAGTGTCCGCTCCCCCATGGCCGAAGGCCTGATGAAACAGCTGCTCGGCCACGCGGTCTATGTGGATTCCTGCGGCGTCCGGTCCCGCGAAGTCGACGGGTTCTCCATCACCGTCATGGATGAACTGGGCATCGACGTCAGCCGCCACAGCTCCAAGAGCTTCGATGATCTGGAGGATTCATCCTTCGACATCATCATTACCCTGTCGCCGGAAGCGCAGCACAAGGCCGTCGAACTGACCCGGACCATGGCCTGCGAGGTGGAATACTGGCCCACCATGGACCCGTCCCTGACCGAAGGCAGCCGCGAACGCAGGCTCGAATCCTGGCGTCAGGTCCGCGACCAGTTGCGCAAGCGCATCCTGGAACGCTTCAATCCGGGACCGGCGCCAACCGTCTGAACCGCCTCACTTCACCTCCGCCACCGTGATCCAGGTGGCAAAACCGAAGGCGGCAAGTTCACCGGCGCCATTGTGGACGGCGCTGCCCGCATAGACCTTGCGGCCATCGCGGCTGATCGGCCAGGCGGTGACGGTGCAGGCTTCGCCCGGCGCGACCTTCTTCAGGGCTTCGCAGTGCATCCGGCCCAGCAGCATGTGATCGCCGGTCTGGCCGTACCAGGCCCAGGCTCCGGGACAGTCGAGCGCGGCCAGCACATAGCGATCGGCGATCATGCCGGTGTCATCGGCGAAGCTGGCATGCGGAATCCACGGGGATGCCGCCATGTCGGCACCTTTGACCGGACCGGCAAAAACGCGCAGCGCATCGCCCTCCTGCCGGTTCGTGCCACAGACAAAGCAGAACGGAATCGGGCTGTTGTGGTGGCCGGGATAGTGCTTCGTCGCCTCGGCAATGGCTGCAGCGGCGGGCAGCGGCGGTATTGCCAGATCCATCGGCGCGACGGACCGTACCGTTGCGACAGTCTGCTCACCGTCCATCAGGGCGAACCCATCTGCAGTTTCGCTGATCTGCATCGCGTGCCCCAGGGGTGGCGGTGCCTTCAGCGTCACTTCCGCCGGCCCATTGACCTTCTCTGCCAGCAGGCCGGTGATGTATCCGCCGTTGGCTGATTGCGATGGTCCCTGAAACCGCTGGTCGATGATGATTTCCTGCACGTCTGCCCCCAACCCTTCGGTCTTCGTTTGTCATGTTGCATCCCTGCGCTAGTCTAGGAGCCAGCATGCGGAGAGTGAAAGGCTGTGACGAACATGAATGACCTGCACGGAGACCGGCGGAAGAGTGTCGTGGTCGATACCAACACGCTCGAATGGCAGCAGAGCCCGGCGGAAGGCGTCTGGCGCAAGCGCCTGGAACTGGTCGGCGATACCGAAGAGGGCATGGTCACATCCATTGTCCGCTTTGACCCCGGCGCAGGGTTCCCCATGCACGACCATCCGATGGGTGAGGAAGTTCTGGTGCTGGACGGGGTCTTCGCCGATGAGTTCGGCAGCTACGGCAAGGGCAGCTTCACGCTGCTGCCAAAGGGGTCGCGGCATCAGCCGAAGACCGACACCGGTTGTACCCTGCTGGTGAAGCTCTGCCAGTATGCGGGCGATGATCGCCCGACCCGCCGCATCGACACCAACGACAGCGAGGGCTGGGTGGAAAGCGCACCGGGACGGCAACGTTTCACGATCTACGATGAAGCAGCTCACCCGGAGAAGATCTATCTCTCCCGCCTCGCCCCCGGCGTGGCGGTCGACCACCACACCCATGATGGCGGCGAGGAAGTGTTCGTCATCGAAGGCGAGATCGCCGACGAGAACGGCACCTACTCCGCCGGGACCTGGTTCCGGCTGGCTGACGGCAGTTCCCACGCCCCGCACACGGCCACGGGGTGCCTGCTCTATGTGAAGGCAGGACACCTGCCGAAACAGCAGGCCGCCGCCTGAACCGGAGAAGGACTGGGCAATGGACGTCATCTGCTACACGGATGTGAAGAGTCCCTATGCGTTCCTGGCCTATGCCGAGACCTGTCGGCTGGAGGACGCCTGGGGCAAGCCATTCATCTGGCGTCACCACACCCTGCACATCGACACCTATCTGGACGCCGTGGATGTGCGGTCCGCCCACAACTGGCGGCGCGTGAAATATGCCTACATGGATGCCCGTCGCCTGGCCAACCGCCAGGGACTGACGCTTTATGGCCCGAAGAAGATCTTCGAATCCCGTCCCGCCGGTATCGGCATGAGCTTCGCCGATCAGCAGGGGTTGATCCGACCCTACCTCGACACAGGCTTCAAGCGTTTCTTCCAGCGCGATCTGGAGACGGGCGACCTGGGTGTGATCGAGGGACTGCTGAAACAGATCGGCGCGGACACCGCCGGTTTCGCCGCCTGGTACGAAGGCGAAGGCGGTCGGTTGCACGATGCACAGCGCGCGGAAGCCGAGGAATCCGGCGTCTTCGGCGTGCCCTCCGTCACCGTAGACGGGGAACTTTTCTGGGGTGGTGACCGGCTCGACCTGGTGGCGGAGAAACTCGGGGTGAGTGGTTAGGGCGACGCATCTCTGGAACGGCCAGCGCCGCAAGGCGTGGATACCGGATCGGCGCTCCGCTTGTCCGGCATGAAAGTCCGTCGGCCAGTCCTCAGTTGTCGCCAAACACCCGTGTGAAGATCGTGTCCACGTGTTTCAGGTGGTAGCCGAGGTCGAACATCGACTCCAGCGCCTCATCACTCAACGCGGCGGTCACTTCCGGGTCGGCCTTAAGCAAGGCCAGCAGGTCAGCCTTGCCATCCGCGTCCCAGACCTTCATCGCGTTGCGCTGTACCAGACGATAGGCGTCCTCGCGGCTGACACCGGCCTGCGTCAGGGCCAGCAGGACACGCTGTGAATGGATCAGGCCGCCAAGGCGGTTCATGTTGGCCAGCATCCGTTCCGGATAGACCACCAGCTTGTCCACCACACCCGTCAGTCGGGCCAGGGCAAAGTCGAGCGTGACCGTGACATCGGGGCCGATGAACCGCTCGACTGAGGAATGCGAGATATCGCGTTCATGCCACAGCGCCACGTTCTCCATCGCCGGGATCACCTGAGCGCGGACATACCGCGCAAGCCCCGTCAGATTTTCGGTCAGCACAGGATTGCGCTTGTGCGGCATGGCGGACGAACCCTTCTGCCCCGGCGAGAAATACTCCTCCGCCTCCAGCACTTCCGTCCGCTGCAGATGCCGGATCTCCGTCGCCAGGCGCTCCACCGACGATGCAACCACACCCAGTGTCGCGAAGAACATGGCATGGCGATCGCGCGGTATGACCTGGGTCGAAACCGGCTCGATGTTCAGGCCCAGTTTCTTCGCCACATGCGCTTCGACGTTGGGATCGATGTTGGCGAATGTGCCCACGGCCCCGGAAATGGCGCAGGTCGCGACCTCTTCACGGGCCATGACGAGACGGTTCCGGTTACGCTCGAACTCAGCGTAGAAGGTGGCCAGCGTGACCCCGAATGTCGTTGGTTCCGCATGGATACCGTGGCTGCGCCCGACCTTCACGGTCATGCGGTGTTCCATGGCGCGTTTCTTCAGCGCCGCCAGCAACTGGTCCATGTCGGCAAGCAGGATGTCCGCCGCCTGGGTCATCTGCACGGCGAGGCAGGTATCCAGCACGTCAGATGACGTCATGCCCTGGTGCACGAAGCGGGCTTCGTCGCCCACGTGTTCCGCCAGCGACGTCAGGAAGGCGATGACATCGTGCTTCACTTCCCGCTCGATCTCGTCAATCCGGTCGACGTCGAAACCACCACGTTCCCAGATCGCCTTCGCGGCGTCGGCGGGCACGATTCCGTTCGCCACCTGGGCGTCGGTCGCATGCGCCTCGATCTCGAACCAGATGCGGAACCGGTTTTCGGGCGACCAGATATCAACCATTTCGGGGCGGGAATAACGCGGAATCATGAGGCTCTCCATCTCGCGGGGAACGGTCATCTAGCAGTGTGGCACCGCGCCCTCAAGCAGCGCGTTGTCGCGCCAAATGCCTTGTCCATGGCAAATCGGGGGGTGAAAGCGTCGCAACGCATCACCATCTGACCGGAAACAGGCAAGAAGAGGAACCAAGGTGTTCGAAATCGGTTTTCTGGGCTGGATGGTCGTTATCGGCATCCTGTTCGTCCTGCCGCTCTGGCGCATCTGCAACAGCGCCGGGCTGAGCCCCACCATATCCCTGTACGCCCTGATCCCCTTTGCGGGCCTGCCGCTCGCCCTGGGCTTCATAGCCTTCAAGACCTGGCCAGCCGGCCAGAGCAAGGTTCGCGGCCCGTTCGACGAGTTTGACCGGCTGAAGGAGCGCACCTGATGGAACACATGCTTCCCGGCTCTCCGGTGGTCTTCATTCTGGCATGGTTCGGCTGGCGGATCGCCAGCAAGGCCGGATACAGCGGGTTCTGGGGCCTGACGGCCATCATTCCGCCGATCGGGCTGGTCGCCCTGTGGATCCTGGCATCGAAGCGGGACTGGCCGCGCGACAGTCAGCAGGCCACATCATTCGGCAGCGCATCACGCGCCAGCGCCACGGGCACCACAACACCGGCAACCCGCGACACGGGCGGCATCACGATCCGCCGCCCCGGAGGCCCGGTCACCAAGACGGACTGATACGGTTGAACAGGCTCCCCGCCCTCCGCGCGGGGTGACCCTGCCGACAAGATGATTGCGTTCCCCCGCCACGCCGCGCAAACCTGTGGCTTCTGGGGGGAACACATTTGGTCAAGGACAGAACCGAACTGACCGGCATGTTGCTGGCGCTGCTGGCGGGAGTGTTTCTCGGCAGCGCGGTGGCGGTTGCACGCTTTGCCTATGACGACGGCGCCAGCGGTATCGTGGTCGCCGGTGTCCGCACGATCCTGATGACCACGGCCATCGGCATCTGGTTGCTGGTCAGCGGCACAGGGCTGGCGCTGCCGCGCAAGCTGGTGCCCGTCGCCATGTTCAACGGGCTGCTGATGTCCGCCATGACCTACGGCAACATCGGGGCGGTGGAGTTCATCTCCGTCGGACTGGCGGCGCTGCTGTTCTTCACCTTTCCTGTCATCATCGCGGTGCTGGTGACCGTGCTGCGGATTGAGCCGACAAGCCCGCTGAAACTGTTTTCCATCGTCTTTGCCTTCGTCGGACTGGCCTTGATGCTCGGCAGCTCGGTCGGTGACAGTGACTGGCGCGGGGTGGTGTTCTCCCTCGTTGCGGCATTCGCCACGGCGATCAATGCCATCCTGGTGGCCCGATTCTTCCGCCAGACCAATGTCTTCCTGATGACGTTTCATTTCAGTTGGACGGCGCTGGTCGTGCTGGCGCTGATCGGCATCTTCCTGGCAGAGGTACGCCTGCCGAATGGCCCCAGCGGCTGGGGTGGCGTCATCGGCGTGGCCGTCCTGCAGGCGTCCGCCATGCCCATGTACCTCTATTCCATATCCCGTATCGGGGCGCTGAAGGCCGGGATGGCGACAAACGTGCAGCCGGTCACGTCCATTGCCGAGGCCTGGGTGCTGTTCGACGAAGTGCTGAGCGCGCTGCAGGCATTCGGCGGCGTGCTGGTGCTCGGCGGAATCATACTCATGCAATGGGCGGACATGCGCCTGCGTCGGCAGTCGTTGACCTCTGCCCCCGCGCCGGATCAAATGCCGCCAGCACATGAAGTGTTCAAAGGGGAGAAATGACGATGGGCAAATTGACAATCATGGGGCCCGCAGCCTCACGTGCCATGCGCACGCTGTGGATGGCTGGTGAACTGGGGATCGAGTTCGATCAAAAGGCCGATATCGACTTCCGTGGCGGCGCATGCCGCACGCCGGAATATCTCGCCGTGAACCGCTTCGGCCGCGTGCCCGCGATCAAGGACGACAACATCGGCATGGGTGAATCCTGCGCCATCAACATCTATCTGGCGAAGAAGCACAAGAAGCTGATTCCGACGGATCTGGTGGGCGAGACGCAGGTGCTGGAATGGTCGTTCTGGGTCATGACCGAAGTCGAGAAGTCCATGCTGAACTACCTGATCCACGCCGCGATGTTGCCGGAAGACCAGCGCAAGCCGGAGATCGCCGAACAGTCCGTGAAGGATCTGGCCTGGCCGCTGGAGGTGCTGAACACCTACCTGGGCAAGCATCGCTGGCTCGTCGGTGATGATTTCACCGTTGCAGACCTGAACGTCGCCGCCGTGCTGGCGTGGGGCAAGATGTCGAAGTTCGATTTCTCCGCCGTGCCGAACGTCGCCGAATACATGGATCGTTGCCTCAGTCGCCCGGCGGCGAAGGTACGCTGATCCGATGAGGCATCTGTTTGATATTTCCGGAAAGGTCGCGGTCGTCACGGGCGGGTCCAAGGGCATCGGCAAGGCAATTGCCGAGGCACTGGCCGCCCATGGCGCAAAGGTCGTCGTCGCCAGCCGCAAGATCGATGCATGCCAGGCCGTCGTCGATGGCATCAAGGCCGACGGCGGTGAAGCCACGGCCCTGTCCTGCAACATTACCAATCGTGCGGATCTGGAGAAGCTGGTTCGCGAGACCGAAGCCACTTACGGCCAGATCGACATCATGGTGGCCAACGCCGCTGTGAACCCGTTCATGGGGTCCAACCTCGACATCCCTGATGATGCCTTTCAGAAGATCATGACCTGCAACGTGCAGTCGAACCTCTGGCTGGCCCAGATGGTCATTCCGGGCATGCAGGCGCGCAAGGATGGGGCCTTCATCATCGTCTCGTCCATCGGCGGGCTGAAAGGTGACAAGTCACTGGGGGCCTATGCCATCTCGAAGGCAGCCGATTTCCAGCTGGCGCGGAACCTGGCCGTGGAGTTCGGCAAGGACAATATCCGCGTCAACTGCATCGCACCCGGGCTGGTGAAGACCGACTTTGCCAAGGCACTCTGGACGGATCCCGAGCGGTCGGCGAAACGCCTGGCCGGGACGCCGATGGCACGGCTGGGTGAGCCTGAGGATCTGGCCGGTATCGCTGTCTATCTGGCAGCACCCGCAGGTGCATGGACAACGGGCCAGGTCTTCGTGGTTGATGGCGGCGTCATGGCAGGTGCATCCGCAGGCTGACGCGGCGACGCTTTGGAGAAGCAATTGAAGACGGGACGACCGGACCTGTTCACCCTTTCCCCATTGCGGGCAGAGGGTGAACAGGTGCGCCTGACCACAGGGGAGAGAACACATGGCTCTGGAAACAGAGAACAAGGGACCGCTGGCCGGATATCGGGTTGTCGATCTGACCCGCATCGTGCTGGGTCCGCTGGCCGCCCAGATGCTGGGTGATCTCGGCGCGGACGTGATCAAGGTGGAGGAACCGGCGGGCGACCTGGCGCGGGCCATCGGGACCACCCGCAACCCCGGCATGGCGAGCTGTTTCCTGAACTGCAACCGCAACAAGCGCTCCATCTGTCTGGACCTGAAACAGGCGGACGGGCTGGCCGCCATGCTGGATCTGGTGAAGACCGCCGATGTATTCATTCATGCCCTGCGCCCGCAGGCAGTGCGCAAGCTCGGCATCGCCTACGAAGACCTCAAGGCGGTGAACCCGAACCTGATCTATGTCGGGGCCTACGGCTTTTCCGAAAGCGGGCCCTACGGCCACAAGACTGCCTTCGACGACATCATTCAGGCGGCATCGGGTGGTGCCGACATTCAGGGCACCCTGATGGATCAGCCGCGGTATGTCAGCTTCATCCAGGCCGACAAGACCACGGGTCTGATGGCCTGCAACGCAGTCGTTGCTGCGCTGCTGCATCGCGAAAGGACCGGTGAAGGCCAGTTTGTCGAGGTGCCCATGTTCGAGACGATGGTCGGCATGAACATGATCGAACATCTGGACGGCGCGACCTATGCCGATGCCAGCGGCCCGACCAAGTACGTGCGCCTGATGACAGCGTGGCGGAAGCCGTATCCGTCAAAGGACGGCTGGGTCGCGATCCTGCCCTATGACAATCGCCAGTGGGCGGTCGTGCTGAAGGCTGCTGGCCGTGATGACCTGGTCGATCACCCGCATTTCAACAGCTTCGCCGCCCGTCAGGGAAACATCGAGGAAGTCTATTCGACCCTGTCGGAACTGGCCGGTGCCCTGACCACGGATGAATGGCTGGCGAAGCTCGAACCCCATGGCATTCCCTGCACGCGCGTCAGCACACCGGAAGACCTGCTGGTGGATCCGCATCTGGAACAGGTCGGCTTCTGGCAGCGCTATGAACACCCGACAGAGGGTGAACTGCGGACCATGAAGTTCCCGGTGAATTTCGAGAAGAGCCCGGTTTCCGTCCGCCGCCACACCCCGCACCTGGGGGAGCAGACGCGCGAGGTACTTGGCGAACTGGGTTACGATGAAACCACGGTCGCCGCCATGCTGGCCGCAGGTGCTGCACGCCAGAAGAGCGACGAACCACAAGTCTGAGAAGCTGAACAGAGGGACAATGACAATGCAATTGCTGGGACATGGATTTTATTGGCAGGACTGGTCCGTGGGCTGGGCGTTCAAGACGTTGAGCCGCACGATCCGGGGCGAGGATGTGACCAACTTCACCGGGATGATCGGCATGACCGAGGAACTGTTCACCAGTGACTGGTATCTGGAGGAGCACACCAGCTTCAAGGGTCGCCTGGTGCCGGGCGCATTGGTCATGTCGATGGCCGAAGGTCTGGTCATCCCGGCCACCATCGGCCGCACCGGCCTGGCTTTCCTTGGCTGTCAGGTAAATGTGACCGGTCCGACCTACGCAGGTGACACCATCCATGTCGAGGGCGTGGTGACGGAGATCAAGCAGGCCAGCAAGGGCAACCGCGCCCTGGTCCGCACCGACAACAAGGTAGTCAATCAGAACGGCGACGTGGTGATGACCTACGATCCGCTGCGCATGATGAAGGGCGATCCGAAGTTCGATTGATGCAACGCGGATCTGGCGGAGCGATCTGAAGCAATGAGTGCGCTGTCCGACCTGATGCAGGATCTGTCGTCGACGGAACGTGTGGCCATGGCCATCGCGGGGGTGGTGGCGGTCCATGGCATCGTGCGCACCATCCGCTATGTCAGCAGCCATGCCATGCGCACCCAGGTCGCGCGCCGGTCCACCAAGACACTGACCCTGATCAGCCTGATCACCAGTACGGTCGTGTTCGCGCTCTATTTCGTGGCGTTCGGTTTCGTGCTGACGGAATCCGGCGTGCCCCTGTCGACCTATGTCGCCAGCGCATCGATCATCGGGCTGGCGGTGGCGTTCGGGTCGCAGGGCATCGTGCAGGATGTTGTCAGTGGCGTGACGATCATCTTCACCGACCTGTTCGACATTGGCGACGTGATCGAGATCAGTGGTCAGGTCGGTGTGGTGGAGCGGTTCGGCATGCGTTTCACGGTGCTGCGCAGCCCGCTGGGGGCGGAGGTCTTTGTCCCCAACCGGTCGATCATCAATGTCGTGGCCTACCCGCGCGGTTACGTCAGGTGTTTCGTGGATTTCACGCTGCCTGCAGACGCGGAGTTGGCGGCGAAGATGGAGGCGGAGGTGCGCCTGCTCGCCACCGCCGCAGATGAACAATATCCGGGAATCTTTCGTGCCCCGGCCGAGATCATGGACAGGCACACCACCAGGGCAGGCCGGAGTTTCCTGCGCGTGAAATTCCGCATCTGGCCTGGTCGCGGCGCACCGCTTGAAGGTCCCTTCCGTCAGGAACTGCTGCAGATCGCCAAACGCATCCAGCCCGAATATGCCGACTGGATGGTGGCGGTGAATTTCGAGGTCGAACGCTATACGGCACCGCGCAAGGGTCGCGTTCGGCCAACCTGAACCCGCCCGGATCAATCGCTTGCCAAAACTAGACCGATCAGTCTACTAATAGATCAATCAGTCTAGTAGAGGGTGAAGCATGAGCTGGCTTGACGGAAATACATCGAACGGAACCGATGACGCCCCGGCCGGGCGGCAGGCACCAACCCGCGACCGGTTGATCAGGGCATTCATGCATCTGGTGCAACAGCGGGGATATGCGGCGGTCGGCACGGCTGAAATCCTGAAGGCCGCGACGGCCCCCCGGGGATCGCTCTATCACCATTTTCCGACCGGAAAATCCGGGCTGGCGGTTGCCGCCATCGCGGACCTGACCGACGATATTGTCTATGCCTTGCACCATGCGGCAGGCAGCAAACGCAACCTGGGCAAGCTGCTGAATCAGATGGCGGCGGCCCGTGCTGGCTGGCTGAGGCAGACGAACTGGTCAGAAGGACCGCTGTTCACAGTCCTGACACATGAAGCGGTGCCCCATGAACCCGACATCGCCGCCGCCCTGATCGCGGCCAGCGAGGCCGTGACGGGCGCATTCGCCGACCTGTTCGTGACCCACGGCTTCACACCCGATATCGCAAGACGGCATGCGCAGCTGGCGCGCGCCACTCTCGATGGTGCCATGACCTTGTCGCGCGCCGCGCGATCCAGCGAAGCCCTGACCGAGGCCGGGACCTTCCTGGCGCTTCACCTCTCCAAACCTGACAGCAGCGGAACCCGTTCATGACAGAGACACCTGCCAATCCCCCGGAAGGGTTCGAACCGCATT
The DNA here is from genome assembly GCA_029210175.1 of Minwuia sp. Taxonomy (GTDB): domain Bacteria; phylum Pseudomonadota; class Alphaproteobacteria; order Minwuiales; family Minwuiaceae; genus Minwuia. Next base: position 165,244 of record JARGPL010000043.1, on the reverse strand, counting down.
TCCGCAAGAGTCCCCTGACCGCCCCATGGGAACCGCTCTTTTCGAAGGTGACCGACGACGCGGTCATCATCGGCCTGCGCGCGGCGGCACAGCACTGCAACGCACGCGGATCCGTGCACGGTGGGCTGATCTCCGCCCTTGCCGACAATGCCATGGGTCTTTCCTGTGCCAGACGCCGTGACCACGTGGGGGGATTGGTGACCATCACCCTGAACATGGATTTCCTGCAGCCCGCGCAGATCGGCCAGTGGCTGGAATTCCGCGCGAACTATGTCAGGAACGGTGGCAAGATCGATGTCGCACAGGGGCAGGTCACAGCCGACGGTGAACCCTGCGCCCTTGTCGCCGCCACGTTCCGGGTGCTCTCGAAACGCTGATGGCCGACATGCCCCGACCCCGAACTCTCTGCTGGACCCGACGGCCTGACTGATGTCTGGTCGTATGATTAGGGCGGGAGGGGCCGGTGAACGAATCTCAGGGTATGAACGGCAAGTGGCGTGCTGTCGGGCTGCTGGCGCTGGCCGAGCTGCTGGTCCTCAGCATCTGGTTCTCCGGTGCGGCCACCCTGCCCGCCATCCGGGCCGAGACCGAAATCACGTCGCTGCAGGCGTCACTCTACACCTCCATGCTCAGTGTCGGTTTCGTGGCTGGCACGCTGGTAAGCGCGGTCCTTGGCCTGGCTGATCGCTGGCGGCCGCAGACCATCTTTGGCCTGGCCGCGCTGACAGGGGCAGTCGCCAATGGCGCGCTGATCTGGATCGATCCGGCATCGCCCCTGGTTCCGATCTTCCGGTTCGGCATCGGCATCTGCATGGCCGGCTGTTATCCGGTCGGCATGAAAATGGTGTCGACCTGGGCGCGGGGCGACATGGGGCTGCTGACCGGCCTGCTGGTGGGAGCATTGACGCTTGGATCAGGCGCGCCTCATCTGGTACAGGCATTCCTGTCCGGCATCGACTGGCGGCTGACGCTGGCGGCGACAAGCATCGCCGCCCTGACCGGTGCCGTGCTGGTGCAGATTGCCGGTCTTGGGCCCAACGCCCTCAAACCCGCGAAGTTCAAACCCGCAGCGGTGTTGGAAGCCTGGCGGAACCGCGCCCTGCGCCTGGCCAATTTCGGCTATTTCGGCCACATGTGGGAACTCTATGCCGTCTGGGGCTGGATGGTCGTGTTCCTGAATGCATCATTTGCTGTCTGGTATGGCGAAGGCGACCCGCGCATCGGTTTCAACGCGTCCCTGCTCACCTTCGGGGTCCTGGGCGCGGGCGCGGTGGGCGCGCTGCTGGGCGGCTGGCTGGCGGACCGGGTCGGGCGCACGGCGGTCACCATGGCTGCCATGGGTGCCAGCGCCGGCTGCTGCATGGCCGCCGGTTTCCTGTTCGGTGGCCCGCCCTGGATCCTGGCTGTCTTCTGTCTGTTCTGGGGCATCGTGGTGATTGCAGACTCGGCGCAGTTCTCTGCCAGCGTCATGGAACTGGCAGACCCGGAAAGGGTCGGCACCATGGTCACGGCCCAGACCTCCATCGGCTTCATGCTGACGCTGATCACCATCCACATGGTGCCGGAAGTCGTGGCCCTGATCGGATGGGAATGGGCCTTCTGGACCGTCGCCATCGGCCCGCTGCTCGGCTTCTTCGCCATGGGTCGCCTGCGCAGCCACCCTGACGCCGTGAAGATCGCGGGCGGGCGGCGGTGACGCCTCAGCCTGTCAGCGTGTAGGCCCGGTCATTGCCGAGCGACGGCACGGACTGGCGTGCCTTCGCGACCTTGTCCATGTCGATCTCTGCTGTGACATAGCCGGTGTCGGTACCGCCATCGGCCAGCACTTCGCCCCAGGGGTCGACGACCAGGGAATGGCCATAGGTTTCACGGCCCCCGTCATGGGCCCCCGTCTGTGCCGCAGCAATGACGAAACACCCGTTCTCGATGGCCCTTGCCCGCAGCAGCACATGCCAGTGCGCCTTGCCGGTTTCCGCGGTGAAGGCAGACGGCATGGTCAACACGTCCGCGCCCGCCTTGGCCAGATCGCGGTACAGATGCGGGAACCGCATGTCGTAGCAGATGGTCATGCCGAGCCGAATTGCGGTGTCTTCGCTGACGGCAACATCGATGACGTTCACCTTCTCGCCAGGCTTGTAGGCGCGGGATTCGGTGAACTTCTGGCCGGAAGGCAGTTCCACATCGAACATGTGGATCTTGTCGTAGCGATTGGCGATGGCCCCGTCCGGCCCGATCAGGAACGACCGGTTGACCAGCCTCTCGTCGCCCTCCCCCTGCATGGCGAGGGACCCGAGGTTGAGCCACACACCCAGCCTTGCGGCCAGATCTCGATAGGCCGCCAGCGACGGATCATCGGCTTCCGCATGGGTGTTCGCCAGCGTGTCCTGACGGCGGCGGAAGATGAAGTTGCACACTTCCGGCGTCTGGATATAGGACGCGCCATCGGCGGCGGCCTGAGTGATCCAGTCGGAACAGGCCTTCAGATTGGCCTGCCAGTCGGTGCCGGTGTTGGGTTGAATACAGGCGGCGCGGAACGTCACTGTCACGCTGCACCCTGCAGCATTGCGTCGAGACGGCCCGCATCATCCAGCGCTTCCATGTCATCGAAACCGCCGACGTGGGTCGAACCGATGAAGATCTGCGGCACCGTGCGCCGCCCGGAACGCTGGATCATCTCTTCCTTCTTCCCCGCCGTGAACATGACATCGATCTCCTCATAGGCGACGCCCTTGCGGTCCAGCAACTTCTTGGCGCGGTAGCAATAGGGGCAGAGACCCGTCGTGTAGAGAACAACCTTGCTCATGTTCCGTCTCCTTTCGGGCTGGGCGCCCGCATGCCTGTCTGTTCGCTGCTATACATAGGTCGTGTGGCCGGTGCGGACAACGCGGGCCACGGCAAGCACGGTAATTTCTGCGGCACCGGCGCGACGCAATACCTTGGCACATTCGGACACGGTTGCCCCAGTGGTGATCACGTCATCGACCAGCACCACGTGGCGGCCGCGCACCAGCGCCGCATGCGCCGGATTGATGGCAAATGCGGCACGCAGGTTGCGCCGCCGTGCCGACCCGCTCAATCCCCCCTGGGTGCGCGTGGCGCGGGTGCGCAGCATCAGGTCCGGGATGGCCAGCCCCGGAACACCCCTGGCCAGCACATCGGCAATCATGACCGCCTGATTGTAACGCCGCCGCAGCAGACGATAGCGGTGCAGCGGCACACCGGTGATCAGATCGGCCTGGCCCAGCCAGGGATGCCCGGCCCGTGCAACCAGCCGCGCCAGCCCCGCCGCCCGGTCGGCGCGGTCGCCATGCTTGAAGCCCAGCAGGGCATCACGAATGCGATCATCATAGCGCGCGGCAGACCGCGACCGGGTGAACGGCGGCCTGTCCGCCAGACAGGCACCGCAGATTCGGTCGGGCGCTCCGGCGATATCGAACGGCAGGCCGCAGATCGCGCACATCGGGTCGGTGATCATGTCCACCTGCCCGAAGCAGCGGGCGCACAGCCTGCCGGGTTCGGCCACCACGGCATCACAGGCGAGGCATTGTGGCGGCAGCAACAGGTCCAGCGCCACCCGGGCCAACTGGCGCGCCCCCGGGCGTAGTCCGGAAAGCCGACCATCCCGTGTTCGGGGTTCATCCATCATGGCTGGATCATCCGCCATCGGGGATGTTGTTGCAACGAAACCGCCAGGGCGGCATATCCTGCGTTGATGAACACTGTTCCTGAAGGCATAGCCGTCTTTGACCGGGCCCTGCACAAGCGCAACCGCACACGCGCCGTTGCCAGCTTCGACGATCACGCGTTCCTGTTCGAGGAGGTGGCCGACCGGCTGGCTGACCGGCTGTTCGACGTGGACCGGACGTTCGAGCGTGCGCTGGTCGTCGGCGGGCGGGGACGCCTGCCTGACGGTCTGGTAGGGCCGGACGCCAGGATACGGCATGCCATCACCATGGATCTCGTGCCAGGCATGGCAACGCGTGGCGCGCGCAGCGGACCGGCTCTGGTGGGAGACGAGGAATTCCTGCCCGTTGCGCCCGGCTCCATCGATCTGGTGTTCAGCGCCCTGTCCCTGCACTGGGTCAACGACCTGCCCGGTGCCCTGCTGCAGATGCGCCAGGCACTGAAACCCGACGGATTGCTGCTGGTGGCAATCCTGGGCGGTGAGACGTTGACGGAGCTGCGGCAGGTACTGATGCAGGCGGAGATGGACGTCGAAGATGGTGTCAGCCCGCGTGTATCACCCTTCACCGACATCCGCGATGCTGGCGGGCTTCTGCAGCGGGCCGGGTTCGGCCTGCCTGTCACCGACAGTGACCGCATCACGGTCAGCTATGGCACGCCGTTCCGCCTGTTGCAGGATCTGCGTGGCATGGGGGAGCAGAATACCGTCCTGCAGCGCCGCAAGACGTTCCTGCGACGCGAAACGCTGCTGCGTGCCATGACGCTCTATGGCGAAATGTTCGGCGATGCAGATGGTCGGGTACCAGCCACGTTCCAGATCATCCAGATGACCGGCTGGGCGCCTGATGCATCGCAGCAGAAACCGCTGCGGCCCGGATCTGCAGCGCACCGGCTTGCATCAGCACTGGGCAGTGACGAAACCAAGCTGTAGTCGCCTGAATCCAAAGCTCGCCGCACAGGGTTTGCCGCACAGGGTTTGCAGCGTTCGCTGACAGAACCGCTTGACGGACGTCCGTCAAGCGTTCGACCGGCCAGATCCAGATGGTCGATGTGGGCGTGAAGCCGACATGCCAGTGTGGGCGGTCAGGGCGATACTCGTCGGCAAGCCCACTGATCCGACCCTTCACGAAACGCCTGCGCCACTTGCCCACGGTGTGTTCATGCGCGCCGAGCCGTTCGGCGACCGCCTTTCTTTGGAGGTGCTCCACACAGATGCAGGATCATCCGCCAACCGACCGACCATCGCTCCACCTCCCGAAAAACTGCGCAAGTCAATGAAATGAGATACAGTTTCCGGGGAATGGGCTATTTGAAACGAGATGCCGCCCTCTTCATGGCGCTCTCCAGATCATCCCACGCATTCTCGATACCAGCCTTGAGATCCTCCCAAGCCGTATCGCTGGCTTGCTGGAGTTCACTCAGCTTTTCCCGAGCTTCCAACTGCTCTGCCCTGAGCTTGTCGATGTGCTGGTAGTACGCGATCTTGGCATCCGCTTCAGCACCGTCTGCCCTGGCTTTGAGCTTGTCGATCTCTCCGTTCCATTCGTCGAGTTGTGCCTGCAATTTCTGCACATACGCATCTTTCATGCTCACAATCATCTCTCCTTGAATCCTGATTTGATGGACGCACCAAGAGGCGGTGGAACAATCCGATCAATCCACCGCATGCCTCCTAACCTCGTGCAGTGTCTACGAAATGACCGGGACTGACATTGATATCGATCAATCGGACATTCTGCGATCCTGTCGCGCATGAGTTCAATTCGCAACAACCAGTCGGGAATGCACACCTGATGATGGCATACGCCAAGATCAGGCATGCCTCAGTCCGTGCGGACTTCCCTTGCCAGCAGACCCTTTTCACTGCGCTGAACACGAACGCGCAGGGTATCGCCAGGCTGAATGACGGTCAGACCGACCCGGCGCAACGTCTCCACATGAATGAAAACGTCCGTCTCATCATCGTTGATGCTGAGGAAGCCGTAGCCACGGATACGGTTGAACCATTTGACGGTCACCGAATGCTCTTCAAGAGCGTCACCGTCATTCGCGCCAGAAACTTCGGCCCCGTTGGCGCGGAACGGGCCAGGGACCACAGCAGCGGGCATGCCTGCCTGCATCTGTCGGGGTCCGGATTCGCCTGCCTCGCCGTTTCCAGGCCGGACCTGCAGCACTGTCTGTGCCTGAAGTCCACGCGGACCCTCAGTCACCTCGCACCAGATCTCCGCCCCTTCGTCGATGAACGACAGGCCGGCCTTGCGCAGACAGGACAGATGCAGGAACACATCCCGTCCGTCCTCTGCCGTGACAAAGCCATATCCCTTTACATAGTTGAACCACTTGAGATGGCCCTGCATCTCAATGGCGCTCGGCGTTTCCGCACGCTCGCTGGCTTCATTCCCCCACATTGCGCTACCGCTTGTTTGTGACAAATTTCTCTCAGGCTAACAGTCAGAGTCTATCACGACAAACGAAACCGTAAGAACACTTCAGTCGCAGGGCAAGCCACGTGATTCATTGAGAAACCCGCGCACAGGCCGCATCCGAATGCGAATTCAGAATCATTTCGACATTCGCTGGCCTTGGTCTAGATTGATGGTCTTGTCTATCGGCATGATCGAAAACACCATGAGGGGGTCGCGTGGTTCGGGCACTGGGATTGCTGGTCTTTCTGGCGGCGACATGGCTGTTGCTGTCCGGAATCTATGACCACAGCCTGCTCTACTGGCTGGGCGCGGCGTCCTGCCTGCTGTGCGTGTTCATCGCCCGTCGCATGGACGTGGTGGACCATGAAGGCGCGCCGCTGGAACTGGGCTGGCGGATCATCGTCTACTGGCCCTGGCTGTTCGTGGAGATCGTGAAGGCCAATATCGATGTCATTGGTCGCCTGCTGCATCCGACACCGAACATCTCCCCCACCCTGGTGCGCAGCAAGACGCTGCAGCGCACGGACCTGGGTCGTGTGATCTATGCCAATTCGATCACCCTGACGCCCGGAACCCTGTCTATCGATGTCGATGACGAAAAGGGCATCCTGATCCATGCCCTGTCGCGCGACGGGGCGGAGGGCGTGTTGACGGACGACATGAACCGCCGTTGCGCCGCGCTGGAAAGCGACAAGCTGCATGCCCGCGCCCAGAAGGACATGACATCATGATCTTCGCAATCGGTGCGCTGGGACTGCTGGTCGCGATGTTGCTCGCGATCATCCGCGCCTTGCTGGGGCCGACCCTGCTGGACCGGGTGATGGCCGTGAACATGTTCGGCACCAAGACGGTGCTGCTGCTGGCCGTGCTCGGATATCTCGGCGGGCGGCCTGAATTCCTCGACCTGGCGCTTGTCTATGCCCTGATCAACTTCATCGGGACCATCGCGGTGCTGAAGTACTTCCGGTACCGCGATCTTGGCCAGTCGCGGGTGCGGTCATGACCGCGCGGGGGCTGCTGTAATGGACTGGGTGGCCATTGTCGCGGGCATATTGGTGATCGGCGGGGCGTTCCTCGCCATGATCGGCACCTATGGCACCCTGCGCCTGCCGGACCTCTACACGCGGCTGCATGCCGCCAGTGTCACCGACACGCTGGCGACCTTCATGGTGCTTGCCGGGCTGGCGATACCGTCGCTGGTGGCCGGGGAGTGGCTGATTGCCGTGAAGCTGCTGTTCATCCTCATCTTCCTCTGGTTCACCAGCCCCATCGCGTCCTACGCACTCGGCCATGCCGCGTTCTTTGCCGCACAGAAGCCGAAACTGGACCACGATCTGACCGATGGCGAAGGGGGCATGACATGAACCTGGATGGCGCCATGTCGCTGGGCGATTGGGAAGCGATCATCAACGTGGTCCTGCTGGGGCTGCTGCTGGTGGTGACCGTTGGCATCATTCGCGTGCGCAACCTGTTTGCCGTGGTGATGCTTGCCGGCATCTACAGCCTGCTGATGGCGCTGGTCTTTACCTTGCTGGATGCCGTCGATGTGGCTTTCACCGAGGCAGCCGTCGGGGCAGGCATTTCAACGATCCTGTCTCTGGGCACGCTTGCCCTGATCGACAGCCGTCGCGAGAAGCTTCCGAACCGGGTGCAGTTCGTGCCCCTGCTGATTTCGCTCGCCACCGGGGGCGTGCTTTTCTGGGGCATGCAGGACATGCCTGCTGTCGGCACCGCCGATGCGCCCAACCAGGTTCACGTCGCGCCCTACTACATCAGTCAGACACCGGTCGATATCGACGTGCCGAATATCGTCACGGCGGTTCTGGCCAGCTATCGCGGCTTCGATACCCTGGGGGAGGTGACGGTCATCTTCACCGCCGGGATCGGCGTCATGATGCTGCTGTCCGCCATGCCCGTCATCGGCGCGCGCAGGCGCAGACGACGTGACGACGATGATCAGGGGGATGACGCCTGATGATCGAACATCTGGTCCCGCGCATCCTGGCCAAACTGCTGATCCCGTTCATCCTGCTGTTCGGACTCTACGTCCAGTTCCATGGGGACTTCGGCCCAGGCGGCGGGTTTCAGGCGGGCGTCATCTTCGCCGCCGGTATCATCCTCTATGCGCTGATCTATGGGCTGGATCAGGCGCGCGGTGTGATCACGCCGGGTTTCGTATCGATCCTCGTGGCGCTGGGCCTGCTGATCTATGCCGGGGTTGGCGTTGCCACCCTGCTGCTGGGCGGCGAGTTCCTGAACTATGGCGTGCTGGACAGCCATGACCCCGTGCACGGGCAGCATCTGGGTATCCTGATCATCGAATTCGGTGTCGGGACGACCGTTGCTGCAGTGATGATCACCATCTTCTACCAGTTTGCCGGGCGGTTGCAGATCACCCGCGAACTGGAAAGCGACGACCCCGATGACACACCGGACACGCCCGTGCCTGACGCCCAGTCGTCTGATGCGCAGGCATCCGATGCGCAGGCATCCGATGCGCAGGAGCGGCGCTGATGCAGTGGCTGGGTCAGTTCAACTATTATGTCTTCGCCATCCTGATGATGGCCGGGATCTACATCGCGATGAGCCGCGGCAACCTGGTGAAGAAGGTTGTCGGGCTGAACATCTTTCAGGCCAGTGTCTTCCTGCTCTACATCAGTTCCGGAAAGATCTGGGGCGGCACGGCGCCGATCCTGACCGATGGGCTTGATCGCGACATCTCCAATCCCCTGCCGCATGTGCTGATCCTCACCGCCATCGTGGTCGGAATCGCCACAACGTCCATCGCCCTGGCGCTGATCGTGCGGATCAAGGAAGCCTATGACACGGTTGAAGAAGACGAGATCGCGGAAGCCGAAACGCTCTACGAGCAGGAACTCGTCGAAATCGACGCCGCACGCATGAACGACGCCAGGGTGGACGGAGCATGAGCACCGCAACCCACGCCGGTTTCAGCCTGCTCGCCAATCTGCCCGCACTGCAGGTCGTGGTTCCCATGGTGGCGGCACCGATCTGCACCTTCCTGCGGTTCCGCAATGGTCCCTGGGCCTTTGCCCTGCTGGTCAGCGCAGCCGTGTTCTGGATCGCGGTCACCCTGTTGCAGCAGGTTCTCACCCATGGGGTGATCTCCTACGAAATGGGGGGCTGGGCACCGCCCATCGGCATCGAGTACCGGATCGACGAGATCAATGCCTTCGTGCTGTTGATCGTGTCCGGCATTTCCCTGGTCGCACTGCCCTATGCCTTGCGCTCGGTGGAGCGGGAAGTGCCACAGGACAAGCACCACCTGTTCTACGCCGCCTGGCTGCTCTGCCTCTGCGGCATGCTGGGCATCACCATCACCGGTGACGCGTTCAACATCTTCGTGTTTCTGGAGATCTCGTCGCTGTCGACCTACATGCTGATCGCTTCCGGCCGCGACCCCCGCGCCCTGACGGCGGCTTTCCAGTATCTGGTGCTCGGTACGCTTGGCGCGACGTTCATCCTGATCGGTGTCGGGCTGCTCTACATCATGACCGGCACGCTGAACATCATCGACCTGGCGGATCGGCTGGGGCCTGTGTCGGACACCACGTCTGTGCGTGCAGCGGCGGCGTTTCTGATCGTCGGCATCGCGCTGAAATTCGCGCTGTTCCCGGCGCATTTCTGGCTGCCCAATGGCTATGCCTACAGTCCCAGTGCGGTGGCGGTCTTCCTGTCGGCAACCGCGACGAAGGTCTCGGTCTACGTGCTGCTGCGCTTCGAATTTACCGTCTTCGGCGGCATCGAAGCCTTCGACGACCTGCATTTCGCGCGGTTGCTGCTGCCCTTCGCGATCGCCGCCTTCCTTGTCGGATCCATAGCGGCAATCTTCCAGACGGATCTGAAACGCCTGCTGGCCTGGTCGTCCATTGCCCAGATCGGGTACATGGCGCTGGGCATTGGCCTCGGCACGCCGGATGGCCTGACGGCGGGCATTGTCCACATGTTCAACCATGCCCTGACCAAGGGCGCGCTGTTCATGGCCGCCGGTGCCATGTTCCTGAGCATTGGCTCGACCCGGATCACCAATCTGGCAGGTGTCGGCAAGACCATGCCGTTCACCACTCTCGCCTTCGTGCTGGCCGGGTTCAGCCTGATCGGAGTGCCCACCACCAGTGGCTTCATTTCCAAGTGGTATCTGGTGCTGGCCGCGCTGCAGCATGGCAACGCGGGCTATTTCCTGGCCGGGTTGGTCCTGTTCAGCTCCATCCTTGCCGTGATCTACATCTGGCGCATTGTCGAGGTGGCGTACTTCCGTGAACCCGCCGGAGGTGCCGTGGTCAAGGAGGCACCGCTGTCGATGCTGCTGCCCCTCTGGGCGCTGACGCTGGGCTGTTACTTCTTCGGGCTGGAGACGCATTATTCGGTCGATATCGCCCGCCAGGCCGCAGAGTCGTTGCTGGGGATCGCCCGATGATGAGTCTGGAAACCCATATCGAGCTCGCGCTGCTGATCCCGCTGATCGGCCTGATTGGCATCATCCTCACAGGCCGGATGCCCAACGTGCGGGAAGGCGTGACCCTGGTGACGGCCACAGCCAACGCCATCAACGTCTGGGCCATCTTCCCGGCTGTCCAGTCCGGAGCGCAGCCGTCCGTCACCCTGTTCGAGATGCTGCCCGGACTGACCGTGAACTTCACGATCGAGCCGCTGGGCATGATGTTCGCGGTCATCGCCTCGACCCTGTGGATCGTCAATTCGATCTATTCGATCGGCTACATGCGCGGCAACAAGGAACAGAACCAGACGCGGTTCTATGCCTGCTTCGCCCTGTCGATCAGCGCCGCAATCGGCGTGGCGTTTGCGGGCAACCTGCTGACCCTGTTCATCTTCTACGAGATCCTGACCCTGTCGACGTACCCCCTTGTGACCCACAAGGGCAACGAGGATGCGAAGCGCGGCGGGCGAACCTATCTCGGGATCCTGATGGCAACGTCCATCGGCCTGCAGTTGCCAGCGATCATCTGGACCTGGCACCTGACCGGCACCATCGACTTTGTCGAAGGCGGTACCCTGCTGGGCAAGGTACAGGGCGTATCCGCGGGCCTGCTGCTGGCGCTGTATGTCTACGGCATCGGCAAGGCCGCCCTGATGCCCGTCCACAAGTGGCTGCCTGCGGCCATGGTCGCACCGACCCCGGTGTCCGCGCTGCTGCATGCCGTGGCGGTGGTGAAGGCAGGCGTCTTCTCGGTCATCAAGATCATTGTCTATGTCTTCGGACTGGAACTGATCAGCACTGAAACGGCGACCAACTGGCTGGTCTATGCCGCCGCTATCACCCTGACCCTGGCCAGCCTGATCGCCATGAATCAGGACAATCTGAAACGCCGCCTCGCCTATTCCACCATCAGCCAGCTTTCCTACGTCATCCTGGGTGCCGCGCTCGGCACGGCAATGGGTGTCGTTGGCGGCGGTATGCATATCGCGATGCATGCAGCGGGCAAGATCACATTGTTCTTCTGTGCCGGCGCCATCTACGTCGCGCTGCACAAGACCGAGATATCGGACATGAAAGGCATTGGTCGCATCATGCCGGTGACGACCTTCTGCTTCATGATTGGCGCATTGTCGGTCATCGGCATTCCTCCCCTGGGCGGATCATGGTCGAAGTTCCTGCTGATGGTTGGCGCGGCGGATGCCGGGTTCCAGTTCATCATCGGCGTGCTGATCGTCAGTTCGTTGCTGAACGTTGCCTATCTGATGCCGATACCGTTGCGTGGTTTCATGCTGCGCCCGCCGGGTGCAGGTGACGGCCCGATCAGGCGCCAGGAAGCACCTCTGGCCTGTCTGATCGCGATCTGCATCACAGCCAGCCTGACGCTGGTCCTGTTCTTCATCGCAGGTGACATCTACGACTTCCTGTTGCCCATCACCATTGTGGGAGGGGGCTGATGAGCGCACCACCGGAGTTCCGCGAGCCCGAGAAATACATTCTCGACCGGCCTTCCGCGGTCAGGCGCATCTATCATGTGCTGATCGGGGTTTGCGTGCTGCTGGGTCTGGCGGATGTCGCAGACCTGATCTGGCACGTCTATCACAAGCACGGCATCTACGACGTCGAGTACCTGCCGAATTTCTATGGCTTCTATGGCCTGCTGGGCTGCATTTTCCTGGTGCTCTCGGCCAAGCAACTGCGCAAGGTCGTGATGCGGGACGAGGATTATTACGACAATGATGTGGACTGAGCTACCGCCAGGATTGATCCTGCTGCTCGGTGGCGTCATTGCCGCCGTGGCACCGCACCATGTCCGCAAGGGTCTGATGCTGGTGCTGCCGTTCGTCGGCTTCTGGCAACTGATCGACGTCCCCAACGGCGACCATGCCGTCGTCACGCTTTTCGGCGCGGAGATGGTGGGCAGTCGTATCGACAGCCTGTCACTGGTCTGGGGCTATATCTTCTATATCGCGGCTCTGGTCGCCGGAATCTACCATCTGCACGTCCGCGACCGGATGCAGGATGTGGCGGCCCTGACCTACATGGGGTCGGCCATCGGCGCGGTATTCGCCGGTGATCTGATCACCCTGTTCATCTATTGGGAACTGACGGCAGTCACGTCCGTCTTCCTGATCTTCGCCAACCGCACCAACGCCAGCTTCCGCGCCGGCATCCGCTATCTGATTGTCCAGATCGCGTCCGGCGTGCTGCTGCTCGGCGGGCTGATCATCCACTGGCGCGCAACCGGGTCCGTCAACTTCGGCAACCTCGGGCTGGATGCGCCGGGTGCGGTGCTGATCTTCCTGGGGTTCGGCATCAAGGCGGCGTTCCCACTGCTGCACAACTGGCTGCAGGATTCCTATCCGCAGGCCACGGTGTCGGGCACGGTTTTCCTGTCGTCCTTCACCACGAAGATGGCCATCTACACGCTCGCACGCGGGTTCCCGGGGGCCGAGGAACTGATCTGGATCGGCGCAACCATGACTGCCTTCCCGATCTTCTATGCTGTGATCGAGAATGACCTGCGCAAGGTACTGGCCTACAGCCTGAACAACCAGCTCGGCTACATGGTGGTCGGTGTCGGCATCGGCACGGATCTGGCCCTGAACGGGGCCGCCGCCCACGCGTTCACGCACATCCTCTACAAGGGGCTGCTGTTCATGTCGATGGGCGCGGTGCTCTATCGCGTCGGCACCATCAAGGGCTCGGAACTGGGCGGACTCTACAAGTCCATGCCCTGGACGACCGGGTTCTGCATCGTCGGTGCGGCATCGATCTCCGCCTTCCCGCTGTTCTCCGGCTTCATCTCCAAGTCGCTGATCATCACGGCGGCGGCAGAGGAGGGATACTGGTTCGTCTGGCTGATCCTTCTGTTCGCCTCAGCCGGTGTTTTCCACCATTCAGGCATCAAGATCCCCTATTTCGCATTCTTCGCCTGGCCGCATCAGGCTCAGAAGACCTGCCGGGAAGCACCGTTGAACATGCTGGTGGCGATGGGCATCGCAGCATTCTTCTGCATCGGCGTCGGCATCTTCCCCGGCTATCTCTATGACATCCTGCCCTATCAGACGGACTTCGTGCCCTACACGGCCTCGCATGTGGTGACGCAGTTGCAACTGCTGCTGTTCTCCGCCCTCGCCTTCGCCTGGCTGATGCGCACCGGGTTGTACCCGCCGGAACTGAAATCGACTGTGCTGGACTTCGACTGGATCTACCGCAAGGCCCTGCACCGGGTGTGGCGCGGCACGGTCGAATGGGGCTCCGAGACATCCGGCGCCCTGACCGGCGGCATGCGGGGATGGGTCAATGCGATTATCGGTTTCGCCGGCAGGCTCGGGCGGCCAGACGGGCTGATCGGCCGGACATCAACCCCCGGCACAGGTGTCCTGTGGCTTACGGCGATGCTGGGATTGTATCTGCTGGTCTTTGCGCTCTGAAGCGTTCCATTGCCGGGTCGCATCACCGACCCGCTCGAACGCCTGGACACGGGAGACGGCGGGATGGCCAACCATGCCATCCCCATCCCGCCTGTTCTGGCTGCCTACTTGATCACATGTTCCCTGGTGATCACGAAGTCGAGCCGCTTGCCGTCGATGAAGTTGGCTTCATCCGCATGGGCTTCCTTGTAGGCCGTGCTCTCCGGTGACGTGCGCATGTCGTCCCTGGAATTGAACCAGACCATCGCATAGCCGTCACATTCGGGTTCGCGCCCCCCCATGTAGGCGCTCAGCCGGGCATGGTTCTGGATATAGCGCCGGACATTGGGAATGCTGGACCCCAGCGGGCCATGCACCTTTTCCCAGTGGTCCTGAAAGCGATCCACGGACAGGCGCGGCAAGCGGTTGAGGATCTCGATGACCTTGTAGCCATCCTCAGCCACCGGCTCATCCTTCATCACATGCTCTTCGACCAGCAGAAGCTGCAGCGAGGACCGGTCGAGGAATTTCTCCTCATCCGCCACCAGTTCACCCCAGACCGCGCTGCCGGCGTTACGCTTCATCGTCTCCGTATCCGGCCACCATGTCTCGGCAACCCCGTCAACCGGCAGGTCACGCTTCGCATAGCCGCCGATCAAGGGATGATTCTGGACGTAACGCTGCAGACCATCCAGCTTCAGCACCACTTTCGGGTGCTCATTCAGCCAGTAGTCCTGAAATTCCCCAACCGACATGCCCGCGCGCCGACGGAATGTCATCACAGATTTGATCATTGCTCCCTCCCCCGGAGTTGATGTCATCTTCGTGACACCAGGCCGATCCCGCAAGGGCAGACATGACGTTGCGGCAATTGGGTGACTATGCGTCAGGAAATTGCGTGGCCCATCCGGACCTACCTACCCCGGCAGGCTGATCCAGCGGGTCGTAACCAGCCCGGTCGCGCAAAGCATACTCCGGTCACCATCCACGGCATGAATATCGACATGACTCAGCGCCTGATTCCGGCCTGGCTTGATGACACGACCGGTGGCAACAAGCTCGGTTCCGCCAGCCGGGGCCAGATGATGGGTTTCGAAGCCCAGAGTGGCCATCCCATGATCTGCCGGAACCAGCGTCAGTGCCGCCGCGCCACCGGCAATATCCAGCAAGGCACCAATGATGCCCCCTGAACGTGACGCCCATCGAATGTCACCGCGCGAACGACGGGCGGCGCGACCTCGCTTGACCCTGGTCCCAGTGCCCTCAGATCCAGCCCCAGCAGGGCGTATGCAGGCATCGTGGTCAGAAAGCTGCGGGTCGCCGCATCATAGTCGGAACGGCGGGGGGTGAGCACGGGCATCGGGCAACCTCGTCATTGGGTGCAAATGGGCGTAGTCTGGTGCCCTGGTGGAGGAGAGAAGATCATGCGTATCGAAAGCATCAAGGCCCGCGCCGTCAATGTGCCCATGAACCGCCCCCTGGTGACCGGCGGCGGCTCTGTATCAACCGCCCCGCTGATCCTGATCGATCTGGAAACCGACAAGGGTGTGGTCGGGCGCAGCTATATCTTTGCCATTTCGACCATGCTGTCACCCGGGCTGGTGTCTCTGGTCCACGAACTTGGCAAGGACCTGACCGGTGTCGATCTTCGCCCTCGCATGGTGCATCAGACGCTGTACAAGCGGTTGCGCCTGGCAGGCGTGGACGGTCTGCTCGGCTGGGTCATCGCCGGTATCGACATGGCAGCCTGGGATGCGCATGCGCGCTGGCTGGAAGAACCGCTGTACCGGGTCCTGGGCGGCGCATCGCAACCCATCTCCACCTACAACTCCAATGGTCTTGGCCTGATCGGACCGGACAAGGCCGGACCGGAAGCGGCTGAACTGGCCGAGGGCTTCGGTGCCGTGAAGCTGCGCCTGGGCTATGAGGATGTGGAAACGGACGTGCAGACCATTGCCGCCGTGATGGACGCGGTTCCCGACGGCATGCCGGTCATGAGTGACTACAACCAGTCGCTCAATCGCGCACAGGCCAAGGTGCGCTTTGCCGCCATCGATGACATGGGCCTGGAATGGGTGGAGGAGCCGCTGACGGCGGAGGATGTGGGCGGCTACACAGATCTGAGGCAGTGGTTCTCGACACCGGTCCAGCTGGGCGAGAATGCCCGCAGCCCGCGGGATATCGAACGGCTGATCCGCGAAGGCGCGGGCGACCTGCTGATGCCGGATGTGGCCAAGATCGGTGGCGTGACCAACTGGCTGCGCGCGGCGGAACTCTGCGCCGCGGCAGAGGTTCCCATTTCCACGCATCTGTTCCCGGAGTTCAGCGTCCACATGATGGCTACCAGCCCGACGGCGCACTGGCTTGAATTCGTGGACTGGGCCGCACCGGTCATCCGCGAACCGCTGGACGTTTCAGACGGCTATGTCCTGCCGCCGGACCGGCCCGGCGCCGGTATCGACTGGAACGAGGAAGCGGTTTCGCGCTATCTCGTTCCCTGACGGGAAACCGCAAGCCCATCCAGCTGTAGAAAGATCTGCCGGAACATCTTCTGCCAGACCAGTATCCGAAGGGAACATAGATGCATGACGTGATCGTCGTCGGCGCGGGTAACGCCGCGTTCTGTGCTGCGCTGTCTGCCGCCGAGAATGGTGCCAGACGCATTGCGGTGCTGGAACGCGCGCCAAGGGAAGAATCCGGCGGCAACAGCCGCTTCACTGCCGGTGCCATGCGCTTTGCCTATGACGGTGTGAACGATCTGCAGGCGGTGATGCCGGACCTGTCGGAGGAGGAGATCGCCACCACCGACTTCGGAACCTACACCGAAGACCAGTTCTTCGATGACATGTTCCGCGTCACCCAGTACCGCACCGACCCGCAGCTCTGCGAGATGCTGGTGCGCAGGTCGCGCGACACCATGGTTTGGATGCGCGAAAAGGGTGTGCGTTTCGTGCCCATCTATGGCCGACAGGCCTTCAAGGTGAATGGACGGTTCAAGTTCTGGGGCGGTCTGACGGTCGAAGCATGGGGCGGCGGCCCGGGTCTGGTGGATTCGCTGACCGCGATAGCCGAGGCACAGGGAATCGAGATCCACTACGAGACCCGTGCGACCGAGCTGATGTTCGACGGCATGGCCGTGACCGGCGTCCGGGTGCGTCGCCAGGGCGGCAAGCCGGAGGACATGCCCGCGCGCTGCGTCGTTGTGGCAGCGGGTGGATTTCAGGCCAACCCGGAATGGCGCACCCGCTATCTCGGCCCCGGCTGGGAACTGGCAAAGGTCCGCGGCAGCCGCTTCAACACCGGCGAAGGCATTCAGATGGCGCTGGACATCGGTGCCGCCCCCTATGGCAACTGGTCCGGCTGCCATGCCGTGGGGTGGGAGAGGAATGCCCCGGAATTCGGCGACCTGGACGTGGGTGACCAGTTTCAGAAGCATTCCTATCCCTTCGGCGTCATGGTCAACGCTCATGGCCGCCGCTTCGTCGATGAGGGCGCGGACTTCCGCAATTACACCTATGCCCGCTATGGCCGCGAAGTGCTGGCGCAGCCCGGCCAGTTCGCCTGGCAGGTTTTCGACGCCAAGGTCGCGCATCTGCTGCGCGGCGAGTATCACATCAAGCAGGTGACAAAGGCGAAGGCGGACACGCTGGAGGCACTGGTGGCGCAGATGGAAGGCGTCGACCCGGCCGGTTTCCTGGCGGAGATCGCTGCCTACAACAAGGCAGTGAAGACCGGCGTCGACTTCAATCCCAACATCAAGGACGGGCGCGGCACAGATGGGCTGACGATTCCGAAATCCAACTGGGCCAACACGCTGGATACCGGACCGTTCGAAGCCTATGCAGTAACCTGCGGCATCACCTTTACCTTCGGCGGCCTGCGGGTGACGGAAGACGCACAGGTGGTGGACACCGATCAACGTCCGATCCCCGGCCTCTATGCGGCGGGGGAGCTTGTGGGTGGTATCTTCTATCACAACTATCCCGGTGGCACGGGGCTGATGTCCGGTGCCGTCTTCGGGCGGACAGCCGGTGCCGCCGCAGCGACCGCGCTGAAGGAGGCTTGATCCGATGCAACTGAACGAAGACCAGACCATGATCCGCGACGCTGCCCGCGCCTTCGCCGAGGGCGAACTGGCGCCCGGAGCCATGGAGCGTGACCGCACCAGCGAACCACCCATGGACCTGCTGCGCCAGATGGGCGGCCTCGGTCTGATGGGCATGACGGTGCCGGAACAATGGGGCGGTGCCGGAGCCGACATGACGTCCTACGTGCTGGCACTGATGGAAGTCGCCGCCGCCGACGGTGCCGTGTCCACGATCATGAGCGTCAACAATTCGCCCTGCTGTGCCGCGCTGATGCGCTATGGCAATGACAACCAGCGCGAACAGTGGCTGCGCCCGCAGGCGACCGGCGACATCATTGGCGCATTCTGCCTGACCGAACCCCAGGCCGGATCCGACGCGTCGAACCTGCGGACCCGGGCCGTGCGACATGGCGACCGCTGGGTCCTGAACGGCGTGAAGCAGTTCATCACCTCCGGATCCATCGGCGGGGTCGCACTGGTCTTCGCCGTCACCGACCCGGAAAGGAAGTCCAGGGGCATTTCCGCCTTTCTGGTGCCGACTGACACGCCCGGCTACCGGGTCGCATCGAAGGAACAGAAGCTGGGCCAGCGCGCCTCAGACACCTGCCAGATCGCGTTCGAGGACTGCGCGGTTCCGCTGGAGAACCTGGTCGGTGAAGAAGGCGGCGGATACCGCATCGCCCTCGCCAATCTGGAAACCGGGCGGATCGGCATTGCCGCCCAGGCCATCGGCATGGCCCGCGCCGCCTACGACCGGGCCGCCGCCTACGCGCGCGAACGCACCGCCTTCGGCAAGACCATCGTCGAACATCAGGCCGTCGGCTTCCGCCTGGCCGACATGAAGACCCGGATCGAGGTCGCGACCCAGATGCTCTATCACGCCGCTGACCTGAAACAGCGCGGGGAGCCGTGCCTGTCGGAGGCATCGATGGTTAAACTGTTCGCCTCCGAAATGGCCGAACAGGTCTGCACCGATGCCATCCAGATCCACGGCGGCTATGGCTATGTCGCAGACTACGAGGTGGAGCGCATCTATCGCGACGTCCGTGTCTGCCAGATCTACGAAGGCACATCCGACGTGCAACGCCTGGTCATCGCCCGGCAGATCGCGGCGGGCTGAAGTCGATAACGGCACTGCGCCAGCCCTCACCCCCACCCGACCACCCACCAGCGTATACTTGATGAGTGGTCGGGTGGGGGTGAGGGCTGGCGCAGACTTCCGCAGAAAAAATTGCCGGACTTGTCGAGAAACCGGAAGCTGATCCGTCTCTTGGGGTGAAGCGGGCGATGATCGCCCGTACCATCCAGTGACAAGAGATGAAGGAGACGGATCATGGGTCAGTACATGCTGCTGCACGACAGCACCAAGGATGTCATCGGCGGCTATTTCCTGATCCTTGCCAGGGATTACACAGAGGCCGAAGCCATCGCCCTGGACTGCCCGCATGCCCAGCGGGGCAAAGGCGTGGAAATCCGCCAGATCCACGAGATGAGCTGAATCTGTGGCCTGAAGCAAGGGATTTGGCCGACAGGCTGTTCCGCCGCGAATCCGGGCGCATCACGGCCATCCTGCTGCACCGTTTCGGACCCGCCGCCGTGGATGATGTAGAGGATATCGTTCAGGAATCCATGCTTCGTGCCTGCCGGACCTGGCCATGGCAGGGCGTGCCCGACAATCCCGCAGGCTGGCTCTGGCGCGTCGCGGAACGGCTGGCACTTGACCGCTTGCGGCGGGGCGACAGAACCCGACCGATCGCGCAGATCGCCGGTAATGCAGACGGCCGTGCGCCTGATGACCTGCTGGTGGCGGACGAGGAACTGCGCCTGCTGTTCCTCTGCTGCGATCCGGTCAACGGAACCGAAGCCGTGAAACGTCACCTGCGCGGCACCCGAATCGGCTAGCGGGAATTCCCCACCGCAGCCTCGCACCTTACCAGCTGTTGCGCAGTTCGCGGAGTTTCAGGAAGACCTCACGCGGGGTCGGGTCGTCCGGCAGATCGGGGAAGCTTTTCCGCAGTTCCTCGATCACCGTGCGGCTGCGCAGACGGAAGAAGGTATTCACTTCCCTTTCCTGGCCCATGGTCGTGACCAATGCCTGGTCCGGGTCCTGATTCTCGACCTTTGCCAGCAATTCCCTGGCACGGTCGTTGTCAGGCTCCCGATCCAGCGTGAATTTCAGGTTGCCGACCAGATACTCATGCCCCGGATAGAGCAGGGTATCGTCAGACAGCGTGTCGAGCTGCTGCGCGAAGGTCTTGTACATGTCCTCCGGATGGCCGCCATTGTGGCAGTTTCCGGCACCGGCATTGAACAGGGTGTCACCGCTGAACAGCGACGGCTGATCGGTGTGGGTCTTCAGGCAGATGTGGCACATGGTGTGGCCCGGGGTGTCCAGCGCCTCGATCTCTACCGTCTTGCCGACCTTGATCACGTCACCGGCAACCAGACCCTGATCCATGTCGCGGATCTTGTCCTTCGCGTTGGCGTGGGCCAGCAGCTTGGCACCTGTTGCGGCAATGACCTGCCGGTTGCCGCCGGTGTGGTCGCCATGTTCGTGGGTGTTCAGGACCTTGGTGATGGTCCAGCCCATTTCCTTGGCCTTGGCCAGACACTTCTCGTGATCCAGCGGATCGATTGCCATGGCGTCACCCGTTTCCGGGCAGACGATCAGATAGTTGAAGTTCCGATAATTGTTTCCGGTCCAGATCTGTTCGACGATCATCCCGCGAGGCTCCCCGACTGAGTGTTGGCTGACCGCAGTGCAGCACGCACACTCAATCGGGGCAATCCCTCTCGACGCTGATCCTTGTCGGAACCGGTCGGGTCAGAAGCTGAGGGCGTCAGCGCGCTGCACGTAGTCGGTCATGCCGCGAATGTCGGCCAGCACCTTTTCCGATACCGGCGCATCCACCTGAATGAACGCGAGCGCGTCCTTGCCAGCACCGGAACGACCGAGATTGAAGGTCGCGATGTTGATCCCGGCCTCTCCCAGCATGGTGCCCAAATGACCGATGAAGCCCGGCTTGTCGTGGTTGCGCAGGTACAGCATGTTGGCGCCGATTTCCGCCTCCATGGCGATATTGTCGATCTCCACCACGCGCGGCTTCTCGCCTGCGAACAGCGTGCCCCCGATGCACCGGGTGCCGCTGCCGGTTTCGACATAGACCCGGATCGCGGTCTGGTAGTCGCCCGGATTCTCGTCGCGTTCCTCCACAATGCGGATGTTGCGATCCTTGGCCAGCACCGGCGCATTGACCATGTTGACCGAGTCCAGCAAGGGCGCGAGCAGTCCCTGAATGACGATGGCCGACAGGGGCTTCACGTTCAGGGTGGCGACATGGCCCTGATAGGCGATGCGGATCGACTTGATACCGGTGCGCACCGTCTGGCCCATGAAGGCACCAAGCTGTTCGGACAGCTGCATGTAGGGGCGCAGCTTCGGGGCCTCCTCTGCCGTGACGGACGCCATGTTGAGCGCGTTGGTCACGGCCCCGTGGGTCAGGAAATCTGCCATCTGCTCGGCCACCTGCAGCGCGACATTGACCTGTGCCTCCGTTGTGCTGGCCCCCAGATGCGGCGTGGTGACCACATTCGGGTGGTTGAACAGGATGTTTTCCTTGGCCGGTTCGGTCTGGAACACGTCCAGCGCCGCGCCAGCCACCTTGCCCGCATCCAGCGCGTCCTTCAGATCCGCCTCGACGATCAGACCGCCACGGGCGCAGTTGATGATGCGCACGCCGTCCTTCATCTTCGCCAGGCTTTCCGCGTTGATCATGTTGCGGGTCTGGTCGGTCATCGGCGTGTGCATGGTGATGAAGTCTGCACGGGCGTAGAGCTCATCCAGTTCCACCTTCTCCACGCCGATTTCCGTCGCGCGTTCCGGGCTGAGGAACGGATCGGCGGCCACGACCTTCATGCGCAGGCCCAGTGCCCGGCTGGCGGCGATTGCACCGATGTTGCCGCACCCGATGATACCCAGCGTCTTGCCGGTCAGCTCGACACCCATGAACTTCGATTTTTCCCACTTGCCGGCATGGGTGGAGGCGTTGGCCTGCGGAATCTGGCGGGCCAGGGCAAACATCATCGCAATGGCATGTTCGGCAGTGGTGATCGAGTTGCCGAACGGTGTGTTCATGACACAGACGCCAGCCGCCGTGGCAGCAGGAATATCCACGTTGTCGACACCGATGCCTGCGCGGCCGATGACCCGCAGGTTCTTCGCCGCCGACAGGATATCCGCCGTGACCTTGGTGGCGGAACGGATGGCGAGGCCATCGTACTCACCGATGATGGCCTTCAGCTCTTCGGGCGTCAGGCCTGTCTTCTCATCATAATCAACCCCCATACGCTTGAAGGTCTCGGCGGCGAGCGGGCTCATCTTGTCTGAAATCAGGACTTTGGGCATGGAACTGTCTCCGTCTCCCCGCGCCATGGCGGGGAATGCTGTTCAATTGAATCGCTGAGTGATCACCCTGGCGGGCGTGGATCGGATGGCGTCAGGACGCTTCGGCGCGGACCTTCTGCCAGGCCCAGTCGAGCCAGGGCAGCAGCGCCTCGACATCGGATGTTTCAACGGTGCCACCACACCAGATCCGCAGACCCGGGGGGGCATCGCGATAGCCATTGATGTCCAGCGCCACGCCTTCATCCTCCAGCAAGGTCGCGATCCGCTTCGGCACGGCGGCCTGTGCGGATGCATCCAGACCGGAAAACCAGTCGTCAACGATGCTGAGGCAGACCGACGTGTTCGAGCGTGTTGCCGGGTCCGCGGCCAGGAATGCGGCCCAGTCGGACGTCGCAACCCAGTCGGCAATGGCTCTGGTATTGGCATCAGCGCGTCCGATCAGGCCGGGCAGACCGCCAATGGACTCGGCCCAGCGCAGGGCATCGATCTGATCCTCGACCGCGATCATGGACGGGGTGTTGATCGTCTCACCCTTGAAGATGCCTTCGTTGATCTTGCCGCCCTTGGTCAGGCGGAAGATCTTCGGCAGCGGCCAGGCCGGGGTATGGTTCTCCAGCCGTTCAACAGCGCGCGGGCTGAGGACCAGCATGCCGTGCGCAGCCTCCCCACCCAGCACCTTCTGCCAGGACCAGGTGACGACATCCAGCTTGTCCCACGGCATGTCCATGGCGAACACGGCCGACGTCGCATCACAGATCGTCAGGCCCTTGCGGTCGGCGGGAATGGCGTCGCCATTCGGCACGCGCACACCCGACGTGGTGCCGTTCCAGGTGAAGACCACATCATGGTCGAAATCGACCTTGGCGAAATCAACGATCTCGCCATAGGGCGCTTCCAGCACGCGGGCGTCGTCCAGACGCAGCTGCTTGACGGCATCCGTCACCCAGCCAGCGCCAAAGCTTTCCCAGGCCAGCAGATCGACCGGACGTTCGCCAAGCAGGGACCACATGGCCATTTCAACCGCGCCGGTATCGGACGCGGGCACAATGGCAATGCGATAGTCATCGGGCAGGCCAAGGATGGCGCGGCTGCGGTCCAGCACCTCCTTCAGACGCGCCTTGCCGATGGCGGCGCGATGAGATCGCCCGACAGGTGCATCAGCGTAGATTTCAGGGGACCAGCCGGGGCGTTTGGTACACGGACCCGACGAGAAGTACGGCGCCGCGGGGCGCAGTTCAGGCGTTTTCATCAATGCGTTCCTTCCAGAACGAAGCGCCCCGTTGGGGGGGCGTGACCCGCCGCGGATATTAGGCGGCGACACTGACTGGTCAACACGCGACACGGGCCTGCGACAATTCTGCGGTTCTCGGATGCAGGGCTCACCAAGCATGCATGCTGCGGCAGACAGTTCCGCAACCAGATCGGCGATTGGCACCGAAATGGTGCCCAACAGGGCGGGCTCAGTCCGCGCAGGCGTTTCGCGCATTGCCTGACCGATCTGACAGGAGAATTCCTGTCTATTTTTCAGACAGTAAGATCGTCTTCGTCAAGATGTTGACCGATCTTGTGAGCGCTCTTGCGACCCTCAGCCGAACGCATCCGCCATGCGGTTACTGAAGTCCCAGCTGGTCATGCGATCCGGTGTCAGGCGCAGGGTCGCCTCCTCCACATCGCGGCCAAGCAGCCAGGTGCCTAATTCGCTCTCGGGATCGCCGCCATAGCGTTTCAGCAGGTCGCGCAGCTGTGTCTTGCCCCCGTCGAGAATATCAACGCGACCCTGCCCCCGGACTCCGAAATAAGGTGGCGTTTCCACCGAAACCTCGAACGCGCAGGCACCGTTGCGCCGCAGCGCCCTGACGATATCCGCCTGCATCGGTGACGCACACCACAGCGCGCCGTCGCGCCACGCGTACCAGAGTGACACCAGCAACGGGCGACCTGACTCAGTGATCGCGGCCAGCCGGACCGGCACCTGTGCGTCGGTCAGGAACCGTTCGACTTCTGGCTGCTTCCATTGCCCTTTCAGCTTCATGCGCCTGCTCCCTTCATGAAACCGAGCAGCGCATCAACGACCGCTTCCGGTTGTTCCTGCTGTACCCAGTGCCCGGCTCCGTCGATCAGGTGCAGGCCCCGAAAATCGCTGGTGACACCTGGCCCCTGCATGGCTTCGATTGCCCCGGGCGTCTGGTGGGTGCCCCAGTCGGACGACCCGGCGATGAAGGTGGACGGCACGTCGATGGTACGCCCGTGAAACAATTCCATCTCCCCCGCAATCACCGGATCAATGGCGCAGCGATACCAGTTGAGACCACCCTGGAAACCTGTCCGGGCATAGGTTTCGGCGTAGACGGCCAGTTCGGCATCAGGCAGCCAGTCACAAGCCAGGATCGCGTCTGCGGTCGGCATTTCCGGCGCCACGGTTTCCGGCATCGTCAGGTCGCGTTGCATCACGTAATAGTCGGGCAGCTTCGCCAGCTCCGGCGCGGACCAGGACTGCAGCGCATGGGGCCTGTTCGCGGACCAGTCCGCACTCTTGGCATGGTAATAGGCGCGCAGGAAATCGTGCAGCCCCTGCGGCGGGTCCAGCATCTCGGCCTCCGCCGGGCGCGTGGCGTAGTACCATTGATAGTGCTTTCGCGGGCGATCCAGCGCCGCGAGTGCAGCTTCGATATCAGGCCTGGCAACACCGCGGTCCGGCGACGGTGGCCCGCCGTAAGGTGCGCTCATCAAGGCCACCGCGCGGAAGATGTCGGGACGCAGCAGCGCACAATGGGCCGCGACCGGGGAACCGAAGTCATGCCCGACGACTGCCGCCACATGCTGACGGTCCAGGGCGGCGACCAGACAGACAATGTCGCGCGCCAGGTTCATCATGCGGAAGCTGCGGACATCGCCGTCGTAGCGATTGTCCCAGCCCCGCGTATCGCCATAGCCACGCTGGTCCGGTGCCACGACATGATAGCCGGCGGCGGCCAGCGGCAGCATCACCTTGCGCCAGCTGAAGGCCAGTTCCGGGAACCCGTGCAGCAGAAGCAGCATGGGGCCGGACGGGTCCCCCGCTTCGAGTATGCGCATGTCCAGTCCATTGACCACGGCCACATCGCGCGTTCGGATTCCGTCGGGAAGGTTCATCGGTTCAGGCTTTCGTGCTGGGATCGACAATCGGGCCATTCTGATGCCCCGGCGCGCGACTTGCCACCCCGCAGGATGAGCATGTGACCCGCATGCGCGGCGTGGACGTAACAGGGGCATGTACTGCCGGGAAACATCATGACCGACAAGCGCCTGATCCTGATCCTGGGCGATCAATTGAGCCCAGACATTTCATCGCTGGCCGAAGCACAGCATGACCGAGATGTCGTGCTGATGGTGGAGGTCGCGGAGGAAACGACCTACGTCCGCCACCACAGGAAGAAGATCGCCTTCATCCTGTCCGCCATGCGCCATTTTGCGGCGGATCTGACCGCATCCGGATGGCACGTCGACTACGTGAAACTCGACGATGACGCCAATACGGGAAGTTTCACAGGGGAGGTCGAACGGGCACTGAAACGCCACGAAGTGGACCGGATTTCAGTTACCGAGCCAGGTGAATGGCGGGTGCGGGAGATGCTGGAAAGCTGGCGCGACCGGTTCGACCTGCCGGTCGACATCCT
Organism: Minwuia sp.; assembly: GCA_029210175.1. Lineage (GTDB taxonomy): Bacteria > Pseudomonadota > Alphaproteobacteria > Minwuiales > Minwuiaceae > Minwuia. Next base: position 139,114 of record JARGPL010000043.1, on the reverse strand, counting down.
GAACGATGACCGTTTTCTCTGTACCCGCGATGCCTTCGCGGACTGGGCATCCGATCGCAAGCAGTTGCGCATGGAGTATTTCTATCGCGACATGCGACGGCAGACCGGGCTGCTGATGGACGGCGACAAGCCTGCAGGCGGCAAATGGAACTATGACAAGGACAACCGCAAGCCGGCGGAGAGCGACCTGTTCATGCCCCGCCCCCGACAGGCCCGACCGGATGCAATCACGCAGGACGTGCTTGATCTGGTCGGTGACCGCTTCGGCGATCACTTCGGTGACCTGGAACCGTTCTGGTTCGCCGTGACCCGGGAAAAGGCGGAACAGGCCCGTGACCGGTTCCTGGCCGAGGCCCTGCCCCGCTTCGGCGACTACCAGGATGCGATGCTGACGGGGGAGGACTTCCTCTATCACTCCGTCCTGTCACCCTACATCAATGCCGGGCTGCTGGACCCGCTGGACCTTTGCCGTCGCGTCGAAGCGGCCTGGCGGAGTGGGGACGTGCCGCTGAATGCAGCGGAAGGCTTCATCCGGCAGATCATCGGCTGGCGGGAATATGTGCGCGGCATCTACTGGCTGAAGATGCCGGACTACGCCAAAGCGAATGTTCTAGATGCACGCCGCGACCTGCCCGAATTCTACTGGACAGGCGATACCGACATGGCCTGCCTGCATGCCGTGATCGATCAGACGAGACGCCAGGCATATGCCCACCATATCCAGCGCCTGATGGTCACCGGCACCTTCGCCCTGCTGGCCGGCATTGAACCGCGACAGGTGCATGAGTGGTATCTGGCGGTCTATGCGGATGCATACGAATGGGTGGAACTGCCCAACACGCTGGGCATGAGTCAGTTCGCCGACGGCGGCTTGCTGGGATCGAAGCCCTATGCGGCCAGTGGCAATTACATCAACCGAATGTCGGACCATTGCGACGGCTGTCGCTTTGACGTCAACCAGAAGACCGGCGAAGAGGCCTGCCCGTTCAACGCGCTCTACTGGGACTTCATGGACCGGAATCAGGATACCCTGCGCGGCAATCCAAGGCTCGGCCCCGTCTATCGCACCTGGGACCGCATGTCGGATGAGAAACAGCGTGACCATCGCGAAAGCGCCGATCGATTCCTCAAGCACCTCGCCTGAAACCAGGCCCGGTCGTTCAGGCCACGGCAGTTGCGCCACTGGTCGGGGTCGCGCGCATCTCCGCCAGGGCAATATCCAGCGCATCGCCTTCAGGGTCCGCCAGGGCGGCGTCTCTGAGGCGACAGAACGATCTGGCGGGCTCCCGCGCGGCCATGCATTCCGGCACCGCACCCATCAGCAGCGCAAAATTGCGGATACCCCGCCGGTGTGTGTCGGAATAGCCGCGCACGACCTTGCCCGCGATGGCGATTTCCCGTGCGAGGTCATAATCGACCTCGACGGCATCCTGTATCACCTGCAACCAGCGCTCGATCCGATCCTGCTCCTCCGCGAACCGCAACGTCCGGGGTCGCCAGCCACGCAGGCGCGACAGCAGCCACATGGGCAGAAAGCCACGCAGGCGTGTGCTTGAAACATGCATTCCGACGTTCATCCGGTAGCGAACGCCAGCCCGGTCAGCCAGGCCAGTGGCCCAGCGCCCGAGACGGGGTGGCAGCAGGGATGCAACCTCATCCACTCCCGGCTTCAGGAATTCCGTTATGATCACCGGCTCATCGGCAGCGGCCCTGACCTCCGCCCGCACGCGCGCCACCCTTTCGGGGCGGATCTTCAGGTCGGCGACACGGATCAGGTCCTCGAAAGCCATCCAGACCGCCAGACGCCGTGTGACTTCCCGACTGAGGGCGAACTGCCGTCCGGCCCCGCCACGGGTGGCATCGAGCTTCGCCATCGGTTCCAGACGGTCGAGATAGAACCGCGCATATCCAACGCCCTGATAGTCGATCAGTCGCCGCGCGCCCTCCCGCGCCAGTTCCTGCAGCATGCCCGGCAGGTTGCGATTGATGCGGTCGGTCAGCGTGCGGTCACCAAGTCCGTCGTCGTCCGAAACCGCTTGAGAGGTATTCCCGACAGGGTTGGCCGGCCGCCCGTCCTGCGCCATGTAGAAACCGCGCCCGAAGCCCGCCAGACTGGCGTCGACGGCGACCCCGCCTGCGCGGATGGCGTCCTCGAAGGCATCACGTGACAGGGGCAGCACATTTGCCCCCGCCATGGCGCCGAACAGGACAGCGCTGATGACCGTGCCCGCCTGTTCCGCCGCCGCATGCATGTCGAAAAGCACCTGCCGTGCCGCCATCTGCTTGGCAGCCCGCCGTACCCGCTCGGCGTCATAGCGCCCATCGCCCATGGCCGATTTTTCCGCCATGCAGAATATCCGATGCGTGGAGGCTATCAGGGTGGTGCGGTCAGGCGTGACATAGCCGTTTTCCAGCGCCCGGCCCGCTTCCAGCAGTTCCGATGCCACCATGACATCGACATTGCCGGGACTGGCCGTCAGCGCCATCACCGGCTGCCGGTCATCGCCGGCCGGGCGCTCCATGATCTCGATGTAATAGGTCGTGGCGCCGGTTCGCTGCGCCACGCCGGGGATCGACGTCTGCTGTACCCAGTGGCCCGCGCGGCCCGCGGTATCGACGAGCCAGCCGGCAAGGACACCGCCCCCTTCACCGCCCAGTGCGGCGATCAGAACCGTTGTGGCGCGTGGCGTGCTCACGCAGCCGCCTCCGGCCCGGTCACCCTGTCAGCGCCGCTCAGTCGCCCGATGACCCGTGCCCGCAACCTCTCCCGCCAGCGGTCGAAGCGGCCCGGGTTCCGGACGATGTCCGCCTTGAAGAACGATGGGCAGAGCACCGCCGCGTGGCTGACCTCCCCGCAGACGCCGCAGCCGACACAATCATTGTTCACATGTGCCACCGGGTCGTCGCGCAGTGGATCGCTTGTCGGCTTCACGGTCAGGGACGGGCAGCCCGACAGGCGGATGCAGCTGTGGTCCCCGGTGCAGACGTCTTCATCGACCCCGAACCGGGTCCGCACGTCACGCTTGCCCGCAGTGACCCGGGCACGGACTTCCGGCTTGATGCGGCGCTGCCGGGCAAGCTGGCATTCCCCGTCGGCAATGATGACTTTCAGGCCGCCTCGTCTGGTGGTCATGGCATCACGCAGGGTGCCCATGACCCGGGATACCGAATAGGTCCGGACATGGCGGATCCACTTGACACCGACACCCCGCAGCGCCCGTTCGATATCCTGGCCATCAGGCTGGAAAGCTTCGCTGCGGATCCCGCCACCCTGCACCGAAGAGGGGACGGCCTGGTGTCCGGTGGCTGACGTATAGCCATTGTTCATGATGACGAGGACACCATCGTCATTGTTGAAGACCGCGTTCGCGACACCGCTGGTCAGGCCATTGTGCCAGAACCCGCCGTCCCCCATGACAGACACGACCCGCCGTTCCATGTTCGGACCAACGCCCGTCGAACTTGCCAGCCCCAGGCCATAGCCCAGAACCGTATTACCGATGTTGAACGGCGGCAGGGTGGAAAACGTATGGCAGCCGATGTCAGCGGAGACATGGAATTTGCCGACGCTCTTTTCGGCCAGCTTCATGGCAGAAAATACGGGACGTTCCGGGCAGCCGGTGCAGAAACTCGGCGGCCGGGTGGGGATCGGCTCCCCCAGTATCTTCATGGCCTTCTGCTTGGCGGCCGTGATTCGCTGATGGCTGTCCAGCACCGGCCCGAGATCGACGCCCTTCGGCACTGCGCCTTCGATGAAACGGGCGATGCCGTTCAGAACGACTTCGCCGGTATATTCACCAGCCATCGGCAGCAGACCCTTGCCCATGACGCGGGTCTGCACATCGGACTTGCGAAGCGCCGCGTTCACCGCATCTTCCAGGTAGGCAGGCTGCGCCTCCTCCACCATCAGCACGGTTCGCTTGGACGCGCAGAAGGCGGTGACTTCGCTGGGCACCAGCGGATAGGTCACATTCAGGCAATAGATCGGGATGACGCTCTCACCATAGACATCCGCCAGCCCCAGCTGCTGCAGCGCGCGGATGACGGCGTTGTACATGCCCCCCTGGCAGATGATTCCGACGTCGTCCGCAGATCCGCCAAAGAACTCGTTCAGTTCATGATCGCGGATGAAGTCGACAGCGGCAGGCCAGCGCCGCTCGATCTTGTCCTTTTCCTGCACATAGGTGGAGGGCGGCAGACAGATGCGGCCATAGTCGAAGCTGGGGTCCGCTATCCGGTTCTGGCCGGAGAACGTGCCGCGCTGATTGTCCCGCGTGGCGAAGCTGCCGTGGACATGACAGGCCCGGATACGCAGTTCCAGCATCACAGGGGTGCTGGACGCCTCCGACAGCTCGAAACCCTTTTCCACCATCTTCACGATGGACGGCAGGTTGGGGCGGGGATCCAGCAGCCAGATCTGGGACTTCACGGCGAAGGCGTGGCTGCGCTCCTGTATGATCGATGCGCCTTCACCGTAATCCTCTCCGATCACGATCATCGCACCGCCGGTCACGCCGGCTGACGCCAGGTTGGACAGGGCGTCGGAGGCGACATTGGTACCGACAGTGGACTTCCAGGTGGCCGCACCCCGGATCGGGTAATTGATGGACGCACCCAGCATCGCCGCCGCGCCTGCTTCCGAGGCGCAGGTTTCCACATGCACGCCAAGTTCATCCATGATCGGGCGGGCATCGTTCAGCACATCCATCAGATGGCTGACAGGTGCGCCCTGATAGCCACCGACATAGGAAACACCGGACTGCAGCAATGCCTTGGTGACCGCCAGGATGCCTTCGCCGACAAAGGTATCCCCGTCGCCCAACCGCAACTGCTCGACCTCTTTCGTGAAACTGCGTTCAGCCACTGCCTGCCCTCTCTGTGTTCGAGACAGGGATCATAGCGCGTGTGAAACCGTTTCAGCGACCGTTGATCAACTGGTCGAGGGGGCCAAGCTGATTGACGGAGATCATGGCCCGGACCTTCTTCACATATGCCTGGCCCTCCTCGGAATACTTGTCGAGGTAACCGGCCAGTTCCCTGCCCGTGAAGGGCTTGCCCTGGTTGGCCAGTTTCGTTCGGGCGACCCGCATGCGCCCGTAAGGCCCGGCCCGGTTCAGGTTCTTCATGTAGCCGCGCACAGAGGCGAGCAGGCTGCGAAACCGCTTCACGGAATGGGTCTTTCCTGCGGCCCGGTCGGCGGGAACGATTCCGTCGCCCTTGGTCCAGGTCCACTGGCCGAACAGGGCGTTGCCTTCGCGCGCAAACCGCGACCGCCCCCAACCGCTTTCCAGCGCTGCCTGCGCCAGGGCAAGCGATGGCGGGATCAGGTCAACGCGCTGCAGAAGCGTATCCCAGTCGATTTCCCCCGTCTTCGCGTCCAGCGCCCGGTAGCTCTCGGCTGTCCGTCGCAGCCAGTCCCGGTCACGGTCGGGCAACCGAGCGTTGTCGCGGAGGGCGAGAAGCCGGTCCCGTTCCATCGCGATTTCCCCGTTCACCTGCATCACCAGCGGCAGGATCGAGCGGAAGAACAGGCTCTTGCGCACGTCGCTGGGCATCTCCCGCTGCCAGTCGCTCGGCAGCCGCACCAGAACAAAGGCCGGCGGGATTTCGTTGCCCCGCACACTTTCCAGATCGTAGCCGACGGATTCGAACCGCGATGCCAGGGCAGAAACCGTCCGTGGCCGGATCAGCTTTGGCTGGGCCAGGATGATCGGTCGGGATGTCGCCTCGATGGCGCCGGGCTTCGGACCCGTCGCTTCAATCCCCGCCACCAGCCAGGCCATGACCACCAGCGGCACGACCACAGCCAGCAGGATGATGACATGAATGGCCCAGGGGGCGGTCTGGCGATCGCTGCCTGAAGTCATGAAGCGGACTCGCCCAGGCGGGCCGTGGAGGCCCCTTCGATCCAGGCGTCATCGAAATCGCGGAAGCGATTCACCTCGATGATGGTGCGCAGCATCTCGACATACTCCTGCCCGGTCTCGGCGTAACGGGTCAGCCCGGCGGCCAGGGTCCAGCCATCAACGGGCTTGCCAGCGCGCCGGAGCGCCGCGCGGCGATCGCGCAGTTCATCATAGGCATCATGGCGGTTGATGTTGCGCATGTAGCCCTGCACGGACTGCAGCAGGCTGCGGAACGCACGAACCTCATAACTGGCGCCGTCAGCACGCTCCCGCGGAACAATCCCGTCACCCTCCGACCAGGTACGCTGGCCATAGAGCGCATTGCCGCGCAACGCGAACCGCGACCGCCCCCAACCGGATTCGGTCACCGCCTGAGCCAGTGCCAGCGAAGGCGGCACCACATCGATGCGCTGAAGCAGACCGCTGATCTGCATCTCCGGCTCCCCGGCGTCCACGCGATAGTCGTCGGACAGTTCCGCCAGCCAGTTGCGCTGTTCCGCCGACAGTTCACCATCCTGGCGAACCAACCGCGACTGCAGGGTCATCAATTGCTGACGCTTGGCCAGCAGCCGTGCATTGGATTCCAGGATCAGGGGCAGCACGATGCGGATGAACGTCCGCTTCATTGCCCGCACATCATCGATTTCCCGCAGTTCTTCCGGCAGGCGGGACACGAAGACAGCCGGCACTGCGGCGTCGCCTTTGCGCACCGCGGCCAGATCATAGGCCAGCTTGCGGGATTCCCAGCCTGAAGCGGCGGCGATCAGGGCCGAATTCAGGTCGCGGGAATTCCATGATTCGTCTGTGGGCGCGGCTTCCACCGAATGCGCGGCCGTACTCAACAGAAATCCGGCACAAGCAACGGCAGCGGTCGCCGCTAGGCGTCCGATTCGTTTCATTGCACACTCATCCTCTCAAACCATATTCACCCGCGATTCCATCGGCGGGCGGGTCCCTGTTTCAGCGCGGTCCGACTGCATCCCGCCTGCAACGGCGGCATGTTCCCCCAATCAGACCGAGCGAACCTCGTTCACTTCAGGCACATAGTGCTTCAGCAGATTCTCGATGCCATGCTTCAGTGTCATGACCGAGCTGGGGCACCCCGCACAGGCACCCTGCATGGCCAGATACACGATCCCCTCATCGAAGCCATGGAACACAATGTCGCCCCCATCCTGGGCCACCGCAGGCCGAACGCGGGTATCCAGCAATTCGACGATCTGCTTGACGATCTCGCCATCCGCACCTTCGGCAGCCGCATGGCCACCGGCGCTGCCGACTTCGGCACCTTCGCGAATGACCGGCAAGCCGGCCGTGAAGTGTTCCATGATCGTGCCGAGGATCGACGGCTTGATGTGGTGCCATTCGACATCTTCGCGCTTGCTGACGGACACGAAGTCCTGGCCCAGATAGATCCCGGTCACGCCATGCACGGCGAACAGGCGCTCCGCCAGCGGCGACATGGTGGCGTCGTCCGGGTTGCGGAAATCTGCAACACCCTCTTTCATCACATCAACGCCGGGAATGAACTTCAGCGTCTGCGGGTTCGGTGTCGGTTCGGTCTGGATGAACATCGGTTCCTCCGGTTTGCCGGGGTTGACGACAACCGCCCGGCTTCTGAATGCGTTCTGGCGTTTGTAGTTGTTTGTGCCGTTACCGCGCTTATGTGGCGCAATGTGTTCCGCAATCAAGCCGGGACTTCGTCCACGCCGATAGAGGTCGTCCCATGAGCGACGCGAAGATGCCACAAAGCCATGAAGAGACAAGGGTGAATATCATCGCGACAGGATGGCGTGCGGATCCGCTGGCAAACTGGCTGATGACCGAACTTTACCGGCCCAACGCCGAGACCGATTTCTTCGAGGATCTCTGCAAGAAGCTGGATGCGGAGGGCATGGAACTTTCCCGCGCCTTCTGTGGCCTGCTGTCCCTGCACCCGCTGTATGTATCGCGCAACCTGATCTGGCGCAGGGGGCAGGAGGCGGAGGTCATCCTGCGCGGACATGGCGCCATGACATCGGAGTTCTACCTCAAGAGCCCGATCTTCCTGATCCATCAGGGCGCGGAGCGGATCAGGCAACGCCTCGACCTGGACGACGACCTGCTGGAGTTCGATGTCTGGCGCGATTTGAAGCAGGAGGGGGCGACTGATTACGTGGCCCTGCCGATGCGTTTTTCCACCGGGGAGGTGAACGTCATTTCCTTCACCACCACACGCCCTGGCGGATTCGAAAACGCGGAGATTGCCCGGCTGCAGGACATCATGCCGCTGATCACGGTTCGCTTTGAACTGATGAACGCCTATGGCGCGACGGGCAGCCTGCTCAGCATCTACCTGGGGGAGGCGGCGGCACGCAGGGTGCTGACCGGCACCATCCAGCGGGCCGAGGGGGAAGCCATTCGGGCGGCGATCTTCCTCTGTGACCTGCGTGGCTTCACACGCCTGTCGGACAGGCTCGAAGGTCACCAGATCATCGCGACACTGGACGATTACTTCGATTGCATGATCGAACCGGTGAAGGCGATGGGTGGCGAGGTCCTGAAGTTCATGGGCGACGGCATGCTGGCGATCTTCCCGATGGATGAGCGGACAGCCTGGCTCGCCTGCCATTCCGCCCTCGCCGCCGCGCAGGAAGGTATCGCCAACCTCGCCGAACTGAACGTCCGGCGCGGGCAGGAGGGCAAGCCGTCGCTGAAGGTCGGGATCGGCCTGCACGCGGGCGATGTGATCTTCGGCAACATCGGTTCTGCTGACCGGCTGGACTTCACGGTGATCGGACGAGCGGTGAACGAGGTCAGTCGCGTCGAAACCCTGACACGCACCCTCGACCGCCCTGTCCTGATGACGGAATCCTTCGCCAGGCTGGCGGCACAGGGCGCGAAGCTGGAATCACTCGGGTTCCACGCCCTGCCCGGCGTCTCGCAGCCGTCGGAGATCTTCAGTCCTGCCTGATGCCGTTTCAGGCGGGTTCAGCAGCGTCACGCAGGCGGGTCGCAGGAGACCGTGTCCATCTTGGCGGGCACGGAGACTTCGAGGATCTGGAAGTCGTCCGACGTCTCCAGTTCATTGTGCTTCATGCCGCCGGAGATGAAGATCGATTCACCGGCACTGACCCGCACCGTCTCACCGGTTTCGAATTCCAGATCGACCCAGCCGCTGGTGCAATAGACGTACTGCGCATCGCAGACGTGATAATGCCAGCCCGTGGATTCCTTCATGCCTTCCCGCGCGGTCGTCAGCTGGGCGCGCATCAGGCCATTCGTGGCATCCGTGACGCCCATGTCCTTGTACGTGAAGAACGCGCGACGGCCTGACTCATCGGGGATGTTCCCCGGCACCGCATGCACCATCTTGCCCACTTTCGGCGCGTTTGACTGATCATTCATGGTCACTTCCTCCCCAGCGTTGCTTTGCGTTTGCTGCTTTCGTCCCGCATTCTACACGACGCCCGTGGAGATGTCAGGAAGGTGCCAAGCCCATGACGGAATACCCCCGCGATCTGGTCGGACATGGTCGCACGCTGCCCGACCCGGCATGGCCGGATGACGCGCGCATCGCGGTGACCTTCTTCGATCACCCGACGCACCAGTGTGGCTCGACTGTGGGGTGTCAAACGGGCATTCTTGTGGATGTTCATTCGGGCATCTCCGGTTCTTCTGAAGTCTCGCAACTCCAGCTTCCCGGATACCGCCCGGATGGACAACCTAATGAAACCTCACATCTAGATGCCGAAAAGGTCGTTCAGGTTCAGCACCTTGTGGATGGCGATGGTCCGGTCGGCGGCGATATCGAAATCCTTCGCAGGATTGAATTGCCGCACGGTTGACGCGTTGCTGTCGCGTTTCACGAGCCGCTTGCAATAGGCCTCCACCTGCTCGTCCTCGCCGTGGACCTGGATGACCACATCATCGCCCGCGCGCACCGGTCGGCGACCTGATACATAGATCAGTTCCCCATCCTCGAACCGTGGCGACATGGAATCACCAACGATGTAGAGGGCGTAGATATCAACCGCTGTGGCGATACCAGGGGGGCGGCGCACCCGGTCGATGGGGGCAGATGTATCCAGCTGGAACGCGCCCTTCAGGCTGCCGGCAGCCGTGCCCATGACCGGCACGTCCAGCGCCATCTCGCTGCGTGCGGGTGGGATCGGCGCATCGTCCTGGCGCGGAACCGGTGCCGCCGCGGCTGGCACGCCCGGCGTGTCTGGCAAGGGCTCGACAGGCCCACGCCCGGTCGCCAGCCACTCGAAGGAGCAGTCCAGCACCCGCGCCAGTTTTTCCATGGTGTCCCGTCTTGGATTGCGGGACCGGCCCCGGCGGATGTTGCGAATGATCTCGGGCCGGCCAGCGGCCAGCATGGAGGCCCGGTAATCGGTCAGGCCCTTTTCGCGCAGTCTCCGGTCGATGCGTTCAAGCAATTCGTTGTTCTGCATGCGACCCACCTAACGCAACAGAGGGCGTGATACAAGCTAAAAATACCGAAAAACTTGCATCAACGCCTGATTTACCGAATTTGTTGCCGGGGCATGGAACCGCAAGTCTCCAGCCCCGGCTATCGGCAATCGGCAATCGGCAAGCAAGTGATCAGATATGTATCTGCCGCACGTTCATGCCACCAGCGCGTCATCGGGAATCGCATAGAGCGCGGCTGACCCCTGACGGGCCGCCACCCCCAGGGACCCGGCCTGGGGCATGATCTGGGTGGCAAAGAAGCGAGCCGTCCCGATCTTGGCGGTCAGGAACGGTGTATCACCCTCCCCCGCCGCCAGCTGTCCGGCTGCTGCAATCGCGGCGCGGGCCAGCAGGTCACCACCGGTCAGCAGCCCCATCAGGCGCAGGAACGGCGCGGCCCCTGCGGCGGCATCGTTGGCAGCCTTGCCCATCCGCTCCACCAGCCAGTTGGCCGATTCCTCCGCCGCGCTGCGCGCCGCCTCCAGCGGTTCGGCAATTGCCTGAACCCGTTCATCATCACAGTCGCGGCAGCGGGCAATGGTGTCCGCGATCTCCGCCATCAGGTCGCTTATCGGTTCGCCGCCATTCAGGGTCAGTTTCCGCATCACCAGATCCATGGCCTGGATACCGTTCGTGCCCTCGTAGATCGGCAGGATGCGGCTGTCGCGATAGTGCTGCCCGGCACCGGTTTCCTCGACAAAGCCCATGCCGCCGTGAATCTGAACACCAACCGACGACATCTCGACGCCGATGTCTGTCCCGAAGCCCTTGGAAATCGGGGTCAGCAGTTCGGCCAGGCCACCGCGACGGCGGGCCGTATCGGCATCCGGGTGACGACGGCCATAGTCCAGGCAACCGGCGTTGTAGAGGCAGATCGCGCGCGATGCCTCCGTATAGGCCTTCATGGTCATCAGCATGCGACGGACATCGGCATGATCGACAATTGCACCGGACCCGCCCGCCGCGGAATCCGGCATGGGCTTGCCCTGCACCCGGTCACGGGCATAGGCCACGGCGCGCTGATAGGCGCGGTCCGCAACCGCGACACCCTGGGTGCCGACGGACAGGCGGGCGTTGTTCATCATGGTGAACATGGACCGCATGCCCTTCATTTCCTCACCGACCATCCAGCCAATGCATTCATCGTTGTCGCCATAGGTCATGACGCAGGTCGGGCTGCCGTGGATGCCGATCTTTTCCTCGATGGAGGCACAGCGCAGGTCATTGCGCTCCCCCAATGATCCATCGTCATTGACCAGGAACTTCGGCACCAGGAACAGACTGATGCCGCGTGTGCCGACCGGCGCGTCCGGCGTGCGCGCCAGCACCAGATGGATGATGTTCTCGGCCATGTCGTGTTCGCCGAAGGTGATGAATATCTTCTGGCCCTTGATCAGCCAGGATCCGTCACCGCGGGGTTCGGCCTTCGAGCGCAGGGCACCCACGTCGGACCCGGCCTGCGGCTCCGTCAGGTTCATGGTGGCGGTCCATTCGCCGGAGATCATCTTGTCCAGATACCTGGCCTTCAGGTCGTCGGAACCGTGCGCCTCGACCGCATCGATTGCCCCCTGGGTAAGCAGCGGGCAGAGCGAGAACGCCAGATTGGCGGCATTCCACATCTCGGTCAGTGCGATGGTCACAGCCCAGGGCAGACCGCCGCCGCCGCGTTCCATGTCGAAGGGCACACCGTTCCAGCCGCCCTCACAGAACTGGCGATAGGCGTCGGCGAAACCTTCCGGCGTGCGCACGACGCCGTTTTCGTACTGAGCGCCCTCCTGATCACCGACCCAGTTCAGGGGTCCGAGCACGCCGTTGGCGAGTTTCGATGCTTCTTCCAGTATCTGATCGACCAGATCAGGCTCTGCATGCTCGTATCCGGGCAGTTGCGAGATGTCCTGCAGGTCGAGCACGTGGTTCAGGACAAAGCGCATGTCGCGCACGGGGGCAGTATAGTCGGACATGGGGTTGGCTCCCTTGTTGTATCCGTATCGGATTCCTCTGGTGTGGAGTGTACGGGAAATGCCGACACCCCGGCAATCGCCTCAAAGCCAGATCACAGCAGGCAAGTGCTGCTGCCAATGCTGTTTTCGCCATTTCTACGCAGCGACTTGACGTCTCGTTCACCGCCGTTCAAGGGATGCGCGGTGCGACACAGGTGAACAAGCATGTCCGACGGCAGTACACAGGATCAGGAACTCGCGCAGGCGGCGGCGCTGTTGCGCGCGGGCAAGCTCGTCGCGTTTCCGACGGAGACCGTCTACGGGCTGGGCGCGGACGCGACGAACGGCACCGCTGTCGCCAGCATCTTTGCCGCCAAGAACCGCCCCAGCTTCAACCCGCTGATCGCGCATGTTGCCGATGTTTCAGCAGCCCGCAAACTGGTGATATTCGATGGGCTGGCGGAACGGTTGGCCGCACGGTTCTGGCCCGGCGCCCTGACGCTGGTGTTGCCTCGCAAGGCCGATTGTCCGGTCGCTGCCATCTGTTCGGCAGGGCTGGACACGCTGGCGATACGGGTCCCTGCGGGCGAGATCGCCCAGGGCCTGCTGCGTGCCGTGGACCGGCCGATCGCGGCACCATCCGCCAACCCGTCGGGCAAGCTCAGCCCCACGACCGCTGCGCACGTCCGCGCCGGACTGGGCGACCGCGTTGCCATGGTGCTCGACGGCGGCCCGTGCGCGGTAGGCGTGGAATCAACGGTGATCGGTATCTTTGATGGTGCTGCCGTCCTGCTGCGTCCCGGCGGCCTGCCGGTGGAAGAGATCGAGCAGGTCACCGGTCCGCTTCAGCTGCCGGCAAGCGACCCCACCGCCCCGGCCAGTCCCGGCATGCTGGCCAGCCACTATGCGCCAGGCGGCCAGCTGCGCCTGAACGCATTGGTGGCGGACGATGACGAAGTGCTGATCGGTTTCGGTCCCGATGCACCGTCGTCCGCCCGGAACCTGAGCCCGTCAGGGAACCTGGTGGAAGCAGCAGCCAACCTGTTTCAGGTCCTGCATGAGATCGACAGGGCCGGGGCGCAGCGCATCGCCGTCATGCCGATACCGCGCCACGGACTGGGTCTGGCGATCAATGACCGCCTTGATCGGGCGGCGGCGCCGAGAGACGGGTGATCACGACAATGGCGACAATCAGAATGCCCGCCTGGGTCCAGAGCGCCGGGTTACAGACCCCGGCAAAGTCGCGGATCACGCCGCTCAGGCCCGGCCCCAGCCCCTGAAACAGATACAGGAACAGGGCCAGCAGGCCATAGGTCTTGCCGTAACCGCCGGCCCCGAACCAGCGTCGCGCCAGCAAGGGCGGCAGCAATCCAGCGCAGGTCAAAGCGGGCAGCCAGAAACCCCAGACCGAACCGCCCGATGATGCCCGCCGCAGCCGTTACCGCGACCGCGTCGGCTGCATTCGTCTGGCTGAGGCGTTCTTCCCGGATCGGGATCTGATGTGACAGGAATCCAACCTGCGCGGCGAGACTGAGGCCCGACGCCAGGGCGATGACCCGGAATGCCGGAATCGCCGCAGTTGCGCGAAAATGGCCCAGCGCCGGTGCGACCACCACGTCCATCGCACCCGGTGGCCGGGCGATGACCAGCGCCGCCACCGGTATCGTGACGATGATGATCGACAGACCGGCAGCCGTCGCCGCGAAGGGAAACCCTTCCGCCACCGAAATGCGGGTGATGACCGGCACCATGACCATGGCGCCGACGCTGGCTCCGGTCAGTGCGAAGCTCACTGCAACGCCCAGGTTTCGGTCGAACCAGGGGCTGAGCGTGGCACTGATACCCACCGCGCCCACCGCCGGATAGCCAAGCGCCATGATCACGAAGGCCACATAGATATGCCAGAGCGCGCTCGCCTGCCCCAGCAGCAGCACGCTGATGCCCACCAGCGTGCCGCTGACCGCCATGACGACGCGTGGGCCGAACCGGTCGATCAGGCTGCCCTTGATCACGGTCATCGGAATACCGACGACCCAGAACAGCGAAATCGCGCCCGACACCGAACTGGTTGACCAGCCATGCAGCCGGGTCAGTGAAGCGATGTAGAAGCCGTGGCCGCAGAACACCGTGCCCCAGGCGAAGATCGCGATGAAGAAACAACCCGCCGTGACCGCCCAGCCTCTGTGGAAACGGGGTGCGATGGCATCTTCGGGTACCGGTGTCGGCGCATGACCCATGGCCGGAACCTATCCGCAGCACTTGCGATGTGTCGCCCCCGCATCTGACATGCTCCGGTTGAAGGCGGCGACCTGCCCCCCTTGCGCCATTGCGTCACGCGTGTGGCGCGCTCACCGGCGAAAATGCCTCAACCTCGTCCGCGATACCCTTCAGCTTGTGATAGCCCACGGACTGGAACGCGCCGGTCGCGGCCGCTGCGAACTGCGATGTCACCAGAACCGGGACGGACAGGTCGGCAGAAAGTTTCTCCAGACGCGCGGCCCGATTGACCGCCGGTCCGATCACCGTGAAATCGAGCCGGACTGCGGAGCCGATGTTGCCATAGAAGACATCGCCGACATGCAGGCCGAAGCTGCTGCGGAGAGGCGGCTTGCTTTCCGTTGCGCGACGCTCATTGACCTTTTCAAGCCCTGCAATGGCGTCGTGCGCTGCGGTCAGTGCCTTGTTGCAGGCCTCTGCCGCGCCCCCCGCATCCTCGACGGGGAAAATCGCCAGTGCGGCGTCCCCGATAAACTTCAGGATCTCGCCGCCAGAGGCCTCGATCGCCTCCCCCACCGCACCAAAATAGTCGTTGAGCACATGGATGATGTAGTCACGCGGCAATCGCTCCGACATGGCCGTGAAGCCGCGCAGATCGCAGAAGAAGACAGCGGCAGGAATCCGGCGGGCCGTGCCACGGCGAATGGCGCCTTGCAGCACCCGTTCCCCCGTTCCATGCCCCAGATAGATGTCCAGCAAACTGCTCGCCACCTGACGACCCACGTGGATTTCGCTCAGCAACCCGAACAAGGGCAGGACCGCGCGCAGGGTCGCCACATCATCATCTGTGAATCCCCCCGCCCGCTTGATGGAAAAGGAAACCGGCTGACGGACGTTGGTGGTCAACGGAACTCCAAGCGCGATGTAATCCGTGAAACCGTCATTCCGCAGCCCTTCGAGGAACGCATATTCCATATCAGGATCGTCACCTTCCAGACGGCATCGGACCTGATCACCACCCTCGTAGATCACCCGCACGGGGCTGACCAGGTACTCGGTCGATTGCTGCACTTCAAAACTGATCTGCCGTATCGAGACCTCCCCCTGCTCCAGCGACCAGAAGAAGGCCAGTGCCGCGACTTCCGGATGCAGCGTCCGCTGCCCCAACGTGAAACGCTCGACCGGAATACCGGCATCACGAATGGCCCCGACCAGACCGGCGATGAGCTCTGACATGTCCCCGGCGACACGTCCTTTGTCCAGCAGCCAGGCGGAGATTTTCTGTTGGGCGTCCATCATTCCCCAATCATGTGCAAGATGACCTGGCGCCGATGCGCGCGGGTCCGGTGTTCCCAGAGATAGAGCCCTTGCCAGGTCCCGAACAGGGGCAACCCGAGCGCCACTGGCACAGCGATACTTGTTGCGGTCAGGGCGCTGCGAATGTGAGCGGGCATGTCATCGGCACCTTCCGCAGTATGGCGGTACAGCGATGTGTCGTCCGACACCAGTCGGGCCATGAATGTTTCCAGATCATGCAGCACATCGGGGTCAGCGTTTTCCTGAATGGTCAGGGACGCGGACGTGTGCCGGATGAAGATGGTCAGCAGCCCGACCTGCAAGCCCGTCCCGGTGCACCAGTCAGCAACCTGACGGGTGATGTCATGCAGTCCACGCCCCGGCGTTGCAATGGTCAGGGTGGTCTGTGCCTGCCGCATGTCACCAGCTGCATTCATTGGGTATCGCGCCACCAGCTTGTCAGCAAAGGGCCATAGACCGGCACTGTTTCGGGCCGACGCAGACCCGCGCTTACTGCCATCCGGGTGGTTGGTTGCCAGTACAGCGGCACCACATAGTGGCCGGACCTCAAGACCCGGTCGAGCGCACGGGTTGCCGCCCGCAGGTCATCGCGCCCGACCGCCGCTGTCATGGCCGCCACCAGATCATCCACCACCTGCAACCGGACACCGGCGTAGTTGCGGCTGCCCGGCTGATCCGCCGCCGCCTGCCCCCAGTAATACCATTGCTCCGACCCCGGACTGAGGGACTGGTACCAGTGGTTGACGATCATGTCGTAATCGAAGCTCTGCCGCCGACGCTCATACTGGGAGGAATCCACCGTCCGGGCATTCACCATCACCCCGAGCCGTTTCAGGTTGCGCGCAAACTGCAACGCCACCTTCTCATCCGTCGGGTCGAAAAGCAGGATCTCGAACGCCAGCGCCATGCCGTCGCCATTGCGCAGGGTCTGGTCCGGACCGACCGTCCATCCGGCTGCCGCCAGCATCTTGCCTGCCCGCCGCAGGTTCGTCCGCAAGCCACTGCGCCCGGATGCCTCAGGTGGGACGAAAGCCGGCCCGAAGACGGCGTCCGGCAGGCTGGCCGCATGCGGCCTCAACAGCGCAAGCTCCGCTGCCGAAGGCTCACCCTCTGCCGCCAGGTCGCTGTTCTCGAAATAGCTCACGTTGCGGCGGTAGGCGCTGTGGAACAGGTTGCGGTTGACCCAGTCGAAATCGAAAGCCAGCGCCAGCGCCTGCCGCACCCGCACATCATCGAACACGGGCTTGCGGGTGTTGAAGACCAGCCCCCGCATGCCCACCGGACGTTTCAGCGGCAGTTCGAGCTTCTCAAGCCTGCCCTGCTTGATCGCCGGAAAATCATAGGCCTCCGCCCAGCGCGCGGGGTCCAGTTCGAAGCGCACGTCATACAGCCCGGCCTTCAACGCCTCGAACCGTGCCGTCTGATCGCGGAAGAATTCGTAGGTGATCCGGTCGAAGTTGTAGTCCCCGCGATTGACCGCCAGATCCCGCCCCCAATAGTCCGGGCGGCGCTGATAAGTGATGCTGCGCCCCTGTTCCAGTTCTGCGACCCGATACGGGCCACTGCCGGGAATGGCATCCAGCGTCGTGCGGTCGAAGCCATTGGCATCGAACCAGTGCATCGGCAGCACCGGCATCAGCGCCATCAGCAGTGGCAGTTCCCGGTTCTCACCCGACGCGAAGTGGAACGTGACCTTGCGCCCGTCAACTTCCGTGCGGACCACCTGCTTGTAATAAAGCCGGTGATTGGGTCGTCCCTGATCCCGCAGGGTCTGCCAGGACCGCAACAGCACATCCGCGTTTATCGGTTCCCCGTCCGCAAAGCGCGCATCCGGGTTCAGGCTGAACGCGATGCTGCGCCGCGCCGGATCCATGTCGATTGCCTCGGCAAGCAGGCCATACAGGGCGAAGGGTTCATCCTGCGATCGCTTGGTCAGTGCCTCGAACACCAGACGCCAGCCTTCTGCCGCCTGCCCCTTGAAGATGAATGGATTCAGACTGTCGAAACTGCCCTGACGCGCCGCCAGCCGCAGCACACCGCCCTTCGGTGCCGCCGGATTGACGTAGCCGAAATGGCTGAAGCCTGCCGGATACTTCGGCGCATCCTGCATCGATATGGCGTGTTGCGGTTCTGCCTGCGCGGCTGACCAGCCGAGAGTCGTGAGCGCCAGAAACGTCAGGAGTCCCAGTCGGCGAAGGACGGTTCCGCATCGCCCAGGGCGGCGTTGATGCGCACCTTCAACTGTTCCAGATCCGCGCGGGACATGCTGCGCGAAATCACCACGTCCTCGTTCACCATCACGGCCAGACGGAATCCCGCCTCGGTTTCGCTGATCAGGACCGGAAGATCGAACATGGCTGGCGTGCTCCACATGGGCCATTGGGCACTTACACGTTCGCACAACCATGGTTAACAAATCCTCGCACCCGGTCGAAATCAGGTGAGTCGCGCGACTGCACCGCGCCGGAGTCTCACCCTTGCAGGCAAACAAGGCAACAATCGTGGTGCCTGCATGTGCCCGATGCGGCGGATTCGCTGGAAGCATGCAAATCCCGTGATAAGAAAGCCCGTCACACGGGAATGGAGAGCTTGGCGAAATGCAACATCTGGTGCCGGAAGGGTTCGTGCAGGTCACGGGTCAGGGCAATTTCAGCGGCCACATCGGCCCCACCTGGGTTCGCGAAGCAACTGAAGGCCCGGCAACCTGTGGCGTCCTGACCGGCAGGCTCTGGGTGGATGACACGCCCGTGCTGCAGTCATCGGGCGTCTGGAAGATACTTGGCGCCTGATGAGGAACCAATGACCACGCCACAACATTAAGTGTTGCATTGGCGCGCCCGGACACGCATCAGGGCAAGAGTTGACGGGATCGGGACGCCGAACCGCAGACACAGATATTGAAGAGCCCGTGGGGGGCCAATCGGATGAAACGTGATGCTGCACAGCAGTCACGCCAGCTTCTGAGCGACTTCCGGGCCATCATGCAATCGGCCGACCCGCCCGAGGTCCGTCTGTCGCAGGTGGTGGGTCTGGTCGCGCGCAACATGGATGCGGAGGTCTGTTCGATCTACGTCCGACGGGCGGACGGCTCATTCGAACTCTTTGAAACCGAGGGACTGCGCAGGGAAGCCGTGCATCTGACCCGACTTGAACCGGGTGTCGGCCTGGTCGGTCACGTGGCGGAGACCAGCCTGCCCGTCAGGCTGCGTGATGCACGATCCAGCCCCGCCTTCGAACCGCGACCGGAGACCGGCGAAGAAGCCTACATGTCGTTCCTCGGCGTGCCCATCCTGCACGGCGACCGGGTCGTTGGCGTGCTGGTGGTGCAGAACGTCTCCGCCCGTGACTATCAGGATGAGGAACAGGAAGCGCTGGAGATGCTGGCGCTGGTGTTCGGCCAGATGATCGCGTCCGGCGCCCTCGTACCGCCGGAGACCGCGGCTGAATCCGTCCGCAGCAACGGGCTGCCAACGCGGCTTGCCGGTCGCAGCCTGTCTGACGGCTTTGCCAAGGGGAAAGCTGTTCTGCACGCCCCCCGAATCAGCGTGCGACAGACCATGGCCGATGATCCGGAGGCGGAGCGCATTCGCCTGGACGATGCCATCCAGGACATCCATGCGCAGATTGACGAGATGCTGGCCCAGCCTGCCGTTGCGGCAGGCGAATCCCGGGCGGTGATGGAGGCATTTCGCCTGTTTGCCCACGATCCCGGATGGCAGCGGCGCATGCGTGAGGCGGTGGATACCGGCTTCACGTCGGAGGCCGCGGTGAAGCGCGTGCATGATCAGACCCGCGCCCGGTTCCGCAAGATTCCGGACCCTTATATCCGCGCCCGCCTGGCCGACATGGATGATCTCGCCAACCGCCTGTTCAACCGTCTGAACACGGGCATCACGGCGCTGGACCGGGACCTGCCGGACGACGTCGTGCTGATCGCGCGGGACATGGGACCGGCAGAACTGCTGGACTTCGATGAAACCAAGCTGCGCGGCGTGATCCTGGAACAGGGCAGCGTCGGATCCCACATGTCCATCGTTGCCCGAGCCCTAAATATCCCGGTGATCGGTGGCTGCAAGGGCGCAACTGACAGGGTCGACCCCGGCGATCTGGTGATCATCGATGGCGACCATGGCCAGGTGTTCGTGCGCCCCGACAGCGATGTGATCAAGGCGTTTGGCGAAACCGAAGCGATGCAGCAGGAAGTCGAGGCCCGGCGCCGCGCCCTGCGCGATGTTCGTGCCGTCACCCTGGATGGTGTTGATGTGGAGTTGCACTGCAACGCCGGCCTGCTTCTCGACCTGCGACACCTGGATGAAACCGGCGCTGCCGGCATTGGCCTCTATCGAACGGAACTGCATTACATGGTGCGGTCCCGGCTGCCGCGCATGCAGGAGCAGTCGGAGTACTACAAGCATGTCCTGGATGCGGCCGGAGACCGGCCTGTGATCTTCCGCACCCTTGATGTGGGCAGCGACAAGTTGCTGCCCTACATGAAGCGCGACCCGGAAGCGAACCCCGCAATGGGCTGGCGCGCGGTACGTATCTCGCTGGATCAGGAAGCGCTGTTCCGCATGCAGCTGCGCGCCCTGCTTGCCGCCAGCAGCGGGCGGGAACTGCGGGTGATGTTCCCCATGATCGCGGATGTTGCCGAATATGAGGCGGCCCGCGCCCTGTTGCTGCGGGAAGTCCTGTGGGCGCATGATCGCGGGCGCGAGGGACCGGCCAGCCTGAAGGTCGGTGTGATGCTGGAAGTACCGGCGCTGGTCTGGCGCCTGCCTGCGTTGCTGCCACGCGTCGACTTCGTGTCCATCGGATCAAATGACCTGATGCAGTTCATGTATGCGGCAGACCGCGGAAACGCCAGGGTCGCCAGCCGCTACGACACGCTCAGCCCCGGGTTCCTGTCGTCGCTGCGGCGCATTTCGGATCTCTGCCAGGCGTCCGACGTCGAGTTCTCGATCTGCGGTGAGATGGCCAGCCGACCGCTTGAAGCGATGGTTCTGGTGGCGCTGGGTTTCCGCAAACTGTCGATGCGGCCAAACGCGATCGGTGCGGTGAAGGAAATGATCCTTTCCCTGAATGCTGGTGCACTGCGGGAAGAAATGGCGCAGCTGGATCAGCGCCACGAAAGCAGTCTGCGGCCACTGTTCGAGGCCTATGCCAGAGACAACGGCGTGAAGGTCTGAACAACCGCTGAATCCTGCCCATTTTGCGCCAGATTTCGCTTCTACTGTCTTCCAAAGTTCGTTAAGACACTGAAATGGTGCGTTGCGGAATGTGGTTCCGTCGGATGGGTCATCCGGCGAGGTTATCCCACACCTTTCCACAGGCACTGTTGTACCGGGGCATCACATGCATCGGTGACACAATGGAACGATGTCGATGCAGCAAGACAGCGATCGACATGGACGGATGCGAATTGAGACTGGGAGCCACGATTCACCATGCCCGACAGCGGCCGCGACATTCCTGACGAAACGGAAACGCGCGGCAGGCGGCTGAACCTGCATGAAGTGGTGGAGCCGGAAGGCGAGGGTGAAGGCATCTATCGCGGTGTTGGCGCCGAACTGCGGGCGGAGCGGGAACACTATGGCCTGCTGGTTTCCGAAGTGGCCGAACGCCTGCGTATCCGCGCGCCCTACCTGGAAGCGATCGAAGCGGGCAAGTTCGGTGACCTGCCGGGGCGGATCTACGCCATCGGCTTCCTGCGCAGCTATGCGGAATTCCTGGGTGCCGATGGGGATGTCTGCGTCCAGATGTTCAAGGATGAGGCCGGGACCGGCGGCCACAGCCGGCGTCTGGAATTTCCGGTTCCCCAGCATGAAAACCGTCGACCAGGTACCGCAACGCTGCTGATCGCCGTGCTGCTGGGCGCCGCTGTCTATGGCGGCTGGTTCTTCTTCAACGGTCAGGATGACCATTTTGTCGATCTGGTGCCCGCCGTGCCTGATCGCATTGCGCGCCAGGTCACGCCGGAAGTGTCACGTCAGCCCTTCGCATCCACGTCGGCCGAATCGGATGAGGAACAGCGGGTTGCAGCCGATGCGAACGGCCCGTCACCCAGAAGCGTCATGGCCGCCAATGCCGCCGATGCCCGTCCTGATCTGACCGCCGATCTGGCTGCAGACCTGCCTGCCCCGGCCATCGCGGATGTACCGCTGCCGCTGACCGCGATCAATGTCGCCACGGTGAATGCGGACACTGATACGGAAACGCCCGCCGGGGATGGCAATACGGCAGCCGAGACCGTGATACGGGAAACAGCCGAAGAACGCGGTACCGACGAGACCGGCAGCGCGGCGCCGGACCGGGACATCGCAGCCGATGCGCAGGCCCAGACAGATTCAGCGGTTCCCGAAGCACCGGTTGCAGTCATTGCTGCCGTTGGCCCGCCACCGCTGCCACCCAGTGCGCCGCGCACGGAATATGTACCGCGGGTCTTTGGCGTCGCGAACCGGGATGCGCGGATTGTCATCCGCGCGACGGAACAGGCACAGATTCTGGTGAAGCAGGCGGGGGGACGCACTGTGCTGCCCCACCGCGTGCTGCGGGCAGGTGACGAATACCGCGCGCCCGATCTGGATGGCCTGTTGATCCGCAGCAACAACGTTTCAGGGTTGCAGCTGATCGTGGATGGCAAGGAACTGGGTTCCGTCGCGCGCCTTGCCGACAGGCAGAACAATCTGGCGCTCGACGCCGACTGGTTGCTGGCAAACAGCACAGGGCGTTAGCGGCGCATGTTCAAGCTGGCGACTGGCTCATGGTGCCGCCCGCCGTCACAGCACGCCTTGCGACAATCAGCGTCCCTTGCCCTCGTCTTTGCTGCCGCCATGTCGTAACAATGCCCGGCGAGACTGCGCGGCAATCCTGAAGCTGCCGCCGCACTCTGCCCAACGGAAACAAGGATCGGGTCATGAGCGTTCGTCCCTATCGCGATATCTACCGGCGCAAGTCACGCCAGATCCGGGTCGGAAACGTGCTGGTTGGGGGTGATGCACCGATTTCGGTGCAGACCATGACGAACACGGTCACTTCGGACGTGGAAGGCACCATCGCCCAGGTTCGGGCAGCGGAGGACGCTGGCGCGGATATCGTGCGCATTTCCTGCCCCGACGAGGATGCGACGAAGGCACTGCGCAAGATCGTCGGCGCGGTGTCTGTTCCCATCGTGGCGGACATTCATTTCCACTACAAGCGCGCCATAGAGGCGGCGGAAGCGGGTGCGGCCTGCCTGCGCATCAACCCCGGCAACATCGGATCGCCGGAGCGGGTACGCGAAGTGGTCAAGGCGGCACGCGATCATGGCTGTTCCATGCGCATCGGCGTCAATGCCGGCAGCCTGGAGCGACACCTGCTGGAGAAATACGGGGAGCCTTGCCCAGAGGCCATGGTCGAAAGCGCCCTCGACCACGCCCGCATTCTGGAAGACAACGATTTTCGCGAATTCAAGATCTCCGTGAAGGCATCGGACGTGTTCCTGTCCGTCGCCGCCTACAACGGTCTCGCGGAAGCCTGTGATTATCCGCTGCATCTTGGTGTCACGGAAGCGGGCGGCATGATCGGCGGATCTGTGAAGTCCGCCATCGGCATTGGCTCCCTGCTCTGGGCAGGCATTGGTGACACCATCCGGGTATCGCTGTCGGCTGATCCGGTCGAGGAGGTGAAGGTCGGCTACGAGATCCTGAAATCTCTCGGCCTCCGTCGCCGCGGAGTCACCATCATTTCCTGCCCGTCCTGCGCGCGTCAGGGGTTCCAGGTGATCAAGACCGTCGAGACGCTGGAAGAACGCCTGGCCCACATCACCACACCAATGACCCTGTCGATCATCGGCTGCGTCGTGAATGGCCCCGGTGAAGCACGCGAGACCGATATCGGCCTGACCGGCGGTGCCAGGGGGCGCAGCCACAAGGTCTATGTCGGCGGCATCGCGGACCATAATGTGGATGATGACAAGCTGGTGGATCATATCGTCGACATGGTGGAAACCCGCGTGGCCGCCATTCAGGCCGCCGAAGCAGCAGAAGCTTCGGAAGCCGCCGATTAGACAGCCCCCCTCGCCGATCTGACAGAAACTCTAACGACAAGTTGAAAATGATGGCCAAAGCCCAGCCCGTTCGCGGCACCCATGACCTGTTGCCCGATGCCTTCGGCGCCCATGCCGAGGTAATCGCGACGGCACGTCGCGTATCCGCCACCTATGGCTACCGGGAAATGGCGACCCCGATCTTCGAATTCACGGATGTCTTCGCGCGTTCGATGGGTGAAACCTCGGATGTCGTGTCGAAGGAGATGTATTCGTTCGACGACCGGGGTGGCGAATCGATCACGCTCCGCCCCGAGTACACGGCTGCAATCTGTCGCGCCTTCATCTCCAACGGCCTGCAGCAAAGTGTGCCGTTTCGCGCCTTCGGGGCCGGTCCCATGTTCCGCTACGAACGTCCGCAGAAGGGACGGCAGCGCCAGTTCCATCAGATTGATGTGGAGATCATCGGCGCACCGGAACCTGCGGCGGATGTGGAAGTCATCGCGGTTGGCACAGAGATCCTCAACACCCTGGATGTGCTGCACAAGACGGTGCTGAACCTGAACACGCTTGGCGATCCGGAAAGCCGGGATGCCTATCGGGCAGCACTGGTCAGCTATTTCTCCGACCACCGCGACAAGCTGTCGAAGGACAGCCAGGACAGGCTGGGCCGCAACCCGCTGCGCATCCTGGATTCCAAGGATGAAGGCGACCGCAAGCTGGTCGCCGATGCTCCGTTGTTCGGTGATTACCTGAACCAGCAGAGCCAGGACTTCTTCGGCTCCGTGCTGTTCGGGCTGGACACGCTGAGCATCGCCTACGAGATCAATCCACGGCTGGTGCGCGGCCTCGACTATTACACGCACACCGCCTTCGAGTTCGTGACGGACGCGCTCGGTGCGCAGGGCGCAGTGATTGCGGGTGGCCGCTATGATGGCCTGATCGAACAGCTGGGCGGCCCGGCAACACCCGGAATCGGCTGGGCAGGCGGTATCGAACGTCTGGCGATGCTGTCGGGGGTCACCGCGGCAGCACCACAGCCGATTGCGCTGATCCCTATCGGTGAAGCGGCAGAGACCGAAGCCCTGAAGATCGGTCAGGCCCTCCGCCGTGAAGGCTTCATCGTCGATCAGGCGTTCCGGGGAAACCTCGGCAAGCGCATGAAACGGGCCGACAAGGCCGGAGCCGTCGCGGCGCTGATCTTTGGTGATGATGAACTGGCCAAGGGCCTCGTGCAGGTGCGCAACCTGGCCACGGGGGAGCAGACCGAAGTCACGCTGCCACAGATCACGACCGCCATGGCATCATTCAGCGGAAGTCGCGTGTGATCCCGCTCGACCGTTTGCGCCGCATCAAGGCGCGGCATGACGAGCTGGAGGCCCTGATGGCCGAAGGTGGCGGGGAACGCGACGATTTTGCTGACCTGGCACGCGAGTATGCGGAACTGACTCCGGTGGTTCAGGGCATCGACCACCTGAACGCGGTGGATGCCGAGATCACCGATCTGCAGTCCATGCTGGATGACCCGGACAGTGACGCCGAGATGCGCGACCTGGCACGGGGGGAGCTGGATGCGCTGAACGCCAGCCGCCCGGAACACGAGCGCGCCCTGATGATCCTGCTGTTGCCGAGTGATGCAGCCGACGCCCGCAGTGCCATTCTGGAAGTCCGGGCAGGCACGGGCGGCGATGAGGCGGCGCTGTTCGCGGGGGATCTGTTTCGCATGTACCAGCGCTTCGCGGAGCTATCAGGCTGGCGGTTCCAGGCGATGGAGATCAGTGAGACAGACATTGGTGGTCTGAAGGAAGGCATCGCGGAGATCAATGGCAGCAATGTCTTTGCCAAGCTGAAGTTCGAATCCGGGACCCACCGCGTGCAAAGGGTGCCGCAGACGGAGTCCGGCGGTCGCATCCACACATCTGCCGCGACCGTGGCCGTCCTGCCGGAAGCCGAGGAAGTGGACGTGGTGATCGATGACCAGGACCTGCGCATCGACGTCTATCGCGCATCCGGTCCCGGGGGCCAGTCGGTCAACACAACGGACTCGGCCGTCAGAATCACCCATCTGCCAACCGGGCTGGTTGTCACCCAGCAGGACGAGAAATCCCAGCACAAGAACCGCGCCAAGGCCATGAAGGTCCTGCGCGCGCGCCTGTACGATGCCGAACGTCAGCGCGTCGACGGGGAACGCGCCGCAGACCGTCGCCAGCAGGTCGGCAGCGGTGACCGGTCGGAACGCATTCGCACCTACAATTTCCCGCAGGGGCGGATGACGGATCACCGCATCAACCTCACCCTCTACAAACTGTCCGAGATCGTCAGCGGCGACGCCTTGGGGGAAGTGATCGAGGCGCTGGTGGCCGAAGACCAGGCACGGCGGCTGGAAAGCCTTGCAGAGGACGCCTGATCCCGCGACCGTCGGGGCATTGCTGGATGAAGCAACGACGCGCTTGCGGCATGGTGGCATTCCGACGGCGCGCCTCGACGCCCGGGTCCTGCTGGGCCATGCCATGAACGTTGCCCCTGCCAGCCTGCTGCCCGGATCCATGCGCGCCGTTGCCAGGCCGGAGGCACGGGCATTTCAGTCACTGATCGCGCGTCGGCTGCTGCGGGCGCCGGTATCGCATCTGACAGGCAGCCGGGAATTCTTTGGCCGTTTGTTCCGCGTGACACCTGACGTGCTGGACCCGCGAGCCGATTCAGAATGCGTTGTCGAGATGGCCCTGAGTTTCTTGTCCCCTGACCGACCGGTGAAGATCCTTGATCTCGGCACCGGCAGCGGTTGCCTGATACTGACATTGCTGGCGGAGCGCCCGATGGCGATGGGCACGGGTGTTGATATCTCGGAAGCCGCGCTGCACGTCGCGCGCGACAATGCCCGGACCCTCGGGCTGGCCAACCGGGTAATGTTTCAGACTGGCCACTGGCTGGACGGCATCGCCGCCAGCTTTGATCTGATCATCAGCAACCCGCCCTACATCACCGAAGCGGATATGGCAGGTCTTCAGCCGGAAGTGCGTGACCATGAACCCCGGCTGGCCCTGGTCGGCGGCACGGATGGCCTGGATGCCTATCGCCAGATATGTCCGCATGTCGGCCCGCGCCTGTTGCCGAACGGGGTCGTCGTGTTCGAATTCGGTCAGGACCAGGGGGAAGCTGTTCGGACAATTGCACGGCAATCTGGCCTTGAAACCATCCATGCCGTTCGTGATCTGGGTGACATCGAACGCGGCATCACGCTGAAATCAACGGATTCAGCGTAAAAAGGACTTGGAAATGTCGGTCCCAGGCCGTAGCTTTCGCTCACGGACTTCGGGCGTGATGTGTCATTTGGCATATCCCCTGTGCCGACAGCTCAAAAAGAAGCGTATCAGCGCGAGCAGACATGCCTCGTCACAAGACGATGGATGGTTTCCCGAAGCGACTATTTGGCGGATCAATGAGAGCACCAAACAAGAACCGTGCGCGCGGTCGTACAAACCGCCGCGCACCGAATCCCAATCGCAGCTTCGAAAGCAACGGGCCGGAAGGCAAGATCCGTGGCAATGCGAGCCAGGTGTATGAGAAATACAGCCAGCTTGCCCGCGATGCCCAGGCCACCGGTGACCCCATTGGTGCGGAAGGATTCTGGCAGCACGCCGAGCACTATTACCGCATCATGTCGAGCCAGCAGACGCCGGGCCAGGGTCAGAACCCGAACCGCCAGCAGCAGGATTCGAATGGCGATCAGGATCAGGGCAACGGATCCGGTGGTGACGAGGATCGCGATTTCTCTGAACAGGATCAGCCCGATGACCCCCGGCGTGGCCAGCGGCGCAACCAGGGCCGCGGCAACGACGACAACCGTGGCCAGCGCAATCAGCGTAATGACGACAATCGCGGTCAGCGCAATCAGGGCAACGATGACAACCGTGGCCAGCGCGAGCAGCGCAACAACGACGACAATCGTGGCCAGCGCGAGCAGCGCAACGACGACAACCGCGGCCAGCGCGAGCAGCGCAACGACGACAACCGCGGCCAGCGCGAGCAGCGCGAGCAGCGCAACGACGACAACCGCGGCCAGCGCAATCAGGGCAACGATGACAGCCGTGACCAGCGCAATGATGATGATCAGAACCGTTCGGAGAATCAGGAACGCCAGGAAGCGCCCGAACGCGCGGAGAAGGCACCGCGCGCGCCGCAGCGTTCCCGCCGTATCGAACCCGTCGAGGTGAACGAGAACGCCGAGCAGCCGACAGTCACCGCACAGCCAGACGGCGCCGTCGAGCCAGCGGCCGTACAGGTCGAAGAATCCGATACGGCTGGTCTGGAACGTGTGGTGAAGCGGGTGCGGCGCCCCCGGCGGACACGCGCCGAAATGGAAGCTGCGGCAGAAGCCAAACAGGCCGCAGCCGCTGCGAAAGCAGCACCTGACACAACCCCGTCGGAAGACGCCGCCGACTGATCAGAACAGCGTCGCCAGCAGGGATGCGGCGATGCCCCACATGATCACGCCGACGATCACGTCAAAGACCCGCCAGGCCGATGGCCGCGCAAACAATGGCGAAAGCCAGCGCGCGCCGTAGCCCAGGCTGTAGAAAAAGGTGGCAGAAGCCAGCGCGCCGCCAAGCCAGAAGGCCATGCGTCCATCCAGATCATGGCGTGCGGACAGGCTGCCCAGCATGACCACGGTGTCGAGATAGACGTGGGGATTCAGGAACGTGAAAGCCAACACGGTGAGGATTGCCGCACGATAGCTCAGTCCCTGATCCTCAGCCGCCTGCAGCGCCCCGGGGGAGAGCGCGCGGCGCAGCGCCAGCGCGCCATAGACGAACAGGAAGACGGCACCGCCGACCGTGACGACCATGATCAGATCCGGCACCTCACGGATCAGGCTGCCCAACCCGAACACACCCGCCCCGATCAGCGCTGCGTCCGACAGGGCGCATATCGTGGTGACCGTGAAGACATACTGACGCTTCAGCCCCTGGCGCAGCACGAAGGCGTTTTGCGCGCCGATTGCCAGGATCAGACCAATGCTGAGAAGAAAGCCTTCGATGGCCGCAGTCATGGATCATCCTTCTGCATTCTGCTGTCCGTCGATGGCCGCAGGCCGCGTTTTGCCTTCTACCGATCACGATTTGACCGTATAGCACCTGAATGAGATTGCGCATCCCCCGAGGACGTATTGGGCTGAGAGCCGGGCTGACCGCGGGTATCGGCGGCCTGGTCCTGCTGGCCGTGACGCTTGTCCTCGTCCTGGGCTTCGGCAGCGCGCGACGCAACACACAGGACCTGCTGCTCAACAACGCCCGTGTCATGTTGCAACTCATCGAGAACGATATTCATGCCGACCTGCGCCCGGTCGAGGCCCAGGTTGGCTTTGTCGGAACATTCTTCGAGGCGGAACGTCCCGAACAGCCGCTCGACAGCAAGGGCCCTCTGGCGAAGCTGATGACCGGTGCGCTTGCCGCAACCCCGGCGACACGCGGTCTGTCGTTCGTTGACCTGCAGGCACAACTGCTCGACGTCCAGCGCCAGGATGGCAGCGGCGTGATCAGACGCAGCGACCTGCTCGGATCCCCCGGCGTGACAGAGCGTATCATGGCGGAAAAGGATCGCAGCCCCCACTGGGGTGAGATCATCTGGGACCGTGAGGACGGCACTCCGCTGCTGACCTATCGCCGGTCCGTGAAGATCGACGGTGAATCCGTGGGCGTACTGCGCGCGCGGGTTCCTGCCGACCGGCTGGCACGCACCGTGGCGGATGCCGCAGCACAGGTTTTCGGCACGGCCTTCGTCCTGCATGGGCAAAGCCGGGTGCTGGCTCATCCGGCGATGTTCGACGGGCGGATCACCGGCACCTCGAACACTGATCATCTGTCGGCGACCGACTTCGATGACCCGATCCTGACCGCCCTGCTGGCTGGCAGGGCCAATCTGCTGGACGTGCAGGCGGACGATTTCGAATCCCGGATCGTGCGGTTGCCTGATGATACGACCCACGTCCTGTTGCTGACGACGATGGAAAGGTACGGGCAGGTCGCCTGGACGCTGGTGCTGGCTTTCCCGCTGCAGGACGTGACGGATGAACTGATGCGGCTGTTGCGCGCCGCGCTGGCGGGCCTGGGGGTTCTGGTCGTCAGCCTGCTGATCGCATTTCTGGCGGCGCGGCGCCTCGCGTTGCCGCTGGTCAGGCTGTCGGCCTTCGCGGATCGGGCACGGAAGCTCGACCTCGACGGGCTTGATCCCCTGCCCCGCAGTTCGTTTCGCGAACTGGACAATGCATCCGCATCCATGAATGCCATGATCACCGGGCTGCGCTGGTTCGAGACCTATGTGCCGAAACGCCTGGTGCAGAACCTGATGGCACAGGGCGGTTCCGCCGCGGCGGGAAGTGAGGAACGCTACGTCACGGTCATGTTCACCGACATCAGTGGCTTCACCGGTCGATCCGAGCATTGGGCAGCAACCGAGACTGCTGATTTCCTGAACGCGCACTTCGATCTGCTGGCGACCCAGATCGAGGCGACTGGCGGCACGATCGACAAGTTCATCGGCGATGCCGTGATGGCATTCTGGGGCGCGCCGGAACCGCAGGAAGATCATGCGGCACGGGCTGTTCTTGCCGCACGGGCGATACGCGAAGCCGTGGCAGCGAACAATCAGGGACGCGCAGACCCGGTCAGGGTTCGGATCGGGTTGCACACCGGTCCGGTCATCGTCGGCAACATCGGTGCCGTGGGCCGCATGAACTACACGATTGTCGGCGACACGGTGAACATCGCCAACCGGCTGGAGGCGGAGGCCGCCATGGTACGCCGGGGCGACAGCGATACGGTCATTCTGGCCAGCTCCGCAACAGTGCGCGCAGCGCGCGCGACCGACGACGCCGCCCTTGTCGGCGACATTCCGCTCAAAGGCCGGGAAGAGGCGGTGGAAGCCTGGCTGATCTGAGGCTTGTGGACAGCCGGATCAGTAGTCGATCGGTGTCATGTGCCAGCCTTCGCCATGCAGTTGCCAATAGGTTTCCTTCAGCCGCATGGAGATCGGGCCGGGCCGATCATTGCCCTTGATCCGGCCATCGATGCGCGACGCCGGCATCACGCCGCCTGCGGTGGTGGAGGTGAAGACCTCATCCGCTTCACGCAGTTCATCCGCCGTCATGGGACGCACCTCCGACGGAATGCCCAGCTTCTCGCAGACATCCAGCACCGATTGCCGTGTCACACCTTCCAGCGCGCCGCGGTCGGGTGAAACCACCGTACCGTCAATCACCGCGAAGACGTTGAAACCCGGACCTTCGGTCACGAAACCGTCCAGGTCCAGCAGCACGGCCGTGTCCGCGCCCGCGTCCTCCGCCTCGAACAAAGCGCGGATCATGTCGCCCCAATGATAGTTCTTCACGGTCGGATCGACGGACGCAGCAGGAATGCGCGGTGTCTTCGCGACAATCAGGTGCGCGCCGCGTTCCTGAATCTCCTCGCTGATCACATCGACCCACGGAATGGCGTAGGCAATGAAGCGGTTGGGAATGATGCTGGGTTTCCGCGGCGCACCGGGTTGCGGCACACCACGGGTAGTCACCATGGCAACATAGGAATTGCGCAATCCGGCCTTCCGGACACATTCGGTCAGGATCTCCGCCATCTCAGCCTTGTCGTATGGAACTTTCATGCGCAGCGCGGCCATGGAGGCAAAGAACCGGTCCAGATGATCGTCCAGCCGGAAGAAGCCGCCGTCGCGCACATGCACGACATCATAGGTCACGTCTGACTTGTTGAAGCCCCAGTCGAGAACGGAGACCTTCGCCTCCGCAATCGGGACATAGGTGTCGTCCATATAGGCGCAGCCGTTCGCGAAGATGTTTGCATCCGCACTCTGGCGTAGTGGTGTCTGGTCGTTCATGATTGGCCCTCCACGACCGCCATGATCGCGCCAAATGCCCGGAACACCTAGCCCGAAGGTGCATGAATCACTGGACAGGTCCGCAGCACCGGCAGGGGAGAGACAGATGACCGAGCGCAGCGAACGCTGGTTGATCAGCACCGAACAGCTGGCCGCACAACTGGGTGATCCCGATCTGCGCGTCCTTGATTGCTCCACCCGGCTGGCGCCGGCGACGGAAACGACGTTCCGGGTCGAGCCATGCCGTGCCGAGTGGGAGGCGTCGCACATTCCCGGTGCCGGTTTCATCGATATTCAGGGCGACCTGTCGCGCCCGGACCCCAAGCTGCGCTTCACCCTGCCGGATGCGGCGTCATTTGCTGCGGCGGCTGGGCGGCTGGGGATTGGCGATGACAGCCGGATCGTGCTCTACAGCCGGTTTCACCCGATGTGGGCGACGCGGGTCTGGTGGATGTTGCGCGCCTTCGGCTTCGACAACGCAGCCATTCTGGACGGCGGCATTGATAAATGGGAAGCGGAGGGCCGTGCCACGGAATCCGGCACAGCCGAATATCCACCCGCCATCTTCACCGCCCGGCCACGTCCCGAACTGATTGCCGATCAGAAACGGGTGCAGGCGGCCATGACCGAAAACGGCACCATCATCTTGAATGCCCTGGGCCGTGATCAGCACACGGGCAGCGGCGGCACGCATTATGGGCGCCCGGGCCACATCGCGGGCAGCGTCAACGTTCCTGCGCGGGAGATGACGGACCCGAAAACCCGTGCCTTCCTGCCCCTGCCTCAGCTGGAGAAGATGCTGAAAGAGGTCGGCGTCGACGGCTCCGCGCCGGTCGTGACCTATTGTGGTGGTGGTATCGCCGCAACCACGCCTGCGTTCGTGATGGCACTGCTGGGGCATGACGATGTTGCCCTCTACGACAACTCGCTCACCGAATGGTGCATGGACCCCAACCTGCCAATGGAGACCGATACCTGATGCTGCGTCTTTCCTGCGCCCTCGCTGTCTTTCTTTCCCTCGCCTCGCCCGCCTGGGCAGAGGATCCGTCAATGGTCGAGGAAATCGATCGCGACCTGATCAACCGGGTATCGGATCTGGTTGTGCAGAACATTGAAATCGGAGATTGCGGGGCCGCGAAATGCGCCCCGGCGACCGCCATCGAAAAGATCGACGGCATGCTGCCGGATGCCATGACAAAGGACGTCATCGCGCGCGGCGCCGGATCTGCATTTGCCGAATTCTGCAGCCTGGATTGGGGCGCGCGTTCCTACCTGCCGTTGCTGGAGCGAGAGCAGAACAGCGGCTGCTGGTCAGAACGCCAGATCGCCGCTGTCTCGATAACGCATGGCGTTGCCATGAGCCTCTACCGAGGAACCCTGGCCAGTGAGGTCGGCACCTGCAGCCCGGCGATGACCCAGGCGGTCGACGGTTATCTGACGTCGCTGCGCAACCACAACAGGCGGAGCGAGTGTCCGCGCTGGTAGGATCAGGCTGATACTGACGGTTATCTGCCGGTCGCCGGAAACCCGGCCACTCACATGTTGATGGTGCGCTTGTGCACGGCCAGGGCAGCTTCCTTGACCGCTTCGCTGAGCGTCGGGTGCGCATGGCACATCTCGCCGACTTCGTGCGCTGTGCCGCCCAGTTCCATCACCGCCATGGCCTCGTGAATCATGGTACCCGCGTCGGGGCCGATGATGTGGACGCCCAGCACCCGGTCGCTGTCCTTGTCGGCGATGATCTTCACCAGACCATCCTTTTCACCCACCGTGCGGGCGCGGGCATTGGCGGAGAACGGGAACTTGCCGACGGCATACTTGACGTCCGCTTCCTTCAACTGTTCCTCGGTACGGCCGATGGAGGCAACTTCCGGCCAAGTATAGACGACGCCAGGAACGGTATCGTAGTTCACATGCCCCGGCTCGCCTGCAAGGAAATCGGCAACCACAGCACCTTCGTGTTCCGCCTTGTGGGCCAGCATCGGTCCTGGAATGACGTCCCCCACGGCAAAGACGCCCGGTGCAGATGTCTGGAAATGTTCATCGACCTTGATGAAGCCCCGGTCGGTCTCGACGCCGACATTCTCCAGACCCAGTCCCTCCGTGAAGGGCCGTCGGCCTACGGAAACCAGCACGACTTCGGCTTTCAGCGTTTGGGCATCACCGCCCTTGGAAGGCTCCACCGTCAGGTTCACCTGGGTCTTGAGAGCTTTCGCCTCCGTCACCTTGGTACCCATCATGAACTTGATGCCCTGCTTCTCCAGGATCACCTTCATGCGCTTGGAGATTTCACCATCCATGCCCGGGGTGATGCGGTCGAGGAACTCGACGACCGTGACTTCCGCGCCGAGCCTGCGCCAGACCGAACCAAGTTCCAGCCCGATGTAGCCACCACCGATGACGATCATCGACTTCGGCACCCTGGCCAGTTCCAGCGCCCCGGTGGAGGAGACGATGCGCTTCTCGTCGATCTCCACATTGGGAATCGTCGCGACCTCCGATCCGGTTGCAATCAGGATCGTGTCGGTCTTCAGCGTCTGCTTCTTCTTGCGTCCACCCGGCGCAACCTCCACCGTTTCATTGTCGATGATGGTGCCGGTACCGATGATGTAGTCGACCTTGTTCTTCTTGAAGAGGCCTTCGATACCGTCCGTCAGCGTCGTCACGACTTCGTCCTTGCGGCCGAGCATGGTCTTCAGGTCCAGCTTGACGTCACCGGTCTGGATGCCATGGACATCGAAATGGATGCTTGCTTCCTCGAACAGGTGCGAGCTTTGCAACAAGGCCTTGGAAGGGATGCAGCCGACATTCAGGCAGGTGCCACCCAGCCGCCCACGCATTTCCACGCAGGCCACGCTCAGCCCGTTCTGCGCTGCCCGGATGGCCGCAACGTAACCACCGGGACCGCCGCCGATGATGACCAGATCGTAACGCTTCTCTTCAGACATGCTCTTCGCCTATCAGGATCGGTGAGCGGGAAGGTGCTTCCACAGGTTAGCTTGATGCCAGGCCCTAGAGGTCCAGGATCATGCGGCGGGGATCTTCCAGACATTCCTTGACGCGAACCAGGAACGTCACCGCCTCCCGACCGTCAATGACACGGTGATCATAGGACAGTGCCAGATACATCATCGGCCGGAGCTTGATCTCTCCATTCACATCCATCGGACGCTGCTGGATCTTGTGCATGCCCAGGATGCCGGACTGCGGCGTATTCAGGATCGGCGTGGACATCAGCGAGCCATAGACACCACCGTTGGAGATGGTGAAGGTGCCGCCCTGCAGGTCGTTCAGGCTCAGTTTGCCATCCCGCGCCTTCAGGCCCAGTTCGGAGATACCGGTTTCCAGACCCGCGATGGACAGATGATCGGCATCCCGCACCACCGGCACGACAAGGCCGTTCGGCGTACCGACGGCCACCCCGATGTGGTAGTAATTCTTGTAGATGATGTCGTCGCCATCAATCTCCGCGTTCACTGCCGGAAGGTCCTTCAGGCCCGCGATGCACGCCTTCACGAAGAACGACATGAAGCCCAGCCGTGCGCCGTGCTTCTTCTCGAACGCTTCCTTGTGCTCGGAACGCAGCGCCATGACCTCGGTCATGTCCACCTCGTTGAAGGTGGTCAGCATGGCGGCCGTGTTCTGGGCTTCCTTCAGGCGACCGGCGATGGTCCGGCGCAGGCGCGTCATCCGCACCCGCTCCTCCCGCTCCGCCTCGGGTCGCTCACCGCCGGAGCCGGCTGACGCCGTTGCCATGGCCGGCTGCGAAGCCTGACGTTCGGCCTGCCTGGCGCGACCATCCGCGATGGCACGGGCGACATCGGCACGGGTCACGCGGCCATCCTTGCCGGTGCCTTCGATGCCAGCAAGGCTGACACCCTTGGCTTCCGCCAGTTCCTTAGCCGAATCCATGGCGACGACCTTGCGATCCGGGGCCGGGGCCGCCTTCTTCGCCGGCGCTGCAGCCGGTGCAGGAGCCGCCGCCTGCTTCGGTTCTTCCTTTGCAGGCACCGCGTCCTTCTTGGCCGCGTCGCCGCCAGACGCGGCCTTCTTGCCCTCGGCACCTTCGTCGATCGTGCCGAGCACGGCGCCAACACCCACGGTCGCGCCTTCTTCGGCGAGGATCTCTGCCAGCGCGCCCGCCGTGGTCGCATTGACCTCCAGCGTTACCTTGTCGGTTTCCAGCTCACAGAGCGTATCGTCAACGGCCACCGCATCACCAGGTTGCTTGAACCACTGGCCAACGGTTGCTTCAGAGATCGACTCGCCCATCGTCGGGACTTTGATTTCAACGGTCATCAGGCGCTCCCTCGCGCAAATCCAATCAGAAATTGTCGCGGTTCATTGCGTCGACCGGGGTGCCCGTCAACGCCTTGCGACAGAGAATATCCTGCTCCTTCACGTGGATCTTGTTCAGACCCGTCGCAGGGGAGGCCGATGGCGGACGACCGACATAGGTCGGGCGCTGCACCTTCTTCATGCCGGCCAGGCGGAAACATTCCTCCAGCCAGTTCTGCACGAAGAACCAGGGCCCCATGTTCTTTGGTTCTTCCTGGCACCAGATCACCTTCTCGACGTTGCGGAAGCCTTTCAGTTCCTCGACCATCGGCTCCGTCGGATAGGGGTAAAGCTGTTCGACACGCATCACCTGCACATCCTTGACCCCCAGTTCCTCACGCTTCTCCACCAGATCGTAGTAGACCTTGCCCGAGCAGAGGATCAGCCACTTCGTATCGTCACGGCTGCAGGGCGGATTGTCTTCATAGAGAACCCGGTGGAACGACGATCCGGTTGCCATGTCGTCGATGGTCGAAACGCAGCTCTTGTGACGCAGCAACGACTTCGGCGTCATCAGGATCAGCGGCTTGCGGAAGTCGCGATGGATCTGGCGGCGCAGGATATGGAAGTAATTGGCCGGTGTCGTGACGTTGGCGACCTGCAGGTTGTCCTCCGCGCATAGCTGCAGATACCGCTCCAGACGTGCCGAACTGTGTTCAGGCCCCTGCCCTTCCATCCCATGTGGCAGCAGCATCACCAGCCCGCTCATCCG
Organism: Minwuia sp.; assembly: GCA_029210175.1. Lineage (GTDB taxonomy): Bacteria > Pseudomonadota > Alphaproteobacteria > Minwuiales > Minwuiaceae > Minwuia. The sequence goes on along the minus strand of JARGPL010000043.1, from coordinate 102,319 downwards.
CAGCCATTTCAATTCTGCCGTGGACAGGAACTGGTCGACGATGACCTGTGCGCCATTGGCGAAGTCACCGAACTGCGCCTCCCAGAGCACCAGCGCATTCGGTTCGGCAAGACTGAAGCCATATTCGAAACCCAGCACCGCCATCTCCGACAGCATGGAATCGACAACTTCGTAGTGCGCCTGTTCCTCGTCGATGTTGTTCAGGGGCAGATGGCGGTCTTCGGTCTGCTGATCGACCAGCACCGAATGGCGCTGACTGAATGTGCCGCGCCCCGAATCCTGGCCCGAAAGCCGAACCGGCACCTTTTCCATCAGCAGGGTCGCAAACGCCAGAGCCTCAGCCGTCGACCAGTCAAAGCCCTCGCCGCTTTCAAACATCTTCTTCTTGGTCTGCATCAGCCGCTTCACGGTCCGGTGGGCATTGAAGCCCTCCGGGATCGTCGTCAGCCCCTTGCCGATCTTCTGCAGGGCCTCTTTCGGAACGGCTGTCGCACCGCGCCGGTCGCCCAGCGGGGCGATGCGCAAACCCTGCCAACGCCCTTCCAGCCAGTCGGCCTTGTTCGGCTTGTAAGAGGTCGCGGCCTCGAATTCATCTTCAAGGAAGTTGCGGAAATCGGACACCATGGCGTCGCCGCCACCGGCCTCCAGCGTGCCTTCCTCTTCCAGCTTCCTGGCGTAGATCTGGCGGGTGGTCGGATGGCCGGAAATCTTGCGGTACATGATCGGCTGCGTGAACGACGGCTCATCGCCTTCGTTGTGCCCGTGACGGCGATAGCAGAACATGTCCAGCACCACATCGACACCGAACTCCTGACGGAACTCCGTGATCACCTTGGCTGCATGAACCACCGCTTCCGGATCGTCACCGTTCACGTGGAAGATCGGTGCGGCGACCATCTTGCCCACATCCGACGGATAGGGCGAGGAACGTGAGTACTTGGGCGCGGTCGTGAAGCCGATCTGGTTATTGACGATGATGTGCAGGGTGCCACCAACGCGGTAGCCCTTCAGGCCCGACAGCCCCAGGCATTCGGCAACGACGCCCTGGCCGGCAAAGGCCGCATCACCATGCATCAGTACCGGCATGACCTGGCGCCAGCTGTCAAAACCGATCTGGCCGATCTTCGCCCGCGCCTTGCCGATGACGACAGGATCGACCGCTTCCAGATGCGACGGGTTGGCCGTCAGCGACAGATGCACCTTGTTGCCATCGAATTCACGATCCGACGAGGTGCCCAGATGATACTTCACATCGCCTGAACCCTGGACGTCGGACGGGTTCGCGGCATTGCCCTGGAATTCGGAGATCACGGCACGGAACGGCTTGCCCATGACACTGGTCAGAACGTTCAGGCGGCCGCGATGCGGCATGCCCAGGATGATTTCCTTGACGCCCAGCTGTCCGCCACGCTTGATGATGGCTTCCATCGCGGGAATCAGGGCTTCACCGCCGTCCAGGCCGAAGCGCTTGGTGCCGGTGTACTTGACGTTCAGGAAGCTCTCGAAGCCCTCGGCCTCCGTCACCTTGTTGAGGATCGCGCGGCGCCCCATCATGGTGAAGGTGACTTCCTTGTCCGGTCCCTCGATCCGCTGCTGGATCCAGGACTTCTGTTCCGGACTCTGGATGTGCATGTACTCGACGGCCATGGTGCCGCAATAGACCTTCTGCACCACGTCGATGATTTCCCGCATCGTCGCGGTTTCCATCCCCAGCACATTGTCCAGGAAGATGGTGCGGTCCATGTCCGCATCGCTGAAGCCATAGGTCTTCGGGTCGAGTTCAGGGTGGACGGTCGGGGGATCAAGCTGCAACGGATCGAGATTGGCAATCAGATGCCCGCGCACGCGATAGGCGCGAATGAGCATCAGGGCACGGAGACTGTCGAGCGTTGCCGCCCGGGCCTCCGAATACCCCAACTGTTCCGAACGTTGGGCCGCCTTGACCGCAGGACCGATCAGTTCATAGGGGTCATCGACACCCATCTCATCGGTCGTGCGGCCCCAGCTTGGCCCCTGCGCTTCCCGCTCAACGGTGGCAAGGTCGTCGCCAACCTCGGCGAAGAACTGCGCCCAGCTGTCATCGACCGACGTCGGGTCTTCCAGATACTTCTGGTAGAGCCCTTCGATGAAGGCCGTGTTAGCACCGTTGAGAAAGCCGGCTCCGTGTTCTTGAACGCCCATCTTTTTCTGGCGCGGGGCTTTCCCCCGCGTCCCTTTCCTGACTTCTTGCTTCGGGTGCGGGTCGCGTGGCGATGTCTTGCCCGTCCCTAACCCTTCAGCAGATCCACCAATGTGGTTCCCAGGGCGGCCGGCGAATCGGCCACGGCAATCCCGGCAGACCGCATGGCCTCCATCTTGTCCTCAGCGCCGCCCTTGCCACCAGCAATAATCGCGCCGGCGTGGCCCATGCGTCGGCCCGGAGGGGCCGTCACACCGGCAATGAAGCCGACGACAGGCTTCTTAACCCTGGATGCCTTAAGGAATTCTGCCGCTTCTTCCTCTGCACTGCCGCCGATCTCACCAATCATGATGATGGACTCCGTCTCATCATCCTTCAGGAACAGATCAAGGCAGTCGATGAAGTTGGTGCCATTCACCGGGTCACCACCAATGCCGATGCAGGTGGTCTGGCCCAGACCGGTCGCCGTGGTCTGCGCCACCGCTTCATAGGTCAGGGTGCCGGATCGGGACACGATGCCAACCGTACCACGCTTGTGGATATGGCCAGGCATGATGCCGATCTTGCATTCATCGGGGGTGATGATGCCGGGGCAGTTCGGGCCGATCAGGCGGCTGCCGGAATTCTTCAGCGCCTGCTTCACCTTCACCATGTCCAGCACCGGAATGCCTTCCGTGATGCAGACGATCAGCGGCACTTCGGATGCGATCGCTTCCATGATCGCATCGGCGGCGAACGGCGGCGGCACATAGATCACGGATGCATTGGCACCAGTGCGATCCATCGCGTCGGCAACCGTGTCGAACACAGGCAGGCCCAGATGCTCGGAACCGCCCTTGCCGGGGCTGGTGCCGCCGACCATCTTGGTCCCGTAGGCAATGGCCTGTTCGGAGTGGAATGTCCCCTGCTTGCCGGTAAAGCCCTGGCAGATGACCTTGGTGTCAGAATTGACGAGCGTGGACATCAGGCAGCCTCCTTCACCGCAGTGACGATCTTCTCGGCCGCATCGGCCAGGTTGTCGGCAGCAATGATGGTCAGGCCCGATTCGGCCATGATCTTCTTGCCGAGATCGACATTCGTGCCTTCCAGCCGCACGACCAGCGGCTTGTCCAGCGAGACTTCGCGGGCCGCCGCAACAACACCTTCCGCGATGACATCGCAACGCATGATGCCGCCGAAGATATTCACCAGGATGCCCTGCACGTTCGGATCGGAAAGAATGATCTTGAACGCTTCCGTCACCTTCTCTCGGGTGGCACCGCCGCCAACGTCGAGGAAGTTGGCCGGTTCGGAGCCATAAAGCTTGATGATGTCCATGGTCGCCATGGCCAGACCGGCACCGTTCACCATGCAGCCGATGGAGCCGTCAAGCTTCACATAGTTCAGGTCATACTCGGAGGCCTTGACCTCCATCGGGTCTTCTTCCTCGACGTCGCGCAGTTCGGCCACTTCCTTGTGGCGATAGAGCGCGTTGTCGTCGAAGTTCATCTTGGCATCCAGCGCGATGACTTCACCTGCGCCGGTCACCACCAGCGGGTTGATTTCCACCAGGCTGGCATCCAGTTCGATGAATGCGTTGTACAGCGCCGTGATGAACTTCGTCGCCGACTTCACCTGATCGCCTTCAAGGCCCAGGAAATAGGCGATCCGGCGGCAGTGATGCCCCTGGATGCCTGTCGCGGGATCAACCGGGCAATGCAGTATCTTTTCAGGATTGCTCTCGGCGATCTCCTCGATCTCCATGCCGCCCTCAGCGGAGGCAATGAAGGTCACAGCACTCGTCGCGCGATCCAGCAGGACTGACAGGTACAGTTCCCGTGCAATGTCACAGCCATCTTCGATATAGAGGCGATTGACCTGCTTGCCCTCGGCACCGGACTGCTTCGTGACCAGCACGTTGCCCAGCATTTCCTCGGCGTTCGTGCGGACATCATCAACGGATGTGGAGACGCGAACGCCGCCCTTGCCATCCGGCTTGCCCACGAACCGGCCGGCACCACGGCCACCGGCATGAATCTGTGATTTGACGACCCAGACCGGACCACCAAGTTCATTCGCGGCCTTGACCGCTTCCTCGACCGTGAACGCGGGCGCGCCCTTCGGTGTGGCGACGCCATACTTCCGCAGAAGTGCTTTCGCCTGATATTCGTGAATATTCATGATGTTCCGGATTATCGTTGGAAACCAGGGACGGGCCGCTCAAGGACCTCCCCCCACGCATGCGTGGACGACCCCCGACCGGACGCCGCCAACGTAACGGCAGCCCACCCCGGGCGCAACCGCCCAGCACCGTGACCTGAAGGGTGCCGGGCGGGCCACGTCGACAGAATGACCTATGCCAGGTCGGGGTTGATGCCCTTGCAGGCGTCGATCAGGCCGCGGACGGCATCGACGGACTTGTCAAATCCGGCCTTTTCGTCGGCATTCAGTTCGATTTCCATGATCCGTTCGACACCACCGGCACCGATGACGACCGGCACGCCGACATACATGTCGCTGACGCCGAACTGACCGGTCAGATGCGCGGCGCAGGGCAGCACGCGCTTCTCGTCACCCAGATAGGCCTCTGCCATCTGAATGGCGGATGTGGCCGGGGCATAGAACGCGGAACCGGTCTTCAGCAGGCCAACGATCTCGGCACCGCCATCGCGGGTACGCTGAACGATCTGGTCCAGCTTTTCCTGCGTGATCCAGCCCATCGCCACCAGGTCGGGCATCGGCACACCGGCAACCGTCGTGTAGCGCACCGACGGCACCATGGTATCGCCGTGGCCGCCGAGCACGAACGCGGTCACATCTTCGACCGACACGTTCATGGCTTCGGCCAGGAAGAAGCGGAAGCGCGCCGAATCCAGCACCCCCGCCATGCCGACGACCTTGTTGGTGGGCAGGCCGCAGATCTTCTGCAGCACCCAGACCATGGCATCCAGCGGATTGGTGATGCAGATGACGAAAGCATCCGGTGCATGGGTCTTGATCCCCTCACCCACCGCCTGCATCACCTTGATGTTGATACCCAGCAGATCGTCACGGCTCATCCCCGGCTTCCGCGCCACACCAGCCGTCACGATGATCACGTCGGAACCTGCGATATCCGCATAGTCCTGCGTGCCGGAGAGGTTGACGTTGAAACCGTCGACCGGTGCCGACTCGTTGAGGTCGAGAGCCTTGCCCTGAGGCAGTCCTTCGACGATATCGAAGACGACGACGTCGCCAAGCTGCTTCAGCGCCGCCAGATGGGCCAGCGTGCCGCCGATGTTGCCGCCACCGATCAGTGCGATTTTCCTGCGTGCCATTGTTCAAGCTTCCTTTCAGGCTGAGCGTCGTCGCAGACCCGGAACGCCGGACCCGCGGGAAATTCCATCATGATGATCATCGACCCTGCACACGCACGGTATCCGACATGCGGCGCGGATCGGCGATCACGATGACTGCATACCAGACACAGACCCGTGGAGAAAAGGCATCAGAAAGGCAGGTCAGGTCAGCAGCGCCGCCGCAACGCTTCAGACAGCGCCACGCTTTTCGCACTTGCGAAGCCCGAATCAGCCTGAGACATTGCCAGAGCAAACACTGATTCGCGATTCGGAAGAGATCGCGATCACAGGAAGGCCAGTCAAGATGCGTACAATTTGCTCACCACGCACCCCCCGCTCCATCGCCCGCCGATTGGCTTGCTGCAGCGTGCTTTTCGCCACCCTTGGACTTTCCGGCGGCTGTGCCCTCCCGTTCGCGGCGGGCGTCGGCATTGGCGAGCTGGTTTCCCTCGCGTCCCTGACCGGCACCGTTGCCTATAACAAGGGGGCCAGCGATCTGGCACTGGACATCGTCACGGGCGGCAACTGCCGCATTGTCGAGGGGCTGGTGCGCGATGACCGGGATGTCTGTGAGGATGAAGGTTCCGATGCATCCGAAAAGGATTTCAAGGGCGTCGTCGGCGAGTTGCAGGCAGAAGACCTGATCGTCGTGGGGCATGAGGATTACGAAACCCGTGACGACTATACAGTCTTACTGGCCATTTACGGCAAGCGCTCCGGGCAGTAGACAGCCGCCGAACTATAGGTTTCGCGACGCGTTCTTCGGCGTATAACCTGCTCGTTGTCCTTATGAATGGCGGGAGCTTGCGACCTTGAACCTACATCATCTGCTGCTGCAGGCACAGGAATTGGGGGAGCCGGTACGTGTCGGCCTGATCGGGGCTGGCAAGTTCGGGTCCATGTTCCTGGCTCAGGCGCGCCGCACACCCGGCATGCATGTGGTCGGTATTGCTGACCTGACCGAAGGTCGCGCACGTCTGTCCTGCACCGAGACGGGCTGGCCTGACACTCAGCTTGCCGCCCGCAGCCCGGCAGATGCCATCGACACCGGCACCACCTGGTGTGGTCAGGACGCGATGGCGCTGATCGGTCAGAACGGCATGCAGGTGATCATCGACGCCACTGGCCACCCGGCAGCAGGTATCCGCCACGCGCGGGCTGCCTTTGCCAATGGCCTGCATGTGGTGATGGTGAATGTGGAGGCGGATGTGCTCGCCGGCCCCTTGCTGGCCGAAGAAGCCGACAGCGCCGGTGTGGTCTATTCCATGGCCTATGGCGACCAGCCAGCCCTGATCGCGGAACAAGTGGACTGGGCCAGAGCGATTGGCCTCGACGTTGTCTGCGCCGGCAAGGGCACCAAGTATCGCCCGATCTATCATCGCTCCACGCCCGACACCGTCTGGTCGCACTATGGCCTGACACCGGAACGGGCGGCGGCGTCCGGCATGAACCCGCAGATGTTCAATTCGTTCCTGGACGGCACCAAGTCGGCCATCGAGATGGCGGCGGTTTCCAATGCCTGCGGCCTGACACCGGAACGGCGCGGGCTGGCGTTCCCGCCCGCTTCGGTCAATGAACTTTCGACCCTGCTGCGCCCGCGCACGGTTGGCGGGCTGCTGGATACGGACGGCACGGTCGAAGTCGTTTCCTGCGAGACCCACGACGGCCAGCCCGTGCCCAACGATCTGCGCTGGGGGGTCTACGTGACGTTCCGGGCACCGGACGAATATGTCCGTAACTGCTTCGCCGATTACGGGCTGGTGACCGATCCGACAGGCGACTATGCGGCACTCTGGCGTCCCTATCACCTCATCGGACTGGAACTCGGTGTATCCGTCGCCTCTGCCGCCCTGCGCGGCGAACCGACCGGACGCGCCAGGGGATTTCGCGGCGACGTGGTGGCGACTGCGAAACGGGGCCTGAAAGCGGGCGAGATGCTGGATGGTGAAGGCGGGTTCACCGTGTTCGGAAAGCTGCGGCGCGCCCACGACTCGCTGATGGACAACTGCCTGCCATTGGGTCTGGCGCACGGTGTCCGCTTGCGCCACGACATGGCCGAAGACGCGGTGATCACCTACGACGATGTGGACATTGACGAAACGGACCCCACGGTGGCCTACCGGCGAAAGATGGAGACGGTCTTTCGTGGCAGGAACAGCCAGGACTGATCATTCCTGATCATTCATCCCAGCTGGTCACGAAGTCCCGCCAGTCCGGCCGACGCGGTGCCTTGAAGTCGCGTTTCGGCTGGCCAAGATACACAAAGCCCAGCAGTTCCTCGGAAGCCTGCACCCCCAGCGCGGCCTGCACGTGGGCATCATAGGTCGGCGCACCGGTCAGCCAGATGCCACCGAGACCGATGGCCTGCGCCGCAAGCACCATGTTGTATCCGGCCATGCCAGCGGTCAGCATCTGCTCCACCGGCGGGGCCTTCGGGTGGTCCGGCGTGATGCAGGCAATGACGGCCACGACAACCGGCGACCTCAGCGGCTTCAGCCGGTCTTTCTCGATGACGCCGGGTTCCGCGTCCGGGTTCCGCATCAGCGCGGCTTCGGCAAAGACATCGCCCAGGCGATTGCGTGCCGCGCCGCGGATCGTGATGAAACGATAGGGGCGCACCAGTCCGTGATCCGGCGCTGTGACCGTTGCCGCGAAGATCTGGTCCAGCGCGGCATCGTCGAGGTCGGAGTCCTCATGCAGGCGCGGCGGCACGGAGGCCCGTTTCACGATCAGATCAAGTGCGTCCAAGGTCAGTCTCCCACTGTCAGCCTCAATAGATAATTCAGGCCGCCGAAATGACAAACTGCCCCGGTGAATTGGTCACCTGAATACGGATCCCCTCCGCCTCCGCCAGCAAGGCCGCATGGAACGCCTCGATGATGCGGGCATCCTCCACCGTGGCCGCCTGACGCGTGCCCAGCAGGGCCGAGCAGACTTCATCCGACAGTTGCGCACGCTCATGCACGGCTGTCAGTCGCACCTCGGTATCCGACAGGTGAACGGACAGCGTACCGCCACGCACCATGCCAAAGGCCGCTGACATGATGAGGTTGAGCAGCAGGCGGACACGGCTCTTCGCCGGGTCAGGCCCGTCGGCCAGGGGCCAGTCCAGGTCCAGTCGCTGATCTTCATAGAATGCCAGCGCCGCTGATCGCGCTTCCGACACGGCCAGAGGCATCGCATCGCCACCTGAGGCACCAAAGACCAGCCGCAGGAATTTCAGCCGATTGGAGGCGTTGTTGGCCGACATCTTCAACAGGTCCAGCGCGTCGGTCGCCATGGCCGGATCGTCTTCCAGTTCCATCAGTTCGATGCCATTCGACAAGGCACCGATAGGGCCGACAAGATCGTGGCAGATTCGCGAAGACAGCAGCGCGGAGAAGTTCAGGTCAATCATCGCGGTATCAGGCCCTCATCCGGTATGCATCAGTTGCCCTGATCAGCTCGTCAACGATGCCTGGCTCGGACCCTGCATGCCCCGCATCAGGAACCAGGCGGAAATCCGCCTCGGGCCAGGCCTTGTGCAGCGCCCATGCTGTCATCATCGGCGTCACCACGTCATAGCGCCCCTGCGCGATCGTGCAGGGCAGATGCCGGATACGATCGACATTGTCGATCAGCCAGCCATCGTGCTCGAAGAAGCCCTTGTTGATGAAGTAGTGGCACTCGATACGCGCGAAGGCGAGGGCGAACTCTTCATCACCAAAATCGTTCACCCGACCCGGGTCCGTGTGCAGGCTCAAGGTGCCGCCTTCCCACATGCTCCAGGCCCGGGCGGCCTCCAGCTGCACGGCGTGGTCATCGGACGTGAGGCGCCTGTAATAGGCGGCGATCATGTCGTCGCGCTCATCCTCCGGGATCGGCGCCAGGTATCCTTCCCAGCTGTCGGGAAAGATTGCACCGGCACCCGCCTGATAGAACCACTTCAGCTCAGCATCACGCAGCGTGAAGATGCCCCGCATGACAAGCTCACTGACCCTGTCGGGGTGCGTCTGGGCATAGGCCAGTCCGAGCGCGCTGCCCCATGATCCACCGAACACCTGCCAGGTATCGATCCCCAGATGGGTCCGCAGACGTTCCATGTCCGCAACCAGATCCCAGGTCGTGTTCCCTTCCAGTTCGGCATGCGGGCGGCTCATCCCGCAACCGCGCTGATCGAACAGGATCACGCGATAGGCTTCCGGGTCGAAGAAGCGCCGGTCGTCGGGCTTCTTGCCGCCGCCGGGACCGCCATGAACAACGACGACCGGTTTGCCTGATGGATTGCCGCACTGTTCGAAATGGATGGTGTGCCGATCGGAGACGCTCAGGAACCCCTGATCATAGGGGTCGATACGGGGGTACAGACTGCGGCGGCTCAGGGTGTCTGGCATGGCGTCCTCTGCATCAGCGTGGTCAGTTCAGCCCGCGACCCATTGTTGAGCGGGACTCGCGTCGGGGTACCATCCGCACCCGGCCATTTCCAGACCTAATCGGGCTCAGCGACCGTGGCCAGCAGACCACCGGGGCAAATCGTTGAGAAATCGTTGAGCCTGCGGAACAATGACCGTTCTGCCTGCCCTGCACCCCTCGCATGATCAGCTTCGCGTGACTGGCCCGGCGCTTGCGATGACCTTGCCAAGCGGGACAACCGCACCAGTGAGGAAGTTTGCCGAAGCATGTTCATGCGGCCAACACGTCAATTTCTGATCGGAGTCACGTTCTGTGTCACATTTTGCGGTGTGGCGCTGGCGGCGTTGGCTCCATTCGACGTGTCGCCGGTTGCTCCGACGCGGCAGCAGGACCAGTCTGCCGCACTGCATCAGGCCAGGGCACACTGTGTCCAGTCCCTGTCCAGCGCTGTCGTGAACCACACGGCAGTCGGTGCATCCGAAGCCCGCGACATTGCGACAACGCGATGTGAACTGTTGTTCGCCCCCGATCCGATCGCGAAACTGACCATCAAGACCGACAACATCTGACGAAGAACAGGTGATCCGGACGTCCGATCTTCTAGATTTCCATCAGCTCGCCGCTGAGGGGCTTCGATTCAGGCATGCCGAAAGCCCGCGCCCCATGGGTCAGTTCACAGAACAGATAGTCGGCATGTGACCAGCGTACCAGAATCTCGAACACCGGGCCGCCTTCCGCCTCGTCATCTGCCGTCTGGACCAGCCATCCGAGTGCATGACCGAACGTCGTGCCTGCGACCTGATCGACCGTGAACCCCCGGGGATGCAGGTCCAGCGTCGAAAGCGTCATCAGGGTCTCGCGCGCCTTCGGCCCCGCCAGAACCAGTGTGGTGTGATAATCCGAAACGTTGACGATCTGGACATGGGCACCGTCGAGTGCAGCCTGCAGCGCATCCAGCAGAGCCAGTTCGGTGTCCTTCGGTCCCAGCAGCAGAAACTCGTCCGGCGACTGCCAGAGCAGGCGGTGGCGGTCACTGGTCGTGCTGCGGGTCGGTTCGGGCATCTCGACACCGGCAACTTCTGCAAGTGCCGGACCCAGGATGTCGGGGGTGCCACGCAGCACGATCTTGGCGTCGAAAGCCCGCTCGCTGAGATGCAGCAGGTCGTCGGGCGCTGACGCGGGCTTGCGATGCGCCAGGGGTGAACGGCGGACAGGCGCGGTCATGCGGCTTCTCCCTTCGCGTCACCCAGGAAGTCGTAACCGACGATCTTCGCAGGCACCGGCTTGTCGCCATTGCGGGCGATCCAGACTGTTTCACCCATCCGCTGGCCGCCACGCTTGATCAATGCCATGGCGATGGAACGCCCCAGGTTGGGGCTGAAATAGGCGGATGTGACATGGCCCTGCATGGGAACCGGCGGGGCTGGTTCATCCGCCGTTCCGATGATCTGCGCCCCTTCCATCGGGACATGATCGCCATCAAAGGTCAGCAGGCCGACAAGCTGCTTGCGATCATCGCGCATGGTATCGCTGCGCGACAGGGATCGCTTGCCGATGAAATCGCCCTTCTTCTTCGCCACGGCCCAGTCCATCCGCAGGTCGCCGGGCGTGACGGTGCCGTCGGTTTCCTGACCCACGATGATGAAACCCTTTTCCGCCCGCAGCAGATGCATCGCTTCCGTGCCGTAGGGCGTCAGACCATGCGGCTTGCCAGCCGCGATCAGTTGCTCCCACAGCCAGTGGCCATAGGTGGCCGGCACATTGATCTCATAGGAAACCTCACCGGTGAACGACACGCGGAAGACCCGTGCCGGGACACTGCCGATCTTGCCGTCCCGCCAGGTCATGAACGGAAATGCCGCCGGATCGAGGTCGATGCCATCAACGATGGAGGCCACGATCTGTTCTGCCTTCGGCCCGCAGATCGCAGCCACGGCCCATTGCTCCGTCACCGTGGTCAGCCAGACATCCAGGTCCGGCCATTCGGTCTGCAGGTAGTCTTCCAGTTTCTGCAGCACGCTCGCCGCACCGCCGGTCGTGGTTGTCATGTGGAAATGGTCGTCGGCGATGCAGGCGGTCACACCGTCATCACTGACCATGCCGTCTTCGCCGAGCATCAGGCCATAGCGACAATGCCCGGGCGCCAGCTTGGACCAGGCGTTGGTATAGACACGGTTGAGGAACGTGCGGGCGTCCTTGCCCCTGATATCGATCTTGCCGAGCGTCGTGGCATCCAGCAATCCCGCTGTCGTCCGGGCCGCCCTTGCCTCTCGCTGCACGGCAGCCTGAAAGCTTTCCCCCGCCTTCGGATAGGCGCGGGCACGCAACCAGTCACCCACGGGTTCGAAGATCGCGTTCTGCGCCCGGTGCCAGTCATGCATCGGCGTACCCCGGCGCGGCATGAAGTGCGCGCCCACATGCTGTCCACCCAGGGCACCGATCGTGACCGGCCGGTAAGGCTGGCGGAAGGTGGTTGTTCCGACTTCCGGCACCGTGATGCCGCGGGCTTCGGCCATGATGCCAAACGCATTGACGTTGGAAGTCTTGCCCTGATCAGTGCCCATGCCCTGCGTGGTGTAGCGCTTGGCATGTTCGACGGAATCATAGCCTTCTTCCGTCGCCAGCTGCAGGTCAGATGCCTTCACATCATCCTGCAGATCGACAAAGGCCTTGGTCTTCTCACGCGGCAGACCGGATGGCACCTGCCAGACAGGCACAAGATTCAGGGTCTGAACCGCATCGGTCTCCACCGCTGGCTGCTTGACCGCGCGCACCGTGAAGTCGGCAGCACGCGCCGCTTCCATGCCCGCCTTCGCCCCTTCGGCAATCGCATCGGCAAGGTCCAGGGTGCCGTTGCAGGCCCCGGCAGAGCGCTCTTCCTGCCAGGACTGGCCGGGGCGGAAGCTCGCCAGGCCCTCGTCCCATTTCAGCTTGCCACGGGACTGCGCAAACAGGGCCACGTTGGGATTCCAGCCACCGGAAACCGCGATCAGGTCGCATTCGATGCGGCTGCGCGTTCCACGGATATTGCCGCCATCGTCCAGCCCGGCGACAAAGGCGCTGTCGACACGGTGGCGGCCGTGGGTTCCGACAATTGCCGTACGGGGATGCACGGAGATTCCGGCCTTCAACGCCCGCAGCGCCAGACCTTCATCCAGATCCCGGCGTACATCCACGATCCCGGCGACTTCCCCGCCCGCAGCGCGAATATCGAATGCGGTCTGCCAGGCGCTGTCATTGTTCGCGAAGATCAGGATGCGCTTGCCCGCCAGCACGCCATAGCGATGCAGGAACGTGCGGACGGCGCTGGCCAGCATGATGCCAGGGCGATCATTCTCATTGAACACCAGCGGGCGTTCGATCGCACCGGTCGCCAGCACGACCTGCTTGGCACGGATGCGCCAGACCCGCTGGCGCGGCTGTTTCGCGTCGCGCTGATGTTCCGGCAGATGATCCTTTACCCGCTGGATCAGCCCCACGAAGTTCATGGCGTAATAACCGAAGGCCGTGGTCCGCGTCAGAACCGTGACATCCGGATTTTCCGACAGCTTCTGTTTCTGGGCCTCGACCCAGTCAGCAGCGGATTTGCCACCAATTGTGGTGGTGTCGCCATCGGACGCGAGCAGACTGCCGCCAAGGTGCGGCGTTTCCTCGACCAGGATCACCCGGGCCCCTGACCTCGCCGCGTTCGTTGCCGCCGCCAGGCCAGCCGGGCCTGCCCCGATGACCAGCACATCGCAATGGCGGTTGACCGATTCATAGCTGTCCGGATCCGGCTTCGACGGGGCCTTGCCCAGACCGGCCGCAGCCCGGATCAGCGGCTCGAACGTCATCCAGTTCAGCCAGCGGAAGCGGTCCGATCCCATGAAGGTCTTGTAGTAGAAACCAGCGGGGAAGAACCGCATGAAGACGTCGTTCAGCACACCGATGTCATATTTCAGGCTGGGCCAGCAGTTCTGCGGACCGGCCTGCAATCCTGCATGGATCTCCTGCGTCGTGACCATGACGTTGGGGTCGGTTGCGGCGGCATCATCGCCAACCTGCACCATGGCAGCGGGGTCATCGCTGCCCGCGCCGACGATGCCGCGGGGGCGGTGATACTTGAAGCTGCGGCCCACCATGATCTCGCCGTTGGCCAGCAGAGCGGATGCAATCGTGTCGCCCTCGAACCCGCGAATCTCGCGTCCGTCAAAGCGGAACGTGACGGGGCGGCTGCGGTCGACCAGGCCGCGTCCCTGTACCCTGCTGGTGCCGCTCACGACCCGGCCTCCGCATCGGCGCGCATGATCTTCACGGCGTCATTGCCGGATCCGATGGACGCCTCGCCTGCCGGTGTGGCGGGCAGGTCAGCGTCCACCTTGGGTGGCTTTTCCCCGATGCGATAGACGGCATGAATCTCGTCGGTGGCTGTATTGCGCAGCATGTTGAAGAACTTGCGACAACCGGTTGCGTGCCACCAGCGCTCGGCAAACAGCCCCTTCGTGTTCGTCCGCATGAATACGAACTCACCCCATTCGGCATCGGTCATGTCTTCGGATTTCGTCGGGCGCGCGATATGCGCTTCCCCGCCATAGACGAATTCGGACTGGTCCCTGGGACCGCAATTCGGGCAATCGATCACGAACATCAGTATGGCTCCCGCAACAACAAGGGCTGCATCATCGGTCGGTTCATCACGTCAATGGGCCACTGCCGCGGCACCATGTTCGGCCACCAGAGCGCCGGATACGAAGCGATCCATGGTGAACGGCGCCGCAATGCGGTTCGGTTCATCCTTGGCAATCAGATCGGCAAAGACATGCCCCGACCCCGGCGTTGCCTTCCAGCCACCGGTCCCCCAGCCGCCATTGACATAGAACCCCTTGACCGGCGTCTTGGTGATGATCGGGCTGGCGTCCGGGCAGACATCGACGATACCGCCCCACTGCCGCATCATCCGCAGGCGCGAGAAGATGGGGAACAGTTCCATCAGCGACGCCATCTGGTGTTCGATGATGTCCAGGTTGCCGCGCTGGGTATAGGACAGCTGCGCGTCGATTCCGGCACCGATCACCAGTTCGCCCTTGTCGGACTGGCTGCAGTAGACATGCACGGCGTTCGACATGACGACACAGTTCAGCACCGGCTTGATCGGCTCCGACACCAGCGCCTGCAGCGGATGGCTCTCCACCGGCAGACGAATGTCCAGCATCTTCGCCATGACGGACGTGTGCCCGGCGGTGACCGACGCCACCTTCGGCGTGCGGATGGTGCCGCGCGTGGTCTCGACGCCGGTGATCTGACCGGAATCCGTCAGGATGCCGGTGACTTCGGTCTGCTGCAGGATGTCGACACCCATCGCATCGGCGGCGCGGGCATAACCCCAGACCACGCCGTCGTGGCGATTGACGCCGCCAGATCGCTGCAGGGTGCCGCCAAGAACGGGGTAGCGGATATCGCCGGAGATATTGATCGACGGGCAGAAGTTCTTCACTTCCTTCGCATCCAGCCACTCACTGTCGACGCCGTTCAGGCGGTTCGCCTCCACCCGGCGCTTCAGCTGGCGCATCTCCCCTTCATCATGCGCCAGGTTCAGCACGCCCCGATGGCTCATCATGATGTTGAAGTTCAATTCCTGCCCAAGACCCTTCCAGAGGTTCAGGGCGTGATTGTAGATCGCGGCACTTTCATCGAAGAGGTAGTTGGACCGGATGATCGTCGTGTTGCGGCCGGAATTGCCGCCGCCGATCCAGCCCTTCTCGATGACCGCGATATTGGTCATGCCATGCAGCTTGGCGAGGTAGTAGGCCGTGGCGAGGCCGTGACCGCCGCCACCGATGATGACCGCGTCATAGGATTCCTTCGGTTCGGGCTTGCGCCAGACCCGGTCCCACCCGCGGTGGCCGGTCAGGCCCTGCCGGATCAGTTCAAGCGCAGAGTATCTCTTCATGCCGCCAGCATCTCCCAAACCCGAGCCAGTCCCACCGCGCCCAAGGCGAAAAGCGCCACAATACAGGGTGTTGATGACAGTCGCACCGCCCCGGCGATCAGCTTGCCGCGACATGCCGTGTATCAAGCGCGACACCACCCTTCAGTCACTGCCTGCCGATAGTGATTGAAGCAGTGCAGAGCCTACAGCAAACTGGACCGTGAATGCAGAAGACAGATTGACCGGGTCGTGGCTTTGTGCCGCTGTGTTCAGGCAGAAAATCGTGCGCCATGACGGCGTCAGAAAAACGGCCCGGCAACAAGGCTCTGATGATCGGAGAAACAGCTATGGCAGATCAGGGATTTGACGTGCTGAAGACGCACCGCGTCCTGTTCTTTCTGGTGCCGCAGTTCTCCATGATCGCGTTTTCCTCTGCCGTTGAACCATTGCGTCTCGCCAACCGTGTCCTGGGTCGCAAGGCCTATGAATGGATCATCGCATCATTGGATGGCGAACCGGTCGCGGCATCGAACGGGCTGACAGTCGGTGTCGACATGTCGCTGGATCACGTGCGGCAGCGGTCGCTGGATGACATCAAGCCGGAGCTGATCCTGGTGAGCGCAGGATTGCAGGTGGAGGCGTTCCGCAGCCCGCAGTTCGACGGCTGGATCCGTGCGATGCACCGCCATGGTATCGGCGTCGGCGGGTTGTGTACGGGCGCGTGGCTGCTGGCGCACGCCGGCCTGCTGGACGGCCGGCGCTGCTCCATCCATTGGGAGACCCTGCCCGCATTTGCCGAGAAGTACCCGACGGCGGAGGTCCATGCGGACCTCTGCGAGATCGACCACGGCATCTATACCTGTGCAGGCGGCACGGCGGCCCTGGACATGATGCTGCATGTGATCGAAGGGCATTACGGCCAGCAGGTGGTGACGCAGGTCTGCGAACTCTGCATGATCGACCGCATCCGCAATCCGCGTGACCGGCAACGTCTGCCGCTGCAGGCGCGACTTGGGCTGCACCATGCCAAGCTGCTGCTGATCATCGAACTGATGGAAGCCAATGTGGCCGAGCCGCTGTCGCTCGCCGAACTGTCGCAGTATGTCGGGCTGTCGAGACGACAGGTGGAGCGGCTGTTCCGTCGCCATCTGGGCCGTTCGCCTGCGCGCTATTACCTGGAAATCCGCATCGACCGGGCACGGCACCTGCTTTTGCAGTCGAACATGCCGATTGTCGATGTGGCGATTGCCTGTGGCTTCGTCTCCGCCTCCCATTTCTCCAAGTGCTATCGGGAGATGTACGGGCGGTCGCCGCAGATGGAGCGCCTGCAGGCTGCGGCCTTCGCCTGACACGAGAGCCGCCGACAATCAGAGACAGGCAACCGACGCCAAGGGGAAGAGACCATGATCGATCTCCATTACTGGACCACGCCCAATGGGCACAAGATCACCATGTTTCTCGAGGAAGCGGACGTTCCCTATCGCGTCATTCCCGTGAATATCAGCAAGGGCGAACAGTTCGAACCGGATTTCCTGAAGATTGCGCCGAACAATCGAATCCCGGCCATGGTCGACCATGAACCCGCAGGTGCTGGCGACCCGCTCTCCATCTTCGAAAGTGGTGCCATGCTGCAATATCTGGCGGAGAAGACCGGCAAGTTCCTCCCTGCCGATCTGCATGGCCGCTGGGATGTGCTGCAGTGGCTGACCTGGCAGATGGGTGGACTGGGGCCGATGCTGGGGCAGAACCACCACTTCAAGACCTATGCGCCGGAAACCATTCCCTATGCCATCGACCGCTATGTGAACGAGACTGCGCGGCTCTACGCCGTGCTGAACAAGCGTCTGTCCGACCGGGAGTTCATCGGCGGGTCCTATTCGATTGCCGACATGGCCTGCTACCCCTGGATCGTGCCCCATGAACGCCAGGGGCAGGACCTCAACGATTTCCCCCATCTGAAGCGCTGGTACGAAGCCGTGAAGGCACGCCCGGCAACGGTGCGTGCCTATGCACTGGCCCAGGAAATCAACACCCAGCCGACGATGAGCGAAGAGGCCAAGAAGCTGATGTTCGGCCAGAACGCCAGGACCGTGCGCTGACTGGCCAGCACGCGGCCACCTGAGCCAAATCGTGCGGTGGCATGTTACCCATGTTTCACCTACCATCCCCACCGACGCGCTGAACGGGGTTCTGTTCGGCAAACGGGGGGATTGATGATGACCGCGCCGTCCGTTCACGTGCATGGCAAGGAACGACGCCGACATCCACGCATCGCTGTCGGGCTGGCGGTCTGGATCAGGAAGGACAAGGCCGCCAAGGCTGGCAACTTCACTGCGGTGAATGTTTCAGCCAGTGGCATGCTGGTCAATCCAGCGATCCCCAGCAATGCCGGTCGCACCTGCCTGGTCAGTGTCGACGGCTTTGCTGAAACACTTGCCGCGCGCATCGTCAGCCATCGCAGCCAGGGCACGGGGATCACGTTCGAAGACATCAATCAGGGTGAAACACTCGCCCTGTGGATGGTCGAAAGGGCGATCAGAAGCCCCTGACCGCCACCATGGCGATGGACCGGAACAATCAGTTGTTCGCGCCCAGGATCTGGCGCGCGCTTTCCGCATCCGCAGCGATCTGCGCCTTCAGGGCGTCGAGGCCGTCGAATTTCTGCTCTGGTCGGATGAAATCGATGAACCGGACCCTCGTATGGTGCCCGTAAAGATCACCGGCGAAGTCGAACACGTTGACCTCCAGCAGCACATCGACCTTGTTGAAAGTCGGCCTGCGCCCCAGGTTGGCAACGCCATCGCGCCAGACGGTCTCGCCCCCTTCATCCCAGCCGATCCGGACGGCATAGACCCCGAACTGTGGTTCGATGTACCCCCCCAGCGCAACATTCGCCGTGGGAAAGCCTATCGTCCGACCGCGCTGATCACCCTTGATGATGCGGCCATGGACCTCCCAATCATGGCCCAGCAGGTCAGCAGCGCGACGGGGCGCACCCTGCCAGAGGGCATCACGGATACGCGTGGAGGAAAACACTTCCTCCCCTTCGCGCACCGGGTCCACCACGGTCACGCCAAAGCCGCGCGCCGACGCCATGGCTTTCAGCATGGCAACATTGCCTGCCCGCTTGTGGCCAAAGGCGAAGTCATAGCCGACGACGACATGCGCAACGCCCAGGCGTCGGATCAGCACGTCATCGACAAAGTCGGTCGCACTCATCTGCGCCATTGTCTTGCCAAAGGGTGCGACAGCCAGGACATCGACGCCCGCACCACACAGGCTCATGGTCTTGGCGCGGAAATTGGTCAGGCGAAATGCTGGCGCATTGGCCGCGAAATATTCGCGCGGATGCGGCTCGAACGTCAGCACACCCGCCGGGCAGCCAAGACGTTCCGCCTCCGCTGCGGCCCGGGCGATCAACACCCGGTGCCCGCGGTGCACCCCGTCGAAGTTGCCAATCGCCACGGCCGCACCCCGGCATTCCGCCGGTGCGACCCCGCTCAACCGTGCAATACGCATGGAACCGTTCACTTGCCCCGGCGCGCCGGCATGATCCAGGCATCACCGACGACGACCTTCTTGTCGCCCACGGTGCAGGTGCAGATGTAGTGGACGCGCCCCTTGTCGGCCATGACCTCGTCAACCTCGGCTGTGGCGGTGACCACGTCACCGATGCGGACCGGGGCCACGAACTTCAGGTTCTGCGTCATGTAGATGCCGCCAGGGCCGGGAAAGATGGTGCCAAAGATCGTGGACAGGAAACTCGCCGACAGCATGCCGTGGGCGATCCGGCCCTTGAACATGGTCGTCTTGGCATATTCCTCGTCGAGGTGCAGCGGATTGTCGTCGCCGGATGCATTGGCGAAGGCCTGGATAAGGTCTTCCGTGACCTCGGCGGTATAACTGCCCACCATGCCGACTTCGATATCCTCAAGGTACCAGGTCTTGCCCTTTTCGGTGATGGTCCCGCTTGCCGTGCTCATCCTTGCCGCTCCTCCGCGATTGTCTGCCGCCGCCATGGCCCTGCATGGCTTTAGAGCATAAACGCCGGGGGGCTCCAAGGCCCGAAGGTCGCATGTTGCCCGCGCGCAGGTTTGGCTAGACTGCTTCTCATGACAGACATTCATGCACGTGTACTGATCGTTGGCGGGGGCCTTGTGGGCCTCAGCCTCGCCGTGGCGCTGGGCCGGGCGGGAATCGCCACCGTGATCGTGGATCGGGAGGCACCTGCAGACCACGTGGCCCCGCCTTTCGACGGGCGATCATCGGCAATCGCGGCGGCCAGCTGGCGCATGCTCGACCGGCTGGGCATCGCAAGCCGGATCGCGGACGTGCAGCCGATCAACCAGATCCGTGTGTCGGACGGCAATGCCCCGCTGTTCCTGCATTACGACCACCGTGAAGTGGGTAACGACCCGCTGGGACAGATGGTGGAGAACCGTTTCACCCGTCGCGCGCTTTTCGCGACCGTGGCGGAACTGGACAGCGTCACCCTGAAAGCCCCGGTCACGGTTGGTCGGATGAAGCGGTCCCATGCGGGGGTCGAAGCGGTTCTGAGCGATGGAGACATCGTTCGCGCGGAGCTTTGTGTCGCGGCAGACGGGCGCATGTCGCGCCTGCGGCAGGATGCCGGTATCGAAAGTCTGCAATGGCGTTATCCGCAGGACGGCATCGTCTGCACGATTGCTCATGAACGGGACCATCAGGGCATTGCCCATGAAAGGTTCCTGCCCGCCGGCCCCTTTGCGATCCTGCCGCTGACCGGCAACCGGGCATCGTTGGTCTGGACGGAGCGGAGCGACCTCGCGCCCGCCTTCATGGAACTTCCGGAAGCGGATTTCACAGCCGAGATCCAGCGTCGCGTGGGTGATTTCCTCGGCCCGGTTCATGTGGTCGGCGACCGGTTCCGCTATCCGCTCAGTCTGGTCCTTGCCCATGCTTTCCGCGCCGACCGGCTGGCGCTGGTGGGAGACGCGGCGCACGGCATTCACCCCATTGCCGGACAGGGTTTCAATCTGGGCCTGCGCGACGTCGCGGCACTGGCGGAATGCCTGGCGGAGGCAGCGCAGCTTGGTCTCGACCTCGGCGACGCCAGCGTGCTGGAACAATATGAACGCTGGCGGCGCACCGATTCCGTCGCCCTGACCGCCGTGACGGACATTCTCAATCGCATGTTCTCCAACGACCTGCCGCCGTTGAAGCTGGCCCGTGACCTGGCTCTGGCGGCGGTGCATCGGTCCGGGCCGTTGCGCAGGTTCTTCATGCGCCATGCCATGGGCGATGTCGGTGACCGGCCCAGGCTGTTGAGGACCTGACGTCATGACCGACTACATTGACGGTTATTGCGAGCGGCTGGCCCCGGGCCTGCTGGGGGAACCGCTGAACGCCATTACCAACTTCGCCTTCATGATCGCTGCCATCTGGCTCTGGCAGATCGCGCGCCGCAATGGCCGCGATGGCAACTGGATGCTGCGTACGCTGGTCATCCTGCTGTTCGCGACCGGCGTGGGCAGCCTGATCTTCCACACCTACGCCAACCGGATCGGCGCCATTCTCGACACTGTCGCGCTGACACTCTGTCTGCTGGCCGCAATCCTGTTCAGCGCCCGCAGCTGGCTGCGCCAGGCCTGGTGGATGGCTGCATTCTGGCCGCTGGGCATGATCGCCGCCTCCATCGCCATGGGGACCATTGTTCCGGTGGGGGGTGCAGCCTACCTCGGCCCCTTCGTCACTGGCGGACTGCTGGCGTTCCTGTTGATGAGCAGGGGTCACCCGGCGGGACGCGACATTGCCATCGCCATCTGCTGCTTCGTGCCGTCTTTCATCTTCCGCACCATTGATGCGCCGATCTGCGATGCCTTCCCGGCCGGCACGCATTTCCTCTGGCACATCCTGAACGCCTGCGTCCTCGGCTTCGCGATCCGCCCATTTGCGCGCCTGGACCCGGACCCGGTCAAGCAGCGGTGATTGCCGCTGCCCGGTCGAATGTCTAGAACGGTGGGAGCAACAGGCGGGGGAGGCCGCACATGAAACTGATCAATCCGCCGGAATGGAAACGCCCCAGGGGTTATGCCAATGGTGTCGCCGCGCGCGGCACCATGGTGTTCGTGGCCGGTCAGATCGGCTGGACCGGGGACGAGATTTTCGAAACCGATGACTTCGCCGGGCAGGCACGACAGGCCTTCGCCAACACGCTGCGTGTGCTGGAAGAAGCCGGCGCCCGGCCCGAAAACATTGCCCGCATGACCTGGTACGTGACCAGCAAGCGCGAATATCTCAACGCCGTGCGCGAGGTGGGCAGCGCATTCCGCGATTGCTTCGGGAAGCATTTCCCCGCAATGGCCGTCGTCGAAGTCACCGCGCTGATGGAAGACCGCGCCAAGATCGAAATCGAGACCACGGCGGTGATCCCCGACTGATCGCGCCCAATTGCTCAGGAGCCTGATGGCATGAACGCACCGATGAAGACGAAGCCTGCTTTCAACTGGGAAGACCCGTTCGACCTGGATGGCCAGCTGACCGAAGAAGAACGCATGGTGCGCGACACCGCACGCGATTACGCCAACGACAAGCTGATGCCCCGTGTGATCGAGGCGTTTCGCGAGGAAAAGACCGATCGCAGCATCTTCCGTGAAATGGGCGAGCTTGGCCTGCTGGGTCCGACCATCGACGGCTATGGCTGCGCAGGCGTGAATTACACGACCTATGGCCTGATTGCGCGCGAAGTGGAACGGATCGACAGCGGCTACCGATCCATGATGAGCGTGCAGTCATCCCTGGTCATGCACCCGATCTATGCCTTTGGGGACGAAGCCCAGCGGGAGAAGTACCTGCCGAAGCTCGCGTCCGGCGAATGGGTTGGCTGCTTTGGCCTGACCGAACCGGACCACGGCTCCGACCCGGGCGGCATGAAGACCCGCGCCAAGTCCGTCGATGGCGGCTATCGCGTCAGCGGCGCCAAGATGTGGATTTCCAACGCGCCCATCGCCGACGTCTTCGTTGTCTGGGCCAAGACCGACGACGACAAGATTCGCGGCTTCGTGCTGGAAAAGGGCATGGAAGGCCTGTCCGCCCCGAAGATCGAGGGCAAGCTGTCCCTGCGCGCGTCCATCACCGGTGAGATCGTCATGGACAATGTGTTCGCCCCGGCGGAGAATCTGCTGCCCAACATCAGTGGCCTTGGCGGCCCGTTCGGCTGCCTGAACAACGCCCGCTTCGGCATCGCCTGGGGCGCGCTGGGCGCGGCAGAATTCTGCTGGCACGCGGCCCGCACCTACACGATGGACCGCAAGCAGTTCGGTCGCCCGCTGGCGCAGAACCAGCTGATCCAGAAGAAACTGGCCGACATGCAGACGGAAATCGCCATCGGCCTGCAGGCTTGCCTGGCCGTGGGCCGGATGAAGGACGCTGGCAACTGCCCGCCGGAATCCATCTCCGTTATCAAGCGCAATTCATGCGGCAAGGCCCTCGACATCGCCCGTGTCGCCCGTGACATGCACGGCGGCAACGGCATTCATGAGGAATATCACGTGATGCGCCACCTGATGAATCTGGAGACCGTGAACACCTATGAAGGCACGCACGACGTCCATGCCCTGATCCTGGGCCGCGCCCAGACCGGTCTGCAGGCGTTTTTCTGAGGCTTTGCAGCCTGAAGCAGCGGCGGCACGTTTCGATTGGTTCGGGGCGTGCCGCTGCCGCCAGTCCGCCCTTGAGGCCTCACAACTGAGAGCACTGCCATGACCACCACCCCGAAACGCACCCCACGACAGCTGATGGAAGCCTACCTGAATGAGGTGGTTGCCAACGGGCGTCTCGACCTGATCGAGGAACTGGCCCTGCCGGACATGGTCGATGAGGCCAATCAGGCCTTTGGCGGCCCGCCGGGTCGCGAAGGCCTTGTGGCCCATGCCAGGGGTTTCGGGCGCAACATCAGCGACCTGAAGATCACCATCGAAGAGATCGTTGCCGACACCGATCAGGTGATGGCGAAATGGTCCTTCACCGGCAAGCTCATCGGCCCCTGGCTCGGCCGCACCCCCACGGGCGATGAAATGTCCTGCACCGCCTTCAGCTTCTTCAAAGTGAAGGACGGCAGGATCAGTTTCTACAGAGTCTGGCTGCACGCCATGCTGGATGAACCGGTGGTGTTCGATTCATCCAATCCCGGATCGCTGGTTTCGAAGGCCTGACCGGGATCCCTAATCCTTCAGCAATTGCCTGCTGATGACCACGCGCATGATCTCGTTGGTGCCTTCCAGGATCTGGTGCACCCGGCAGTCGCGCATGTAGCGCTCGATCGGGTGGTCGCGGAGGTAGCCGTAGCCGCCATGCAGCTGCAGCGCGTCGTTGCAGACGTTGAACCCCACATCCGTGGCGAAGCGCTTGGCCATGGCACAGGCGACTGTCTTGTCCGCGGCACCGTCGTCGAGCTTCGCCGCCGCACCGCGGATCATCATGCGGGCCGCTTCCAGATCGGTCGCCATGTCGGCCAGCTTGAACTGGGTGTTCTGGAAACCGGCAATGGCCTGCCCGAACTGCTTGCGGTCCTTCACGTAGGCAATCGTGCGTTCCAGCGATGCGCGCGCGGCGCCGATGGAGCAGGCACCGATGTTGATGCGGCCACCGTCCAGTCCAGCCATGGCGATGCTGAACCCCTGCCCCTCATCACCGATGCGGTTGCTGACAGGCACGCGGCAGTCATCGAACATGACCATGGCGGTCGGCTGGGAATTCCAGCCCATCTTGCGTTCCTGTGCGCCGAAGCCGAGGCCCGGCGCATCCTTTTCGACCACGATGCAGGTAACACCCTTCGGTCCGTCGTCACCGGTCCGCGCCATAACCACGTAGACATCTGACCGGCCACCGCCGGAGATGAAGGCCTTGGCGCCGTTGAGGACATAGTGGTCGCCGTCGCGCACCGCCTTCGTCTTCAGGCTGGCGGCATCCGACCCGGCCCCGGCCTCCGTCAGGCAATAGCTGGCGAAATTTTCCATCGAACAGAGTTTCGGCAGAAACTTCGCGCGCACCTCATCATCGCCGAACCTGTCGATCATCCAGGTCGCCATGTTGTGGATCGAGACATAGGCCGCAGTCGATGTGCAGCCCGCCGCCAGTTCCTCGAAGATCACGGCCGCATCGACACGGCTGAGGCCCGAACCGCCATGCGCCGGGTCGACATAGATCCCGGCGAAGCCCAGCTCCGCCATCTGCCGCAGGGTGTCTTCGGGGAAGATCTTTTCCTCATCCCACTTCGCGGCATGGGGCTCCATCTCCGCCACGGCAAAGCTGCGTGCTGCGTCCTGAAACGCGATCTGGTCTTCGGTCAATCCGATCATGGCCCGCTCTCCCCTTCGATCCATCTTGCCCTGACGGCACTACACCGGAGATACTGGAGGCCACGGGCCGGGTCAACGCAACCGCTCTGCGCCACGGCACAGCAGCAACAGGGGACAGACCATGGCAGATAGCGCGCGCTTCACGGATATGGCAGACAGCACGGCTCAGGACTGGAAGATCATCGGCGCGGAATACAAGCCGTTCAGCGCCGGTCTGGCGGATCGCCTGCTGGCGCATCTGCAGATGCTGGGGGGCGACTATGGCGGGTTTCAGGTGGATCGGCTGGAACACAGCCTGCAGACCGCGACCCGCGCGCGCAAGGCGGGGGAGGATGAGGAATATGTCGTGGCCGCCCTGCTGCACGACATCGGCGACCTGCTGTGTTCCTACAATCATGCCGACATGGCCGCGACGGTGCTGAAGCCGTTCGTGTCAGAGTCAAACCACTGGATGGTCGCGCAACATGGCATCTTCCAGGGCTATTACTTCTTCCACCACCTGGGGCTGGACCGCGACATGCGCGAACAGTTCCGCGGTCACCCGGATTTCGAACGGACGGCGATCTTCTGCGAACGCTACGACGCGCCCGCATTCGACCCGGCCTATGACTCCATGAAACTGGACGATTTCCGCCCGATGGTGCAGCGCGTGTTCGAGACACCGAAGCAGTCGATCTACATGGCCGACGCCGCGCAGGAAGTGGCTTAGAACCGCCTCACCCCACCCGCAACCGCATGTTCTCGCGGGCGACGGTATTGCCGATCCATTCGTAGCGCGCTTCTTCCTCCAGCCGTTCCATGTAGACGTCTTCATGGTCCGGGTCGTGGTGGAAGATGACGTGCTGGCGCACGTTTGCGGCCTGACAGAGGCGCATGCCTTCCTGCCAGGTCGAATGACCCCACCCGACCTTGGAAGCGAATTCCTTGTCGTTGTAGGTGCAGTCATAGACCACGACATCAGCCCCTTCGATCAGGGCCAGGATCTTCTCATCGGGCTTGCCCGGGACGTGTTCGGTGTCCGTGACGTAGCAGAATGCGTGGCCGGCATGGTCGACGCGATAGCCGGTTGCACCGTCCGGGTGGTTCAATGGCGTGGTGGTGACGCGAACATCCGGGCCGAGGTTCAGCACGTCACCAGCCTTGAAATCCTCGAAACTCAGCTGCGCCTGCATGATGTCGATGGGCACAGGGAATGTGGGCTGGTTCATCTGCGAGGCCAGCACTTCGCGGATACCGCCGGTTTCCTCCGCCAGGTGACCCGCCATGATCGTGAAATGGTGGTCCTTCTTGAACGCAGGCGAAAAGAACGGGAAGCCATTGATATGGTCCCAATGGGTATGGGACAGCATAAGATGCGCGTTGTGCACATTCTTCTTCATCAGCCAGTGACCGAGGTTCCTGATACCGGTGCCAGCGTCAAAGATCAGACGCTGTCCGCCACAGGACACCTCGATGCAGCTGGTGTTGCCACCAAAAGCCACATAGCGCGGGCCCGGAGTCGCAATACTGCCTCTCACACCCCAGAATTTGACCTTGAAACTCACTTGTTGGCCCCCGCCTGTTTCATTTCTGGATCATCATCGAGTCGCGTTGTGCACCTGCCGCTGTGATCGTGCTCACACTGCCGATGCGGTAGAGTGGTCATTTCGTGAACCAATTGCCGTGATACCGCTCACACTCGAATGAACGAGCAAGAAGCGTACCACCCAAGGGTGTTTCACGAACGACCCTAATCACTCCCCGGCTACGGGAAGCTGCATCTCGACAAGCTTCACCCAGTAGGCTGCGCCGACCGGCAAGGTTTCGTCGTTGAAGTCATACTTGGGATTGTGCACTTCGCACCCGCCTGCCTGGCCTTCACCATTGCCGACGAACATGTAACAGCCCGGGCGTTCCCGCAGCATCCAGCCGAAGTCCTCCGCCCCCATGACCGGCACCAGCTTGGTGTCGACATTGTCCTCGCCCACGATCGCGCGGGCGGCCGCAACGGCGTAGCCGGTCTCATCCGGCGTGTTCACGGTGGGCGCATACCGCCGGTCGTAGGTAAAATGTGCCTGCATGTCGAACGCCTGGGCAATGCCGTTCGCCACCGTGCGCATGCGTTCTTCGATCATGTCCTGCACGCCTTCGTTGAACGTGCGGGTGGTGCCCCGGATCACGGCGGTTTCCGGGATGACATTGCCGGTAAAGCCCGAATTGATCTCACAGGCGCTGATGACTGCGGCTTTCATCGGATCCGCATCACGGCTGACAATGGTCTGCCAGGCGGTGATGACGTGGGCAGCCGCTACAATCGGGTCCTTGGCCAGATGCGGGAACGCCCCGTGCCCGCCCCGCCCGGTCAGCGTCAGCTCGAAGAAGTCAGCCGAAGCCATCATCGGACCGGTGCAGACGGCGAAGCTGCCCACCGGCAGCCCGGGCCAGTTGTGCATGCCGTAGACCTGTTCCACGGGAAATTTCTCGAACAACCCTTCCTGCACCATCACGCGGCCACCGGCGAGATTCTCCTCCGCCGGCTGGAAGATGAACTGCACGATACCGTCGAAGTTCGGGTTCTCGGCCAGATAGCGGGCGGCCCCCAACAGCATGGTGGTGTGCCCGTCATGACCGCAGGCATGCATCTTCCCGTCGTGCACGCTCTTGTGGTCGAAGTTGTTGAGTTCCGTCAGATCCAGGGCATCCATGTCCGCGCGCAGGCCGATGGCGCGATTGCCGGTTCCGGCGCGCAGCGTGCCGACAACGCCGGTCTTGGCCAGACCGCGATCGACCTCCATCCCGAAGGATTCCAGCAGTTCCGCAACCTTGTCAGCGGTCCGATGTTCCTCGAATGCCGTCTCGGGATGCTTGTGAATGTCGCGTCGCCAGTCCGTCATGTCCCCGTGCAACTGCTTGCGAACATCATCGATCAAGCCCATCAGTCGATCCCCCGTAGTCCTGAAGCCATTGCCCGCAGTCTAGCGACGTCGGGGGACAGGTCGAGTGCCGCGAGCGGAAAGCCGACAGTTGGTGGCGCACTCATTTCGAATTCGGCGCCTATCGTCACCCCATTGCAACAACCAATGGGACAGTATCCATGAAAAATACATCTGACGCGGGCTATCAGTCAGCGACGCTGCAGCGGTTTGCACGGGCTGCGCAGCGCCGCCGGACCTGGGATCAGCTGCTGGACGACGCCTATGCCTTCGCCCTGCCCAACCACGCGTCGAACCGGGCCGGGATGACCGGTCAGCGCCGTGATCGGGAGATTTTCGACAATACGGCGGTACAGGCCCTGCACTGGCGGAAATCCCGTCTGCACGGACAGCTCTTCCCCCCGTTCAAGTCCTGGATGGATTTCGAAGCGCCAGAAGCCCTGATGCATGATGCGGAAGCGCAGCAGGCGTTCGATATCTACGCCGGGGAAGTAAGGGAGAAGTTCCACGGCGCCATCGAGGCTTCGAATTTCCATATCGAGATCGATCCGGCGCTGGGCGACGCCCTGATCTCCACCGGTGCACTGATGGTGCATGCGGGCACCCTGAACAGGCCGCTGCGGTTCGAAGCCATTCCGGCGCAGGAAATGACCCCGGAGGAAGGCCGCGACGGATTGCTCGCGACCATCTTTCGCGACCTCCGCCTCCCCGCCCGGCGCATCCTGGAACGCTGGCCTGACGCACGGCTGCCTGCCGATCTGGCCCGTATCGCGGAAAAACAGCCCGATACCGAGATCCAGGTCATCGAGGCCATACTTGCCGACGATCCAGGCGCGGCGGCGATCTATGAGGTCTGGTGCGCGGCACAGCCCGGTGCCGCCGGTGAGAACATGCTGCTTCGCCGCACGTTCGCCGCATCCCCGGTAATCGCGTTCCGCACCGACAAGGCACCCGGCGAATGGATGGGCCGGGGGCCTGTGCTGAACGCGCTTGCCGACATCAAGACGGCCAACAAGGTGGTGGAACTGATCCTGAAGAATGCCTCCATCGCCGTGACCGGTATCTGGCAGGCAGAGGATGACGGTGTGTTGAACCCCGCCAATATCCAGCTCGTCCCCGGTGCCATCATCCCGAAAGCGGTCGGGTCGCAGGGCCTGACACCACTGGACGCTCCGGGCCGTTTCGACGTCAGCCAGATCGTGCTGGAGAACCTGCAGCGCAGCATTCGGGAGGCGATCATGGGTCCTGGGCTGCCCCCGACGAGCGCGTCCGGGCGCACGGCGTTCGAGATCGACGTGCGACAGCAGGAGTTCGAAGCCGTGGAGCTGCCGATGTCGCTCCGCCTGCTGACGGAACTGGACTTTCCGCTCGCCAATCGGGTGCTGTCGATCCTGTCCAGTCCGGCCATGGTCGGGTCCCCCTATTACGTGCCACCGTTCGAAGTGGATGGGGAGAGGGTCAAGCCGAAGCCCACGTCACCATTGGTCCGCCTGCAGGAAATTGCCGACGCGACGGCAGCACAGGCGGCTTACGTGCAGGCCGCGACCGCCTTCCCTGATCTTCTGGAGCAGGTCATCGACCGCACCGGATACCTGCGCGATTTCCTGAAGCGGAACGGGTTTCCGTCGGAGTTTCTTGTCGCAACGGAGAAACCTGATCTGGCGGCGGCCGACGCACTGCAGCAGCTTGGACTGGCCGCCGCAGATACGGAACCACAGGAAGCCCCGGACGCAGTACCCGGTCTTGACCGGTCGGTTCTGGAGCAGATGGCCACACCCGTGTCATGATCGGGTGGCAGAAAGAGGACAGGCACCTCTTTCTGCCGATCCAGGAGGCAATCATGACAGGCGTCACCCGGCTGAAAGCAGCTACCCTGCACCTGGCGGCCTGTGCCGCCCTGCTGGCACCTCTGGCCGCTGCAGCCAGCGAACCGGTTACCTTTGCTGCGCTGGGGGATACGCCCTACCAGGTCCCCCGCGACGACTTTCTGTTCGAGCGGTTGATCGACGAGATCAATACCCTCGACCCGGTCCTGTCGATCCATGTCGGTGACATCAAGTCCGGGTCCAGCCCCTGCAACGACATGACGTTGCTGAAGGTCCGCACGCAGTTCAACCGCTTCAGGGGGCCGCTGTTCTATACCCCCGGCGACAACGAATGGACTGACTGCCATCGGGGCAGCGCGGGAAACCACGATCCCTATGAACGGCTCGCCCGCTTGCGGCAGTTCTTCTTTTCCCAACCAACAAGCTTTGGCCAGAACGGCCGCACCTATCAACGCCAGTCAGACGCCGGCCAGTATCCTGAAATGGTCGAGAATGCGATCTGGACCGAGAGCGGCATCGTCTTCGCGACGGTACATGTCGTGGGGTCGAGCAATGGCCGCAAGCGCAAGATCGGGCCGGAGGCATCCTATGAAATGCGGGAAGCGGCCAACATGGTGTGGCTGCGGCGTGCATTCGAAACCGCCGCACGTACCGAGGCCCCGGCGCTCGTCATCGCCATTCATGCGAACCCGGAATTCAGGAAAGCGGACAAGGGATTTGCGCGAACCCTGGCAGCCCTCGCAGCCGGAGCCGCAAGCTACGGTGGTCCGGTGCTGCTGGTCCATGGCGACACCCACAGCTATCGCACGGACCGCCCGCTGCACGATGAGAACGACAGGTTGGTACGCAATCTCTGGCGGCTGGAAGTTCCGGGGTCACCGGACGTGGGCGCGGTCATCGTGACCATCGACCCGACTGCGACACCGCCTTTCAGTTTCCGCCCCTTGCTGGTGGAGGAAGCCTATGACGCCTCCTCCACCACGCGATAGGGCGAACGCACCCGGCCCGATCAGCGCAGATCGGAATCCGGATTGGCACTGATGTTGTGGATCGAAAGATCTGCGCCGTTGAATTCCTCTTCTTCGCTCAGGCGGATACCCATCGCGACCTTGAGGATGCCGTAGACAACGAAACCGGCGATCAACGCGTAGGCCGCGCCGATCAGCGAACCCACCAACTGCGACATGAAGGTCACGCCACCAATACCGCCAAGTGCCTCTGTTCCAAAGATGCCACAGGCGATTCCGCCCCAAAGGCCGCAAAGACCATGCAGCGGCCAGACACCCAGGACGTCGTCGATGCGCCAGCGATTGTGACAGAGCTGGAAGACCACGACGAACAGGACACCGGCGACACCACCGACGACGAGTGACCCCAGAGGGTGCATCACGTTGGAACCGGCACAGACCGCGACCAGACCGGCCAGGGCGCCATTGTGGACGAACCCGGGGTCATTCCGCCCCACGATCAGCGCAGCCAGGATACCGCCGCCCATGGCGAGCAGGGAATTCATGGCCACGAGACCATTGATCCCGCCGACCGATTGCGCGCTCATCACATTGAAACCGAACCAGCCGATACAGAGCAGCCAGGAGCCGAGGGCCAGGAACGGAATGGACGACGGTGGAATACCAGCGGGAGAGCCATCCTTGCGATACCGGCCCTTGCGGACCCCCAGCAGAATGACGGCAGCCAGTGCGATCCAGCCGCCAACGGCATGAACGACAACCGATCCGGCGAAGTCGTTGAATGGCGCGCCGAAGCTTTCCGTGATCCAGTCCTGGTAGCCAAAGGTGCTGCCCCAGACCATGCCTTCGTAGAACGGGTAGACGATGCCGACGATCACGGCGGTCGCGAACGCCTGCGGCCAGAACTTGGCGCGTTCCGCGATGCCGCCCGAGATGATGGCGGGAATTGCTGCAGCAAAGGTGAGAAGGAAGAAGAATTTCACCAGATCGAAGCCGGACTTGGCAAAGATCGAATTCTCGGCATCTCCGGTCAGTACCGACGCACTCATCAGGAAATCGACGCCATAGGCGACCGAGTAACCGATGAAGAAGTAGGCGACCGTGGAGATGGCGAAATCCACGAGGATCTTCACCAGCGCATTGACCTGGTTCTTGTGGCGGACGGTGCCGACTTCAAGGAACGCAAATCCCGCGTGCATCGCAAACACAAGGATCGCGCCCATCAGCACGAAAAAGACGTCCAGTCCTGATTGGACCGAGTCCATGTCGATCTCCTCCCTCTACAGATAAACGGTGAGTTTCACTGGCCCACCTTGTTGTGCCTCCTATTGATCAAACTGCATGCCAAATAGGCAAATGAATTAGATTGATATATTTCAACATCTTACGACTGGGGTAATCTTCGGCACCTAGATATGCTTAAATTTTAGCCAGACCCATGACGTCATAATCAGCATCTGCGCAAAAAATAAGCCCGGCAGCCAAAGCTGCCGGGCTCCTAGTCTTCCGCACCTTCCAAGAGGGAGGAGGAAGGGGCGGGTCTTCAAGGTTGGTTACGGTTCAGCCAATCTGGGAACCGCGACCAAACTCGGGATAGGCCTCCATGCCGAGCTCGGAACGGTCGAGCCCCAGTTCCTCGTCTTCTTCCGAAGCACGCACGCCCACGGTGACCTTCAGGATCATCCAGACGATGGCGCTTGCGATGGAGACGAAGAGGCCAATGGCCACGATACCGACGATCTGGCCGCCAAAGCTGGCGTCAGAGTTGGTGATCGGAACCGCCAGCGTGCCCCAGATGCCGCAGACCAGATGGGCGGGGATTGCACCCACGACATCGTCGATCTTCAGCTTGTCGAGCAGCGGGACAGCGACCACGACCAGGACACCACCAACGGCACCGATCAGGATGGCGGCGCCAATACCGGGGGCCAGAGGCTCCGCAGTGATCGACACCAGGCCACCGATCGCACCATTCAGGGCCATCGTCAGGTCAACCTTCTTGTACATGATCTGGCTTGCGATCATCGCAGCGACAACACCACCGGCAGCAGCCACGTTCGTGTTGACGAAGATGTTGGAGATCGCGATGGCGTCCGCGGCAGAGCCGAGAGCCAGCTGCGAGCCACCATTGAAGCCGAACCAGCCGAGCCACAGGATGAACACACCCAGCGTCGCCAGCGGCATGGACGAACCCGGCATCGGGTTGACCCGACCGTCGGGGCCATACTTGCCCTTGCGTGCACCGATGATCAGCGCACCCATCAGGGCCGCCCAGCCACCGGTCGAATGCACCAGCGTGGAACCGGCGAAGTCGGAGAAGCCGAACTCGGCGTCGAGCCAGCCCGCACCCCATTCCCAGGAACCCTGGATCGGGTAGATGACAGCGGTCAGTACGGCCACGAAGATCAGGAACGGCCAGAGCTTCACGCGCTCGGCGACCGTGCCGGACACGATGGACGCGGCGGTGGCGACGAACACCATCTGGAAGAACCAGTCAGATGACGCGGAATAGCCGCCGCTGAAATCAGCGGTCGCGGCCAGCGCGGCAGCATCGTCGGCAGCCCAGAACAGCGAGAAGGTGCCGATGTAGCCACCTTCGTCAATGCCGTACATCAGGTCATAACCGATCAACCAGAACATCAGGCCCGCGATGGAGAACAGGGCGATGTTCTTCACGCAGATCGTGGCGACATTCTTGGAACGGACCATGCCGCTTTCCAGCATCGCAAAGCCCGCCGCCATGAACATGACGAGGAAGCCGCAGATGAGAAACGACAAGGTGTTGAAGATATAGGCCGACTCGCTGCTGACTTCAGCGAGTGCCGGCGATGCCAGCAGGCCGAGCGGCAATGCCGCACCGATACCGGCCAGCAGGGCTCGTTTTCCGGAATTCATACTCTAATGTTCCCCTTGCTCACAGCGCATCCGCATCGGTTTCACCCGTGCGAATCCGCATTGCATTCTCGACATCGATGACAAAGATCTTGCCGTCGCCGATCTGGCCGGTTCCTGCAGCCTGCCTGATCGCCTCGACGGCGCGTTCTGCCATGTCGGAATTGATGACGACTTCGATCTTCACCTTGGGAAGGAAGCTCACGGCATATTCGGCACCACGGTAGATTTCCGTGTGCCCCTTCTGCCGACCGTAACCCTTGACCTCAGTCGCGGTGAGCCCGTCGATCCCGAGCGACGTCAATGCCTCCCGGACCTCGTCGAGCTTGAATGGCTTGATGACAGCCATGACGAGTTTCATGCGCCAACCTCTTCTGGATAAGTTATGGATGCCAACGGACACCCCTCGCCAGCAGCGGTTTCAAGGCGCATGCCGGAATCAGGATTTATTTTATTTTTTCATGATTTCAGATAGTTACGCCAGTGATGGCATAGTGGCACCACGCCGAAACAGCTGATGATGACTAAATATTGTGCAAATAAATTTTGATCACAGGGGTCGCGCCTAAAAATAAGGCATATGTGGATTTGCTACTGCGTCATCACCTTTGGCAGGGTCGAATCTGCACAGCGCGTGTCAGTTCCCCCGTCGATACCGGACATCTCCACCGCAGCGACACCATCCCCAGCCTCGACCATCACAAGCACGACGCATCTGCCCTGACGGAACTGCAGCAGACTGCGCTCACCTTCGCGCAGTTCAAGGTCCGGCTGCCCCAGCCAGGCCACCAGATCACGTCGGCTGCTGCCGATGAACTCCTCCGCATGACGATCTGGCACGAACGATCCCGCCGCAGCAACCGACCGCTCCGTGCGCCGGTCACCCGGGCCAGCATCAACCGTGGCAGTCTGGCCTGCACCACCGGGCGCTGTTGCGTCACTGCCCATCCCGGCACAGGCGGCCAGAACGAAGGGAATCAGGACGGGTGCGAGGTAACGGATCATCGCGAACTCACCTGTGGAATCAACCGATTGCGCGCTTGTTCGTGACCAGCTGCGGCTCGATGGACTGGATCTGACCATCAAGGCGCCCACCGGGTTCGATCTCGATCTCGGCGTATGCAATGTCACCACTCACCCGACCGCCGGCCCGGATGATCAGCCGACCACGCACCTTCAGGGTGCCATCGAAGCGGCCACTGACATCTGCAGACTGCACCTCGGCACTGCCGTTCAGCGTGCCGCTCTGCGAGACTTCAAAGGCACGACAATCGGAAAGCGCGGCCTCCGCAAAGCCATGGATCAGCACATGCTCGCAGTTCCCGATCTCCCCCTTCATGCGGATTTCCCGCCCGACGATCAGCGTCTTGGGTTCAGCGTTCACCTTGTCATGCTCCTGATTAAGCGCCGTGAAGGAACTGGGTACGGGCCGGGCGGCACCGGTGCGGTGGTCGGCACGGAATCCACCACCTGCATCCTCGCGTCTCGGCAATCCCTTGTCGGTGCCATTGTCGCCCCCATCACCCGAGGTCTCGTTCCGGTTTCTGAACACGCTACTCTCCGTCATCAGACCTTTGGCATGCCTGTCATCGGGCCGACGATTCGGCCACGTCGATCAAGTTCCTTGTAAACATGCACCATCATTGCAGCAGCCGCTACAGGCACGAACAGGTTGAGAATCGGAATTGTGAGCGCCAATGCGATTGCAGCCCCCGCCAGGTGCGCAACCGTGCTGTTGCGGCGGCGGGCCGTGAAGACCGTGCCCTCGTCAAGATGGCGATATCCGACGAGTTCGAAATACTCGCGACCCAGAAAATATCCGTTCACGCCGTAGTAGAGCAGCAGATTCAGCGGCGGGATGAACAGACCCAGCAGATACAGCGGCAGCAGCAGGATGTTGATGATCACGACCAGCAGAGTGAACTGCAGGGTACGCCGCATGGATGGCCAGAACGCCGGTTCGACGCCGGGCTTGTGCTGCGGATAATGCCTGACTTCCACCGCCGCCGCTGCTTCATCCAGAAAGATCGATGAAAGGCCCGTGAAGACTGCGGGGAAGATTGCCCACATCAAGCCGATCACACCGAGCAGCACACTTGCCTCCAGCAAGCCGCGTACCCAGCCAACGATGCTGTCCGGCAACCAGGAGACATCAAAGGTCAGGAAATAGTCGATGACGAACCAGGCCACGCCCCCGGCGATGAGATAGGCCACGGCAGCGAGGGCAAGGGTGCGCCAGAAGATACGGCGCAGCTTCGGGTCAGATAGAATCTGGCTGAAGCCTTTCAGGGCGCCGGAAATGATGGTTCCGATCATCAGTGCCTCACTACGGGGTCAACGGGCAGGCGGTCGCGCAGACCGGCCGCGTTCTCGAAGTGCCGTGCCATACCAAGCAGAGATGCCTCATCCCGCGGACGCGACACCAGTTGCAGACCCAGCGGCAACCCATCCGGGGTAAAGCCGCCGGGCACGGATATTGCCGGACAGGTGGTCAGCGTCAGGGCAAACGTCATGGCCAGCCAGCTGATGTAACTCTCGAATGGCTGCCCATCCAGTTCCTCCAGATATCGCGTATCGGCATGAAACGGCGGTGTGTTCACGGTCGGCGTCACCACCAGATCCACGTCATCGAACTGGCGCACGAACCGGTGGTAGATATCCGCGCGTGCCCGCTCCGCACGACCGATGTCATCCGCCGTCAATGCCATGCCCTTCTCAATGTTCCAGACCACCTCCGGTTTCAGCTTCTCGCGGTGCAGGGCCAGCGTTTCACCATGTGCCGCCGCGAACTGGGCCGCGCGCAACACCTGGAAGATGGGCTCTGCATCGCCAAATTCCATATCCAGCGGAACAACTTCCGTGCCCATGTCCGCAAAGCATTTCAGGGCCGCCTCGGTGCCGGCACGCACGTCCCGGTGAATGGGCGTGATCCCCAGATCCATGGAAAACGCGATCTTCTTTGGTGGCCGCCCCTGCGCCACGGCATGCTGAAAGCTCCGGACCGGCGCAGGCAGGGAAATGGGGTCTTCGTCATGCATGCCGCACATCGCATCGAGGAAAAGGGCGATATCCTGCACCGTTCGCGCCATGGGTCCTTCGACCGAATTGACCATGAACGGCAGCTTCGATGGGCCATGGGGCACCCGCCCGGGACTGGGGCGCAGACCGACACATCCGGCGAATGCCGCCGGAATGCGAAGCGAACCGCCAAGATCACTGCCCTGCGCCAGCCAGACCTCCCCCGTCGCCACTGCAACGGCGGAGCCACCCGATGACCCGCCGGGTGTCAGTTCCGTGTTCCAGGGGTTGCGCGTGACGCCAAAGACGTCGTTGAAGGTCTGGGCTCCGGCACCGAATTCCGGTGTGTTCGACTTGGCGACGACCGACGCGCCCCGACGCTCCAGCCGTTCCACCATCAGATCGCTGGCATCGGAGACATGATCGGCGAAGAGACTTGACCCGAATGTGGTCCGCACACCGGCCACATTGGTCAGATCCTTGATGGCGATCGGCAGGCCGTAAAGGTGTCCGGCATCGGCGGTGGCGGGACGCTGCAGATTGCGCGCGCGGTCCCGCGCGCGATCGAGGCAAAGGGTCGGCAACGCGTTCACCGCAGGCTCCACCACCGCGATGCGTTCCGCCGCAGCGTCGATCAGCTCAAGGGGGGTCACATCGCCCGTCCGCAGGCGATTGACGGCTTCTGTCGCGGTCCAGCGATGGTACTCGGTCATGATTCGGTGAGTTTGCGTCAGCCATTGAACGGTGTAAACCGGCCCCGAGTACAGCTTGATTCGAAACATACGGAGCGCGGCAGGATGACCGAACCGACCCTGGACGTAGTGGCCCTTGGCAATGCCATCGTGGATGTCCTGACCGATGCGGATGACGCATTTCTCGCCTCACGCAATCTCGCCAAGGGCGGGATGCAGCTGATCGATCAGGATCAGGCAACCAGCCTCTATGACGCCATGGGACCCGGGGTCGAACACTCCGGTGGGTCGGCGGCCAACACGGCTGTCGGTGTTGCAGCACTGGGTGGCCGTGCGGCCTTCATCGGCCGGGTCCAGGATGACCAGCTGGGCGAGGTCTTCGCACACGACATCCGTGCCGCTGGCGTCACCTACGCACCACCCCAGGCGAAACCGGGACCGGCCACAGCGCGTTGCCTGATCCTCGTCACCTCCGATGCGCAGCGCACCATGAACACATTCCTGGGGGCCAGCGCCGAGATCGGACCTGATGACATTGATGCGGACCTGGTGGCCAGTGCGGCGATCACCTACCTCGAAGGCTATCTCTGGGATCAGCCGCTGGCGAAGGAAGCGATGCGCCGCACGACGGCCATTGCCCGCGACGCCGACCGCCAGGTGGCGATGAGCCTTTCCGACAGTTTCTGCGTCGACCGCCATCGCGACGAGTTCCGCGACCTGGTTGAAGGCCCCCTGGACATCGTCTTCGCCAATGAGGCGGAGATCATGGCGCTTTACGAAACCGACAGCTTTGATGCCGCGCTCGATGCCGTCCGGGGGAAAGTGCACCTGGCCGTGCTGACGCGCAGCGAGAAGGGATGCGTCATCGTCGCCCCTGACGGGGTGCACGAAGTCCCGGCGACCAAGCCGAAGCAGCTTGTCGACACGACCGGCGCGGGCGACCTGTTCGCCGCCGGATTCCTGGCGGGCATCACCAGCGGGCGCAGCCTGTCGGATGCGGGGCGCATCGGGGCCGTGGCGGCGGCGGAAATCATCAGCCATTATGGTGCCCGCCCGGAGGCTGATCTGAAGCAACTGATCGCCGGAATCTGATCCGGGCGTCGGGCGTTCAGGCGACAGGCCACCGGAGAGAGCATGCACTACGTCAACAGGGCCAGACTGATATCCGGGCTGATCCTGTTCGCATTCGTGGCAACGCACCTGCTCAATCATGCGCTCGGCATCATCTCCCTGCCCGCGATGGAGGCGGGGCGGGAAATCTTCATACTGGTCTGGCGAGCCCCCCTGATGACGGTGGTGCTGATCGCCGCAACCGTCGTCCACATGGCGCTTGCCCTGTTCGCGGTCTATCGCCGACGCATCTGGCGCGGTATCTCGCTGGCCGAGGTCATTCAGCTGGTCACCGGCTTCGCCCTGCCACCGCTGCTGGTGGTGCATGTACTGGCCAACCGAGGCCTGCACGATATCTATGGCCTGGATGACACCTATGCCTGGGTGCTGGTTGCGCTCTGGCATCTGGACCCACTGGGTGGCCTGCAGCAGGCGGTCGTCGTCATCCTGTCATGGGCCCACGGCTGCACCGGCATCCATCGGTGGCTGCGGCTGAAGCAATGGTACCGGCCCTGCATTCCCGGCCTCTATACCGCCGCGCTCCTGACCGTGATCCTGTCCCTCATCGGTTTCGTCAATGGCGGTCAGGAGGTCGTGGTCCTGCTGGATGACCCGGTCTGGCGCAGCGCCTATCTGTTGCGCACGCAATTGCCGGGCGAGGCTTCTGCCTGGCTCTATGCAGCACGTGACACGGCCTGGATGGGCATGATCATCACGATCAGCGTTGTCGGGCTGGCCCGCGGTATCCATTTGCTGATCGAACGCCAGCGCAAGCGGATCGTGATCCAGTACCCTGGCGGACAGAAGGCCGCGGTCCTGCCCGGTCTGACCATCCTCGAGACCAGCCGTCGTGCCGGGGTATCCCACGCCAGCATCTGTGGTGGCCGCGGGCGCTGTTCCACCTGCCGCGTGAAGGTGCTGGAGGGGCTGGATAACTGCCCGGAGCCGGAGGAGATCGAGGCACGGGTGCTGCGTCGCCTTGGTGCCGCACCAGGCGTCCGGCTCGCCTGCCAGGTGCGACCGACCGGCGATCTGCGGGTCTATCCGCTGCTGCCTGCACCAGCGACCTCCCATGCCGCCTACAGCAACACGGCGGGGTCGGCGCGTGGCGCTGAGGAATGCATCGCGATCCTGTTTGCCGACATCCGGGGCTTCACCCAGTTCTCGCAGCAGAAACTGCCCTATGACGTCGTGTTCCTGATCAATCAGTATTTCCGCTACATGGGCGAAGCGGTCGAGCGCAATGGCGGCAAGCTGGACAAGTTCATCGGGGACGGTGTCATGGCGCTGTTCGGCATCGGCGAAACGCCGGAGGCGGGAGCGCGCAAGGCACTTGCGGCCGCCAGAGCCATGTCGGTTGCCCTGAACGAAATGAATGATGCGCTGCGTGCGGAACTCGGGCAGCCGTTGAGAATCGGGATCGGGATCGAGATCGGCGATGTCGTGGTCGGCGAAATGGGTTACCGCAACGTCATGTCGGTGACCGCCATCGGCGCGCCGGTCAATGTGGCCAGCCGCCTGGAAGACGCCAACAAGGACCACCAGAGCCAGATCATATTCTCCGAAGCCGTGGCAGTGGCTGCGGGGATGGACATGGATGGCTTTCCTGTTCAGGACGTGAACATTCGCGGCGACAATGAAGCTGTCCCGGCCTACGTCCTGCACGATGCGCGGGCGATCCCGCCCATACCCGGTTCCGCTCGAAAGGGAACTGTCCGAACATGACCGACACGACGAACGAGACAGAACGAAGCCGCATGCGCAGTCTGGCGACCTACCCGCATCTGGTGACCAGCGTGGTGCGGTTCTGCGACACCGACAGGCTGGGCCATGTCAACAATACGGTGCTGCCGCAGTTCGTGGAGGCCGGGCGCGTCGGCCTGATCGATGAGCTGCAGCCGGGATCGAACGCCATCAGGTACTGGGTGGTGGCACGGCTGGAGGTCGACTACATCAGCGAACTTCACTTTCCGGCGACCGTCATCACCGGTACGCGAACCACGCGTGTCGGGCGG
Source organism: Minwuia sp. (assembly GCA_029210175.1). Lineage (GTDB taxonomy): Bacteria > Pseudomonadota > Alphaproteobacteria > Minwuiales > Minwuiaceae > Minwuia. The sequence goes on along the minus strand of JARGPL010000043.1, from coordinate 61,752 downwards.
ACGTCCTGGACGGTGGAGAGCGGGCTTTTCGTGGAACAGACCTGCATCGCCACCGCGCGCTCCGTACTGGTCCATGTGCGTGATGGCAAGAGCACGCCACCGGATGCGGAATTCAGTGCCGCATTGCATCAGGATCTTGCTGCAGCGGTTGACACCGCCGGGACTGGGGTCTAATAAGCGCCGCTCGCGTCCTGGGGAGTCCTCCGGGCTGAAAGGACGTGTCGAATTTTCGTTTGCCGGTTCTGATCCCTGATGGATCCTCAGGCCGGTGTCACGCTTGAGAAGACCGGATACAAAGTCATGCACGCAGTCATCAAGACCGGCGGAAAACAGTATCGCGTTGCCGAAGGCGATGTGCTGGAGCTCGAAAAGCTCGACGGCGCACCCGGCGATGCCATTTCCTTCGATGAAGTCCTCGCGGTTGGCGATGGCGCAGACATGAAGATCGGTGCGCCGATCATCGATGGCGCGTCGGTCAAGGCGGAAGTCGTGGATCAGACCCGCGGCGACAAGATCATCATCTTCAAGAAGAAGCGTCGGCACAACTATCGCCGCCGCAACGGCCATCGTCAGTATCTGACAGTGGTTCGTGTGACGGGTATCGAAGCGGGCTGAGGCCCCCGGGCCATGTCCTGGCCCGGCATGATTTAGCGCAGCAGCGGAGACTTCCGGTATGGCACATAAGAAAGCAGGCGGTTCATCCCGCAACGGTCGCGACTCAGCAGGTCGTCGTCTTGGTGTGAAGAAGTATGGCGGGGAACATGTGATCCCCGGCAACATCCTGCTGCGTCAGCGCGGCACCAAGTGGTATCCGGGTGAGAACGTCGGCATGGGCAAGGACCACACCCTGTTCGCGAAGGCGGAGGGTGAGGTTCTCTTCATCTCCGGCGGACGGCGGAACACCATCAACGTGGTGCTCCCGGCGGAAGCTGCCGAGTAAGGCCCGCCCCATGCACAGGCGGGTGACACAAGCGCCCGCCGGACCGTTCCCAGTCAGGCGGAGCGGCACATGAAATTCCAGGATCAGGCGCGAGTCTTCATCAAGTCCGGCAACGGCGGCCCCGGCTGTCTTTCGTTCCGGCGTGAGAAGTTCATCGAATATGGCGGACCGAACGGCGGCGACGGTGGCCGTGGTGGTGACGTCATCGTCATTGCTGTCGATGGACTCAACACGCTCATCGACTTTCGCTTCCAGCAGCATTTCAAGGCGCAGAACGGTCGCCCCGGAGAAGGCAGCAACCGCACGGGTGCCGATGGCCAGCATGCCATCCTGAAGGTACCCGTCGGCACGCAGGTCTTCGACGAGGAAGGCGATGTCCTGCTCGCCGATCTGACGGAAGTCGATCAGCGCATCGTGCTGCTGCATGGTGGCGACGGCGGGTTCGGCAATGCCCACTACAAGTCATCGACAAATCGCGCGCCGCGCCGTGCGGATACCGGTCGCCCCGGCGCTGAATCCGCGGTTGTACTGCGGCTGAAGCTGATCGCCGACGCCGGACTGGTCGGGTTGCCGAATGCTGGCAAATCCACGTTCCTGGCCGCCGTCAGCAAGGCGACGCCGAAGATCGCGGACTATCCGTTCACGACCCTGCACCCCAATCTGGGCGTGGTGATCTCCGACGACACCAGCTTCGTCATTGCTGATATTCCGGGCCTCATCGAAGGCGCGCACGAAGGCGTCGGCCTGGGGACGCGGTTCCTTGGCCATGTGGAACGGTGCCGGGTTCTGCTGCATCTGGTCGATGGCACGCAGGAAGATGTGGCGGAGGCCTATCATACCGTTCGCGGTGAGCTGGAAGCCTATGGTGGCGGGTTGATCGACAAGATCGAGATCGTGGCCCTGAACAAGTGCGATTCCCTGAACGACGAACTGATTGCGGAACGCAGCGCCGAGCTTGCCGCCGCAACAGGGCACGAACCGCTGTTGCTGTCCGGGGTTGCCGGACAGGGTATCGAGGATGCATTGCGCGGCTTGCGGCGCGCCATCGACAAGCACAAGAAGGCGGAGGCTCCGCAACCGACGGAGGTTCAGCCGTGGCAACCGTAACCACCGGAAATCCCCTGACCGACGCGCGTCGTCTGGTCATCAAGATCGGCTCATCCCTGCTCATCGATCCGGCAACGGGCAAGGTGCGTGACGACTGGCTGCGCGCGCTGGCGTCGGATATCGCGGCTGCGCGCGGGCGCGGACAGGACGTTGCCATCGTATCCTCCGGCGCGATCTCGCTGGGACGTGGCCAGCTTGGTCTGCGCCGCACGCGGCCCAAGCTGGAGGAAAGCCAGGCCGCCGCCGCGATCGGACAGGTCCAGCTGGCCCGGGCCTGGCAGGAAGTGCTGGAAGCGCACGACATCACCTGTGGCCAGATCCTCGTGACCTTTGGCGCGACGGAGAACCGGCGGCAGTATCTCAATGCCCGGTCCACACTCGACACCCTGTTTCACATGGGTGCGGTGCCGGTGATCAACGAGAACGATACTGTGGCCACGCGCGAGATCCGTTATGGCGACAACGACCGGCTGGCCGCACGGGTGGCGCAGATGATCTCCGCCGATTGCCTCGTCCTGTTCTCCGACGTGGCCGGTCTGTTCACCGCCGACCCGTCCGTGGACCAGGACGCGACCCTGATCCGGGAGGTCCACGCTCTCGACGACAGCATCATGGCGCTGGCCGGTGAAAGCCGCAGTGGCCTCGGGGTCGGGGGCATGCTGACAAAGCTGCAGGCCGCCGAGATCGCGATGGCTGCGGGGTGCAACATGGCCATCTGCGACGGGCGTAAGCTGAACCCGCTGCGTCAATTGGCGGAGGGCGGCGACGGCACATGGTTCAGGGCCGCCGCGACGCCGCGTACTGCCCGCAAGCAATGGATTGCCAGTGCGCTGAAACCTGCCGGCACCGTGCTGGTCGATGCAGGCGCGGCGCAGGCACTCAGACGGGGCCGCAGTCTGCTGCCTGCAGGTGTGAAGGACGTCGAGGGCAACTTCGACCGGGGCGACGCTGTCTGGGTACGCGCCATGGATGGTACTGTTCTGGGGCGCGGGCTTTCAGCCTATTCTGCGGAGAACGCGCGCCGCATCGCCGGACACAACAGCCGTGATATCGAGAACCTGCTCGGCTACCGTGGGCGCGATGAGATGATCCATCGCGATGATCTGGTGCTGGAAACATCGCCATCATCCGAAAGCAGCGCCGCGACGCTGACCACAGAGAAGGAGGGTGCATCATGACTGTCGTTGAAGCCGAATTCGGTGGCACGCGTGACCTTCCGGCACTGATCGGACAGATGGGCCTGGCCGCGCGTGACGCCTCCCGGCAACTGGCCACCGCCTCCGCCGATGCGAAGAACACCGCGCTCCGCGCTGCCGCTGCCGCGATCCGCGCGGATGCAACGCAGATCCTCGCCGCCAATGCCCAGGACATCGCAACGGCAGAGGCCGCGGGCCTTGCCGCGCCGCAGATTGACCGTGCAAGGCTGGACCCTGATCGCCTTGATGCGGTGGCCAGGGGTCTTGAGGACATTGCCGACCTGGACGATCCGGTTGGCAGCACCATTGCCGAATGGACCCGCCCGAATGGCCTGAACATCCAGCGCGTGCGCACGCCGCTGGGTGTCGTGGGCGTCATCTACGAGAGCCGCCCCAACGTGACCTGCGACGCTGGCGGGCTTTGCCTGAAGGCGGGCAACGCGGTGATCCTGCGCGGCGGGCGCGAAGCGATCAACACCAACCGTGCCCTGCATGTCGCCATGGTCACCGGATTGCGGGCGGCCAGTCTGCCGGAAGCATCCATCCAGCTGATTCCGACCACGGACCGTGAAGCCGTGGGCCTGATGTTGCGCAGCGCAGGCCTGATCGACGTGATTGTCCCGCGTGGCGGCAAGTCCCTGATCGCCCGGGTGCAGGAAGAGGCACGGATGCCGGTCTTTGCCCATCTGGAAGGGCGCTGCACGGTCTATGTGCATGCTGCTGCAGACCTGGACATGGCGCGCCGGATCACGGTCAATGCCAAGATGCGCCGCACGTCCATCTGCGGTTCCGCAGAGACGTTGCTGGTGGACCGTGCAATGGCCGATAGGCTGATGAAACCGATCCTGCAGGACCTTTTCGACGCCGGTTGTGCGGTGAAGGGTGACGCAGAGACGGTGGCCCTCGACCCTCGTGTTCAGGGCGCGGACGACGCTGACTGGGATACCGAATGGCTCGGCCCCACCATCTCCGCGCGGCTGGTGGACGGCATCGACCAGGCAATTGCCCACATCCGGGCACATGGTTCCGAACATACCGACAGCATCATCACGGAAGATGACGCTGCAGCGGAGCAGTTCCTGACGCAGGTGAATTCGGCCATCGTGATGCACAACGCCTCCACGCAATATGCCGATGGCGGCGAGTTCGGGATGGGCGCGGAGATCGGCATCGCCACCGGCAAGATGCACGCACGCGGTCCCGTGGGGGTCGAACAGCTCTGCAGCTTCAAGTACATGGTTCGCGGCTCCGGTCAGGCCCGCCCATGACATCATGAAACACCTGCGCGGTCGGCGAATCGGCCTGCTTGGCGGCTCTTTCAATCCGGCCCATTCCGGACATCGCCACATCAGTCTGATGGCGCTGCAGCGCCTGGACCTGGATGAGGTCTGGTGGCTGGTATCGCCGCAGAATCCGCTGAAGACAGCGGACGGAATGGCGGCACTGGACGTGCGCCTGAAGCAGGCAAGGCGCGTCGCCCGTCATCCCCGCATCCGGGTTACCGATATCGAACGACGCCTTGGGACCCGCTATACCCGCGACACGGTGGTGGCCTTGCAAAGACGGTTTCCCGCTGACCGCTTTGTCTGGCTGATGGGTGCCGACAACCTGGCACAACTGCCGCGCTGGGTCCGCTGGGAAGATCTGGTGCAACAGATTCCGGTTGCCGTGTTTGATCGCGCGCCCCATTCCAGCCGCATCATGTCGGGGCAGGCGGCGACCCGGTTCCGCCATGCGCTGATACGGCAGCATCAGGCGCGCGACCTCTGGCGGCAATGCCCACCTGCGCTGACGTACATCCGGATGCGCCGGCATGCCTTGTCGGCGACGGCCATCCGAAACGGCACGATGAAAGACGAGACGACGACGAATGACACAACACCGAATGATACTGGGCTGGCATAAGGCCCGCGAATCAGCAGAATGGATTTTACCTATGGCACAGAGGGACCGGACAACACCTTGCTGGATCTGATTGAAGCGTCACTGGATGACGACAAGGCCGAACAGATCGTGCGGATTGATCTGAAGGGCAAGACGGAAATTGCGGATTACATGCTGGTTGCATCCGGCAGGTCATCCCGTCACGTCGCCGCAATTGCCGAACACATCGTGGAAAAGCTGAAGGCGTCAGGTCATGGCCGCCCCAAGATCGAGGGCTTGCAGACCTGCGACTGGGTGCTGGTGGATGCGGGCGACATCATCGTTCATGTCTTCCGCCCCGAAGTCCGCGATTTCTACAATCTCGAGAAGATGTGGTCGGTGGATCTTGGTGCGAACGGAGAGCAGGCGGCAACCTGACCGTCCATGCTTCGTATCACGCTGCTCAGTATCGGACGTTTCGGGCGCGGCCCGGAACGGGACCTGTTCGACACCTACAGCCGCCGCCTTGGCTGGCCGCTGGATCTGCAGGAACTGGAGGTCCGCAAGGGCGCATCCGACGCGGAACGCAACGCGAAGGAAAACGCGTTGCTGCGCGACCGTGCGGCATCCGCGCAAGCCATCATCGCCCTGGATGAACGGGGCAAGTTGCTGGACAGCCGTGGTTTCGCGACAGGCCTGCAGGGGTTCGCAGACGATGGCCGACGCGACATCGTCATTCTGATCGGCGGCGCGGACGGGCTGGACGACACAAGCCGGGCAGCGGCAGACCTGACAATCAGTCTCGGACGCCTGACCTGGCCACATCTGATGGTGCGGGCCATGCTGGCCGAGCAGTTGTACCGCGCCCAGACGATCCTTTCCGGCCATCCCTATCATCGCGACTGACGGCGGATGCACTGCGGCGTCCATCCGTCAACAATTCCCCTAAACCTCTGCCCCCGGATCAGCTAGAAACAGAGCATGAGCACAGATCAGAACAGAGATCACACCACCCAGGGTCCCGTCGTCCTCTGCATCCTCGATGGATGGGGACATCGCGATGATCCTGCGGATAACGCCATCGCGCTGGCCGATGCCCCCAACTGGCGCAGGCTCAGCCGTACCTGCCCGCAGACGATGATCGAGACATCGGGACTGGCGGTCGGCCTGCCGGACGGCCAGATGGGCAATTCGGAAGTCGGCCACATGAACATCGGCGCTGGCCGGGTGGTGATGCAGGATCTGCCGCGGATCGATGCGGCGATCCAGGACGGCAGCCTGCGCGCCGATCCGCGCCTGAAAGCGATGGCTGAAAGATGCCCGACGGTGCACATCATCGGCCTGCTTTCCCCCGGCGGGGTGCATGCCCATCAGGATCACATCGTGGCCCTGGCCCAGACCCTGGTCGATGGCGGCGCAAGTGTGCTGGTGCATGCCATTCTGGATGGTCGCGACACGCCGCCGAAAAGCGCAGGCGATTATCTGGATGCGGTGGACCGTGCCCTGCCCCATGGTGCGGCGCTGGCAACCCTGATCGGGCGCTATTGGGCCATGGACCGCGACAAGCGCTGGGATCGCATCGAACTGGCCTGCAACGCGCTGGTGAATGGTGTGGCGACGCCTTTCCCTGACTGGCAGTCCGCTCTGGAAGATGCCTATGCGGCGGATGAGACTGATGAATTCGTGAAACCCCGACGCCTGGCCGCATTCGATGGCATGGCGGATGGTGACGGACTGCTGATGGCCAATTTCCGCGCCGACCGGGCGCGGGAGATCCTGACCGCACTGCTGGACCCGCATTTCGACGGCTATGTCCGCAGTCGCAGGCTGACATTCGGCGCGGCCATCGGCCTGACCGAATATTCTCAGGCGCTGAACCCGTTCCTCGAAACCCTGTTTCCGTCCGAGGACCTGCCCGACACCCTGGGCGAGGTCGTGTCGCGTGCAGGCAAGACCCAGCTGCGGATCTCCGAAACCGAGAAATACGCCCATGTGACGTTCTTCCTGAATGGCGGGCAGGAACAGCAATACGAAGGAGAAGACCGGATTCTGATCCCCTCCCCCGATGTCGCCACCTATGACCTGCAGCCCGAGATGTCGGCGGCGGAAGTCACGGGTCATCTGGTGAAACGCATCAGGGACCGGCAGACTGACCTGATCATCGTCAATTTCGCCAACCCTGACATGGTCGGCCACACGGGTGACCTTGCCGCCGCGATCACGGCTGTCGAAACCATTGATGGCTGCCTGGGCGCCTTGTCCGAGGCCATCCTTGAAGCTGACGGAACCCTGCTGATCACCGCAGATCATGGCAACCTGGAGATGATGCGGGACCCGGAAACCGGACAGCCCCATACGGCGCACACGACAAATCCGGTGCCCCTGACCATGGTCAATGGCCCTGCAGACATGGTGCTGCAGCCCGGTCGCCTGGCTGATCTCGCCCCGACGGTGCTGCGCCTGATGGGGCTGGCGCAGCCTGCGGCAATGACCGGCAGCTGCCTGCTGACCCCTGGCAGGGTTGCGGATGCGGATCGCCGTGTGGCCAGTTGAGGCACGTTTCTTCCGCTGCTGCGGCCTGATCTCGGTCAGTTTCGTGCTGGCCACGACAGCACCTGCCCTGGCGCAGGATCGTGACCCGGATGCCGAGCTGAAGCAGTTGGAGGAGACTCAGGCTGCCACCAGGACCCGTCTGAAATCCCTGAGCGACGACGCAGCCCGGTTCGCTTCGGAGAACGAAGCGCTTTCACGTCAGTTGGCAGCCGCTGCCGATGCCGTCCGCCTGGCTGAGCGCCAGATCGATACGGCGGAAGACACGGTTGCTGAACTGGATCGCGACATTCGCCGCAAGACCATCGATCTGACGGCCCGTCGTGAGGCACTTGCCAGTACCCTGTCCGCGCTGCTGGGGGTGGCGCGCATGCCGCCACTGGCCGCGGTCGCGCAACCCGGCCAGATCGCCGAGAACGCCATGACGGCTTCGGCACTCGCCGGGGTCACGCCGGTCCTGCAGGGACGCGTCGCCCGATTGCGCAGCGACCTGATGGAACTGGACGATCTGCGAAAGCGCAAGCTGGCCGCCCGTCGCTCGGCGAACGAAACCATCGCTACCCTGGCAGCCGAGCGCGACAAGCTGGAACTGCTGTTGCGTGACAGGCGCGAGCAACTGGACGCCCTGAGTATCGCCCGTGATATCGAGAGCACCCGTCTGGCGCGGCTGGCGGCGCGGGCGCGTGACCTGAACAGCCTGATGGACCAACTGGCCCCGGTGACGACGCTTGCCAGGATTCCGGACCGGCCTGCACGGCGCACCAGCGTCACGTCCCTGAAAGGACAACTGCCGATGCCGGCGGAGGGACGAATCAGCCACCGGTTCGGAGATCACCGCCCCGGCGCACCGCATGAGGCACAGGGGCTAACACTTTCGACACGTTCCAGTGCTTTGGTGACCGCGCCGCATGATGGTACGGTAAGTTTCGCAGGGCCATTCCGGTCCTATGGGCGGCTATTGATCATCGATCTGGGCGACGGGTATCATCTGTTGATTGCCGGTCTGGCGCAGAGCGATGTGACAGTAGGGCAATGGGTGCTGGCTGGAGAACCGGTCGGCAGCATGACGCGGACGACAGACGGAAAACGACCCGAACTTTATCTGGAACTGCGTCGTAACGGCTCACCTGTTGACCCGTTGCCATGGATGGCGCCGAGCAAGGGAAAGAGCAGCGGCTGATGATCAAGCGGATGATGCGCGTGGCACTGGTGTCCACGCTGATGGCGGCCCCGATCGGGCTGATGTCCACGGCTGCGCAGGCGCAGCAGAACGCGACCTACGATCTGTTGACAGTTCTTGGCGACGCAATTGCCAAGATCCGTTCGAGCTATGTCGAACCGGTGGATGAGGAAAAGCTGATCGAGGCAGCCGTCAACGGCATGCTGCAATCCCTGGATCCGCATTCCGCTTTCCTGCCCCCGGAGCGCGTGAAACAGATGCAGGTCAGCATCCGCGGTGAATTCGGTGGCCTGGGAATCGAAGTCACGATGGAGAACGGTTACGTCAAGGTCGTGACCCCCATCGATGACACGCCCGCCGCGCGCGCCGGCGTTCAGCCCAATGATCTGGTGACCCACATCGACGGCACATCCGTCCAGGGCCTGACCCTGACGGAAGCGGTCAAGGAAATGCGTGGCGCGGTCGGCACCGACATCGTGCTGACGGTCAGCCGCGCCGGTGTGCCGGACGCGTTCGACATCACAATCACCCGTGCCGTGATCAAGGTGCAGTCGGTCCGGGCCCGTGCCGAAGGCAACGTGGCCTATGTCCGCATTACCAGCTTCACCGAACAGACCGAATCCGGCCTGCGCAAGTCCATGAAGAAGCTGAAGGAAGAGATCGGCGGCGACATTGCCGGTATCATCCTGGATCTGCGCAACAATCCCGGCGGTCTGCTGGATCAGGCCATCGCCGTGTCCGACGCGTTTCTGGATCGGGGTGAGATCGTATCCACCCGGGCGCGGGATGTGTCAGCGATCGAACGCTACAACGCCAAGCCGGGCGACCTGGCATCCGGGCTGCCGATCATCGTTCTGATCAACGGCGGATCAGCCAGTGCATCGGAAATCGTGGCCGGGGCGCTGCAGGACCACAAGCGCGCGATCCTGATGGGCACCACCAGCTTCGGCAAGGGGTCGGTTCAGTCGATCATGCAGCTTGGCGGCGGCAATCAGCTGAAGCTGACGACGGCGCGCTACTACACACCGTCCGGCAATTCCATTCAGGCAACCGGTATCATCCCGGATATCGACGTGCCCCAGGCCCGGCTGGAAGTGCTCGACAATCCGCGTCGGCGTTCGGAAGCCGACCTGCGCAACCGTCTCGACAATGATACGGACGGCGAGAATGCTGCCGATGAGGGCGACGTGGCGGTTGAGGAAGAGCGGGTGGACTATCAGCTGCAGCGCGCCCTCGACGCGATCCGCACCATCTCGCTCGCTCGGGCAAGCTTGCAGTAGGGCCACAGGTGGACGCTGACCATGGCTGATCGCGGGCCAAAGACCGGGCGCATGCCCCTGGCACAGATCGGCCTGCTGGTCGCAACCGTGCTGTTTCTCGGAACAGTGGGTGGCACTGCCGGTTGGCTGATGCTGACCGGCGATGCCACGCCTGCCGTTGCTCAGGCGGGTCACGGGTCGGACAACGGTCATGATGGCGAAAAGGTGGCCACCGGTGATCATGCTGCGGCTGAACACGCCAATGATGAGCACGAGACCGATTCCCATGCCGCTGGCGCACAGCCGGATGGTCACGAAACAGCAGCAGATGCGCACGGTGGAAAGGACCATGCCGTCGACGGGCACACTGCGCCCGCGCAGGCTGCGTCAACGCATGCGAACGACAAGCAGCACGCGGAAGCTGATCACGCCGCGCCATCAGGCGGTGATGGTGGACATGGCGACGCGGGGCCTATGGAAAAGCCTGCTGACGGCCACGAAGCAGCAGCACATGACAAGACCCCCCCGCCCGAAACCGCGGCCGGTCAGGATGACCGGAAACTGGCCATGGCACCTGCTGTCCGGCCTCAGGCACCGAGGCCACCACCTGCGCTGCCCACCGCCAATCGCAAACCGCTTTCGCCCGCGCCGGACCCGGCGATCACCAGCAACGGTCGCTATGGCCCGCTGCCGATCCGGTCCCCTGACGGGCGATTGCCCTGGCAGGTCTATGCCCGTCCCTTCGACGCCGATATCGGAATCCCGCGCATTGCCATCGTGGTGACCAATATGGGTCTGGCCGAACAGCCAACCCTGGCTGCAATCCAGGATCTGCCGGGGGAAGTCACGCTGGCTTTCAGCCCCTATTCCGGTCGCCTCGCGGAATGGGTACCCGCCGCGCGCGCTGCCGGGCACGAGGTTCTGCTGCAACTGCCGATGGAACCCCGCAGTACGGAATTCAATGATCCAGGCAACAAGGCCCTGCTGACCGCCAATACACCTGAGGTCAACGAGGACCGCATGGAGTGGGTATTGAGCCGTGCCGAAGGTTATGTCGGCCTGACCAACCTGATGGGCTCGCGCTTCACGGTATCGCCCAAGGACATGCAGCCAGTGCTGGCCAGCCTGGACCAGCGCGGTTTGCTGTACATCGATTCCCGCGATAGTCCCGCATCCATCGCCGGAAAGCTGGCCGCGGAAATGGGTCTGCCGTCGGCCACCAATGACCGGTTCATCGACGCCGAGGCCGCGCGTGGCCCGATCGATGCGCGCCTCGCACAGCTGGAACAGCTCGCCCTCGCCCGCGGATCGGCGGTGGGATTTGCCGCCGACTATCCGGTCGCGATCGAACGGTTGCGGAACTGGATCAGCGGGCTGGAAGCACGCGGGTTCGTGCTGGCCCCCGTGTCGGCTGTTGTCCGCACCGCCCCGCCAGAGTGAGAGGAAGCATCTTGGACAAGACCACCCTGCCCTACCGGCCCTGCGTCGGCATGATGCTGATCAACGCAGACAATCAGGTCTTTGTGGCGCATCGCATCGATCAACAGGTCGAGGCCTGGCAGATGCCACAGGGGGGCATCGACCCGGGCGAAGACCCGGAAACAGCTGTCTTCCGCGAGATGAAGGAAGAGGTTGGCACCGACAATGCCGAGATCCTTGGCGTGACCGAAGACTGGATCAACTATGACCTGCCGGATCATCTGGTGGGCAAGGTCTGGAAGGGAAAGTACCGCGGGCAGAGCCAGAAGTGGTTTGCCATGCGGTTCACCGGTCAGGACAGCGACATCAACATCGAAACCGAACATCCGGAATTCGATGCCTGGCGCTGGGTATCCTTCGATGCCCTGGCCGATCTGGTGATTCCATTCAAGCGTGACAGTTACGTGCAGGTCGTGGACGCGTTCCGCCACCTGTTCGACGGTACGAAGCAAACACAGTAATTGGCCTCTGGGGGGATACAGCCATGACCGAAAAGACAGCAATCGTGACGGGCGCCGGATCGGGCATCGGGCGGGCCGTGGCCATTGCCCTGCTGGGCGCCGGATACCGGGTCAGCCTGGCGGGCCGCCGGGCGGACGCATTGCAGGAAACCGCCGATCTGGCCAATGTCAGCACCGATGCAGTGCTGACCGTGCAGTGCGATGTGGGCGACCCGACATCCGTACAGACACTTTTCGAGAGCACGAAGGCGCGCTTCGGCCGCCTTGACCTGCTGTTCAACAACGCCGGCTCAGGTACGCCGCCGATGCCGCTGGAAGACATTCCCGTGGAAAGCTGGCAGGCGGTGGTCAACGCCAACCTGTCGGGTGCGTTCTACTGCACCCAGCAGGCATTCAGGATCATGAAGGACCAGACGCCACGCGGTGGTCGGATCATCAACAACGGCTCGATCTCCGCCCATACCCCGCGCCCGTTCTCCGCGCCTTACACCTCGACCAAGCACGCCATCACCGGCTTGACCAAGTCCACATCGCTGGACGGGCGTACCTATGGCATTGCCTGTGGCCAGATCGATATCGGCAATGCCGAGACCCCGATGACAGCCCGCATGCCTCAGGGTGTGCCCCAGGCCGACGGCAGCATGGCCGCCGAACCCGTCATGGATGTGCGCCACGTGGCGGAGGCCGTCCTGCACATGGCCAGCCTGCCGCTGGATGCCAATGTGCTGTTCATGACCGTCATGGCCACGAACATGCCTTTTGTCGGACGGGGTTGACGAGGCTGCGACTGCGTTCACGGCGATGATATGGATCAAGGCGGCGAATGCGGACCCGCGTACTGTCTGGCTCCGCCCAGGATGAAACAGCACATCGCGAACTCCACAGGTCCACATGACAGCCGTTCTGATCTCAGCCCTGTTGCTCGTGGCGTGCTGCATTGTCGGCCTGTTTGCCTGGCGCCAGATCGATCATCGTTCCGACGCACGTGAGATGCAGCGCCTGAGAGCGCTGCGGCCGTCAGATCCACCACGATTCTCGCCTTCCATGGTCGATGGATTGCCCGAACCTGCGCGACGGTACTTTCTGTTCGCGATCACTGACGGCACACCGCTGCTGACGGTGGCCGAGATCGAGATGGCGGGACTATTCAGCCTCGGCAGCAAACAGACCCCGGCCTACATGAACATGCGCGCCACGCAGGTGCTGGCCGCCCCGGACGGCTTCGTCTGGAAGATGTCCGGTGGATCAGGGTTGAGGCGATTGTCCGGATCAGACAGCGGAAACTGGACCCGCTTCTGGATGGCCGGACTGACCCCTGTGGCACGGTTTGGCGGTGATCCGGATCATGCAAGATCGGCCTTCGGGCGCTACGTGGCCGAAGCCGCATTCTGGACGCCAGCCGCGCTGCTGCCCGGGCCGGGCGTGACCTGGCAGACAGTGGATGACGACACCGCGCGTTTCACCATGACGCACGCTGGGTTGGCGCAGTCCGTGGATGTCACCGTGGACGCCACAGGCCGCCCGACCACCGTGCAGTTCCAGCGCTGGAGCAACGCCAACCCTGACCGCGTTCATCGCCTGCAACCGTTCGGCGGTTTCCTGTCCGACTTCCGGGAGGTGAAGGGGTTCCGCGTACCGACGCATGTCGAGGCGGGGAACCAGTTCGGCACGGAGAGCTACTTCCCGTTCTTCATCGCCGACGTGACGGCGGTCCGGTTCCCGATTGCTGGCCCGGGTACGGATTGACGGCGGCTGCCGGAAAGGAATCCCCGCAAAGTGTACTCGCCACGCGATGAGCGCTTCGGGGTTCGATCAGGCGACCTGGAGATACTTCACGAACCAGTCGCGCGCCGCGCCGGTCGCGGCATCCCGGTGGCTGCTGTAGGGGTCGTAGTGGCGGCACGGCAGGCGCAACAACTGTCTGGGTTCCCGGGCCATCTGAAACGTCTCGACCTGGCCGGCAGTCGGTGTCTGCGTGTCGCTGTCGGCAATGATCATCAGCAGCGGTGTCGGCGCGATGCGTGAAACGAAGCTGTGGGGTTCATACTCGCGAAGCATCTCCAGACTGCGCAGGGTCAGCGCATTGACGTAACGCCCCTCGACATCTGTTTCATCGACCCATTCCGCCGTCTCCGTGCCCGCGATCGCCGATGGCACGGTCTCCGGCTCGGCACCGCCATAGCGTGCGGCACGGTCATCCATGAAACGTTGCATCAGGCGCGCCCGCGCTTTTTCGGGCACCCAGCTTTCGAACGTCCTTTCCCCGTGGGTGAAGGGCACCTGTGAAACAACCGCCTTCACCCGCCGGTCGAGTGCCGCGACGGTCAGGACATGTCCACCGGAATAGCTGGTGCCCCATATACCGACCCGATCCGGGTCGATCCCCGGCAGGGTGGCGGCAAAGCTGATCGCGTCGCGCATGTCACGCACCTGCGCCCAGGGATCGGCCTCTTGCCTGGGGCTGCCGCCGCTGTCACCAAAGCTCCGGTGATCATAGAGCAGGACGGCGAGGCCGGCGTCGTTCAGCCCCTGCGCGACCGCGTCCAGGTTCATCCGTCGGATGGCGGACAGGCCATGGCTCATCACCACAACAGGCGCAACGGCATCTGCCTGGGCCGGATAGAACCAGCCCGCCAGATCGACACCATTGGCCTGAAACGTCACGTCCTGGCGCTGTTGCATGTTCATGTCCCCGTATAGACAGGTGCACGTTTCTCGATGAAGGCACGGACACCTTCCTTGAAGTCCGGCCCCTGCGTGCAGAGAATCTGGTTACGGTCCTCCATGGCGATAGCCGATTCCAGGCTGGGCGCATCCGTTGAGAAATTCATGCATTCCTTGGTCAGACGCAGGCCGAGCGGGGAGGCGTTGAGCAGATCGGCCGCCATGATCGCACCGGTCTCCTCCAACGCCTCATCCTCCACCACTTCCGATACCAGACCTGTCGCGAGCGCGCGGTCAGCATAGATGTAGCGCCCGGTCATCAGCAGTTCCGACGCCACCGTCACCCCCACAAGCCTGGGCAGGAAATAGGACACCCCGATATCGCAGCCCGACAGGCCAAGCCGGATGAAGGCCGCATTCATCTTGGCGCTGCGCCCCGCAATACGGATGTCACTCGCCAGCGCCATGGCGAAGCCACCGCCGGAGCAGCCGCCATGGATCAATGAAACGATGGGCTGCGGCGCCCGCCGCATGCGCATGACGATCTCCGAGATTCGGCGCTGGGACCGCAGCCCGTCGGCGCTGGAGCGTTCTTCCAGCGCTGAGCTGTTGCTGCTCGCCCGCTCCTTCAGGTCCAGTCCGGCACAGAACCCGCGACCGGCACCGCGCAGCACGACCACGCGCACCTCATGACGAAAGTACAAGCCCTGGAAATACTCCAGCAGCGCATCGATCATGTCCGGGCTGAGGCTGTTGTAGGCTTCGGGCCGATTCATGGTGACCCATTCCGCATCGCCCCGGGTTTCGATCAGAAGCGGTCCGTTCATCGGCGCGGCCCTCCGGTGGGGCGGCCCTGCACGGTCCATTCGATCAGGTCCATGCGGTCATTGCCAAAGAACATCTTCATGTCGTTGATGAATATCGTCGGTGACCCGAACCCGCCACGGTCGACCACCTGCTGCGTGTAGTCCTTCAGGCGGTCCTTGATCGCCTGATCCGCCGTCGCGGCAAGGGTCGCGGCACCGTCCAGCCCGACATCATCGGCCACTGATGCGACCACCTCATCCTGGGAAATGTCGCGGTCCTCCCCCCAATAGGCATGGCAGAGCCGCATGGCGAATTCCTCCGCCTTGCCGTTGTCAAGCGCATGGACAGCTGCGCGCATGCCCTTGACCGAATTGACCGGGAAGATACTCGGCCAGTTGATCTCCAGCCCCTGCATCGCGGCCCAGTCCATCAGGTCCTTGCGCATGTACCGATACTTGGGGTGATCAGGGTTGGCGCGGTTCTGGTAGACCTGCTCATTCACCTGATTGAAGATGCCGCCGACCAGCACGGGCCGCCAGTACAGCTCCGCATCGTTGCGGCGCGCCAGATCACCGATCCGGCTGATCGCAAGATACGTCCACGGGCTTGAACAGTCGTAATAGAACTCGATCTTGGCCATTCTTTCCTCCCCAGGGTCGGCAAATGCGACAGGCGCCTGCCAGCTTGCCATGCACCATCCTAACGCGCCGAGTGCCCACGCGTCATCCACTGGCCATGCGTTCTGAGCAACGCGCTGCCTGCGCCACCCATGTTCCCAATTGCCCGGATCCGGCTTAAAGCTGAACCCATGACAGAACAGGATCATCTGAAAGTCCAAGCCGCCGCGCCGGACTGGTACAGGGAAGCAATGGCCAATCCGGGCAGCGTGCATCAGGTCGAGAACAACGGCTGCAGGCTGCAGTACATGAAGTGGTCGCCGCCCGAAGGGCACGATGTGCTGGGCAGCATGCTGCTGGTGCACGGCGGCGGCGGTCATGGCCATTGGTGGAGCCATCTGGCCCCGATGCTGGCGCAGGACTATCACGTCGTCGCCATGGATCAGGCCGGCATGGGCGACAGCGGCACACGGGATGAAACCGATGCCCGCGATCGCGCCCATGACATGCTGGCCGTGATCGAACACGCCAACCTGGGACCCGGAGCCTTCGTCGTCGGCCATTCCTTTGGCGGACTGATGGCCATGCGCCTGGGGCAGCTCCATGGCGACCGGCTGGGCGGGATCATCATCGCCGATTCACCCGTGCGCAACCCGGACGACCCGGACGACGACAAGAACCGCCGCCCCCAGATGGGCAACAAGCGGCACTATGCGGACTTCGACAGCGCGCTTGCCCGGTTCCGCCTGATGCCGGAACAGACGTGCGAGAACACGTTCCTGGTCGAGCATATCGGTCGCCGGTCGATCAGGCAGGAGCCCGAGGGCTGGACCTGGAAGTTCGATGGCGGCGCCATGCAGAACCGCCGCTTCGGTGAGCCTTTCCACGAATACATGGCGAACATGAAAGGCCGTCGCGCCTTCGTCTATGGCGAAGACAGCAAGCTTGTGCGGCCTGAACTGGTGCCGCGGATCAAGCAGTTGCTGGGCCCCGAAGCTCCCGTTGTCGGCATCCCGAAGGCACAGCACCACCTGATTCTCGACCAACCCCTGGCGTTCGTGGCGACGATCCGCGCGATCCTTGCAGGATGGCTGACCACCGACGGCTGACAGGTGACTGAGAACAACAGAAACGAAATCCGTTAGCGGTTTTTCTTTGATTTTTCCTGACCGATGACCGCACTGGATTCAGTTTCTCAACACATTCTCCGTTCTGCGCAACAATGCGCGGAATTAGGAGAATGAAAATGAACGAGAAGAGTTTCGCAGAGCTGTTCGCCCTCGTGCACGACACCTCGCCAACGGCCGATGTCCCCGCCACCCAGCAGGACCAGGTCCACAAGACCATGAGCGACCTGATAGCCGCCTCCCCCGGCACATCTGACCCGATTGTGCTGCTCGGATATCTCGCGGCGGGTGATGGTGGTGGCGGTGTCTTCAGGTATGATGCAGCGAAATCGCGGATGGACCACGACGGTGGCCATGTCGTTGATCCGACGCGGTCCTATCCGTCACTGACCGGTTTCCTGAACACCGCCAGCAACAACAGCGGTACCGGCTGCTGGGTGCGCGACACCAGCACCTGGGCGCCAGAAATGTGGGGTGCCACAGGTGACGGTACGTCCGATGACAGCGAACCCTGGAACTCCTTCGCTGCCTACCTCGCCGCGAATGGTGGCAAGGGCGTCCTGTCCGGCCACTACAAGATCACCCTGGCTGACAAGCTCGACATTGACAACAGCAACGGCATGGAACTTGAGGGCAGCAACAACGCGGCCATGCTGGACGCAGGGACGTCCGACGTCATCCTGTTCGATCTCGTGCGTGGGGGCCTGACAGTACGCAACCTGACGCTGAAGGGCGCGACCCTGTTCTACACGAACGAGACCACCACGCAGGATTTCGACCACATCATCCTGGAGGATGTCTTCTTCGACAACTCCGGCAATGATGTTCACTCTGCTGCTGTGCGTCTGCAGAAATCAGGCTCCACGGTCCCGAAGATCAATCGCTTCCGCGCGGTGAACGTGCGGGTCGAGGGCGGTCTGGGCGGACTGGAGATCGAGGCCGGGATCGAGCATTTCCATGTCGACAACTACGTCTGCCGGAACGTCAGCATTGCCGACAATACGTCCTATTTCCAGGGCGACGACATGCTGAACCTGGGCTACGGCGCAGGTCTGGGTCTGGGCTTCGATGACCCCGAATCGGCTGAACTGACCAAGTACGGCTACATCGGTTCGGTTTTCGTGGACGGGGTTGAGGACAACCGGGTGCAGGAAGGATCCGGGGTCATCGCCAATGTCGATGGCGTCCGCATCCACGCCGCCAACGTGAACTTCGACACGATCCACATCAGCAACGTCAACAGCCACAGCAAGACAGATTGCGTCGGCCTCTACCTGAAGGCCCATCGTTGCCGCGGTGACAAGGTGACGGTGATCGATGCCGGCAATCACGAAGGCATGGTGGTGTTCAAGGGCGCGCGGCGCGCCGATCCCGATGATACCACGACCGGCTTCAATGCCTCGATCAACGAGGTGCAGCTGATCGGAACGCAGGTCGGCTTTGCCAATCGTTCAGGCGTGTTCTGTGGGGTGGACGACATTCACATCGGGCGTCTGTACATGGAGAACATCGGCGGCTCGGTTGAGGATCCCTACAACACCGGCAGTCGCCTGGGCGGCCATGGTGCGCTCTTCCACACGGCGGATACCAGTGATGGACCCAAACGCCGTCTGCGGATCGATAGCATGGAGGTGATTGACTGCACCCTGGACAACCCGAGCGGGCAGGCCGTGCGGGCCATTGATCTGAACGGCTACGCCGAAGTCATCGTGGATCGTCTGGTGCTTGATGGTGTCACTCAGGGCGGCGGCTTCACCGGTACCGACGGGCGTTTGATCATGGTCGGCGTGATCGGCACTTCGCCCTTCACGCATTGCGAATTCGGATCAATCCTGGAACAGAACACCGTTTCTTCAAGCGACGACACGACCCTGTTCCAGGCCGATACCGATGTAGCGGGCTATGGCGACGTGATCATCCGCAACGCCATCGTCACCTCGGATGCAATCGACATCGGCATCAAGGTGATCGGTGACGTGCCCATCGCCACGCTCGAAGTCCAGGGCGGCGATCTCTCCCGCGTAACGGATACCGCACTGGATATTTCGGAGAACGTACCGGTGAAGATCCGTATCCGGAACGTCAACGGATTGCCGGACCAGCCTGCTGTGAACCCGAACAATCAAGCCGGATTCCGAGCAAGGTTCGGATTTGCACCGCCACTGCTGTTCCCTTTCGAGTTCGGTGGTGGACTGGAATCCGTTTCCCTGAGCCGTGCCTCCCTGGCAACGGGCATCACGGTTGGCGGCGGCCCGAGGGCCGTGGCTGCCGATACACCTCGGCTTACCCACGACGCCGTGACCGGTGAACCGCTGGGTCTGCTGCTGGAGCCGGAGAGCACGAACTATTGCCTGACCAGCGAGGATCTGACGGACGTTTCCTGGACGACCGGCTCCAACCTCTCCATTACAGCCGACAAGGACGATCCGTCCGGGACAACCAGGGCGGTCGAGTTGAAAGCCACATCAAGCGTGGATGGAACCTCGGATACTCATTACTTCCGGACGGATTCAACGGTATCGAGCGCAGCAAACAGCGTGGCGTCCGTGTGGGTCCGACGCGTGACCGGCTCAGGTCCGATCACGCTGCTCGCACCGAACGGAAGCGCCACGTCAGGCACGCTCGATATCTCCGGCAATATCGATGACCGCTGGGCTCGCGTGAGCGTTTCGGGGACCTCCGGTGCCAGCGAGATCCATGTCGGCATCGCGGTAGAGACCAACGGCGACGCCATCGAAATCGCCTTCCCGCAGGCGGAGCAGACATCACTGACAACGCCCACCTCCTACATTCCGACGTCAGGCACAGTCGTGACCCGGCCTGACGAAGATGCCCGGATCGATCTGACATTGTTCGAGGGCTTCAGGAAAGAAGGCTACACGATCCTGGTGGATGCGATTGTTCAGGGTGACGAGAACGTCCTGCTTGCTGTCGCAAAGGGCAGCAACAATGACATCGAACTGGATCTTCAATCGGGCAATGTCCGGGTAACGGGGGTGAACGGCCTCAACATGTTGGTCACCAGCAACCTCTCCCCAGGTGACAATCTCGTCGCGGCGATCCGTGTCAGGCCGGATGATGTTGCCGTATCGATCAACGGTGCAACCGTTGTGAAGGATACCAGTCGTTCGGCCTATGGCCTTGCGCAGTTCCTGCAACTCGGATCCGACATCACCGGTGACGACGGTGTCGCCTGCACCATCCGCCAGGTCGCGTTCTTCGGCCCGCTGGATGATGCCACCCTGGTGGCGATGAGCGGCAGCTGATCACGCTGAACTCGACTGCCTGAGGACGACCCTCGCCGGGCCCTGCATATCACAGGGTCCGGCGAGACTGTTTCAGGTCCGCATGATCAGGACAGCAGCCAGCCGCCATCCACATCGATGGTGGTGCCGGTGACAAAGTCGTTCTCCACCATGAAGACAATGCCCTGGGCCACTTCGTCGGCGGTGCCGGCACGGGGGATGACATTGCCTGCCGTCATGTTCTTGTAAAGCTCGGTCCGGGCTTCGCCCTCAACGGGCACCATCGGCGTGTCGATGACACCGGGGGAGACGACGTTGAGGCGCTTCGGCGCAATTTCCGGTGCGACGGCGCGCACCATCGCCTCGACCGCGCCGCCAACGGAGCCAATGGCAACCTGACCGGGACGGGTCTTGCGCGCAGGCGTGCCGCTGACCAGCACGATGGAGCCATGATCGGGCATGTGGCCCGCGCCGTAGCGCAAGATGTTGGTATAGCCCCACAGCTTGGCGAAGGATGCCTGATAGCCATCCATGTCCATTTCCATGAACGGTCCAATGGCGCGGGTGCCGCCGGTCGCGGCGCTGATCAGGATGTCGAAGGGCGCGCATTCGGCAAACAGCGCCTGAAGCGCATCACGGTCCAGGGTATCGCATTTCTTCAACGTGACGCCTGACGGCACCTTGCCGGCCTTCTCGGGGTTGCGACTGACGGCAATGACGTCTGCCCCCAGCGCCGCCAGCCGTTTTGTCGTGGCCAGGCCAATGCCAGATGTACCGCCGAAAACGATCGCCTTCTTGCCTTTGACATCCATGTTCCGTCTCCCCTTCGTTTGTTTGTTGTCTTCTATGTGCGTATCGCTTCAGGCGGAAGCTGCCCGGAAATCACGGAAGATCGCGACGGTGGCCAGCAGCCCCAGCCCGACGACTGCAGCGAAGGACACCATGTAAAACCCCGACAACTCGATCAAGCTCCACATGATCAGCGGTGAAGCCGTCCAGCCTGCGGCGGCAAGCGAATAGGCCCGGCCGGTGACCTCCGCCAGTTCGCCCTCCGGCGCGCGACGTCCAACGATCATGGCGAAGATCGGCGACCAGGTATTGCCTTACAGACCGGCCAGCAGAGCCACCGGATAGATCATCCACAGCGGCGTGTCGGATGTGATCAGCATGGCCAGGATGATCGACAGGGTCGCCGCGATGGCGATGCCGAGCAGGACCAGTTCCGGCTTCCCCGTGCGATCCGACAGCCAGCCCAGCAGGCGCAGGTTGGGCGGCAGCACGAAGCGCGCCGCGAGCCGCCTGGGGAAGGTGCGCTGCAGTTCCGTCTTCATGGTCGGGCGTTCCGGCGCGACCCGGAACACGGGTGCGGCGGCCAGGGTGATGACAATGGCAAAGACCAGCGTGCCGGCAATCGCCCAG
The DNA here is from genome assembly GCA_029210175.1 of Minwuia sp. GTDB lineage: Bacteria > Pseudomonadota > Alphaproteobacteria > Minwuiales > Minwuiaceae > Minwuia. The sequence continues at coordinate 39,838 of JARGPL010000043.1, read as the reverse complement.
ACGCCCACCTGCCAGCCAACCGCCAGCATGACGGCGGGCAGGATGAAACCACCCCCGGCACCGGCGAAGGAAACACCGCTCTGGCGGATGGCGAGGAACAGCCCGACATGCTTTCGTGGTGCCTTGCGGGTGATGACGATGATGTTGGCCGGGCCATAGAAAAGCCCGTAGAGAAACGCCGCCAGCATTACCGTTGCCCAGGTGCCGAACAGGGCGATCATCACCACACAGGCCATGCCCGCCAGGGTGATCAGCATGGTGCCGACCGATCCGAAGCGCTGCATCATGGTGCCGCACAGCGGACTGGCCAGCGCGGAGCCGAGAAAGATGAAGGAGAATGCGAGACCGAAATCCCGCTCATCCTGCCCGGTTTCCTCCGCCAGACCCGGCGCCAGCAGGCTGAAGCCGATGAACCCGAACGCCGCCGCGCCCTGGGTCAGGAACGTGCCTGCCAGGCTGGCCAGCGCGGAACGGTCAACCCGTTCCGGCGGCACATCGGGTTCGGCTGCTGAACTCACGCGGGGTGGAATGTGTTCTTGGTTCCGTCGTTGCCGACACGGCCCTTCCGCCCCAGCCAGTCGTTGCTGACCATGTCGGCCAGCAGGTCCGGATCATCGGTGGTGTTGGCGATGAAACGCGTGCCGTCATCCAGCCGCCCGAACAGCAACCCCCATGTCGGCCCCTTGCGGTCATGCATGACCGTGTAGGTTTCCACCTCCGCCGCACCATCCGCCAGGTCCGTGAAGGCCGGATGCGCCACCTGATCCAGTTCGGCCTGATAGGTCGCGGGATCGACCGGGGCGAAGGTCTTCTCCGGCATGTCCGTCGAATAGATACCTGCGCTATGCTTGGTGATGTAGTTGCCGTTTGCCGTCACCAGGCCCTTCATGCCCGGCTTCTGCCTGACCTTCTGCATCATCTCGGCGATGGAATGGGTGACGTAGTTGTTTCCCGGTCCACCAAAGTACGGCAACCCGCCGGTGATCGACAGCCCACGCGGGTCATCGGGGCTGAGACCGATCTCCTGACAGGCGATCTGCACTGCCGATGTGAAGCAGCTGTAGAGATCCATCGCCCCGATCTGATCCAGCGTCGTATCCGCCATCCGGAACGTTTCCTGATAGACGCGGGAGATCGCGGGGGACGAATGGAAATCGCGCCGGTCGCTGAGATACCAATGATCATGCGCATCGGCACAGCCGTGCAGGAACACCCACTTGTCGCGGGGGATACCGAGTTCCTTTGCCTTCGCCACACTGGTCAGCACCACGGCAGCACCCTGGTCGATGAAGGCGTTGGCATTCATCAGCCGGGTATAGGGGAAACCGATGTAGGGATTGTCGGGCCGGACCTCTGAAATCTGCTCGGCCGTATAGCCATCGCGACGGTCGGCCAACGGGTTGTCAGCGGCAACAGCGGCCAGCTTCGCCAGCATTTCCCCCATCGCCCTCTGATGCTCCGGGATTGTCCGGCCAAGGTTGCCGCGGATCGCGTTCTCGATCATCGGATAGGCGAAGATCGCGCCACGCGCGCCGTGAATGTCCTCGACATCCGACCAGCCGATCTTCTCGACCCCCCAGGATTCGAAGCTGCCGCCGGGGTCCTCGCTCCAGTCCAGCTCCAGCTTGGCGCGCTGCGCCGCCTTCTGCGTCGCCAGCGACTCACCACCCGCGACCAGCGCCGCCTCGACCTCGCCCCGCACCACCATCTCCGACAGGCGGTTCAGGCAATACTGGGGCATGTTGCCTCCGGGCCAGGTGTAGACGAGGCGCTTCGCCTGATCCGCACCGATGCGCGCGGCCAGGGATTTCGGCGGGTTGGTGTATTTCCCGAACGGGCTGGCGAAGCGCCAGCTGGTGTCGGAGAACGCGCGGATGACGATCACCGTGTCCAGCGCCGCCATCAGGGCCGCACCGGCACCACTGTCCTCCGCGGCCACCTGCACCGCCTTCGCGGTCAGATCCATGGGCGAGAGCGCCCGCGCCGGATCAGGTTCGCGCTGCGTGAACTGCCCGCTGCCCACCAGTACCGGAATGCGTCGTTCGTCCATCTCGTCCTCCCCAGGAAATATGCGGCGATCCTAGCGCGCCGCGATGGCGAGCGCGAGAGGGGCAAAAGCGGACACGGGCTGCGCCAGGTGGGGGACGGGGGGACTGAAGCGTGAACCGCCCCGTTGGCTCAGGGAACGACTTTCCAAGTGTACCATTTTTTGGTACTATGGCCTGCAATCAAGGGATCAGCACGCCATGCCACGCAACACTTCCGTTTCTCTCGGGGATCATTTTTCCGGGTTCATTGACAAGCAGGTTCTGGACGGTCGATACGGCTCGGCCAGCGAAGTGGTTCGAGCCGGCCTGCGCCTTCTGGAGGAACATGAAGCCAGGGTCAGATCCCTACAGGATGCACTGGTTGCGGCGGAGCAATCCGGTGCCCCTGAAGTGTTCGACAGTGACGCCTTCCTGAAGGAAATGCAGTCGAAATATGTCGGGAAGTGAACCGGGTTATCGGCTTTCGCCCCTCGCCCGCGCAGACCTGGAAGAAATCTGGCGATACACCTTCGGGAATTGGTCTCCCTCGCAGGCCGACCGTTACCACAATTCGATAATGGCCGCGATCCGAGGATTGGCGGATGGCTCATTGACAGGCCGCCAGACCACTATCCGCAAGGGCTATTTCAAGCTTCGAACCGGATCACACGTCCTGTTCTTCCGTGTTGGCGAAAATGACATCGAGATCATGCGTATCCTTCACCAACGGATGGATGTGGACCGGCACCTCTGAAGACTTTCGCAGCCTCCCCCCTGTTTCAACTGCCGCATGTCACCAAACGTCTCCGGTGCATCTTCGCGCAATCGCCTACCGTCGACACCTTGAGAAACGGCGCAACAAATACTCCACCTCGGCGTGCATATCAGGCTTTCGCCTATCTGACTTCGTGTTAGCTTTGCCCGATGAAATACCTGCTCGCCGCCATAGGACTCGCGATCGCCCTTCTTCTTGGAGGTGCCTGGGTCAGTTGGACTGATGATTTCAAGAAGGGTTTTAACGCCGCCGAGAATGGAGATCATGCAACCGCTCTGCGCGAATGGACCCCGCTTGCCGAGCAGGGACTTGCGATCGCCCAGCATAATCTGGGCCTGATGTACGCTTTGGGCGAGGGAATACCGAAAGCCCCTGTCTACGCACATATGTGGGGCAGCATTGCTGCATCGAACGGGAACCGGGACGGGGGAAAGGTGCGAAACCTGGCTGCGGAACAGATGACCCCGTCCCAAATCGTCGAGGCCCGCAATCGTGCCCGCGAATGCATCCGCAAGAACTACAAGGGCTGTTGAGACTCCGCGAACGCCCTTCCCCCTGCAATCCCCCTATTTCAACTGCCGCATGTCCCCGATCGTTTCCGGCGCAGCTTTGCGCAGATGCGCGAAAGCCTGGGGCCAGCGGGCGGGTTCGGCGCGGGCGTACTGGGCAGGGTAGGCGACCTTCGCGCCCAGCACTTCCGCCGCGTGCCAGGCCCAGCGCGGGTCGTACATCATGCCCCGTGCCAGCATGACGAAATCGGCCTGGCCGGAGGCGATGATGGCCTCCGCCTGTTGCGCATCATTGATCATGCCGACGGCCATGGTGGGCAGGCCGGTGGCCTGTTTCACCGCCGCCGCGAATTCCACCTGATAGCCGGGACCGACCGGGATCTTCTGTCGCGGATCGACTCCGGAAGTGGTGACATCAATGAAGTCACAGCCGATCTGTTTCAGCGCCTGGCAGAAGGCCACCGTATCCTCCACCGTCCAGCCGCCGTCCACCCAGTCGGTGGCGGAGATGCGGACACCCAGCGCGCGGTCGGCGGGCCAGACGGCCTTCACCGCCTGGAACACTTCCAGCGGATAGCGCATGCGCGCGGCTCGGTCGCCGCCATAGTCGTCGGTGCGGCGGTTGCTCAACGGGCTGAGAAACTGGTGCAGCAGATAGCCATGCCCGACGTGGAACTCGCAGACATCGAAACCCAGCCGGGCGGAGCGTTCCGCCGCGGCCACGAATTCGGCCTTCACCCGATCCAGCGTCGCCCGGTCCATGGCCTGCGGCGTCGGCCAGCCGCTGTCGTAGGCATTGGCGCTGGGGCCCAGCGTCTGCCACGCGCCCTCCGCCGCAGTCAGCGGCTTCGCACCATCGCGCGGGCGATGCACCGATGCCTTCCGCCCCGCATGGGCAAGCTGGATCCCCAGCCTGGTATCCGGCCCGCCATGTTCGCGGGCAAAGCCGACGAAGCGGGCAATCGCCGCCTCATTCGCATCACCGTACAACCCCAGGCAATGCGGGCTGATGCGCCCGTCGGCACTGACCGCCGTCGCCTCGATGATCAGCAGGGCCGCGCCGCTCATGGCCAGGTTGCCGTAATGCATCAGGTGCCAGTCCTGAGCCGAGCCGTCCTCCGCCATGTACTGGCACATGGGGGAAATGACGATCCGGTTGGCCAGTTCGACATCATTCAGCCGGGTCGGGGCGAAGAGAGCGCTGGTCATGTCCCGCCCCCTCAACGCTGGTCGAATTTCGACAGCAGCTTGCGCATGCCGCCGATCCAGCGGTCATAGTTGCCGGTCTTGCGCTGGATGTAATCGCGCACCTGCGGATGCGGCAGGATCAGGAATTCCTCCCGCGCCATGGTGGCCACCACGTCAGCGGCGAGATCGTCCGGCTCCACGATGCCATCGACACTCGCCACGCCCTCGCCGTCACCGATCATCGGCGTGCGGACAGCCTGCGGGCAGAGGCAGGAAACCCGAATGCCCTTGCCGCCATAGTTGATGGACAGCCATTCGGCGAAGGCGACCGCGCCATGCTTGGTCACGGCGTAGGTCGCCGAGTCCACCTGCGACAGCAGACCGGCGGCGGACGCGGTATTCACCAGGTATCCGCCCCCGCGCTCGATCATGCCCGGAACGACCGCGCGCGCCGCGAAGACGTGCGACATCACGTGAATGTCCCAGTTCAACTGCCATTCGGCGGTCGCGACCTTCTCATCCCCCAGACGCGCGATGCCGGCGTTGGAACAGAAGATGTCGATGGGGCCGGCCAGACGCTCCGCCTCGGCCACCAGATGCCTGATCGCATCCTCGCTGGTTACATCGGTCTGAACCGCGTGACCGCCAACGGAATCCGCCACCACCTGCAACGACGCCATGTCCAGGTCAGCCACCACGACGGCCCTGGCGCCCTCCGCATGGAACTTCCGCGCCATGGCGGCACCGATGCCCCCGGCGCCACCGGTGATCACGCAAACCTTGCCCTTGATATCCATCGTCGTCTCCCGTTGTGCATTCTTCGTGACCTGTTCCATCCCCCTCCCCGCCACCCACGCACGTATCCTGAAATGGCTGGCGGAGAGGGGGAGTGGGATGGAACAGGTTGAAGATCAGTCGTACGTCTTCCAGCCCTGCCCGGTCTTGCGGCCATTGTGTCCGGCCCGGACCTTCTGCTTCAGCAGCGGACGCGGCCTGAACCGTTCCCCATAGGATGCGTGCATGATTTCCTGCGCCTGTTCGCACAGGCTGAGCGTCACCGCATCCATCAGTTCGAACGGGCCGATGGGGTGACCCAGACCCAGCTTGCAGGCGGTGTCGATGTCCTCCGGCGTCGCAACGCCCTCCTCCACCAGCCGCACCGCTTCGATCATGAAGACGTGCAGCAGGCGGTTCACGGCAAATCCGGTCACATCCTTGATCCGGATCGGATGCTTGGCCGCCGCCTTCAGATGTTCGAACATCTCCTCCACCACGGCTTCATCGGTCTCGAAGCCCGGCATCACCTCCACCAGTTTCATGCGGGTGACGGGGGAAAAGAAGTGCGTGCCGACAAAGCGCGGTCGCCGCGCCACATCCACGTGCGCCGCCAGGGTCGAGATCGCGATGGTCGACGTGTTGGTGCAGAAGATCGCCTCCGGGCCACAGATACCATCCAGCCGCGCCCATGCCTCGCCCTTCACGGCCTCATCCTCGAACACCGCTTCGACGACAATTTCCCGATCCGCAAAACTGGCCAGATCAGCATCGAACTGCATCCGATCCAGCGGCGACCCGTCACCTTCGGCGTAGAAACTGCGCGCCAGCCCCTTGTTCCAGATGCCCTCCAGCCGGGTCCGGGCCGCAGCCAGAACGTCGTCACTGCGATCACTCAACAGCACATCGTATCCGGCGCGGGCGAATTCGAAGGCGATCTCAGCCCCCATCAAGCCCGCACCAACCACCCCGACCCGTTTCAACATGCCGTCGTCTCCCCCTCAAATGACCATCAGACAATGCGCGACGCACGGGGCGTGATCAAGCATCCCGGTCCGTGAGCGCCTGATCACCACGCGGCGTTTTCAGATTTACCGCTTGTTAACCGGTTAATTTACCGGCATACTGTGGGCATGAAACACGAAGAAGGTATGGCCATGTCGATGAACGATCTGATCGAGGAACGGGAACGGCTGCTGAGGCAGCGCATGGACATCCTGCAAGCCGCAGCGCGTCCTGCGCAGGAATCCGACCTGGACGATGCGGCGCGCACGGAACTGCAGATCCAGTTTTCGGAAGCGCTGGACGACGCGTTCTTCAACCTGCTGCAGCCGCTGGAAATCGAGATGGACGAGATGCAGCGGCGGGCAGCGATCCGTGCGGCATCGCGCGACCTCTCCGCCCTGCGCAGGCGACAACTGTAGCGTTCATTGTCACCGGAATGCCCCAATAGAGCCACCAATTAACATATTCCCTTGGTAAGTGTAGCGAACCAGAGAAGGACACGGACATGGAACCGATCATGCTCGAACTCACGACCCAGTATCGTGACGAAAACGATGAACTGGTGACCGTCATACAATGCGGCAACGAGGTGACGCTGGAAACCGTGCGGGGTGGACGTATCGGGTTGCAGCGTTCGGTGGTGGAACGGATCGCCGACTTGTTCGCCCGCCATGACGCCGCAAGCCGCATCATCTCGCGCAGCGGCAATGCGGAGGACGCCTGATGCCGCCCGCCCGGAGACGCCGCCCGACCAGCCCCATGACCCTGGCCGAAATTACCGATTTTACCGGCAAAAGCCGCATCACCATCTGGCGCATGCGCCGCGACGGGCGCTTTCCCGACCCCGTTTCGCGACGCGGCAGCAACCTGATCTGGGATGGCACCGCCGTGCGGCGCTGGCGACTGACCGGTCAGAGCTGATCTGCATGCTCGTCACTCCCCCTCGACTGAGGATAGACCAGGCAGGCGGTGATCGGCGAAGCTGTGCGGCACCCTCCGAGGTAAAAGGGCAGGTGCCTCAGAGCGGGATGTTGTCGTGCTTCTTCCAGGGGTTTTCCAGCTTCTTGGTCTTCAGCATCCTGAGGGACTTGATGATCCGGAAGCGGGTGTTGTGCGGCATGATGATGTCGTCGATGAAGCCGCGCGCGCCCGCGATGAACGGGTTGGCGAAGGTCTGACGATATGCCTCCGTCCGCGCATTGATCTTCTCGTCATCACCGATATCGGCGCGGAAGATGATCTCCACGGCGCCCTTGGCACCCATGACGGCGATCTCCGCATTCGGCCAGGCCATGTTCACATCGCCACGCAGATGCTTCGAGCTCATGACGTCATAAGCACCGCCGTAAGCCTTGCGCGTGATCACCGTGACCTTCGGCACCGTCGCCTCGGCATAGGCATAGAGCAATTTCGCGCCATGCTTGATCAGGCCGCCATATTCCTGCGACGTACCGGGCAGGAAGCCGGGAACGTCCACCAGGGTGACCAGCGGGATGTTGAAGCAGTCGCAGAAGCGCACGAAACGGGCCGCCTTCTTCGACGAGTCAATGTCCAGGCACCCGGCCAGCGCCATCGGCTGATTGGCAACGATACCAACGGTCTGGCCTTCCATGCGCGCAAAACCAACCAGGATGTTCTTGGCGAAACCCGGCTGGATCTCGAAGAAATCGCCCTCATCGACGATCTTCTCGATCAGTTCCATCATGTCATAGGGCTTGTTGGGGTTCGCCGGGACCAGGGTGTCCAGCGAAGCTTCCTGCCGTTCCGGGTCGTCGTAGGTCGGGCGGACCGGGGCTTCCTGGCGGTTCGACGCGGGCAGGAAGTCGATGAACCGACGGGCTTGCGCAATGGCATGCATGTCGTTGTCCAGCGCCAGGTCGGCCACGGATGATCTGGTCGTGTGCGTGATCGCGCCGCCCAGTTCCTCCGCCGTTACCGTTTCGGCCGTCACGGTCTTCACCACGTCCGGGCCGGTCACGAACATGTAGGACGTGTCCTTCACCATGAAGATGAAATCGGTCATGGCCGGGCTGTAGACGGCACCACCGGCGCACGGACCCATGATCATGGAAATCTGCGGGATCACGCCCGACGCCATGACGTTGCGCTGAAACACCTCGGCATAGCCCGCCAGACTGTCGATGCCTTCCTGAATGCGGGCACCACCGGAATCGCACATGCCGATGACCGGCGCGCCGACCTGCATCGCCTTGTCCATGATCTTGCAGATCTTGCGGGCATGCATTTCCGACAGGGCACCACCGAAGACGGTGAAGTCCTGCGAATAGACGAACACGAGCCGCCCGTTGACAGTGCCATAGCCGGTGATGACGCCGTCGCCGGGGATCTTGTTCTCGCTCATGGAGAAATCGGTGCAGCGATGCTCGACGAACATGTCCCATTCCTCGAACGATCCTTCATCGAGGAAAAGCTCGATCCGCTCCCGCGCTGAAAGCTTGCCCCGCGCGTGCTGCGCCTTGACGCGGCGTTCACCGCCGCCTGCCCGTGCCTTGGCCCGCTTCTCTTCCAGCATCTGAACGATGTCCTGCATGGAACGCTCCCCCCTCTTGTCTCGTCTCACGAATCTGTTGCTGTGATCATAAGTGATTGGTTGCGAAGTGCCAGCCGGTCAGACGCCGTCCCGGATTGCGCGGCAGAAACGCTCCACCGCCGCGAATTCCGCGCGGATCCCGGCGCGCCTGCGCGTCGCCTCGTCATCCTCGCCCCATTCCTCGATCTGGAAGGTTTCATCCAGCTGCGCCGCGTCGAAGGCCTGCACCGCATCAATGCGCCCGTGTACCAGCGCCAGGCCAATGACCAGCGACCCGGCAGTACCTGTCGCCACGGAAAGCGGTACCAGCAGGAAATTGTCCAGCGCCGTCACATGGGCTCGCAGGGCATCCAGTGCCGCCCGCGGCTGTTCCTGGGCATGGATCGCCGATGTCACCGCCAGACGGGCGTCGAACCGAAGCTCCAACCAGTCGAGCAGCGGGCGCCAGGTCGCCTGCTGGCGCTGCACCAGCCGCTCCGGCTCCGCCGCCCAGAAACAGACCATGTCGGTTTCCGCGTATCTGGCCACGGCATCCGCAGTCAGATCCCGCATGCCGGCCAGATCATCGATCGCGGTTCCGGCCATGCGCATCAGCGGCATGGCGCGGCTGTCGATCTTTTCCCCCTGCGCATCCCACTCGTCTGCGATGGCCTGCGCCAGTGCGCGGGTCGGCACCTGCACCAGTTGCCGCGCCGGCGATCGGATGGGCCGCCCGTCGAGAACAACGGAAAACCCCTGATCGACCTCTGCCACCCCGGCAGTCTTGTAGAACCTGTTCACGCACCTTCTCCCCTCGGCAGCAGACGCTCCACCGCTGCCCCGATCTCGGCTGCCGTGGCGACGATGGCCCTGGCACCGGCATCGCTCAGTTCATCCGTGGCGTGATACCCCCACGCCACACCAATCGCCTGCGCCCCGGCACTGCGGGCCATTTCCATGTCAAAGGTGGTATCGCCAATCACCAGCGTCTCCGTCGGATCAATGCCCATTTCCGCACAGGCCTTCAGGCACATGTCCGGGGCCGGTTTGCCGGCGGCCACATCATCTGCCGTCTGCAGGGTCTGGAACCTGGCCGACAGCCCGTGGCGTTCCAGCACTGCGTCGAGGCCGCGACGGCTCTTGCCCGTCGCGACACCCAGCACCGTGCAGGGCTGATCCAGGTTCAGCACCGCCGCCTTGATGCCTTCGTACATCGGTTCCTGCAATGCTCCGCCAAGTCGCAGGTTGCGGAACGTTTCCTTGTAGAGCCCGGCGACCTGCAGCGCGTCCGACTGCCCCATTTCCGGGGCCAGCCGCCGCACCGCCACGTCCAGGCTCAGCCCCACGACCCGCTTGACCGCGTCCGGCGGCGGTGCAATCAAGCCGAAGCTGAGGAAAGCAGTCTGCATGGACGTGACAATGCCAGCCTGGCTGTCAACCAGCGTGCCATCGCAATCAAACAGGATAAGTCGCGGAATCATGGGGCCGGACATTGCCATAGCTGCAGTTGGGACGGAACAGGAAGCGCGCACGGGACTTGAGGCAGAATGATGCAAGACGATCTGAAACACCTGGGGCAGATGAGTGCCCTGCCCGAAGACCCGGATTCTGCCGTGCTGGACAAGGTGCCCAATCCGCACCTGGATCACCCCTACATGATCCGCTTCACGGCGCCGGAATTCACGTCGATCTGCCCGGTGACGGGCCAGCCGGATTTCGCCCGACTGGTGATCGACTATGTGCCTGACCGGGACATCGTCGAGAGCAAGAGCCTGAAACTGTTCCTCAGCGCCTTTCGCAATCACGGGGCGTTTCACGAGGATTGCACGGTGATGATCGCCCGCCGGATCGTCGACTGCATCAGCCCCGTCTGGTTGAGGATCGGCGGTTACTGGTATCCGCGCGGGGGCATCCCCATCGATGTCTTCTATCAGACGGGCGAACCGCCTGCCGGACTCTGGTTGCCTGACCAGAACGTCGAAACCTACCGCGGTCGTTGAGCAGTTGGCAGATCAGGACCTCAGCCGCCTCTATGCGATGGCGCTCCCGTCTGTCGATGGGAAACCTCTGGTGAAGATGCCGAGGCGGCTTTACGGCTACGTCTGGAAAGTCAGCTCGGCGCAGCAGGTCAGGCTATGTCTGCTGACGCTGCTGGTGTTCCCGCTTTCCCTCACCCCCATCGAGCTGCAGCGCCGGATCGTCAATGACGCGATCAGCAATGGCGCGACCGAACTGCTGTTCATTCTCGGCGGAATCTATCTCGTCGCGCTGCTGGCGCACGGGGCCATCAAGTACGTGCTGAACGTCTATCAGAACCGTGTATCGGAAGGCGTCATTCGACGCCTGCGCAACCGCTTCATCGATACACCGGTGGAGGGGGAAGAGGCTGGCACACGCCAGGCCATCATCACCGCCGAGGTGGAACTGCTGGGTGGCTTCGTCGGAGAAAGCGTGTCCTTCCCGCTGCTCCAGGGCGGCATGGTGATCAGTGTCATCACCTACATGCTGATCGTAGATCCACTGGTTGCGATCGTGGCACTGGCATTCTTCATCCCGTCCCTGATCATTGTTCCCATCCTGCAGCAGCGCATCAACCGCCTCTCAAAACGGCGCACGACGAAGGTACGGGACCTGAGTGACAAGGTGGGTGAGGACGGCGCCGACGCCGACGCGGCGCATGATCTGATCGACGGGATCTATCATCTGCGCGTCCGCATCTTCCTGCTGAAGCATTTCATGAAATTCGCCAACAACCTGCTCGGCCATCTCGGGCCGCTGTCGATCCTGATGATCGGCGGCTGGCTGGTGATCCAGGGCCAGTCGGAACTTGGCACCATCGTCGCCTTCATTTCGGGCTATGAACGGCTGATGGGGCCTGCCCGCGACATTCTCGGCTTCTACCGCCGGATGTCGGCCATGCGCATCCAGTACCGGCTGATCCGGGACGCGGGAACGGAAGACTGATCCCGCGTCCCTGTCGGATCGGCGGGAACCGGTGGACACCCGTCAGCGGCGTCCTTGCGCCGAGAGATGCGCGCCGCTGCCGCAAGTCTTCAATAGCCTGGCAGGTCGCGACCTGGCCGAGTGCCTGAAACGGTCGCTTTTTCGGGCCCGAAATCGAAGAAGCCCCGGCGTTTCCGCCAGGGCTTCATGCGTCGTGGGCTGTCGTTGGAGGCCTTAGCCGAAGAGGCCGAGGATGCTCTGCGGGGCCTGGTTGGCGATGGACAGGGCCTGGGTGCCAAGCTGCTGCTTGATCTGCAACGCCTGCAGTCTGGCGCTTTCCTTGGCCAGGTCCGCATCGACCAGGTTGCCGACACCGGTGGTCAGGCTGTCGATCAGCTTGTCCACGAAGGTCTGATGGATCTCGATGGACTTCGCCCGGGTTCCGAGCTGGGCGAGCTGCTGGTTCGCGGAACCGATCGCCGCATCGACTGCGGATCGGGCCGCCGCTGCGTTCGTCGCTGTCGAGAGGGACAGGGCCGACAGGGCCAGACCCGCCGTACCCGTCGTCATGTTCTGGGCAGTGACGGTGATGGTATCGCCGTCCGGATTGGCCAGAACCGCGATGGAGCTCGAAGAGCCATCCAGCATGTTGAAGCCATTGAACTCCGCGTTGGCGGCAATGGTCGAAATCTGTTCACGCAGGGCATCGAAATCGTTCTGGAGCGCGTTGCGGCTGGAGGTTTCGAGGCTCTGATCCAGCGCCGCAACGGATTTTTCCTTCATCTCGATCAGCAGATCCGAGATCGACTGGCCAGCGGCCAGGCCAACGTCAACGACGCTGACAGCATTGTCGAGGGCGGTCTTGACCGCTTCGAAGCCAGCAATCTCGCCGCGCATGTTCTGGGCAATCGCGTATACCGCGCCGTTGTCCTTGGGTCCGGCGACCTTCAGGCCGGTGTTGATCCGGGACTGGACTTCATTCATGTCGCGGTTCGTGGCATTCAGCTGCTGAAGGGCAAGCATGGCGCTTGCGTTGGTGTTCACCGACAATGTCATAGGTTTTCTCCTGCTATCGGGAACCTTCTTCTCTGGTCCCCCGGCCCACCTGTTAAGCGCCATGGCGCCCTGTGTGCCGAACAGATTTCAACCTATGTGCCAACTATGCCAAACTCATCCAATACATTGTTCTATAATGTATTTTTCAATGATCACACTGCTTTGGGCAATGGCGGCACCCGGCAGCACCTGCCGGGTTGGGTAACTGTTGCCAAGGAAAACAGGTAAAATTTTCCCGAACCGGCAATTGAGTCCGCCCTGGCACCCGGCTCAGTCGGCGGTGTGCACCAGAACATGCCGCTTCTTGCCCACGGACAGCTTCAGCGGCCCTGCGGCGAATGCATCTGCTGACACTGACAACGCTTCATCCGCCACCTTTTCGTCAGCAACGCGGACGCCCCCGCCCCGAATCAGCTTGCGCGCTTCCCCCCGGGACTTCGCCATCCCTGCTTCGATCATCAGATCTATGACCGTGATCCCGGCGTCGGCCTGCGCCTGCGTGATCGACAGGGTTGGCAGGCCGTCGGCGCTGTCGCCTTCCTCGAACGCCCGTCGCGCGGTCTCGGCGGCGGCGGCGGCGGCGGCTTCCCCATGCGCCATCGCCGTTGCGGCATCAGCGAGGCGCTTCTTGGCCGCGTTCAGTTCCTGCCCTTCCAGCTTCGACAGTTCGGCAATCTCATCCAGCGGCAACTCCGTGAACAGCTTCAGGAACCGTTCTACATCGGCATCCGCCGTGTTGCGCCAGAACTGCCAGTAGTCATAGGCGCTCAACCGGTCCTCATTCAGCCAGATGGCCCCCTGGGCGGTCTTGCCCATCTTCTGGCCGTTGGCCAGCGTGATCAGGGGTGACGTCAGGCCATAGATCTCGCGCTGGTCGATGCGCCGGGTCAGTTCGACACCATTGACGATGTTGCCCCACTGGTCGGACCCGCCCATCTGCAGGAGACAGCCGCTGCGGCGCGAAAGCTCCAGATAGTCGTAGCCCTGCAGGATCATGTAGTTGAATTCCAGGAACGTCAGCGGCTGTTCGCGTTCCAGCCGCAGCTTCACCGAATCAAAGCTCAGCATGCGGTTGACCGAGAAATGCCGTCCCACTTCGCGCAGGAACGGGATGTAGGCCAGTCCGTCCAGCCAGTCGGCATTGTTGACCATGACCGCATCGGTCGGCCCGTCGCCGAAGGTCAGGAACTTCTCGAACACCTGACGGATGCCATCCATATTGTGCTGAATGTCCGCGTCGGTCAGCAACTGACGGGACGCATCGCGCCCCGACGGGTCGCCGATCCGGGTCGTGCCGCCGCCCAGCAGGACAATCGGCTTGTGCCCGGTCTTCTGCAGCCAGCGCAGCATCATGATCTGCACCAGGCTGCCGACATGCAGGCTGTCCGCCGTGCAGTCAAAGCCGATGTAGGCTGGCACCACACCGCCTGTCAGGGCCGCATCCAGCCCGATCGGGTCAGTGCACTGGTGGACATAGCCACGTGCGTGCATGGTGGTCAGGAAGTCGGATTGCAGGTCGTCGGCGGTGCTGGTCATGGCATTGGCTTTCAGGGATCGTCTTCGTTGCGGTGACACGCCTTGGCGTGCGGATGCGGCTGTAGCACACTCCCCGCATGACCGGAAGCAATGCCCCCAGGCATCCCCATGCCCTGCCCGACACCACAGCCCCCCTGAATGTCATGGGGCTGATGAGCGGCACGTCCGTCGACGGCATCGACATCGCGATGCTGACCACGGATGGAATCACCGTCGGTGCCCCGGGTCCCCGCGGTGGCTTCGACTATCTGCCGCAGGAACAGGCGGAAATCCGCGCGGCGTTCGGGCAGCAGTTGCCGTCGCAGGCCGCCATTGCTGCGGTGACGACGGCGCACATCAGGGCCATCGATGCCTTTCTGACCCGGAACCCCGAACAGACGCCGGATCTGATCGGTTTTCACGGACAGACGACGTTTCATGATCCAGCCCGGCGCCTGACAGTGCAGATCGGCGATGCACAGGCCCTCGCCAACCGATATGGCGTGCCCGTCGTGGCGGATTTCCGCAAGGCGGACGTTGCGGCAGGCGGCGAAGGTGCCCCCTTCGCGCCGCTGTTCCACGTCGCCATGACCGACGGGCTGCCCCGCCCCCTGGCCGTGCTCAATCTCGGCGGCGTCGGCAATGTCACCTGGATCGGCAATGCAGCCGATGATCTGCTGGCGTTCGACACAGGACCGGCCAATGCCCTGATCGATGACTGGATGATGCAACGGACGGGGGCAAGCCGCGATGACAACGGCCAGGCCGCCCGGGCCGGACAGGTCAACGAAGCCTGGCTCGTGACCTTGATGGACAATGCCTATTTCACCCGGCCACCACCAAAATCGCTGGACAGGGAAGACTTCCGGCCCGATCGGTGGCCGGACGGGGTAACCGTTGACGACGGTGCCGCAACCCTGACCGAATTCACCGCCCGATCCGTGGCCATGGCCCTGCCGCATCTGCCGCAACCGCCACTTCGATGGCTTGTGACAGGCGGCGGGCGGCACAATCCGACTCTGATGCGCAGACTGTCCGTGGCACTTGATGCATCGGTGGAGCAGGTGGAGGCAATCGGCCACGACGGCGATGCCGTGGAGGCTCAGGCCTTCGCCTTCCTCGCCATGCGCAGCCTGCGCTGCCTGCCACTCAGCGTTCCCGGCACGACGAATGTGCCGAAGCCGATGACGGGCGGACGTCTGGTGATGCCGGAATAGCCGCTACCCGACCGGTATTCCGCGACAAGCGCAACGCCGATCCGGCATCCACGCCTTGCAGCGCGGGCAAGATCCGTAACGCGTGGGCAGCGGGCTTTCGCCCGGTGTTGCAGTTGGGGAGCAGCGGCCCTGCGGTCAGTCGGCTGCGTCGGCGATCCGGGCGGCTTCCCAATCGGTGGCCGGGGCATCTTCGATCACCCAGGCGGTCGGGTCCGCGAACAGGGCACGCAACAACTGGTTGTTCAGGCCATGGCCCGCACGTTCACCGTGGTAGTGCCCGATGATCTTGTAGCCTGCGGTGCGCAGGTCACCGATGGCGTCCAGCAGCTTGTGGCGCACGCTCTCGTCATCGAAGCGCAGCCCTTCCGGGTTCAGCACCCTGTCACCCTGAACCACAACCGCATTGTCCAGCGAACCGCCCTGGGCGAGACCCATGGAACGCATCTTCTCGATCTCCTCGAACAGACAGAACGTGCGCGCGGGCGCGATGTCCTGTTCGAAGTCACCGAAATCCGGATGGAACTGAGTCGACTGGCTGGCCAGCAGCGGATTGTCGAAGGCGATGTTGAAGCTCAGGCGGAATTCATCGGACGGCGTCAGGCGGGCCCAGTAGTCGCCCTCCCCCACGCAAACTTCCTTCAGCACCCGCAGCACGCGGCGCGGTGCATTCTGTTCCACCAGACCCGCTTCGCGGATCATGTCGACGAACGGACCGGCACTGCCGTCCATCACCGGCGTCTCGGCGGCAGAAACATCAACGATCAGATTATCGACGTTCATGCCCGAAATCGCGGCCATGACGTGTTCAATGGTGGCAATGCTGGTGCCGCTGCGGTTGGCAATGACCGTGCAGAGGCGGGTATCGGCGACATGATCGTGGCGCGCCGGAATCAGCGCGGCCTCACCATCCATGTCGGACCGGCGGAACATGATGCCCGTGCCTGCGTCTGCGGGCGAAAAGGCAATCGTCACCTTCAGGCCGGAATGCAATGCAATACCGTGCCGTTCGACGCGTCGTGCGATGGTCCGTTGCAGGTTCACGCGAAGTCCCCTCTGGACTGCCGGCTCCCCGCCGACGATTGAGTGTGATGCCGCTCTCCAGCCCGACACCCCGTCGGCCGGCATCCGTACGCCCCATCCCGTCTTCCCGTGAATCAAACGCTACTGCAGCAAGACACAGAAGAATCAATCAACGAATCTGCGAAAGAATAAGGCGCTGTCAGGGTTTATAGGAATCGCCCTGACAGCGCTCAAGTCACTCTTTGTTACCCACTGTTACCCGTCCTGTCAGACATGGCGAACGCTCAGTTCGCCTGCCTGCGCAGGAACGCCGGAATATCCAGATCATCTTCTGTACTGGCCGGCTTCCGGGGTTCCGCTTCCGGCAGGCTCAGGCCTGACAGCATCGGTTCGGCGCGGTCGTCTTCCGTGGTCTGACTGCCACGGTTCGGGAACAGCGGCGACTTGGCGCGGGACGTTTCCTGCGCCTCTTCCGAAACACGGGTCTTGCCGCGCAAGCGGTCAAAGAAACCCCGTGATTTCCGCGGCTTGGCCTCGACCTCACTCGTCACCGGAGTTGCCGGTGCCGTGTCGATGGTGCGTGCCGTCTGCGCCGGCGGGGCCAGGAAACCATCATCCATGTCCGTCTGGGAAGCCGGAATATGGCGCGGTTCCGGGGCGTTGCGCGCCGGGTAGGACGGGATCTCGTAGGTCCGCTCCTGCGCTGGTGCAGTATCTGCAGCGAACGCGGGCCCGGCACCAGAGACTGCATCCGGAACCGGTGTTGCGAAGATGTCATGATCGGCCACGTCATCAACAACGGACAGGGATTCAGCCTGGCCGACGGTTTCCATGGTTCCCTCGACCTCTTCGTCGAGTTCCGGCTCCATTTCCGGTTCCACCTTCAGGGCCGTGGCCATGCCGCCGCCGGTCGTCGCGGAACCGAGGTTCATCGGACGTGCCGTCGGTACAGGTGATGGCGCAGATGCGGAACCGCCTGACGTGGCGATGACATGCGGCGTGAAGCGCTGCGGTGCCGTCTGCTCCGCCAAGGCCACGTCGATGCCGGTGGCCACGATGGACACGCGCATCTTGCCGTCCAGGGACGGGTCGAGGATGGAGCCGATGATGATGTTGGCGTCCTCGTCCACCTGCTCGCGGATCAGGTTTGCGGCCTCATCCACCTCATGCAGGGTCAGGTCCATGCCACCAGTGACATTCACCAGCACGCCCTGAGCGGTGCTCAGCGACATGTCTTCCAGCAGCGGATTGGCGATTGCAGCGGATGCGGCTGCCTCGGCGCGGTTCTCGCCCTCGGCCTCACCCGTGCCCATCATGGCCTTGCCCATCTCGTTCATCACCGTGCGTACGTCGGCGAAGTCGAGATTGATCAGGCCAGGTTCCACCATCAGATCGGTGATGGAACGCACACCGGAGTGCAGCACTTCATCGGCGATCTTGAAGGCATCGGCAAAGGTCGTCTTGTCGGTTGCCACCTTGAACAGGTTCTGGTTCGGAATGACGATCAGCGTATCGACACTGGCCTGCAGTTCCCGCACACCGGCATCGGCAATGGCGAGGCGACGCTTGCCCTCGAACTGGAACGGCTTGGTCACGACACCGACGGTCAGCACACCATTTTCACGCGCGGCGCGCGCGATCACCGGTGCCGCCCCTGTGCCCGTGCCACCGCCCATACCGGCGGTGATGAAGCACATGTGTGCGCCTTCCAGGTTCTCCAGGATCAGCGCCATGGCTTCTTCAGCGGCCTGGCGTCCGACGTCAGGCTGAGCGCCCGCGCCCAGACCCTGGGTCAGACCGGCACCCAGCTGGATGCGGTTGGTGGTCTTGGACTTGGCGAGTGCCTGGGCGTCGGTGTTCGCTGCAACGAACTCAACCCCCTGCAACTCGGATTCGATCATGTTGTTGACGGCGTTGCCGCCGGCACCACCCACGCCAAAGACCACGATGCGTGGCAGCATCTCGGTCAGTTCGGGGTTCGTCAGGTTGATAGCCATGTCAATGCCTCCTTCATTTTTCAGGCAGACGGTTTCAGTGGGGTATGCCCGGTATTCCGGGCTTGGGTGTTGTTGGCGGACTCACCCATTCCGGCGTTCCGACGCGAGGGGGCCTCATGGAACGCGAACATCAGAAATTCTCCCGCAGCCAGCGGCCCAGACGGATCATCCGCCCGACCCGGCCCGGAAGGGCAGCAGGCGCGTCAACCACATGACGCGCTTCGAGACGACGCTCGGCGAAGGCGATGGTCCCCGCCAAGGTGGTGAAATCAGGGCCCGACATGTCCTTCTTCAGACCGTCGAGGCCGATGGGGCGACCGAGACTGACCGGGCGATCCAGAATGTCGCGCGCCAGGGCATCGATGCCGGTCAGCAGGCTGCCGCCACCGGTCAGCACGACGTTGCGCCCGGCGATGGCCGCGTGGCCGGAAGAATCGATGATCTCCCTCACCGTTTCGAAGATCTCCTCCACTCGGGGGCGGATGATGCCGGTCAGCAGCGACAGGGCCATCTGGCCCGTGCCGTCGGTCCAGCCTTCGACGAAGGTCGGCAGTGTGATCGTCACATCGTCATCGTTGGGACCGACGAACAGGCTGCCGTGACGGGTCTTCAGCCGCTCGGCGAAGGCCAGGGTCAGGCCGGGGATCGATGCGATGTCGTTGGTGATGTGGGCGCTGCCGATGGGAATGGCGTCGGCAAAGATCAGCGATCCGTTGCGGAAGATCGCGATCTTGGTCACACCGGCGCCCAGATCGATGACGACAGAACCCAGATCCCGTGCATCCCAGCTGAGGCACCCAAGACCCGACGCATAAGGCGCGGCGACCAGATCGATCGGACGCAGCAGGCACCGTTCGATACAGACCTTCAGGTTCCGCTGCGCGCCCTGGGCCGCGGACAGCAGATGCACCCGCGCGCTCAGCCGACGACCGACCATGCCACGCGGATCCTGGATGCCGGTTTCACCGTCCAGCGCAAAGCCGATGGGGATGGCATGCAGGACCGATCGCTCCCCCTGCTCTTCGCGCGTTCCCGCCAGTTGCAGCAAGCGACGCACATCCTGATCGGTGATGGGGCGATCAGGCGCTGCCATCTCGACTTCTGTCACGTGACTGGATGGCAGACCGCCGGACAGGGAGACAAAGACATCATCCACCGTCACGCCGGCCATGCGCTCGGCCTGGTCAACGACCGCACGGATCGCGCCTTCAGCCGCTTCCATTTCCGTGATCACGCCACGGCGCAGCCCTTCGGCGCGACGGCTGGCGGCACCCAGCACGCGATAGCCGTCGTCCAGCGGCAGCGCCACTGCGCAGCTGACCTTGCTGGATCCCACGTCCAGGGCCGCGATCACCTGTGATCGTCCGTTCGCCATTATGCTCCGACCTCTATCCGGTCCCGATCTGCGTGCTGCATGATCAGGTCTCCTGTTCCTGCGGCGTGTCCCCGACGCGCGCGTCCTTGCCCCGCACGATCACGCGGCCGGGAATGCGCATGTCGACAAAGCCGACATCCTTTCCCAGCAGATGCCGGCGGTGCTTCGGGTCATCCAGATGCTGCCAGGCGACGTCGGGGTGCTGCTCCGGCAGGCTGACGGTTATTCCGCTGTCCAGGGTCACGTCCCAGCGGCGCTGGCGAACCAGGCTTGCCGACCGGACCTGACGTGCCAGCCGCGGTGACTGGTCCAGCAGGTCCAGCAGTTCCGCAGCGCGTTCGTTCGCGCCCGGGCCGATCACCCGTGGCAAGCGGCGGAACCGATGCCCCACATCGGTCAGGATCACCGCACCCGCGCGATCGATCAGCGCCGTGCGGCCATCGCGTTGCCAGCGTGCGAAGGGTTCACGTTCCACGATGGTGATATGCAGACGGTCAGGCAGATGGCGCTGCACCTCGGCGGAGGCGACCCAGCCGATGCCCTGCAACCGATCCTGCAGATCGTCCAGATCAAGGTTCAGGATCGGGTCACCGACCTCCACCCCCAGCGCCCGACGCAAGGCCGGCGAACCGGTATGGGTGCGCCCCGAAAGGGTGACCTCTGTCACCGTCAGACCGGTCGCCCGATAGACGTCGTTCACGCCCCGACCCAGCGCTGCAAATGCCTGCGCGTGCCAGCCCTGACGCACACCGAAGACCGTGGTCACGATGATGGACAGGGCAACACCCAGCACGACCCAGCCACCGATCCGGCGACGCTGAGAGCGGCGGCGCATGGTACGCGGCTGCTTGCCGGGATTCTGGGCGGCCTTCCCGGCCTTGGCGTCCTGCAGGGGGCGGTCGGAGGCCCTGGCACTCAACGATCGCATGATGCGTCCTCCACCAATCGGTCACACAGGGTCTCGAAACTGATGCCCTGATGCAGGGCAATCTCCGGTGCCAGCGATGTGGGCGTCATGCCCGGCTGGGTATTGACTTCCAGCATCGACAGGTGCGCCGGACCATCGCCGGTATCGTCGTAACGCAGGTCAGAGCGGGTGATGCCGCGACAGCCCAGCAGACGATGCGCATGCAGGGACATTTCACAGGCCGCGCGATAATCCGCCTCCGGGATCGGTGCAGGCATGACATGCCGCGATCCGCCGGGCGCATACTTCGCCTCGTAGTCATAGAACTTGCCCGGTGACAGGATCTCGATGGCACCCAGGACTTCGTCGAAGGCCACGGCCACCTGAATTTCCCGACCCGGAATGTAGCGCTCCACCAGCACCTTGGCGTCCGGATCGCCGGTTTCCAGCGGGGGAATGTTGTCCCCGTCCAGAATGATGTCGACGCCTACCGAGGATCCTTCGTTGATCGGCTTGATGACCATCGGCGCAGCCCAGTCGGCGCGGGTGGACAGGGCGCGGCGGGTCAGAACCTCACCGTCCGGGGTTGGAATGCCGGCTTCACGGAACAGGGCCTTGGCTGCGGGCTTGTTGATGGCAACGGCTGACGCCAGAACCCCGGAATGGGTATAGGGGATGCCCATCATCTCCAGCATGCCCTGCACCGTGCCGTCTTCACCGAAGCGACCATGCAGGGCGTTGAAGACCACGTCCGGGTCAGTGTCAGTCAGCCGTGCGGCCAGATTGCGATCCACGTCGATCCGCGTCACCTGATAACCGCATGTTTTAAGCGCGTCTGCGCAGGCAGCGCCGGTGACCAGCGAAACCTCACGCTCCACCGACCAGCCTCCCATCAGGACAACCACATGTTTCATGTCCTGTCTCCCAAGCTGCCGGCCTGTGGATCAGGCACTCCGATACGACGGATTTCCCACTTCAGGGACACACCGGATGTTTCAAGCACACGCTGCCGCACGGTTTCGCCCAGGGTCTCCAGGTCTGCAGCCGTTGCCTTCCCCCGGTTGATCAGGAAGTTGCAGTGCTGCTCCGACACCTGTGCGTCACCGACAATCAGGCCACGGCAGCCTGCGGCATCGATCAGTTCCCATGCCTTCGCCCCCGGCGGGTTGGCGAACGTGGACCCCCCCGTGCTGGACGTGACTGGCTGCGAAAGCGTGCGATCGGCGCTGATCTGCTTCATGCGCCGGTTGATCTCGGCCCGGTCGCCGGGAATGGCACGGAACAGCGCCTCAACGAAGATCACGTCATCGGGGGCGGCACAATGGCGATAGCTGAAGCCGAGTTCCTCGACCGTCGAGCCGCCCATGACACCACTGCTGTCGATCCATCTGGCAGTGACCAGCACTTCCTTGATCTCGCGGCCATAGGCACCTGCGTTCATGCGGATGGCACCACCTACACTGCCCGGGACACCGCGCAGAAATTCAAGCCCTGACAGGCCGGCGTCGCGCGCCTTCATCGACAGCTTGACGTCGCTCAGGCCGGCGCCGGCACGGATCAGTGTCTCGCCATCAGCCTCGATCAGTTCGAAGTCCGCAAACCCGCGCCCGAGACGGATGACGACGCCGGGGATGCCGCCGTCCCGCACCAGCAGGTTCGATCCAACGCCGATCACGGTCAGCGGAGTTCCGGCGGGACAAGCCTTCAGGAACCCGGTCAGATCATCGCGATCCGACGGACGGTAAAGCACCTCTGCTGGTCCACCGACCCTGAACCAGGTCATGTCTTTCAGGGGAGCAGCAACCGTGTAGCTGCCGCGCACCGGCGGCAGTCGGTCGACCAGGTTTTCTTGGATGATCGGGGTCATGGCGTTCACTTCGCCTCCCCCTGCAGGGCCTGCAGCGCTTCGGGCAGGGCATTGGCCCACAGCGAGATGCTGCCCGCGCCGAGGCAGACCACCAGGTCGCCGGGCCGTGCGATGTTCAGAACAGTCCGCGCCAGATTTTCCGGGGCTGCCAGCGCATGCACATCACGGTGCCCGCGCAGGCGCAGGCCGTCGACCAGCGCATCACGGTCCGCACCTTCGATGGGCTGTTCACCCGCCGGGAACACATCCGTCACGATGACCGTGTCAGCGTCGTTGAAACAGGTGCAGAAATCCTCGAACAAGGCCGCGAGCCGGGTATAGCGATGCGGCTGTGCCACCGCGATCACACGGCCATCCGTCGCGTTGCGGGCGGCTTTCAGAACCGCATCGATCTCCACCGGGTGGTGGCCATAATCGTCGATCACCGTGATGCCGCCAGCCGCCCCCGTGCGGGTGAAGCGACGCTTGACGCCAGCGAATTTCGCCAGCCCCGCCACGATGGTCGCATCTGCCACGCCCAGTTCCCGCGCCACGGCGATGGCGGCCAGGCTGTTGAGCACATTGTGGTTGCCCGGCATCGGCAGAACGAGACCGTCGATCTGGCCCTCCGTCGCTGTGCGCCGGTCACGGAACGCCACATCGAAATGCGCCGAGCCACCTTCGAAGCGAAGGTTCACCGCACGAACGTCCGCCTGCGGGCTGAAGCCATAGGAAATCACGCGGCGATCCGTGATCCGCCCCATCAGGGCCTGCACTTCCGGATGGTCGGTGCACATCACCGCCGCGCCATAGAACGGAATGTTTTCGAGGAACGACTGGAACGCTTCGCGGATCTCGTCGAAGTCGCTGTAGTAGTCCAGATGTTCCGGATCCATGTTGGTCACGATGGCGATGGTCGCAGGCAGCTTGACGAAGCTGCCGTCGGACTCATCGGCCTCCACAACCATCCACTCGCCGCCGCCAAGGCGGGCGTTGGTGCCATAGGCGTTGATGATGCCGCCGTTGATCACCGTCGGGTCCAGTTCGGCGTGGTCAAGCAATGCCGCGACCATCGATGTGGTCGTGGTCTTGCCGTGGGTGCCGCCGACGGCGACGGACCATTTCAGCCGCATCAGTTCGGCCAGCATCTCGGCCCGGCGGACAACAGGGGTCAGCCGTTCCCGCGCCGCCTTGACCTCCGGATTGTCGGCCTTCACGGCGGACGAGATCACCAGTGCACCGGCGTCGCCCAGGTTCGCGCCGTCATGGCCGATGGCCACGCGGATGCCGAGACCCCGCAACCGCTCCACATTGGCGTTGGCGGAAATGTCGCTGCCCTGCACCTCATAGCCGAGGTTGTGCATGACCTCGGCTATGCCGCTCATGCCGATGCCGCCGATGCCGACAAAGTGGATCGCACCGATGTCCATGGGATTGCGGGTCATGGGTGCGGCACTCCGTTTGCATTGCGGTCACCGACCTGTTCGACCAGATCAGCCATATCACTGGCTGCATTCAGCCTGGCGCTCGCACGCGCGGCGATGGCCATGCGCGACAGCGCCGCCGGATCTTCCAGCAGGGCCATGATGGATCGGGTGCATGCCCCCTGGTCGAAGCGGTCGTTCGGTATGGTCCAGGCTGCACCGCAGGCCCTTGCGGCCTCGGCATTGGCCGTCTGGTGATCGTCGGCAGCATGCGGATAGGGCACCAGTATCGCCGGGCGACCGGCCGCGGCGAGTTCCGTGACCGTTGATGCACCGGAACGCGCGATGACCAGATGGCTTTCCGCCAACAGCGCCGGCATGTCATCAAAGAAGGTGTCGACGGTCGCTGTCATGCCCGCGTCAGCATAGGCGCTGCGTACCCGACCCAGATCTTCGGGGCGTGCCTGTTGCGTCACATGCAGGCGCGGGCGCAGGGCATCCGGCAGGTCGGCAAGGGCACCGGGCACAACATCGGAGAATATCCGTGCGCCCTGACTGCCGCCGAAGACCAGAATGCGTATCGCGCTGTCGCCACGAGGTTCCGGTGCCGGATAGGCGCTGGTCCCGACAGCAGCGACTGCACTGCGGACCGGATTGCCAACCAGCACCGTCTCACCGACAGCCGCCCGGGTCTCAGGGAAGGACAGGGCCAGTGCGGTCGCGCCACGTGACATGCGCCGGTTGGCACGCCCCATATGCGCGTTCTGTTCATGCAGGACCGTGGGAATGCCCATCGTCTGCGCCATCCAGACAGTCGGCAGCGACGCATAGCCACCAAAGCCGACGACGGCTGCCGGGCGCAGCGCCCGCAGGATCGCACGGGCATCCATGGCACCAAGCGCCAGCAGCAGCGCCGCGCGGGCACGATGCAGCAAGCCACCCACCGGCGCGGCTGCGCGAATGACGCGGACGGCAATGCCGGGGAACCGATCCGCCAGACCGCTGGCCCGCAGATCAGTGATCAGCACGAGGTCCCGCCCGCGGCGCAGCAGTTCCTCCGCCAGCGCCTGTGCCGGGAACAGATGGCCACCGGTACCACCGGCAGTCAGGACGAACGGTGGCAGGGTTGCGACTTCACTCATCGCCGTGCCTCCCCACCTGAGTGACCGGGCACCTGCCTGCGCATCAGCGCCAGCAGACAGCCGGCGGAAACCGACAGGGCGACGAGCGACGATCCGCCATAGGAAATGAACGGCAAGGTCATGCCCTTGGTCGGCAGGAGGTTCAGATTGACGCCGATGTTCACGGCGGCCTGCAGCCCGAACAGGGTCAGGAAGCCGGTGCAGGCCAGAACAATGAAGAGATCGCCCTCGCCCCGCATCCGCCACAGACCACGCACCACGATCAGTGCGAACAGCAGGATGCCGAGGACGCAGGCAATGGCCCCGAACTCCTCCGCAGCAACAGCGAAGATGAAGTCGGTATGCCCGTCAGGCAGCAGATACTTCACTTCCCCCTGCCCCGGACCACGACCGGTCAGGCCACCGGCCTCGAACGCTTCCAGCGCGCGGCGGACCTGATAGTTCTCGGCTGCGGGGTCAAGAAAGCGGTCAAAGCGGGACCGGACATGATCGAAGGCGTGATAGGCCCCGAACATCGCGGCGCCGCCAAGCGCCAGCAACAGCCCCACCATCAGCATCGGCATTCCGGCAACGAAGTACTGCGCTGCCCAGACACAGGCGATGACCAGCGACATGCCGATGTCCGGCTGCAGGGCCAGGATGGCAATGATGGTGACACAGAGACCGGCGGACACACCGACACCGGGCAGCGTCGGGTCCCGGCGGCCTGCGGCCATCAGCCAGGCCGAGACGATGATGAACGTCGGCTTCAGGAATTCCGAAGGTTGCAGCGACAGGGGACCCAGGCGGAGCCAGCGCGACGCGCCATTGACCTCATGCCCGATGACATGCGTCGCAAGGGTCGCGAGCAGGACCAGGGCGAACAGGGCAATGGCATAGCGCCGGATTGTCTCGACACTCATGATCGACAGGCCGACCAGGCAGATCAGGGCGGGCAGCACATAGGTCAGCTGCCGCTTCACGAAGTGGAAGTGTTCCAGATCATTACGCAGCGCCGTCGCCGGACCCGCCGCCAGGGTCAGCGTGATGCCCAGCGCGATCAGCAGCAGGAATGCCATCAGCGTGAAACGGTCGATCGTCCACCACCAGCGTCCGAGAATCGACGTGTCCGTGCGTCCGAACCCGATCATGGCTGCACCT
Source organism: Minwuia sp. (assembly GCA_029210175.1). Lineage (GTDB taxonomy): Bacteria > Pseudomonadota > Alphaproteobacteria > Minwuiales > Minwuiaceae > Minwuia. Next base: position 13,448 of record JARGPL010000043.1, on the reverse strand, counting down.
CCCCTTCGATCAGGGGCGTGACCAGGTCGCGGAAGGCATCGCCGCGCGCTTCGAAACTGGCAAACTGGTCGAAGCTGGCACAAGCGGGGGACAGCAGGACAACGCCGCCACCATCGGATACCGCGTCGGCGTGCGCCTGTCGGATGGCGCGGTCCAGGGTGCCGCTCGGCACACAATCCGTCTGACCGGAAAGCTCGACGGCAAAGCGTGCTTCCGCCGCACCGATCAGATAGGTGCGCCTGACCCGGTTCAGGAACGGCAGCAAGGGCGCGAGGGAGCCATCCTTGGGCTTGCCGCCCGCGATCCAGTAGATGTCGTCGAAAGCGGCAAGCGCCCGGGCCGCCGCTTCGGGGTTCGTGGCCTTGGAGTCATTGTAGTAGCTGATGCCGTCCCGCTCCCCGATCCGCTCGATCCGGTGGGGCAGGCCGGGAAAGCTGTCGATCCCGGAGATGATGAGAGATGCAGGCAGGCCAAGGACCTGACAGGCGGCGACCGCAGCCGCGGCATTCTCATGATTGTGCGCACCGGGAAGCGTGGCGTGGCCCTTCAGGTCCGTGATCACGATGCCATCCGCGAAGACCCGGCCATCCAGCACGTAGACCGCACCGGGACGCGGGCGACCAACCGCAACGGGGCGCACGGTCAGACCGGGAACCTTCGCCAGTGCCTCCACCAGATCACGACCATAGCGGTCATCGATGCCGACAACCGCCGTGCAGCCGCTGCCCATCCGGTTGAACAGCTGTCGTTTCACGGCGACATAGCCAGTCATGCCGCCGTGGCGGTCCAGATGATCCGGGGAGATATTGAGCAGGATGCCGACTTCCGGGCGGATCGAAGGGGTCAGGTCGATCTGGTAGGACGAGAGTTCCAGCACGTGGATGCGGTCCGCCGCGTCGGGTTCCAGTTCCAGCACTGGCACACCGATATTGCCGGCAACCGGCGCGTCCAGCCCCGCAGCCTGCAGTACATGACCGATCATCGCGGTGGTCGTGGACTTGCCGTTGGTACCGGTGATGGCGACGATCCGCGCCTCAGGCAGTTGGCGGACGAACAATTCGATGTCGCCCACCACCTCGACGCCGGCGGCCCTGGCAGCCACGACCGCAGGATGCGGTTCCGGATGGGTCAGAGGTATGCCGGGGGCAAGCACCAGCACGTCCAGCGTCGACCAGTCCACCTGATCCGGTGCCACACATTCCGCACCCTGCACGGCATCACGTGCGGCCGTGTTGTCGTCCCAGGCCAGCACATGCGCACCACCGGCCACGGCAGCCGCGACCGTGGCGCGACCACTGCGCCCCAGCCCCAGTACCAGCAGGGTCTGTCCCTTCAGGATGGTGAGCGGGATCATCGGCCTACCTCAGCTTCAAGGTGGCAAGGCCGACCAGCGCCAGAATGAAGGCGATGATCCAGAAACGGATGACGATGGTGGCTTCCTGCCAGCCCTTCTGTTCGAAGTGATGATGCAGCGGGGCCATGCGGAACACCCGCTTGCCTGTCGTCTTGAAGCTGACGACCTGCACAATGACCGAGACCGCTTCCAGCACGAACAGGCCGCCGACGATGGCGAGCACCAGTTCATGCTTCACGACCACCGCGATGGACCCGAGCGCGCCACCCAGGGCGAGGGAACCGGTATCGCCCATGAAGACCATGGCAGGCGGCGCGTTGAACCAGAGAAAGCCCAGTGCGGCACCGACCAGCGCGCCGCACAGGATGGCCAGTTCACCCGCACCGGCGATGTGCTGGATCTGCAGGTAGTTGGCGAAGATGGCGTTGCCGGTGACATAGGTGATCAGCGCGAAGGTGCCCGCCGCGATCATAACCGGCACGATGGCCAGCCCGTCCAGCCCGTCCGTCAGATTGACGGCGTTGGACGACCCGACGATGACGAACATCGCGAACGGAATGAAGAACCAGCCCAGATCGATCAGAACGTCCTTCAGGAATGGCAGGGCCAGCTTGTTTTCCAGCGCATCAGGCGAAATCGCGCCGAGCCAGAGGACCGCCACCAGGCAGATCGCGAATTCCACGGCCAGCTTGGTCTTGCCACGCAGGCCCGTGCTGGAGGCTCCGGTGACCTTGGCGTAGTCGTCCATGAAGCCGATGGCACCAAAGCTGAGCGTCACGAACATGACGATCCAGACATAGCCATTCGTCAGGTCGGCCCAGAGCAGGGTCGCGACGGTGACGGCAAGCAGGATCAGGAAACCGCCCATGGTGGGCGTTCCCTGCTTGTTGATCAGATGGCTGGCCGGGCCATCGTCGCGGATCGGCTGGTTGTAGCGCGGACGCGACTTCAGCCAGGCGATGAAACGCGGCCCGACGATGAAGCTGACCAGCAGCGCGGTGATGACCGCACCCCCTGTCCGGAACGTGAGATAGCGGAACAGGTTGAAGACCTGGAATTCGTCAGCGAGCGGGAACAGCAGATTGTATAGCATCGCGCGCCTCCCCCTCAGCCGCAGGCCGCGCGCGGGTTATCCGCAGCGGCCTCCAGATTCCTCAGGGCCGCAACGATCGGCGCCATGCGGCTGCCCAGCGATCCCTTCACCAGCACGACATCGCCGCGCCTTGCCTGTTCGATTGCGTAAGGGACCAGTGCATCGGACGCGGGCTGATGCACGATGGTGGCGACATGGCCCTCCAATGCCTCTGCGAGGGCCGCCATCTCGGGGCCGCAGAGCAGGGCCACATCGACGCCCGCCGCGACCACAGCGTCGGCCAGGCCGCGATGCAGCTCAGTCGCCGTCGGACCCAGTTCCAGCATGTCACCCAGGATGGCGATACGACGCCCACCCGGTGTCGGCTCCGCCGCGCCCAGGACGGACATGGCGGCACGCATGCTGCCCGGATTGGCGTTGTAGCTGTCATCGACCAGCAGGAAGGTATCGCCACCAGGCAGTGTGACGGTCGTCCGCGCACCGCGCCCGGCAACCGCTTCAAGGCTGCGCAACGCCGGTGCCGCCCGCCCCACGTCACCACCTGCCATGTCGATGACCGCCAGCACGGCCATGGCATTGCTGACCCAGTGCTGGCCCGGGATGCCGATGCAGATGGCCGCAGGGCGACCAGCCAGATCAGCCTCCACGCAGGATGCCTCCGCATTCAGGACTGCACGGATGATGCGATACTGCGCTGTTTCCGCCGCCCCGAAACTGACAATGCGACCGGCACCCGCTGCCTGCGCTGCTGCCAGCAGGCGACCGTGGCAGGCATTGTCGGCGGGCAGGACAGCCGCGCCGTTCGGGGTCAGACCCTCGAAGATCTCCGCCTTGGCATCCGCGATCTCGTCAAGCGACCTGAATGCAGCCAGATGCGCTGCCTCGACCGTCGTGATCACGGCAACATCGGGGCGCGCCATGGCCGTCAGCGCGCGGATCTCGCCGGGATGGTTCATGCCGATCTCGAGCACCGCGACCTCTGCTTCACGCGGCATGCGCGCCAGGGTCAGGGGAACCCCCCAGTGATTGTTGTAGCTCTTTTCCGACGCATGCACGCGCACGCCTGAAACAGTCAGGCAATGTGCCAGCGCCGCCTTGGTGCCGGTCTTGCCACAGGATCCCGTGACACCGATGACCGTGGCCGTGGTGCGTGCGCGGGACGCATGACCGAGCGCTTCCAGCGCCGTCATGGTGTCCCCGACCAGCAGCAGCCTGTCGGGATCAATTCCGGTGATGGGGCGATGCACCAGTGCCGCGATCGCACCCTTGTCCAGCGCACCGGTCACATGATCATGGCCATCCGCATTCGGGCCTTGCAGTGCGATGAACAGATCGCCCGCCGCAACGGTCCGGCTGTCGATGGAGACACCCGTGGCGTCCCAGGTTCCGGCGGCAACGCCACCTGTTGCCTGGGCCGCTTCAGCCGCTGTCCAGAGAATGCTCATGCGGCCATCTCCAGCGCTGCGCGGGTGACGGCCATGTCATCGAAGGGGTGGACGACTGTGCCGATCTTCTGCCCGGTCTCGTGACCCTTGCCCGCAACCAGCAGGACATCGCCGTCGCCCATCAGATCGACGCCACGATGAATGGCTGCCGCACGGTCCCCGATCTCGATCCCGCCGGGGCAGGCCTGCAGGATGGCGTGGCGGATGGCTGCCGGATCCTCGCTGCGCGGATTGTCATCGGTGACGATGGCCACATCTGCCGCGCGGGCCGCGATCTCGCCCATCATGGGGCGTTTCTGGGTATCCCGGTCTCCGCCGCAACCGAACACGACGATCAGCCGCCCCCGGGTCAGCGGGCGCAGCGTGCCAATCACGGCGGCCAGCGCATCAGGCTTGTGGGCATAATCGACAAAAGCAGCGGCGTTGCCCTTGGACCCGGCCAGTTGCAGACGGCCAGGTGCCCCCTCAAGCTCGGGCAACGCCGCCAGGATCCCTCGGAACGCGGAGCCGAGGGAAACAGCAAGGGCCACAGCGGCGGTCACATTCTCCGCCTGGAAGGCCCCGATCAGGGGAAGGTTGACGGTCTGCGTGTCGTCCGCATGTGCGATGGTGATGGTCTGGCCATCCAGCCGTGAGTCCTGGATCGCCCAGACGAAATCAGCATCTGCCTGTCCGTAGGTCACGACGTGCAGCCCGGCATCGCGTGCGGCGGCGGCAACATCGGCCGCAACGGGATCATCGCGGTTGATCACCGCCGGTGCCCCGTCAGGCATCAGCACCTTGAACAGGCGCAGCTTCGCCTGCAGGTAATCCGCACGGTCGCGGTGATAATCCAGATGATCGTGGCCAAGATTGGTGAAGATGCCGCCAGACAGGCGCAACCCGTCGAGGCGGCGCTGCACCAGGCCATGGCTCGACGCTTCGACCGCCAGATGCGTCACGCCATTGCAGGCCAGACCGGCAACATCGCGATGCAGGGCAACGGGGTCGGGTGTCGTCAGGGAACCGGCGGCATATCCATCCGGCCCCTGCACCCCCAGCGTGCCAAGGCTGGCGGCACGCAGGCCCAGGCTGGCCCAGATCTGGCGCAGAAACCAGACAATGGATGACTTGCCGCTGGTGCCGGTAACGGCCGCAACAGTGTCGGGCTGTGCGGCGAAGAAACGGGCCGCCAGTTGCGCCAGACAGTGCCGGGCATCGTCGCTGACCAGAACAGGCACCGGCGCGTCCAGCGCCTTCTCCGCCAGCACCGCAACAGCGCCCCTGGCCATTGCATCGTTGATGAACCGTGCGCCATCCGTTTCAGTGCCACTGAACGCGGCAAACAGGTATCCGGGCCGCACGTCACGACTGTCGGCTGTCAGACCCGTGATCTCCACGTTGCCATGTGCGCCAGCCTTGGCCCCCATCAGATCAGAGAGTCGCATCGCGTCCCCCCTTCTTCTTCCGGGCTTCCGGATCAGCCGACGGCGGCAGCGCCATGGCGCGCAGGATCTCGGGGTCCATCTCGTCCACCGGCACGACACCCAGCAGCGGGGCGATGCGCGGGATCATCCGACCCACGGTCGGCGCGGCATTCCAGCCTGCGGTGATGTAGTTGAAGGTTTCCTTGGTTCCCTTCGGCTCATCCAGCATCGCGAACACCACATAGCGGGGGGCATGCATGGGAAATGTCGCCACGAAGGACGTGATCAGACGCTTGCGGGCATAGCCCTTGGCGATGGCCTTTTCCGCCGTGCCGGTCTTGCCGCCGACCATGTACCCGGGGGCCGCCGCACTGCGGCCCGTGCCATCCGCCACCACCAGGCGCAGCAGCTTGCGCAGGTTGTCGGACGTCCTGGGGGCAATCACCCGCCGGATCGTTGCCGGATTGTCCGGGGACCGTTTCAGCAGGGTCGGCTCCACGTAGTTGCCGCCATTGACCATTGCCCCCATCGCAGCCACCAGCTGCAGCGGCGACACCGACAGCCCATGGCCGAAGGCAATCGTCATGGTCTCGAGCTCGTTCCAGCGATACGGCAACTGCGGTGAAACGACTTCCGGAATTTCCAGCGCGGGACGGTCCAGCAGGCCGATGGAGCCCAGCAGATCCCGCTGCGCCGCTGTACCGATGTCCACCGCCATCTTGGCCGCGCCGATATTGGACGAGTACTTGAAGATCTCGGCGACCGTCATCCAGCGCTTCTTGGCGTGGTGATCGCGGATGCGGAAGCGGCCGACCTTGATCGGATCGGTGGCGTCATAGCCATCACTCAACCGCTTGCCGCCTTCCAGCGCCAGGGCCGCCGTGAAGGTCTTGAACGTCGACCCCATTTCGTAGCGGCCATAGGTGGCGCGGTTGAAGAATGCGTCCTGGCGCATGGAGGAACGCAGGTTGGCATCGAAGTCCGGCAGCGACACCATCGACAGTATCTCGCCGTTGTGGATGTCCATCACCAGCGCGGCACCGCCGATGGCCGAGAACTTCTCCATCGCCTGCGCCAGCTCGGTGCGCACGACATGCTGCACACCGAGGTGGATCGACGACCGGACCGCCGGCATGTCGGGGTCGAGCAGGCTTTCCTGAACACCGCGCTCCAGTCCGGCCCGGCCCTGGCGCTCCGAATCCATGAAGCCGACCACATGCGCTGTCAACGGACCGGTGGGATAGCTGCGCGTCACGGACGGCACCAGATCGATGGACGGGTCACCCACGGCCATCACGGCAGCTACCTGATCCGGCGTCAGCCGCCAGCGCAGCCAGAGCACTCCCTTCGCCCTGGCCAGCCGCGCCTGGACCTCTTCCGGTGTCGTGTCACCCAGAGCCTCGGCCAGTTGCCGCGACAGCCGGGCGGGCCGACGGACCTTGCGCGTTTCGATCGACAGCGCCTGGGTGGGCAGGTCGACAGCCAGCAGCTGGCCATCCCGATCAGTGATCGATGTCCTGCGCCGCCACTTGGCCGGCAATTCCGGGGCGACATCCACGGTCGCCGCCTGCACGGCCATGCCCTGCCCCAGATCCGGCTTGGACAGTTGCACGACACGCACCGCCAGCGCCGTGAAGCCAATGGCAAAGGCCAGACCAAGCATGGTCAGCCGACGCCGCACGCGGGTGATGTCACCCCCGGGCAGCGAACGCTGCAGGTCGCTCTGTGTCAGTTCGGCGCCGGGGCGGCGGTCAAAAAGGGTACGGTTCATGGCTTTGCCGCCCCCTTGGCCACTTCGACACCGTTCAGGGTATCCAGTGCGGATTGCAGATCACCATCACTGCCGATCATGCGCGCCGCCGATGCGGGTTCGAGGGGCAGATACATCTCCGCCAGTTCCTGCAGGCGTTCCGGACGGGTCAGGTAACTCCATTCGACGTTGAGAACGTGAACCTCGCGTCGCGTTGCCGCGATCTCGCGCTCCACCTTGCGCGCCTCGACCTCGGCAGCGTCATAGCGGCGCTCGCTCTCGTAGACGGCGATGATCGCGCCTGCGGCGATCACAAGGGCGATGATCAGGAACAGGCGGTTCATGCGGCCAGCTCCTCGAAACCCTCGTGCGGCGGCCATGCCGGTGCATCCAGACGCTCAGCCAGACGCATCCGGGCGGAGCGTGACCGGGGATTGGTGGCGATTTCGGCCTCATCGGCCTTGATCGACCCGCGGCTCATCAGGCGGAACGACGGCTCCTGCGTTTCGGCGACCGCAGGCCGGTGACGCGATCCACCTGGCGTGAAACCACCGCGCGGCCCGAGAAAACGCTTCACCATGCGATCCTCGAGACTGTGGAAGCTGACCACCGCGAGCCGCCCGCCGGGGCGCAGCATCTGCTCGGAACCGATCAAGCCGCGCCGCAGTTCACCCAGTTCATCGTTGACCACGATGCGGATGGCCTGAAACACCCGGGTTGCCGGATGAATGCGGCCAGGTTTGGATGGGGCAGCGCGGGCCACGATTGCCGCCAGTTCGCCTGTGCTGCGGATCGGGCGATCCGCCCGCGTCCGGTCGATGGCACGGGCAATCTGGCGCGATTTACGCTCCTCACCAAACCGGTAGAAGATATCGGCCAGGCGCTCGACCGGCCAGTTGTTGACGATCTCGTCTGCGGTCAGATCGCCAGCGCCCATGCGCATGTCCAGCGGGCCGTCGTGCTGGATGGAGAACCCGCGCGCAGCCTGATCCAGCTGTGGCGATGAAACGCCCAGATCCATGGCAATGCCGTCGACCGCAGTGAAGCCAGCATCGCCCAGCAGCGCCACCATGTCGCCGAAGCAACCTTCCAGAACCGTCAGACGACCGCCATAGGCTTCCGCGTCCTGTCGGGCCGCGGCAACAGCGGTCGGGTCACGGTCAATGGCGATCACTTTGCAGTCGCAACTGTTCAGCCAGTGGCGGGTGTAGCCGCCAAGACCATAGGTGCAATCAAGATAGATGAGGCCCGACGCGAGCTTCAGACCGTTCGCCACCGCCTGCCCCATGACGGGCACGTGACCGTCGCGCGTGGCAAGCAGCGGCGCGGTCATTGGTCATCTCCGTCCGGGACAGAGGTGACCCGCACAACGGGTGCCGGGCGGCTGCGCGCCAGGACGCCGCGATGCTTCTCGCGGGATCGGATGCGGGCGGACTCCAGCACTTCCCTGGCCCGGTCCGGGCTGAGCAGATAGAAGCGGTCGGCGCGGCCCATGAAGACCACCTGGTCGGTGACCCCGATGGCTTCCTGCAGTTCCGGGGACAGGACGACGCGGCCATCCTTGTCGAACGAGAGGGTATTGGCACCACCGAACAGGTAGGTGGCCAGATCCTCGACCTCTTCCGACTGCGGGTCCTTTTCTTCGAGGCGTTCGAAAATCCGCTCCAGCACGCGGCGCGGAAAGGCTTCCATGACCCCATCCTTGTAGGACGGAATCACCATCATCTCGGAGTCACCCTGCTGTTCCAGAAGCGCGCGAAACTTCGCCGGGATCGATGCTCGGCCCTTGCCGTCGATCCGGTGCGTGAAATTGCCGGAGAAGTAGTTCGCTCCCGGCACATTCAGCTCCACTTGTTCGCGTTGCGGCCCTATCGCCCTCCACCCTGGTTGCCAATGCGGTCTGCCAGATGGGTCGGCACACTGCTCTCATGGCACTTCACGGGAACTTACGGGAATAGATGGTCTTATATGGTAAGTCAATGGGAACAGGGCTGACACCCACCCTCTGCGGGTCAATTTCCTGTCGGTAATCTGTTAATGTGACCAATGACTTGGGTTAACTCTTGCTTGCGCCATGAATGAAACAGGAACATGGCACTTGCGAGACCATTCGGGGATGAATGACGGCATGAACGAGATCCGCTATCAGACCGAGGCGTTCAACACGGCCTTTGAAAGCGAGAACCGCATCCACGACGACGGCATCGCACAGAAGTTCGGTTTCGAGGGCGGGCTGGTGCCGGGCGTGGACGACTACGCCTACATGACCAGGGCGGCGTTGATCGCGTTCGGCCCGGAATTCCTGGGCCACGGGCACATCACCTGCCGTTTCGACAAGCCGGTCTATGACGGCGAGACGATCGATGTGGTCGGCACGCCAGGCGCGGGCAACAGGCTGGATATCCGCATCGATGCGCGCGGATCCACGGCCTGCACCGCCACGGCATACATGCCCGCAGGTGACACCCTGAGGATGCCCGCAGCAGCCGATTTCGCCATCCGACCCATGCCGTCCCATGATGCACGGCCCAGGGCCGACGAAACCACACTGGCAGAGGGCACCGTGCTGGGAACCATCAACGAGGCCGTGGATGCCCCGTCACATGCGAAGTCCCTGGGTGACATGCGCGAGGTGCCATCCCTTCTATCCGGAAAACGGCATCGTGCATCCGGGGTTCCTGCTGCGCCGGGCCAACACGATCCTGCGCGACACGGTGAAGCTGGGGCCATGGATCCATGTGGGCAGTACCATACAGTTCCATGGTGCCATGAAGGTTGGTCAGGCGCTGGAAACCCGGGGCCGCGTCGCGGACCTGTTCGACCGCAAGGGCCATGGCTTTGTCGATCTGGATATCCTGATGCTGACCGACGGCGAACAGCCTGTTGCCAGCGTACGCCATACCGCCATATACGAACCGCGTCAGGTCCGGGCGGCCTGACCGGTATTGCAACCTCCCCGTCCGCAGCCCCTGTTCAAGGTCATGTCCGCATGCAGTCGCGTTTCGCCCTCCCCGGCCTCCTCCTGCTGGCGGCTGCCCTCGCGACGCCTGCTCTGGCGGAAGAACATCAGGAACGCACGGCAAAGGTCGGCACGCTGTCGGTGGTGGTGGAGAATGACTACTTCGCCGGGACGGATCAGGAATACACAAACGGCTTTCGCCTCGCCTACCTGCGTCCCAAGGGGCAGGTGAACGATGTGACGGCCTGGCTGGGGCGCAACATCCTCGGCGTCGCTGATCAGACAAAACTCTATGACGGTGTGGCCATTGGCCAGAACCTGTTCACCCCGTCCGACATCACGCAGGCTGCACCGCAGCCGGGGGATCATCCCTACGCAGGCTGGCTCTACATCGAAGCCGCGGCCATCGCCGACGACAATACGCATGTGGAAACGGTGACTGCCAATCTGGGCATCGTCGGGCCGCTGGCACTGGGAGAGCTGGTCCAGAACACGTTTCACCAGCTGATCGACAGCGACATTGCACAGGGCTGGGACAACCAGTTGAGCAATGAGCCGGGTCTGGTTCTCAGCTATGACCGGACATGGCGTCCGTTCAAGGAACAGACCCGTCCCTGGGGCTTCGACGTGCTGCCCAGTGCCGGGTTCAGCGTCGGCAACATCCTGACGCAGGCCAACGCCGGCTTCACGCTGCGTCTCGGACCTGACCTCCACAACGATCTTGGACCGCCGCGCATTCGGCCAAGTCTGGCTGGTGGTGGCTTCATCGCGAACAATGCGGACCGCTTCAACTGGTACTTCCATGCCGGGATGCAGAGCCGCATTGTGCTGCGCAACATCTTCCTGGACGGCAACACGTTCCGCAACAGCCCGCGGGTGAACAAGCGCAACGTGGTGCATGATTTCCAGATCGGAGCCGTGATGCGCTGGGAAGACGTTCGCGTCAGTTATTCCATCGTGCGCCGGTCGAAGGAATTCGACACCCAGAAGGATCCGCACACCTTTGCCGCCATCACCCTGACGGTCCGCTATTGAGCAATGCTGCCTCGATGCTCATGTAGGTTGCAGGATAGTTCAGCGACCAGGGTCCGGACCTACAATGACCACAGCACCGTATCGTGAAGTCGAGATCAAGCTTGTCGGCACCAGCAAGACACTGGATGCAGCCTTCGCGGACCTGGGTGAGGCCGCCAGCAAGTCATCCAGGGTCACCAGCATCTATCTGGACACCATCGACAAGAAGCTCTGGCATCAGGGCCTGACCCTGCGGTTGCGGGCGAAGGAAGACCGCCATGAACTGACCATGAAGCGGGAAACGGGCGCACTCGCCCGGGGGGAGTGGTCGGCCATGGTCGACACACCTGTCGCGAACATCGGCCTGCTGCCGCTTGGCGTCCCACGCGAAGAGATCGGTGTCATCCTGCCGGAGGAACTGGGCGAGCGACACCGGACCGTCGCCACCCGCCGCAAGAAGGTCGTGGTCATCGACGGCGCCACGTTCGAGGTATCGCTGGATCGTGGCCAGATCAGGGCGGGTCGGCAATCGATACCGCTGGAGGAGCTGGAGATCGAACTGCTGCACGGCCCGGACGACGCCGTGGCCGCAGTTGCGCGCAACCTGATCATGCGCCGGAGCCTGCGGGTCGCCTTTGAATCCAAGGCCGCACGTGGCATGGCTTTGTCGGCGGGCAAGGCACCGAAGGCCCGCAAGTTCCGCCGACCGGCACTGACCGATCAGGACACCCTCGGCACCGCGTTCCAGACCATCGTGGCCGCCACCGCGCAACAGGTGGCAGGCAATCTGGCTGCGGTGCAGGACGGCACCGGACCGAAGGGCGTGCATCAGATGCGTGTCGGCCTGCGGCGGTTGCGGTCCACCCTGTCATTGTTCAAGGGTCACCTGAACCCGAAAGCTGCCGCCCTGCGCGATGATGCGCGCATGACCCTGCAGGCGCTGGGTCCGGCCCGTGATCTGGATGTCTTCCTGACCCAGATGCTGCCCCCCGTCCTGGCGGCCCATACGGACACCGCGTCCCTGCATCATCTGCGGGCCATTGCCGAGAAGGAACAGCGGGCGGCCTATCTGGCCCTGCGTCGCCTGCTGAAGGCCCGGGCGTTCAATCGCCTGCTGCTCGACCTGCTGGGCGCGCAGGACATGCGTGACTTGCTTGTGGAGGATTCCCGGGACAAGCCGTTGCCGAAGGTTGCGGCGAAACTGCTGGGCAAGCGGCACCGCAAGGTGATTGCCGCGGGACAGGGCTTCGCCGAGATACCGCTGGACCAGCGCCATGAAGTGCGGATCGCGGCGAAGAAACTGCGCTATGCCATCGACTTTCTCGGCGGCCTCTATCCGGAGGGGCCCATGCGGCTGTATCGGCGGGACATGTCGCGTCTGCAGGACGACCTCGGTCATCTGAACGATGCCGCTGTTGCGTCGGAACTGGTCGACCGGCTGGCCGGTGACGACGCGAAGGCCCGGGTCGGGGCGGCGCTGGTCAAGGGCTGGTACGCGCACCGCCTCGCCGCCATCGAGCCGGAGATGGTCGCCGCGTGGGATGCGTTCGCGGAAACACCTATCTTCTGGAAGGGTCACGGAAAGCCCTCGAAAAGCAGGTCCGATGAATAGGGAGAAGCACCAATGATCTCGGTTCTTGTGGCCCACGCCAAGGGCGGCTGTGGCAAGACGACCATCGCCACGAACCTGGCGACCGCCTTTGCCAACGCGGGCCTGCAAACGGGGCTGGCCGATGCCGACCGGCAGGGGTCCAGCATGAAATGGCTGAAGCTGCGCCCCGATACCGCCGCCCCGATCGAAACGCTGAACTGGCGCAAGGGCACGGGCGACGTGCCGAAGCAGATGGCCCGCCTGGTGATCGATGCCGGTGCGGGCGTGGATTCGAAACGGGTACGCGCCCTGCTGAAGGATGCCGACATGATCATCATGCCGGTGCTGCCGTCCGTGTTCGATGAAGCCGCGACCAAACGGTTTCTGAAACGGGTCGATGAGCTGAAACCCATCCAGTCCGGCCGCAAGCCGGTCATGATCGTCGGCAACCGCGTCCGCGCCAGCACCCGCGCCGCAAAGGACCTGGATGCGTTCCTCGGCAAGCTTGGTCACGACACGGTCACCATGCTCGGTGACCGCGCGATCTACCAGGATGTCGCTCGCCAGGGCCTCGGCATCTTCGATCTCGCACCCTCCCGCCGCGCGGGCGTCGTCAACGACTGGCTGCCGCTGGTGCGCCGGATCGAGGATTGGGTGGGGGAGCGGGCTGGTGATGCACTCTAACAGTGGACCGATCTAGGTCACCGACTCATAAGCCTTCAAGCAGATGCGTATTGAAGCGAGCTTTATGAGGGCGAGGTAATTTTCCGGGTGCTTTTCGTATCTGGTTGCGATGGCACGGTAGTGTTTGATTTTGCTGAAGAACCTCTCGACGG
>JARGPL010000029.1 GCA_029210175.1 Minwuia sp. | reverse complement strand
GCCTGAACTCGGACAGGGCGGGTCCGATGATGACAGCGGCGGCGACCGTCGTGACGGCGGTGCCGCTGGTGAAGAAGGCGCAGCCGAGGACGGTGAAGGCGAGGGCGGCGAGGGTGAGGACGGCGACGGCGACGGCGACGGCGACGGAGAAGACGAAGGCGACGCCGAGGGTGAGGAAGAAGGCGAAGGCGAGGAAGACGACGCAGAAGAGGATGAAGCTGCCGCTGACGACGGCTCTGATGATGCGGATGACTCCGACTTCGGAGATGTCGCAGCAGAGGATGACGGAGGCGGTGACCTGGGGGATGGTGGCGATGCCGGCGATACGGGCGATGATGCCGACCAGGGTGACGCGACCGACGACAGCGATCCTGGTGAAGATGGAGCAGGTGGTTCTGACCAGGCGGATGGCGGGTCCGGCACCGGTGGATCGGGTGACCAGGGTGGCCAAGGTGGTTTTGGATCAGGTTCGGGTTTCGGTGGCCTCGGCCAGTCAGGCTCCGACTTCGGCCCGTCGACCGGTGGCGAAGACGATGATTTCCTCGACCAACAGGGTGATTTGCTGAATGAGGCCAATGACGCCGGCGGCGGCGATGATGGCGATGACGGCGGCGGCGGCGATGGCGGCGGCGATGATGCTGTTGTCGATGATGATGACGATGATGGCGACAATGACGATGATGTTGTCGTTGAGGACGGAAATGACAACAACGTCGGCTCCGACGGGGGCGACGATGTCCAGCTCGGTGGTGGCAACGACTCATTCAATGGTGGTGCGGGTAACGACACCATCAATGGCGGCGCTGGCAATGATGTCCTGGTCGGTGGTGCCGGTGACGACGTGGTCAATGGCGATGCTGACAATGACACGCTGACGGGCGTCGACGGCAACGACCTGCTGAACGGTGGGCCTGACATCGACACGGTCAGTTTCGCGGTGTCATCGAATGGTGTCGATGCCAACCTGCTGACCGGCACTGCGCGATCCATCGGCCAGGACGAGATCGGCCAGGACACCCTGATCGGCATCGAGAACATCATCGGCAGCAGCGGGTCCGATCTGCTGACCGGTGACACGCTCGACAATCGCCTTGATGGCGGTGCCGGCGATGACACGCTGGCCGGGATCAGTGGCAACGATACGCTGATCGGCGGCGGCGGCACGGATACGGCTGATTTCTCGGCACAAGCGGCTGCGGTCACGGTCAATCTGCTGACCGGCACGGCGACGGGCGAGACCTCGGGAACCGATTCCCTCAATGGGGTCGAGAATGTCATCGGCGGCAGTGCCGCGGATCAGATCACCGGCGACAGCCTTGGCAATGCGCTGGATGGCGGCGCTGGAAATGACAGCCTCTTTGGCGGCGCAGGAACGGACAGCCTGACCGGCGGTAGTGGCAATGACTCGCTGGATGGCGGTGCCGGCATCGATTTCATCAATGCTGGCGACGGCGACGATACGGTCATAGGGGGCGCGGATGGTGATGATCTCAGCGGCGCGGCCGGCAATGACTCGTTGGCTGGCGGTGCCGGGAACGACACGCTGGATGGAGGTACGGGTGACGACACGCTGGACGGCGGCATCGACGCCGACCGGATCAATGGCGGCGCGGGCGTGGACAATCTGCTGGGGGCATCAGGGGATGACCTGATCGCGGGCGGCGGCGCCGACGACACGCTGGACGGCGGCGATGGCAGTGATTTCCTCATTGGAGATACCGATCTTGCGGGTCAAACTGTGTCGGGCGATGCGCACACACCGGTGACGGTCACGGTCGAGGTCGCCAATGACGGTGGTGTTGGCTCCGTGCAGTACATCTTCTTCACGCTCGACGTCGAGACTGCGATCACCATCACCACCGACGGGCCGACGATCGACCCGGAGATGTTCCTTTTCAATGATGACGGCAGTCTGGATGCGGCTGATTTCCTGGCCTCTGACGACGACGATGGCCTGCCTGCCGGTTCATTCAGCAATGCCATCATCAATACGGGCGACGAGATCGGCAATCTGCCTGCCGGAGACTATGTGCTGGCCATCAGCGACTTCAACCTGAGCCTTGAAGAGGCGGTTGCGGGCATCAATGATGAAGGCGGCGCATTGCTGCTCGGGGATGTCGGCGTCACCTTCGAAATCACTGCGGGTACCATACTGGTGTCAACCGCCGGCGTGGCAAGCGCTGGCGTTGATCCAGGCAATGACGTGCTGCTTGGCGGTGCCGGCAATGACACGCTTCAGGGCGAGGCCGGTGACGACAGTCTGGATGGCGGCGCCGGCAATGACGTTCTGACGGGCGGTGCCGGTGACGACACGCTGAATGGCGGCGACGGTGTCGATATCGCCGTCTTCTCAGATGTTGCCGCTGGCCTGGATGTCGATGTCGATGAAGGTACCGTGTCTGGCGAGGGGCTGGACGAGATTGCCAACATCGAAACCTTCCTGCTCGGCACGGGCGATGACACGGTTGCCGGTGGGGCTGTCAGCGAACAGTTCTTCGGCGGGCAGGGCAACGACAGCATCAATGCGGGCGCTGGCGACGATCAGGTCGTTGGTGACATCGGCGCAGACACGCTGTTTGGTGCGGATGGAGCGGACGCGCTGTTCGGCGGTGCGGATGATGACTTCTTCGACGGCGGCGCGGGCAATGACACGCTTTCCGGCGGCGACGGCACCGATACGGCGCTGTTCACCTACGGCGGTCAGGCTGGTGTCGTTGTCAATCTGACGGAAGGCACCGCGACCGATGAATTCGGTGATGCTGATCAGCTTGAAGGCATCGAGAACGTCGTCGGTTCTTCCTTTGATGACAATCTGACCGGCGATGGCGCGAACAACCTGCTTGACGGTGGTGACGGCAATGACACGCTGTTGGGGGCCGCCGGGCAGGACACGCTTCTGGGTGCCAACGGCAACGACTTCCTCAACTTGCTGGGTTCCGGATCCACCAATGCCTCTGGTGGTGCTGGCAATGATATCTTTGCCGTCGATGCCACTGTCCTGACCGAAACCGATGTTGTCGATGGTGGCGACGGAACGGATACCCTCGCCATCTCCGGCGGCGGGACCCTGGATCAGGGCGATTTCTCCGGCGTTTCGAATGTTGAAACATTCCTGCCGACAACTGATGCAGCGATCGACCTGACGATTGGCGACAATGTCGTCGCAGCGGGTGGCACGCTGTTCGTTGATGGGCAACTGCTGGTCGGTTCGACGAGCACCATGGTGTTCAACGGCAGCAGCGAGCTGGATGGCAACATCAGTGTTCAGGGCGGCAATGCGGCTGATGAACTGGATGGCGGTCAGGCGGATGACACGCTTCGTGGCGGTGACGGTACGGACACCCTGCAAGGCAACGACGGCTCCGATGTGCTGGACGGCGGCGACAGTTTTGATACCGCCTCGTTCGCCGACCTCGATCGCGGGATTGATGCGAACCTGGCAACCGGTCTGGCCTCCGACGGTCAGGAGGGAGGTGACATCGATACGCTGATCGCGGTCGAAGGTCTGCTGGGATCGGATTTCGATGACACGCTGACGGCGGGTGAAGCCGAAGCGCATGACCTGGTCGGTGGTGCCGGTGATGATCAGTTGATCGGCGGTTCCGGGATCATGTTCATCGATGGTGGTGTCGGTGACGATACGGTCACCATGGCGATTGCCGACCTTCAGGCCGATGACAGTGTCAGCGGTGGCGCAGACAGCGATACCCTGCGTCTGATCGGTGGTGGCGAGACGGATGACGCGCAGCTGGATGGTGTTTCGAAGATCGAAGCCATTGAACTGGTGACAGATGCCGAGACCGATCTGAGCCTGCGCAATGGCCAGGTCAACACCAGCGGCACCATTGCCATCAACGCCGCGGCACTTGCTGCTGCAACCAGCAGCCTGCTGATCGATGCCGCGCTGAAGTCCGATGCATCGATCACCGTCAACAGTGGTGCGGCGAACGACGTCATCTTTGCGACACAGGGTGATGATTCCGTGGCGGGCAACGCTGGTCAGGATGCGGTCTTCGGCGGCGCTGGTGATGACACGCTGAGTGGCGGTGCCGGGGTCGACCTGCTGCAGGGCGACGCGGGCGGCGACCAGATCTTTGGCGGCGCTGGTCAGGATCTGATCTCCGGTGGTGCCGGTGACGACCTGATCGACGGTGGCGCTGGTATCGATATCGCCGATTTTGCCGAAGGCGGAACGGCTGTCGTGGTGGATCTTGGTGTCGGGGTTGCGGCCGGTGCCGCATCCGGCAACGACACGCTGACCGATATAGAAGTCGTCCTGGGCTCTGCCGCTGCTGACACCATCCAGCTTGCGGATGGCGTTGATGGCCAGGCAGCCGTAGGTGGCGCTGGCAATGACACACTGACCGGTGGTGACCTGGCCGATGATGCCTTGCTCGGACAGCTCGGCAACGATCAGGCGTTTGGTGGCTCTGGTGATGATTTCGTCGACGGCGGTGGCGGTGACGACACACTTTCCGGCGGTGACGGTGTTGATGAACTGGAAGGCGGCGCAGGCAACGATCTGATCACCGGCGGGGCTGGCGATGACAGTCTGATCGGCGATCAGGCGGCTGACGGGGATCAGGCACTTTCCTTTGATGGTGTGGATGACTCCATCGCGGTGACCGGTTTCTCCGGCCTTGCCGGGACAGCCGATGCAACATTCGAAGCCTGGCTGGAACCAGGTGCCGCCCGCGACATGGTGGTTTTCGACGCGCGCGAAACCATTGATGGCAACGAGACCGGCATGATGCTCGGTTTCCGTGATGCGGGCGAAGGCGAACTGGTCGCGGTGGCCCGGATAGCGGGAAATGGCCAGAGCTTCGAAGTGACCAGCGGGGTCCTTCAGGGTCGTGACGGGATGGAACATTTCGCCGTCACATTCGATCGTGATGGGCTGATGACCCTGTTCTTCAATGGTGCGGTCAGCGGTCAGGCCGTGAACATTGCTGCGTTGAATGGTGTGGATATATCGACCCAGTCCCCCCTGCTGCTGGGCGAATCGAACATAGATGATGAATTCAGCCGTTATGTCGGCACGATGGATGAGGCCCGTGTCTGGTCCGTCGTCCGGTCCCAGTCCGAAATTGCGGATGCTCGCGATGACCTGCTGGTTGGGGATGAAGCCGGGCTGGCCTTGTACCTCGATTTCGATGAAGAGGGTTTGCAGGCTGCGCTGGACCAGACGGCCGCCGGTTCCACCGCCATCTTCTTCGGCGACATCGCCCGCGTTCAGTCCGATGCAGGCATCGTCGATGTCACATCCGGTGATGACACGCTGGACGGTGGGGATGGCGTCGACGAACTGATCGGCGGCGACGGCGATGACGTCATTCTTTCCGGCGCTGGTCTGGACCAGATCAGCGGCGATGACGGGACAGATACGCTCGACTTCGTGAATGCGATCCAGGGTGTTTCGTTCGATCTTCTGACCGGAGATCTGAGCGATGACGGCTTTGGCAACAGCGAAACGGCTGGATCGATAGAGAACGCCAGCGGTTCGGCCTTTGCCGACACATTCTCCCTCGGGCTCGACGCTGTCGTGTCGGGTGAGGATGGGGACGATCTGTTCGTGACCCAGGTGGGGATCGGCTCGGCGACGATCTCGGATTTCGATGCGGGTGCCGAGACGGATGACGTGCTTGATGTATCGGCGTTCGGCTTTGGCGATCTTGCCGCCGTCCTGGAAGTCGCTACCGACGACGGCGTTGACACCACGATCCAGCTTTCGGCCGCGGAATCCATCGTCCTGAGCGGTGTCGAGGTCAGTGATCTGGCCGAAGATGACTTCATCTTCGACGAGAACGCCGGACAGGGTGATGCCCTTGTTGATCTGGCCGGTATCACATCTGCCGAGGGCTTCGTCTTTGCCAATGATATCAACCGCCAGGACTTCGGGTCCGCGATCAGTGGTGCCGGTGACGTCAATGGCGATGGTATCGATGACCTTCTGATTGGCTCCTATCGCGGCAACGGCACGGGTGAAGCGTTCGTGCTGTTCGGTGACCCTGCACTGGATTTTGTCCAGATCGAGGATGGTACCCTTGCCGCCAACAGTCGGGGCATCGACATTCAGGCTGGCAATGTCAACGAGAACGCCGACTTCGGGCAGGTGGTTCAGGCCATTGGCGACATCAATGGTGACGGGTTCACCGACTTCGCAGTCAGCGCACCTGCGCTTTTCAACGATTTCTATGCCGGTTACGGCGGCGTGGCGGTCATCTTCGGCGACGCGAACGGCCTGACCCAGAATATCGATGTCGACAACCTGGACGGCAGCAACGGATTCGCGATCAATCCATCCAGCTACGACTTCGGGTTTGACTCGCTTGGCCGGTCCATCGCCGGTGCCGGGGACTTCAATGGTGACGGCATCGATGACCTGGCCTTCAGCGCGGTTGCGGATGGCGAAGGCAAGGTCGTAGTCCTGTTCGGTTCCGCCAATGGCTTCCCGGCGGATGTGGAGACCGATGCTATCGCAGGCCAGGAAGGTGGCGATCTTGGTCTGGTGATCACCGGCGGGGCAACCGGTACACAGTTCGGTGCAGATATCGATTTCGTTGGCGATTTCGACGGCGATGGCCTGGACGACCTTGTCATTGGTGAGCCGCTGGCGGCGCAGGGTGGCAATGCATTCGTTGTCTTCGGGAGCGAGAACCTCAGCGGCAATGTCCAGCTCGGCAATCTGACCGCAGGTGATGCCGGGGCGATCACGATCAGTTCCGGCTACGCAGGTGACCGCGTGGGCGGGGCCGTCAGCCGTGCTGGCGACATCAACAATGATGGTTTCGATGATGTTGTCGTGGGTGCAGTCGGGGCCGACTACGGGTCAACCGAAATTGGTGCGGCGCATGTGATCTTCGGCAGTGGTGCGGCGCAGTCGGTGGATGCATCGCAGCTCGCCATTGATGGCATCAGCGGGTTCACGATCTTCGGCAATCAGATCGACAGCAATCTCGGCACCGATGTGGCCGGGGGCGGTGACCTGAACGGTGATGGTATCGCGGATATCGTCATCGGTGTGTCCGGTGCCAGTTATGAAGGCACGGCGCACGGTGAGGTGCTGGTCGTCTTCGGCTCGGATGATGGTTTCGAGAAGCAGATCACGGTCGGTGACCTGGGCGGTGACAATGGCGTCGTGGTTCGGGGCGACACGTCGCTGAATACCAGCATCGGCAACACGGTTGCCATCGTGGGTGACGTCAACGGCGATGGTTTTGACGATCTGGCTTTCTCTGTTGAAGATGGCCTGTTTTACAATGGCGGGCCGGTGAACACCGATTCCGTTCTCGTCCTGTACGGTTCCGACAATACCGGGCTTGCCCAGGTTGGAGGCAGTGGCGCCGATGAATTGAGCGGTGACGCCAACGACAATCTGATCGCCGGTGCGCAGGGCGACGACACGCTGAACGGTCTTGACGGTCAGGACGTGCTGCGCGGTGCGCTGGGTGATGATTCACTTGATGGCGGTGCGGGCGCGGATCTTCTGGTCGGCGGTGCGGGCACGGATGTCCTGATCGGCGGCGGTGGCAACGATACACTGCTGCCTGGCACCAATGATGGCAGTGTGGGCGACTTCATTCAGGGCGGCATCGACAGCAACCTGATCGTGTTCGACGCACCTGGTTCAGGCTTCTTCATCGTCGACTACTCCGATCAGACTGCGGCGATCACGGCCAACATCGGGCCTGTCGATGGCACTGTCACCAAGATCGGTGGCGTGGACACGCTGGAAGGTGTCAACCTGATCGACGGCAACGTCGGCGGCTTGCAGTTGAACGGCGGTGCCGGGGCGGACGTGATCACGGCCAGCCTGCAGTCCGGGGATGAGTTCATCCAGGTGCGCGGTGGCGCTGGCAACGACACGATCACCGGCGGCGACGGCTTTGATCGGCTGGACTATGTCGGCGCAACAACGGGCGTGCATATTGATGTGGGACTTGGCCAGACGCTGATCGACGGATTCGGCGGTATCGACAGCTTCAGCCAGATCGACGAGTTCCGCGGGTCCGACAATGCCGACACGCTGATAGGCTCCGACGGCAATGATCGCTTCATCACCCGTCAGGGCGATGACACGGTCGACGGTGCCGGTGGTTTCGACCTGCTGCGCTATGACCGCGCCAACATCGAATTCGTCAATGTCGACCTGTCGATCAATTCGGCCGATGTGCAGTTCATCGGTGTCAATGGCGTGTCGATCGACACGATCACCAACATCGAATCCGTGCGCGGTTCGCGCACCGGCAATGACACGCTGACCGGTGACGCCCAGGACAATCAGCTAGATGGCCGTGGCGGCAATGATCTGATCGACGGCGGTGACGGCAACGACACGCTGCTGGGTGGCGACGGTGACGACACCCTGCTGTCCGGCACCAACGACGGCAGTATCGGAGACGTGCTCAACACCGGCGATGGCAATGACACCATCCTGTTCGTCGATCCGGGCGACGGCTTCTTCATTCTGGACTACACCGCGCAATCGGGCGGAATTGTCGCCAATATCGGCAATACCGACGGCACGATCAGCAAGCTGGAATCGGACGAGATCGATACCCTGCAGGGCGTTGATCTGGTTGATGGCTCCGTGGGCGGTCTGCGGCTCAAGGCTGGCAGCGGCGACGACATCATCACGGTCGACCTGCTGTCGGGGGATGAATTCATCCAGATCCGCGCCGGCGCCGGTAACGATACGATCACGGGCGGCGGCGGCTTTGACCGGCTCGACTACACGGACGCGACTGCGGGTGTGAACGTGAATATCTCTCTGGGCCTGACGACGAATGACGGGCAGGGGGGTGTGGATACCTTCAGCCAGATCGACGAATTCCAGGGGTCATCGTTCATCGATACCCTGTTGGGATCAGACGGCAACGACCGCTTCATCACGGGGCGGGGCAATGACGCCGTGGACGGCGGCCTGGGCTTCGATCTGGTTCGCTATGACCGCAGCAACATCGAATTCGTCGACGTCGATCTTTCGGCAGGGACGGCGAGCGTCCAGTTCACGGGCGACCAGTTCCTGACCGTGGACAGCCTGATCAGCATTGAATCGGTGCGCGGTTCGCGGGAAGGCGATGACACGCTGTTCGGTGATGATGCCGACAACCAGCTCGATGGTCGCGGCGGCGACGACATCCTCAAAGGTGGGGCTGGCAATGATACGCTGATCGGCCGCGATGGCGTTGATTCCTTCGATGGCGGCGATGGCATTGACGCCTATCTTGCCTTCGATGGTGAACAGGGCGTGGTGGTCGACCTTTCGACCGGCATTGTGACGAATGACGGTTTCGGAAATGCGGAGACCCTGATCAGCATCGAACAGGTCGCCGGATCGAACTTCGATGACGAACTGACATTTGGTATCAGCACAAGCTTCTCGGGGAATTCGGGCGATGACCTGTTCATTGCCATTGAAGGCATCGGCAGCAGCAACTTCGTCTTTGATTTTGTCGCCGGTGCAGGAACCGACGACGCGCTGGATGTTTCAGCCTTCGGTATCCAGAACCTGACCGGTCTGCTGGAACTGGCGAGCGATGACGGCACCAATACGACGATCCAGCTGGGCGAGGTCGATGCGGTCACTCTGATTGATGTGCTGGTGGGCGACCTGGCGGCGGACGATTTCGTCTTTGCAGATGCGCAGCCGATCGATCCACTGCTCGATCTCGGTAATGACTTCGACGCAACCATTGGCTTCATCTTTGGCAGCGCGGAATCGGGTGAAAAGTTCGGCTTCGGTATCGACGGTATTGGCGACATCAATGGCGATGGCCTGGACGACATCATCGTCGGTGCCGGGTATGGCACGACCTACTACGGTGAGGGGCAGAGCCAGACGACGGGTGAGGCATTCGTCCTGTTTGGCAACACAACGCC
The DNA here is from genome assembly GCA_029210175.1 of Minwuia sp. Taxonomy (GTDB): domain Bacteria; phylum Pseudomonadota; class Alphaproteobacteria; order Minwuiales; family Minwuiaceae; genus Minwuia. Next base: position 44,772 of record JARGPL010000029.1, on the reverse strand, counting down.
CGGGTTCACGCAGAATACCGATAATCTTGACACCGTGGGGCTTGGCTTCGAGCCGTTCCAGAGTGATATCTCGCCCTTTGGCATCTTCGGCTATGACGTGGCGGGTATCGGCGATCTGAACGGCGACGGCTTCAATGACTTCGCAATCTCGGCGCGCAACGAATACACCCGCAACGTCTATGGCACGGGTGAGGTAACGGTCGTCTTCGGCACTGAGGATGGTCTCGGTGCAGATCTGGACGTCAGCAATCTGGACGGTTCCGACGGTTTCACCATTCTGGCCAACAGCGCCGGTATCGGTGAACTGGGTTATTCGATTGCCGGTGGTGGTGACTTCAATGGTGACGGCATCGATGATCTGATCATCGGGGCGGCATCCAGTACCTACGGTCAGGCGAATGCTGCGGGTGAGGTCTTCGTGGTCTTCGGCAGCACGGACCCGTTCGTTGCGGGCACGGACGCGGGCACATTGCTTGCCACCGGTCGGGCGGCGGTGATCCAGGGTCAGGACCAGTTCGCCCGCTTTGGTGAATCCGTCGACTTTGCCGGTGATTTCAACGGTGACGGCTTCGACGACATTATCGTCGGTGCGCCGGATGCCGATGGTTCCGGCGAAGCCTTCGTGATCTTCGGGACCGGGGATATTGCCCAGTCCACCCTGGTGGATGATCTCGTGACCGCCAATGAGGCCATCGTGATCACTGGCAGTCAGGCCTCGGATGCGCTGGGCCATGCGGTCAGCGGCGCAGGTGACGTGAACGGCGATGGCCTGGATGATGTGATCATCGGGTCGCCCTACAATGATGATGTGGCGAACGACGCAGGCGCTGCATTCGTCATCTTTGGCACCAGTACGCCCGGAAACATCGATACCTCGCTGATCGCGCTGGATGGCAACGATGGTTTTGCCATCTTCGGGCGGAGCGAAGCCGACTCGGTCGGGTTCGCGGTTGATGGGGGCGGTGATGCCAACGGCGATGGCTTCGGTGATCTGCTGGTTGGTGCGTTCAACGCCGACTACAGTGGCAACTACGGTCTGGGTGAGGTCTATGTGGTCTTCGGCACCGATGGCGGATTTGCCAGCCAGATATCCCCGGACGATTTCGACGGGCTGAACGGCCTCGTGATCCGCGGTGCGGATACCGGCACCTACACGGGGCGCGAAGTGGCGTTCCTGGGTGATGTCAATGGTGACGGCTTCGACGATGTCGCCTTGAGTTCCTATTACACGGCATCCGGCGGCGGTCTCTATGACGCCGCATTCATCGTGTTCGGGGTCGACAACACCGGACAGGCACAGGTCGGCGATGCCAATGCCAATCTGTTGACCGGTGATGGCGATGCCAATCTGCTCGTCGGCGGGGCCGGGGATGACACGCTGGACGGTCTGGGTGGCAACGACACCCTGATCGGTGCAACGGGCGACGACAGCCTGATCGGTGGCGATGACAACGACCTGCTGCGTGGCGGTTCGGGTAGCGACGTGCTGGAGGGCGGCGCAGGGGATGACACGATCCTGCCGGGCAGCAACGACGGCAGTGGTGAGGTGATCATAACGGGTACGGGCAACGATACGGTCAACTTCGATAACCCGGGCTCCGGTTTCTTCGTTCTCGACTACAGCGCCGAGGTTGTCGGTGTTGCAGGCAGCATCACTGACGCCGATGGCACGGTGGTAAAGGCGAGCGGCACGGATACCCTGCAGAACGTTGATCTGATCGATGGCAACGTCGGTGGCTTGCAGATCACCGGCAGCCAGGGTGATGACATCTTCGCCGTCGATCTGGTCGACACGAATGAATTCATCCAGTTCCGCGGCGGCGCAGGCAATGACGACTTCACCGGCGGTGATGGTTTCGACAGGCTCGACTATGTCGGTGCTGCTGGTGGCGTCAACCTCAACATCGCACTTGGCCAGACCAGCGATGACGGCGATGGCGGGGTCGATACGTTCAGCAATGTCGATGAATTCCGCGGGTCCGACAATGACGACATCATGATCGGTTCTGCGGGGGATGACCGTTTCATCACCCGCTTCGGCAACGATATCGTCGATGGTGTGGGTGGGTTCGATCTGGTCCGCTATGACCGCGCGACAGTCGAGTTCGTGGATGTGGATCTGACGGCGGAAACGGCGAATGTCCGCCAGGGTGGCTTCGATTTCGTTGATCAGCTTTTCAACGTGGAGGCCATTCGTGGCTCTCGTGATGGCGATGACACGATCAGCGGTTCAGCGGCGTCCGAGCTGTTCGAAGGCCGCGGTGGTGCGGATCTGCTCAGCGGTCTGGGTGGCGCTGACACGCTGAAGGGTCAGGATGGTGATGACACCATTGATGGCGGCGAAGGTATCGATGTACTCGAAGGCGGTAACGGAACTGACCTGCTGATCGCCGACTTCTCCGGCGATGCGAACAGCGTCATCGTGCAGGGTACGGACGAGGACATCACCCAGGCAACGTCCCTGTTCCAGGTTGGCGGGTCCAAGACCATAAGTGGTTTTGAACAGGCCAGTCTGACCGGCGGCAACGCGGGCGACGAACTGGTTGGCGGGGCGCTGGATGACACGCTGACCGGTAACGGCGGCAACGATACGCTTCACGGTGGTTCGGGCGGTGTGGATATCATTTCCGGTGGTGCCGGAAATGACACGCTGACGGGTACTGTCGGCTCCGATCTCGATGGTGGCGACGGCATTGATCAGCTCGATATCGATCTCTCGTCAATCGGCGAAACCATCATCATCGATGACCTGGGCGGTCAGGCCGTTCTGGGCGACGGCACCAGCATCACCTCGATCGAGGCGCTGAACGCGGTGCTCGGTTCCGGCGATGACATCATCGACTTCAGCAACACGGACAAGACGGACGTCATCGATGGTGGCGACGGCGATGACACGATTGATGCGGGTAGGGGCAACGATACGCTTGCGGGCGGCAATGGCATCGATCTGCTGATCGCCGACTTTTCCGGCAGTGTGAACAGCGTCATCACGCAGGGCACGGATGACGACATCACACAGGCCACGATCATCAACCAGATCGGCGATTCCAAGACCATCGACGGGTTCGAGCGCGTCGATCTGACCGGCAGTTCCAGCAATGACGAACTGGTCGGCGGTGCGTTCGATGACACGCTGGTCGGCAACGAAGGCGGCGACACGCTGCATGGCGGCTCCGGCGGATCGGATCGGATCAGCGGCGGTGCGGGTGACGACATCATGACCGGTTCCGCAACAGGCACCTTCGACGGCGGTGCAGGCATTGACCTTCTGGGCGGCGATTTCTCTTCGATCACCGAAGACATGATCATCGCGGCCGATGACGGGACGGATGTCTTTGCTGATGGAACGTCGATCACGTCCATCGAGGCCCTGAAAGCCACACTTGGCTCCGGCAATGACTCGGTGGATTTTGCTGGCATCGACAAATCCGATGTCATTGACGGCGGCGATGGCAATGACACCATCGACGCAGGCACGAACAATGACACCCTGTCCGGTGGCAATGGCATCGATCTGCTGATCGCCGACTTCTCCGGCAGTGTGAACAGCGTCATCACGCAGGGCACGGATGACGACATCACACAGGCCACGATCATCAACCAGATCGGCGACAGCAAGACCATCGACGGGTTCGAGATTGCCAGCCTGACGGGCAGTTCCAGCAATGACGAACTGGTGGGTGGTGCGTTCGATGACACGCTGATCGGCAACGGTGGCGGCGACACCCTGCATGGCGGTTCCGGCGGTTCGGACCTGATCAGCGGCGGGATCGGTGATGATTTCATGACTGGTTCCGCGTCTGGTGAATTCGACGGTGGTGCTGGTATCGATCTGCTGGCCGGTGACTTCTCGTCAATCACCGAAGACATGAATATTGCGGCGGACGACGGGACGGATGTCTTTGCTGATGGAACGTCGATCACGTCGATCGAGGCCCTGAACGCCACGCTTGGCTCAGGCAATGACACTGTGGATTTCGCGGCTATCGACAAATCCGACGTCATTGACGGCGGCGATGGCAATGACACCATCAACGCAGGCACGAACAACGACACCCTGTTCGGCGGCAATGGCATCGATCTGCTGATCGCCGACTTCTCCGGCAGTGTGAACAGCGTCATCACGCAGGGCACGGATGACGACATCACCCAGGCCACCATTCTGAACCAGATCGGCGACAGCAAGACCATCAGCGGTTTTGAATTCGTCAGCCTGACGGGCAGCAGCTCCAACGATGAACTGGTTGGCGGCAACCTGAATGACACGCTGATCGGTGGCGGCGGCAACGACACGCTGAATGGCGGTTCCGGCGGAGCCGATGACCTGTTCGGCGGCGACGGCAATGACACCATCGTCGGCGGCGGCGGTGGCGGCACAATTGACCTGGGCGCAGGCGACGACAGCGTGCAGGGCGATGCCGGCGACGACACCATTGATGGCGGCGATGGCTTTGATGCGATCGCCTACGATAATGAAGCCGGTGGCCTGGGAGTGACCGTGGATCTCAGCACCGGAACCGCGACCGATACCTTTGGCGATCAGGATCAGCTGACCAGCATTGAACGTGTTGTTGGCAGTGCGCAGAACGATGACATCTTCGGCAGCAATGCAAATGAGCAACTGCAGGGTGATGGTGGCGACGATCTGCTGGAAGGCGGCGGCGGTGTTGATACGCTGGTCGGTGGCGCCGGTTCGGATGAATTCCTGCACTCCAGCCTGGGTGACATCACGACGATCGCCACGAATATCACCGTTGCTGCATCCGGCCAGGCGGTTGATCTGATCGACGACTTCGTGTCCGGCACCGATCAGATCTCCTTCGATCTGGATGGCGGGTTCGAGGGCATTGGCATCGGTGGCTTCATCGAGATCAGTGAGGCCTATGACGGCACCAACAGCGGCGGCCAGGGGTTTGTCGCCTACATCTTCGATGGCACACATCTGATCTATGATGACGACCTGCAGAGCGAGGGTTATCAGGTGGTCGCTGACATGAACGGTGCGTCGGTTGTCGCCGGGGACCTGGCGTTCATCGGTGGCGGTGGCCAGGTTGAAAACTGATCATGATCAGACGCAGGCTGGCCGCACCCGCTCGGGTTTCAGGGCGCTGAATGGCTGACGCGTCGAAACAGGGCGGCTTTCGTGCGCTCGTCAAACCGGTCTGGCCTGCGACCGGTGAACTGTTGCTGCTCAGCCTGTTCATCAACGTGCTGGCGCTGGCGGTGCCCGTCTTCGTGCTTCAGGTCTATGACCGTGTCGTCGCCAAGGCCGGGCTGACGACCCTGCAGGGCCTTGCCGTGGGCATGGCGATCGTCATCCTGTTCGACTTCCTCTTGCGCCAGACACGCAGCCGCGCGGTGCAACGGGCATCGCTGCGGTTCGACCTGCATTTCGGACAGGTATTGTTCGAGAAGCTGGGGCGGATGCCGCTGCGGGTGCTGGAGGCACGGCCTGCCGCATTCTGGCAGGGGCTGTTCCGGGACTCGGATACGGTGCGCAATGCGGTGGCGGGTCCTCCCGTCATCATGCTGGTCGACCTGCCGTTTGCCGTCCTGTTCATCGCGATCATCTACGTGGTTGCGGAACCGCTGGTCTGGGTGGTGGTCACGGCGGCTGTCGTCTTCATTCTGTTTGCCTTGCGGTCCGGCTTCGCGATCGGGTCTGCGACCAACAAGGAACGCACGACGTCCATCGGGCGGGACGCCTTCCTGGCTGACATCGTCGCCAACCGGACGACGATCAAGGCGCTTTCGCTGGAACAGGCGGTTGTGCCCATGTGGCGTGACCGACAGGTGGACGCGATCGACAATGCGATGGATCGCGGGCGGATCGCTGACACCTATGGCAACGTAGGCGTCAGCCTGACGGTCATCACCACCATCGCCATCACGACGACAGGCGCGCTGGCCATCATGGACCAGCAGATCTCCATCGGCTCGCTTGTGGCGACCAACATGCTGGCATCGCGGATTGTCGGGCCCTTCGCGCAGTTGGTGACCCAGTGGCGGGCGCTGGTCATGGCCCGTCAGGCCGGACGACGCCTGACGGAGGTTCTGGCGCTGCCTGACGATCATCAGGAACAGGCGATTGATCTGCCCCGTCCGGATGGCGCGATGACGGTGGAGGGGATGACGTTTGCCTTCGCACCGGATCAGGAACCTGTCCTGCGGGAAATCCGGCTGAAGTTTCCGGCGGGTGGCATGCACGCGATCGTCGGCCCGAACGGGTCCGGCAAGACAACGCTGCTGAAGCTGTTGATGAACCTCTATCAGCCGCAGAGCGGTCGGGTGCTGCTGGATGGCGCGGACATCACCCAGTTCCCGCTGGCCCAATATGCACGCTGGATCGGCTATGTGCCGCAGGAGAACGTGCTGCTGGCAGGCACCATTCGCGACAACCTGGCGCGCGGGCGCGACGACATAGACGATGATGCCGTGCTGGCCGCAGCGCAGGCGGTTGGCGCGCATGATTTCATCGTCGACCTGCCCGATGGCTATGGCACCGTGGTGGGGGAAGGGGGGCGGACTCTGTCTGGCGGTCAGCGCCAGCGTCTGGCCATTGCCCGTGCCCTGATCGGGGATCCGCCCGTGCTGCTGCTGGATGAACCATCGGCCAGTCTGGACCGGGCCGCCGAAGAATCGCTGGGTGAGCAACTGAAAGCCCTGTCACGCGATCACACCATCATCATGGTCTCGCACAGCGGCATCCTGTTGAGCGCCTGTGACAACATCGTCGTGCTGGACAAGGGGATCATCGTGCGTGGTGGTCCGGCAAAGCAGATGCTGCCCAGCATCATGCAGCGTCGCCCCGCGGCGCCGCAGCCGATCACACCGCCGCCCGCACCAGGCGCAGCGCCAGCCGAAGCGCCATCTGCGCCAGCTGAGGCCACGTCATGACCACCGATGAACGCATCGACCGAATGCAGCGTCAGGCCCGTGCCACGCTCTGGCGGGCGATCGCCCTGATTGTCATCCTGCTGCTCACGGGTTTCGGCGTCTGGGCCGCGACGGCCAAGCTGGACGAGGTTGCCGTCGCCCCGGGCGAAGTGAAGCCGCAGGGCAAGGTGCGTCTGATCCAGCATCTGGAAGGCGGCATTGTCGAGGAACTGCTGGTCCGCGATGGCGACATCGTGGAAGAGGGGCAGCCGCTGGTGCAGATCGATCTGGCTCCCAGCCAGGCGAACCGGGAGGAAATCAGCTATCGCATCGACGGGCTGATGCTGAATGCTGCCCGACACCGCGCCCTGGCGACAGGGGAACCGCTGGACCTGCCTGCGGAGGTGGTCGAGCGTCGCCCCGAGTTGGTGGAGAATGAGCGCGACGCCTACAATTCGCGCAATGCGCAGTACAAGACCCAGCTTGGCGCCCTGCGTGCCAAGCTGCGCCAGCGTCAGGCCGAACTGGCGGAACTGCAGTCCAAGCGACGCAGCATCGATGGCAACCTGGCCGTCCAGCAGCGGCGGTTTGAAATGTCGCAACGCCTGGTGGAACGGGAACTGACGCCCAAGCTGGAACATCTGGCGCTGGAGGCGGAAGTCACCGACCTGCAGGGCAAGCTGAATACCGCCAACAAGTCGATTCCGCGCATCAATGCAGGTATCGATGAGGCACGGGAACTGCTGAAGGAAGAGGAACTGCGGTTCCGGTCCGAAGCATCCGAAGCGCTGGCCAAGGCGGAACAGGAAATCGGTCGGCTGTCCGAACTGCTGACCCAGGCCGACGACCAGCAACTGCGTGCCACCATCCGCAGTCCCATCGCTGGCATCGTCAAGAACCTCGTCGCGAACACGATTGGCGGCGTCATCCGTTCAGGCGATGCGATCATGGAGATCGTGCCACTGGACGAGCGGCTGGTCGTGCTGGCCCGGCTGAACCCAAACGACCGGGGCTATGTGGAGGTCGGGCAGAAGGCGCTGGTGAAGGTGACGGCCTATGACTTCTTCCAGTTCGGCGCGCTTGAAGGGCGCGTGACCCGCATCGGTGCAGACGCGAACCGTCTGCCGTCGACGGGGGAGCCTTACTTCGACGTGGTTGTCGAGACCACGGGCGGCTTCGTTGACAAGTCCGGCGCATTGCTGCCCATCACACCCGGCATGCAGGCCGCCGTTGACATTCACACCGGCGAACGCTCTGTCATGACGTTCCTGCTGAAACCGTTCCTGCGCCTGAAGCAGGAAGGCTTCCGGGAAAGATAACGGCCGGGGGGCAGACGTGGACAAGACATTCATCACTGCAGACGAACTGCTGCGCGACTCGTTCGAGCTGGGTCTGCGGATCTATGAAAGCGGCTATCGCCCGTCGTTCATCGTCGGCATCTGGCGCGGCGGGGCACCCATCGGCATCGCGGTGCATGAGGTGCTTGATTACTACGGTGTGCAGAACGATCACATTGCCATCCGCACCGCGTCCTATCTTGCCCCGGGGCAGCAGGCATCCACCGTGCGCGTCTTCGGCCTGAACTACATCATCGACAATATCTCGGCGGATGATCAGTTGCTGATCGTCGATGACACGTTCGATTCCGGGCGCAGCATCGATGCCGTGATCCAGGAAATCAGGCGCAAGTGCCGCCGCAACACTCCCGACGAAATCCGCGTTGCAACGGTCTACTGGAAGCCGCATCTCAACAAGACCGACCGGGTGCCTGATTATCACGTACACCAGACCGACAAGTGGCTGGTCTTCCCGCATGAGATCGATGGTCTGACCCCTGAAGAGATGGCCCGCCACAAGGCCCACCCAGACCTGAACCGCGCCATGAAGGCGGCAGACTGAGGGGAACTCTGGTCCCGGCCCAGCACCCAACCAGTCATGCCGGACCAGCGGAGCGCCGATCCGGTGTCTACGCTTTGCGGCGCTGGTCGGATCGGAGAAGCGTGGACCCCGGGTCTCACGCCCGGGGTGACAGCGATGCATGGGCTTGCGCTGCCGGATCCACCCCCCTCCAGCGGCGTGCCCGGTCTTTCGGCGGTGGAATGAGAGACTGAATGCCCGAGCCAGCGCTGCGCGTGGCCCGGGATGAAGACCGGGTGGCGGCCAGGACCGCCTGCCTATTCGTCTTGATCGCTGCGCTGGTTCTGGCGATGACCGGCGATGGATCGCATCATGCCGAACAGGGTGCGGACTTCCTGTTCGGTCAGCTTGGCGCGATGGAACATGGATCGCAGGTTGCGCAGCATGATCGGGCGCTTGTGCTGAATGGTGGTGAACATGCCGGAGTGGTCAAGTTCATCACTGATGAAGTCGAGGAACGCCTGCATCTGGCCTGACGTTGCCGGTTCGGCCTCCAGCTCCTGGCCTTCCAGGTGCAGCGGCAGGCCAGCCGCCATGCGCCATTCGTAGGACACCAGCAGCACCGCCTGCGCCAGGTTGAGCGACGCGAAGGCAGGGTTCGCGGGCACATGGATGATGGCGTTGGCCATTGCCACATCGTCATTGTCCAGCCCGGCCCGTTCGCCGCCGAACAGGAAGCCGACACGCTCCCCCGCGCCGATCAGCTGATGACCGGTTTCCGCCGCTTCCCGGGGCTGCATGATGGGCTTCGCCAGTTCGCGCCCGCGCGCCGTGGTCGCATAGACGCGGTGCAGGTCGGCGACCGCATCGGCCACGGTATCGAACACCGTCGCGTGGTCCAGCACTTCATCGGCGCGGGACGCCATGGCGCGCGCATCCTCGTTGGGCCAGCCGTCACGCGGGGCAACCAGCCGCATTTCCCCGAGCCCGAAGTTCAGCATGGCGCGCGCGGCGGCACCGATGTTCTGGCCCATCTGGGGCCGCACCAGAATGATGGCAGGCTGCGCCAGCTTGGCGTCCTGCATCCTGCGGTCGGTTCCCGCCATCAGATGGCCTTTGCGCCGTCCCGGAACAGCTTGAAGGTGATGGCATCATGCAGCGCATCAAAGCTGGCCTCGACGATATTGGGGGACACACCAACGGTGAACCAGCGCTCCCCGGATGTGTCGGCGCTTTCGATCAGCACGCGGGTCACGGCCTCCGTGCCTCCGTTCAGGATCCGCACCTTGTAGTCCACCAGGTGCAGGGTCTTCAGCACATCCGCATAGACCGGCATGCCCCTGCGCAGGGCCATGTCGAGGGCATTGACCGGGCCGTTGCCCTCACCGACGCTCAGATATTCCTTGCCCCCGGCGAACAGCTTCATCGTCGCTTCCGAGACGGTGGTCAACTGGCCGCGGGCGTTGTAGCGCCGTTCCACCAGCACCCGGAAGCGGTCAACCTTGAAGTAGTCCGGCACCTCGCCCAGCGCACGGCGGGCCATCAGTTCGAAGCTCGCCTCCGCCCCGTCGTAGGAATAGCCCTCGAATTCCCGCTGCTTTACCTGCTCCAGCAGGCGGGTGATGCGGCTGTCCTTCGGGTCGACGTCGATCCCGACTTCCGCCATGCGGGCCAGGATGTTGGACCGCCCGGCCTGATCGGACACCAGCACGTGGCGGCGGTTGCCGACCAGTGCCGGTTCGATGTGTTCATAGGTCTTCGGGTCCTTCTGCACGGCGGACACATGCAGCCCGCCCTTGTGCGCGAAGGCGGATTCACCAACCCAGGCCTGGTTGCGGTTCGGCGCGCGGTTGAGCAGTTCATCCAGCAGCCGCGATGTGCTGGTCAGGTGCCGCAGTTCCGACAGGCCGACGCTGGTCTTCAGGTGGTCGGCATAGAGCGGCTTCAGGCAGAAACTGGGGATCAGGGACACCATGTTGGCATTGCCGCACCGCTCCCCCAGCCCGTTCAGCGTCCCCTGAACCTGGCGGACACCGGCCTGCACGGCAGCCAGCGAATTGGCCACCGCGTTCTCCGTGTCATTGTGGGCGTGGATGCCCAGTTTCGCGCCCGGCACGCGCTTCGCGGCTTCCCCCACGATACGTTCCACATCTGCGGGCAGGGTGCCGCCATTGGTGTCACACAGAACAACCCAGCGTGCGCCGCCTTCCACCGCCGCCTCGATGCAGGCGAGGGCATATTCAGGGTTGTCGCGATAGCCGTCGAAGAAGTGTTCGGCGTCGAACATCGCCTCCCGCCCGCGGGCGACCGCGGCGGCAATGCTTTCGCGGATGGAGGCGAGGTTCTCCTCCCGCGGGACATTCAGTGCCACATCGACGTGGAAGTCCCAGGACTTGCCCACCAGACAGACCGCCGGTGTGTCGGCGTTCAGCACGGCGGACAGGCCCGGATCATTGGATGCGGACATGCCGGAACGCCGGGTCATGCCGAACGCGACCAGCTTGGCGCGGTCCAGTGACGGCGGGTTGGCGAAGAACGCCGTATCGGTCGGGTTGGCGCCGGGCCAACCGCCCTCGATGTAATCAATCCCCAACTGATCCAGCGAACGGGCAATCGTGTGCTTGTCCTCGACCGAGAAATCAACGCCACGGGTCTGGGCCCCGTCGCGCAGCGTCGTATCGAACAGGTAAAGGTGGTCTCTGGTCATGATGCTGGGTCTTCATTGCACAAGGGAAAGCCGTCTCCGGCCCGGTTGCCTTAAGGGCTGCGTGCCCTCAAGGCAAGGGGGCGCGCGGCTTCACCCCCATTGAACGAAGCTCGCCGGGGCGAACCCGATGGTCACGCGACGGGGTTCGTCCTGACGCAACCTAGCCGGCAATTCGTTCCGGCAGGGTCGTGGCGGGCGGTGTGTTGCGGCTGCGTTCGCTGGTGATGGCCCCGTCGATGATGGTCATGCCGATGCCCGGCAGGTTCCCCTGCTCGATGGATTCCAGCATGTTGCGGCCCGGCGCGTGTTGCGCCTGATCCATCAGCACGAAGTCTGCTGCCATGCCGACTTCGATCAGGCCGGTATCCAGTTCCCGCATCCGGGCGGTATTGCCGGTGGCAAAGCAGAATGCGTTCTCCGCCTTCACGTCGCCGAACGACGACAGCAGCGCGATCATGCGCAGGATGCCGAGGGGCTGCACGCCGGACCCTGCCGGGGCGTCCGTGCCCAGGATGACCCGTTCCAGTTGCCCGATCTCCCGCGCCGTGTTCATGGCCAGCAGCGCAGAGCGTTCGTTGCCGTTGTGAACCAGTTCGATGCCGCGCCCGCATTGTTCGCACAGGCAGACGATCTGATCATCGGGCAGTGCCGTGTGGCCGCCGTTGATATGGCCGATGATGTCGGCATCCGCCTCCAGCACCACGTCCTTGTCGATCAGACCGGACCCGGGGATCGACGGGCCACCGGTATGGATGGTGGACTGGATGCCGTACTTCCGCGCCCAGGCGACCATCTGCCTGGCCTTGTCGCCGGCCTTGACCGACCCCAGCCCGACTTCGCCCAGCAGTTTCACGCCGGCGTCGGCCAGGTCCTTGAAGTCGTTCTCGTCCATGCCTTCCTCGATCACCGGCGCGCCGCCGTGGACCTTCACACCGGAGGGCCGGAAATTCGCGTACCAGCGCTGCGACGCGATCGCCAGGGCCTTCAGCCCGATGATGTCCTTGGGCCGACCCGGCAGATGCACCTCACCGGCAGAGATCATGGTGGTGACGCCGCCATGCAGGCAGGAATCGATCCAGCTGATCTGCGACTGGCGCGGGGTGTAGTCGCCGATCACCGGGTGCACATGGCTGTCGATCAGGCCCGGCGTCAGCGCCGTGCCATGGGCGTCGACCTCGATATCCGCCTGATCCGTATCCAGATCCTTCGCCCGCCCGATCGCCGCAATCCGGCCATCCAGCGCCACCACGCAATCCGCATCCAGAACCGGATTCTCCAGATCGCCGGACAGCAGCAGCCCGATGTTCCTGATGACGAGTTTCTTCGGCATGGCGCTTTCCCCTGGCTCAATCCGTCTTGCCGTGAAGCCTACCTCACATCAGCTTCATGTCGAGGATTGTACTGAGTTCGGTCAGGGCCTGCTGCGCCCCTGTCACCTTTATGGTCTGCATGCCGAGTGCCTTCGCCGGTTTCAGGTTGATGCCGAGGTCGTCCAGGTAGACGGCTTCCGAGGGGTCGATGCCGATCTCGCGGCAGGCGAGGCGGTAGATCTCGGGGTCGGGCTTGCGCAGGTTCACCTTCGACGACTCGATGACGATCTGGAACCGGGCCATGACCTCGGCCACGGCGGCGGCCTTTTCGCTGTCGCTGCTGATGCCTGGGCCATGACCGGCACGGACGTTGTTGGTGATGCAGGCGCAGATGCGATCCTTTCGGATCATGTCCAGCGCGCGGACCATTTCGGGGCGCAGGCTGCCCGACAACAGGGCGATCACGTCCTTGCCCGGAATCGGGTGGCCGATGGCGGTGCTTTCGGCCAGAAACAGCCCGTCGAAGGTGTCCAGGTCCACATCGTTGCGTTCGAACTGCGCCCAGGCATTGTCATCCGGGCTCGTGGCATTGATCTGGCGGATGGTGCCGACGGGCATGCCCTTCGCGGTCTCGTACTCGGCAAACCGTTCGAACGGGCTGGAGGTGAAGACACCGCCGAAATCCCAGATGACGGCCTTGATTGCTGCATTGCCCGGTGCGGTGCCCGTTGTCTTGCTCATGGATTGTATTCCTCCCCCTCCACCGGCTCGGTGAGGAAATGCCGGCCTGCCCGGTCCTCCACCTCGACCACCCACAGATCCGGGTCGGTCGCCAGTCGGCGCTGAATATAGCTGTCGGCTTCGGCCACCGGAACCGGGTCGATGCCGGACGATTTCAGCCATGTCCGCTCCCCATCCAGATAGCCGGGTGAATAGACCGTGGCTTGGCCTGCCGGGCCTTCCACCTGCAGCAGCACGCTGCCCGCTTCCTCCGCGCCGCGGCGCACCAGATAGGCGAAACCGCCCTGTACGCGGACGCTGCGCAGGTAGGCGGCGACCCAGATCTCTGCCTTCAGCCGGGCGGTCATGTGCGATCCCGTGTTGAACCATGCCTCGACTGCACGCCAGAATGCGTGAAACAACACAAGGTGGGGGAGGCAGGAAACATGGGCGATCCGTCATACATGTCGGCGCGTGAACTGGTTGCGGCCATAGGTGACCAGACGCTGCGGTCGGAGGAACTGCTGGATCATTACCTTGATCGGCTGGACCGGTACAACGGGCAGATCAACGCGGTGGTGACAACGGACCCCGATGCGGCCCGCGCCCGCGCCCGCGCCGCCGACACCGCTGCGGCACGGGGGGAGAGCTGGGGCCCGCTGCACGGCCTGCCGATCACGGTGAAGGACACGTTCGAGGTTGTCGGCATGACCTGCACCGCAGGCGCGCCGGAACTGAAGGATCACCGCCCCGCCCGCCATGCCTCCGCCGTCGAGCGGCTGATCGAGGCCGGGGCGATTGTCTATGGCAAGACCAACACGCCGATCTGGGCGGGGGACCTGCAGACCTACAACGATGTCTATGGCACCACCAACAACCCCTGGGACGTGACGCGCGCGCCTGGTGGATCGTCGGGTGGGTCGGCAGCGGCGGTGGCGTCCGGCTTCACGGCGCTGGAACTGGGGTCGGACATCGGCGGCTCGATCCGCAATCCGGCGCATTTCTGCGGCATTGTCGGTCACAAGCCGAGCTTTGGCGTGGTGCCGATCCGTGGTCACATTCCGGGGCCGCCGGGTCGCCTGACCGGCGCCGACATTGGCGTTGCCGGACCGCTGGCACGTACCGTGGATGACCTGGAACTGGCGCTGGATGTCATGGCCGGGCCGGACATGCTGGACCGGTCGGGCTGGAACATCACCCTGCCCGACGCACGGCATGAGGCCATTCGGGACTACAAGGTTGCGGTCTGGTCGGACGACGCCTTCTGTGCGGTCGACCCTGCAGTACGCGACATGATCGAAGGGGCCGGCACCGCCCTGTCGGAGATGGGGGCGAATGTGGATTTCGCTGCCCGCCCGGATGTGGACATGCAGGAATCGCATGAGGTCTATTATGCGCTGCTGGCGGCGGAACTCGGTGCCGGGCTGCCCGAAAGCATGCGCCGCAAGCTGCGCGACAAACCCCCTGCCGACGATGATCACAGTCATGAGGCGATCTTCGCCCGCGGCGCGGTGATGGACCATGCCACCTGGCTGGACCTGCATGAACGACGGGCGGGCCTGCGGGAAATGTGGAACCGGTTCTTTGGCGATGTGGACGTGCTGCTCTGCCCGGTGATGCCGCGCGCGGCCATCCCCCACGACCAGTCCGGCAGCTTCGGCAAGCGGACGGTGGAGATCGGCGGTGTGTCCCGACCCTATGCGGACATGATTGTCTGGTGCGGCCTGACCTGTGGCGTCTATCTGCCCGCCACCGTGGTGCCGGTCGGCAAGACCGATGACGGTCTGCCGGTTGGCGTTCAGGTGGTGGCCAACTTCATGGAAGACCGCACGGCGCTGCATGTCGCCCGGCATCTGGAGAAGGCATTTGGCGGCGTGATCCCACCACCGGGCTTTGCCACGTGAGAATCGCCGTTCTGGGCGGTGGCCATGGCGCGCACGCCGCAGCCGCCGACCTGAGCGAGCAGGGACATGAGGTTCGGTTCTGGCGGCGTGACGCAACGGCCCTGGCACCGTTGATCGACACCGGTCACTGACCCTGACCGACGCAGCGGGCAGCCGTGACGTCGCGCTGCATCTGGTGACAGCCGACATCGGGGAAGCGGTCACCGGCGCTGAACTGGTCCTGATGCCTGGCCCGGCCACTGCTCAGGTGGATATTGCACGGGGGATGGCGGCCCATCTGCGCGACGGTCAGGCCATCCTGATGCCGCCGGGCAGCTTCGGCACCTGGGTTGTCATGGAGATCCTGCGCCAGAGCGGATGCGCGGCGGACCTTTTGCTGGGGGAAGCAGGCACCTTGCCCTGGCTGGCCCGGATGCAGGGGCCAACGGAAGTGGCGATTGTCACCCGCGCCACCCGTCTGCCCACCGGTGTGTTCCCCTTTGCCCGCGCCGATGCCGCGTTCGCGCTGTTCCAGCGTGCGTTTCCGGCGATCGAACGGCTGACCGACGGGCTCGACGGGGCGCTGATGAATGCCGGACCGATCATTCACCCGCCACTGATCCTGATGAACGCCGGCCCCATCGAACACTTCGAACACTGGGACATCCACAATGAGGGCACGCAGCCTTCGATCCGCCGGATCACGGATGCGCTGGATGCGGAACGGATCGCGGTGCGCGAGGCACTGGGCTACGGCGCGCCGCATTTTCCGCTGGCCGACCATTATGACAACAACCGCCCCGAATGGATGTACGGCCAGGCCGCGCATGACCGGCTGGTGGTCAGCAGCCGCTGGCGCGAGGACCTGGATCTGACACACCATCGCTACATGCGCGAGGATGTGGCCATCGGGCTGGCGCACGTCTTCGCCTGGGGCGGCTGGCAGGTCGATCTGCTGGATACCAAGGACAGACAGCCGGCCGAGGCTCAGGCACTGCTGTCCGATGCAGCGGCGGAGGTCTCGCGCACCCTGCACCTGATGGCTGATCTGGGACTCTGCGTCGCCGCTGCCGTGCCAAGGCTTCGGGGCCGCGTGTCCTATGGACGCCGCGATGAACTGGCCGAGGTGCTGCGCGCTGCGGATCTGGTCATGGAAGGCGTGCCGGAAACGCGGGAGGCGAAGGCCGAAGCGCTCACCAAGGTGCCGGTGGTCTGCAAGGCCAGCCCCGGCTTCATCGTTCCTCGTATCCAGGCTTTGGCGATGAACGAAGCGGCGCGGATGGTGGAGGAAGGGGTGGCGAGTGCGGAGGACATGGATATCGCCATCCGTACCGGCTTCGGGCCACGGTTTTCCGTACTCGGGCTGGTGGAGTTCGTTGACTGGGGCGGTGTCGACATCCTGCACCATGCCAGTCGCTACATGGTCGAAACCACGGGTGAGGAACGGTTCAGCGCACCAGAATCGTCGGACAGAAGATGGCTGAAGGCGCGACGGGACTGCATGCCGGGCGCGGGTTTCATGACTATGCAGACGTCGACCGCGATGCCTATCAGCGCGACCGCATCCGGGATTTCGTGCGGGTTCTGGGACTGCGCGACCTGCTGCCGCCAGCGAAGGACATCTAGATCTGAGCCTGCGATGACGGCATCGCAACGCCCCGCTGCCGGTCAGATGTTGATCACCAGCTTCCCGAAGTGCCCCGCACCGCGCATGGTGTGATAGGCGTCCTTCGCATCATCGAACGCGAAGCTCTGGTCGATGACCGGCCGCAGACCATGGGCGGTGATCGCGCGGTTCATGTCGGCAAACATGGCGCGTGGTCCGACATAGATGCCCCTGATGGTGAGCGACTTGCGCATGATCGCCGTGGGGCTTGCCTGTCCCGCAATGCCGGTCAGGATGCCGATCAGGCCGATGATGCCACCAACCCGAACCGCGTTGACGGACCTGTCGAAGGTGCCGGGGCCACCCACCTCAACCACCCGGTCGACGCCCACACCGCCCGTCAGATCCAGCACCGCCGCATCCCAGTCGGGGTTGGTGCGATAGTTGATGGTTCGATTCGCCCCGAGTTCCACCATCTTCGCCAGCTTGGCATCAGATGAGGACGTCACGATCGTGCGGGCACCCATCATGGTGCAGAACTGCTGCGCGAAGACGGAAACACCACCTGTGCCGAGCAGCAGCACCGTCTCACCTGCCGTGATGGGGCGCGGCAGGGTCAGGGCATGCCAGGCGGTCAGCGCCGCACAGGGCAGGGTCGCTGCCTCGGCATCCGTCAGGTGGTCAGGCGTGGCGATGACGCCCCGTTCCGGCAGGATGACTTCCTCTGCCAGGACACCCTGACGCGCGCCGCCCAGGGCTGACGCCATGGCCGCTGCACTGATCTCCCCCGCCGTCCAGTCCTCGAAGAAGCACGACGTGACGCGATCGCCTTCGCGCAGGCTCACCCCAGCGCCTGCTGCGGTCACGACACCGGCGCCGTCGGAGTTCGGCACGGTCGGGAAAGGCAGCTTGCGCGAAATCGGATCTTCGATGGTTGTCAGATCGCGGTAGTTGATCGAGTTGGCGTTCATCCGCACCCGTACCTGTCCGGGACCGGGATCAGGTGTCGCACGGTCTGCCAGGTTCAGCGTATCGACGCCGCCACCAGAAATGATTTCCCAGGCGCGCATGTGCAATCTCCAATCCCTGTTGGCTTCAAGCCCTGTCTGCTTCCACCCCTGTTGGATGGCCCCGAACGGCCCCCGGGGCAAGCCTGGTCGAAGTATCCCGAACAGAAAAGGCCGCCCCATTGCCAATCTGGCAAGGTGAGGCGGCCCTGTCTTCGATGGTCCGATCCCCCGCTGGGGATCAGGCTGTCATCAGGTCCGGCGGCGGCGTCCGCCACGGCCCAGGCCAATCGCCTTGGCCATTTCGGCGCGCTTCTCGGCGTAGCTGGGTGCAACCATGGGGTAATCCGACGGCAGGTTCCACTTCGCCCGGTAGTCTTCCGGCGAGAGGTTGAAATTGGTGCGGAGGTAACGCTTCAGCATCTTCAACTTCTTGCCGTCTTCAAGGCAGATCAAGTAATCCGGCGTGATGGAGCGGCGGATAGAGACGGCAGGTTTCTGCTTTTCGGGTTCCGGTTCTGGCGCAACAGTGCCTGCTGACGCCAGGGCAACATGGATACGATTGATCAGCTCAGGCAATTCATCCGAAGCGACAACATTGTTCGAAACATAGGCAGCAGTGACCTCCGTGGTCATTTCGAGCAGGTCGTGTTGCGACAATGTTCCATTGTCAGCCATGTTGGATGCCATACTGGCGACTCCTGTTTGGTTGTTCGTGATTTCAGATAATCATGACAGCGATCAATGCTGTCGATTCGAGCCGAAACATAATCATTTTTGACCCGATGTGAAGTATTTCATCTGAAAAAGATGGTGCACTGAACAAATGTACCAACCTTGATGTCGGATGGTGCTGAAACGCCGCACCGGCTATACAGTTCCCTGTTGCGTTTGATCGCCTGCGTCATGCAACTGGCAAGTGTTGGCCAACAAGGCGTGATATTGCGGGGCAGAGCGCGATTGGCGTGGTAGATTGACGCCAAGTCCGGCAACAAGGAGGCCCGCAATCATGGCTGATGGAACCCGCCCCGTTTCTTCCGTACGCGCGAACTGCAGTGATGCGGAATGGGATGCACGTCTTGCCCTGGCGGCGACGTATCGCATCTTCGACCACCTTGGCTGGGTCGAACTGATCTTCAATCACATCACGCTGCGGGTGCCCGGACCCGAGCATCATATCCTCATCAACCCATACGGTCTCTGGTATAGGGAGGTCACGGCCTCCAATCTGGTGAAGATCGATCTGGACGGCAACATCATCGGGGACAGTGAGTGGGGCATCAATCCGGCTGGCTATGTCATTCATTCCGCCGTCCACGCCGCACGCGAAGATGCCTGCTGTGTCATGCATACCCACACGACAACAGCCATAGCTGTTTCCTGTCAGGCAGAGGGTGTTTCACCTGACAATTTCTATGGCGCGATGATTGGCGACCGAATTGCCTATCATGACTTTGAAGGCATTACCTGCGATCTGAGTGAACGCGACAGGCTTGTCGCCAATCTTGGTAACAAGAACCTCATGATGTTGCGCAATCACGGTTTGCTGGCTTGTGGTGCCACCCCGGCGGCCGCGTTTCAGCGCCTCTGGACGCTGCAGCGTGCTTGTGATGTGCAGATCATGGCACAGCAAGGTGGACGCCCGCTGATCCCGCTGGCACCGGAGGTGATCGCGCGGTCTCAGCATGTCATGGACAATCTCGAAGGCGACGGCAGGAACTCGGAGGAAAGGGTCTTCGACGCCCTTGTGCGCGACGTGGATCGGGTTGATCCTTCGTGGCGCGACTGATTCTGACCACCCGCCCGACCATGGTGCCCGATATCCGATGCCAAGAGCTGCACGCCTGACGCTGGCCGATGACCTGATCTTTCGCCCCCTGTGGTGGGATGACAGGCAACGCCGCGCCCTGCCTGAACCTGTCTTGCCGGAACGGGTGGATGTGGCGATCGTCGGTGGTGGCTATACCGGCCTGTCGGCAGCGCTGACAGCAGCCCGTGGCGGAGCGTCGGTCGTCGTCTTCGACGCGGAAGACCCGGGCGATGGCGCGAGCACCCGCAATGGCGGCATGGTGGGGGACCGCCTGAAGCCATCATTCCCGAAGCTGGAAAAGACATTCGGTACCGACCGGGCCAAGGCCCTGATGGCGGAACCATCGAACGCGGTGGATTATCTGGAACGGCTGGTGATCGATCAGGGGATCGACTGCGACTTCGGGCGCATGGGCCGATACTACCCGGCGGCAAACCCGGCTCATTTTCGCGCCATGGAGGCATCGCTGAAGGCGGAGCAGGCAGCGCGTGGCGATATCGGGGCGACCATGATCCGCGGCGATGAGCAGGCGCAGTTCCTGGCCAGCCCGCTTTACGCTGGCGGGCGTGTCCAGACCCGCACCGGCGGACTGCACCCGGCAAAGTTCCATGACGGGCTGATGGATGCCGTACGCAATGCCGGGGTGGTGATCGCGTCCCGCACTGCGGTTCTGGGTCTTGAGGAAGAAGACGACTTCATCCGGCTCGATACCAGCCTCGGCTATGTGAATGCTGACAAGGTACTGATCTGCACCAACGGATACACCGGCGACCTGCAACCCGATCTGCAGCGCAGGGTGATCCCGGTGACCAGCGCCATCGCCGCGACGGAGGAACTGGACCCGGCGCTTGTGGAGCGTCTGATCCCGGGTGGCCGGATGATCACCGACAGCTTCAACCTGTTGAACTATTACCGCCCCAGCCCGGACGGCAAACGCATCCTGCTCGGCACCAGGCCAGGCCTGTTCGCCGCCAGGGAAGGGCCGCGACTGGCGCAGTACATCGGCAATCGTATCGGGCAGATATTCCCTGAACTGGATGGAACCCGCATCACCCATTGCTGGTGGGGCAAGGTGGCGTTCAGCTTTGACTACTTTCCCAAGATCGGCATGCAGGACCGGATCGGCCATGCACTCTGCTACGGCGGGTCCGGGGTCGCCATGTCGGTCTGGCTGGGCCACAAGCTGGCGCAGAAGGCGCTGGGCGATCTGGCCGGGCGCACGGCGTTCGACGACATGCCGTTTCCAGGGCGTTTCTATTACCGGTCCTGGCCATGGTTTCTGGGGCCGGCGATGGCGTGGTACGAGACCAGGGACCGGATCGCCGGGCGTTTTCGGCGCGCTGCGTGAGCGGAACTGACCCGAAGACCCTGATCCGCGTCTGGCACCTGGCCTGGCCCGTGATCCTGTCGAACATCACGACACCCCTGCTCGGGCTTGTCGATACGGCGGTGGTCGGTCGTCTGCCCGGACCCGAATACATCGGCGCGGTGGCCATCGGTGCCGCCGTGTTCACGGGCGTGTTCTGGGCCTTCGGGTTCCTGCGCATGGGAACGACAGGCTTCGTGGCACAGGCGTCGGGTGCGGACGACTATACGGAAGTGCGTGCGATCCTGGGCCGTGCCATCCTGCTTGCTCTGATCCTGGGGATCATTGTCGTTGGCCTGCAACGCCCGCTCTGGAATGCGGCGATCGACCTGCTGGATCCCAGCGTCGCGGTGCAGACGCTGGCGGCGGAATATTTCTTCATTCGTGTCTGGACCGGCCCGGCGGCCCTGATGAACTACGCCCTGCTCGGGTTCTTCATCGGGATGCAGAGACCCCGCCTGGCGCTGGTGATCCAGATCTGGCTGAACGGCGTCAATATCGTCCTCGACCTGGTCTTCGTGATCGGGCTGGACATGGGGGTCCCCGGTGTCGCCTGGGCGACATTGATCGGGGAGTATTCGGCAGCGGCCATCGGGCTGGTCGTCGCGGTCCGGGTGCTGCGCCCGCATGGCGGCAGGTTCGACTGGAAGAGCATCCTGGACCCGGCGCGCGGGCGGAAGCTGCTGACCGCCAATGTCGATATCTTCATTCGCACGGCCTGTCTGATCATCGCCTTTTCATGGTTCACCCGTGAAGGGGCGAAGCAGGGCGACCTGGCACTGGCGGCCAATGCGATCCTGATGCAGATGGTGCATCTGCTGGCCTACGGGCTGGATGGTTTCGCCTTCGCGGCGGAGGCACTTGTCGGCAGTGCGCTGGGCAAGCGCAGTCTGCCCGCCCTGCGTGAGGCGGTGGTGGCAAGCACCATCTGGGCCCTGATCATCGCCGTCGGTGTCGCGCTGGCCTATCTGATCGCCGGGCCGCTGGTGATTGCGCTGATGACGGATCAGCCCGACGTGCAGCAGACCGGTGAGGTCTATCTGCTCTGGGTCGTGGCCTATCCGCTGGTTGCCATCTGGTGTTTCCAGCTGGACGGCATCTTTATCGGCGCGACCCAGACAGCCGAGATGCGCAACGCCATGATCGTGTCGCTGGGGGTGTTCGTCGTGGCGATCCTGACCTTGCCTGACGTCTTCGGCAATCATGGTCTGTGGGCCAGCCTGACGCTGTTCAACGTGGCGCGGACCATCACGCTTGGGGCCTTCTACCGCCGGATCGAACGGCGCGCGCTGGTCTGACCCTGTTTCGGCACGCGAGGTCATGGCGCGAAAGCGATCACTTGCCCATGAACTGATCACGAAATTGCTGCACCTGCACAAACGAAAAACCCCGCCGCCCCGGGGAGGTGGGGCGACGGGGCGGTTCGCGCCGACGTCATTCTGGGGAGGAGAGAGCGGTCAGGCGCGAAGGTGCGTATTCTCCGGATCGAAGGGACTTTCACCGAGAATGGTGATGCGGTGCATCCGATCCAGAATTCTCATTTCAAGTTCCGTACCAGTTTTGGCCAGATCCGGCTGAACCATGACCATGGCGAGTGATTTTCCTGTCCGTGGCCCATAGTTTCCGGACGTTGCGCGGCCCACCAGCTTTCCGTCAAGGTAAACCGGATTGTTGCCCAGCGCGTCCGCATCTGACACACCGTGGACTTCAACTGTTGCAAAAGCGGTATCGAAACCGCGCTGCTGCCAGGCCACCAGGGCATCGCGGCCGATGAACTCCCCCTTGTTGGGATGCACGAAGCGGTCGAGGCCGGATTCGTAGGCGGCATACTCGATCGACAGTTCGGTGCCGACCATCCGGTACGACTTCTCGATGCGCAACATGTCCATGGCACGGATGCCGAAGGGCTTCAGCCCCAGATCCTGGCCCGCGTTCCACAACGCATCGAAGATGTGGTTCTGATATTCGATCGGGTGGTGCAATTCCCAACCCAGCTCACCCACGAAGTTCACCCGGCAGGCCATCGCCGGGGCCAGCCCGACATCGATCTGCTGCGCGGTCAGCCAGGGGAAGGCCTCATTCGAGAAGTCGGCATCGGACACCCGCTGCATCAGGTCCCGCGCCTTTGGTCCGGCGATCACCAGTACCCCGTTCTGGTTGGTCATCTGGTCATAGCGGACGGAACCGTCGGTAGGCATGTGCTGCTTCAGCCAGTCATGATCCAGCCGCTGGTAGGCGCCTGCGGAAACCAGATAGAAGCTGTCCGAAGCCTCCCGCACCACAGTGAATTCCGAATGCACGCCGCCCCGGGTGTTCAGGGCATGGCAAAGGCCGATCCGACCCACGCGCGGCAGCCGGTTGGCCAGCAGGTTGCGCAGGAAATCCAGCGCGCCGGGGCCGGAAATGCGGCACTTGGCGAAGGCGGTCATGTCGAGGATGCCGACGTTCTCGGCGACGTTCAGCGCCTCGTTCTTCGCATGTTCGAACCAGTTGGAGCGACGGAAGGACCAGTCGTCTTCCTGGGCGACACCTTCCGGCGCGAACCAGTTGGCCCGTTCCCAGCCGAATTTCTGACCGAAGACTGCACCCAGATTCTTCAGCCGGTCATAGCACGGCGCGGTGCGGAGTGGCCGTCCGGCCTCCCGCTCCTCATCCGGGTAATGGGTGACGAAGACGTTGGCGTAGGCTTCCTCGTTCTTCACCTTCAGATACGACCTGGTGGCGTAATCGCCGTAGCGCCGGGGGTCGACACCCAGCATGTCGATGGTCGGCTCTCCCTCCACGATCCATTCGGCCAGCTGCCACCCGGCACCACCGGCGGCGGTAATGCCGAAGCTGTGGCCTTCATTGAGCCAGAGGTTGGGCATGTCCCAGGCCGGGCCGATGATCGGGCTGCCGTCCGGAGTATAGCAGATGGCCCCGTTGTAGACCTGTTTCACGCCGACCTCACCGAAGGCGGGAACACGGAAGATGGCGCTCTCGATGTGTGGCTCAAGCCGTTCCAGATCTTCCTGGAACAGTTCATATTCGGCATCGGCTGCAGGGCCATTGACGTAGCAGGCGGGCGCACCCTTTTCGTAGGGGCCAAGCAACAGGCCGCCGCGTTCTTCACGCAGGTACCATGACGCATTGGAATCCCGCAGCACGCCCATTTCGGGCAGTCCCTGTTCCTTGCGGGCCACGATGTCCGGATGGGCGTCGGTGACGATGTACTGATGTTCCACGGGGATCACCGGTATCTTCAGGCCCAGCATCTGGCCGGTCTGCTGCACGAAGTTGCCGGTCGCCGTGATCAGGTGCTCGCAGGTGATCTCGCCCTTGTCGGTGGTCACCTTCCATTCACCCGTTGCGGTGCGGTCGATGGCCGTGACGCGGGCCTGGCGATAGATGGTGGCCCCGCGCTGCCGCGCGCCTGTGGCGAAGGCCTGGGTCAGGTCGGCAGGCTGCACGTAACCGTCGTCGGGGTGCTGAATCGCGCCCACCAGATCGTCGGTGGTGCATAGCGGCCAGATTTCCTTGACCTGTGCCGGGGTCAGTTGCCTAACATCGACGCCGATGGTTTCTGCAACACCGGCATACTGCAGATATTCATCCATCCGTTCCTTCGATGAAGCCAGACGGATGTTGGACACGCGGCGCAACCCCACGTCCTGTCCGGTTTCCTCCTGCAATTCGCCGTACTGCTTCACCGAGTACTTGTGAATCTGACCGACCGAATAGGACAGGTTGAACAGCGGCAGCAAACCAGCGGCGTGCCAGGTGGACCCGGACGTCAGTTCATTGCGCTCCAGCAGCACAACATCGGACCAGCCCTTCTTCGCGAGGTGATAGAGCGTCGACACACCAACGACACCGCCACCGATCACCACTGCCCGCGCATGGGTCTTCATTGCGCACATCCTCCACCTGAAGAAATCATCCCTGTGTTAATGCTACGCCACCCGAAGAGGGGATGCGCCGCGACCGACCCGCACTGGTACGGGCGCGACATGATGCAGAAACGGCGTGACCTCTGTGCCGCGAGGGCCGGTTTCAGCGAATGCCGTTGGCGCGCTGCAGGGTTCTGACATAGCTGATGATGCTGGCAATCTCCGCTGGCGACACGTCGGCCACGGGCGGCATCGAACCGAAGCCCCAATGGTGCTGGCGCACGCCGTTGCGGACCGCCAGCACGAAAGCGCCGTCTGCATGGTGGCTGGGTTCGTAGATCTTGTGCACCAGCGGCGGGCCACCGGGGCCGCCCGCAGCATTCGCCCCATGGCAAGCGGTGCAGGCGCGTTCGAACACAAGGGCACCGGCTGCTGCCCGTTCCGAAAGCGGCGGCACGGTGACATTCACCTGATGTGCCAGCGCTGCGCCGGGTGCCTGCTCGCGGGACGTGAACAGCCAGGCAAGCGCGGCGATGGTCAATCCGCCGATCACCACGGCGGCGACGTGAGAGGCCTTCATTCGGGATTCTCCATCATGATCACCGCCTCAGGCAGCAACGAGCCGGAATGGCGACTGTTTTTCGGGCTTCCGGTGACTGGAAGGTCAAGCTGGAACCTCTGCCATGCACGGGTGTTGTGAGAAATGCAGCCATGGTCCCGACCGCGCGGGCGATGGCACTTAGACAGACGGTTCGATTTTGAATCGCGGGGTTGAGGTTGAGATTGACAGGCGAAACATTCAGACGACTCATCTATTTCTCATCGGCGATCAGGAAGATCGGGACTGAAGCGCTGGATGACCTGCTGGCGCAGTCCCGCCTCAACAATGAACGGAATGGCCTGACCGGTCTGCTGCTCTAAGACGACGGGTCGTTCATGCAGGTACTTGAAGGCACCCCGACAGCTGTCGATGCTGTTTACGGGAAGATCATGGCGGACCCCCGTCACCGCCAGTTGATCAAGATGGACGACAGCATGGCCGCCGAGCGGAGCTTCGCGGACTGGTCCATGGGGTATGTGCGCCTCGAAGACGGTTCTGACGCCCTCGCCGGTTTTCTGCATCTTCGCCAGAACGTGCTCCAGCTTCTGGCGTTCCCAGGCCCAGCCATTCGCATCCGGCGCGGACTTCTTGTAGTCGTCATGGTGATCGTACATCGCCTTGGTCATGTTGTAGGCGAGGTCGTCGCTGGCCTGCGTCGTGCCGACCAGAATGGGGTAGGCAGTGCCGACACCTTTTCATAGCCTTCGGCCGGAACAGCCGTACCCTGCATGCACTTGTGCGGGAAGTGCCAGGGCACAACGGCGTTCAGGCGCTTCCAGCCTTCCTTGTCGGCATGGGGCTGCGGCAGATGGTACAGGCCACGCGGGCTGGCTTCCAGCTTCACCATCGAGGTGGAGAAGGTAGCAGCTTCGGCGGCATCATTGTCGCCGTTGATGATGCTGTCGATGGACGCGCCATAGCCGCCGACCTCGACGGCCTTGTTCAGGGCCGGTGCACCCTGCACCCAGGATACGCGTTTGCCCTTCAGGTCCTGCATGGTCTTGACGCCGGCATCTGTCTGGCGATCTTCTTGATGTCGTAGGGAAAAGGTGAGGCGAGCCCGACGTGCTTGAACAGACCCCAATTCCATCCCCGGGCGAACGGGGTTAGTTTCAGTGCAGTCTCGAATGGGGAGAGAACGGCTATGACAGGCCAGCGTATTGGCGAATTGGGCAGCATCGGTTTCATCGGTCTCGGCGTGATGGGGGAGGCGATGTGCCGGAACCTCGCCATGCGGGGCACCTGGCAGGTCGTGGCCTTCGATCTGCAGCAGCCACCCCTGCAGCGGGTGGCGGAGGCGGGGGTGCGCGCGGCACAATCCGTGGCGGCACTGGCTGCCGAGGTCGATGTGATCATCACCTGCCTGCCCGGCGGCGAACAGGTCCGTGACCTGGTGCTGGGGCAGGGCAATCTGATCAGCCACGTGCGCGAAGGCCAGATCCTGATAGACATGTCGACGTCTCAGCCAACGCTGATGCGCGAGATTGCGACGGCGATGCAGGCGCGGGGCGGCCACTTCGCGGATGCCCCGATCGCCCGTACCCGTCAGGCCGCTGCAGACGGCACTCTCGCCATCATGGTCGGTGCGCCCGACAATCTGTTCACCACCATCCGCCCCGTGCTCGCCACCATGGGATCGGATATCGAGCATTGCGGTGATGTCGGATCCGGTCAGGTCATCAAGATCATGAACAACATGGTGCTGTTCCAGACCGTCCTGGCGCTGGGGCAGGCCGTGGCGATTGCCGAGAAGGCCGGTGTGAAGGGGGAGACGCTGCTGAACACCATGATGAAGGGGTCAGGGGACAGTTTCGCGCTGCGCAATCACGGGGTGAAGGCGATCCTGGCTGATACCTATCCGGAGAAATCCTTCTCCGTCCGCTATGCGGCCAAGGATCTGTCCTACGCCCTGCAGATGGCTGAGGAGTTCGGGGTCCGCGCGCCGGGGGGCGAAACCGTGGCGCGGATGTTTGATGAATCCATCGCCAACGGAGATGGTGACCGTTACTTCCCCGTCATGCGCCGTGTCCTCGACTAGGTCGTTCCAGGCACTGGCCGGCATTGCCCGCTCCGCGGTGCCGATCTGGCCTTTGGCCGACTGGAGGAAGATGGCTTGCGCTGCCCCTTCCATGGCTGGAAGTTCGATTGCACCGGCCGGTGCCTGGAACAGCCCGCCGAGCCGGATGGCAGCATCATGCATCGCCATGTCCGGGCGCGGAGCTATCCGGTCACCGAACGGAACGGTGTCATCTTGGCCTGGATGGGCACAGGCACGCCGCCCGCCCTGCCTGCGCTTGACTGCTTCAACGCACCTGACAGCCACGCGCCACATGCCGGATGGCCGGACCCATGTCCGGGTGACGAACCAGATCTTTCCGCAAGCCATCGTCATCCCGATGTCCAATGAAATGACCATCACCCAGTGGCATGTGCCGGTGGATGACAAGAGCTGTTACTGGTTTTCCATGTTCACCAGCTATGCCCGCCCGGTCGACAAGGCGGTGATGCGCGAACAGCGTCTGAAACAGCACCGCCTGCCCGATTATCGCCCGATCACGGGGGCAGGAACGAACTATGGCTTCGACGCCGATGAACAGGCGGGGGAAACATTCACCGGCATGGGGCGTGACATCAACGTTCATGACCAGTGGGCGGTCGAATCCATGGGTGCGATCCAGGACCGGCGGGAGGAACATCTCGGCAAGTCGGATGTGGGGATCGTGCGCTACCGGCGGCTGTTGCGTGATGGCATTCGCCAGGTGGCTGCCGGGGAAGCTGCACCGTTCCGCGAAAGCCAGACGCAGGCCGCCGGACCGGTCGCGACCGACAGCATCTGTGCCACCGACCAGTGGGAGGCCGAATGGCTTGATTTCGACACGGCGCGGCGTGCGGCCTGTCCCTGGCCAGCACTGCTGGAGGCCTGAGGCGTGTCCGAAACCTCTATGGATGATGCGGCGCAGGCCGTGCTGTCGAATGCCCGGCAATAGGGCGTCGAGACCGTTCGCATCAGCTTCGTGGACCAGCACGGTATCCTGCGGGGCAAGGCCCTGCCGCTGACAGCGCTGGAAAGCGCATTCCGCAACGGGGTCACCATGACCTCCACGCTGTTGCTGAAGGACACGTCGCACCGGACGGTCTTTCCTGTCTGGACCGATGACGCCGGGTTCGGTGACGGTGTCCTGACCGGGGCAGGCGATGTGATCATGCGGCCTGATCCGGAGACTTTCCGCATCCTGCCGTGGTCGGCGCATTCTGCCTGGATGCTGGCGGATATCGAGATGGCTGATGGTGCGCCATTTCCCTTCAGCCCGCGACACCTCCTGCGGCAGGCGATTGCACGCCTGGCGGAACGCAACATGGCGCTGGTGGTCGGACTGGAACTGGAATTCCACGTCTTTCGCATCACCGATGCGCATCTTGGCAACGGGGACACGGGCATGCCGCCTGTCCCGCCGGAGACGGAACTGCTGGCCCATGGCTATCAGTATCTGACGGAAGATCGCTACGATCAGCTGGAACCGGTCATGGACGCGCTGCGTCATGCAGCGGAGGGTCTGGGCCTGCCCGTACGCTCCATGGAGGTGGAGTTCGGTCCCGGCCAGTTCGAATTCACGTTCGATCCCGCCGACGCGCTGACCCAGGCCGACAACATGGTGTTGTTTCGCACCATGGCGGAGCAGGTCTGCCGACGCCAGGGGCTGCA
The DNA here is from genome assembly GCA_029210175.1 of Minwuia sp. GTDB lineage: Bacteria > Pseudomonadota > Alphaproteobacteria > Minwuiales > Minwuiaceae > Minwuia. The sequence continues at coordinate 15,457 of JARGPL010000029.1, read as the reverse complement.
CGCCACTTTCATGACGCGGCCGCAGGTGCCGAACGGCATGGCCAGCGGCTGGCACCTGCACCAGTCCCTGACCGACCGGATGAGCGGACAGAACCTGTTCATGGCCCGCCCGGACGGTGAACTGTCCGCCATCGCAAGCGCATGGATTGCCGGGCTGCTGGACCACGCCCATGCCACGTGTCCGCTCTCTACCCCCACCATCAATGGCTACAAGCGCTATCAGAACGCGTTCCAGCTGGCACCGGACCGGATTGCCTGGGGGCGGGACAAGAAGGGCACGATGCTGCGTGCACTGATGGGGCCGAACGATCCGGCGAGCCGCGTGAAGAGCCGGCTGGCCGAGGCCGCGGCGAACCCGTACCTGCACATGGCGTCACAGATCAGCGCCGGACTTGATGGTATCGTTCGTGGCCTGGCTGCGCCGGATCCCGTGACCACGCCCTACGAGAGCACGGCCCCCTTGCTGCCGCGCAATCTGGGGGACGCCCTGACCGTATTCGCGCAAAGTGAATTCGTCGATACGGCCTTTGGTGACGGTTTCACGAACTATTTTGCAACCATCAAGCGCGCGGAGTGGGACCGCTTTCTGGCAACGGTCACCGATTGGGAGAAACGGGAGTACTTCTCGATCTTCTGAACCGGACCGGAGACCACCGAACACCCCGTCTTGCTTTCCCCTTCCCCCTCGACGGGGAAAGGTCGGGCAGGGGGCGAACGGCGCAGCCGAGCCTTGCGCCGGAGGTATCAGAGAAAGCGGCGGTAGTCGTATTCGGTATCCAGCGGTGATGCCTCGACCTCGGCCACGGCAGTCTCTGCCATGGCGATCATCCGGGCGTGAAACGGTGACAGCTCGCACGCCGGATCGGTTGCGGCGGCGTCGCCCGTCATGGCGAGTGCCTGACAGCGGCAGCCGCCGAAATCGATCTCTCGCCGGTCGCAGCTGCGGCAGGGTTCGGCCATCCAGTCGGTGCCGCGATAGGCATTGAAGGCGGCGCTGTGATGCCATATCTCATGCAGGGAGGTCTCGCGCACGTTCGGGAACGTCAGGTGCGGAATGGTCTCTGCCGCATGGCAGGGCAGCACCTTGCCTGCCGGCGAGACATTCAGGGATCGCTTGCCCCAGCCACCGACGCAGGGTTTCGGGCGGCGGGCGTAATAGTCCGGCACAACCGCATCGATGACGATCCGGCCCGCGAAGTCCGCGCGGGCGCGCTCCACCGCTTCCGTGGAACTGCGAACCTGATCCGGCGTCGGCATCAGGGCGTCGCGGTTGCGCAAGGCCCAGCCATAGTACTGGACGTGCGCGATCTCGATCCGCCGGGCACCCAGATCGACAGCAAACCGCACCATCTCCGTCACCCGGTCGGCATTGCCGCGATGGATGACGGCATTGACGGTCAGCGGCAGGCCCAGGCCTGTGACCTGTGCCGCAAGTTCCAGCTTGCGGGCGTGGGAGCCTTGCCTGCCGGAGACATGGTCCGCCGGGCCAGCGGCGTCACCCTGAAACGAGATCTGCACATGATCCAGCCCGGCCGCCGCGAGTGCATCCAGCTTCTGCCCGGCGACATTGATGCCGGATGTGATGAGGTTGGTGTAAAGCCCGGCGTCGCGGCAGTGGGCGGTGATGTCGATGATGTCGGGGCGTGCCGTTGGCTCGCCCCCCGACAGATGCACCTGCATGACCCCGAGTTCGGCAGCTTCCGAAAACACGCGCTTCCAGGTGGCGGTATCCAGCTCCGTCGATCTGCGGTCCAGATTTTCCGGGTTGGAGCAATAGGGGCAGGCGAGCGGGCAACGGTGCGTCAGTTCCGCCAGCAGGCCCAGAGGTGGCTCGATCAGGGACTGTGCGGCGGCATCACTCATCCGTCAGGTCCAGCAGACGCTTGTCAGCAAGCCCCTGCAACATGGCCTTCACGTCGCTGTCGATCTGCGTCCGGTCGGCAGCAAAGGTGTGGGCCAGGTCGTCCACGATGGTCGCCACCGAGGCAGTGCCATCCACCCGTTTCAGGACTTCATGGGCGATCTGGTCCAGTTTCAGGATGCGTTCCGGTGCCATCAGCGTGAAACCGCCGCGCGCCTTGTCCTCATGCAGACGGATGCCCCTCGGCAGGGCCGGAATGGTGGCGTCGGCAATCATGGCCGGAACGCGCCCGGCGGCACGATTCCGGGTGCCACATAGGCGAAGTGAAGGGCATCCAGTTGCGCCCACAGCACATTGCACTTGAAGATCAGGGCGTCCAGCACGGCCTGCTGCTGGTCGGGCCGCAGCGCGTGGGTGCGCACATATTCCAGTGCGAAGCCGGAATCCCGCGGTGCCTGGGTCAGCCGCTTGTTGAAGTAGGCCAGGGCCTCGGCATTGACGAAGTCGTAACTGGCCAGCATTCCCGATACCCGCTCCGAGATGATGGTCGGCGCGAACAGTTCGGTCAGGGACGAGGCAATGGCTTCCAGCAATGGCATCTCCGCCACGAAGTGGACATAGGCCTCCACCGCGAATTTCGTGGCGGGCAGGATTCCCACCATGTCGCGCACATATTCGCGGTCCAGCCCGAGCCCTGTGGTCAGGCGCAGCCAGCGTTCGATACCGCCGTCGTCGCCACCACGGCTGCCTTCGCCCTCATCCTCTCCGTCATGATCGACGATGCGTCTGCGCCATTCGCGGCGCAGTTCCACACTGGTCAGCCGGGCCATCAGCACCGCATCCTTCTTCGGGATATGTGCCTGATAGCAGTATCGGTTCAGCGCCCAGGCCTGAACCTGGCCCCGGTCGAGCGCACCGTCATGCAGCATGCGGTGGAACGGATGCAGATTGTGGTAGTGCCGCGCACCGATGTCCCGCAACGCCGCCTCCAGCCCATCGGGTGACAGGGGCTTGTCCGGCGAAACATAGGTCGGCAGATCGAAATCGGTCATGATGGTCAGGACTCACGCAGTCTCACGGTCCGGTCCCCGACTGGTGCCACGCAGGCACCTGTCAGTCAGTTGACGGAATCGGTGGCACCAGGCCCAAACGAAAACGACCGACAGGTTTCCCCATCGGTCGATCCGTCAAACGCTGTAATGCGCGATCAGAATTCGGCGGGGAAATACCCATTGATTTCCATGCCGATGCAGATTTCTTCGATACGCGGTGTGGACCAGGCCATGATGATTTCCTCCAGTTTGTTGTTATTTGTTCTGTGACTTGGACCAACACTACAACACGGTCGGACCAAGCCCCAAGCACTTTCGCGTCAGCCTGCGGCCTTCACGGCCCGCTGCGCCATGACACCCACCAGATGCGCGCGATAGTCGGCACCGGCGTGAATATCGCTGTTCAGGTCATCTGCGGAAACCGAGATACCGTTCAGCGCATCGGCGGAGAAGTTGGCGGACAAGGCGGCTTCCATGTCAGCGGAGCGGAAGACGGCAGGACCAGCACCGGTCACCGCGACCTTCACACCATCGCTGCCCTTGGCCACGAAGACACCGACGATGGCATAGCGTGATGCCGGGTTCGGGAACTTCGCATAGGCCGCCTTCTCGACAGTCGGGAAGACAACTTCGGTGATGATCTCATCGTCATCCAGCGCGGTTTCGAACATGCCGGTGAAGAAGTCCTCGGCTGCCAGTTCCCGCTTGGTCGTGCGCACGGTGGCACCCAGGGCGACCAGGGCAGCGGGGTAATCCGCCGCCGGGTCGTTGTTGGCGATGGAGCCACCGATGGTGCCACGGTTGCGGACCTGCGGGTCGCCAATGCCATCAGCCAGATCGGCCAGCGCCGGAATGGCCGCCCGCACGTCTGCCGAGGCGGCGACATCGGCATGGCGGGTCATGGCACCGATGACGATGCTGTTGCCGTCCTTGCGAATGCCTGCCAGGTCGCCAAGGCCGCCCAGATCGACAACGTCACTGGGGCTTGCCAGTCGCTGCTTCAGCGTCGGGATCAGGGTCATGCCACCAGCCATCAGCTTGCCGTCCTCGGCACTGGCGATGGCGGACTTCGCAGCGTCGAGGCTGCCCGGTTTCACATATTCAAAATCGTACATGGTGTGTCCCCCTTACTCGGCAGCCTGGGCGACGGTGCCCTGGTTGACGATGTTCCAGATCTTGGCCGGCGTCGCCGGCATGTCGATGTGTGTGACGCCATAATCGCGCAGGGCGTCGACAACGGCATTGATGACGGCAGGCGGTGAGCCGATGGCCCCCGCTTCACCGCAGCCCTTCACACCCAGCGCATTGTGGGTGCAGGCCGTGACCTCATGATCGACCGAGAATGTCGGCACATCATCGGCGCGGGGCATGCAGTAGTCCATGTAGGACCCGCTGAGCAGCTGGCCATGGTCATCATAGGCTGCATTCTCGAACAGGGCCTGACCGATACCCTGCACCAGTCCGCCATGCACCTGACCGGCAACGATCATCGGGTTGATGACGTTACCGAAGTCATCGGTCGCGTGCATGGCCACGATCTCGAGTGAGCCCGTGGTGGGATCGATCTCGACCTCGCAGATGTGCGCCCCGGACGGGAAGGTGAAGTTCTTCGGATCGTAGAAGGAGGTTTCCTCCAGACCCGGCTCCAGTTCCTCCAGCGGATAGTTGTGCGGGACATAGGCCGTCAGGGCCACGTCACCGAACGGCACCGCCTTGTCGGTTCCGGCGACCTTGAAGATACCATCCTCGAAGATGACATCTTCCGTCGACGCTTCCATCAGATGCGCCGCGATCTTTGTCGCCTTGTTGATGATCTTGTCGGTCGCACTGGCCAGAGCCACGCCACCCACCGCCATCGACCGGGACCCGTAGGTGCCCATGCCGAACGGAATCTTGTTGGTGTCGCCGTGCACGATCTCGATGTTGTTGATGTCCATGCCCAGCTTGTCAGCCACGATCTGGGCAAAGCTCGTCTCGTGCCCCTGACCATGACTGTGGCTGCCGGTGAGAACCTGAATGGAACCGGTCGGCATCACGCGCACGGTGGCGCTTTCGTAAAGACCGGCACGCGCACCCAGCATGCCCGCCACGTTGGACGGGGCCAGGCCACAGGCTTCGATGTAGCAGCTGATGCCGATGCCGCGCAGCTTGCCGCGACCGGCGGCTTCCTTGCGACGGTCCTCGAAGCTGTCCCACTTGCTGCCTGCCAGGCCGGCATCCAGGATCGCACTGAAGTCGCCCGTGTCGTAGGTCAGGGCGACCGGCGTGTCATAGGGGAACTGGTCCGGCTGGATGAAGTTCTTTCGCCGCAGTTCGATGCGGTCGATCCCCATCTCACCCGCTGCCTTGTCGATGATGCGTTCCAGCAGGTAGGTAGCCTCTGGCCGACCGGCACCACGATAGGCATCAACCGGCACCGTATTGGTGAATGCAGCCTTGATTTCCGCATAGATCAGCGGCGTCGTGTACTGCCCGGCGAGCAGGGTCGCATGCAGATAGGTCGGAATCGACGGGGCAAAGGTGGACAGGTATGCCCCCATGTTTGCCAGCGTGAATTCCCTGAGCGCCATGAACTTCCCGTTGGCGTCGAGGGCCAGTTCCACGGTCGTCACGTGATCGCGGGCATGGGCATCGGACAGGAAGGCTTCGGTGCGGTCGGACGTCCACTTGACGGGCCGTTCCAGCACCTTGGCTGCCACTGTCATGATGGCTTCCTCGGCATAGTGGTATATCTTGGAGCCGAAGCCGCCGCCCACGTCCGGGGCATAGATGCGCAGCTTGTGCTCGGGGATCTGCAACACGAATGCACCCATCAGCAGCCGGATCACATGCGGATTCTGGCTGGTGGTGTAAAGCGTGTGATCACCCGTTGAATTGTCATAGTCGCCGATGGCGCAGCGCGGCTCCATCGCGTTCGGCACCAGCCGATTGTTGATCAGTTCCAGCCTGGTGATGTGATGCGCCTTCTCGAATTCCGCATCCATCAGCGCACGGTCACCGATTTCCCAGTCAAAGCACTGGTTGTCCGTCGCTTCGTCATGCACTGCGGCGGGCGCGTTCTGCAGCGCTTCCCGCATGTCCACGACCGCGGGCAGTTCGGTATAGTCGATCTCGACCAGTTCAGCCGCGTCGCGGGCCTGGGTCTTGGTTTCGGCGATCACCACGGCGACCGGGTCACCAACATGGCGGACCTTGCCTTCCGCCAGGATCGGGTGCTTCGGCTCGATCATGGGCTCTTCGCCCTTGCCGATGACCTGCCAGCCGCAGGGCAGGCCACCAAAGGCCGCGAAGTCTTCCGATGTCATCACGGCCACGACGCCGGGTGCGGCCAGAGCCGCCGACTTGTCGATGCCATTGATGGTCGCGTGCGCATGCGGCGACCGGACGATGATCGCGTGGGTCTGGTTCATCAGATTGATGTCGTCGGTGTATTTGCCGCGACCACGAATGAAGCGAAAGTCTTCCTTGCGCAGAACGCTGGCGCCAATTCCCTGTTCAGTCATGTTGCCTCCTGAGGCCCCGGTATCTGGCGCTTGCGCCATCAGGGGCCGATCCTCTTGTGGGGATGCGGTGATCTGCTGTCACCGTCATCCGTTGGGCAGTTTCTGGGCGGCGTGCCTCAGCCGCGCATGGCCTCCGCACCCGCCTTGATGCTCTTGACGATGTTGTGATAGCCGGTGCAGCGGCAGATGTTGCCTTCCAGCCATTCCCGGATCTCGGTTTCGGACGGATCGGCGTTGTGCTGCACCAGGTCGATGGCGCTCATGATCATGCCCGGGGTGCAGAAACCGCACTGCAGGCCATGGTTCTCACGGAAAGCCGCCTGCATCGGATGCAGGTCCTCACCCTTCGCCAGACCTTCGACGGTCGTGACGTCCGCGCCGTCTGCCTGTACGGCCAGCATCGTGCAGCTCTTGGCGGAATCGCCGTTCACGTGCACCACGCATGCACCGCACTGGCTGGTATCGCAACCGACATGCGTGCCGGTCAGCCGCTGCTGTTCGCGCAGGAACTCCACAAGCAGTGTGCGCGATTCAACTTCACCGCTGACCTGCTTGCCATTGATCGTCATCGAGACGTTTGCCATGTGACCCCGTTCTCCCTTGGTCGTCGTTTCCCTGGTCGTATCCTGTATCGGCTTGGCCTCAGTCTCAAGAGACGAGAGCGACCAAAACCAGAATCAATCCCGCCGCCGCCAGAAACCAGACCCATGCAGGCAGGCCGGAAGCCTTTTCCGGAGCCTGTGTCGGCTTGGGTGGCTGGGCCGGTGCGGCCTGCGGTGTCGGTCGCATTTCCGTCTCCGGTTGCGGCGTGTCGCTGACCGCCATTTCGGGTGCAGGCGTGTCGTCATCGGCCGCATCCGTCGGCGCGACCGGCTGAGCCGGTTTTTCTTCCGATTCTGCCGTCGGTGCATCATCTGCTGCCGGCGCGGTGGTGACTGCATCGTCTGACGGCGTTTCCACATGGGCGCGGAAGTTGGCGAAGAACTGGTCAGCCAGCTTCTTCGCAGTGCCGTCGATCAGGCGTGACCCGATCTGTGCCAGCTTGCCACCGACCTGTGCATCCACTTCATAGGACAGCACGGTGCCGCCGCCATCGCGTTCATCCAGCCGCACATCGGCTCCACCCTTGGCGAAACCGGCGGCCCCGCCCTTGCCTGACCCTTCGATCCGATAGGATTCCGGCGGGTTGAGATCCTTCAGTTCGACAGAGCCGTTGAACTTCGCCTTCACCGGCCCGACCTTCGCGGTCACCGTGGCAGTCAGTTCGTTCTCGCCGGTCTTGTCCAGCGACTCGCAACCGGGGATGCAGGCCTTCAGCACTTCCGGGTCGTTCAGTGCCTCCCACACCTTCTGGCGATCCGCTTCGAGTTCGTAGGTTCCGGTGATCTTCATCGGCTCACCCCCCTGCTTGAGTGTTCGTGCGCCGGGCTGAGCGCCCGGTCGTCTTTGATACTGCATCTGGAACCTAATGCGTCTCGGAGGCAAAACCCATTCACCCACCTGACAGAAAGGGTTTTGCGTCCCTATGACGCATCCGATCGCCGGCCGAACAGGCCAACCTTCCAGCCATGTCAGAACAAATCAGAATCGCCATCATCGGAACGGGTGCCTGGGGCGGCGCGCTGGACGCCACGATGCGGCGGGCCGGTCATGCCACGATACTGGCCGACCGGTCCGTTGATCGGCAACGCGCTGCGATGGCGGACGCTGATGCGCTGCTGCTGGTGGTGCCCGCGCAGACCGTCCGCCAGGTGCTGGACCAGATCGCGGACGTTACCCCGCCCGACCTGCCGATCATCATCTGCGCCAAGGGTCTTGAGCGGGAAACCGGTGCCCTGCTGCCGGAAGTGGCGACCGACATTCTGCCCGCCAATCCCATCGGCATGCTGTCGGGTCCGAATTTCGCAGGCGAGGTGTTGCGCGGTCTTCCCGCGGCGGCCGTGCTCGCCCTGCCGGACATGGCGCTGGCCGAACTCTGGGCAACCCGTCTGGGACACGCGGGTTTCCGGTTGTATGCCAGTGACGATGTGATCGGCGTTGCCCTGGGCGGGGCAATGAAGAACGTGCTCGCCATTGCGGCGGGCGCCGTGACAGGGGCCGGGCTGGGCCTGAACGCCCGCGCTGCCGTGATTTCCCGCGGGCTTGCGGAACTGCGCAGGCTGGGTCGCGCGCTGGGCGCCCGCGACGAGACGCTCTCGGGGCTTTCCGGTCTGGGTGATCTGGTGCTGACCTGCACCGATGAGACATCCCGCAACTTTGCCTTTGGTGCCGCGCTGGGGCGCGATGCGGACCTGCCGGATGTGCTGGTGGAAGGTGTCCACTCCGTGGCACCGCTGTTGCAGCGCGCCGCCATCCTGGGTATCGAATTGCCGATCGCGGGCGCCGTGCACGAGGTGCTGCATCTCGGCATCCCCCTGCAACAGGCTGTCAGCGATCTGCTGTCCCGCCCCGTCGGCCAGAGCGAGGCATGACCCGCAGCACCGAACCTCAGATGTCAGCGGTCAGGAAATCGTGCACCACGTCGTAGAGGGCGTGGCGGCGGTTCTCCAGCAGCATCGAATGGGTGGCGGCACCGAGCAGGGTATAGCGTTTCTCCGCCGCCGCCGTCAGGCGCTCGAACACGTCGCGACCCTGTTCCGGCGTGGTTTCATGGTCCCATTCACCGACGACGATCTGTGTCGGGCAGGTGACGCGGGACGGATCCCAGGTCGGATCATTCTTCAGCCAGTGCTGCTGCACATCCTGCACGACACCTGCCGGTGCCCGCAGGAACGGCGCATCGCCTGATCCGGTCTCCGGGTCGGTGGCGATGGCTGCGTCAGCCCAGGCCCGCATTGCCGCCGGTGTCGAGATCGCTGTCTTTTGCGCATCGTCCAGCCCGATGCACCAGCGATCGACCACCGCAGATGCTTCCACCTGACGCCAGGCACCCGGCTGGCCCAGAGCACCGATGCCCTGGGTTGATACCCGACACCAGAGTGCGCCGGACAGGACCAGACGGCGCACCTTGCCGGGGTGCCGGGCGGCAATGCCGCCACAGATCGCAGTGCCCCAGGAATAGCCCACCAGATCAAGCTGTGCCGCACTGCGTCGGGCGAGGATGAAATCCACCGCACGCGCCACGTCGCGCTCCGCATCTGCCGTCGTGACGACGGGGGCGTTCTGGTCTGCGGGCACCGTCATCTCCAGCGGTCGGTCCGACAGGCCATAGCCGGGCAGGTCGATGCACCAGACATCGAAGCCGCGTGCCGCCATCCAGTCCATCCAGGACACGCCATCGACCGGATAATCGAACATGATGGTCGATGGATAGGTTGCGCCGTGCACGAACAGCACGGGCGGCCCGTCCGGGTTCACATGCTTGTTGCGCAAGGCGGTTTTCAGGCCGTTCAGGCTGCTGTCGATCCGATGATCGGCACGCTGCATCTGTTCCCCTTTGCTCACATCACCGCTCCGATCTGCCAGGGCAGGAATTCGTCATCGCCAAAGCCCAGCCGCTCCGAGCAGGTCTTGTCTCCGGACGCGGTCGCCAGGATCAGATCGAAGATCGCCTGACCCATCTGCTGCACGTCCTTCTCCCCGTCCACGACCAGGCCGCAGTTGATGTCCATGTCATCGGACAGGCGCGAATACATCGCCGTGTTGGTCGCCAGCTTCAGCGAGGGCGTCGGCTTGCAGCCAAAGACCGATCCGCGACCGGTGGTGAAGCAGACCACGTTTGCCCCCCCGGCGACGAAGCCGGTGACGGATACGGGGTCATAGCCGGGCGTGTCCATGAAGACGAAACCCCTGGCGGTAATCTTCTCCGCATAGCTGTAGACATCGACAAGTTTGGTGGTGCCGCCCTTGGCTGCGGCACCGAGGCTCTTTTCCAGGATCGTGGTCAGCCCGCCTGCCTTGTTGCCGGGGCTGGGATTGTTGTCCATCGAACCACTGTTGCGGGCCACATAGTCTTCCCACCAGTGGATCTTGGTGATCAGCTTCTGAGCCACCTCATCCGATACCGCCCGCCGGGTCAGCAGATGTTCCGCGCCATAGATCTCCGGCGTTTCCCCCAGGCAGGCGGTGCCGCCATGCCGGACCAGCAGATCCGCCGCCGCGCCCAGCGCCGGGTTGGCGGAGATGCCGGAATAGGCGTCGGACCCGCCACACTCCAGGCCGAGGATCAGTTCGGATGCCGGAATCGGCTCCCGCCCCTTGGCGTTGGCATGCGGCAGCATGTCCTTCACCAGATCGATGCCCTTGCGCACCGTGGCCGTGGTGCCGCCCGAGTCCTGGATGGTGAACATGTGCAGCAGGGGACCCGGCTTCAGTCCCTCCACATCCATCATCATGCCCAGCTGGGCCGCCTCGCAGCCCAACCCGATGAACAACAGCCCGGCGAAGTTGGCGTGGCGGGCGTAGCCGGCGAAGGTGCGCGACAGCATCCGCATGCCCTCACCTTCCGATGCCATGCCGCAGCCGGTGCCATGGGTCAGCGCCACGACACCATCGACATTGGGGTACTGGGCCAGGATCGCAGGATCGCGGAAATGGTCCGCCACATAGCGGGCAACGGTGGCCGAGCAGTTCACGGACGTCAGCACGCCGATGTAGTTGCGGGTCGCGGCCTTGCCATTGTCGCGGCGAAAGCCCTGGAAGACGGCGCGTTCATGCTCCGGCACGAAATCCGTCGCCCGGACATCCTGCCCGATCGCGTAATCGCGTTCGAAGTCGCCGAACAGGCAATTGTGGGTGTGAATGTGGTCACCGGGCGCAATGCCGCCCTCCGCAAAGCCGATGATCTGGTTGTACTTGCGCACCGCCGCACCGGCAGCAATGCCGTCCAGCGCGATCTTGTGCCCCGCCGGAATATGGTGGTTCGCGGTCACGCCATAGGGCGCAATTTCCGTGCCCGGCAGAATGTCCACCCGCGCCACGGCTACATTGTCGGCCCCGTTCAGCCGGATCGTCAAAGCCTCGACCATCACCTGTCCTCCCCTGTCTTGATGTGCAGGATAGGCCGGATCGGCGGAAGCGCGAAGGATGGGCTTTTCCGGTCAGGCGCGCAGGGAGGTCAAGCCGATGCATCGACCGGGATGAAACTGTCGAGAAATGCCGCGATCTCCGCCGGGTCAGTCCGGGTCGCATCGGGTGCAGCAAACCCGGCGACCTGATCGGCAGGCGCCCCGAACAGGTGGCCCAGGATCATCAGGCCATCGGTGAGTGCGTCCTTGAGGACATTCGTTACACCGTCACCATCGACATCGAAGATTTCTGCCCTCGCGTCCCGCAACCGGTCCTCCAGGAACTGGAAGTCCGTACCCGGTGAATCCGGTTCCGCAAACGTGACCAGCTGCGACAGGGGGGCACCAAACAAATCGCCCAGAGCGATCATGCCATCCGTCAGCGCATTGACCCTGCCGTCGCCGTCCAGATCCAATGTCGCTTCTACCACGTCGTTGATGCCGATGTTGAGAACCTGATCCAGGCTCAGACCGCCCGTGTCGGTCGCACGCACAGTAACGGCATGGCTGGCGGTGGTCTCGAAGTCCAGACCGCCACCGGCGACAACCAGACGGTCTCCGTCCAGCGCGAAGCGGCCTCCCGCATCATCAAGCAGGGTGAAGTTGATCACACCGCCTTCCGGGTCAAGCGCCGACAGAATGCCGACCTGATCACCGGTCGCGGCGTCCTCGTCCACGTCGGCACTGTCGATGGCGATTGCCGTCGGCGCCTCGTTGACGTCGGTCAGGTCTACGGTGATGGACCGGTCGACACTGCCACCCGCTTTGTTGGTGATGCGAATGCTCAGGTCATGGCTGGCCGTATCCTCGAAATCCAGCGCGTTGCCATCGGCCACCCGCAACACGAAACCATCTATTGCGAACCGTCCGCCAGCGTTGTCCAGCAAGGTGAAATTTCCCGGATCGTCCGGGTCGATCGGTATTGGGGCCAGGTCGGCGACCAGGATTCCATCGGTGCTGTTCTCGGCAACCGTGATGGCATCTGGCAGGGGCCAGCGGTCGGCGGCAACAACCACTGACGTGCTCGCGAAGTTCCGGCCGAGCGCGACACTGGAGGCAGAGAAATTCACGTTGCTGTCCGTCGTGCTGCCAAGGCCGGTGAACAGGATGTCGAACAGGTCCAGAGGCGTCGTACCGTCCCCCGGAAACTGGCCACCGAAATCGGCCCAGTTCAGTGCCACGAAACTGTCGGTTGCAGCATCCCCGTCGAAATCGCCGGAATCGGCCTCAACGACCTGGCCAAAGGGCTGCAGCGCGAACTGAAACACGTTCTCAAGGCCATCGAAGCGCAACACGGAACTGTCGAAATGCACCCGCAGCCCGATCCCGGCGAGCGTTTCATCCACCGGATTGGCCGTCGCATACACTCCCGTCACCGAGACCTGATCCCCGTTACCGACGATGAAGGCATTGACGGTGGGGTCGATGCGCTGGAGGGGTGTGTCGGTGTTCACCGTCAGCAGGACGTGTTCCTCCGCCAGATCACTCGTGGCGAAGCCCTCAAGCGTGATGCTGTCACCGTTTCCGATGTCGATCAGGCTGTCGACGCTCAGATCACGCAGACGGTCCAGCACATCCTGGAAGCTGCCGATCGCACTGACCCCGCGCAGATCGATCAGATCACCGGTTGCGAAGTCGGTGATCACATCGGCCCCATCACCGTCGCTGAACACGAAGGTGTCGTTGCCGCCGCCGCCGCTGAGCGTGTCCTGGTTCAGGCCCGCCTCCAGCAAGTCATCACCCTCGCCGCCGGAAAGCTGGTCGCTGTCGGTCCCGCCGAAGATCTGGTCATCGCCGTCACCACCGTCGAGGGTGTCGTTGCCCTGACCGCCGAACAGAGAATCCGCCCCGGCGAAGCCCTCGACCTCATCATCACCACTGGCTGTCGAGATCTGGTCGTTCTGGTTGGTGCCACGCATGTGCTCGCCCTGCGCTTCGCCGCGCAGGACCAGCCCCTGTCGGAGGTCGATGAGGGTGCCGTCAGCGAACTCGATGATCTCGAAACCGGTTCGCAGGGCGCCGAAAGAGTCACCTGCGTTGCTGTCAATGAAATCATTGATGGTGATCTCGCCACCGCCGAGGTCATGGCGGATCACCAGACTGGCACTCAGGTCCCCCGGATTCGCGAAGGATTTCAGACGCACGTCCAGCTTGTTGAAGCTGGAATCGAAGAAGAGCGTGTTCGTCTCGGCGATCAACGCGTCCGAAGCAAGGATCAGGTCGTTGCCGAACCCGGTACTGAAGAGAAGAGTGTCGTTACCCGTGCCGCCGTCCAGCACGTCGTCGCCATTGCCACCGTTCAGCGTGTCGTCATCGTCTCCCCCGCGCAGGGTATCCGCGCCGGTCTCCCCTACCAGAGAATCGGCGCCTGTCCCACCGGACAGCAGATCCCCGCCAAACAGGCCCTCTATCGTGTCGTTTCCCCCCAGCCCGTCGATCAGGTTGTCGAGCATATCGGCGACGAGCAGGTCATCACCCTCCGTGCCCACGATGCGTCGCGCATTGTTAGGATCCAGCAGAAAGTCGGTGGCCGAAAGGGCAGACGCCGTCACATCCTCCAGCAGGATGCTGTCGCCGCCGCCGAAATCGAGAATGGCATCGGAACCCGCCTGGGAGAGAACGTCCTGCACATCGGAGAACGCGCTGATCGCGACAATGCCTTGCAGATCGATCAGGTCACCGGTTTCGAAGTCGGTGATCACATCGGGCCCATCACCGTCACTGAACACGAAGGTGTCGTTGCCACTCAGACCCGTCAGAGTGTCGCCACCTGCCGCGCCCTGCAGCGTGTCGCCGCCTCCACCGCCGCGCAGTTCGTTGCTGCCGGTGTCGCCGATCAGCAGATCGTCTGCCGCGCCGCCCTCGACCACCTCGAAGCGGGCCAGCGTGTCATTGCCGAGGGATCCTGACGTCCGCCCGGCTCCGAGATTGACGACGACCGTCTCGCTTTCGCCAGCAAATGACAGGGTGTCGAACCCGTCGCCACCATCCAGGATGTCGTCGCCCCGGTTGCCGAGGACGAGATCGTCACCTTCGCCCGCATTGACGAAGTCGCCGCCATCGCGGCCATCAATCGTGTCGTCGCCTTCCAGTCCGCCCAGGAAGTCGCGCTCAACGCCGCCGTCAAGACGATCTGCGCCTGCGGTCCCCAGAACCTGGGTGTTCTCGAAATCGGAGAACACAAACTCCGTTCCGTTGAAGATCAGGACCTCGACATTGCGGACAATGTGGCGACCGACCGTGTCAGGGTCACCGGCGAGCAGGAGCCCGACGTCGATGACGCAATCGTGCTTGTAGGCAAGAATGTCACCGGTGAAGATCGCGACATCGATGCCCGGTCCGCCATCGATAAAATTGTTCCCGGAACCGGCAATCAGCGTATCCGCACCGTTTCCGCCGAAGAGATCGTCATTCCCTGCGCCGCCGGACAAGACGTCGTCGCCATTGTTGCCCTCGATCCGGTCGCCCCCCTCCCCGCCGGAGATCGTGTCGTTGAACTGCGAGCCGCGCATCTCATCGCGACCGCTTGCCCCCTCCAGTTCTAGGCCGAGCTCGAAGACCATGACCTGACCGTCGGCGAACCTGATTTCCCGGAGACCCCGATCAAGCTGCCCGGCGTCTTCTGCATCGACGTCCTGGATGAAGTTGGTCAGGGTGATGGTCGATCCATCGGGTTCGAACCGGATGAACAGGTCGGCTGACTTGTTCCGGTCATCCGGGAAGTTTCTGGTGAAGAGACGAATGTCCTGCCGCTGAACCGATTCATCGAAAACCAGCACGTCACGGTCTGTGCTGCCCGCACCGGTGCTGCGGATGATGTCCTGGCCAAATCCGGCACTGAACAGATAGGTGTCGTCGCCGCCACCTCCGCTGAGAGCATCGTCGCCTGCGCCGCCTGCGAGAGTGTCTGCCTCGGTACCGAACAGTCCGAAGATGTCGCCGCCGGTGACATCGTCGTTTCCGTCTCCGCCAAAGAGCACGTCCGAGCCCGCCCCGCCGCGCAGCGTGTCATTGCCTCCTTCGCCCCTGATGGTG
>JARGPL010000002.1 GCA_029210175.1 Minwuia sp. | reverse complement strand
TTCAATCACGCGCAACCGCAGATCAACACTCAGGCTTCTGGTCATCCTCACCTCCCAGCGAATCACTGCAAACAGTGAATCAGCCAGGAGCCTTCAGGTGAATCCCAAATCCGAGTCCGCGTTCAGGAAAAATGCTCTAGGCGCTTTGCCGTATTCCTGATCACGAGGTCGCCCGCGTCGTGCCCATAGGTATCGTTGATGCTCTTGAAATAATCGAGATCCATGAGAGCTGCGCAGACCTGATGCCCTTGGCGTTTTGCAAGTTCCAGCATCTTGGTCCCGGATTGGATCATGAAGCGCCGATTATACAGTCCAGTCAGGAAATCACGCATAGCGAATTCCTTCAAATTCTGAAATGTTTCAATAATTTCAATATTCTGATTCACTCGGCAGTAAAATTCTTCACGCAGAAATGGCTTGTTCAAAAAATCGTTCGCGCCGATCTTGAGAAATTTGGCAGAAAGTATTGGATTTCCACCACCTGACAACCCAATGATCGCCAGTTCATCTTTTGAATGACTTTCACGCAAGCGAGAAACCAACTCGAATCCATCCATTCCGGGCATATTATAATCTGTGATTACAATAGCTATATCAGGATTTTTTTTCATGGTCGTTAGTGCGTCTTGCCCGTCGAACGCGGAAAGAACGATATAGCCATATGTCTGGAGAAGTCGGGTGACATATTCGTTGGCGCTGCGGGAATCCTCGACCACCAGGACTTTCACGCTTCTGTTCTTCTGAAAGCGGGAAATCAAGCCCACTACCTGATCAAGGCTGTTCTGGTTCACCTTGATGACA
Organism: Minwuia sp.; assembly: GCA_029210175.1. Classification (GTDB taxonomy): domain Bacteria; phylum Pseudomonadota; class Alphaproteobacteria; order Minwuiales; family Minwuiaceae; genus Minwuia. Next base: position 61,960 of record JARGPL010000002.1, on the reverse strand, counting down.
TAGTCGATGACATTCTTCGCAAGGATGCTTTCGCGCACTGATTCGTCAAATTTGCCCGTAAAGACGATCGCCGGTATATGCCGGGATTGGATGTAATCAACGATTTCACCTTGCGGTGCGTCCGGCAGGTTGAGGTCAAGCAGGCTGAGCAGAAAACCCTCATGCTCACGGTCAACGATCTGTCGCGCTTCCGCCATTGAACTTGCGACGACAGCTGTCAGTTCAGTTCTTACCTCAACCGCCCGCTGCAACACGCTGCGAAAGAATTTTGAGTCCTCCACGATCAGTATCTTGTTGCAGCCTTTAGAGGGTGACGTAGGTGCACAAGGACTCGAATGGTACAATGGCTCAAGCCTAGATTGTTGTTGAGAGTCTGGTCGCTCGAGATCACCTAGACATCAACATTTAAACTCAGGTTAATTTCGCGCATTTCGGCCCTCATCGGCGCGGTCCCGCATGGCGACCAGTGCCTTCTGCCATCTGAGCGACAGAATCCAGATAACTGGGCTTCCCGGTGGACGGGGCCATCCACCGCAAGAACGTCGATGTTCCGGAAAACTGGAGCGGGCGATGAGATTCGAACTCACGACCCTAACCTTGGCAAGGTTATGCTCTACCCCTGAGCTACGCCCGCTCGCGAGGTCGGGGATTTAAGCCAGTTCGGCGGGGCTGGCAACCCCAAAATATCAGGTCCGTGACCGTGTGGCGTGACATTGGTCAGGTGCACACGTGCTGAGGCCTGATCAGACGCTGGGACGGGTCCCATCCTCTATGCCCGCTTCGGTGAGCAGTTCGCGCACTTCCGCGACCACGTCCTTCAGGTGAAACGGCTTGGAGAGGACCTTGGCCGGGGTGCGATGGCGGCGATGCGACTGCATGGCCACAGCAGCGAAACCGGTGATGAACATGACACGGATGTTCGGGTCGGCGCGCTCAGCCCGGCGCGCGAGTTCGATTCCATCGATCTCCGGCATCACCACATCGGCCAGCAGCAGGTCAAAGCGGTCCGGCCCCAGGTGGACCAATGCCTCGATCCCGTCGCGGGCGGCAATCACTTCATGACCGTCACGGCGCAGTGCCCGCGCCAGATAGGGCCGGAGGGAATTGTCATCTTCCGCCAGCAGAATACGCGCCATACCAGTCCGTCCCGTATCGAATTCACCCAACCTGACCAATGGAACCAGCATCGCGACGACAGTCATTCCGCCGCCGGTCCGCTTTTTCCACCAATCATCCCTGCCTCAGGACTATAGGAGCGATTTACGAAGAAAACGTTGCAAATTCGGCAATATGCCGGATAGCTGCATGCCATGCAGATTGATCCCAGACTCGCCCTGATCGACCCCCCCATTGCCATTCACCGGTCGGGCACGCAGACCGTGCCCGTCATCCTGACGTCGCCGCATTCCGGGCGTCACTACCCTGCCCCGTTCCAGGCCGCCTCGCGGTTGGAGCCGCTGGCGCTGCGCAAGTCGGAAGACAGTTTTGTCGACGAGATATTCCTGCCCGCGAGCCGCCTTGGTGCGCCCTTGCTGAAGGCAAGATTTCCCCGAGCCTATTGCGATGTGAACCGGGAACCATACGAACTTGATCCCACCATGTTCGATGACGATCTGCCGCCACATGCCAACACGAGTTCCGTGCGCGTCGCCGGGGGACTGGGGACGATTGCGCGCGTCGTTGCCGGTGGGGAGATGATCTATCGCGACAAGCTGCAGTATGCAGAGGCGGAGCGCCGGATCAGGCACTATTACCGCCCCTATCATGCAGCACTGACCGATCTGGTGGACGGCACGCTTGGCACCTTTGGCCAGTGCATCCTGATCGACTGCCATTCCATGCCTTCCCAGATCCTGCCACCAGGGACGCGGCGGGCAGGTGGCGGCGTGGGGGGCCGGCCCGACATCGTGCTGGGCGACCGGTTCGGCACATCCTGTGACAGGTCCCTGACAGACCAGGTAGACGCCGCCCTGACCGACCGGGGCTATCGGGTCGGCCGCAACGCGCCCTACGCCGGCGGGTTCACGACGGCCCACTATGGTCGCCCGGGAATGGGGTTGCATGCCCTGCAGATCGAGATCAATCGCGCGCTCTACATGGATGAAGCCCGCGTGACCCGTCGCCAGACCCTGACCCGGGTCAGTCAGGACATGGCGGAAATGGTGCGCCGCGTCATCGCCAGCCTCGCCTTGCCAGTCTGAGACCTGCCCGAGACAAAAAAAATAGGCCGCCCCGTTGCCGGAGCGGCCCAAGTCTAGGGAGGAAACGCCCAATCATGGGCCGCAGCAGAGAGCAGACTCCCGTGCCGCAGAGCGAGCATATCTCGCAATTGCGAAAGGAAACAAGGGTAAACTTTCGCAGCTGCGAAGTTTCCGTTCAGGTGAACAGTCTGACTGGCCCATTGCTTGCGCAGCTACAGGGCATGAAACAACGCATACATACCCCCTTCCGCTGCCTGCCCGGTTTGCTCATCGGCATCTTCACAGTCGCCATCGCAGCATCAGCATCAGGCAAACCTGTTGAGAGCATTGACCTTTCCAGCACCTGCAGGAATGCGGCACTGGCTGCGGAGCGCCGCCACAACATCCCGAGCGGCCTTCTGGCGGCCGTGGCACGGGTCGAATCAGGCCGGGCAATTGCTGCCGGGCGGGACATTTCTGCCTGGCCATGGACCATCCATTCGGAAGGGCGCGGCAGGTATCACGACACCAAGGCAGCGGCCATCGCCGAAGTCGAGGGCCTGAAATCAAAGGGCGTGCGCAACATTGATATCGGCTGCATGCAGGTGAACATGCGGTATCACCCCGACGCATTCGAGAATCTGGAAAGCGCGTTCGACCCAGACACGAACGCCGAATACGCAGCGACCTTCGTCAAGCGGCTTTTCGCTGAAACCAGGTCCTGGTCGCGGGCCATATCGTTCTATCACAGCCGCACCCCGAAACTCGCCAATGCCTATCGCAAACGCGTCATGGCGGCGTGGAGCGGGGAACGCCAGCACGCAGTCAACCAGATCCGCGAGACGCGTGCCGCCGCGCGCGACGCCAGGCGACAGGCTGCCAAGAACAGACCGCGACTGCGCGCACTCAAGACCCAGGCCCGCACCCTGGGCATCCGCAAATCCCCCTATATCAGTCTCCGCCCGGGGCAACCGCGCATCAGGACCTACTGACCCGCGGGCAAGCCGCCTGCCCCGGCGATGCCCGCAGCACGCCTGTCTTCAATCTGAAACAATCGCAACGAATACTGCGCGCTGTCTGATTCACGTGCGGAGCCATCGGCATGACTGCCAAAGTCTACAATGTCCTGTTCCTGTGCACGGGCAACTCCGCGCGCAGCATCATTGCGGAGGCGATACTGGCGAGGGAAGGCAAGGGGTTGTTCAGTGCCCATTCAGCGGGCAGCAGCCCCGCGGGCCGCGTTCACCCCTATGCATCCGAGCTTCTGAGAAACCTCGATCACGATGTGAGCGGCCTGCGATCGAAGAACTGGGATGAGTTCGCACTGCCCGGTGCGCCGAAGCTCGATTTCGTCTTCACCGTCTGTGACAACGCGGCCCGTGAAGTCTGCCCCATCTGGCCCGGGCAGCCGATCAGCGCCCATTGGGGCCTGCCCGACCCGGCAGCCGTCCGGGGTACGGAAGCCGTAAAGCGCCAAGCCTTTGCGGAAACCTACAGGATGCTCAACAACCGCATCTCGATCTTCACGAGTCTGCCCCTCGACAGCCTGAACAGAACACGTCTGCAAAGCAGTCTGACCGCCATCGGCGAATAGCCTCTCTGCCGGGCGCCGCGACAGCCGCGATACGCACAGGAATACGCACAGGAACCGGTCGGCACTCGCGGGCGGATGCGTCTTGTTTTCGCGGACGACGCCGGCCTACTTGCGTGACCCGCCGGAAACATCCTGCGCAGTCCGTTCCACCTCCGCCTTGAACTCTGGCACCAGTTCCTTGAGCAGGGTCAGGGTACGGTCGGTACGGCGGGCGCGGGCATGGGCCATCAATTCGTCCAGGGCGCGGCGCAGGATGGCGAGATCGACTGCGCGTGGCGATGCCAGGAAGACCCCCTCCACAGCGGTCGCATCATCGGTTTCCGAATTGTGCAGCAGTTCCTCATAGAGCTTCTCACCCGGACGCAGGCCGGTGAACGCAATCTCTACATCCCTGTCCGGGCGCAGTCCGGCAAGCCGGATCATCATGCGGGCCAGGTCCTGGATGCGCACGGGATCGCCCATGTCGAGCACGTGGATGCGGCCTGTCTCTGCATTGCCGACGCCCCGGTGCGCCGCGGACGCCAGCACAAGCTCGACAGCTTCGCGAATGGTCATGAAATAGCGGGTGATCTCAGGATGGGTAACCGTCAGGGGACCGCCCGCGGCAAGCTGGCGTTGAAACAGGGGAACGACCGACCCGGTGGAGCCGAGCACGTTGCCGAACCGCACGGTCACGAACCGGGGTCCCGCTCCGCCCCGGGCACATTCGATATCGAGCGCCTGGGCATAGGCCTCCGCCAGGCGCTTGGTGGCCCCCATGACATTTGCCGGATTCACCGCCTTGTCCGACGAGATCAGGACAACGACACCGACCCCGTGCGCCCGGCAGGCGTCGGCCACATGGCGTGTGCCGATGACGTTTGTCAGCACGCCTTCCTCGATATTGCCCTCCACCAGAGGCACATGTTTCAGCGCGGCAGCGTGAAACACGATATCCGGTGCAAAGCCGCCGATGACGCCGCCCATGCGGTCCGGATCACGCACATCAGCCAGGATCATGTGCCGACGCAGGTCCGGCCAGCGCTCCGACACTTCCATGTCGATGGTATACAGCGCGAATTCAGACAGATCGACCAGAGCGATCTCCGACGGCCCGAGATCCGTCACCTGCCGCACCAGTTCGCTGCCGATGGACCCGCCGGCACCGGTAACCAGGACCCGTCGACCGGCGATCAGCCCCCGCATCGCCTCCCGATCCAGACGTTTCTGCGGCCGCCCAAGCAGATCTTCGACCTGCACCTGGCGCACCTCGACCCGATTGGTGCCAACGCTGGTTTCAAGCGCACCCATGTCCGGGACACGGCTGAGCGGCAGGCCGATCTTCTCCGTCCGGGCCAGCAGGTCGTGCAGCAACTCGGGGTTCAGTTCGCGCTTGGTGACGATGGCACGCTGGGGTCTGCGGTGCTTGGCCTCCAGACTGGCGACGATCGCCGCCATGTCATCCAGCCCGCCCATGATCGGCAGACCGCGAATGGATCGACCAACACGCTTGCCCGTCTCATCCAGAATCGCCACGGGCTGATAGTTGGTATTGCCCCGGTCAACTTCCCGCAGGAACAGCTCCGTCCCCGCACCGGCGCCGACCAGCAGCACCGGAATGGCTTCCCCCCGTCGCTTGCGCGTCCGGCTGAAGGACCCGAGGCCTCCCTCCGCCCGAATCCGCAGCAACAGGCGCGGTCCGGCAAGCAAGGCCACCAGCAGGAAGTAATTGATGAACGGCACTGTCCGCGGCATCGTCTCCAGCCGGTTGTAGGCGAACAGCGCGAGATAGGAAAACAGCACCACCAGCGCCGAAGCCTGCAGGATCATCACCAGATCGCGCATCGAAACATAGCGCCAGACACCGCGATGCAGCCCGAACGCCAGGAACATGATGGCGGAAACCGGCACCAGGATCAGCGTCGCCTCCAGCCACAAGTGTGACGTGATCTCGTATCCGCCAAGGCCATAGCGCAGGATCAGCGCACCGATGAAGGCGACCGGGGCCGCCGCCACATCCCAGGCAAGGGTCATGTATGACTTGAATCGCAGGCGCATGGGCGCGGGGTTCCCTTGGTGAGCGGCGAATTCGTTTTCATATCATGCTCCGGCGCGGGCGTGAAACGTAATGCCTCGCACCATCATCGGGACAACCGCTGGCATGATCCGCTGCTTCGGACGCCTCGGACTGGTCATCCAATAGCTCTGAAACGTGAGCCTTGGCTTGCCGGGTTTCAGTCCGGGTGATAGGTAAGCCGCGCGTCGGAAACCCGCCGATGCACCCCTGATTTTCTTGATCAGAAAGATTGAAGTCATGTCACTTGATAAGGACACCGTGCGCCGCGTCGCCAAGCTGGCGCGGATCGAGGTTGCGGAAGACCGGCTGGAAGCCCTGGGTCAGGAGCTGAATCAGATCATCGGTTTCGTGGAACAACTGGACGAGGTGGATACCTCTGCGGTCGAACCCATGACCTCCGTCGCGAAGCAGAAACTGCGCTGGCGTGCCGACAAGGTGACGAGCGGCGGGCAGGCGGACAAGGTGACGGCGAACGCGCCCGCGTCCGACATGAATTTCTTTGTGGTGCCGAAGGTGGTCGAATAATGACGGTAAAAAGTGAACTGACCAGCCTGACCCTGGCGGACGCACGCGATGCGCTGGCCAGGGGCGAGACGACAAGCGTCGAACTGACGGAGGCCTATCTGGCCGCCATCGAGAGCGCGCGGTCGCTGAACGCCTTCGTCACCGAGACCCCCGAACAGGCCATCGACATGGCAAGGGCGTCTGACGCCCGCCGGGCCGCCGGGACCGTCGGTGCGATGGAGGGGCTGCCGCTGGGCATCAAGGACCTGTTCTGCACCAGGGACGTGCTGAGCACTGCCAGCAGCCACATCCTCGACGGATTTCAGCCACCCTATGAATCCACCGTGACCACCAATCTCTGGAACGCGGGCGCGGTCATGCTCGGCAAGCTGAACATGGACGAGTTTGCAATGGGCTCATCCAACGAGACCAGCCACTACGGCCCGGTGGCCAACCCCTGGCGGCCCGAAGGCGACAACCGCACCTATGTGCCCGGTGGGTCTTCAGGCGGGTCTGCCAGTTCCGTCGCCGCCGAGATCGTCATTGCCGCGACAGGCACGGATACCGGTGGCTCGATCCGCCAGCCCGCATCCTTCACCGGTATCGTTGGCGCAAAGCCGACCTATGGCCGCTGTTCGCGCTTCGGCGTTGTCGCCTTCGCCTCGTCGCTGGATCAGGCCGGGCCGATGACCCGCACGGTGCGCGATGCCGCGATCATGCTGGGGTCCATGGTCGGCTTTGACCCGATGGACTCGACCTCGGTCGACATGCCCGTACCGAATTTCGAAAGCGCCCTGACCGGCGACGTCCGCGGCATGAGGATCGGCATTCCCGCCGAATATCGCATCGATGACATGCCGGAAGAAATCGAGACCCTGTGGAAACAGGGCGAGGCCTGGCTGAAGGATGCCGGCGCGGAGATCGTGCCGATCAGCCTGCCGCATACGAAGTACGCCCTGCCCGCCTATTACATCGTGGCCCCGGCAGAGGCTTCGTCCAATCTCGCGCGCTATGACGGCATGCGGTTCGGCCTGCGGGTCGATGGCGGCGACCTGACCGAAACCTACGAAAAGACCCGCGCGGCAGGCTTTGGTGCCGAGGTGCAGCGGCGCATCATGATCGGCACTTACGTGCTTTCTGCCGGGTACTACGATGCCTATTATCTGAAGGCGCAAAAGGTGCGGACCCTGATCGGACAGGACTTCGAACAGGCGTTCGGCCAGGTTGATGCCATCCTGACCCCCACCGCACCGTCCGCAGCCTTCGCGGCAGGCGAGAAGTCCGGCGATCCGATTGCCATGTATCTGAACGACGTGTTCACGGTGCCCGCGTCCATGGCGGGCCTGCCGGGCATCTCCGTTCCGGCAGGATTGTCGGCGGAGGGCATGCCGCTGGGCCTGCAGATCCTGGCGCCGGCGTTCGATGAGATGACCATGTTCCGTGTTGCTGGCGTGCTGGAAGGCGCTGCCGAGTTCACTGCACGGCCGAAGAAATGGTGGCTGTCATGAGAGATATCCCGACCAACCCCGACAATCTGATCGCGGGCGAGACAGGCGACTGGGAAATCGTGCTGGGCCTTGAAATCCACGCCCAGGTGACGTCCGACGCCAAGCTGTTCTCCGGTGCATCGACCGAGTTCGGGGCCGATCCGAACAGTCAGGTGAGCTTCGTCGATGCCGGTCTGCCAGGCATGCTGCCCACCATCAACGAGAAATGCATCGAGCAGGCGGTCCGCACCGGCATGGGCCTGAATTCGGAGATCAATCTCTATTCGGTGTTCGACCGGAAGAACTACTTCTACCCCGATCTGCCGCAGGGCTATCAGATCAGCCAGTTCAAGCAGCCCATCGTCGGTCCGGGGCACGTCACCATCGAACTGTCCGATGGCACGTCGAAGGTGATTGGTGTGGAACGGCTGCACCTGGAACAGGACGCGGGCAAGAGCGTGCATGACCAGCACCCGTCGATGACCTATGTCGATCTGAACCGCTGCGGCGTGGCGCTGATGGAAATCGTCTCCGATCCGGACATGCGCTCTGCCGAGGAAGCGTCCGCCTATGTCGAGAAGGTGCAGCGGATCGTGCGCTATCTCGGCACCTGCGACGGCGTGATGGCCGAGGGTTCGTTGCGCGCCGACGTGAACGTGTCGGTGCGCCGCCCCGGTGCGGAGCTGGGCACGCGCTGCGAGATCAAGAACGTCAATTCCATGCGGTTCATCCGCCAGGCCATCGAGCATGAGGCCCGCCGCCAGATCGAGATTCTGGAAGACGGCGGCAAGATCGTTCAGGAAACCCGGCTCTACGACCCCAACAAGGGCGTCACCCGGTCCATGCGGTCGAAGGAAGAAGCGCACGATTACCGCTACTTCCCGGACCCCGACCTGCTGCCGCTGGAGATGGAAGCCGCCTACGTGCAGGCAATCCGCGACAGCCTGCCGGAACTGCCCGATGCCAAGAAGGCCCGTTTCATGGCGGACTACGGCCTGTCTGAATATGACGCGCGGACGCTGGTTTCGGACCGGGAGTCAGCCGACTACTTCGAGGCCGTGGCGAAAGGCCGGGACGCGAAACTGTCCGCCAACTGGGTGACGTCGGACCTGTTCGGTTTCCTGAACCGTACCGGCATTGCGATCGCCGAAAGCCCCATTGCCGCAAGCCAGCTGGGGCAATTGATCGACCGCATCGTCGACAAGACCATTTCCGGGCGCATTGCCAAGGACGTGTTCGAGGTCATGTGCGAAACCCATCAGGACCCGGACGCGATCATCGCGGAGAAGGGCCTGAAGCAGGTCACCGACGAAGGCGCGATCACCGCCGTCGTGGATCAGGTGATTGCGGAAAACCCCGACAAGGTCGCCGACGTGCAGGGCGGCAAGGAAAAGCTGCTCGGCTGGTTCACCGGTCAGGTCATGAAGCTGTCCGGCGGCAAGGCCAATCCGCAGGCCGTCAACAAGATCCTGCGCGACAAGATCCTGGGCGGCTGAGGCTCAACGCCTCTGCCTTTGTGCCCGACAGGCGGAGCGCCCGTCCGACGTCCACACTTTGCAACGCTGGCCGGCGCGGCAAAACGTGGGCGCCGGGTCTCTGCCCGGCGTGACGGTTGGGGTTCATGCGCAGCCCACTGGCTCTGCTGTCATCCCGGACAAGCGCAGCGCCGATCCGGGATCCACGCGATTGAGTATCTGCGCGACCGGCTGAGCGCAGGGATTTGAGCGGCCCCAAGCGGATATTGTCAGCCGCCCGCCTTCGTCTTCTCGCGGTACTGCTGATAAAGCTTCTGCACCTTCGGCGCGGCGAGGTAGGCGATGTAGGGCTGCGTCGGGTTCCGGGCGGCGTAGTTCTGATGCTCGTCCTCGCCATCGAAGAACGCGTCCAGCGACTCCAGCACCGTCGCGATCGGCTGCTCGAAGACCCGAGCTTCATTGATCTGCGCAATATAGGCCTCGGCCACACGCTTCTGTTCATCATCAAGATAGAAGATGGCAGATCGGTACTGGCGACCGATGTCGTTGCCCTGCCGGTCCTTCTGGGTCGGATCGTGGGCGATGGCGAAGAAGATCTTCAGCAGTTCGCCATAGGTGATCTGACTGGAGTCATATCGTACCTCGATGACTTCCGCATGGTCCGTGCGCCCGGTGCAGACGCTGCGATAGTCGGCGGTCTCCGCCGAGCCACCTGCATAGCCGGATATGACCGAATGCACGCCCTTCAGTTCCAGATAGACCGCCTCCACACACCAGAAGCACCCACCCGCCAGCACGGCAATCTGTTCCTCTTCCGTCGCGGCGACGTCCATCGCGGCGTCGGGGAAGTCAGTCGACACCACACCGAATGCGCCGTCATCACGCTTGCTGCCGAATAGTGCCATGGGTACTCGCCTCCGCTGGTGTTGTCCTGAAACGTCAGGTGGTCGCCTGAACGCCGGTTGTCAAATGGGTACGCCGCCTGATCCGCATCAGCCCACCATCAGCTTGCGCAATTCGCCCTTCTGGATCTTGCCGGTCGCGGTCATCGCGAAGTCCTCCACGAAGGTGACAAGCCTTGGGGACTTGTAGGACGCCATGTTGGCGCGGCAATGGGCCTGAACCTCTTCGATGCCGAGCGTCTTGCCGGGCTTTGGCAGGATGAAGGCCGCGACCTCTTCGCCAAACAGCTTGTCAGGCACGCCGATGACGGCGCAGAGCGACACGCCGGGCATCATGTAGATCACGTCCTCGACTTCGGTCGAGTAGATGTTCTCGCCGCCCCGGATGATCATGTCCTTGGCCCGGTCGACCAGGAACAGGTATCCATCGTCGTCGCGGTAGCCCAGGTCGCCGGTATGCAACCAGCCGCCGCGCAGGGTTTCGGCAGTCGCCTCTTCCCGATTGAGATAGCCGATCATGTTCTGAGGGCCACGGCTGACCAGTTCGCCCACCGTGCCGTGCGGCACCTCGGCATCGTTGCTGTCCACGACGCGCAACTCGCAGCCCGGCACCGCCAGCCCGACCGACCCGATATGCGCGAACGCTTCCTCGGACGACAGCGCCACGATCAGGCCGGAGCTTTCGGTCTGTCCCATGCAGTGCACGAGGCCGGCATTCGGAAACATGTCCTGCACCGCCTGCAACCGGTCCATCGCCATGGGGGCGGCACCGAAACCGATGGATTTCACGTGACTGAAATCCATGTCGTCCTTCAACGGATGCTGCTCCATCATCAGAAGCTGACTTGGCACTGCGAAGAAGGCCTCAATCCCGTGATCGGCGATCTGACGCATCGTCCGCTCTGTCTGGTAGCTGTCGATGACCAGGGTCGCCCCCAGGGTCAGTGTCACCAGAAAGAACACGTGGCTGGCAATATGAAACATCGGCGTGCAGGCCAGCAAACGCATTTCGGGCCCGGGATATTCCCAGGTTTCCGGTGACTGCAGGGCACAGGCAAGCAGGCTGTGATGACTGTGCAGCACACCCTTTGGCGTCCCCGTCGTGCCGGATGTGTAATAGACGGCGCAGGGCGCGTGCACATCGATACCGGACGTGGGTTCCCAATCCCCGGCGGCGGGCGGCGGTGGATCCCGGTCGACCACCAGACGCGGCGGTCGCAGGCCAGCCAGATCGAGGGACTGGTCGATCAGGTCATCGAAGCGGCTTTCATGCACGAACAGCACCGGTGCCGAATCCTGCACCATGAAGGCCAGTTCACGGGGGACAAGCTTCGGATTGATCGGCACGGCAACCGCGCCAGCCGCCAGAATGGCGAAGTACCAGATCGCGTAATGGTCGGAATTGTCGATCAGAAGTTCCACCCGGTCGCCCGGTTTCACACCATGGCGGTCCACCATCATCACCCGGGCGGCCTGAATGCGGCGCATCATGTCGGCGTAGGTGACTTGGCGCCCCATGTGCACCATCGCGACAGTGTCGGGATAGCGCGCGGCGGCACGCGCCACCATGTCCGTGAAGGTGAAATCCCCGGTCAGGCCGAAGCCTTCCGCCATCTCCGCCGTGAAGGCTTCCGGCGATACTGCGTAACGACGTTCACGCACGCCGAGAAGACTGCTGCTCATGCTGCCGGACGCCAGGCACCACCGGCCTGTTCCATGCCGCCCAGCGCATCATACGCTGCATCGACCAGACCCTGACCGCGCTCGTTCAGCAGCAACCCTTCACCCATGCGGTTCATCGAATAGCCGAAACTGAGGCCGGTTTCGGGGTCCGCGAAGCCCAGCGATCCACCGGCGCCCACATGCCCGAACGCCCGACGTCCCATGATCGCGCCCTCGATCCCCAGCGCGCGATTGTCCATGGATTTCATGAAACCCGGCGCGAAGCGGGTCGGTATCTGCAGGGTCGCATCGCGGCCTGTCGCGACCGAGATCGCTTCCATGTCGGCCAGTGTTCCCGCATCCACCAGGTCCACGCCGTCCCATGATCCACCGTTCGCGAAGGGGCGATACATGCCCGCCAGGCCACGTCCGTTGGTGATGCCGCTGGCACCGCCCAGCTCTGCCATGTGGCCTTCGCGAGTGTTGCAGCCCTTGGACAGGAACCCGCCCGAATTGAACAGGAACAGATGCGGGATCGAGCCTGGCTCGTTCAGTCCCACCTTCAGGAACGGTGGCTGCGCATCGCCCGGTTCGTGGCGGCGGAAGATCATTGGTGCCACCCGAGGCTCGATCTCCTCCGGCAGGCCGATCCAGAAATCTATGCCCAGCGGCCCGGCGATCGCATCCTGGAAATAGGTGCCGAGCGACTTGCCTGTCGTGCGGCGCACCAGTTCACCCACCGTCCAGCCGAACGTCAGACCGTGATAGCCATTGCGATCGCCGGGCCGCCAGAAAGGCTCCTCCGCTGCCAGCCGTTCGCACATGTAATCCCAGTCATAGGTGCCGTTGTGCTTCAGCTTTTCCCGCAGCACCGGCACACCGACCGAATGATCCAGCATCATGCGGACAGTGGCTTCAGCCTTGTTGCCCGCCGCAAATTCCGGCCAGATATCGCCAACCGGGGTCGCCAGATCGAACTTGCCCTGGCTGATCAGGGTATGGGCGCAGATCGCGGTCGCGCCCTTGGTGCAGGAAAACACGACGGAAACCGTGTCTTCCCCCCATGCTGCACCGGTTGTCTGGTCAGCCACGCCGCCCCAGAGATCGACGACGGTTTCACCGTTCAGGGTGACGCAGACGCTGGCCCCCACCTCCCCGTTTTCAGCGAAATTGCGTGCGAACACGTCGCGCACCCCGGCAAAGCGGTCGCTTGCCTGCCCATGAATTTTCGTCTCGGTCATCTGTTCTCCCCCATCTGGCAGGCGACTCCTGAAAATGCTGTCGCACGGCCACTCCCGTTACCAGTCTATCCGCTCCCCCTCCACGTGCAACGTGGTCTGGTCACAGAGCGATCACAGCCCTGCCACGCACCGGACATGGACAAGGGTTCATCCTGCCTGTCGCAAGGATCCAACGCCTCTGGTGATGGATCGACATTTTCGGGGGTCGAAAAATGTACAGTTCAACAATGTCCGCAACGGCTGGCAAGCTGCTGGTCGGCGGAATCGCGCTTCTGACATCGTCCATTGCCGCGACTGGTCCGGGTGCCGCCGAATCATGGGGTGGCGCACCAATTCCATCACCCTACGCTGTCTATGATGCCGCGCTCACCACACGCTACGCCGCGCTTTCCGACATGGAATCAAAGGACGGTGACAGCGTCGATGAATGGCATTTCTGGTACAAGTCGAAGGATGCCGAAGGCGGTTATCTGGTGCTGCCGGAAGACCCTTCGCGCCGGAATCTGACGGCGGCGGATGCGGCCTACGCCAGCGCCGCATACCGGCGACTGCTGCGCGCATATCAGTCCGGCATGCCAGGCACGCGAACCGAAAAGCTCGCCGACGCACAGGCCAGTTATGATTGCTGGCTGAACGATACCGAAGAGGGTGACAATCCGGCCAGGGCCGATGGGTGCCGCCAGGAACTGGAAGCCGCGATGGCGATCATCGATCCGCAGATCTGGCCTGCCGGACCGATCTATCCGAATGCGTCCGCCAGGCCAGTCACCACTGATGCACCTGAGCCTGTGGCCACGGCGGCCTTGCCTGTGCGGCATCTGTTGTTCTTCCGCAACAACAGTGCCGATCTGAGCAAGGAATCGCTGGCGGTTCTGGACGCCGCTGCCCGGGATGCTGCGGCATTCCCGAAGGCTGATATCCGGGTAGCAGGCTTCACTGACCGGACAGGCGACGACGCCTACAATCGCAATCTGTCGCTGCGCCGGACCGCCGCCGTATCCCGGGCGCTGCGGGCGCGCGGCATCGACACCTTGCGAGTGGATGAAGTGGCCATTGGCGAAACCGCCACGGCAATCCCCACCAGCGACAATGTTGCCGAACCGCGCAACCGCCGCGTCGAGATCGAGATCGGCATGCGGTACTGACCTGCCGTCCGTCACCGGTCGGCCCTGCAGGGTCACGTCACGGTCACAGTCTCAACACTGACGGGTCATGCGCAATGATCCAGCTTCAAGGGACTGGCGCGGAGCACATCCGGGCCAGTCCTTGCAGCACTTCAGGAGACTGAAAATGAAGACCACCCACCGTATCCGGGCCTTGATGTTGAGCGGCATGGCAAGCGCCCTCGTGCTGGCCGTCGGTGCCACCGCAAATGCCGCAAGCTATGGCGGCGCGCCGATCACATCCCCCTTTGGCAACTACGATTCAGCGCTGCAGATCCGCTACGCGGCACTCGCCGACATGGAAGCACGCGAAGGTGACAGCGCCGATGAGTGGCGGTTCTGGAACAAGGCCGTCGATGCGGACAATGGCTACCTTGTCCTGCCGGACGATCCTGCGACGCGCAATCTGGGGCCCGCTGACATGGCGTTCGCCCGTGACACCTACAGACACCTGCTCGCGTCCTATCGCGCCGGTCTGCCGGGCAGCGCCACAGCCTTGCTGGCCGATGCGCAGGTGAATTTCGACTGCTGGCTGAATGATGCGGAGGAAGGGACCAACGAACGCCGCGCCCAGACCTGCCGCGCCCGGGTCGCGGAGACGCTGGCAAAGCTGGCCCGGACCAGCACGCCGGTACCCGTGGCATCCATCAACGACACGCGCGTGGCGGCGATAGCAGGGGACGCGCAGCCCGTCGCCAAGGCACTGCCTGTCCTGCCCGTGACACATCGGCTGATGTTCGGCTTTGACAGCGCCGAACTGGATGATGCCGCCCGCGCCACGCTGGACGAGATCGCCCGCCAGACGTCTGCCTATCCGCAGGCGGATGTTCAGGTGATCGGGCATACGGACCGTGCAGGCAACGCGACCTACAACAGGCGTCTCGCGGAGGCACGGGCGGCCCGCGTCGCAGAAGCCCTGCGTCTGCGCGGGATCAATCTGGCGCGGATAGATGAAATTCCGGCCGGGGAAAGCGCGCCGGCGGTTGCCACGGCGGATGGTGTGGCCGAACCGCAGAACCGCCGCGTGGAAATCATCATCGACGACCGATGATCCCGCCAGACAGCTGACGGGAACAAAGCGACCCGCACCGTGTTCTCATGATGCGGGTCGTTTCATGTGTGCGGACCAATGATGACCACGACACGGATCCGAAAACTGCTGCTCGGTGGCGTCGCGACAGCTTGTCTGCTGACGATCACAGGGGGGGCAAGTGCCGCTGGCTATGGCGGCGCCCCCATCAGGTCGCCTTACGAAGCCTATGAAGCTGCGTTGCAGCAGCGCTATGCAGCCATGGCAGACATGGAAGCCGCCGAGAACGACAGCCAGGACGCCTGGGCGTACGGCAACAAGGCGGTCGCGGCACGTGACGGCTTCCTGGTCCTGCCTGACGACCCGCAGAACTACAAGCTGACCCCTGAGAACACGGCGTTTGCCCACAAGACCTACGCACATCTGCTGAATGCCTATCTTGCCGGCACGCCGGATGCCGCGACCAATGACATGGCAGACGCACAGGTCAATTTCGACTGCTGGATGAGCGATACCGAGGAAGGCACCAATCCGGGGCGGGCAAAGGTCTGCTTTGACCGGGTTGTCGAGACCATGGCCAGGATTTCCGGTCCTGACACTGATGCAAAGCCTGCTGTCCGCGCATATTACGAACGGGTTGCAGCGCGGAATGCAAAGGCGGTCACTGACGACAGGCCCTTGTCAGCACTGCCGATCAACCATCGCATGCTGTCCGAAACCGACAGCGTGGCGCTGAATGACGCTTCGCTTGCCACCCTGCGTGAGATCGTGCGGGAGGCGAGAGCCTATCGGCGGGCCGCAGTCCATGTCACCGGCCACGCCGATCGCGCTGGCGCTGCAAAGTACAATCGCTCCCTGTCGCAGAGGCGCGCGGCCAATGTTGCAGTGGCACTGAATCTGCGCGGTGTCGATCTTGCCCGGGTTTACGAAATTCAGAAGGGTGAAAGCGACCCGGCGGTCGCCACTGCAGATGGTGTCGCAGAAGCCCTTAACCGGCGCGTCGAGATCGTGATCGACAATCGCTGATCCTTCTGGCGCAGTGACCTGAACGACAAGGCCCGCATCGTGCATTCACGGTGCGGGCCTTTCTTTTCAGGGCGCCGAGGCTCAACCCCGTCGGATCAATGGCTGATGCCTTCAGTCGTCGGTGTTGGGCAGGGATTCGGAAGTGGTTTCCGGCGCCCCACCTTCGCGACGCTGCACCAGCCCGCGTTCCTCAAGCTGGTTCACCAGACGGTCCAGCGAGGAATAGACCTGCAGGAAACCCTGCGGACTGGTGATCACACGCTGGGCGAACTGGCGGGCGGGCTTGCCCTCTGCATCGCGCTGTGTCGGGGAATGGGTGAAGAAATCGATGCGTACGGCACCGTCCTGAATCCCGACATTGAAGACGCCATCGACGAAGATCTGATTCTGGTCGGCCATTTGAGAATCCCCTGGATCATGAGGCCTCAGCCTCGGTTGAAATATCTGCAAGCAATAGCCGAGCAGGGTGCTTTTGCGCAATCAATTCGGGTGTCGGGCGTCACTTTCAGCTTGCGCCGCCCGCCGCATCTGGCGCCGCGCCGATGCCTCCCGATGGGCGATATAGGTGGCAGAACCGACGATGATCGCACCGCCGACCCAGGTGCCCAGCGCCGGATCCTCGCCGAACATGTAGATGCCGATCAGCGATGCCCAGACAAGCTGCAGGAACTCGATCGGCTGGGTCACGGACAGGTCCGCCGCGCGCCAGGCCCGGGTCATGCAGATATGCGCCAGGGTGGCGAGACCGGCAACCGCCGCGAGGGACAGCAGTTCCTCCCACGTTGGTGTGCGCCAGACCATTGCAGCGGGTATCGCCAGCACGACCGTCACGACTATGGACAACCAGGCGACGATCGCCGTCGTGCTTTCCGTTTCGGTCAGGGTCTTTGTGATGATCTTTGATGCCGCGAAAAGCGGTGCCGCCAGCAGCATGGCCAGTTGCCCGTATCCCAGCGCGCTGAAGCTCGACTGGAACTCCTCGAATGATCCGGGCAGGCCGAACAGGACCACAAGCGCACCGGCGAAACCGAGCACCACCGCCATCACCCGGCGCAGGCGCACGACCTCCCCCAGGATCAGAATCGCACCCAAAGTGGCCCAGACCGGCGATGTGAAGCCCAGCGCCGTGACTTCAGCCAGCGATATCTCCGAGATCGCATAGAACCAGAGCATGACGCCGCAGCCGTGCACCAGCCCGCGCGACAGATGCGCGACCGGACGCTTGGTCCGAAGCTCCGACCGCCGTGCGCCCATGAACAGCGGCAGGATGAACAACAATCCGAAGAGATAGCGGATGAAGGCCGTCTCGGCGGGGTGAAGATCGCTTGATACGTAGCGGATGATGCCTGTGAAGATGGCGAAGATCACGCCTGACAGACCCAGCCAGGCCATGCCGATCAACGCGCCATCGCTCATCCCGCCTCCCGACGGTCCGTTCTGCTTCGACAGTCGTTCAGCGGCGATTTCGCTCTCGGCTATGTTGCTCATGCCCGGACACTACGACCGCGCTGGTGGATATTCCATTGGCAACACGAACAACCCCGCCATGCGGCAGCATCCCCGGCAATCCGGAGCTCTCGCCTGTCTGCGGCCTTGACTCTTGACAGTGCGACAGGCGTTTCTGACTGTAGGTCATCACCAGACTGTTCGCCCTGCGGGTGGGGCAGGAAACCGGACGGGACACACATGCCAGATACTGCGGTTGCATCATCCGCCCCTCCCCGACGCGCCAGAGGTGCCGCCGACAAGGCCGCGCGGCGCCAGGCGATACTGGTGGCCGCAGGTGATCTGTTCGATGAAGCAGGCGGGGAGTTGCCATCCGTGGATCAGGTGGCCCGGCGGGCAGGCTTGGCAAAGGGCACCGTGTACCTTTACTTCGGGGCCAAGGAAGAAATGTTCCTGGCGCTGCTGACTGCCGAACTCCGCGACTGGTTCGAGAGTTTCTCGGCCATGCTGAACGATGACGCGAATACCACAAACGACGCCCGCCCGCTGGCCAACGCCATGGTCGCGGATCTGGGCGGCAGGCGGAAGATGTTGCGTCTGGCCGTACAATGTCATGGCACCCTGGAACGGCAGGTCGCCGAAGAAGCCGTGCTGGGCTTCAAGCAGGTAACAGCCTCCGGTCTGGCCGAACTTGGCGGACTGGTCGAGAATCGGATTTCCGGCGTGGTCCGAGGCGAAGGCCCTACGTTGCTGTTGCAGGTGTACGCCCTGATTGTCGGGCTCTGGCAACTGGCAGAACCTGCGCGATCGGCCCGGGCCATGGTCGACCGACCCGAGTTCAGCAATCTGAGGCCGGATTTCGAGCATGCGCTGACTGGTGGACTGGTGGCGATCCTGCAGGGCGCCCTTGATAGCTGACCGCCAGTCACTTAAATTCGTCTGAAATACGGGGAAAGTCCCCGGCAGATGCATGGGAGTGCACGACCATGGTCGACTTCGTACTGAATGGTGAAGCCGTTTCCACGGACGTGGAACCTGATACACCGCTTCTGTGGGTCATTCGTGACACCCTGGGCCTGACCGGGACCAAGTTCGGTTGCGGCGTTGCGGCCTGCGGCGCATGCACCGTCCATGTCGATGGCTTTGCGACCCGCACCTGCGTCCTGCCGGTGGAGGCTGTTGCCGGATCGGAAATCACCACCATCGAAGGCATTGCGGACGATGCAACGCGCCACCGGGTGCAACAGGCCTGGATCGACGAACAGGTGCCGCAAT
Source organism: Minwuia sp. (assembly GCA_029210175.1). Lineage (GTDB taxonomy): Bacteria > Pseudomonadota > Alphaproteobacteria > Minwuiales > Minwuiaceae > Minwuia. Next base: position 42,919 of record JARGPL010000002.1, on the reverse strand, counting down.
GCGGCTATTGCCAGTCCGGCATGATCATGGCGGTCACTGCCCTGCTGAACGAGAATCCGTCGCCAACTGACGCGGACATCGATGACGCCATCACCAACATCTGCCGCTGTGGCACCTACAGCCGCATCCGCAGCGCGATCCATCGCGCCGCGCGCGCCTGAGGGGAAAGCACATCATGGCACGCAAGAAGGACAAGACCGAAGGCAAGCCGAAAAGCCGCGCACGGCGCCGTTTCCTGATCGGTGGGACCGTTGCCGCTGGCGGGCTGTTTGTCGGCTGGCAACTGCTGGGTGGCGATGGCCCCGCCGACCCGGTCGCGCTGATGAAGCCCGGTGCAGACGAAGCCGCGCTGAACGCCTGGGTGAAGATCGCCGCCGATGGCACCGTCACTGTGGCGGTGCCACGCAGCGAAATGGGCCAGGGCATCCATACCGCCCTGCCGATGATCCTGGCCGAGGAACTGGATGCGGATTTCGGGAAGATCCGCGTGATCAATGCCGAGATCGACAAGGTCTACGTCAACGACATCATGGTTCCGGAAGGTTTTCCGTTCGGGCCGCACGACGACGGCTTCATGGCCCGCCAGGGACGTGAGATGGGGCGCTGGCTCTCCAGACTGATCGGTGTACAGGCCACCGGCGGATCGACGAGTGTGCGCGCCGGTTGGCAGCCCATGCGGGAAGCCGGCGCCATGGCGCGGGAGATGCTGAAACAGGCCGCTGCGAGCCAGCTTGGTGTCAGCCCCGCCAGCCTGAAGACAGAAGCCGGCGAAGTGGTGGATCCCGTGTCTGGCAGGCGTATCGGTTACGGTGTGCTGGCGGCGGCCGCCGCCGGGATCAAGCTGAATGCCATCCCGGCCCTGCGGGACCCGTCGGAATTCCGCATCATCGGCCAACCACAACAGCGCCTGGACATTCCCGCCAAGGTCGACGGCACAGCGATATTCGGCATCGATGTCCGCCTGCCCGACATGCTGTTCGCCGCCGTGAAACATCCGCCCGTGGTTGGCGCGACCGTCAAGCAGTTCGATCCCGCACAGGTCCAGCGCATGCCGGGCGTGGTGAAGACCATTGCGGTGCCCGGCGGCGTGGCCGTGATTGCCGACAGCACCTGGCGCGCAAAGAAAGCCGTCGAGGCACTGGACGTCACATATGATGCCGGTGAAACACCGGATTTCTCGTCAGAGGGCCTTTTCCAGACCTATGAAGCCGCGCTGGCCGAGAGCGGTTTCGGCTATCAGGACGACGGCGACGCTGAGGCGACGCTGGAAACCGCCGGATCGAACGTCATCGAGCTGACCTATCGCGCGCCGTTCCTGGCCCACGCGACCATGGAGCCGATCAACTGCACGGCCCGGCTGGACGGCAACAAGCTGGAACTCTGGGCCCCGACACAGGGGCCTATGGTCAGCCAGTGGATTGCCGCAGGAGAGGCAGACCTGGATACGGAAAACGTGACCGTCAACGTCACCTATCTCGGTGGCGGTTTCGGCCGACGCGCAGAACCGGATTTCATCCGTCAGGCCGTTGCCTGCGCCATGGCTGTGCCGGGGCGCGGTGTTCAGGTTGTCTGGTCGCGCGAAGAGGACATGCGGCAGGACACCTATCGCCCCGCCACCCTGGCCCATTTCCGCATCAGCACCGACGATGCGGGCCAGCCAACGGCCTGGGCCAACAAGCTCGTCGGACCCTCCGTGTCCGGCCAGGCCACAATGCGCTACATCTCCATGGCGACGGACTCTGGCCCCGACCGCACCAGCGTCGATGGCGCCGCGTGGCTGCCCTACGCCATCCCCGACATGCGGGTGGAGCACATCCTCTCGCGGGTGCCGGTGCGCGTCGGTTTCTGGCGCTCCGTCGGTCATTCGCAGAACGCATTCTACTCGGAGGCCGTGATCGACGAACTGGCCCACGCCGCAGGCAAGGACCCCTATGTCTACCGCATGGGCCTGCTGGCGGATAACCCGCGCTACGCCAACGTGTTGCAGACCGCCGCGCGCATGGCTGACTGGGAAACCGGCGCACCCGAAGGTCGCGCCCGTGGCATCGCCCTGCACGAAAGCTTTGGCGCCATCGTGGCCCAGGTCGTCGAGGTCAGCCTGCAGGGCGGCCAGCCCAGGGTTCACAAGGTCTGGTGCGCCATCGATGCCGGGATCGTCATCAATCCCGACACCATTGTCGCGCAGATGGAAAGCGGCATCGTCTATGGCCTGTCGGCAGCACTGTTCGGTGAGATCACGTTCGAAAACGGTGAGCCGCAGCAGTCCAACTTCCCGGACTACGAAGTCATCACGCTGGCCAACATGCCAGTGATCGAGACCCGGATCATTGCGTCGACCGAAGCACCAGGTGGCGCGGGGGAACCAGGTACGCCACCCATCGCCCCGGCGGTTACCAGCGCCCTGTTCGCCCTGACCGGCCAGCGCATCCGCGAACTGCCCGTGTCACGGCACGACTGGTCCGGCTTCGGAACCTAGGCACCCCCATCCTGCCTGTGGACCCATCCTGCCTGTGGACCCTGTCCGGGTGGCAGCAGCACGGGCGCGCACGGCTGATCGGCTGGCGGCTACGCAATGAACTTCTGCGTCAGACACGCCCCGGACGACCTCACGTCACCCAGGATCTTTGAACATGCAATTTCCAGCACAATAAGTCATAAAAATTGGACATAGAGAACGGTTTACTCCCTATAGGCATGTTTTTATGACATGTTTGCTCTTCAATTTGAGCAGGACAGCCGCCCCCGATGAATGAATGCAGCCTTATCTCGCCCCGAACCGTCGCAGTGCAACTGGCTGAGCTGTACGAGAGGCCGTTTGGTGGCAAGTCACATGGCCGGTTTCGCATTCCGATCAAGCTGGTGCGGCGCATGCTGCAGCAAAAGCGGGTCTGGCCCGACCAGATAGAGGCGATCCGTCGCGAACTCTACGATCTTGGCTATGTCCTGCATGACATGGAAGGCTTCTGGGTCGTCGTCAGCCAGCGCACCTTTTCAAGCTATCGGCGCGTCAATGAAGCCAGCCTTGTTGCGGTCGCCGGCCCCCTGGCATTTCCCGAAGGGGGTGCCGACAATGATGAGCTTGATGAAGCCGCTGAATAGCAGCACGCAGTTGCGGTCGCGCGAGGGCATTGGCCTGCCGACAACGGTGTTTGCCCATCGGACATCCGATCCCGCCGATCTGCTGCGCTCGAACGATGGTCCCGTGGTCATGGAAGTCGATTCCTCACCCAGGCTGGAAGGGGTAGAGAAGGCGACAGGCGTTGACGTGGCCGGCAAGATCATCGAATTCATCGAGAAGAACGCCCGACCCGGTCGAACACATACCAAGGGTAAACGCCACTGATGGCTGTCCGGCGCGCACCGTTCCTTCTCGGGAAGGAAAGCATCGAGTCCGGCACGCGCCGGACTGTCGATCTGCCCTTCAGCCTGCTCTCCAACCACACGCCCGTCACCCTGCCCGTGCTGGGCATCCATGGCCGCCGCGCATCGCACGAACCTGCCGCAACTGCGCATCAACCCGACCGACGAAGCCGCCATGGATCTGGCAAATGCATTCGGGCCACCCATCATCCTGCAGTCGCGGCTGCGCGAGAATTCACCGATACCAGTCAGTCGTCACCGTTTTCCGGGCCGAAGCGGAAGCGGAAGCGGAAGTCACAATGACCGGCACCGGACAGGATGGTCTGGGTCCGGGTCAGTTCCGCATCCGGGTTGAAGCCTTCCATCAGCGCGTAGTCGCGATTGCATGACAGGATGGCACCAAGTTCCGGAATGCCCAGCGCGCGATACATCTCCGCATAGCGACAGCGGGTGACGTTGAAGCTGAGTGTCGCATCGTTCTGTTCCAGCACATCGATCTCGAGCGCGCCGTCCTGGCGCCAGTACTTCATGGAGTCCATGAATGTTTCCGAGTCGTTGCCACCCATCGCCTCGGCCAGCTCACCGCCCTGTTCCTGCGCAATCTTCACGATCGTGTCGCGAACGATGGACAGCACCTCTTCGCGCCCGAAGGCTTCTGCCAGCGCTTCCACCACAGGCGCGACCACCCGCGCTTCGGTTTCCCGCCGTGCCAGCACACCAATGCGCTGGGTCAATGTATCGGGCATTGCCTCTGTCCCGGTCTCGTCAGCCATCTCGTCGCCTCCCCTTGCCATGCCTCGGCATTGTCAGCGGGTGATGACGATCGATCAACCGGGAAACAGCCCTCAACCCTCCGGCCCGGTCCGGTCGTCGATCAGGCGGGTGGAGCGACGGAACGTCAGGTAAGCCCAGCCCCATTCCAGCGCCACGGAAAGCTGGTCACGCTTGGAGCTGAGGAACATCACGTGCACCACGCCCCAGAACCACCAGGCAATCGGCCCGGAAATCTTCAGCTTGCCCAGGTCGGCAACGGCGGACGCGCGGCCAATGGTGGCAAGGTTGCCCGCATGGCGATAGCGGAACTCGGCGGGCTTTCTGGCACGGGTCAGGCGGGAATGAATGACCTTGGCCACATGTGCACCACCCTGCTTGGCTGCCGGGGCCAGCCCGGGAACCGGATTGCCATCCCAGCCATTGCTGGCTGCCGTGTCGCCGACGACGAACAGTTCGGGATGGCCGGGTACGCTCAGGTGGTCATCAACGATCGCACGACCGGCCCGGTCGTGCGCCACATCCAGCCACTTGGCGGCCGGCGACGCCATGACCCCCGCTGCCCAGAGCGCTGTCTTCGCCGCCAGACGTTCGTCGCCAACCGTCACGCCATCCGCGTCGATACCGGTAACGCGGGATTTCAGACGAACTTCGACACCCAGCCTCTCAAGTGATTCCATGGTCTTCTGCGACAGTTCTGGCGGGAACGGCGGCAACAGCCGGTCTGCACTCTGCACCAGGATGACCCGCGCATTGGCCGGGTCGGCGCTGCGGAACTCCCCCCGCATGCCGTGATGCGCCAGTTCGGCAATCGCCCCGGCAAGTTCAACCCCCGTCGGGCCACCGCCGACGATGACGAACGTCATCCAGGCCGCGCGCTCCACCGGATCATCGCACTCCTCAGCCGATTCAAACGCGCTCAGGATTCGGGCACGAATCTCCGTCGCGTCGGGGATCTTCTTCAGGCCGGGGGCAAACTCCTCCCATTCATCCTTGCCGAAGTAGGCGTGACGCGCACCCGTGGCGAGGACGAGCTGGTCATAGGCAATCCGGCTGGTACCAAGGATCACCTGCCGTCCGGTCCGGTCGACACCGCTGACCCGGCCCATCAGCACCCGTACATTGGGCTGATCGCGAAAAATCTCCCGGATCGGGCTGGCAATGTCAGCCGGCGAAAGCCCGGCAGTGGCAACCTGGTACAGCAACGGCTGGAACAGGTGGTAGTTGCGCCGGTCGATCAGGGTGATGCGGCAGGGCGTGTGCTTCAATCCCTGCACCGCGGCCACGCCACCAAAGCCGGCCCCGACAACGACGATGTGCGGCAGGCCCTCATCATCCCAGCGCGCAGGCTGCAGCGCTGCCGGATATCGCGCCACCAGCAACCGTTCCAGCACGGCATCCAGTGACAGCGGACCAGGGCCGCGCAGTGCAACCAGGCCAAGGATCGCCATCCACCAGAAATGATCGGCATGGTCCAGATAGGTCAGCTGTATGACCAGCGTCATGACAATCAGCGGCAGCGTCGACAGCCGGGCAAGAAAGCCGATGAAGAGCGCCACCGGCGCCGCCAGTTCAAAGAACGCGGCAAGGTAGGCGGCCAGCACCGGGGAAATCACCGGCACCGCATATTCGTACTGGAACAGCAGTACCGTGTTCTCGAAATCATCGATCTTGGTCAGACCGGAGGCAAAGAATATCCATGCGATCCAGCCCCGCAACAGCAGCAGCCAGGCCGGCGCAAGATACTGGTCTGACCACTGCCAGAGCCGCGACAGCGTTGCCACCAGCGGCAGCGGCAGGGTTGCGAACCCGCGCCCCAGCAGGCGATCCAGCGCAATCGGACCGGCCCCCGCAACCACATACCAGCCCAGCACCAGGGCCCAGAAGATGTGGACATTGAGCTCCAGGTAGACCGTCTGAATAACCAGACTCAGGACTGCCATCGGCAAGGCCACCAGTCGCGTGCCCAGTCCAGCGATCAACGCAGCTCCACCCACGATCTCGATGGCAGCCCCGAGGAAGGCGGCGATACCGGGCGCGAGCCAGCTGACCGGATATTCGTTGGTCGCCAGAAACAGCGCATTGTCCCAGTCCGCGACCTTCAGCAGGCCCGACAGCAGGAACGTCTGGCCGATCCAGATCCGCAGGACGAGGTCGAGCACAGGCCAGCCGACACCCGTGATCGTGTCCCGCAAGGTCACAAGCTGGCGATAGAGCGGTGCCAGCCAGCGCGGGGCCTTGGCCACCGGTATGAATTCCAGATCCGACATCGCGCAACCCCTTTGTGTCCCTGTGCAGCCCATGTGACGCATCGGCGACACATCCGGTTACCCCGCCTGCGATCACAAAGCCGTCATGCACAGACAGCAATGTCAGAATTTGACACGGTTGCGCACAGGCAAGATGCTGCTTGGGGAAAATGTCGCTCGCCCGAAGTTAGCCTGCCCACACTTCACCGCCCGAAAGGCACGCCATGCGCTGGACCGGATCCCCATGGAGGCATTGCCTGGCGCAGGCAGAAGACCCCATGGGTACGACCCGCCGCATCAACGGGCTTGCTGCGGCACTGGGTGCGGTATCGGAAGCGGATCAGGAACGGGTCGCCCGTATCGCCATGACACGCCTGACCGGTGTCGCCATGCACTATGTCGGTAGTCAGGACGAGGCCATGGATTGTGCGCAGGAGGCCATGATCAAGGCCGTCAATGCCTTTGACACCTTCGAGGGCCGGTCCAATGTCACCACATGGCTGCACAGGATCGCGGTCAATTGCGCGCTGGAACACCTCCGCCGCCGGGGCAGCCGCAACGAGGTTTCGATCGACGACCTGTTGCCGGACTTCGATGATGCCGGATTTCTGAATGATCGGTTCGTGGTCAGTGATGACAGTGCGGAGATCATGCTGCAGCGTGCCGACGCCCGCGCGGCGGTGACATCGGCCATTGCCGCCCTGCCCGACAGCCACCGAACCGTCCTTCTGCTGCGCGACATTGAGGAGATGAGCATCGGCGAGGTGGCGGATCGCCTGGACGTTACCCAGAATACCGCCAAGGTTCGCATTCACCGCGCCCGCTCTGCCCTGCGCAAGCATCTGGCCCCCCTGATGGCGGCAGGTCAGATATGAGCCGGGATCCGATATTGCTGGTTCTGATGCGCATCATGCGCGGTCACATGGCTGACCGCGACGGCTGGCGACATCACTTTGCGGGTTGGGTATACCGCACCTATCCGGGCCTGATCGACTGCGGCACCTTCGAGAGTTTTCTCATGGACTATCACGAAGGCAATCTGCCGGAAGCGAACCGGCGGCGTTTCGAGAGGCATCTGAGCATGTGCGGTCTGTGCCGCGGGTCCTACCGGTCCTATGAACGCAGCATCCAGCTTGGCAAACGCCTGTTCGAGACGGACGACGCTCCCTTGCCGCAGGATGTGCCGCCGGAACTGATCAGCGCGGTAATGAGCGCGATGCGCGCGCCACCGGACGACAAACCTGAATGATTCATGGCGCTGTCGGACAGCACACCCGGTCTGCCGGGGTGCCCGGAAAAACAAAAGGACCCCGCCGCGCATGGCAGGGCCCTCTATCGTCAGGGGTTTCGTTGATGTTCAGGAATCCTGCAGGTCAGGCTGCGTAGCTGACCAGCATCGAATCCTTCAGCGAGAGCTTCTCTTTCTTCCACTTGGCAACACGGGCTTCATCAGGTGCAGGACGGGACTCTTCGGCGGCAATCTTTGCCTCCAGGTCCGCATGGCGACGCTTCAGCTGATCAAGAGTTGGTTTGGATGTCATGAGGTTCTCCCTTCCGTTTGCGGTTAGGTAGGACCAGGCGACAAAGGAGCGCCCGGCCCTGTCGATTCAAATTCTGCGCCCGCGATTTCCTTCTGTCATCCCTTGAATGACAAAAAATGATGCACGGGGGTAGCCAGCGTCCCTCAGCCTGGCAGATGGATCGTGAACGAAGTCTTGCAGGAAACTGGAACGCGACTTGCGAAGGCGGGAACTCAATCGAGGCACGAGTCACAAATCAGGACAGCAATAAGTATTAACGCCGTTAACCATTCGTTAGCATTAACGGATCATTATGCTTCAAAGCGCGTTAATGCGGGCACGAGAAGGAACCAGCGAGATGAGAGTACTGTTGATCGAAGATGACATGGCCATGTCGCGCGGAATCGAAACCATGCTCTCGTCCGATGGCTTCAATGTCTATTCCACCGACCTCGGCGAAGAGGGCCTGGATCTGGGCAAGCTGTATGATTACGACATCATCCTGCTGGATCTGAACCTGCCCGACATGCACGGCTATGACGTGCTGAAGAAGCTGCGCCTTTCCAAGGTTTCAACCCCGGTCCTGATCCTGTCCAGCATGATGGACGTGGGCGATATCGTTAAGGGTCTGGGCTTCGGTGCCGATGACTACCTGACCAAGCCGTTCAAGCGTGAGGAACTGGTGGCCCGCGTGCATGCCATCGTTCGCCGGTCCAAGGGCCATGCCCAGTCGATCATCCGCACCGGCAAGCTGGTGGTCAATCTGGACACCAAGTCCGTTGAGGTGGATGCTCAGCGCATCCATCTGACCGGCAAGGAATACGCGATGCTGGAACTGCTTTCGTTGCGCAAGGGCACGACGCTGACGAAGGAAATGTTCCTCAATCATCTCTACGGCGGGATGGACGAGCCGGAACTGAAGATCATCGATGTCTTCATCTGCAAGCTGCGCAAGAAACTGGCCGCAGCGACCGGTGGCGACCATTACATCGAAACCGTCTGGGGCCGCGGCTATGTCTTGCGCGACCCGGAAGAGGCCGAAGCCGCCGCCTGACCTGCACGACAATTCAGCCTGGTTCGCCGTCGCACTCCTGCACGAGTTCGGCGGCGATCAGCGTCTGGAGGGCGGTCTGCAAGTCGGCTGACACGGTATCTGCCGGCATTTCCGGGAAAGCCTCGACAAACACGGCGATCATCTCCGTCTGGCTGCAGGGTGTTTCGAGCAGCCGCCAGACGGCTGCCGCCATCTGATCGAGATGCACGATCTCCCCACTGCCCGGCGCGACCAGAAAAAGGTCGTCGTCCATCGGGTTTTCCGACACCCCGTCAGCACGCCTGAATGTGGTCATGGCGCGGTACTTTCCTGCAGGAACGTGGCCGCTGCAAAGCTGTCGCCATAGCTCAAGGTTTCGCAACTGCAGGCCTCGGCCAAGGCCCGCAGACGCATCAGACGGGCCATGGGATCCAGATGCGGGGCAAATGTCACCGGCACGAGATGCTTCACCATGGTTGCGACAGGAACGGTGGCCAGGTCCGGCGCCCCATGTGCCAAAGCCCGATCCAGCACGATCAGCCGGGTGACCGGCAGCCGCGCACCGAATGCCGCCTGACCATTGGCCGAAAGATCAAGGTAGACCATGTCGCCTTCCTGCGCCGTGCCGCGGTTCGCCACAAGATCACGCACCGCCTGCGGCGCGCTGCCGGGCAATGGCAGCCGCAGCTTCGGGCGCAGCCCCAGGGCCAGACCATCACCCGTTGCGGCAAGCGGCAGGCGATCATCACACCAGAGCCGCTGCCCCAGCGCAGCAAGCGCTGTCGCCAGCGTGCTCTTCCCCGCCATCGTGTCACCCAAAAGAACTGTCAGCCCGCCATCGGACAGGTGAACCGCCGCCGCATGCAGGCAGATCCAGTCCGGGTCAGCCGCGACAAAGGCCCCGATGATCGTGCCGATCAGCCCGTTCGCGGCCAGCAGGCCAGGGGGCAGGACAACATCCGGTGCGTCATAGGTGCTGGCGCTGAACCGTGCGGAGCCGTCCGGTTCGACCTTGGCAAGGACAGTCGTGCCCGCCACAGCCGCATCACCATCCGGCCAGTCGGGTGCCTGGGCGCGGGTCAGATCCAGCAGGTCCGCCGGCGCATCGACCAGCACGGCACCTGTCGGACTCGCAAAATTGGGACTCCGTCGTCGAGACATGGTCAGCGGCGGCGGCGACCGGGGCGCGCAACCGGTTTCGGCGGCACAAGCACCGGGGGCAGATTGCCCTCTGCCACGGCCTTCAGCAGCCGTACGTGCTTCGGCAGCGTGTCTTTCAGGGCATAGTTCTTCAGCACGACTTCACGCGCAGCGACCTGCAGCGGTTTCAGCTTCTCGCGGTTGTCCAGAGCCTCTGCCACGCGGTTCGCCAGTCCTTCCACGTCAAAGAAATCGACCAGCAGCCCCTGCTTGCCATCGCGAATGACCTCCCGCACCGGCTCGGTGTCGGAGGAGATGATCAGGCAACCGGCAGCCATGCTTTCGATCAGGGACCATGAAAGCACGAAAGGCACGGTCATGTAGACATGCGCGTGGCTGGCCTGCAGCACCTTCAGATAATCGCCATAGGGCAGGAGGCCGGTGAAATGCACCCGGCTCATGTCCAGTTCAAGCTCCTCCAGCATCTTCTGCTTGAACGTCCGGCCGTCCGGCAGCTTTCGGCCATAGGCCACCCGGTCCTGCCCGACGATGACGGCATGCATGTCGGGCCGTTCCTTCTGCAGGCGGGCCACCGCTTCCACGAACTGAGGGAACCCGCGGTACGGCTCCATTCCCCGGGTCGCGTAGGTCACGATCTCCTTGGCGCCGCTCAGATCCAGGTCACCGACCTTCATTCTGGCTTCAGGGTCCGGCTTGAAGAAATCGGTATCCACGCCGTCGTGCAGCGCCGTCAGCTTGTTGTGGAAAATCTTCGGGAACTGGTCACGCTGAAACAGCGTCGGGCAAAGGCCCCAGTCACAATTGGCCAGATCCAGCAGGATGGCGGCGTTGCGGGTCCGGATACGGCATTCGTCATCCGCCGAGATCTCGCTTTCGGGCAGATAGTCCGCGTCCGATCCATGTGCGTGATAGAACCACTCGAAATAGCTCAGGACGCGCGTGTTCGGGAAAGCGTCCTTCACATAAAGCGTCGGTCCCCAGCCTGAATGGCCGCAGACCAGGTCCGGCTGAAACCCCTGCCGTTTCAGATCCATGCACATGCGGTAGACAGACTGGCCGTTCAGCACGGCGCTTTCCAGATTGCGGACGTAGTGGTGGGTTTCGGCCTTCACCTCCCTGGCTGGCTTGTAGAAAGCCTTGGTCACACCGGGAATCTCGCCGTTCTTGGCCTGGGTGCCGAAAACCAGCTGATGGCCGCCTTCCTGCGCCAGGCTGGTCGCGACATGGCGATACTGGGCCGGAAAATTGTTGTGCAGGAACAGGACTCGCATCAGGCCACATGCCTCCGAAATCTGATTTGATCTACAGGCATCAGCCAAGCCGCGCCGCAGGTCAATCCCCTCTCATGGCCAGGCGTGTCGGTTAACCAGTTTTAAAGCCTGCCATGACAGTCTGCGGTTTGCTGAACCTCAGGGGAAAATACCCACCAGGCGGAAAGAGGGTTGATGAAGGCGCGGACTGATCAGGAAATCAGGCTTCTGGACTTCGCGGAGCGGCTTGCCCGCCATACCGAGGACCGGATAGCCGTGCATATCCACCTTTCGCGGTTGGGCGCGCATTACCGGCGCGCGCACCACATGCGCATCGCCATGAACAGTTTCGAACTGCTGGCCAAGCGCTTCGACGGGCAGTTGTTCATGATGTCGAACAACGATCTTGTCTTCATCGCACGTGGCGCCACACCGTCGGAGATCGACGAGGTCGTGTCGCGGCTGCGCTACCTCTTCAACGAAGACCCGCTGACCCACGACGACACCCAGGATACGGGTCGTTTCTGCACCTGGTACGACCTGGACGAGGAATATGACGCATTCCTCGCACTCGCCGGGTCCATGAAGCAGCAGGCAGAGATCAATCGGGAACGCCAGAGCGAACTGCGCAAGGCGCGCAAGGCCAGCGCAACCCCCAAGACACCCATGCGCCCCCAACATCTGGGTCGCCTTGTCGAACAGATCGCGTCGATGGATATCTCGTCCCTGATGCGTCGCCAGCCGATCTGCGCCATGGCACCGGACGGCACCCTGCGGCCCGTGTTCAATGAACTGTTCGTATCCATTGGTGACCTGAACCGCATGGTCATGCCGGAAGTCAATCTGACGGCCAATACCTACCTGTTCTCGTACCTGACCCAGTATCTGGACCTGCGCATCCTGAAGGCTCTGCCGGAAATCGAGAGCGCGGTCCCGTTGTCGACGTCGATCAACATCAACATCGGCACGATCCTGTCACCCGAGTTCCTGGAATTCGATCAGCGGCTGCGTGCCCTGACCCGAAAGACCATCGTTCTGGAAGTGCAGCCAAGCGACCTGTTTGCCGACGTCGGCAGTTTCATGTTTGCCCGCGATTTCGTGCGCAACCGTGGCTATCGCATGTGTGTCGACGGGCTGACCCACCTGACATTCCCGCTGATCGACAAGCAGAAGCTGGGCCTGGACATGCAGAAACTGATCTGGTCGGCGGATGCGCTGGAAGATGGCGGCCCGGATCGGCGCAAGGAACTGGTCGACGCGATCCGGCGAACGGGAACGTCCCGCGTCATCCTTTGCCGTTGCGATTCGGAAGACGCCTTCGAATTCGGTCGCTCTGTCGGCCTGTCGCTGTTCCAGGGTCGTCTTGTCGACCAGCGGCTTTCCGAAGCGAACGCCAACCGCAAGGTCGCCTGACCCGCATCGATCCAGCGTCAGCCCAGATTCAGACCCGCGGCATCCATCGTCGCGAACAGACGGTCCCGTTCCTCGGCCGACAACGCCAGCAACGGTGGCCGGATCGCCGGACCCACCCGTTCCGGGAACGCACGATGCAGCAGCGCCTTCATGCCCGGCACCATGCCGAAAGCCTGCAAGGCAGTGCGCAGCGCCGTCAGGCGTTCCTGTGCCTTCTCCGCCCCGGCAATATCGTCCGCCTGCCAGCACCGCCAGACCTCAGCCGCAGCAGGGGCCGTGACATTGGCCGTTGCGGAGATGCAGCCGGCACCACCCGCTTTCAGGATATCCAGCAGCAACGCCTCGGTGCCTGCATAGACACGGAACCCGGGCGCCGCCTCGATGACCTCCACCATCTTGTCGAAGTTGCCTGACGAATCCTTCATGCCGACGATGCGATCGGGGAAATCCCGGTGCAGGCGGGCCTGCAACTCGGCCGAAAGCGGGAACCCGACGAAAGCCGGAAAATCGTAAACGTGAATGTGCAACGGCCCCTGCCCGACACGCCGAAGAACCTCGGACCAGACCCGATAGAGCCCTTCGTCGCTGACGCCCTTGAAATAGAACGGTGGCAGCATCAGCACGTTCGACATTTCGTGGTCCTGCGCCGCACGGATCATGGTGACCGTATCGGGGATTGCCGTTGATCCGACGCCGACCAGCACCCGCTCCGACGGCCAGTGACCGGCCACATCCTCGATCAGTGCCAGCCGTTCGTTGATGCCGATGGACGCGGCCTCACCCGTGGTGCCCAACAGCGCGACCCCGTCGCAACCATTGGCGAGCAACCAGTCGACATGCGCATGCAGGGCGCCCAGATCGACACTCATGTCCGAATTGAACGGCGTGACCGCCGCTGCCCAGACACCCGAAACCGCCAGTGACTGCATCAGGGTTCCCCCTCCAGCGCGTGGTTCTCCAGGTCCTCATCAGCATCATCTTCCGAGATGCTGCGCCCCCGGATTGAAATACCTGCCCAGTGCACGCTCTCCGGCGTGCCACTGACCAGGGGGTGCCAGTCTTCCAGCGGCTTGCCCTCGTACAACAGCCGGTAGGCGCAGGTTGATGGCATCCAGCGCAGCTTGCCGATGTTGTCGGTGTCCAGCGTGAGGCAATCGGGCACGACTGTCGAGCGGTTCGCGTAGTCGCTGCACTTGCAGGTTTCCGAATCCAGCAGCCGACAGGCCACGTCCGTGAACACAATGTCGCCGGTATCGATGTCTTCCAGCTTGTAGAGGCAGCACTTGCCACAGCCATCGCACAGGGATTCCCACTGCTTCGGCGTCATGTCCTCCAGACGCGTGGTTTCCCAGAACGGCCTGTCCGCCGCATCGTTGTCGATTGTCACGACCAGCCCGCCTCCTTCACTGCCGCCATGTAGGTGCGGCTGACCGGCACTTCCAACCCATTGGTCAGAAGCAACCAGGTCTTTCGATCCCGTCGCGCAACATCTGCAACGGCGGCACGCGCGATCCACCACGACCGATGCACGCGCAAGCCCTCGATACCATCCAGTTCCTGCACGCAATCAGAGAAGCGATGCAGGATCAGGTCATCCCCCAAGGCCGTGTGAACCCGCACATAGTGGTCTTCGGCCTGAAGGCAAAGCAGATCACGCCCCAGGCGGATGGGAATGCGCTGCAGGAATGGCGGACCGGTCAGTGCGCCAGGCGCAGCCGTTGCTGCCGAACTCTCCGAATCCTGCTGTACCGCGGCTTCTTTCAGGTCGATCACCTTTCGCCGACCAGTGAAGTAATGGACCATGGGCACAGTGACGGCGAGCGACAGCAGCAGCACCTGCGGATAAAGCGTCGCGAAAGTCAGGTCGTGTTTCAGTTCCGGTCGGAACCGGTCTTCCAGCCACATCACCTCGAAAGTTCCAGGGACGGACGCCAGACAGCAGGCCAGCAATACCGGCACCCAGAACCGGGTGCAGGCAAACGCCCGGTCGAGCGCCATGTGGACGAGCCGGATCTGGATCCAGTTGAGCACGATGCTCATGCCCCAGTACTGCATCCGTTCAACCGTCGTCAGTTGATCGAAGGTGCCGTACGGACCGACCGTGACAGCCACCAGCCAGACACTGCCAACGGCAGCGGTCTCCAGCAGCAGGCCGATCACACGGCTGTTTTCACGCAGCGCGAAATGCACAATGCCCTACTTCACGAAGCCCGGGCGCAATTGCCGAAGGTCTGGCTTCCCTTCTGAACGGCACCGGGTGAGATGAACAGGACCAAAGACGTACAGCCAACGCAACGAGGACACCAGCCCATGATCAACCGATTTTCCGGCAAGGCACGCCACACGCCAAGACGCATGACCTTCACGCTTGCCTGCACGGTATTGACCATGGCAGTCGGCCAGACCGCGACCGCAGGTGACCTGCAGGTCTCCGTCACCGGTGTCCGCGATGACGCGGGTGCGATCCGCATTGCGCTGTATCACGAGGCATCGACATTCCTGAAGGCCGGTGAGGAGCATGCCGCCATGTTCCGGAAGGCCGGGCCGGGTGATCTGACCTTCATCTTTGGTGGCTTGCCTGGCGGCCGCTACGCCGTGGCCATCTACCATGACCAGAATGCAAACGGTGAACTGGATACGAACCTGCTGGGCATCCCGCTGGAAGGGATTGCATTCAGTGAAGGCGCAACCGCCACCTTCAGTGCGCCGTCATTCGATGATGCCGCGATCATGGTCCCGACAGAGGGGCAGGCACGCACCCAGGCCCGACTTTCCTATTGAGGCACCGCAGCATGATTGACCGCCGAACCTTCATGACATCACTCGCCATTGCCGGTCTTGGCCTGGCAGGCACATCAGCAGCCGCGCTGGCCGATGCCAATGCGATGCGGCGCCGGTCGCTGAATTTCAAGATCGGCCTCAGGGAAAGGCCATGGCTGCTTGGCTGGGATGCGATGGATGCCCCGACCTGTGCCGCCGGACCGGACGAGATTCAGGTCGAGGGCCGCATTCCGGCAAGCCTGGACGGCGATTTCATGCGCAACGGCCCCGGCGGCCACGTGGTTTTCGGCCATCGCTACCGCCACTGGTTCGATGGCGACGGACTGGTTCACAGGTTTCGGCTGAAGGACGGCGAAGTACGCCATGACGGGCGCATCATCGACACGCCGAAATGGCGCGCGGAGCAGGCAGCGGTGAAACCGCTGTTCGACGCCTTCGATACGGATGTCGATGGGTCCGGCATCCAGCAAAAGCCGGATGCAATGAATACCGGCAACATCAACATCATTCGCCACGCGGGCAGGCTGCTTGCACTCTGGGAAGGTGGCTCCGCCATCGAACTCGACCCGGTGACCCTGGGATTCCGATCGTTCCTTGCCCTGTCGCCGAAGACGAGCGGTCTGCCGTTCAGCGCCCACCCGCGCCTCGACAGCGACGGCTCCCTATGGAGTTTCGGTTACGCCGGTTACCTCGGCAAGATCCTGCTCTATCGGATCAGGCCGGACGGGCGCCTGCATACCGCTCATCTGATCGATGCGCCTGACACGCCCATGCTGCACGATTTCATGATCACCGACCGTCATATCGTCTTCATCCTGACACCCTGGCGCTATGACCGCAGCGTATCCGGCACCTTTCTGGAACACCACAGATGGCAACCGGAGAAGGGCGGCCAGGCGCTGATCATCGACAAGAACGACCTGGCACGTCAGCAGACTGTCGATCTGCCCCCCTTCTGGACCTTCCACTTCGGAAATGCCTGGGAGGACGGGTCAGGCGTCATACGTTTCGATTACTGCCGCTATGTCGATCCATCCGCCACGACGGAAGGCTTCAGACAGGTCATGAACGGAGAGGCACCGACGGGCAGCAGCGCCAGCTATGACCAGGCCAGGATCGATACAGTGGCCGGCACCTTCAGCGGCGCTGCGCTGATCGATGGCCCCGCCGTGGAATTTCCCCGCGTCCATCCGGCGCGGATGGGGCAGCGGACGGATCATGCCGTGATGCTGCTGGCAGACCCGGACGCCGGTGCCGCGCATCCGTATTTCACCACGACCGCGATGGTCAATCAGGACAGCGGGCGGGTCGATGCCTTCGTGCATGACGCGCGGGAGATTGCGGAGGAAGCGGTTTTCGTCCCGGCCACAGCCGGGAACGACGGCACCGGCTGGGTGCTGCAGACCGTGCTTGATTTCGGCGTTTCGAGAACACGCCTGAAGATCTTCGATGCCAGCGATCTCGCCTCAGGCCCCGTGGCTGTGGCGACCCTGCCCTATGCCCTGCCACTCGGCCTGCATGGCAGTTTCATGAAAGGCTGATTGCGGGCGCGCCGAAACCGGGTATCTTCCGGCCAAGCAACGGGCATGGCACCGGAAAAGCCTGATGAATGACCGACATACGGCGATACAGGACCTGTTCGTCGCAGGCACCCACCCGGGGACCAGCGGCTCCGGTCGGGTGCGTCTGCAGACACTGGTCCTGATCCGATGGATTGCGGTCATCGGCCAGAGCTTCTCGGTCCTGCTGATCCGTTTCGGGCTGGACTTCGAGTTCCCGTTCCTGCCCTGCCTGCTGACCATCCTTGCATCCGCGATCCTGAACGTCGTGCTGGCGGTGCAATATCCGGTCACCGCCCGCCTGTCGGACCGGGGGGCGGCGCTGTTTCTTGCCTATGACCTGCTGCAGCTGGCGGCCCTGCTCTACATGACCGGCGGCCTGACCAATCCGTTCGTCATCCTGATCCTGGTTCCGGTCACGATCTCTGCCACCATCCTGTCTGTCCTGAGCACGGCGGCCCTGGGCCTGCTGGCTCTGATCTTCACCAGCCTGCTGGCATTCTGGTACCTGCCCCTGCCCTGGACATCGACAGGTCTCGACTTTCCGGCGCTCTACGTCGGCGCGATCTGGATGGCGCTGGCGCTTGGCATCGTCTTCATGTCCGCCTACGCCGGGCGGCTGGCGTTCGAGACCAAGCGCATGTCGGAAGCATTGAGTGCGACGCAACTCGCGCTGTCGCGTGAACAGCAACTGAGCGCGGTTGGCGGCATTGCGGCCGCTGCAGCGCATGAGCTCGGGACCCCGCTCGGGACCATTCATCTGGTGGCCAAGGAACTCAGCCGCGAGATCGAGCCTGGCAGCCCGCTGACGGAGGACATGGAACTGCTGGTCAGCCAGACAGAGCGGTGCCGGGACATTCTGGCAGAGCTTTCGCGACGGCCCGGCGATGGCGACGACCAGTTCCGCAAGACGACCATCGTTGGCCTGGTCGAAGCTGCGGTGGAGCCCTATGACGTGGGACCGGTCCGGATCAAGGTCATCCCGCAGACCGGCCACCCGCCAGAGGTGCCGCGCAGTCCGGAAGTCCTTCACGGGCTCGCCAACCTGACCGAGAACGCTGCCGACTATGCGGTCAACGAGGTCAAGCTGAGCATTTACTGGGACGCACCGGAGATCACCATCATGCTGGACGATGACGGCCCGGGGTTCCCGGTGGAAGTGCTGAAAACCCTGGGCGAACCCTATACAACGACCCGTCGGGAACGCGGCGGCATGGGGTTGGGAGTGTTCATCGCCACGACCCTGCTGGGTCACAGCGGTGCGCGCGTGCACTTCAGCAACAGGATAGAAGATGACCGCATGTGTGGCGCACGCGTTGCCATTCACTGGCCAAGTGGCATTATTGATCAGGGACAGCACAGCTGAACGACAGGCTGGACAACGCGATCCCTCAATTCCGAGGAAGGAAAGCAGGCGCATGATGAAAGACGGCGACGTGGAGATGCTCGACATCAACGATCTCGAAGACCGTTCCCTGCTGATCATCGACGACGACAAGGCATTCCGCCTCAGGCTGGCCCGGGCCATGGAGAAACGGGGCTTTGATGTGGAAGCCGCCGAAACGGTCGAGGAAGCCATCTCGATGGTCCGCGGCATGCGGCCAGCCTTCGCCGTGGTTGACCTGCGTCTGGAAGACGGCAACGGCCTGGATATCGTCAGTGTGCTGCAAGAGGTCCGGCCGGAAGCGCGGGCGGTCATGCTGACCGGGTATGGCAACATCGCCACCGCTGTTGCGGCAGTGAAGGCCGGCGCCATCGACTATCTGGCCAAGCCAGCGGATGCCGACGACGTGGCCAATGCCCTGCTGGCGGTTGATGGTGAGAAACCTGCGCCGCCGGAAAATCCCATGTCCGCCGACCGGGTGCGCTGGGAACACATTCAGCGGGTCTATGAGCTCTGCGGACGCAACGTCTCGGAAACCGCCCGGCGGCTGAACATGCACCGTCGGACGCTGCAGCGCATACTGGCCAAGCGCAGCCCGCGCTGAGCCGGTCCGGACGGGAGTGAACCAGTCCAGGCCGCTTCCGCATGGTGCCCCCCATGCCCAGGACGACGATTAACCAAAGCGAAAGTCTTCCCCGATAGGGTTGGACACGTATGCGCGAATGATCGCGGATGCGATGTTTCCTGCGCGCGGGTGAAGCCTTGAAGTATCTCGATCTCAGCATGGTGAACGTGATGGTGGCGGACGATAACCGCCATATCCGCGACATCATCGTGCAGATCCTGCGGGCGCTGGGTGTGCGCAGCCTGCAAGTGGCAGAGGACGGGGTGCATGCGTTCCAGATCCTGTGCGCCCAGCCCATCGACATCGTCATCATCGACAATCGGATGGAACCGATCTCCGGCACGGACTTCACCCGGCTGGTCCGTCGCAGTCAGGAAAGTCCCAACCCCTATGTCCCGATCCTGATGGTCACGGGTTACGCCGACAAGCGCACCATCATTGATGCCCGCAATGCCGGGGTGCACGACATCATCGTCAAACCGCTGTCTGCCGCGCTGATCGCCACGCGCCTGTCGGAGGTCATCCTGAACCCGCGCAACTTCGTGCGGACCAAGACCTACTTCGGGCCGGATCGGCGGGATGGCCAGGGTCTGGATTCCGGTGATCGCCGACGAAACCTGGATGCGACCCCGATCCTGGATGCACTCGCTGCATTGCCCGACCAGCCCGATGCCTGGGATGCGGAGGCGGAGGCATGAGTCTGGAAATGGACATCCTCGACCTCAGCAGCATCTCGATCCTGGTCGTCGATGACAACAAGCAGATGCGCGCGCTGATCGTCCGTATCCTGGAAGCCCTGCACGTAGGCATGGTGCAGGAAGCCGAGACAGCCAACGAAGCGCTGAAACGGATCAAACATGCCATTCCCGACATCATGCTGCTGGACAATCGCATGGACGGGATGAGCGGCACCGAACTGGTGCACTACATCCGCCATGACGAAAAGAGCCCTCACCCCTATCTGCCCATCGTCATGGTGTCAGGCTATGGCGACCATGAGAACGTGACAACGGCCCGTGACGCCGGCGTCACGGAATATCTGGCAAAGCCCCTGTCCGTGGCCGTGCTGGGGCAGCGGCTGACTGCGGTGATCGAGAACTCCCGGCCATTCGTGCGCACCAAGGACTATTTCGGGCCGGACAGGCGTCGCCGCAAGGTCCCTCCGGAGGGATCGCCAAGACGCCGGGCCGAAGATGATGAAGACGTGCCGGAAGATTCCGAAAACGCTGCCTGACCTGTCAGCACTCAGGACCAGATCATCAGGTATGAAACGATCCCGAGCCTGTCAGGGACGCATGAATGCGTGTTCGGCGTCCGGGTCGAGATTGTCGATCTCATGGTGCAGTTCGGCGGCAATTTCCTCCACGCTGCGGGTTTCCTTGTAGATGTTCGTGACGAAGGAAAGCATGGATCGGGCAACTTCCTCGCGGGAATAGCCGGTCTCTGCCGCTTCTGCCACGGCAGCGTCGATGTGCTTGCGCACGATGGATGAAATGGAAGCCATTGATTCTCTCCTGATTGCCCTGGAACCGCATTTGCTCTTGGCAGCATGTCACGGCGCGTGACGCCTTCCCTTGATCCAGCGCAAGGCAGGGTACGAAGATTTCCGGCCAGGACGCAGTGCCTGCCCGCATGCTGCCTGGATCAGGTTCGGCAGAGCTGAAAGTTGGCTGGGGTTCCTGGAAGCATTTAGAACTTTGTGCGTCGCGCCCCCGGCGGAAATGAAGGTGCTCATGGAGGATGCAGAGGCGCTTGAGCGTGCTGCGGCGTAGAGGTGGGAATTGACATATGCAAGGCATATGCTATCATATTTCCCTCACTATGGAGGCGCCCCATGACCCGCACCGTGTCCATCTTTCGCAACAACCGCAACCAGGCGATCCGCCTGCCCAAGGACTTTGAGTTCCAGGGGGTGACCGAACTGACCATCGAGCGGCAGGGCGATACGATCCTGCTGCGTCCAGTCCGGCCGGACTGGCTATCGCTCATGGAAGAACCGTCTGCGGATGCGGATTTCCTGGGCGAACGCCCCGACCTGATCGAAGAGGGACGGTTCTCTCTTGATGATGAGAAGCACTGATGCCGGCCATCTATATGCTCGACACCAATATCTGTTCGTTCATCATGCGTGAGCGCCCGGCCTCCGTGCTTGAGCGTTTGCAAGAGGTGGCAGAAAGCCAGCACCAGATCGTCATCTCGGTCATCACCTATTACGAAATGCTGCTGGGCACGGTCGGCCGCAATGCCTCGCCCCGTCATGCGCGGCTGGTGGATGCTTTCGTCACCCGTCTCTCCACCATCCTGCCATGGGAAGCGGCGGCTGCGGAAAAGGCCACTCGCATCAAGCAGGATCTGGCAGCAAAGGGAACGCCCATCGGCGGCAATGACATCATGATTGCGGGTCATGCGCTGGCCGCTGAATGCGTTCTGGTGACGAACAACACGCGCGAATTCGCGCGTGTGCAGGGGCTGCGGTTCGAGGATTGGGTAGCTGTCTGATCCCTCCTTTCATTCTTCTGACGACTGTGACGCCGGTTCTGCCTCACTCATGCGGGGTGAGCGAGTGCGACTGGCGCGCTTTTCGGCATCCACCTCAGGTAAGCCCTCCTTCCGCGCCTTAACGAAGGCACGGTCGCTGTCGAGGAAGGCTTCGAGCATGAAGGGGATCAGGTCGGCGATTTTTTCTGCCGCGCCGTAGGTGGCGGCATAAAGCTTCTGATAGTCGCAGAGCGCCTGATTGAGATCCGCGCTCACCGTGATGGTGATCCTGGTCGGCGTGCGGTCGGGGAGTTTGGCGAGTTTCAGATTGGTCATGATCGATCCTTTCAGCCCCTATAGGGCCGCAATACAATGTCCTTTTGGACAATGACGCGCAGCGGCCAGCCGGGGCGGATGGTGATGGTCGGCTGGATATTGAGGTTCTTTTCGGTGAGGCGCTGGCCGGCCTGAGCAGTGTTCTGCTGAGTCGATTCACGGATGGCGCTGACGAGATCGCTCTCATTGCTGCCGAAACTGAGTTCCGTGCCAACGCCCAGGAGCGTTGCCATGGCAATGCCCTTCAGGAGCCGCCAGGTGTGGTAATCGACTTCATCCTCCAGCCCGGCATAACCGGCGGCATCGGTAGCGGGGAGATTGTCGATCTGGATGGAGGAGCCGTCCGGCAGGATGATCCTCTGCCAGACGAGCAGCGCGCGGGATTGACCGAAGGCGACGACGCTGTCGTAAGTGCCGATCAGCCGCGCGCCCTGCGGGATGAGCAATGTCTGGCCCGTCACGGTGTCGTAGAGATTTTCGGTGACCTGCGCCACGACAAGGCCCGGCAGGTCGGAATTGATCCCGGTGATCAGGCTGGCGGCAATCACGCTGCCCGCCATGACCTGATGCGGCGAGGCCGGGGTTTGCAGGGCATGCGGATTGTAGATGCCGCCGGTGTCCTGCTGGTTCAGGAAATCGAGCTTGCGCTGCTGGTTATTCTGGTCGCGTTCGGGATCGAGCGTCAGGCGGTCGGCGTCCGGTGAAACGGTTGCCGCCGCCATTTGCATCGGCTGCCCGGTCGCCACTGGTACATTTTTCTGCGGCCGGTTTTCGATGCGGAAAAACACGACGGATTCCTTGGCCTGAATGGCTTGGCTTGCAAGGCGTTGTTCAGCGGCGGATAATTCCTGTCCTCCCGGCGCAATGCCAAGCTGACGCTGTCGTTCAAGGATCGGCCGCCCGAGATCGCCGGGCAGCGGCGGGCCCAGTTCAGGTGCTTTGGGCTGGATCTGCGAATAATCCCCCGGCAGCGCAGCAAGACCGTCGGGCGTCGGTTTCCTATCGGTGTTGTACAACTCTTCGCTGGACTGCCCGGTGCGCAAGTTCGGTGCTTGTAGCGCCAGCATGGTGACGCCCAGAAGTCCGGTGGATGCGATGGCAACCCCGCCGATCACCACGCCTTTCTTAAAGCGCACCAGTTTGCGACCCGGCGCGGCACGGAGATCGAGCTTCTCGTCCTGTTTTTCTGTCATTTTTTGTCCCCTGTGCCACCAAAGATGCTGGTTCTCCGAGGTGTTCCATCCGTGCGCGTGATGCGCACGACCTGTTGTGGCTTGGTGCCGAGCCGGAGTTCTGCGGCGGCGAACAGGCGGTCAACGATGTAGTAATTGCCGCGCATGCGGTAGTTGACGAGTTCGCTGCCGCCGTCCGTACCCACCACAAACAGCGGCGGAGCCTCGCCTTGATCGATACGGCGCGGGAATTCGACATAGACCTTGTGGCCGTCGTCGAAGACGCGCACCGGCTTCCAGGGCGGATTGTCGCCGGTAATAGCGTAGCGGAAGCGGATGTTTTCCAGCGCCACGTTGGAGGCAACCGGCAACGCCGCCTCGGCCACCGCGTTCTGGCGACGCAGCGTGGTCAGTTGATCGGACGCATAGGTCCAGGAGATCGCCGCCATGGCGGTCTTCTCGGTGCTGTCCAATTGCAGATGATAGCTGCGACGATCCGTAGTGATGACGAGATTGGTCGTCAGCCCCGGCGCGAAGGGTTTGACCAGCACATGGGTGCGCTGATTGTCGCCAGTGCCGCTCAGCGTATCGCCGATCACCCAGCGCACCGTGTCGCCCGCCGAAACCGAGGTCAGTTTTTCGCCCGGTTGCAAGGCGATATCGCTGACCCGTTCCGGCGCGGCATAGAGACGGTAGAGCGCGCCTTCGGCATAGGGATAGATCTGGATGGCGTTAATATAGCCGTGCTTTGTCGGCTCCTGCGTCGCCGCCTTGTTGGCGTCCTCGACACGCTCGGTCGGCGGGCGCCCGTCTTTTTCAACAATGTCTTCCTCGACCTTGCCCGGTTCCGGCATGAGTTGGCCAGGCAACGGCAGCACTTTCGGCACCTCGACGATCTGCACCGGCTTCAATGGTGCTTTCTCGATTGCCGCCGGTTTGAAATCGTCGGTGTCATAGGAAATCGTCGGCGGTAATTGCCGTGTGGCACAGGCCGATAGGGCCAATGCTGATACGGATATGACAAGAAGGTGTTTCATTGTGCGGGTTCCTTTGGATTGGCAGTGTCGAGTTCGCGCGACCAGTCGATGGCACTCACGAACAGGCCGAGCGGGTTTTTGCGCAATTGCTCGGCGGAGCGCGGCGGCTGGATGATGGTCGTCAGGATCGCGGTCCAGCGTTCAGTCTTGGCAAGGCTGCCGCGCTCGAACACCTGCTCGGTCCATTTGACCTGAAACGAGGTGTCGGAGGCTCGCACCACGCTGGTCACCTGCACCGAGACGCTGCGGGTGCCGATCTGGCCGAAGGGGTCGTTCCTCTTGGCGTATTCATTCAGGAACAGTGCGGCGCGGTCGGTGGCAAAGTCGTAAGCCGCCAGCCAGTTCTGGCGCACCACCACCGGATCGGTGGAAGCGCCGCGGACATGGGTGACGAAGCGGGCCAGATGCCAGGCGATCTGGGCATCGGCAGGCTGATAATTCTGGATGGCGGGCGCCACAGCGCGCGCCTCGCCGAACTTGTCCACCTCGATGACATAGGGCACAACGCGGCTCTGCATCGACTGCCAGACCAGCGCGCCGGAGAGCGCTACTGAGGTAGCAAAACAACCGAAGGCCATGAGCCGCCAGTTTTTGGCCTGCACACGGATTGCGCCGATACGCTCGTCCCAGAGCTGCTCGGCCTTCTGATAGGGGGTGACGGGTTCGGGCGTTTGCCCGTAGCGTTGGAGGGGTCGTCGGAACATGGATCAATCGTCCTTTTGATGAATGGAGGGATTGGCACCGCTGCCGGGACGGTCGCCGTCTTTGATGGCTTGGCTGACCGCATGGCGGCTGGCGCGGGCGGTCTGCTCGGAGCGGATGCGCTTGGCCCAGTCAGGTGGCGCGTTGGCGGGCAGGGCATTGCTCTGCGGGCTGACGGATGCGGCGACCTCAGTCATGGAGGCGGTCGGCGTGCCACCAGTGGATGTCCATGCGCCTCGACGGCCAGCGTCAGCACTTTGTTTCAATGATGATCCCGCGCGACCTGCGACGGAACGTGCGGATTGCATAGCGGCCCCACCAGCGGCACGGGCAACGCCAGACATTCCGGCAGCGGCACCAGCCATGCCCGAAGCGCCGGAGGTGGCCTGGCCCATTTGGAAAGAGGTGGAAGCCGCCGATCCCATGGCGGTTCCGGCGCGGATCGCGGAAAGACCGCCGCCAGCGGCTATGCGCGCACCAGCCATGGCCGCGCCACCGGCAAGCATCGCCGCCCCTGCGGCAGCACCCGCTGTGCCAAGCGCTGCGCCCGCCCCGAGTTGCGGTGCGCCGGACACAAGCCCCGAGGCAATGCCGGGGCCGAAAATACCAAGACCGAGCAAAGCCAGCGCACCCAATACCTGCGACATGGCGGCGGCAAGGTCCGGTTCCTGCCCCTGAAGGCCGGTCGTAAAGGTGGAAAACAGCGTCGAGCCAATGCCCGCAATGACGGCCAGCACCATCACCTTGATGCCCGAGGAAATCACATTGCCGAGCACCCGTTCGGCCAGGAACGACGTCTTGTTCCACAGCGCGAAGGGCACCAGTACGAAACCGGCCAGCGTCGTTAGCTTGAATTCCAGCACGGTGATGAAAAGCTGGATCGCCAGAATGAAAAAGGCGATCAGGACGAGGAACCACGCCACCAGCAGCACGAAGACGGTCAGCGCATTGCCAAAAATTTCCGGGAAGCCGACGAGATTGCTCACCTGTTCGAGCAGTGGATAGGCCGCCTCGTATCCGATGGCGGCGATCTTGCCGGGCTTCAAAAGATCATCGGCGGTCATGCCGCCGGGCGCGGCCTGGATGCCAAGGCCGGAGAATGAGCGGTAGATAATGTCGGCGAGGTTCTGAAAGTTGTTCAGAATGTAGGCGAAGACGCCGACATAGAGCACCTTTTTGATAAGGCGGCCTAAAACGTTGTCTTCGCCGCCCAAAGCCCAGAACAGGCCCGCCAGCGTGATATCGATGCCAATCAGGATCGAGGTGAGAAAGGCGACATCGCCCGACAGCAGCCCGAAGCCAGAATCGATATACTGGCTGAAGGTTTCCATGAAAGTGTCGATGATGCCCAAATTATTCATGACGCCGCCTTCCCCGGATCAATAGGCTTTGCCGGAACCAAGGAAGCGCTTGGTTGTCTCGCGCGCGGCCTCTTCGGATTGCGCTTTGCGTGCGGCTTCCTCGGCTTGCGAGCGGTAATGCGTGGCCATCAGCGTCTGGATCTGCATCTGCTGCTTTGTCGACAGCGCGAGGAGTTGGTTCGCGGCCTGCTGCGCCTGCAATGCGCCCGCCGCGCCCTGGCTCTGATTGACGAGATTGGTGAGCAGCCCCTGATCGGCCTGCACATTCTCGACGATCTGCGATTGCACGCGCATGGTCTGGCGGTAGGCGTTCATGCTGTTCTGCCAGCGCTCGCGCGCCGCCGTCGCCATATCGCTGACGGTGATGGAAGCGTCGTAGCTATCGGGATATTGCTGCCGCCACTGGCCTTCGAGTTGCGTCAGGTCGAAGCTCAGCCCTTCCGCCTGCATCATCAGCCCATCGATGCGATTGAGCGCGCCCTGCATCTGACCGAGCGAAGAAAAATCCAACCGCTGAAGGTTCTTCGCCATGTTCTGCAACATGGTCGCCTGGTTCTGGAGCTGTTGAATCTGGTTGTTGATCTGTTCCAGGGCGCGGGCGGCCTGAAGAACATTTTGGCCATAGTTCGTGGCATCGAAGACCGGCCAGGCGGCATGAGCCGTCTGCGGCATGGTGATGGCCAAGGGGACGGCCAAGGGAATAGAAAGTGAAGCGGCGACGAGCGCCGCAAGGGATGCGCGTTTCATGATGGTTCTCCGTGTTGAGGGAATTGACTGATAAGATCGGCGACCCAATCGAGGCCGCGTGCTTTGAGGAACCGGGCGGCGAAATCCTCCGGCCCATGTTCGGCAAGGCCGTGTTCGGCCAGGATGGCGTCGATGAGAGTTTGCGCTGCGGGATCGGATGCGCCGCAAAGCGCCAAGGCGATGGGGCCGAGGCCGAGTTCGAACAACCGGTTGCCGCGCCGTGATTGCAGGTAGTAATGGCGCTTGGGCGTGGCGCGGGCAATCAGCTCAATCTGGCGTTCGTTCAATCCGAAACGCTCATAGGCCGCCCGCGCCTGTGGCTCGACCGCCCGGTCATTGGGCAGAAAGATGCGCTGCGGGCAGCTCTCAATGATGGCCGGCGCAATCGAGGAATCCGCGATGTCCGCCAGCGACTGCGTGGCGAAGATCACCGAGACATTCTTCTTGCGCAGCACTTTGAGCCATTCGCGGATGCGGGCGGCGAAAAGCGGATTATCGAGAAACACCCAGGCTTCATCGAGAATCAGCAGCGTCGGCCGCCCGTCAAACCGTTCTTCGAGGCGATGGAACAGATAGGTCAGCACGGGCAGCACGACACCTGCCTGGTGCATCAGTTCCTCGGTCTCGAAGCACTGGACATCCGACAGCGCCAGCCGGTCATCCGCGGCATCGAGTAACCGACCGAAGGGACCGTCAAGCGTATAGGGTTGCAGTGCCGCCTTGATCGGGTTGGATTGCAGCAGCACCGTGAGCCCGGTGAGCGTGCGTTCCGCCGCTGGCGCGCTGGCAAGGTTTGTAAGCGCCGACCAGATGGCCTCCTTCACCTCTGGCGTGACAGTGAGTTTCTCATGCGTCAGCAACGCGCCGATCCATTCCGCCGCCCAGCTTCGGGTGGCGGGATCGTCGATATTTCTCAGAGGCTGAAAGGCAAGTGACCCATCAGCGCCGAGCGCATGATGCTCGCCGCCCATGGTCAGCACGGCTGCGCGAGCGGAATTTCCCTTGTCGAAGATGTAAACCTGCGCGCCAGCATAGCGGCGGAACTGCATGGCGATCAGCGACAGCAGCACCGACTTGCCGGCGCCGGTCGGGCCGACGATCAGCATGTGCCCAACGTCGCCGACATGGGTGGAAAGGCGGAACGGTGTCGCGCCACTGGTTTCGGCATAGAGAAGCGGCGGTGCATCGATATGGGTATTGCGCGCCGGTCCGGCCCAGACCGCCGAAAGCGGCATCAGATGGGCGAGGTTCAGCGTGTGGACCAGCGGCTGGCGGACATTGGCATAGACGTGACCGGGCAACGAGCCGAGCCAAGCTTCGACCGCATTGACGCTTTCCCGGATGCAGGTGAAACCCAATCCGTTGACGATCCGCTCAATAGCGCGGGCTTTTTCCTCTGCGGCCTGTCGGTCCTTATCGAACACGGTGATCGTCGTTGTGAGAGAGCCGAAACCGACATGGTCGCCGCCGAGCGCCTGCAAGGCAGCGTCGGCGTCGAGCGCCTTGTTGTCGGCGTCGCTATCGACCAGGGGCGCCGCCTCATTGGTCAGCACCTCACGTAAAACTGCGGTGATCGACTTGCGCTTGGCGAACCACTGCCGACGCAGGCGCGTCAGAACCTTGGTCGCCGCGGTCTTGTCGAGCGGGATAAACCGCGTCACCCAGCGATAGGAAAAATCCTGATGGTTGAGCGCATCAAGAACGCCGGGGCGGGTCGTGTTGGGAAAACCAAGGATGGTCAGAGTGCGGATATGCTTTTCACCCAGCATCGGCTCCAGCCCGCCGGTCAGCGGCGTGTCGACCAGCACACCGTCGAGATACATCGGCGTTTCCGGCACAGCGACCAGGTGACGCTTTGTCGAAATCGTCCCATGCAGGAAGGTCAGGGTCTCGGCGTCATCGAGCGCGCGGATCTCGGGCAGGAAGCCGGACAAAAGGTCCAGTACCCGCTCGGTCTCATCCCGGAACCGGGCCATTTCCTGCCGCCAGTTCCGAATGCCAGCCAGCCCTTCGCTTGCGCTCCGGGCGTTCGTCGCTTCGAAACGTCCACCGGACGTTTCGATCCGCCTGGCGGCGGACCGCTCCTCACCCCCCTCCCGGCCTCGATCCAGCAGCGCATTTTCGGTACGCGCCTGCGCGTCGGGCGGCGGCATATAAAGAAGCGTCAGGTGATAGCGGCTCTCGAAATGCTGGCCTCGTGCGTTCGCCGGGCAATCGCTCCACTGGAGCGATTGCTGATCCGGCTCACCTTCAAAAGCCGCCCTGCGTTCTTCATCGACCAGCCATGAGGCGGCGTCAGGAAATTCCGATGACGGATAATGCTGCGCCTCAAGACGCTCTGCGTCGAAAAACAGCGCCCAGCCGGAGCCGAGACGCTTCAGCGCATTATTGGCGCGGGCGCAGAGACCGACAAGTTCGGCCTCTGTGGCGCTTTCCAAGTCAGGACCGCGAAAGCGGAGGCTACGCTGGAAACTGCCGTCCTTGTTGAGGACAACACCCGGAGCGATCAATGCCGCCCAGGGCAGAAGATCGGCAAGCCGATCGGCCTTGTTACGGTATTCACCAATGTTCAGCATCGCCACCACCCCCGTTGACGCAGGTGGCGGGCGAGCACGGCCATGAAATCCGGATCGCGCTTGGCGGCGAACACGGCGAGCGTATGCCCGGCAACGAAGATCACGACCCCGGCGATCCATTGCTGGAGGCCGAGGCCGATGGCGGCTGCGAGCGTGCCATTCAAGATGGCGACCGCACGCGGCGCGCCGCCGAGCAAGATCGGCTCGGTTAGCGCGCGATGGACGGGGACTTCAAATCCTTGAATAGCGGCCATCAGAGGAGTGCCCCGCCGCCAAAGGAGAAGAAGGAGAGGAAGAACGAACTGGCGGCGAAGGCGATGGAGAGGCCAAAGACGATCTGGATCAGCCGCCGGAAACCGCCCGAGCTTTCGCCAAAGGCCAGTGTCAGGCCGGTGAGAATGATGATGATCACCGCGACGATCTTGGCGACCGGGCCTTGCACCGATTCCAATATCCGTTGCAGCGGCTCTTCCCACGGCATGCCGGAACCGGCCGCATAGGCCGGGGCCGTAAACGCAAACGCGAGGGCGGAAGAAAGAAGAAATCGAAGCTTCTTGCGCATGGTGTGTCCTTTTCAGAGTTGCTGAAGCTGAGGGAGGGAAAGGATTGTGACGGCGTAATCGCCATGCTCATCGAGACCCGTCACTTCGGCGATGGTATCGATGCGGCGATCACTGCCGCGCCCGGCGATGAACACCACCATGTCGATGGCATCAGCGATCAAGCGACGCGGAACGATGGTGACGCTTTCCTGCACGAGCTGTTCGATGCGATAGAGCGCCGAACGGGCGGAATTTGCATGAACAGTGGCGATGCCGCCGGGATGGCCGGTGTTCCAGGCTTTGAGCATGTCAAGCGCTTCCGCGCCGCGCACTTCCCCGACGATGATGCGGTCTGGCCTGAGCCGCAGCGTGGAGCGCACCAGGTCACCCATCGACACTGCGCCTGCACGGGTTCTGAGCGCCACGCAATCCTTGGCCGCGCATTGCAGCTCGCGCGTATCCTCGATCAGGATCACCCGCTCGTCGCAATCGGCGATTTCGGCCAAGAGCGCGTTGGTCAGCGTCGTCTTGCCGCTAGACGTGCCACCGGCAACCAGAATGTTCTTCCGCTCCCGAACGGCCTTGCGCAAAGCCTCGGCTTGGATCGGCACCATGATCCGGTCACGGACATAATCAGTGATGCTCAGTATCTTCGTCGCCGGTTTGCGGATGGCAAAACACGGCCCCGTCGCCACCGGCGGCAGCAGCCCCTCGAAGCGCTCGCCAGACGGCAGTTCCGCACTGACGATGGGATTGTCCGCATTCACCTCGGCGCGCACATGGCTTGCCACCAGGCGGATGATCCGTTCGGTCTCGGACGGATGGATGCGCACGCCGATATTGATGCGGCCTTCGCCGAGCCGGTCGATCCAGAGCTTGCCATCGGGATTGACCATCACCTCGATCACAGCAGGGTCGCCCAAAGCCTGCGCAATCACCGGCCCCATGGCGGTTTTCAGCATGGCGCGGCGGCGCTCTTCGGATGTGTCGCTCATTCTTGGCCCTCCGCGTGGCTCCGGGCGTTCGTTCCTTCGAAACGTCCACCGGACGTTTCGATCCGGCTATCGCCGGACCGCTCCTCACCCTCCTTGGCGCCAAGCGAGCGTTTGCCGCCCGCGATCTGGCGGCCAACCTGTGTGACAAATTTCTGGAAACGGTCGCGCGCCACCGCCTGCGCCGCTTGATCGGGCACGGGGGTATGCGCGTTGAAGGTGAGGTAAAGCTTGACGAAAAAGGCGAGGCTCTCGGTCAGCACATCGAGGTCGCGGCGAATGAGACCCATGTCGCGCGTCACCCGATCGAGACGGATTTTCAGCGCCTCGTCGATCTGATGCGCGCCGCGATGGCGGATGTAATGACGGATGGCATCCGAGACGATAGCCGACTTCGATGCGCCAGGCTTTGCCGCCAGCGCCTCCAATTCGGCGCTGGTCTCTTCGTCGATGTAAATATTGTGGCGCGGCTTCATGTATTCTTGTCCTGACAAATAGAAAGTCAGAACAAAGATCGTCTAAGCCGCTGAAATCTCTTATATCCTTTATGTACGACGACGCACGATCACTTGCGGGATCTTACTCAAAACCCGTCCAGCAGATCCCTGTCCGGCCCCATGCCTTCATTCACGCCATAGGCGCGCGCGGGTGTCGCGGCGCGCTCTATCATCTTCTTATCGGCAGTGCTGTCAGGATCGTCATCCAAGAGGTTCGGCAATTCGCCCTGCTCGGGTTCGGCGGTTTTAACAATTTCCTCGCCCAGCCCCGGATGGCGCTGTTGCTGCATCCCGCCTTCGTCAGTGGAGGTCGATTTTGCATCATCTTGGGCGGCAAGCCGCGTGTCAGCCTTGCGCACTTGCTTGCCCCAATCATCGGGCCGCGCTTCAGGCTTGTCGGCATAGTCGCTTGTCGCCAATGCGGGCACGGGCAGCACACGTTCGGTGAAATTCCCATCCTCGTAATAGCGCAGCTTTTGGGCGCGGATCGGCGCGAGGCCGGAGATCAGCACCAACTCATCCGTCGGCGGAAGCTGCATGACCTCACCAGGCGTGAGCAAGGGCCGCGCCGTTTCCTGCCGCGATACCATGACGTGTGACAACCACGGCGCCAGCCGGTGGCCGGCATAATTGCGCATGGCGCGCAGTTCGGTGGCCGTGCCCAGCGCATCGGAAATCCGCTTGGCGGTACGCTCGTCATTGCTGCTGAAAGCAATTCGCACATGGCAGTTATCGAGGATGGCGTTATTCTCGCCATAGGCTTTGGAAATCTGATTGAGGCTCTGCGCGATGAGATAAGCGCGAATACCGTAACCAGCCATGAAGGCCAGTGCCGTCTCGAAGAAATCCAGCCGTCCCAAAGCGGGGAACTCATCCAGCATCATCAAAAGCTGGTGCTTGCGCGACTTCTTCGGGTCGCCCTCCAGCCGCTCGGTCAACCGCCGCCCGATCTGATTAAGGATCAACCGCACCAGTGGTTTGGTGCGCGAGATATCCGACGGCGGCACGACCAGATAAAGCGAGACGGGATGTTTGGCGTCCATCAGACCGGCGATGCGCCAGTCACAGGCCGATGTCGCCGCCGCCACAGTGGGATCACGATACAGCCCAAGGAACGACATGGCAGTGGACAAGACACCTGAACGCTCATTCTCGGATTTGTTCAGCACCTCGCGGGCCGCCGACGCCACCACCGGATGCACCTCCGGATTTTCCGCCGTTCCCAGATGATTGGTCTCCATCATCCGCCTCAGCGTTGCTGGAAAAGACCGTGTCGGGTCAGAAAGAAAAGTCGCCACACGCGCCAGCGTTTTTTCTTCCTCGGCATAAAGCACATGCAGGATCGCACCCACCAGCAACGCATGGCTGGTCTTCTCCCAATGGTTCCGGCGTTCGAGCGCGCCTTCGGGATCGACGAGGATGTCGGCAATATTCTGGACGTCGCGCACCTCGTTCGCTCCCTTGCGCACTTCGAGCAACGGATTGTAACGGGCGGAATGTAGGTCGGTCGGGTTGAACAGCAGGCAATGCGAAAACTTCGCGCGCCAGCCGGCTGTCAATTGCCAGTTCTCGCCTTTGATGTCGTGGATCACCGCCGAGCCGGTCCACGACAAAAGCGTCGGCACCACCAGCCCGACACCCTTGCCGGAGCGCGTCGGCGCAAAGGCCATGACATGCTCCGGCCCGTCATGACGCAGGTATTTTTCCTGAAACTGCCCCAGAAACACGCCTGCGGACCGAAACAGCCCGGCCTTCCGCACCTCGCGCGGCAAAGCCCAGCGCGAAGAACCATATGTCGTCACCAACCGGCTCTGCCGCGCCCGCCACAGCGAACCGATCACCGCCGCCGCGCAGCCCATGAAACCGCTGCCCGCCGCCAGCATCCCGGCCTTATCGAAAACCTCGGGCGCATAGGCTTCGTAAAAATACCACCATTGGAACAGCTTCCACGGCTCATAAACCGGCCAGCCGAACAGCACGAACCACGGGTTGCCCAACTGCGCTTGATAGCCCAGCATATCCGCACACCACTGCGTCGCCGCCCACACGCCCAGGATGACGATGGCGAACACAACAGTGATCTGGCCGATCAGGAGTTTGGTGGGGGTCATGGCGGTGGCTCCGTTCTTCAACAAGACAAACGGAGCGAGTATCGCGCGAGACGCCGAAAACGCTTATGGCCTTTATGTACGCTGGAATACCCTCGGAATGCCAAAAATATCGGTGTGATACCAACGCGTCGCTATGATCCCTTCTGCAGAAGGTTGAGATTCAGCCCGCCGCATCCACAGCGAAGGGCCTCTTTCCTACCGCGATCAGGTGTCACGAAATACATTTCGCCACACGTCGCGCAACCGAACGAGCCAGTGAACGCCTTGAAGGCGGCCACGACGGGCGTGAAATCTTCCTTCTTGAGGTCGGCCCAAGCGTTGAAATGAACGGCGGTGTTCACCTGCCATTGCTGGTGGTTGGTCTTGACCTTCGCCTCCCCGAAGGTGGCTTCGGTGACTTCGATCTTCTCGATGATATCCTTCTGGTTCCAAGAGTTCGCTGCCGCCTTGGCCTTTTTCAGCAACTCGCCAAGGGCACTGGTCGCGTTTGGCAATAGATCGCCGAGCATGAATTGAGCGTCGCCACGGAATTCCACGCTCGCTCTCAGACGGTCACAAGCCTCCTTCGCAAAATGCTCCAGATAATGGCGCAGAAGCGCGGCCGCGCCCCTGACATCGCCCTTGGCAAGGTAGGCGTCGATTTCGGTCCATACATCACGGTCATCCCATTCGGTGGGGCCGAGATCAACCGTCCAAGTGCGGAAGTGGGCAAAGTTCCGCCCTTTGATCAGGCCTTCAGACTTCATATGCCGTAGCCAGATCTCGTCATGTGTCGTGAAAATGAACTGCGTATCCGGAAAACTCTCTTTGAGGAGTGTGCAGACTTGACGCCGGTGGCCGGCATCGACTGACATCAACACGTCGTCCAGCACAGCGAAGGTAAAGTTCTTCCCGAGCAGGTGGCTCATGAGGGCCAGATAGAGGCAGAGCCCCATCCCATCCTGGTGACCTTCACTGTGATAGGCGCCCGGCGGGAAATGTCCACGGCCGTAAAAGTCAACGTCGAAGCCGAGCTTCCCCATCGACGGCATCAACTTGGCAGTGAAGGCGCTTTCGTCGTCCTCGTTGATCTTGCGGTAGCAACCTGAGAAGGCGGTCTCGACGTCCTTGTAGATCTTCTCAAGGGCTGCCGTCGTCACCTGGCCAAAGGTGGTGAAAATCTTCGTAGCGCGTTCCGACCGCACCTTGGCCGCTGCGACCTTAAGTTTTGCCGCTCTGCACTGTTCAAGCCGCTCTTGGGCAAGGACGAGAAATTCACGCGCGGCATCCTGTCTCGTTGGCTCCGGGATAGCGTTGATAGCGGCTGCGAGTGCATCCAGTGTCGGCGCCAATTCGGGGACGACATGCGCCTTTGTCAGCACAGCGCGCGTATCGTCAAGCGGAAGGAGCTTCTGAAGCTGTTGGTAGCGACCGATCAGGACAGCCTTGAAATCGCTGAGCGCAGTCGCATCGACCTGCGGTGACAACTGCGAAGCGTAGCCGATCATGGTCGCTAGAGCAGATTGATCGAATTCGGAGTCGTCGGTTTGCGTTTTTGGTCGGCGAATGATTCCCTGTTTGCCCGAATCAGGAGGGCGAAGGGATGGCTCGAGCTTACGGCATTGACCTGCGCAAGCGGGTGATCGAGGCGATTGAAGCGGGAATTTCGACGCGGGCAGCGGCTCGCCGGTTCGCGATCGGTGAGTCGACGGCGGGATCCTGGCATCGCGACTGGCGCGCGAAAGGAACGTTCGAGCCGGCTCGCCAAGGCCAACCCGAGGGCTCCAAGCTCGATGCGCACGAAGCCTTCATTCTGGCGCTGATCGAAACGGACGACAAAGACATCAGCCTGGCCGAGATCGCCGACCGCCTGAAGGCCGAAAAGGGCGTGAGTGCTTGCCCGTCGCTGATCCACAGGTTCTTCAAGAAGCGCGGGATCACATGGAAAAAAAGACCGCCCACGCTTCGGAGCAACAGCGCGAAGACGTCCTGGCCGAACGCCAGGCGTGGTTCGAGGGACAACTCGACCTCGATCCACGCCGCTTGATCTTCATCGACGAGAGCGGGCTCAACACCAGGATGGCACGGCTGCGAGGCCGATCCAAACGCTGCGAGCGCTGCCGGGCCGCCGTTCCGCACGGCCACTGGAAATCCACCACATTCACCGCCGGTCTGCGCCTCGACGGGATCGTCGCGCCGTGGCTGCTGGACGGTGCAATGGATGGCGACGCATTCCTCACCTACCTCCGCAAGGTTCTTGCGCCGACACTGTCGGCCGGCGACATCGTGGTGATGGATAATCTTCCAGCCCATAAAGTCGCCGGTGTCCGGGAGGCGATCGAAGAGACCGGCGCGACGCTGCGCTATCTTCCGCCCTATTCGCCGGATTTTAATCCGATCGAGATGGCCTTCGCCAAGATCAAAGCCTTCCTCAGAAAGCTCGCAGCCCGCTCGATTCCTGACCTCTGGAATGCCGTTGCACGCGCCCTCGACATCTTCGAGCCCGAAGAATTCCAAAACCTCTTTGCACACGCCGGATATGACGCCGATTAAAGTGAATCTGCTCTAGGGCCGTCCCTGCCGCGTGCAGCGTGTCGAGGGTCGGCTTAATCTCCGATTCCAAGGCAGCCCGCTTCTTGGTGACGGCATCGAGATGGCTGAGCTTGGCCGCCAGATGCTCCTCGAAAATACGAGGTTCGAAGGGAGTGTCACAGACCGGGCAGGCGGTTCCGTCGTAGAGTTCGATGGCCGATTTGAGCAGTGCTTCCCGTGACAAGCCGTCCAGGCTATCAGCGTCTTTCTCAAGCCCGGCTGCGGAATCCTCTGCTTTCTCACATACCTTTTGGAATGCTTCCGATCCAAGCTTCTCCAACGCTTCCTTCAGTGTCGATAGATCGGCACCAGCCTGAACCTTGGGAACACGCCCTGGGACGCCTACTGCGGCAGTCGTCGCCAATCCGTCTTTCAGGGAAGTCGTGGCTTCAAGGTCAGTCAGAGGGGCAAGCCCGAGCGTCTTACGCCGAGGGTTCACCGCATCGAGAACGGCCATCTTCGTCAACTGTGGCGCGTCCAGCGCAGTCAGCAGATTCTTGTTGGCATCGGCTTCGGCGCGCTCGAAGCCAGGCAATTCCTTGCTGCAAGCGTTTGCAATTTTCTGCAGCACTACGCGCAGCTTCTCGATATCGTCGAGGCGAAGCAGAGCCTGAACCTCCTTCGCGCGCTGGCCGGGCTCGGAGAGAACGTAGCGAATCAGTTCCCGTCGTGAGAGGACGAATTCTGGGTGTAAGTTGACGCTGTTAAAGGCGGCGACGACATCGGCGTCTGGCGGTGTGATCTTCGGACTTCCGGCCGTCTTCACTGTGCGATGGATGGTCGCCTTCTTGCCACCGAGTCCCGGGATGCTGACGTCCAGCGTGACGAATGCTGCCTCTGGTTTGTCTCGGCTATCAACGTGAGGGCCATGAACCTTGACTGACAGGCCTCCTGTGCCGCTACCAGAGAGGCGTGAGATGTTGCCCGTCAGAGCGAATTCGAGTGCATCGACGATGCCACTCTTACCCGTCCCATTCGGCCCGCAGGCGGCGAAGTTGTGGCCCCTTAGGTCGAGCTTCAGTTCACGGATACCGCGGAACTCGTGGATATAGATATTCTCGATACGAATCATGGTGCATCGGGGAATATGGCCGCGCGTATCGCAGGTTCGGCGAACACGCCGTCGTCCAGAACAGTTTTTCGGAGGTTTGGCGCGATCTCGCTAAGCGACTCGTCCTTCGCCAGTTCATCAAAAAACTGCATCAAGATACTTTCCGACACGGTGGCTACTTGCGCGCCGCATTCTTCCGCATCAGTTTGTGTTGACGATGTTTCCATTTCCACACCTCCGGTATTAGTGGGTTCGGTTTAGGTCCATCTCTAAAAATCTCCCATGATGTTTGCCGCCTAATTCTACGCCATCAACATGTCCTTTGATCTGGCGTTCATGGACTGCTTCTTCTGGAAGATTGTGAACCTTTACAGTCGGGCAAACTTGGCGTGCGATTTCGCAAAGATGCTGGTGGTGCGTGAGATAGATGACCTGTCCCGTTGCCGCCATTTCCGCGAATAGGCGGAAGGCTTCTTCGGCACGGAAATCATCGAAGGTTTCCATGATGTCGTCGGCGATAAAAGGAACGGCGTTTCTGGTTTTGGCGAACTCGAAATAACCTGCGACACGCAGGGCGAGATAGAGCTGAAAGCGCGTTCCCCTAGACATTTCCGTCGCCAGTTTTGAACTCTTGTCTGAGCCGATGGCGACCAGAACCTCGCTGTCCTTATCCGGCTGTGTCGTCAGGCTGATATAGCGGCCCCGGCTGATCGTACGTAGGGCCTCGGAAGCACGCGCCATCATGGAGCTGCGGTGCTGCTCTCGGTAGAGGCGCAACGCCTGTTCGGTCGCAATGGTACCGGTGCGCAGTCGCATGTAACGCCGCACGCCTTCCTCTATTTCCAGCAGGACCGTGCGCCGCTGTTCCTCGATTTCGGCGACTTTGGCGTCACCGCCAATGGCCTCGATCTGCTTTTCAGCATCTCTGTAGGCAGCGTAAGAATCGCGCCACTCCTCCTCTTTGACCCCGGCCTGCGTCGTAATCTCAGCGAGTTCTGTTTCCATCGCGGTTTGATCCAGACGATCGAGGGCAGATTCCGCTGCCTTAAAACTGGTAAGCCGCAACGCATCGAGGATCTCTTGCATCTCCTCCGCAGCTTGCCCGCTCAAATCCTCTCTAATGGCGATCCGATCGAGTGTTGCAGATACCTCGGCAAGCGTAGACACCCCGAAATACTCGGTCATTTCCTGCTTACGGCGATCAAGGGCTAGCTTGTCAGCCGTCAACTTCCGCGCTGTGGCCTGAGCTGTTTCAAGGCGCGGCGTCTCCTTGGCCTTCTCGGTACGGTCGGCTTCGGCCTTGCGAATGCGCTCATCAATTTCCCGGACCAAGTCCATGACGGCTGCGGACTCCGGCGAAGCAATAGCCAATTCACTCGCCAGTGAAGTCACTGCATCCCGAAACGCGGCCTGATCTTCCTTCATTTTGGCGATCCGATCAGCAAGTGTCGCCTTTTCTTTCAGGGCGGATTCCAATTCGGAGATCATCGTGAGAATGGCTCGCACTTCGGCAATCATCGGTGCCGCACCACGCTCGCCCAGCCAACAGCCCGCGCAGATTTGTTTCCAGTCGGCATCCCACGCAAGTTTTTCAGATTCGGCTCGCTCAAACGCGCGTTCGCGGGTGCTGACATCGCGCCCGCGCTCTTCCCACGCTGAGCGCAGGCGTTTCAATTCCGCCTCATGATCGAGCGCAGTCTGGGCCGTTGCGGCCAGTGTCGCTTCCTCGGCGTCAGTCGCAAAGGGCAACTTCAGGGCGGTGAACGCAGCAGTGAGACGCTCCCTGATGGCATCGGCATCATTCTGCGCTGCCTGTAAATCCCGTGTCGCCGTTCGTAGCTCTCCCCTTGCCTCCAGCGCCTTTTCCCGACAGATCAGCCAAGCCTCAAGATGCTGCAAAGTCCAATCGGACGGCAAGTCAGGCGAAAGGGCACTGATCGCTTCCGCAATTTGGCCCATTAACTCTTGGGCATCTGCTAGCGCCTTGGCATGTAGTTCCTCGGCACGGGCGAGGTCAGACTGTACAAGCTTGAGCGCCTTGGCAGTTTCATGAAGCTGGGCCAGTTCCTTCACATGGCCGAAGCGCCGGGCCACAATCCCATCATCACGATGCAACGCATCCTCAAATCGTTCGGCGGAACTGGCATCGAGGCGGTTTCGATGTTCCGCCCATGCGTGATCACGTTCCGCCCTGATCTGCGCCGCGTCCTGGTCGGTGACAATCCCGGTCACGCTGCTCACGGCGTCCTGCTCCGTTGTCAGGCGCGCTTCTTCAGTCCTCAGCCGCTCAATTTCTCCGGATCGCTGATCAATCCGCTTCTCAATGGCTTGCCCAGTCGTCTTCCACCGCTGGAGAGCGTCCGCGCCAGGAACGGACATGGCAACCAGTTGGTCAGCTTCCCCTCGCCAGGGTGTCAGGGTGGCCAGACAGTCATCAAGCTTCGCCTGAGCATCTTGGCTCGCACGTTCCGCAAGACGTTGCCTGGCGGCATGATCACTCGCCCGCAACGCAGCAAGCGCCTCTTTGAGCGTCGTGACGTACGTTTCGTTCCCCGTATTCCCTGTTTGAGCGCCATCGCCTAACTTGGCTGTGGCCTCATTCAAGCGCTCCTTCGCCTCGAACAATTCTTCGCGCGCCGTGCTCAACTTCGCATCAATGCCTGAATGGGACTCGATCAGTTCACGCAGGCGTGCCACTGTCGATGCCGGCAGGATAAGGCGCGCCGGATTTGTCTCTCCCCCCTGTTCAACCTGATGCAGGTGAAGGGAGATGGTGGTATCGAGATCCCGCAATTTTTGGCGACGATCAGGCAGATCCTTTTCGGCCGTCATATGCCGCGCCCTGAGCGGCGCGATATCTTCCAACTTATCCGTCAGACGCAATGCTGCGTCATCAACGGTGATGGCCTCCAGAGCAGTTTCCAGACGCTTGACCTCGTCCGCATTCGACTGGGTTTGCGTCACAAGCTTAATCTCTTGTTCGTGCAAAGCAGGCAGTTCTTCGGCCCAGCCCATCGGCGCATCGGGAATTGCTTCGAGCGGCGATATCTGCTCTCGAAGGGAACGTAATTTTGCAAGGCGGGGACGCGCGTTCAGCAGACGCTGAATTTCATCCTTGCGCACCTGAAGTTTGCTGCGGCTCCTACTCGTTTCGTCATACAGGGCTTTTGTGCGCTTGACTGTCTCCGCCAGTTCGGCATGTTTCGATGCCTGCGTATCGAATTGGTCTTTTTCCTGTTTCAACTGGTCCAACTCATTCTTTAAGTCGTGCAGTTGCCCGCTACGCGCGTGGAACTTGTAAAACCCATCGGCTTCCGAATGAAACTCTTCGATCTTGCGGCTGAGGTCAGCGAGACCGCTGCTTCCAGAGAACAGGAGTTGCCCGAGTTCTCCTTTGGCTTTCAGGATGCTTTCGCCACCTTGCTTCAGCGTGTCATCATCGAGCGAGAACATGGTGCGATAGGCTTCGCGGTCGATGCCGCCAAACTCGCCAAGGATTGCGCTTTCAGCAATAGGCTGCTCATGCACATCGAGAAGGCTATTTTGCGGTTTCTTGATGCGCACGAATTCACGCACACTATCGGAGAACTCCAGCGCGCCACTAATCCGCATCGTCGGGTAGGGATGCAGGAAGCCATACGGGCTTCGCATCTCGATCCCATAAAGAAGATCCAGCCAGGCCGCGAACAAGGTGGATTTGCCAGCTTCATTGGGGCCGTAGATGATGTGTAAATCAGGTGTTCCGCCCACGCGCTCGCCGAAATCGACGCTATGGTCCGTGAATATGCCATAGCGGGTCAGGTCAAGGCGGCTCAATCGCATCAGGTTTGATCACCTTTCTCGCCTGCGTGAAGGCGGGCGAGCACATCCTCCATGCCCTCCTGCGCCAGAAGCGCCAAGCTGTCTTTGAACGATTCTTCGTCAGAGCCGAATATGTCGCGGCATTCCCCCGGCAGTTTCCTCCGTAATTCATCGGCCATGGTGACCAGTTCCGCTCGGAACGCATCCGAGCCAATGACACTGTCTGTAATCAGCCCCCGCAGTTCCAGGAGAGGATCAGACGATCCTTCATTGGCGGCGCTTGGCGTCTGGCAGGATGTCTCCAGCTTCTCAACCCAGCAGCCGCCGATGACCGAAGCCCGGTCCTGAGCCTCCGCTGTGAGAAGGTCAATGTCCCGTCGGATACGCCAAGCAAGCGGCGTTTCGCCCGTGAAATGCAGCCGCGCCACCAAATGCTCGGAAGCAATCCCGTGCCGGGCTTGTTCCAAAGAGCGGCCAATGAGAGCGGCAAGTTTTCCCCAATCTTCAACCCCTGTTGCATCGACATCGGCGCGTTCGAACTGCGCCAAGCTGGTGAACCGTTCTTCGATCTGAAGCGTCCGATCATCCTGAATGGTCACCAGTGTTACGGATTTGCCCCCGGACTCGCCCATATCCCGCCCCTGCGGTATGCCCGGCATGACAACCGTACACGGACCTTCTTCGACCGTCCGCTTGTGTACATGGCCGAGCGCCCAATAGTGAAAGCCCGTTCCTTTCAGATCGGCGAGGCTGCATGGGGCATATGGGTCGTGTCCTGATGCGCCTGCCAAACTGGTGTGCATGATGCCGATGTTCACCGCATCACCGACCGCCGGTTTGTATTTACCAACCAGGCTTTCGGGAGCATGCGGTTGGGTAAAGCTCAGGCCATGGATCACAACAGGGAAGGTCCCGGCTTCCCGCTCCACGGATACAGCCTCAGCCCGGCCGCCGAAGACTTTCACGGAATCAGGGAAAACCAGTTCTTTAGTAATGCGGGACGAGGCATCGTGATTGCCACGGATGATGAATACCTGGATGCCTGCCTCGGAAAGCCGCCGGAGTTGCTCGGCCAGAAAACGTGCCGTCTTCATGGACGTCTGATCGCCGTCATAGAGATCGCCTGCCAGCAGAAGGGCGTCCACCCGCTCTTCAAGGCACAGATCAATGATGCGCACAAAAGCGCGCCGCGTGGCGTTGCCGATCAGCGAGGCCAACTCGGGGTCACGTAAGGCGAGTGAGCGCAACGGCGAATCGAGATGCACATCCGCCGAATGGATGAAGCGATATGCGGCGATAACCCCCTCCAGTATAAAAATGATTTTGATAATACGAATACAGGAACCGACACGAAAATTCCAGAATTCTATTTACCGTCGCGTGCATATTTCGAAACGCACTCATGAAATCCCCAGCCCGCGTTGTCGTCCGATGGTCCAGGAGATGCTGTCGCCGCGCATGACGCCTGAGACGTGCTGGCCGATGTGGCGGTCGAGGACGGGGCGCCAGGGAACAAGGGTGAACTCGCGGGATTTTTCGATGACGGCGTATTTGCCGCTGGCGAGTTCGACCGCGCGGCGGAGCGTGCCTTCGACGGGTTCGCCGTGGCGGGTCTCGACATAGGCAAGACCGAGTTGTTTTGAGAGTTGCCTTGAGACACGGGTGAGTTCGCGCCGACGCAGGGTGTCCAGCATGTTGGCGCGATAAACTGTGTTACCCTGGTCTTCACGCGCCAGACCTTCGGCGATCAGCCATTGACGGCGGCGGGATTGGGCTTCGCGCAGGTCTCGGCCAAAACCGGAATCGCGGGTCGTTTCCGGCTGGCTGGAGACGAGTTCG
>JARGPL010000019.1 GCA_029210175.1 Minwuia sp. | reverse complement strand
TCGGCAGAAGAGGCTGAATGACAGACCATTCGAAGTCCGTGATCTCGTAGCGGCGACGGTTCATGATTCGTCCTCCTTTCAGAGAATGAATCACCCACAAGTCAATTTGGGAATCCCTTTTATGAGTTCATGACCTAGGGCAAGGGTGCAGATGTCCGGGCGCTGAGTGGGGGGTACGTGTGACACGGGACATGACCGGTCTGGAACAGCTCCACGAGATGGATGAGCGGTTGCACGTGTTCCTCGACGTCTGGCGAGAGGCGCGCGGTTCCGAAATCGTTCCCATGCGAAAGTCCTTCAGCCCTGTCGCGGTCCCTGCGCTGCTTTCAAACATCTACATCTATCGGTTCGACGCGGCGATCGGTGACTATGTCTGCGATCTCGCCGGGGAGCAGGTGAACGATGCCTATGGCCGCAGCATCAAGGGTGACACCCTGCTGCAGATTGTCGGAGTGGACGACCATCCGGTCATCACCAGCCGCTGGAACCGTATCCTTGGTGTGCCCTGCATCCATTACGGGATGACCGGAGAACGGATGTCGCGGCGCCCATTGCAAACGGCGGAGCGGCTGCTGCTTCCCTTCGCGTCATCGCCAGGGCAACGCGATACGATCATCGGCGTTGGCCTCTATGGAGAAAGGCGTTCACTGCCGGATCATCCGCCGCTGATGCCCTCGGCCATCGTGCAGATTCCCTGTGCGGATTTCTCATAGACGGGTCTATGAATGATCAATCGCCATTGTTTGCCGCGCAGGAGACCCCGACCGTGACCACGAAATGCCCGATCTGCGACCGCCCGACCGAAAAGGCGGTGCGTCCGTTCTGTTCCAGGCGCTGCGCCGATGTGGACCTGAAACGCTGGCTGTCGGAAGACTATGTCCTGCCCGGCGATACACCGGCGGATTTCGAGGACATGGAACCGGGCGACCTGCCACACTGATCCGGGTGCGGTTTGTCTGCCGCCCGCTCAGGAGCCGCTGTCGCCGACCCCCGGATCCTTTGTGGCCATGAAACGGACATCCGGCCAGTCCTGCTGTGCGCGTTCCAGATGCCAGGCATTGCGGGCGAGAAAAACCGGATCGCCTTCGTGATCATCGGCGATGGATGCGCCGTTCTCCTCACCGAATTTCTTGATCATGTCGGCGGCGTCGGCGAAGACCCAGCGCGCGGTGAACAGTTCCGTCGCTTCGAAGCGGACGGGCAGGTTGTATTCGGTCTTGATCCGCTCTGCCAGGACATCGAACTGCAA
This sequence comes from Minwuia sp., assembly GCA_029210175.1. Lineage (GTDB taxonomy): Bacteria > Pseudomonadota > Alphaproteobacteria > Minwuiales > Minwuiaceae > Minwuia. Next base: position 317,388 of record JARGPL010000019.1, on the reverse strand, counting down.
CGCCCCCAGCACACCGACCACCCAGTCGGAGCCGATACGCGGTCTGAAGACGCGTGCCACACCCTCTTCCGCAAGCTGTTTCAGGGCGGCACCCAGGTGCTTGGCACGCAGGGGGTCGGTGGCCCGCACGCGCTGCAGCAGTTCAGGGGCGAAGCTCGGCACGCCGCGGAACCGGATTTCCTCACCTTCCGTCAGCGTGTCGCCGATGGAAAGCTGACCGTGGTTGGGGATGCCGATGATGTCGCCGGGCCAGGCCTCTTCCGCTGTCTCGCGGTCGCCGGCGAGGAACATCACGGGGTTGTGGACCGCCAGTTGCTTGCCGGTGCGCACGTGTTTCAACCGCATGCCGCGCTTGAAATGGCCAGACACCAGCCGCACGAAGGCGACCCGGTCCCGGTGCTTCGGGTCCATGTTGGCCTGCACCTTGAACACGAAACCGGAGACCTTGTTCTCCGTGGGCAGGACCGTCCGACTGGTGGTGATCTGCGGACGCGGTGCAGGGGAATGGCTGCCAATCGTGTTCATCAGGTCCTGCACACCGAAGGCATTGACGGCACTGCCGAAGAACACGGGCGTCATGTTGCCTTCGCGATAGGCCGGACCGTCGAAGGCGGGGCAGAGTTCGCGCGCCATCCCGGCTTCCTCCCGCAACTGGTCTGCGGCGCGCTCGCCCAGTCTTGCGTCCAGTTCTCCGTCATCGAGTCCCTTCAGTTCTGCCGTCACATCACCCTGCTTTTCGCGGCTGCGCGCCATCAGCACCAGCCGGTCGCCCATCAGGTCGTAGCACCCCTGGAAATCGCGCCCCATGCCGATGGGCCAGTTGGCGGGGGTGACGTCCAGCGCCAGATCCTGTTCGATCTCGTCCATCAGTTCGAACGGGTCGCGGGCTTCCCGGTCCATCTTGTTGATGAACGTGATGATGGGGACATCGCGCAGGCGACAGACCTCGAACAGTTTCCGGGTCTGGGCCTGGATGCCCCGGGCCGCATCGATGACCATGATCGCGGAATCGACCGCCGTCAGCACGCGGTAGGTATCTTCGGAGAAATCCTCATGCCCCGGCGTGTCCAGCAGATTGAACGTGTGCGGGCCATAGTCGAAGGTCATGACGGAGGCGGAGACGGAGATGCCGCGGTCCTGTTCCACCTTCATCCAGTCCGACCGGGCGCGCCGCTGGTCGCCACGCGCCTTGACCGCGCCCGCCATCTGGATCGCGCCGCCGAACAGCAGCAGCTTTTCGGTCAGGGTGGTCTTGCCCGCATCCGGGTGGGCAATGATGGCGAAGGTGCGTCGCCGTCCGGTCTCTGTTTCAAGTGCGCTCATGCGCCGGGGGATAGCTGAAATGCGCTGGCTTGGGGAGGGGTATTCTGGCTTGGGCGAAGACGCGCCGGTGTCGGACTGCTATCCAGAAGCCATGGATGATAGGGGAGTATGGCCATGCGAATGATAGATCTGTTCGACCAGGGGGTGCGACATCATCCCGACAGGGACTGCCTGTCGGACGGGGTGAGCGGATGGAGCTATGCCACCGTCCGCGACCTGACGCAGCGGATTGCCGCCGGGTTGCGTGCCGAAGGCATCGACCTGGGTGCCCGCATCGCCGTCTGGTCGCCCAATCACGCCATGGCCTATGCCTGCGTACTGGCGATCAGTCGCCACAACGGCATCTGGGTGCCGATCAACGCCCGCAATGCGCTGGATGAGAACATCTATGTCCTGGACAACAACCAGACCGATATCCTGTTCGTGCATTCGGACTTCGCGGAGCATTTGGCACGGGTCAGGGCGGAGGTTCCCTCGATCAGGCTGGTGGTGACGACAGACGCGCCGGTTGACGGGCTGCCGTTCCTGGACGACTGGATGCCGATGGATCCCGAGCCTGCGCCGGATCCGCTGCTGCCGCCGGAAACGGTGTGTTCGCAGATGTCGTCGGGCGGGACCACCGGTCGGCCCAAGGGCGTGATGCTCAGCACCCGGGCCTGGGAAACGATGGTTGCCACATTCCACGTCATGATGCCGGTAACGGAGCCGCCGGTGTATCTGATGGTCGCGCCGATGACCCATGCGGCGGGTGGTGTGTCGTTCCCCCTGCTGCCCTATGGCGCGACCAACATCTTCATGACGGAAACCGCGCCGGAAAAGATCATGCAGATGATCGAGCGCCACAAGGTCACGCACCTGTTCCTGCCGCCGACCGTCATCTATGTGCTGCTTGCCCACCCGAAGGTGCGGGATTACGACTATTCCAGTCTGCAGCACTTCATCTACGCCGCCGCGCCGATGTCCGCCGACAAGCTGAAGGAAGCCATGGACGTCTTCGGCCCGGTCATGACCCAGACCTATGGCCAGGCGGAGGCCCCGATGATCGCCACCTACATGTCCCCGGCTGACCATGCCGAGGCACTGGCCACCAACAAGCATCATCGCCTGCTGTCCTGTGGCCGGGCGACGCCTTACACCCGTGTCGAGATCATGGGGGAAGACGGCACGATCCTGCCGCAGGGCGAAGCCGGAGAGATCGTGCTGCGGGGCGAGATGGTCATGGAAGGTTATTTCAGACAGCCCGATGAAACTGAGGCCGCCAGCGCCCATGGCTGGCACCATACGGGTGACATCGGCCGCATTGATGAGGACGGCTTCGTCTATATCGTCGACCGGTTGAAGGACATGATCATCACCGGCGGCTTCAACGTCTATCCCTCCGAGGTTGAACAAGTGATCTGGACCCACGCCGCAGTGCAGGACTGCGCTGTCATTGGTGTGCCGCACGAGAAGTGGGGGGAGGCGCTGAAGGCGGTCATCGAACTGAAACCGGGCATGGAAGTCGCCGAAGACGAGATCATCGCGCTCTGCAAGGAAAAGCTGGGATCCGTGAAAGCGCCAAAGTCTGTCGACTTCTGGCCCGAACTGCCCCGCAGCCCCGTGGGCAAGGTGCTGAAACGCGACATCCGCGCGCCCTACTGGGAGGGCAAGGGACGCAGCGTGGGGTGAAGCCTGGCATATCGCAGGTATGGCCGCTGCATCGGCGCTGCGCCTGTCCGGCATGACGGTTGGGTATTGCCACACCTGCTTCTCACGGCGCACGCGGATCAAGTCCGCGTGTCCAGCCCTTCGGTGGTTGAGGGGCACTGCTGGGTACCCGGGTCAAGCCCGGGCACGCCGTCTGTGGGGAGGGTCTGCGAGCGTGAAACAGACACTCGCTGTCACTCCGGGCATCAGGCCCGGAGGTCACGCTTTTCAGAGGTGACCAGCGCTGCCATGTGTGGATACCGGATCGGCGCTGCGCCTGTCCGGCATGACGATTGGGCGCAGGTCCGGGTCCGGTTCTTTGTCAGCCCTCCAGAACGTAGTGGATCCGGTCGAACCCGGCCCGAAGCTGCCGGGTCTCCTCCGCCAGATCCTCCGGCGTGTCGGACAGCAGGGCGCGGGCGACCAGGGCGGCGACGTCTTGCACACGATCACGCTTCACGCCCCATCTGACCAGTTCAGGCGTGCCGATGCGCAGGCCATTCAGATCGCCCGCAACGGGTGCTATGGGCAGCCCGATGCCACAGGCGAGGAACCCGGCCCTGCGGAGTTTCCGCGACGCAGTCTGGCCGCCGCCGAAGCGCGCCGCCTCGACGGCGAACTGGTGGGAGGTCGTGAAGCCCCAGGCACTGGCGAACACCGGGATGCCGGCGTCGCTCAAGGTGCTGGCAAAGACCTGCGCGCTGGCGACCATCTCCGCAGCATAGTCCTGCCCATGGGTCATCCAGTCGAGCAATGTCAGGGCAAGAGCGGCTGACTTGGCGGCGTCGAAATTGGCGGTCATGCCGGGGTAAGCGATGGCGTCCAGCCGCTCGGCAATTCCGGCATCGTTGCTGACGATCAGGCCGCCCGCCGGGCCGCCGAGGCTCTTGTAGGTGCTCATGGTCATCAGGTGCGCACCGTCAGCCAGCGGATTGCGCCAGGCCTTGCCCGCGATGACGCCGCATTGATGGGCCGCATCGTGCAGCACCTTCGCCCCGACGGAATCGGCAATGGCCCGAACATCTGCCACGGGATGTTCGAACAGGTTCAGGCTGCCGCCGACCGTGATCAGCTTCGGGCGCACGTCCTCAGCGACTTTCCGAAGCGCTGCGACGTCGATCGTGTAGCCATCGGCATCAACCGGCGCAGGCACTGTTTGCAGGCCATAGAGGCCGGCACTTCCGGTGAGGTGATGCGTGACATGGCCGCCGATGGTCGCGGGCGGTGCGATGATCGTGTCTCCCGGCTTGCAGGTGGCCATGAAGGCAAACAGGTTGGCAATGGCCCCGGAGGGCACCCGGATCTCCGCGAAACGCGCATCGAAGACCTGCGCGGCCAGTTCAGCCGCAATGACTTCGATCTCCTCGATGGCTTCCAGTCCGGTTTCGTACTTGTCACCGGGATAACCGAGGGACGCACGCGTGCCCATGCCTGACGACAGGATTGCCTCTGCTGCCGGTGACATGACATTGGTCGCCGGGTTGAGGTTGAAACACTCCCGCTCATGAATGTCGCGACTGCGTCGTGCGAGCGCCCGGATCTGATCTGCGGTCCGCTGCGCGGGTTCTGCGGCGGTGCGGCCGGCGATTTCCCGCACGCGCGCTTCGGACGTCTCGGGCACCCATTTTCTCGGTGACAGCATGGTCATTGTCCTTCCGGGCGTCAGCCCATGCGCATCCCGCCGGAGATGGTGATCGTCTGACCGGTCATGCCATCGGACTCGGTGGAGGCCAGATAGACCGCCAGATGCGCAATCTCGTCGGGCTGCAACATGCGCCCGATGGGAACCCGCTCCACCAGCGCCTTCTGCATCGCGTCAGGCGTGATGCCGTTCAGTTCGGCATGGACGGAGAACTGGTCGATCATGTCGGTCTCCACGAACCCCGGACAGATCGCATTCACGGTGATGTGGTCGCGGGCGTGTTCCAGCGCGGCACAGCGGGTCATGCCGACGACTGCGTGCTTCGACGTGTTGTAGATGCCTTGATTCATGGACTCCCACTTGCCCGCCGTGGACGCGACATTGACGATCTTGCCGCCGCCTGTCGCCTTCATGTGGCGCAGGGCGAACTGCATGCTGTGAAACACGCTGTGGGTATTCACCTGCATCACCTGGTCGAAGTCTTCGGGCGTGTAGTCGATGAACCGTGCGGCCTTGTAGATGCCGGCATTGTTGACCAGCACATCCATGCTGCCGAGCTGGTCAACACAAGCCGCAATCATGGCCTCGACGGCGTGCCTGTCGCTGACATCGGCGGCGTGGATGATGGCCTTGTGGCCATGTTTCAGGGCCGCATCCCGCGTGGCCTCCAGTTGCGGCAGACCGGTGGCGACCAGGAATACATCCGCGCCCTCCGCCGCATAGTGTTCGGCAATGGATCGCCCTATTCCGCGGCTTGCGCCTGTGATCAGCGCCTTGCGCCCCGTCAGCCTTCCCGCCATCTCGCCACTTCCCCGGTCGATTGATGATCAGAACTGTAACCGCAAGTGCGGTCAGGACCCATACAAGAACAGCCACCCGGAACCTGCCCGGATGGCCGTCTCTTCGCCCGATCCGTCAAGTGCGGTCAGTTCATGCGTACATATTCGAAATCAACCGGCTGGTTGTTGATGCCGCGGCGCGGCGGGCCGATCCAGCTGGCGTACTTGCCAGGTTCACGCACCGCGACCATCAGCGATTGGACGTAGGCTTCGTCCTCCGCCGTTGGCAGCCATTCGTTTTCGCGGGCACGCCATTCATCGACGCTGATCAGCTTGCCCTCCGGTGTTGCCTGGACATCCGCGAACTGGCCGATGTCACGATGGAAGGCCCGATGCGGCAGCTTCAGTTCAAAGTCGACACCTGCCTTGCGGATGGCCCGGTTCCAGCGATCGACGCCTTTCTGGCAATCGGCGACATAGTCATCGCGCAGCCGCTCGTTCAGCGTGTGCAGGGCCGATGCATCAGTGGTTGAGATCGTGTCACCATCCAGCGACGCCACGGTATAGGTGTCGTCCGCGGTCAGGGCGCCACCTTCCTGCCGGGTTTCGTCGAAACGTCCCTTCAGGCCCATCGTGTAGTAGTTCGCTGCGTTGGTGGAGTTCTCCGAGCCGAACAGGTCGAGCGAGACCGAGAAGTGGAAGTTCATGTACTTCTGCAGCAGCGGCAGGCCGATTCCGCCCCAGGCTGACACGTCCATGGTGTCATGTTCCTGCATCAGTTCCAGTGTCCGGTCGATGACGCGGCCAACGCCGGTCTCGCCCACGAACATGTGGTGCGCCTCTTCCGTCAGCATGAAGCGGCAGGTGCGGGCGAGGGGGTCGAAGCCCGACTCTGCCAGGCTGGCCAGCTGGTACTTGCCATCCCGGTCCGTGAAGAACGTGAACATGAAGAAACTCAGCCAATCCGGCGTCTTCTCGTTGAAGGCACCCAGGATGCGTGGCTTGTCGGGGTCGCCGGAGCGGCGTTCCAGCAGGGCCTCAGCCTCTTCGCGACCATCACGGCCAAAATGGGCGTGCAGCAGATAGACCATGGCCCACAGATGCCGACCTTCCTCCACATTCACCTGGAACAGGTTACGCAGGTCATAGAGCGACGGCGCGGTGGCCCCCAACAGGCGCTGCTGTTCCACCGATGCAGGTTCGGTATCGCCCTGTGTGACGATCAATCGGCGCAGGATGCCACGGTATTCGCCCGGCACTTCCTGCCAGGCAGCTTCACCCTTGTGGTCGCCGTAGGAGATGGTGCGTTCCTCGCTCCGATCCGCCAGAAAGATGCCCCAGCGATAATCCGGCATTTTCACATAGTCGAAATGCGCCCAGCCCTTGGCGTCCACCGACGTGGCGGTGCGCAGGTAGACGTCCTTCTGCTGGAAGCCGTAGGGCCCGATGTCGCTCCACCAGTTCAGGAAATTCGGCTGCCAGGCCTCAAGTGCGCGCTGCAGGCGTCGGTCGTCCGACAGATCGACGTTGTTCGGTATCTTGTTCACATAATCGATGCCCATATCACACTCTCCTGCGGTCAAAGTTGTTGCGCTTGCCTGATCCGTAGAGGGTCAGGGCACCGGTCTCGCCGATCGCGTTCGGGCGCTGGAATATCCAGTTCTGCCAGGCGGTCAGCCGACCGAATATCTTGGTTTCCATCGTCTCCGGCCCGGCGAAGCGCAGTGATGCCTCCATGCCGGTCAGGGCGTCGGGGGAAAAGACGGATCGTTCCTCGATGGCCAGCCGGACCTCGTCTTCCCAATCGATGTCGTCGGGGGTGAAGGTGACAAGGCCAAGTTCATCAGCCTCGGCCGCTTCCAGGTCCTGACTCTTCGCTGCCTCTGCCTTGTCGACCAGGTCCGGTTCGCCCAGGGACCGGCTCTGCATGCGGGTCAGGCCGTTGGACATGGGGTAGGGACCGAAGTTGGCCTCCGTCAGGCGCACTTTGGCAGCCGGGCGATTGTCGCCTTCGAACTGGCCATCCAGCATGTACGTGCGGTCAGCAGCAAGTGCCAGTTCCAGAAGGACACCAGTGAAACAACTGCCCGGCGCGATGGTGGCGAAGATGGAGCGGGAGGAAAGATCCAGCCGCTTCAGCACGCGCCGCAGATACAGGCTGACTTCCCGCACGAACCAGTCGTTGCCGTTCGCCGCGACGAAGGCGTCGTAAGCTGCGACGGCATCCGCATCGCCTTCCGTATTCAGCACCCATGTGCCGATATCTTCCTCGTTGAGGCGAAGATGGAGCATGGCATCGTCGAGTTCCCGCGCCATCCGCAAGGCCCAGAAGGAAGCGCCCTCTGCCTTGGCAGCCTTCGCATCTGCGGGGCAGGGGCTTTCCGGCCCCTTCACGGTGATTGTTGCTGACCGGACATCACGGTCGATCTCTACTGAAACGAGGCCGTAGCTGAGCGTGTTCTCGCCCAGTTCCCGACCCAGCGGCGTCAATGCGATGCCGCTTTCATCCGTGGGACGGTCCGATCTTGCGGCGAACTCCGCTGCCCGGGTGCGGGCAGTTTCCTCCAGCTTCGTGCGGGGCACGATTTCATCCACCAGGTTCCAGCCTGATGCGCGCTTGCCCCTGACGCCCTCCTCCGTGGCGCAGAAGAAGTCGGCGCGGTCGCGGCGGACCTTGCGCTTGTCCACCAGACGCGTCAGACCGCCTGTGCCCGGCAGGACTGCAAGCAGCGGGAGTTCCGGCAGGGAGACTGATGACGAGCCATCATCGGCAAGGATGATGTGGTCACAGGCGAGGGCCAGCTCGTACCCGCCGCCCGCGCAGGAACCGGTGACGGCGCAAATCCAGCTCTGGTGCGAGTTTTCCGTGGCGTCCTCGATGTACAGACGCGTTTCGTTGGTGAACTTGCAGAAGTTGACCTTGTGGCCGTGCGTCGAGCCAGCGAGCATCTTGATGTTGGCCCCGGCGCAGAAGACCTTGTCGTTGCCTGACGTCAGGATGACGGTACGCACGCCCGGATGTTCGAACCGAAGCCGCTGCACACAGTCGTACAGTTCGATGTCGACCCCGAGATCGTAGGAATTCAGCTTCAGTTCATAGTCGTCGCGAAGCCCACCTGTCTCATCGACATCCATGCGGACCCAGGCGATCTCGCCTTCCACATCCAGCTTCCAGTGTCGGTAGGTATCGGGGTGGCGTTCGAAATCGATCATGAAGCGCGTCCTCTCCTGCGAGTTCAGGTTTGTTTCGGCGCGTTTGTCCTGCAACCGCGATTGATATGCATTATAATGCACTTTTCGGCTGGGGCAAGTTGAATCGATTTATCTTGGCAGCGACCTCGAACGGCTGGCGTGCGGCACCCCTGTGGCCTGTTTGCAATGGTCGGCAAGAAATGTCGGGGCCACAAACAAGAAAACCCGGCACACCTTGTCGGGTGTGCCGGGCTTCTTTGAAATCGTTTCAAAACCAGACGGTCGTCACATTGCTATTCGCAAATTGCAGTCGATGCCGGTCCTTCAGATAGGGGTCAGGACCCCTGATAGGTATCGGCAAGCTTGCCGTGGCGGCGCTTGCCTGCTTCGCGCTGACCGGGACGCATGGTCTCCGCCAGGGCGTCACGCTGTGCGGCGGCTTCCTTGTCACCGCGTTCGGCAGCGATCTGCAGGATGGCCCATGCCTGAACCGGATCCTGCGGCTTGCCGCGTCCGTCTGCGAACATCTTGGCCAGCTTCTTCATGGCGCCGGTGTGCCCGGCGCGCGCTGCTGTCTGGAACCAGTCAGCGGCCTTTTCCATGGCCTTGCTGTCATCCTTGGCCGTGCCTTCGCCCGCTTCGAACATCAGTGCGGCGCGATAGACAGCATCGACATTGCCCTCACCACCCGCATTGACGAATTCCTGCAGGGCTTCATTGTACTTGCCTTCTGCGTACAGCGCCTTGCCTTCGTCGTAACCTGCATGTGCAAGACCACCGAACACGAGAGCGGTTGTCATTGCTGCGCCAAATACTGCCTTGCGAAACATGTCGTCTTCTCCTCAGTTCCATCTTCCGGGGGGAAACATCGACCCCAAATGTATCCAGGCCCCAAATCTCTACGGCGTCAGGCCATCGGCAATCCCAACCACAACGGGACAGTCTGATCGCTCGCATGCAAGGAGTGGGCCAGAAATCCGGGATATTGCCTGCTCCGATGACCTTCTGCGGCGTTCGCACCTGAAACACCATCTGCGGAATCCGTATCCGCGTTCAGCCAGCCCGACCGCGACGGGCGTTCCAGATGGCCGACGCCTTGTCCGCCACCGCAGCGATATCCATCGATGATGTATCGATGACGGCGTCCGCCTGGGCGTAGAGCGCTTCCCGGCTGCTGAGGATGTTGCGCAAGTCCTGCATCGCCTGCCGATTGCCTGCCATCGGTCGGTCATCACCCTGATCCACAACGCGCTTCATATGCAGTTCAGGCGCGGCTTTCAGCCATATGGTGAAGCAGCCGCTCAATAGGATCTGGAATGACTGGTTCTCGGACACGACGCCGCCGCCTGTGGCGATCACCAGCGGGCCTGGGCGGGCAACAAGACCGCGAAGCGTATCCTGTTCGTGGCGGCGGTAACCGGCCTGACCATAGAATTCGAAGATCTCTTCCAGCGCCATGCCGGCAACTTGTTCGACTTCCCTGGCGAGTTCGATGAAGTGTGCGCCGACTGTGTCAGCCAAGGCCTTCCCCACGCTTGACTTGCCCGCGCCACGCAGGCCGATCAGTGCCAGACGGCCAAGGCGCCCTTCGCGGTTTGCGAAACGCTGTTCCAGAACATGCCGGGCCTCCGCCGCTTCGGGCGGTTTCAGACGGTCGACAATGCCATGCAGCAGCTGTTGTTCTGCAGTCGGCTCCGGCCCCTCTCGCAGCAGTTCCCCGACCGGGGTGCCGATGGCGAGCGCCACGTTGCGCAGCAGCCCGACGGAGATATTGCCCTTGCCGGTTTCCAACTGCGCCAGATGGCGCTCCGAGACGCCACTGTGCTTCGCCAGGTCCTTGCGTGTCATGCCCGCCCGCGCCCGCGTCGCGCGCACCCGCTGGCCCAGCGTTTCAAGAAAAGGTGCCGACAGATCGTGTCGCCTGTCCGGTCGCGAGGGGGTGAGGGAAGATGGGTCCGACATGATGTGCAGTATAATGCATTTGAACTGGATCGCCAGCGGCGTTTGGGCTATATCTGCCCTGCGTGTGCAGGGACCAGATCAGCGAAGGGAAGCCATGTCCGAAACAATCAATATCCTTGTCGGATCAATGACCGGCACGGCCGAGATGGTGGCCGAGGACATGCAGGCCACGATCGAGGAAGTCAGCGACCACAGCGTCGAGATGCTGCTGATGGATGACCTCGATGCCTCGGTATTCGAACGCGACGGTGTCTTCCTGCTCGTGACCTCCACCTATGGTCAGGGGGAAGTGCCGGACAACGCGCTGGATTTCTATGAATCGATCTCGGACGGCAAGCCGGACCTGTCCGCGGTGCGCTTTGGCATCTTCGGTCTGGGCGATTCCACCTATGCCGATACGTTCAATTTCGGTGGCAAGCTGTTCGAAGAGATACTGAAGGCACAGGGCGCGACGCTGATCGGCGAGCGACTGCAGCACAACGCCAGCGGTGCGGACTTGCCGGAAGAGGCCGGTGTCGAATGGATCAAGGACTGGATCGCCAGGCTGGAATCAGCTGAGGCAGCGGCCTGAGGCAATCATCAGAAGGCAAAGTGACCAGCGCGCGGGACCAACGCCACGACATGATGGCGATCCGCGCGGCAGACTGGGGAAACACGGCAGGCTGGCCAAACAAGGGGGGAGACTGTCCATGCGACAGAGCGAACTGGGCGTGACAAATGTCGACCGGTCGGGCGAGACGCCGATCCTCGACATTCCCGCACACTACAATGCCGCGACGGATTTCATTGATCGCCACATCGCTGAAGGCCATGGCGACCGCATCGCGTTCATCGATGATGCCGGGCCTACGACCTACGCGGCGCTGGCCCGACAGGTCAATCAGGCGGGCAACATGCTGCGCGATCTCGGGCTGCGTGCCGAGGATCGTGTGCTGATGGTGATGCTGGACAGCGTGGCGTTCCCCGCCCTGTTCTTCGGCGCGATCAAGGCCGGGATCGTACCTGTGCCGGTGAACACCCTGCTGACCACAGACGATTACAGCTACATGCTGCAGGACTCGCGCGCGGTGGCCCTGTTCGTGTCCGATGCGCTCTGGCCCGTCGTGGCGCCGGCGGCGGCGGAGAAGCCCCACCTGCGTGACACGGTCATCGTCGGGCAGGCGGCGGATGGCCTGCCGACGATGGACGCGCTGATACAGGCGGCCTCACCCGATCTGGCGACAGCGGACACCCTGGCCGATGAACCTGCGTTCTGGCTCTACAGCTCCGGCTCGACCGGGCGTCCCAAGGGCGCGGTGCACCTGCAGTCGGACATGGTGAACACAGCCGTGCTGTATGGCGAAGGTGTTCTTGGCCTGACCAGGGACGACACGGTCTTTTCCGCCGCAAAGCTGTTCTTTGCTTACGGACTGGGCAATGGCATGACGTTTCCGCTGTACGTCGGCGGCACGGCTGTCCTGATGGCGGAGCGGCCGACGCCCGACAGCGTGATGCGGCGCATGCGCGACCATGCCCCGTCCGTGTTCTTTGGCGTGCCAACGCTCTACGCCGGATTGCTGGCCAACCAGAAACTTGACCGGGCCAGTGGCTCCAGACGACTGCGCCTCTGTGTTTCCGCTGGCGAAGCCTTGCCGCGTGATATCGGTGAACGCTGGCTGGACCGTTTCGGCGCCGACATCCTGGACGGCATCGGCTCCACGGAGATGCTGCACATCTTCCTGTCCAACCGGCCTGATGACATGAAGTACGGCACCACCGGCAAGCCCGTGCCGGGGTATCAGGTGAAACTGACAGCTGAAGACGGCACCCCGGTTGCGGCTGGAGAGATCGGTGATCTTTGGGTCAACGGCCCTTCGGCAGCCTTCTGCTACTGGAATCAGCGGGCGAAGAGCCTGGACACGTTTCACGGCCCCTGGACGCGTACCGGCGACAAGTATGCGGTCGATGCCGACGGGTTCTATACCTACCAGGGCCGGTCGGACGACATGTTGAAGGTCAGCGGCATCTGGGTCTCCCCATTCGAGGTGGAACAGGCGCTGGCCGCGCATGAGGCGGTCGTCGAAGCGGCAGTCGTCGGGCGCGCTGACGGTGACGACCTGATCAAACCGGAAGCCTATGTGACATTGGTCGAGGGGCGGACCGGCGATGCCCAGCTGGAATCCGAGTTGCAGGCGTTCGTGAAGCAACACCTCGCCCCCTACAAGTATCCCCGCTGGATCCGGTTCGTGGACGAGTTGCCGAAGACGGCAACCGGCAAGACCCAGCGGTTCAAGCTGCGCGACTGACATGGGCGACACCGGACTTGCGCCGCTGACCGGCGGCGATATCGAATACTGCTGGTTCGGTTCGCCAGACAGCGCGCTGACGCTGGTGTTGTTGCACGAAGGGTTGGGCTGCGTTGATCTCTGGCGCGATTTCCCCGACCGGTTGGCGGCAACCACCGCCTGCCGGGTGCTGGTCTACAGCCGCCATGGCTATGGCCGTTCCGCGCCGTGCAAACTGCCCCGTCCGGTCAGCTACATGCACGACGACGCCCGTGATGCCCTGCCGGAACTGCTGGAATTCCTGAATGTCGGTCGCCACGTCCTGGTCGGCCATTCGGACGGGGGGTCAATTGCGCTGATCCATGCCGGATCAGTTGCCGGCCCGGGTCTGCAAGGTGTCGTTACCATGGCGGCGCACATCTTCATCGAGGACGTGAGTGTCCGGTCAATCGCAGTGGCCAGTCAGGCCTTCGCAGCAGGCAAGCTGCGCGATGCCCTGGCCCGCTACCATGGCAGCAACGTGGATTGTGCGTTCCGGGGATGGGCTGATTCCTGGCTCAACCCCGCCTTCCGTGACTGGAATCTGGAGGGCTTCCTGCCTCAGATACGGGTTCCCTGCCTGATCATCCAGGGCGAGGATGATGAATATGGCACGGCAGCACAGGTGGCGCGGACTGTGGCCGGGATCCGATCTGGCGGCAAGGGAACGGCAGAGGCCCTGATGCTGGCCAACTGCGGGCATGCCCCGCAACAGGACCAGCCGGACACGACCCTTTCCGCCATCGGCGCATTTGTCGCCACAATCGGTGCGGAAACCGGTCCAGCCTGACGCTGATCTGATCTATCCTGCGCGACATGGCAGGGGATTCGATCACAGCGGTTTCAGACGAAGTGCCGACGGCGGCGCAGATCAGGTATCTGGCGCGCGGACTGACGCAGCCAGGCGGCAAGCTGCCCCTGTTCGACGAGGACGGGCAGGCGGTGCCTGTCCATGTGGTCCGCGCCTGCGTCGATCGAGGTCTTGCCACGCCATGGTTTTCCAATCCCATCAAGCCGGACTGGCTGGTCTGTCGTCTGACGGATCGGGGGCGGTGCCTGATGAACGTGACGGGCACGGCCATTGAGGAAGTCCCGGTGGCAGGAGAAACCGGGTCGGCAGCATCCATGAAGATCGCTGCAAACGATGCGAGGTAGGTCATGACCGGTACAACGATGCATCTGTTCATCGCCATGGTGGCCTTTCTTGCCATTCACATCGTCCCCTCCAGTGCGCTCAGGGGGCGGATCGTGGCGGTGGTGGGGGAAAAGGGATACCTGGGTCTCTATTCCCTGATCTCCCTTGCCGGGCTCGTATGGGTGGTCATAGCCTTCAATGCGGCGGCCTTCAGCGGTTACTTCTGGTACCTGCCCTACATCATGAACTACATCTCGGCCGTGCTGATCCTGCTGGGGTTCGTGCTGTTCATCGGTGGCCAGACCCAGGCAAACCCCACTTCAGTCGGTCAGTCGGTCGCGGCATCCGGCGACCCCGCGCGCGGGTTCATGCGCATCACCCGTCATCCGTTTCTGGTGTCGGTGGTGATCTGGGCCCTCGCCCACATGCTGGTGCGGGGTGACTACAACGCCCTGATCTTCTTTGGCGGGTTCCTGGTCCTGGCTGCGGCAGGCACCCTGCTGATCGATGCCAAGCGCCGCAAGGCCGACCCCGATGCCTGGGCGCGCTACAGCGCTGTCACATCCATCGTGCCGTTTCTGGCGATCGTCCAGGGGCGCAACCATCTGTCGGTGCGCGAACTCGGTTGGTGGCGGCTGGCGCTGGCTGTGGTCGCCTTTGTCCTGTTCCTCGGGCTGCATCCGGTCATCATCGGCGTCAATCCACTGCCCTGACGCAGAAAAGCCCGCGCCGAAATGCTCGACGCGGGCCCCCTTCAGGTCGTCAGGCAGTGATGCCTGATACAGCTGTGGCTCATGCAGCCTGAGAAAGCTGCTTCTGCGCTGAACCGATGGAAATCGTCCGCGGCTTCTCTGCCTCCGGAATTTCGTTCACCAGTTCTATGTGCAGCAGGCCATTCTGCAGGTCTGCGCCAGTCACCTTGACCGTGTCAGCCAGGTGGAAGCGACGGGTAAAGGCGCGCCGGGCAATGCCGCGATGCAGGAACGCAGGCGCTTCGGCCCCGCCCTCGGCTGTCGCAGCTTCATCTTCGGCCTTGCCGGTGACGGTCAGCGCGCGGCCTTCCTGATTGATGTCGAGTTCGTCGGCACCATATCCGGCGACGGCCAGCGTGATGCGGTAGCTGTCATCGTTGCGGCGAACGATGTCATAGGCCGGGAAAGACTGGCCGTCGGTGGCGTTGTACGCCGTATCGAACAGCCGGTCGAACCGGTCGAAACCAACGGTGTTGCGAAGCAGGGGTGAGAGATCAAACGTACGCATGGCACATCCTCCGTGAGCAATGTGGGTTCTGCGATTCCCGAACGGGCAATCGCGGTCTTCAGTTCTGACCATCCCGCCAGGCAGCGATGGTCGAAATCATATCTTGGTGCTCGTTTTGGACGTTCAAGAGGGAATGCGGGCAAAAAAATGCCCCCGGCGTCCATGACGCCAGGGGCACTTTCAGATCAATGTCGTCGGCAGGAACGCCCTGCCAACTGAATTACTTCAGGCCGAAACCGGAGTACTTGTTGCGGAACTTGGCAACCTGGCCCTTGTCCATGATGCGCTGTGTGCCGCCGGTCCAGGCAGCATGCGTCGACGGATCGATGTCCAGCACCAGCGTGTCCCCGGCGCTGCCCCAGGTGGAGCGCGTCTGGTAGGTGTCGCCGCTCGGCAGCTGCACGGTGATCTCGTGGTAGTCGGGATGAATATCCGCTTTCATGGCTCTCGTCCGCTCGTCTGTGGGCCCGCGCACTGATCAGCAATGCGCCGGTCGCTTGATGTGTATCAGGAAGGCGGCTGTATAACGGACCCACCGCACTGCCGCAAGTCTTGTGCCGCAACTGTTTTACATGGCGGTTCTTGGCGCTTGATCGCGTCAACGCCGTCGGTATGATCCGGCGGCGCTCTGGCATGGCCCCAGTGGCGGAATCGGTAGACGCGGTAGACTCAAAATCTGCTTCCGGTAACGGAGTGCCCGTTCGAGTCGGGCCTGGGGCACCAGAGGGCGAATTTCAGCCTTCACGAACAAGGCGTTGCACCGCTGTCTTGACGCGGGTGCCGCAGCATTTCGATCTGATCCAGACTGTGTCTGCCGCCAAGCCTTTCGACAAATGCGGTGAACCCGGCGTCCGACGCGTCCGCGTTGAGGATCCGCAGCGGCCGATCCGCCTGTCTGGGGCGGGCATGTCGCGGGCCATCGGGCGTGTCTTTCCGGTATCAGGTAATACCAGATGCAGTATGCCGCAGCAGCGCCGGGAATAGGCATTCCCCGGATTTCCGCCATTCGCGCGCCTCCCGACACGCTGCATCTAGGTTTTCGATGCGCGCCGCACACCAGATATTGTGATTTCCGATTGACGCGAATGGGGTGTGGATCGCAATATGTAGTGGTTGATGCGGGTGCAGGCAGGGCTGTGCCGCAACAGATAGTGCATGAATGAAAATCACGGCTACGCGCCAACCCGCGAATCGGAGAGACTGTTCCGGTTTGCGGGAATAGAGGGGAAGACCAATGCGCATTGAGCGGCGTTTCACGAAAGACGGGGCGGATGCCTACGACGCCATCGAATTCCGGACCACCACCAGCGAGATCCGGAATCCTGATGGTTCTGTCGTCTTCCGGTTGGACCGCATGGATGTGCCGAAGTCCTGGAGCCAGGTTGCATCCGATGTGCTGGCGCAGAAGTATTTCCGCAAGGCCGGTGTGCCTGCACGCCTGAAGCCGCATGCCGAGGACGATGTCCCTGTCTGGCTGCAGCGTCGCGTGCCGGACGAGGACGCCCTGTCCGAACTGCCCGCGTCGCAGCGGATGACCGGTGAAACCGATTCCCGTCAGGTCTTTGACCGGTTGGCCGGAACCTGGACATACTGGGGCTGGAAGGGCGGTTACTTCGATGCCGAGAAGGATGCGCGCACCTATTTCGACGAGATGCGCAACATGCTCGCCCGGCAGATGGTTGCACCGAATTCGCCGCAGTGGTTCAACACCGGCCTGCACTGGGCCTATGGCATCGATGGCCCGTCGCAGGGGCATCACTATGTCGACTTCCAGACCGGCGAACTGACCGAATCCGCGACGGCCTATGAACATCCGCAGCCGCACGCCTGCTTTATCCAGTCCGTCAGCGATGACCTGGTGAATGAAGGTGGCATCATGGACCTTTGGGTGCGGGAGGCGCGCCTGTTCAAGTATGGCTCCGGCACCGGGTCGAACTTCTCCGCCCTGCGTGGCGCGAACGAGCCGCTGTCGGGCGGTGGACGGTCGTCCGGCCTGATGAGCTTCCTGAAGATCGGTGACCGCGCTGCTGGTGCGATCAAGTCCGGCGGCACGACCCGCCGTGCGGCCAAGATGGTGACTGTCGACCTCGACCATCCCGACATCGAGGAATACATCATGTGGAAGGTGGTGGAGGAGCAGAAGGTTGCTGCCCTCGTTTCCGGCTCCACACTGGCCAACAGGCACCTGAATGCGATCATCGCCGCCTGCTGGATCGACACGTTCGGCCCCGATGATACGCGTCGTCTGGATCCGAAGGAAAATGCCGCGCTGAAGACCGAGATCATTGCGGCGCGCAAGGCCGTGATTCCGGAAAACTACATCCAGCGTGTGATCCAGTTTGCCGGGCAGGGATACCGCCACATCGACATCCCGGTCTACAACAAGGACTGGGACTCGGACGCCTATCTGACCGTCTCCGGCCAGAACTCCAACAACTCCGTCCGGGTGCCTAATGCATTCCTGGACGCGGTGGAGCAGAACGGCAGCTGGGACCTGAAGTTCCGCACCGACGACAAGGCGCGCAAGACCGTCGATGCAAACGAACTTTGGGAAAAGATCTGCTACGCCGCCTGGGCATCTGCCGATCCGGGCGTGCAGTTCGACACCACCATCAACGACTGGCACACCTGTCCCGAAGACGGGCGGATCAATGCATCCAACCCGTGCTCGGAGTACATGTTCCTGGATGACACGGCCTGCAACCTGGCCTCCCTGAACCTGATGATGTTCCGGAAGTCAGATGCGAGCTTCGATGTCGAAGCCTTTGAACATGCTGTGCGTCTCTGGACCATCACGCTGGAAATCTCCGTCATGATGGCGCAGTTTCCGTCGAAGGAAATCGCGGAGCTGAGCTATCGCTTCCGCACCCTCGGCCTGGGTTTCGCCAATATCGGTGGCCTGCTGATGGCGCAGGGTCTGGGGTATGACTCCGACGAAGGTCGCGCGCTTTGTGGCGCGATCACGTCGCTGATGACGGGCGTGTCCTATGCCACGTCTGCCGAGATGGCAGGCGAGCTTGGGGCGTTCCCCGGCTACGCGAAGAATGCCGAGCACATGTTGCGGGTCATCCGCAATCATGCGCGTGCCGCCGACGGTGCGCCGGACGGATACGAAGGCCTGTCGATCACGCCGGTGCCGCTGGACATCAAGTCCTGTCCTGATCAGGACCTGGTCGCGGCTGGCCAGCGGTCCTGGCAGCGGGCGCTGGACCTGGGCAAGCATCATGGTTTCCGCAACGCGCAGGCCAGTGTCATTGCGCCGACGGGCACCATCGGTCTGGTCATGGACTGTGATACGACGGGGATCGAGCCGGATTTCGCCATCGTGAAGTTCAAGAAGCTGGCGGGCGGCGGGTATTTCAAGATCATCAACCGCACGGTGCCGGAAGCCCTGACGAAGCTGGGCTACACCGACAGCCAGCGCGATGCGATCATCAACTACGCCGTTGGTCATGCGACCCTGGATGGGGCGCCGTTCATCAATACCGAGAGCCTGCGTGCCCGTGGTTTTTCCGACTTCCAGCTGGAACAGCTGGAGGAAGGTATCAAGAGCGCGTTCGATATCCGCTTCGCCTTCAACCGCTATACCCTGGGCGAGGATTTCTGTCTGCGCGTGCTCGGGTTCGAGCCGGAGCAGCTGGATGATCTGAGCTTCGACATGCTGGCGGGAATGGGCTTCAGCAAGACCGAGATCGAGGCTGCGAATACCTTTGTCTGTGGTGCGATGACCGTCGAAGGTGCACCGCACCTGAAGGATGAGCATCTGGTGGTGTTCGACTGCGCCAATCCTTGTGGCCGGATCGGCAAGCGCTACCTGTCTGCCGAGAGCCACATCCGCATGCTGGCAGCGTCGCAGCCGTTCATCTCCGGTGCGATCTCCAAGACCATCAACATGCCCAACAGCGCCAATGTCGACGATTGTCGCGAAGCCTACATGCTGTCCTGGCGTCTGGGGCTGAAGGCCAATGCGCTCTACCGCGATGGCTCCAAGCTGTCCCAGCCGCTGAACGCCGTGGCACTTGATGATGAGGACGAAACCCTCGAGGAAGCCGTGGCCGACGTGTCGCTGTCCGAAAAGGCCAAGATCGTCGCCGAACGGATCATCGAGAAGGTGGTGATCCGCGAACGGGATCGCCTGCCCAACCGCCGCAAGGGCTATACCCAGAAGGCACTGGTTGGGGGCCACAAGGTCTACTTGCGCACCGGCGAATTCGATGATGGCAAGATCGGCGAGATCTTCATCGACATGCACAAGGAAGGTGCCGCCTTCCGCAGTCTGATGAACAATTTCGCCATCGCGATCTCGATTGGCCTGCAGTACGGCGTGCCGCTGGAGGAATACGTGGAGGCCTTCACCTTCACCCGCTTCGAGCCGAATGGCATCGTTCAGGGCAACGACGCCATCAAGAATGCGACGTCGATCCTCGACTACATCTTCCGGGAACTGGCGGTCAGCTATCTGGGCCGCAACGACCTGGCGCATGTGGAACCGAATGACCTGCGCTCCGATACGATCGGTGACGGTGCGGATGAGGGCAACCTCCCCGACCTGGCCGAGAGTGAGGAAGAGGTGCGTGCCGCTGATGCCGCGCTGACCCACGCGATGGGTCTGGCATCGACCGGCTACGTCCGCTCCAACCTGTACGTGCTGAACCCGGAAAAGCGTCAGAACACGGCCCAGGCGATGGAAGAAGGTGCAACCGTCATGCGCTCCGCCGGTGGCGCGGCGTCAGGTGGTGGTGCGACGGTCAGCCAGACGGTTTCCTATGCTGAAACCCGGACCGTCAGCGCACCGCTCGGTTCTACCACCGGTGGCGGCAACGGCCGCGCCAAGCAGGTCGCCGAAGCCCGCATGAAGGGCTACGAGGGCGACTCCTGCGACGAATGTGGCAACTTCACCCTGGTGCGCAATGGCACCTGCATGAAGTGCGACACCTGCGGCGCGACGACCGGCTGTTCCTGACACCAGTCATCTGACGCCTGACGGCTGACACGAGATGGGCGCAGTGAACCTCGGTTCGCTGCGCCCATTGTCTTTGCGGGTGTGGTCGGCCTCTTCACATCTCCTTCCCCGCGGCGCGCTCGCCCCAGCGCATGCGGGCGTTGGCGCCGATCCAGGCGAGGGGTTCGGGCGGAAGTCTGGCAGGTGGTGCGGCAGCGAGCTGATGGCGGGTGAACAGCGTATCCTCGCCTGCGGCCAGATCAGCGGCGGCGATGCCGGCGAATGTGCCCTTTGCGGTGCCGAGGCCGTTCTGGCAGCAGGCGGCGAAGAGGCTGTCTTCCACCTCCCCGAAGGCTGGCACGTTGTTGCGCGACAGGCACAGCCTTCCGCCCCAACGGTATTCCATCGCCACCCCCTTCAGCACGGGAAAGCGGGCCTGGAACGCCTTGTCATGATCGCGCCCGACAGATGCGATGCGTCTTTCGTTCACGGTCATGCCTGGATCATAGGTGAAACGGTTGCGGATCACGATCCGGTCGCCGCCGATGCCGCTGATCCGCCTGACGGTGGTGCCCAGCGGATCGGCGGGGGTGGCACCCCAGACGGCAATACCACCAAGGGCCGCGATCTCATCCCCCGAAAGGGCGCGGGTCATGGAGGCATAGGTGAAGACATGCATCAGGCGGCGGCGAAAGAAGCCGAAGCTCTCCGCATGGCCATTGACGGCGAGGACGACGTTCGGGGCCGCCACGGAACCTGCCGGTGTGCTGGCGGTCCAGACACCCTGACTGCGGGTCAGGCCGGTGACGGGTGAATTCTCGTGCAGCGTGATGCGGTTCGACTGCAGGCCCTGCGCCATGCCACGCACGAACATGGCAGGCTGGATCATTGCCGCGCCCGGAGTGAACAGCCCGCCCTGATAATAGTCGCTGCCCGTGATCGCCTGCATCTGCGCAGCGTCGTACATCGCATGCGCTTCGCCCAGGCTGGCGAGATGTGCGGCGTAATCGGCGTTGTGCCGCATGCCCCTGGACGATGCAGCGGCGTTGATCTTGCCCGAGAGGGTGATCGGTTCCGAAGGCAACCCATATTCCTGCGCCGCATCCCGGGCGAAGGCGATGGCTGCGCGCTTGGCCTCGATCTGGGCCTGGTCCTGCTGTTGATCCCCGCCATAATTATCGGACGACAGGTCATGCGGCAGGTCGATCATGAAACC
The DNA here is from genome assembly GCA_029210175.1 of Minwuia sp. Lineage (GTDB taxonomy): Bacteria > Pseudomonadota > Alphaproteobacteria > Minwuiales > Minwuiaceae > Minwuia. The sequence goes on along the minus strand of JARGPL010000019.1, from coordinate 295,948 downwards.
GGAATTGCGCCCGGCAGGGCCGTCACCGACCCGGACCGCGTCCAGAATGGCGATCGTGTCACCTTCGCGAATCTGGCTGAGCCGACGGGCGGCGGCCAGCCCGGCGAACCCGGCCCCGATCACCAGCCAGTCACTCTTCCGGTCACCGGACAGAGGCGTCGGCGGCGGCGGGGCCGGCAGCAACCTGTTCCAGGCGGCGGGGCCCGGGTCCCTTGGCAGCCCGGTCACACGCACGACAGACCGCCCATCCTGCAGGGGGGATCAATATTCATTGTTCAGTGCGCCCTCTGCCGGGATCTCCCGTTCCCGGCGGGCAACATAGTCCAGCAATGCCTCGTCGATGCCCGCATCCAGTTTCGGCTCCTCATAGGCGTTCAGCAGCGCACGCGCCCGGTTCAGCGCACGCGCGGTGATTTCCACCGATCCGTCGGCCATCCATTGCTCGACGGAGTTGTTGTCGAACATTTCCGGCATGAAGAAAGCGCGCTGAAAGTTTTCCTGCGTGTGCGGATGGCCCAGGTAATGGCCGCCCGGCCCGATGTCGCGGATCGCCGCCAAGCCAGCATCGAAGTCATCCCAGCGCACGCCCTCCGCCATGCGATAGGCCATGGCGCATTGTTCGGCATCGACGACGAACTTGGCGACGGCAGAATGCGCGCATGGCCCCCAGCATCACCTCATCCCAGACCAGTGGCGAGTTGCCGTTGCAATTGCCGGTCACGACGGGGTGGGTTTCCATGTATTCGGCGCCGAACAGGATGGCGCACATGTCCAGCACGTCCTCGGCGTTCTTCGGGCTGGTGGTCATGCCCATGAACGTCTTGTCGGAATGTTTCATCGACGAATAGGTGATGCGCAGATGCCGGTGTGCCACGACGTGATCCATCGGTTCGACGATATGGTGAGCGCTGGAATACAGCGCCGGCAACATGTGGCTGAGCTTGTGGAAATTCGCCAGGTCGTCCAGCGTCGGGCCACGCCGCTTGTCATCCAGGTCACGAATGTAGGGCGCGCCGGTCATCGGCACGAAGATCATGTGATCCTTGCCGAAGGGCAGGGACCTGGCCGGGTTACGCGCGTGGTAGGTGAAGTCTTCCGGAATGGTGCTGATCAGTTCGCGGATCAGCCCCCGATCCAGATGCACCCGCTCGCCGTCGCGAATGTCCGCCCCGGCCTTGCGCCAGTCCTCGATCGCGACAGGGTCACGGAAGATGACGCCGACGTCTTCCAGAATATCCATCGATGCCGCATCGATCTTTACCACCTGCTCGGGCGTCAGGGGTTCGGTCAGTGGCATGCGGCGTTTCAGGGCAGGCAGCATCCGATCGTCGATGGTCTGCCGCAGTTCACGACGCGAACCCCGGCCCCCGCGGGGGGTGGCTCGTGCTTCCGCCGGGGCGGTCATCCGCCCGAATCCATCAGGACTTTCCATCGCCATCGGTGGCCCTGGGCTCATCTTCGATGGCGGCAACAGCGGCATTCATTGTCGTGATGACTTCCGCCAGTTCACGCTTCTCGCTCTTGTTCAGCGGTTGCAGCGGGCGACGGGGTGGCCCGCAGTCGATGCCGCGCAGCTTGACGCCATGCTTGATGCTCTGGACGAATTTGCCGCCCTGTTCCAGCACCTGCATCAGCGGCATCATCGCCGACATGATGCGTCGCCCCCGATCGAAGTCCTTGTCCAGCGCACAGGCGCGATACAGGGCCAGATGTGCCTCCGGCGCGAAGTTCGATCCGGCGCAGGTCCAGGACCGTGCCCCCCAGGCAAAGAACTCCAGTGCCTGATCGTCCATGCCACAGCTCAGCTGGATCTGGGGGTACTTGCGCGCCAGCAGATGCAGCCTGTCAGGAGACCCCGATGATTCCTTGATGGCACAGAAATTCGGACTCTGTTCCAGACGGTCCAGCGTTTCCTCCCCCATCTCCGCGCTCATCCGTCCGGGATAGTTGTAGAGCATGATGGGCAGATCGGCGGCCTGGTCCACGGCGAGCGCGTGCAGTGCGATCTCGTGCTCTGTCGGATAGGCATAGGGGGGTGTCGTGACCAGCAATGCATCCGCGCCCGCCGCCTTCGCGGCCTGCGCATATATGACGCTGTCCTCGGTGCGGATGGCACCGGTGCCGACGATCATCGGCAGGCGACCGGCAATCACCTCACCGGCGAAGCCCATGACGCTGATCCGCTCGTCCGCCGTCTGGGCGTAGTACTCTCCCGTGGTTCCGGCGATCACCAGTCCATGGACGCCTGCTGCAATGAGGAATTCGAGAACCTCGGCAAAGCGATCCCTGTCGATGGAATAGTCAGCCCGGTGGGGCATGACGACGGGTGTATAGATGCCTTCAAACTGCATGGCGTTCCCCTTCTGCAGTGGCGATGTCATGGGGCAGGGGATCGGGGCGGACGAACCGCTCGACCCGGTCCCGCGAAAGATCCCAGTGCTGCAAGGTCAGTTCGACGGCCCGCGCGGCCTCACCAGCCTCGATCGCCGCGATCATGTCGTCGTGCTGATGGCTTGCCTGCCTGACAGCCAGCGTTTCGGCTGGCGCGGCCGGGCGATAGAACATCTGCCCCAGCCGCGTGTGATCGATCAGCAACCGCCGCAGGCTGGGCATCAGATAGGCGTTGCCGGTTTATCTGCAGCTGCTGCCGCTCATGCAGACAGAAGATCAGCGCGAAGGCATGGCCGCGTTCATGGAAAAGCGTGACGCCGTGTTCAAGGGACGCTGAGACGGCCTTTCAAGCCGCCCGGCGCAACCCCATGCCGTATCTACTTTGCGGGGGTGCCGGATGATGGTGTGCCTTCCACAGGTGTCGGGCGATTGATCAGTCCCACCAGAACCGGCAACCCGCTTTCGCGTTGCCGGATCAGGATTGCGAACGGGCGATCAAGCGTCACCTTCACGGGTTCGACGGCGGCCCTGGTGCCGATGGTCAGCGTGGCCGCAGCAACCTTGGCCCCGGCCTCATCCACATGCAGCGTCACATGCTGCTGGATCTGTCCCGGTCGCGTGGGTGGCGTCGTCATGGCAGCACCGAAAAGGGGGTGGTCCAGCGCTTCGCCGAGGCCGGCAGCATGCAACAGCCGATCAACTTCGACGCTGCCTTCCACCTTGAAGCGCGGCATCGACAGGTCAACCGAATGCAGGTCTGCCTTGGGGTCCGGGGCCTCGATGCCGCCAGTCCGATGACAGGCGATCTTGGCGAAACCGCGCAACCCTGCGGGTCCGGGCAGGACAAGCAGTGCCTCGAACGTGCCATCGCCCAGGGGCAGGGCGACCAGATCGCCGCTGTCATTATGAATATGGGCGGCCAGCAATTTCGGGGCATGCATCATGGCGACCTGTGCCGCCATGGGTGACTTGTCCGAGAAGACGGCTGTTGTGGTTTCTTGTGAGTCAAACGGTTGTGCCCATGCGCCGCTGAAAGCCAGCGCATCCGCGATCAGCAGAACGGTATCCCGCGGAATATCAGCAAGCGCCGACGTGATCTGGCCATCGGTCCGGTCCGATATCCAGGCGTTGATGGCTGCAACCGTATCGGGCGCGGCGAAATCCTGTCGCATCAGGTCTTTGCCTGCAGCATTGGCGAAGTGAAGGCGCGGCTTGTGCGTGGGGGCGTGCCAGATGCCCGTGGCCAGTCCGAATGACACGTCGTCCTGCGCGGCGGCCTGTGCGCTGACCTTTTCTGCGTACACGCGCGACGCGAAGGATCCTGCGAGAAATGTGGTCCAGCCAAGCGTCCGGGCGATCGCCTGACGGACCGGCAGCGGGCTGCCCTGCCCGATCATGTCCAGCACCCGCGCGGCACCGAGAGGGGCGATCAGTGCGTTCTCGCCAGGTTTCTGATCCAGGGCAGCTGCGCCGAGGCAAAAACCCAACCGTTCCAGTCCTACAGCGATCCGCCGCTCTGGCGCCAGGGTATCGAGTGCAGCATCGTTCCGAGCGGCTACGTCTGGCCCTTCCGCTGCAAGCACCTTGTATACGAGACCCGGTCCCAGGCAAAACCCGAGAGCGATCAGAACGGCAGGTATCGTGCGATGAATGACGTGTCTCATGGCGTCCTGCTTCCCGTTCATTTCACGATCTCGTAGTCGACGGCGTGCATGGCCCAGTCAGGCAGACGCATTGCAAATCCGTCCCGTGATGGTGTTCTCAGCGTGGCGGCGACTTCTGCCAGATAGGTGCGCATGTCCTTGATCGCCTTGAGGTCGCTGTGCCGGTCCAGCACTGCTGCGATTTCCGAACGGGGGGACGCCAGAATGGCAACAAGCCGCCCCCGTCCTGTCGGCAGTTCCGCCGTGAAGTCATAGCCGTGCTCCAGCTTGGGGAACACGATCGTCTCACCGGCAGTCATTGACGACTTCTGACCGGCGATTTCGGCCAGGCGATTGGGAAAGATCTGCACCATTTCGCCATTTTCACGCACATCGATGACAAACAGGCGGCCATCGCGGGCAGCCTCCACCGAAAGATGGATGCGCTCGCCGACGGTCACACGGCTGGTGGGATGCAATGTCAGATGGACGTCGGAGCGTCGCTGAGCCGGTACTGTCGCCTTGTCCGGTGCCTGTTCCGGACGCGCGGTCTCTGCCGCGGTCGCAGGTGCCGTGGCGACCATCGCAACCACATCCTCCGCATCAGCCGTTTCCCCGGCGGTGTCTGCCGGGACCTTCGCCGGTTCCGGGCGTGGCGCCGGCACAGGGGGCGTCGAAACAGGGGGCGTCGAAACAGGGGGCGCCGTGACGGGGGGTGCCGTGACGGGGGGCGACACGGCAAGGGGCGGTGTGATGGTGACAACAGGCTCCGCCGCCGCTGAGGCGACCGGCTGTGCAGGGGGCTGCTGTCGTCCACCGCCGCCTTCCGTGCTGGTCAACAGGTCTGTTGCGGCAACCAGCGCTGGCTTGTCGATCACCGCGCGCGAGATCGCCTCTGTCACATAGAGTTCGGATGCGGCCTCAAGCGTGGGCGTCATGCCGATGCCGCAACTGCTGGGGTTCGCAGCGCAATAGTCGCTCGACCGCTGTCGCACATGGTCCAGCAGTTCGATGTGGGAAACCCGGCCGTCGTGGTCCCAATCCGCGGCCTTCCCGTCCAGGCCTTCGACAAACGCGGCGGTAAAGACTCCGCCCTCGGGCGTGCGACTGCGGTCGATCAGCGCCACCTCCCGCTCCGAAACCGCAGTCCAGACCACCAGGTTCGCATTGCGATGGTCGATCAGATCTGCTGCACCGACATTTGATCGCATGGAACTGCGGGGCAGCGGCATGAAGCTGCCGCCGAGCCTGAGATCAAGCGACCGGGCGTTCGCTAAGGCAGGCACATTTGACGACAGGTTGCGCGTGACGGAGCCGGAGAAGCACGAATCGAAGACGGCCGTGACCTTGCGGTCTGCGATCGCGCGCAGCAGCATGCCGATTTCATCATCGATGATGACCCGCATGACCGCCGGGCGGATCAGGTCCCGTGCCCGGAACCGGTTGGCGTCATAGGGAACGATCGCCTCGTCGATACCATCGCGTTCATCGCCATTCAGATCCTGCTGATGAAAGCCGTGGCCAGCGAAATAGAGCATGACCAGATCGTCAGGCCGTGTCTGACCTGTCAGCCAACGCTCGAACGCCAGATGGATGTTGGCGCGCGTGGCGTCGGCGTCGGTCAGCACCAGAATCTCCGACTCGGTGAATGTCCCGTTGTCGAGCAGCATGCGGCGCACGCGTTCAACGTCCGCGACACTGCCGGTCAGATCGAAATCATCATCCCAATAGTCATCTATTCCGATCAACAGCGCCCGATTGCCGTGCGGTCTCTCTGGAATATCGAATGTGGCCAGGTTGGGCGGGGGCAGCCGTGGTGTTGCGGTTGTCAGGATAGGTGCCGTGGCAAGGCCGATGGCGCTCACCGCGGGCGGCGCTGATGGATAGGACTGTGTCGCGGCCAGTGCGGCGGTGGTCTCGATCACCGGCGGGGCGGCACCCGCCACCATTTCCGGGTCGGCGGCAAAACCGGTCAGGGTGGCGATGCTCAAACGGGTCTCGGACGCGATCCAGTCCAGATAGCTGCTGATCCGCGTGTAGACGCCGTAGCGACCGGCGACAGCGCAGCCCGCCCCCCAGCTGACGATGCCGATCTGCACGAAATCGCCGAGTTCATCCTTGACCAGCAATGGCCCGCCGCTGTCCCCCTGACAGGTGTCGCGCCCGCCCTGGTCCAGGCCTGCGCAGATCATGCTCGGGCTCAGGTATGACCCGTAGACCTTCTTGCACGCCTCGTAACTCTTCAGCGGCACGCTGGTCTCCAGCAATCTGGCCGATGCGCCGCCACCGTCTTCGGTCGCCCCGAATCCGATCACCAGTCCCGGCGTGTCATGGCCACCGAAGCGGGTTTCATCCTCGGGCGCCATCAGACGCACGGTGACGAAAGGAAGCGGCTCGGCAAGCCGCAGCAGCGAAACATCGTTGGGGTGGTTTGCGGCGGAACCGTCGTAGCCCGGGTGGACCCGCACCTGCTCCACGGCAACCACGGTTCCTTCGCCTGATTCCAGGCGAACGGTGCCAGCGATGACCTCGATGTTGCCGGGGCGGTCCACGACGGCATTCGTGCAGTGGGCGGCGGTCAGGATCCAGCGTGGCGCGATGATCGTGCCACCGCAGGTATAGGCCAGGCCGGTGCGATTGATGTCCAGCAGCACCTGCCAGGGCCGTGAACCGATCTTCACATCATGGCCCCCGATGATGCGGGCCACTGGTTTCGGCACATCCCGCATACCGCTGTTGGCCATCGCCGCGTCCGGTCCGGACAGAAGAAGGCCCAGCATCGCGGCAAGCAGGAACCGCGCTCCGAGACGCGGCAGACGACGGTATCGCAGGATCGGTTGGCTGCGGCTCATTGGCTTGCTCCTCCACCAGCGGCGGAAACGATGGGCAACACGGCGATGCGGTATGCCTGCTGCTGAACCATCCGTGTGATATCCCCCGCCATCTTTTCGGTGAACCGGTATCCATCCCAACTGCGGAATGCAGCGTACAGGGCCGGGACGGGGACCGCCGTTGCGATGATCACGACACTGTCGGTTCCAAAGGGGCCCAGCACGGCCAGATCATCCAGCAAGCCACCCAGCCGGTCAGGTGGATCGTTCGGTTCAGGAAACAGCATCTGCACGGTGCCATGCCCTGTGATGTTCGCGATCAGGTGGTAGGGCAGTTCCGGATCGCCGATATGGATCGAGAAACGTTCCCCAAACGCCCACAGACCCTCATCTGGACGGGTTCCGGCATCGAGTGGCTGTGAACGGGCGAGGGCATGCAGCTGGTCGATCGCAACCCGGCTGTCGGCAATCGCCGGGACGCTGTCGGGGCCGACATGTTCGGCAATCAGATCGCCACGGGCCGAATGAACCTGACGGCGCAGCCTGTCGACCGCGACGTCCCGATCCAGCGCTGTGGGGGGGAAAGGCCGTGGCGAGACGCTTGCCCGTGCCTGGTCAATGAAGAACAGGACCGACCCGGCAGCAAAGCGGAAGCTGATGCCTGGTTTGCCGGCACCGTCCGTCACCTGGCGGATCGTCGCCCGCAGGTGGCGTTCCAGTTCCCCGGCGGTGATCTGTCCGTCCCGGTTCGCATCCGCATCTCCGCGAAGTGCGCGTGCGAAGGCATGGCTGAGCGGGCCACGGGTGGTCATCATGCCCGTGGCAGGGTCCCGCAGGGCGAAGGTGGTGGCGGCATGATCGGGTCGGTTTGTCGCTTCCAGCAGAATCACGTTGGGCGGCAGCTGCTCGAGGCCTTCCGGTGAGGATGCATGATACCGGTACGCAAGGGCGCTGAAGGCGTCCGGGTCATCTGGCCAGCGCTGCACGGGCTGGACGGCCAGGCCGCGATGCGCCGGCGCATTTGACGGGAGCGCCGCCGCGCGGCGCGGCGTATCGACATGGCCGGTATCAAGCAGAAGCAGCACGGCAGCACCCCGTTCGGCAATGCCTCCCGCCCAGGTCGCCAGTTCCGCGTCCCGCAATCCGGTCTGAAGGTCCTCGTCGGCAAGTCGGTAGACCTCATCCAGCTGATCGGGTTCGCTGCCCAGCACCATTTCCGGCTGCTGTCCGCCCGCCCCGGCGAAGGCGAAGATGATCAGGTCGCCCGGTCGGGCCTGAGCGCCCAACGTATCAAGCGCGGCACGCACCGCAGCCGGATGCGCCTGTTCATTGGTCAGCAGCGAGATGTCGCGTCCATGGACATGTCCCAGTGCGTCCGCGACATCAATGGCGTCAGCCACCGCACCGGGCGAATCTGCCTCCACGCCGATCACCAGCGCGCGAAGTTCAGCCCTGGCGATGGGGGCGACAAGAATGCCGACGGACAGGATCAGCGTAGCTGTCAGCCGCCACATGTGGCCGTCGCCAATCCGACGCAGATTTCGACGCGACGATCCAGACGCCAGCGGTCCTGATCAGTCAGAAGGTCACGTCCGCTGATCGGGAACGGCTTGCTCTCGCCGCGACCGATGGCCGTGATGTTGCCACCATAGCCAGCTTCGCGGATCTTCTCGGCAATCGCCGCCGCGCGGCGCTCGGAAAGGGTGGCGTTATAGCTGTCATCGCCGCGCGCATCGGCATGGCCGACAACGGTCACGACATCCGGGCTCTCGCTCAGCAATCGCTCGACAAGCTGTGAGACCGTGCGTTGTCCGTCATCTGTCAGTTCAGTCGAATCGGTTTCGAAAGCAATGGGTTCGCGTCGCACGGTCGGGTTGAAACCGCGTACGGTGCCCAGGGCATACCCGCCCTTCTTCCGGGTGGAGGGGTCCACGTCCACTGGTACGTATGTCGGCGACAGCAGACGCGCCTCCTCCATCTTCTGATGGATCATCCGCACGAAACCGGGACCGGGATCGAACTCCCGCCAGCTCTGGCTCTCGTCGGCCAGCAGGGTCATCGCGCGCTGATAGGCCATTGCTGCCGCGGCGTGATGGCCGGCGCGCCGGTACCCGTCGCCCAGCGCCTCCAGCACCAGTGGCGGCGGTACATCGAGTCCAAGGCCTGCCAGCTTCGCCGGTGTGGCGGCCTGATGAATATCTGCAGGCGCTTCCCGCGTCATGGCCTCGGTCGATGCCCGGGCCAGTGCAACCCAGGCCCATTGCCGGAAACCGGGCGGGCACGCCGCCGTGTCGATGGCGCGGACAAGTTCCCTCAACCGCTGAACATCACGCCGTTCGAATGCGTTGGCCGCTGTTTCTGCCGAAGGGCATTCGGCCGCGAGCGCTGTGCCGGGCATCAATGGCGCCGCGACCAGGAAAGCCGGTGCAAGCAGGCATGCCGCAAGAAGTCCGCGCCCCGGTACGTGATCCATGATCCCGCGTTTGCTCATGTCGTCATTCCCCTGACCGTCGCCCCATCTGACCATTATGCAACCATTCAGGGAACGGAGCCAAGTTCCTTGATGCAGTGAATGCCTCGCAAGAGGACCCTTTTTCGTTGCGTTGGCCTGTTGTCGTGGCAACAATGACGCGAGATGCGGTTTTCAGGGGGCCGGGGGGCATCGAGATGATAAACAGAATTGCGCTCGCCATGTTGGTGCTTGGTCTTGCTGCTTGCGGGCCGAAGACTGCAGACCAGCAACCGGCGACAGGGGGGCAGGCACAGGCGGGTGCCGTTGCGTCCGCAAGCCCTGCACTCTGCCCCAGGTCCGCGACAGTCAGGCCTGACGAGATCGAAACGCGCTTCCTGTCCGCGCTCGCGGCACCGATCCTGGGTTTCGCGGCAGAGAAGATATTCGATGTCCTGATGGCAACCGCAACCACCGGCGCTGAAGTGGCGGCTGAGGGCGCCAGTCAGCTGGCCGGTGTTGCAACCACACCGTCGGAAGAAATAGCCGCTGATTGCATCCCCGAGCCAACGGAGGCACTGCAGCAAGACCAGCAAGCCGCATTGCAACCGGTGGCTGCCAAGCCCGTTTCCGCGACCATGGCCGTCGCAACCTATCTGGATGATGGAGGCGCTGTGCTGCGCCAGGTCGATCCCGCTGAAGTGACCTTCAAGCCTGCCGACCGCATCATCCTGCGGACTACAGCCAACCTGCCTGGCATCCACCGCCTTTCCAACCGTACACCGGACGGGCGTCTGGTGCCGCTGGGCGACTGGCCGGCGGCAGCGGGGGAAGTACATGACATCGGACCGTTCCAGTTCGCAGGTCAGGCAGGTACGGATCAGGTGGTGTTCCGTTTCCTGCCATGTTCGGACCCGGGAACCAGCGCCGAGGACAGGATCGAGGTTTCGGCGGCGGTCATGCTTGCCCTGCCGACATGTCGCGATGCACAACTGAGCGGTCGCAGCAGCCAGCCAGCGCCGCGTGACATGTTCATCGCGGACAAGGGGAAGAACCATTACGCATCTGCACCGCTGGACGATCTGATCAAGGCGCAGCAGCTGCAGCGTCCGCTTACCACCGAAATTTCGTTCACGCACAATCCCGGTCAGGGTTGACCGATCTGCGTCTGTTCAAGGGGGAACATCATGCGTTCTGTCCATGCCGCACTTGCACTCGCCATTGCTCTGTCGGGCCCGGTGTCCGCCCAGGCGTTCGAGTTGATCAGCCGTGATGAGGTCACGGCGATCCGGGATGGTTCCCTTCCCGGGGCACAGTTGGAGGCGACGCCGCGAAGCGCCGTCGCCAACGCGCCGGCAATCGAGCTTCTGGAGCCGAACGCGGCGAACAAGTTCCGGGCACCGGTGAACGTTCATGTTCGCCTCAGCCCGGTTTCCGGCGCTTCAATCGATATGTCGAGCCTGGAAATCCGGTATCTCGGGTCCATCTTCTCGTTCGATATCACCGACCGCATCCTGGAACATGCCGAGGTCCGGGACGGTGAGATCGTCGCCAACGACGCCGACCTTCCCGCAGGGGAACACGAGATTCTGATCCGGGTCAGCGACTCGCTGGACCGGACCGGAGAACGACGTTTCGAATTCGAGGTTCTGGAGGAATAGCTCCGGCGTTTGCAGGTACTGCCGCCGGTATCGATCAGGCTCCCAGCCTGGCCAGCTTGCGTTCCCGATAGAAGGTGTAGATGCCGCTGGCCACGATGATTGCGGCCCCGAGCAGGGTGAGCGGGCGCGGGATGTCGCCGAACACGAACAGCCCGATCAGCAAGGCCCAGACCAGCATCGAATAGCGAAACGGCGAGATGAAGGCGATGTCGCCGACCCGCATGCCCATGACGATGAAGACATAGCCGAAGCTGACGAACAGCGCCGCACCCGCGATCAGATACAGGTTGCCGGGCTGTATCTCGGCCCAGCCCTGGAAGATGGAGATCGTGCCGGACAGCACGGTCACGGCGATGGAGGTGATCAGGGTGACGAAGATGGTGGGCACGGACCTGGCCAGGCGGCGGGTGCTGAGGTCGCGCAGGACGACGAAGATCACGGTGGTCAGGGCCACCAGGGAATAGATGTTGAAGCCTTCGGTTCCTGGCCTGACGATCAGCAGCACACCAATGAACCCGACGCCGATGGCAGTATAGCGGCGAACGCCGACCGGTTCCTTCAGGAACAGCGCGGCGGCCAGGGTCATGGCCAGCGGCAGCGACTGCAGGATTGCCGACACGTTGGCGATTGGCATGTGAAACAGCGCCGTCAGGAAGCAGACCATCTGGCCCATGTCACCGATGGTCCGCCAGATCATCACCCGGCGATCCGCCCGCGGCGGGCGATAGCGCAGGGCGCCCTGATGCCAGGCGGCGATCAGAAAGAAGATCGTCGTGCCGATGCCACGCAGGAAGATCGACTGAAACAGGTTCAGGTCTGTCGACAGCAGCTTCATGCAGGTGTCGTTCAGCACGAACGCCGCCATTGCGGCCATCATCAGCGCCGCGCCGCGCAGGTTGTCACTGTTGGGTGTCATCGGATCGTTCGCCGCCCATGGCGCCTTCACGGCGGAATGCCGCCTGTACCTGGCGCGCGTGTCGCCGTTCCGTCCGCAGCATGATCCAGCCGGCCAGCAGTACCCCGGCGGCCACCACCAGCACGATCAGCGTCGCGAGCGCATTGATGTCTGGGCTGACGCCCAGCCGGACCTTGGAGAAGATCAGCATGGGCAGTGTCGTTGCCCCCGGGCCGGTCACGAAGCTGGCAATGACCAGATCGTCCAGCGACAGGGTGAAGGCCAGCAACCAGCCTGACAACAGGCCCGGCATCAGCATCGGCAGGGTGATGCGGCGCAGCACGGTCAGGGGTCGGGCACCCAGGTCCATGGCCGCTTCCTCCAGCGCCAGGTCCAGACCGGCCACACGGGATCGAACCACAACGGCCACATAGGCCGCCGCAAACGTGATGTGGGCAATGATCACGGTCGTCATGCCTCGGCCATCCGGCCAGCCCAGCAGGTTTTCCATGGCAACGAACAGCATCAGCAGGGACAGGCCGGTGATCACTTCCGGCATGACCAGCGGCGCGGTCAGCATGGCGGAAAAGCCGGTGCGGCCCCTGAACCGCCCAAATCGGGACAGGGCATAGCCTGCCAGCCCGCCGATGATCACCGCGACGCTGGCGCTGATCGCCGCGATCTGCAGCGACATGGATGCCGCGCCCAGGATCTGCGGGTCACGCAGCAGCTCGCCGTACCATTTCAGCGACCACCCACCCCAGACCGCGACAAGCCGGGAGGCGTTGAACGAATAGATGATCAGCACGACGATCGGCAGGTACAGGAATGCAAATCCGGCCCACAGGCTGAGGGTGAGAAAGCTGCCGCGCCTCATGCTGACTCCGCCCTGGACTGGGTGCGGTCGAGCAGCAGGATCGGGCCGATCAGCAGCAGCAGCAGGATTGTCGCGAGTGCGGAGGCCACCGGCCAGTCCCGGTTGTTGAAGAACTCCTGCCAGAGGATCTTGCCGATCATCAGCGTATCCGGCCCGCCGAGCAATTCCGGTATGACGAACTCGCCCGCTGCCGGGATGAAGACCAGCAGGCACCCGGCTGCGACACCGGGCAGGGACAGCGGCAAGGTCACTCGCCAGAACGTGGTGGCCGGGCGCGCGCCCAGATCCGCCGATGCTTCCAGCAAGGTGCCATCCAGCCGTTCAAGCGTCGCATAGAGCGGCAGGATCATGAACGGCAGATAGGAATAGACGATGCCGAGCAGGACCGCGAACTCGGTATTCAGCATTCTGACCGGATCATCGACAATACCGATCCAGATCAGGGCGTTGTTGATCATTCCCTGATCCTGCAACAGGGTCGACCAGGCGTAGACGCGGATCAGGAAGGACGTCCAGAACGGCAGAATCACCAGCAGCAGCAGCAGGCTGCGCAGCCCCGGTTCCGCCCGGGCTATGCCATAGGCCATGGGATAGCCGATCAGCAGGGTCAGCGCCGTGGCGATCAACGCGATGCGCAGCGCCCCGATCAGCGCCTGGACGTACAGCGAGTCGCTCAGGATCAGCCCGAAGTTGTCGAGCGTGGCCTGCAGCACCGGCCAGCCATCGCGCCAGACCAGCAGGTCACTGACCGGGGGCACCGAATAGGCGGCTTCCGACAGGGATATCTTGACCACGAACAGGAACGGTATGGCGAAGAACAGCAGCAGCCATGCCGTGGGGATCAGGATGCCGAGGGCACGTGCCCGGTTGGGGCTGCGACCGGCAGCGACTGTCGCATCGGATGAGCTGTTGTCTGAATGGCTCACGGGATCTGGCTCACGGGATCTGGCTCAATGGAACGCGCTCACTGGCGCAGGACCACGGGTGCAGCCGCGTCCCAGTCCACCGCAACGGCGTCTTCCCAGGTCAGGGGCTCATCACGGCGGCGCGTGATATTGGTGCGCGACACCTGCACCTTTCGACCATCGGCCAGCCTGACATGAAAGATCGACAGATCACCCAGATAGGCAATGTCCTCGATATGGCCTGACAGACAGTTGACGTCGGGCGCGCCGTCACCCCGTGCGCCAGCAAGCTTTCGGATACGCATCTTCTCGGGCCGGATGCCGATGGCCAGGTCGGTCGCCGCGCCAATGTCGGCCTGGTCCTCCAGCCGGATGGGGGTGTCGAGGCCGTCGCATCGGACCAGGCCGCTGGTCGGGTCAGCCCGTCCTTCGAAGACATTGATGGTGCCGATGAATTCCCCCACCAGGCGGTTGGCGGGGAATTCGTAGATGTCACCCGGTGTGCCCACCTGGATGATCTTTCCGGCGTTCATCACGGCCAGTCTGTCCGACAGGGTCATGGCCTCTTCCTGATCATGCGTCACCATGATGAAGGTGATGCCGACCTTCTCCTGAATGTTGGCCAGTTCGAACTGTGTCTTCTCCCGCAGCTTTCGGTCGAGCGCGGCCAGAGGCTCATCCAGCAGCAACAGTTTCGGACGTTTCACCAGCGCCCGGGCAAGGGCGACGCGCTGGCGCTGACCACCGGAAAGCTGATGCGGTTTCCGGCGGCCGAAATCACCCAGCTGGACCATGTCCAGCGCTTCGGTCACGCGCTGGTCGCGTTCCGCCCGCCCGACCCGGTCCTGTTCCAGACCGAAGGCGACATTGCGCTCAACGCTCATGTGCGGGAACAGCGCGTAGGACTGGAACATCATGTTCACCGGGCGGCGGTAGGCCGGTACATCGACCATGTCCTGACCGTCGATCAGGATGCGGCCCGATGTAGGTGTTTCGAAGCCGCCAAGCATCCGCAACAGGGTGGTCTTGCCGCAACCGGATCCGCCGAGCAGGGAAAAGAACTCCCCGCGCCGAATTTCCAGATCGACCGTATCCACGGCGCGGACGCCGCCGAAGTCCTTCACCACGCCCTGAATGCTGACCAGCGCGTCGGTGTCTGGTGCGCCGCCCAAGCGCCCGGTCCCTACTTGCCGGTCCGGACCTTGGTCCAGGACCGGTTCATGGCCCGGGTGAAACGGGGCGATTTCAGCACGGCAGAGAACAGCTTCTCCTTCACCGCATCGGTGGGGAAGATGGACGGATTGTTGCGGATTTCCTCCGCCACCAAGGGGTGGGATTTCGGCACCGCGTTGGCGTAGAACACATAGTTGGTGACGCCAGCGATGTTCTTCGGCTCCAGCGCGAAGTTGATGAACGCATGCGCAGCGTCGATGTTCGGCGCCCCTGCCGGAACGGCCATCATGTCGAACCAGATGAAGGTGCCTTCGCGCGGAATCTTGTATTCCACCGTCACGCCATTGCCGGACTCGGCGGCCCGCGCCGCCGCAATGAAGATATCGCCGGAAAAGCCAGCCGCGACGCAGATCTCGCCATTGGCCAGG
Source organism: Minwuia sp. (assembly GCA_029210175.1). Lineage (GTDB taxonomy): Bacteria > Pseudomonadota > Alphaproteobacteria > Minwuiales > Minwuiaceae > Minwuia. The sequence continues at coordinate 280,695 of JARGPL010000019.1, read as the reverse complement.
TCGTTGATATAACGCGACGAATGGAAATACCGGTAGTGCTGGCGCAGTTTCATCAGATGATCCTCCGCCTTCTGCAGCATCGCCGTGTCTTCCGCCGCCTGATCGCCACCGAGGTAATTGATGACCAGCGGCAGGATCTCTTCCGCCGAATCCACCAGGGTCACGCCACAGTCGGCCAGCTTTGCCACCGTCTCGGGGTCGAACAGCAGGTCAAAGGTGTCCAGCGGCACATCGCCCAGCCGTTCCTTCACCTTGGCGATGTTGACGCCGATCCCGTTCGTGCCCCACTGCCAGATCGCGCCGTATTCCAGGTCCGGGTCGATGGTACGGACCCGGTCCATCAGGATGGGGTCCAGGTTGGCGAGATTGGGAATCTTCGACTTGTCGAGCTTCTGCATCGCACCGGCCTTGATCAGGCGACCCAGGGTCGGCATCGCAGTGGGAACCACCAGGTCATAGCCCGATGTGCCCGCCAGCAGCTTGGCCTCCAGCACGTCGTTGGAGTCATAGACGTCGTAATTGACCTTGGTGCCGGTCTGCGCGGTGAAGTCGGCCAGCGTCGTTTCGCCGATGTAATCTGACCAGTTGTAGAAATTCAACTCGCCGTCAGCCAGTGCCGCGGCAGGAAGCAGGGCGGCCCCGGCCACCATCGAGATCATGAAACGTCGCAAGGCAGTCACTCCTCAAAACCCCATTGGCTCTGTCTTCAGACCGTTTCAGGAAGCCGTCCAGAGCCTGATGGACGATTCGTAGCTTTGCTTCCGGATACTGGCAATGGCTGGTTTCATGGTGGATCCCGTCGGCGCCTGGCCTTGATGCCCGATCATGCATTGAGCCTTGGCAAATCGGCAGCACGCGGGCCTGCAGACAGATGGTGTTGCGCAACCCATGATGGTTTGACCATTTGGTGATATATCTGGTGCGACAGGTTGTATTTGGCGTTCCTGATCGTGCCGGAGTGCTCGATAATCAAGAACGGGCACCGTTTGATCGGGATCTTGCGTGCATGTGGCCGACCTAAAGCACACGATTATGGGGATTATTTCTCTCAAGACGTTCAATAACATGGAAAATGCTAGATTTTGAGGGTTATTGAGTCCGAAAAGAATATATATGAAACATATATGAATCCTAAGATTGCATAAATCGACTTGCTAACCATAGGTGGCAAGAGATAGCGTTGAAGCTGGCGATCGAAGTCAGGAATAAATGCTATGGTTGATTTAGTGGGGTCCGGAGCGTCTGAAACGCTTTCCGGTGGAGATGCCGACGACAGCGTGCTGGGCAATGGCGGCAATGATCTGATCGTCGGTGCCGCAGGTACCGATTCACTGTTTGGCGGCGCGGGAGATGACACCGTTGATGGCGGGGCAGGCAGCGACATCGTCGATGGTGGGTCCGGCAATGATCAACTGGATGGCGACCGCGAGACTGCAGTCACATCGTTCGACGTAACCACAACGACCACGAACGATCCGCTTACCATCAGTCTGACCATCGCAGATGAGTCCAATGCCGTCTTCGAAGATGTGACCGGCTTCGTTTCCCGGGACGGGGCGGTCAGTTCCGACCTCAACATCGCCTTTGTGATCGATGTTTCGGGAAGCATGACGAGCGCTTTCGACGGCTCCACCGTCGGGGACGTGAATGGCGATGGCAGCAGCGATACGTTGCTGGATGCCGTTATCGCGTCCTTCATCCGTCTGAATGAGTCGCTGATCGATTCCGGCCTGGGCGATGCCAATATCGCCATTGTGCCCTTCGCTTCGGCGTCGGACGTTGTTTTCGTCGGTCGTGCCGACCAGGACAATGACCAGAACGGTGTGCGCGACATCGATCAGGTGCTGACAGCTCTCCGCGCCGGGGGTACGACCAGGTTCGATCTCGGGCTGGAACAGGCGGCTGCATTCCTGACCGGAGCGGGATCCGGCGACAATCAGGTCTTTTTCATCTCGGACGGCTTTCCGGACGGGGTCGACTTTTCTGACGAGTCTCTGACCCTGCGTGATCCGGCCGGTCTGGATGCCAGTATCCGTGCGATTGGTCTGGGCAATGGGGCAAGCCTGGCTGACCTGGACCTGGTCGATGACGGTGCGGCGAACAACTCGGTTGAACGGGTGCTTGACCCGGCTGCGCTGGATGCAGGACTGTCCGACACGGGCGTGCCACTGGCCGAGATCGACCGGGTGGAGATCTTCGTCAACGGCGTGTTGCAGACCACCGTCGATGCGGCGCAGCTTCAGGAAACGCCCTTTGGATTGCGGTTCTCCGCGACCGCTGCCGGTCTCAGTCCCGCGTTCGATGATGAAGTCTCGGCGCGGGTCGTGGCCGTCGACGGAACAACGGTCACGACAACTCAGGTCGTGGAGGTGGCTGCGACCAACGCGGCTGGTGACGACACGCTTATCGGCGGTCAGGGCAATGACACGCTGGACGGCAATGGTGGTGTCGACACCGTCGATTACAGCACGGGCGGCAATGGCCTGATCGAAGCCGGTAACCTGAACCTGCAGCCGATTTCCGCCAGCTTTCTCGTGCTCACTGATGGTGCGGGCTTTCAGTGGGATTTCAGTGGCGATCTGACTGTCGTTGATGGCACGAGTGATGCCTTCGACACGGGGGTTCGACTGAACATCCTTGAGGGCACGAACCGCAGAGCCTTCCTGCCCGACGGCGCATTGCAGCAGTCGGAAGATGGCCGCACCCTGGTCGCGACGGACAACAGCAGCACGATTGCCGCACAGCGTCAGGTGTTCGTGCCGGATGATGCAAGCTTTGCACGGTACCTTGAGACTTTCACCAATCAGGGCAGCACGACGACAACCTTCTCTGTGGAGATCCGCACCAACCTGGGTTCTGACTTGGGGACTTCACTGATCACCCAGTCGCCTGCAACACAGGGTTTCAATCCGGGTGACAGGTTCGCGCTGACGGATGACCCGGTGCCAGGCGGTGGCGACCCGTTCATCCTGCAGTATTTCGGCGACGGAACGGGCGCGCTGCGCCCCAGGGTCGGACTGACGGGCAGCGATGAAACGTTCTACACGTTCGACATCACGCTGGCACCCGGTGAAACCACCTCGATACTGCATTTCGCCGCGCAGTCGCAGGATATCAATAGCCTGGGACAACTGTTGCTGGCGCTGGACGAAGGCGCGGTCGGTCAGTTGCAGGCGCTTACGGCGGACGAGATCGACCGCATTGGCAACTTCGATATCGACCCTACCACGATCAACAGTGCACCTGTGGTTGTCGATCTGGAGAGCGGGCGGGCCCAGGACCAGTTCGGCGACGTCGATGCCCTGTCGTCCATCGAGAATGTCATTGGAACGGATGCGAACGACTCCCTCGCGGGGGATGGTGGGCAGAACCGGATCGAAGGCCTTGCGGGCAATGATCACATCTTCGGTCGCGGCGATGATGACCTGCTGGAAGGTGGGGCGGGCAACGATATCCTGATCGGTGATGGCAATGGCAACGTCACCACCGATGACACGGTCACCACCATCGCCGGTGATCCCCTGACCATCAGTCTGACCGCGCCAGATGCTTCCAATGAAACGACCATTGCTGTCAGCGGTTTCGTCTCTGGTGATGTGGTTGTCGGGGAAGACGTCAACATCGCCTATGTAATCGACGTCTCTGGCAGCATGTCCGGTCCCTTTGCCGGCGCGAATGTCGGGGATCAGGACGGCAATGGCACGTCCGACACGTTGCTGGATGCCGTCATTGCATCTTTCATCTCCCTGAATCAGTCGCTGATCGACGCTGGTCTGGAAGATGCGAATATCGCTGTCATTCCATTCTCCGACGACGCCGCAATCACGGCGGTGAGCCAGGCTGGCTTTGACAGTGATCTGGACGGGCGGACCGATATCGAGGAGGCGCTGCGGGATCTGAACCTGGGGAACCTGACCTTCTTCGATGCCGGACTGGCATCCGCGATCGACTTCTTCAATGCCAGTGGTAACGGTGCAAACCACGTCTTCTTCATTTCCGACGGGCAACCGAATGGCGGGCCGTTTGCAGATGAGTCTGCGGTGTTGCGCGATCCTGACGGGATCAATGCCACCATCCGGGGGATCGGCCTTGGCGCGGGTGCGGATCTGGCGCAGATCGACCTGCTGGACGATGGCCTTGCCAACAACTCTGCCGAACGGGTGACGGACCCGGCGCTGCTGGATGCGAATCTGCAGGACAGCGACGTCGATTCAGCCGACATCGCGCGCGTCGAACTGTTGCTGGATGGGGTGCTTGTGCAGACCATCGTTGCGACGGACCTGATCTCCACGCCGGTCGGGTTGCGGTTTTCGGCGGACATTTCCGGACTTGATCCGAACCTGGCGGACGGGATCACGGCGCGCGTCGTGGCCCAGGATGGCACGGTCGCCAGCACAAGCCAGATCGTGGGTGTGCTGGCTGGCGATGCAACCGGCGATGACACACTGCTAGGCGGTGAAGGCGCGGACACGCTTGGCGGCAATGGCGGCGATGACATCATTGTCGGCGGTGGTGGAGCCGATGTGGCCGATGGCGGGGATGGACGCGACGAGATCTTCGGCGGGGCAGACGGTGACCTGCTGCTGGGTGGCGCGGGCGGGGACAGGATAGACGGCGACGGCAATCTCGCAGCAACCTCATCGGATACGGCAACCACGATCACCACCAATGAACCTCTGACCATCAGCATGACAGTTGCCGACCGCTCGGACGCAGGTTCGGAACTGCTGACCGGCTTCGTCTCCCGCGATCAGGTGGTCAATGATGATCTGAACATCGCCTTCGTGCTCGACCGCTCTGGCAGCATGACAGACAGCTTTCAGGGCACGGCAGTGGGTGACGTCAACGGGGACGGACGGGCAAACACGATCCTGGATGCGGTCATCGTCGGGGTCGGCAGCCTGAACGCGTCGCTGGTCGATGCGGGACTGGGCAGCGCCAACGTGGCGATCATCCCCTTCGATGACGACGCCCAGATCATCGGCAACACACGTGCTGATGCCGACAGCAATGGCGACGGCATCACGGATGTGGAGACGGTTCTGGCGGGCATCCAGTCGGGCGGTGCGACACATTTCGATGAAGCACTGTCGGAGGCGATCACGTTCTTCGGAAGTGTGGGCAGCGGTGCCAATCACGTGTTCTTCCTCAGCGACGGCCTGCCGAATGGCGGGCCGTTCAATGATGAATCGGAAATCCTGCGTGATCCAGACGGGATCGACGCGACAATACGGGCGATCAGCCTCCGATCCGGGATCAGCCTGCTCGACCTGGACCTGCTTGATGACGGGCTGGCCAACAATACCGTCGAACTGGCGGTGGACCCGCTGGCGCTGGATGCAAACCTGCAGGATGCGGGCGTTGAGGCGGGGGACATTGACCGGGTCGAGATCAGCGTCAACGGAGTCCTGCAGACGACAATCCCGGCAACAGAGCTGGTGTCGACCCCGTTCGGCCTGCGTTTCTCCACCCAGATCAACGGGCTTGTTGTCCTCGCCGATGATGTGGTCGAAGCGACCTTGATCGCAGCAGATGGCACGTCGGTCACCACTGCCCAGACCATCGAGGTTGATGGCGGTGCGGGTGCGGGTGCCGACCTGATCAGCGGTGGTGACGGTGACGATACGCTCAACGGCAACGGGGGTGACGATACTGTTCAGGGCAATGCCGATCAGGATCTGCTGTCCGGCAATGCGGGCGACGACAGCCTGTCGGGCAATGACGGCAATGACACGCTGATCGGTGGTGCGGGTGATGACACGCTGGACGGCGGGACCGGTGCTGACACAGCGGATTTCAGCGGCAGCGGTAGCGGCGTGACCGTCGATCTGTCAGCGGGGCTGGCAACAGGCGAGGGGGCGGATGTTCTGCTGTCCATCGAGAAAGTCATTGGCACCGCATTTGATGACGCGATCACAGGCGGAGACGCGGATGAGGTGCTCAGTGGTGGCAGTGGAGACGACACGGTCGCCGGCGGCTTCGGTGCTGACAATCTGAGCGGTGGCGACGGTACGGATACGGCGGTGGTGGATTTCAACTCCGCCGTCATGGAGATCACGTTCCTGGCCAACCGCGAAGGTCTGCGTGTCGGGTTCTTCGATGATGACAACCCGATCGATCCATCAGCAGATGCAACCGCCACCCTCGATGCATCATTCGAGATCCTGACCTTCCCCGATATCAGCTTCGACATTCTGATCGGGTCGGGAACAGCGGAAGGCATCGCGACTGGCGACGGCAACGACCTGATCGGTGCCCTGGGTGGCAACGATGTGGTTGATGCCGGGCAGGGCCGGAATCACGTGTTCGCCGGTGAAGGCGCGGATCTGGTCACGACTGGCGCAGGCGATGACACCCTGCGCGGTGAGGATGGTGCGGATACCCTGTTGGGTGGCGACGGTTCCGATGAGCTGTTCGGTGGTGACGGCGCCGACCTGCATGTCGTCACGGCGGGTATCGGTATCGACGCGATCAGGGATTTCGTGATCGGTGATGACCGGGTCGACCTGTCCGATTTCGAGATCTTTGATCTGGATGATGTGGTGGCGATCGCATCGGATGAGGTCATTGTCGCTGTCGATGGCAGTCCCGACTTCACGGTGCGGCTGGATCTGGGGGTCGGTCAGACGCTTGATATCGACAGGATCGATGCCGGTTCCCTGACAGCGGACATGTTCATCTTCGCCGAACGGCCGCCGGGGGATTTCAACGCGGCCCGCAATCTGGTCGTGGACGATGGCGACTGGCGGTACACGGGCCGCACCGTGGACAGGGCCTTTGGCGATGATACGGACTATGCGGCGCAGGACTGGTCATCGCCGACCGTGACGCAGCTGCATGTCGGCAGTGCGCGGACGCCGCTGATCGGCGATGTCACAGGTGATGGGACAAGTGAGCTGGTCGTCGTCACCGGGAATGCGGTGCGCATCCTTGACGCGGCGGGGGTAGTGATCGCCACCACTGCATTCGCATTCCCGCCCGGCGAGATGATTCTGGAAGACTTGAATGGCGATGGCGTGCTCGAAATCCTCGTCGGGTCGCGTGGAACCACCAACCTGGAGATATCTATACTCGACGGCGACGCGTCGGTGCTGCAGACGATTTCAGGACCATCGGGCGGCAGTGACGCCAACAACCTACAGATGGCACCCGTTGCCTACCTGGGTGAGGGGAAGCTTGCAGTCCTGTTCCGCGCCGGGTTTGATCGAGATCCACGCGGGCTGGCGATCTATGACCTGAACACGGGCGATGAACAGTTCCTGTTCGACACCGGACCTGAGCCAAACAGCGTCAGTGTCGGCAGTGTGTTCAACGATGGCATTCTCGATTTTGCGCTGAATATTTTCACACCAGGGAATGGCGCGACTGGAACCGGTGTCGCAGGTGGCGGAACAACGACCTTCGACAACCGATCAGCAGTGATCATCGTTGACGAGAACGGCAACGAGACACTGGTGGACGACTTCGTGCCTTTCACCGGGGGTACGACAACCGGGTCCGTTGATCAGGTTATTGTCGATCTGGACGGTGACGGACTGGTGGAACGGGTGGTGTCGGGTGGTCACACCGCGCAACGCCCGGGCCTTACGGAGATACAGATTCAGGATCAGACCGGGCAGGTGCTGCACAGCACAACAACACTTTCCGACGTGCCGGCGCGGATCCTGGTCAGCGACGTCGATGGCGACGGCGACATGGAGATCGCCATCAGCCACGGCAATGGTGATGACATCCGCCTGTTCGATCATGATCTCGGCCTGATTGCCAGCCGCACCGGTGTCGGTTTCAATGCCTTCGCGATCACCGATATGGATGGTGACGGGCGCCAGGAAATTGTGGTCGGGACTGGTTCTGAAATCCGCTTCCTGTCCAGTCAGGACCTCTCCGACGTTGGGTCTCCGTTCGAAGCGGGCGGGTCTGTTTCCAATGTCTTGACGACCGACCTCGACAATGATGGCCGGGCCGATGTCGTTGCGACAACTGGCAGTGGTATTGTTCTGATACAGGGAGATGCACCAGTGTCCACACTGCCGGAAATCCAGATCGCACCCTCCAGTCCAGGCGCCATTGCGGCGACTGGCGACAGCTTCACCTTCTCGACCGTCTACACCAACGATGCGGGGGATGAGGCGACCACCGGGTTGGGGCTGCGCATCCACTTCGACAGCTCCATCCTGACGTATGATCAGGCTTCGAACGTCTTTGCGCGGTCGCTGCAACCTTTTGGTCAGGTGCCGGAGGTGGATACGCTCGACTTCGACAATGATGTCAGTACGGACACCTTCGTCGCCTTCAACTGGGCGGATCTGGGTGGCGACTGGCCTGGCCCGGGCAACCTGCCGCAGTCCCTGCTGGAATCGACCTTCACGGTCTCCGGACCGGTGAATGACACGGCCATCAACTATTCCGTTTCCAGCGTGCCCAACGGTTTCGACTTCACGGCAACTCCCTTCCGGATTCTGGCCGATACCTTCGTGTTGCCCGATGACCTGTCGATCGCGGAAGGGTCTGCGGCCGGCACGGTACTGGCCACGATCTCACCTTCGCAGGTCGATCCGAACGATCCGGGCACTTTCACGCTGGTCGATGATGGCGGTGGACGGTTCGTGCTGAACGGCCTGTCCCTGGAAGTGGCGAACGGTGACCTGATCGATTTCGAGGCCGCAACCAGCCACGACATCACCATCCGCATCGAAGCGAACAATGGCGCGACGGTCGACCGCATTCTGACGGTCGCGGTGGAGGATGTGTCTGAACAGATCGTTACGCCGGTCATTGGCGGCGCGATTGCCGGGATCGGTGATGTGATCACCGTATCGGCAGAGTACACGACCTCAGATCCGATTGACCCCGCCCTGTCGGGGCTGGGTCTGCGGGTTCATTTCGACAGTTCAGTCCTGACCTTCGGCGGTTTCGACAACCTGTTCCAGACAGCCCTGCAACCGTTCGGCCAGGTCATCGAGGATGATGTCGACGATTTCGATGGCGATGCCGACACCGACACGTTCGTTGCAGTGAACTGGGCCGACCTGAACCAGTCGTTCCCCGGTTCGGATGTTCAGGTGCTCTACGACGCACTCTTCACGTCAGTGAACGGACAGGACACGGTGGTGAACTTCACTGCGTCAAGTACGGCAAGCGGGCGCACGTTCACGAGCCAGTCGTTCGACGTGATCGGTGACCGCTGGCCGCTGCCGGACGCGGTTGCGGTGGCGGAGAACAGTGCGGATGGTGCTCAGGTCGCTGATCTTTCGGTCGGCCTGACGCTTGATCCCGATGATCCGGGTATCTTCAGTCTGCTTGACGACGCTGCAGGACGGTTCGAGCTGGATGGATTCATTCTTCGGGTGGCAGACGGCGGCAATCTGGACTTCGAAGACGCTGCCAGTCACGACCTTTCATTGCGGATCACCAGCAATACCGGTGCGGTGGCGGATCGTGCCCTGACGGTGGACCTGACGAATGTGAACGAGGCGCCGACTGCGGTTTCGCTGAACGCAACCACGGTTGCGGAGGATGCTGCGGCGAATACAGTTGTGGGTCAGCTGATCGGCGAAGACCCTGATGGTGAAGGCGTGATCTTTGCCCTGCTGGATGACGCCGGCGGTCGCTTCGCGTTGAGTGGCGACAGCATCGTCGTCGCCGGGGATGGTGTGCTTGATTTCGAGACGGCGCAGAGCCATCAGATCCTGGTGGAAGCCATCGACAGCCAGGGGCTCTCGTTCGCTGATCTTCTCACGATTGATGTCACCGACGTGGCTGAGGCGACCTTGGATCTGGATGGAGACGGCGCGCAGAACGCACTGTCAGACGGTCTGATAGCACTCGGTCGAATGTTCGGTGCGCCCGTGGAGCAGCTTTCCGGGTTCGCCGTGCCGGGTTCACCGGGCGCCGACCCGGCAGAGCTTGCAGTGCGCCTGCAGGAAGCTGAATCGGGTTTCTTCGATGTCGACGGGGACGGGGTGCAGAACGCTCTGTCGGACGGGCTGATCATCCTCGGCCATCTGTTCGGTGCACCCGCATCGCAATTGGCCGGGTTCGCAAACCCGGACGGGCTGCGTACGTCACCGGAAGACATCGGGAGTTTCCTCGACGCCGTCGATATCAATTTTGCCTTGGCGGATGTCGCGGACTCAGCAGCAGCGGCCAACGTGCTGTGAGGCACGAGGTCATGAAGCCTGTCATGAACTGCAGATCGGCAGAAGCGTCCGCACATGAAGCACCAAGGCTCACAGATCGCCTTGGCCGATCATCAGAACCTGAAGCCGCCGCCCGCAAGGACGGACACGAGCAGCGCAGAGCGCCCATCGGCGCCATAGAGATCGCCTGGCACGCTAGAGACCCGCGTGCTGAGCGACAGGTGCAGGTGATCGGACAGAAAGTACCTGTAGCCGCCGAAAAGGTGCCAACTGGGCGCAATATCCGTGATCCGGTCGCGGCTGACGGCATCATTTCCGATGGCGGGCGAAGAGAGCCGTGTCGTGACCTCAAGAATGTTCCAGTTCACACCTATGCCAACGCCAGCATGGACCTGGTGGGCCGACTGCCAGCCACTGTCCGCGGACACGGCAACAGAGAGCGCGTGACTTCGCACCCTGAAGCCGATGTCCGACCGGATCGGGTCGTTCAGTATCTGAATGCCGTTGGGCAGGTCTGCAGTGACGTCTCCGGCAATGTGCTGGAACTGGTAGTCGATGCCGATACCCAACCCCCAGGGCAGGATTTCGGGGAAAGCCAGGGACGCAGCCAGGGACGTGCCGCGCCCGCCAAATATCGAATTCAGCCGGATATTGGTCGTTGCATCGAGTGCTTCAGCTGTGAAGGCCTCATCAATCGAGGCCAGCAACAAGCCGCCGGAAGCTTCCATGAGAATGCGCGGCGCAACGGTGCGATTTCCGGGCGTCGGCATTGTCCGGTGGCCTGCTCGCCCGACCGGCGCAACATGCTCAGCCTTCGTCATCGGGCCATGGGGCACCGGACTGACGGCCTCGCGCCCAATGGCGGTTTTCCCGGTTTCGGAGGGCTGTCGCGGTGGCGCATGCCGAGCGGGGCGACTGTCACTGGCAATCATGGCGGCGTCGAAACAAGCCAGTCTGTCTTCCGGTCTGGCAATCGTCACGCAGGCTTCGAAAATCTGGGGGACCCTCGCACCCTCTTCGGCAACTGAGGCCGAATCGATCGGTGTCAGAACGAAGATAAATGCACTTATAAATTGTATGAAATGACGGGCATATGATTTTTTCATGATCTCAATGGTAACTTGTATCAACCAAAAAACAATAATACCGAGTGTTAACATCCATGAAATCAAATTTGCGATTCCAGGTTGACGTCTCATCGTGTGTGTAGATAACGTTAATACAACCTTGTCGCGCAATCACGCAGGATCAAGAGAATGACAGAGCTCGTAATTGATGACGGCTTCGCCGATGCGGTCGCTGAGATGGAGGTGTTCTCTGGTCAGGTGCTTGCCGCCCTTGATGCCAGTGATCTGCAGCTTGAGAGCGCTTCAAGTCAGCAGCTTGTGTTTCGCCTCGATTCCGATAGTGGCAACGATGCCTTCCTGACCGTGAATGGCAGTTTCGTCACTGCCACGCTGTTGGACAGTGATCCGCTGAACGACACCGGGTCGGTGGCCTCGGCCACATTCAGTCAGGCAGGTCAGAACCTGGCCGCCTTCGCCTTCACCGACACCCAATGGAGTGTGTCGTTCGGTGATCTGCAACTGATCGTCGATGGTGATCTGGGAACCGATATTCGCGATGCTGCCGTGATCCTGAACGGAGAGATCGGCAGCCTTTCCAACCCGGATGCCGTCATTGACCGGTTTCGCCTCGTCGATGACGGAAACATCGTGGTCGATCTGGCTCTGGACGATGCGGCCGGGCAAGGTCTTTCCCTCGCTGATGTCGCGGCGGGAGCGCCGAGGCAGCTGTTGGGCGGCGCCGATGATGTGCTGGATCTGTCTGGCCTGATCGCTGACCCGACGACGGGGCTGCAGATCGCCCAGTTCACCGACCTGTTTGCCGGCGAAGTCGTTCTTGCGATCAACCAGATTGATGGCCTCATCGACTTCGGGTTCGGCCCTGAACCCTTTGTGATACAGCCCCTCTTCGTGAGCAATCAGGCCCTGTCGATCGACGAACTGGGGCCTGCGTTCAACGCTTTCCCCGCCGAACTGTTCGGTGCGTTCGGCCTGATCGAAACCGTTATCGGTGGAGCGGGTGGTGATGTCATTGCCGTCGACTTCGATCAGGTTGGCAGTGTCCGTCTGGAAGGGCGCGGCGGGAATGATTCGCTTCAGGGCGGTGTTGGCGACGACACCCTCATTGGTGGTGATGGCGACGACACGCTGCAAGGCATTGGCGGTGACAACGATCTGATCGGTGGTGCCGGTACAGATTTCCTGTTGGGCGGCAACGGCGACGAGACCTTCGACCCGGGCAGCAACGGCAACTTCGATTTCATCTTGCCGGGAGGCGGGGCCAACACCATTGATCTCAGCGACGCAGGCAACGACTTCTATATTGTGGACTACAGGAACCAGTCAGGCCCGATCCAGATTGATATCAATGTAACAATTGGTGAGGTCGCGCATGATGGCGTCATCGATACGATTCTGGGTGTTGATCAGGTTGTGGGCCTGATCGCGGGTCTACAGTTCCTGGGAACAGCTCAAGATGACACTTTTGCCGCTGATCTTGTCGATGAAGACAGATTTATCGACTTTCTGCCGGGTGCCGGGAACGACACGATCAGCGGCGGTGAGGCGTTCGTGCGCATCTCCTATTTCGACGCGCCGAGTGGTATCAGCTTCAACGCCGGAACGGGCCAGGTTCTGGATGGCTTCGGTGGGGTGGATGTCTTCACCGGACTGGACGAAATTCGGGGGTCCAACTTCTCGGACTTCTTCCTGGGTGGCGCGGGTGATGACCGTTTCATCCCGCGGGCAGGCAATGACACCATAGTGGGCGGGGCCGGACGTGATCTCGTCCGATACGACCGCAGCGGTGTCGAGTTCGTGAATGTTGATCTGGCGACCGGTGTAGCCTCGGGGACGCGCCTGGGAGAGGTCTTTCAGCACTCGCTTTCCGAGATCGAGAAAGTCCGCGGATCGCTGGATGGCAACGACAACCTTTCCGGTGCCGACAGTGACGACCGGTTTGAAGGGCGTGGCGGCGACGATGTCCTGTCGGGGCAGGGGGGCGCAGACACGCTTCTGGGCGGTGCGGGCGATGATCGACTGGACGGCGGTGCGGGTTTCGATGTTGCGAGTTACGCCGATGCAAGCGGCGGTGTTGTCGGGTTCCTGGGGTCTGGTTCCACTGTATCGGGTGCCGATATCGGTACGGATACGCTCTTCGGCATTGAAGAACTGCATGGCTCCAGCTTTGACGACACTCTGACTGCCGCTGACACCTTCGACAACGGACAGTCGTTCCTGTTCGGCGCAGGCCGACAGTTCAACATTCTGGACGGGCGCCAGGGTGACGATGTGATCGTCGGCAATGGTCTCACACGGTTGAGTTTCGCGGACGCCACGGACGCAGTGACGGCGAACATCTCGACGGGGATCGCTACGGGCGGCACCAGCATCGGGGCCGACAGTTTCAGTGGCGTGTTCGAGTTGCGTGGAACCGGCCTGAATGATGTCCTGACCGGGTCCGATACCGGAACCGGTTTTGAACTGCAGGACTTGCTGGACGGTCGCTTTGAAAGCTTCGTCGGCGGTGCCGGCTCGGACACGATTGACGGCGGCCAGGGTATTGATCGCCTCAACTTCACCGGCAGCAACAATGGTGTCGGCATCGACATTTCCCTCATTGCCGGCACGGTCGTGGACGGCTTTGGGGGCACCGACACGTTTGCGGGTATCGAAGGTGTGCGCGGAACCAGGTTCGATGACACGCTCGTCGGGGACGCCGGTGACAATTTCCTTGAACCACAGGGCGGCGATGATGTCGTCGATGGCGGTGGTGGCTCGGACACTGTTCTGTATGCAGTTCGGTCAGCGGGCGTGACGGTCGACCTTTCCGCCGGAACGGCCACGGATGGTGAAGGCGGGACCGACACGCTGATTTCGATCGAGAACGTGATCGGGTCCGGCTTTGATGATGCGTTGACAGGCGATGCGGCCGGCAACCAGCTCCTCGGGTTCTTCGGTGACGACACGTTGTCTGGCGGGGGTGGAGCGGACACGCTGCTTGGTGGCGAAGGGAACGACAGCCTGTCTGGTGGAACCGGTCAGGACACATTCCTGATCCGGGAAGCGGCAGGGGATGACCGGGTCGCGGATTTCGATACCACGCTGGATCGTCTGGATGTCTCGGCCTTCGGTCTCACCTCGCTGGGGGATCTGCTTTTCCTGGGCAATCAGTCCGGTGGCGACTTCGTTGTCCAGTTGGCAGCGGACCAGACGGTGACACTGGAGGGGCTGCAAGCCGGTGACCTGCAGGCAGGTGGGTTTGTCTTTGCCAACGACCCGGGGCAACCGAAGCAAATCGTGGCACCTGTTGTCGCCGGTGCGATTGCCGGTTCTGGCGAGACGGTTGTCGTGTCTGCGCAATACACGACGGCGGATCCGGTTGATCCCGCTCTGTCCGGGCTTGGTCTGCGGGTTCATTTCGACAGTTCAGCACTCAGTTTTGAGGGGTTCGAGAACCTGTTCCAGACTGCGCTGCAGACGTTTGGCCTGGTTCAGGAACAGGACACTTCGGACTTCGACAATGACGCGTCGACGGACAGCTTCGTTGCCACCAACTGGGCGGACTTCAGCCAGAACTTTCCCGGGGCCGACAGCCAGCTGCTCTATGACATTCAGTTCACCTCGTTGAACGGTTCCGATGCGACGGTGAACTTCAGTGCCTCCAGCACGGCGGGCGGGCGCATCTTCGTTGGCGAGTCCTTCGCGGTGGTCGGGGATCGCTGGCCGCTGCCGGACGACGTTGTGGTGGCGGAGAACACGGGCGATGGCATCCTGATTGCCGACCTGTCGGACGGTCTGGCGCTGGACCCGGATGATCCGGGGGTATTCCGCCTGCTGGACGATGCGGGAGGGCGTTTCTCGCTCAACGGCTTCGAACTGCGGGTGGCGGATGGCGCTGGTCTCGATTTCGAGACGTCGATCAGCCATGACCTGACGGTGCAGATCAGCAGCATTACCGGTGCTGCGGTGGAGCGGACACTGACGGTGGGCGTCACCGACGTCAACGAGGCACCGACGGCGGTGGAACTGGACAATGCGGCGGTGGCGGAAGACGCGTCGGCGGCAACGGTCGTGGGCCAGTTGAGCGGCGCCGATCCGGATGGTGATGACCTGATCTTTGCCTTGCTGGACGATGCCGGGGGACGCTTTGCTCTGGATGGCGATCAGATTGTGGTCGCTGGCGATGACGCGCTGGACTTCGAGACGGCGCAGAGCCATCAGATCCGTGTCGAGGCGCGGGACGGCGGCGGCCTGACGTTCGAGGATGTGCTGACCATTGATGTTACCGACGTTGCTGAGGCGACGCTGGATCTGGACGGGGATGGTGTGCAGAACGCGCTGTCCGATGGCCTGATCGCACTGGGACGGATGTTCGGTGCGCCCGTTGGGCAGTTGACGGATTTCGCGGCGGAGGGTTCGCCCGGTGCGGATCCTGCGGCGCTTGAGCTCCGGTTGCAGGACGCGGAGGCGAGCTTCTTCGATGTGGATGGCGACGGGGTGCAGAACGCACTGTCGGACGGGCTGATCATCCTCGGCCATCTGTTCGGTGCACCCGCATCGCAACTCGCAGATTTTGCCAATCCTGACGGAACCCGAACAACCGCTGATGAGATCGGTGACTTCCTCGGTGCAGTGGATATCGCCAATGCAGCATGACCCCCAATCAATCCTGACCTGGGCGCAGCGGCCCGCAACGGTCAGCCTGCCGGAGACATCCTCCGGGAATATTTTCGTCCGTGTACGAGAGGCGCAGCAATGAACATCCTGATCACGACCAATCCGAACGTCTTGAACAACACGGCACCCGGGGACCAGATCAGTTTCACGGTTGTCTACAACAATGACGTTGGCGACGAGACGACGACTGGTCTGGGACTGCGCATCCACTTCAATTCGCAGGAACTCCAGAACCTGGTCTTTACCGATGCCTTTCCGCAGGACCTCCAGGTATTCAACAAGGTCGTCCTGGACGACGTGCAGAACACGGACGGCGATGCCAACACGGACCAGTTCATCCAGTTCGACTGGGCGAGTTTTGGCAGCAACTTCCCCGGTGTCGGCAACCTGCCGCAGGATCTCGTGACCCTGACATTCGACGTCGGACAGGCATTCGACGGCGAAGTGGTCAATTTTTCGGCTGCATCGCTGCCGAACGGGTTTGGCTTCACGCCCACCTCGCTGGCCATCAACGCGGGCCTGTTGGTGCGGGATGATGCGGTAACGACTGACGAGGACAATGCCGTTGCCGGAGACGTGCTGGCCAATGACGCTGGCGGGCAGGGGGCGCTGACCGTTGCCGCCGTGAACGGTGCGGCCGGGGACGTCGGCAGCGCGGTAACGCTGGCGTCTGGCGCGCGGTTGACGGTCAACAGCGACGGCACGTTCAATTACGATCCCACCGGTGCCTTTGACGGACTGGCCGTTGGCGCCAGCGACACGGACAGCTTTACCTACACCGCGACGGATACGGCTGGATCGACGAACGACGCGACCGTGACCGTCACAGTGAATGGAGTGAACGACGCGCCTGTTGCTGTGGCCGACGCGATTGCCGGAACTGAGGACGCCGCGGCCGCCGGCAATGTACTGGCCAATGATCAAGACCTGGACCAGGGTGATGTGCTCACCGTTGTCGCCGTCAATGGTGAAGCGGGTGATGTCGGGCAACAGTTGACGCTGGCGTCCGGTGCCTTGCTGACGGTCGGTGCCGATGGTTCGGTGGCGTTCGATCCGAATGGCGGGTTCGAGACGCTGGGCGTTGGCGCCAGTGCAACGGAAGCATTCCAGTACACGGTCTCGGACGGAAACGGTGGCACCAGCACCGCGACGGCAACGATAACGATTGCGGGTGCAAATGACGCCCCCGTCGCCGCCGACGACGCTGTTGCAACCACCGAGGACGCGTCAGTCACGGGCGCGGTGCTGGGCAACGATGCGGATGTTGATCAGGGCGACGTCCTGACTGTCGCTGCAGTCAACGGGCAGGTCGGAGATGTCGGCAGTCAGGTAACCCTTGCCTCTGGCGCTGTGGTCACGATGAATGCGGACGGCACGTTCGATTATGACCCGAACGGCCAGTTCGAGGCCCTCGCGGTTGGCGCCAGTGCCGCAGACAGCTTCACCTACCTGGTGCAGGACGGCAATGGCAGCACCGACACCGGGACCGTCAATCTGACGGTCAACGGCGTCAACGATGCACCCGACGCGGTTGATGATGCCATCACGACCGACGAAGACACCAGCGCAACCGGCAGCCTTGTCGCCAATGATCAGGATGTGGATGGGGATACGCTGGTCATTTCGGCAGTCAACGGCCAGGCAGGCGACGTCGGTTCGGCCCTGACCCTTGGTTCAGGTGCCGTGCTCACCGTCAATGCGGACGGAACTTTCGATTTCGATCCGAATGGTCAGTTCGAGGGTCTGGCGGCAGGTGCCAGCGCAACCGACAGCTTCACGTACGCCATCAGTGACGGGAACGGGGGCACGGACACGGCGACGGCGACCGTCACGATCACAGGTGTGAACGATGCGCCAGATGCGGTCGATGACGTTGCGGCGGTTGTCGAGAGTGGCACCGTGACCGGCTCGGTCCTGTCCAATGATGTTGATGTCGACCTGGGGGATACCTTGACCGTCACGGCCGTGAACGGGGTTGCCGCCGCGGTTGGCAATGTGGTTGTCCTGCCGACCGGCGCATCGGTTGTGCTGAATGCGGACGGAACCTTCAGCTATGACGCCTCGACATCGGATGTGTTCGATGCACTTGGTCGCGATGCAACTCTGGCAGACACATTCACCTACAGCATCAGTGACGGCAACGGTGGTGCCGATACCGCGACTGTCAACGTCACGGTGAC
Source organism: Minwuia sp. (assembly GCA_029210175.1). Lineage (GTDB taxonomy): Bacteria > Pseudomonadota > Alphaproteobacteria > Minwuiales > Minwuiaceae > Minwuia. The sequence continues at coordinate 262,632 of JARGPL010000019.1, read as the reverse complement.
CGGTGAGAACGATGCGCCTGTCGCAACGGACGATGCGTTCGTGACGGATGAAGCCACGCAGATCAGCGGCGACGTGATCGCGAACGATCTCGACGTCGACAGCGATCCGCTCACTGTTTCAGCGGTCAATGGCGCTGGCGCCGGTGTCGGCAATCAGGTCACGCTCACCTCCGGTGCGCTGCTGACGCTGAATGCGGATGGTTCGTTCGATTATGACCCGAACGGCCAGTTCGAGAATCTGGGTGCTGGCCAATCCGCCACGGACAGTTTCACCTACACGGCCTCCGATCCCGATGGCGCCACGGATACCGCGACCGCATCGGTCACGATCAACGGGGTGAACGACGCACCGGACGCGGTCGACGACACATTCTCGATCGCGCAGAACGGCCTCTTCACGGGGGACCTGATCGCCAACGATATCGATATCGACGGCGATGCACTGTCGCTGATCGCTTTCGGCAACAATGATCTGACCGGCGGACTTTCGGTCTTTGTCAATGACGATGGTTCGGAGTTCAACTTCAGCGCGAACGGCACTTTCACCTTCGATCCCAAGAACGCTTTCGATGATCTGGGCCAGGGGGAAACCCGCGATGTCAACTTCACCTACACGATAAGCGACGGCAACGGCGGCACCGATACGGCCAACGCCACAATCACCGTCAATGGCCAGAACGAGCCGCCGGTCACTGTCGATGACGCATTGGCAACGACCGAGGATGCGGCGATCACCGGAAATGTGCTGGCCAATGATGACGATCCCGAAGGCGATGCGCTGACGGTTGCGGCGGTCAACGGTGCGGCAGGCAATGTCGCGACCCAGATCGTCCTGAATTCCGGTGCCTTGCTGACCATCAACGCAAATGGAGATGTCAGCCTGGACCCGAATGGCGCGCTGGAGGCTCTCGGGACGGGCGACACACGTGTCGAGACCGTGACCTACACCGCCAGTGACGGGTTCGGTGGTTTCGATGATGGTACCCTGACCGTCACCATCAATGGTGTGAACGATGCGCCAGTTGCTGGTGCCGATGCGTTCCAGACGACGGAGGACGATGTGCTCTCCGGCAGCCTGCTCGGCAATGATGTCGATGCGGAAGGCGATGTTCTTGTCGTGGCGGCCGTCAATGGTGTGGCAGCGTCGGTGGGCAGTCAGATCACGCTCGCGTCCGGGGCGTTGCTGACGGTCAATGCGGACGGCACCTTCAGCTATGACCCGAACGCTCAGTTCGAACTCCTGCGTGCCGGGGAGAGGCAGGACGACTCGTTTGACTATACCGTTGCCGACCCTGAGGGCGCGGCGGACACGGCAACAGCCACCATTACCATCCAGGGCGTGGATGAGCCGATCATCACCACGAACGGATCAGCGGGTGAAGACCTGCTTGCGGTGGACAATGGCCGTGATTCCCTGACGGGTGAGGCGGGGGATGACACGCTGGCAGGCGGTGCCGGTGACGACCTGCTGGACGGTGGAACCGAGAACGACATCCTGATCGGTCAGGAACGGGCGACAGCCATCTTCGACGGCAGCCATCAGGACTTCGAGATCACGGCAATGAACGCCCGCGACGTCGAACTGTTCAACCGGTTGCTGGCAGTCGATGGCCAGGCCTTGAGCGCGACCGATCCGGCCTTCCTTGTCAGCGACGGGAACGTTGCCGATGGCGACGCCGGTGAAGACCGTGTGCAGGTCGGTGCACTGCAGTTCGATGACCGGACGTTCCAGATCAGCGATCAGGGGCGCCTCACCCTTTCCGGTGATGCAGACCGGTTCAATGGTGGTAACCGGGGGGAGGCCGTTGATGGCGGCGCTGGCTCGGATTCGCTGAACGGTGGATTTGGCAACGATCTGCTGCTCGACAGTTCTGGTGCGGACCTGCTCGATGGTGGGGCGGGCATCGACCTGCTGGTCGCGCGCCACAGTGACGGCGCGACAGTCGGCTTCACGGGCGGCGCGGATGCTGACGTCTTCCAGCTGCGAGAACTCGACGGCAACGGACTGTCCCTGACGTTGAACATCAATGACTTCCAGGACGGTAGCGATTTGATCGACCTCGGTCAGCTTCGTGCAGCCGATGGTCAGGGTCTTGCGTTCGCCGACCTGCTGATCAGCGCCAATGGAGGTGATGCTGTCATCGACCTCAGCAATCTGACCACCGCCGACGGCAATCAGACCGCAGGCCAGATCGTGGTGACCGGTGCCGCCGGGGAGATGGATGTCGGTGACTTTTCGCTTGATGGCAGCGGGTTGCCGACCGGACTGGCCGACTTCGACCAGTTCTTTGGCAGCACAGAACAGGTGGGCTGAACCATGTCGGTATCCAAGGAAAACGCAAGTCAGGGCCACCAGGGCCGTTCCGTGAATGGGGAGTTGAGCGAGATGGCAAATCATGTTGGTGAGCTGGTATCAACAACCCGGTTTGACGGGCGGGGAAGCATTTTTGCGCCGCATGAAACTGCGAGTCGGAATGCGTTGGCGCAGTTGCTTGGCGATGTGCTTGTCGCACCGGCGGACCTGTTCGCGGATACATCCTCGCGTCTGGCTCCCCTGGACCCGACACGGGCCCTGGATCACGGACTGCAAGGCGATGTGTCTACGCCAGGGTGGTTGGCCGCGCGTCTTGCCAATACGCGGACCGGACGGCTGGTCCAGGGCGCTCCGCGCTGGCTGACCCAGGGCGGCACGATGACCGCCATGGCGGTGGCTCTCGCAGCCTGCGGTGGCGGTGGCGGCGGCGGCGGCAATGGCGGCGGCGGCGGGGCGATCGGCGTGCAGAAGGGCCCGCTGGTCAACGCATCCGCCTTTGCGGACGCCAACAACGACGGTGTTGCCGATACCGGTGAATTCATCACGCTGACCGATGCAAACGGCCAGATACCTGCAGGACAGATTGCCAATTTCGGCAACAACGACATCATCATCGTGACCAACGAGAACACGTTTGACGCCGTTTCCGGTGCCGCCGTGCAGGCCGGGCTCATACTGACGGCACCAGCAGGTTCGACGGTGGTCACACCCCTGACGACCTTGATCCAGCAGGTCGCCGCGCTGAATGGCAATGATGTCGATGCGGCCGAGGCGTCGGTACGCCAGACGCTGGGGTTGGGCAACGACGTCGACCTGCGCAATTTCGATGCATTCAACTCGGTTGGCAATGACCGCGCCAATGCCCTGGCGGTTATCGAGGCGGCAGAGCAGGTGGCGGCGGTGGCCGCTTCCTTCGAGACAGTCTCCGGCGTGGAGGGGGCGAGTGCCAATGCGTTCCAGGCCACTGCGGCACTGATCCAGCAACGGTCGGGTCTGGGCCAGCAGGTTGACCTGGATGATGCCGGTGCGGCCGATATACGCACGGTCCTGACCAACGCCGCAGCGCAGGTTGATGAAGCGGGTGCGCTGGATGCGCAGGTGATTGCTGCTGCGGCGAATGTCGTACAGGACGTGAATGCCCGGCTCGCCCAGGTGCGGGCTGCGGATCAGGCACCGGATTCCGCGCAGGGTCAGGCTGCACTTGCTGCCGTGGTTAATGACCTGCAGGCCGCGGTCGGGCAGGTGGCGGCGCTGGACGCGAACGATGCGAATTTCGCCAATGATGTGGCAGCCATTCAGAACAATCTGGACGCCGCAGTCACGCAGGCAGCAGCTGATTTTGCCCTGGATCAGCCGCGCAATCTGACAGGCGATGCGGGTAACAACACGCTGACCGGTGGCGCTGTTGGTGACCGTCTTCAGGGATTGGCCGGTGACGACAGTCTGATCGGCAACGCCGGTGCGGACTTCCTTGACGGGGCGGCTGGCAACGACACCCTGCTGGGGGGTGGTGGCAATGACAGCCTGCGTGCCGGTGCAGGCAACGACAGCCTTGATGGCGGCGCTGGCACCGATTTCGCTGATTTCTCCAACGCGACAGCCGGACTGACGATCGATGTCGTCGCGGGCACGGCCATCGGTGGTGGCGACAACAATGTCATAGCCAATATCGAGAGGTTTTCCCTGTCGGCGCAGGCTGACAATTTCAGCGGTGGCGCGGCGGCTGACCATGTGACGGCTGGTGCCGGGGCGGATGTCCTGAACGGCGCCGCCGGCAACGACACCCTTATCGGCGGTGCCGACAATGACACGCTGTCTGGCGGTGACGGGCGCGATCAGCTTATCGGCGGTGCCGGTGCTGACAATCTGTCCGGCGGCGCAGGGGTCGACGCCATCTTCGGCGGTGCGGGCACGGATGTTCTGGTCGGCGACGACGGCAACGACATTCTGTCGGGCGGTGCCGATGTGGACACGATGTCCGGCGGGGAGGGGGCTGACAGCCTGACAGGTGGCACGGGTGCCGATCAGTTGTCGGGTGATGCAGGCAATGACACGATTGCGGGCGGTGCTGACAACGACCGGGTTCTCGGTGGTGCAGGCAGCGACAGCCTGGCCGGAGGTGATGGTACCGACACGGTTGACTTCTCCGACCTCAGCGTCGGGGTCGTGCTTGATGTTTCGGCAGGTACCGCCACCTCTGCAGCCGACGTCGATACGCTTTCGGGGTTCGAGGTCTTTGATGGAACCGCGCAGGGGGATCGCCTGACAGGAGACGCCAACGCTCAGGCCCTGAATGGCGGCGCTGGTGATGATGTGCTGGCTGGTGGCGCAGGCATCGACAGTCTGGACGGTGGCGCTGGAACCGACGCGGTGGACATGAGTGGTGAGGCTGGTCCTGCCACGGTTGATCTCGCCGCAGGGACCGCCGTGAGCGGCGGTGAAACGGATCAATTGACCTCCATCGAGGCCGCGATCGGGACCGCAGCCAACGATACGCTGCAGGGCAGTGATGGTGCGGATGGCTTGCGCGGTGGCGCGGGTGCGGATGCCCTGCTGGGTCGCGGGGGCAATGACGTGCTGATTGCGGACGGTGGTGCCGACGTGGCCAATGGCGGATCCGGCAATGACAACATCCGCGTTTCGGCCAACGACGGCTCGACGGTCACCGCTTTCGGCGGCTCTGGCGCAGACATTTTCTCGATTGTCGCGCCGGGTGATGGGGCGGCGGATGCGGTGAACGCCTTGCTGGACCTCGCCGACTTCCGGCAGGCGGACGGCGATCGCATCGACCTCTCCGGCCTGCGTTCCGGGGCTGGCGCCGAACTGACACTGGCTGACGTACTTGGCGCGACCAGCGATCAGGCCGGAGATACCGTCATCGACCTCACCGGCCTCCTCACCGCTGGCGGGGCCGGGGTCGCTGGCCAGATCACCATCTCGGCGCTCGACAACAGTCAGCTCGGTGCCGGGGACTTCATTCTCGATCAGGCAGGGGCCACCGGTGCGCTGGGTGATCTGCAGTCTCTGATCGACGTTCTTGCGACACCGGAATGAATCTTCATTTGATCAGATCGGTCGCAGGGGCAAGGCCATCGCGCTCGGCCCCTCCAAGCTGATGGTCTTGCCTTCCCGCACTCTTTTGCGCTGCCTGGTTGCCGGATGCCTGGCTGTCCTTGGCCAGGCGTCCGTTTCTGTTCATGCAGAGGTTCCGCAACCGTTCGAAGATGCGGATCTGTTGCCAGGCGGTGAATCGGCGGCTGGGGTGCCGGTGGCCACGGGCAAGTCACAGGTCGACGCTGCTCCGTTCCGCTTCCTTGACCACTTTCGCCTGATCATTGCCGGGGATGACTCCGGCGCTCTGGCCGTGCGCGACCCGGTTGCCACGGCAATCCATCAGGGACGGGACCTGCTGGACGGTCTGGACGCCGACGATGCCGAAACGCGTGCGTTCCGGGACCGGGTGCATGCGGCTGTGGCAGCCGACCCCCGGTTCGGTGAGAGGTTGTGGCGGGGGAAAGAGGCTGAGGGCCTGGTCGAGGAAGCCAAGGCGGCGTTGCGGCCCGCCGTATCAGGTGGCGTGACGACAGGGCTCGGCTTCTTCGATGGCAATGCAAATGACAATCGTCGTTCCGTTGCCGATCAGGGCACAACGACGGAAGCGGACATTTTCGTCAGTGCACAACAGCATCTCTATGACTTCGACGCGACACACAACAGGATCGCGGCAACACAGGCCGCCCGGCGGGGGATTGAAGCCGAGACCCGCACGATAGCGGGGGAAATCATCTTCGATGCAGTGACGGCATGGCTTGGCATGGCGCGTACCAACGCGCGCAGTGACCTCATTGCCGAAAACATGGCGGTGCATGAACTTGTCGTCACCTATGCGGAGGAACGACGGGAAGCCGGGGTTGGTGCCACGACGGATGTGGTTCGGGCACAGGCGCGCCTGGCGCAGGCTAGAGCCAGTGCAGCGGGGTTCAGTGCCGGACGGGTTGATGCACGGAACCGGTTCCTGGAGCTGTTCAGTGCCTTGCCGGATGGCCGGGAGAATCTGCCTGGTGCCTTTCTCGACCTGCCGGACCGGTTGGAAGATGCCTTGATCAACGGCGCGCAAACCAACGCGCGCATGCGCTCCGCGCGATTGATCTCGGCCCAGCGCCTGCATGAACGGCGTGCAGCTGAGGCGGCATACATGCCAACTCTCAGTCTGCAACTGCGTGCCACACGGTTTGATGCGCTGAGTGGTGAAGGCGATTACGAACTGTCTGGGCGCATTGTCGGGCAGATCAGCATCGATACCAGCGGGGCCGTTGGCGCGCGGGTCGACCAGGCCAAGGCACGGCACATTCAGGCCGCGCGCGTGCTGGAGACGACCCGACGCACGGCCGATCGGGAAATCAGCACGGCTTTTCAGACAGTGTCGGCGCGGCGCGACGAAGTCGCGTCGTTCGAAATGGCGCTGTTGCAGAACCATCAGTCACGCATGGCGGTGCTGGACCAGTTCCGGTTGCGTGGTGTCAGCCTGCTGGAAGTGCTGCAGGCGCAGGAAGACTTCTTTGACGTGGCCATGCGCTACATCGATGCCCGCATCGCGGCGCAGGTGGCCGTGTTCGAACTGGCGCGCGCACTTGGCGCGCTTCCATCTGCGTTCGATATTGCTCAGGGGCGACTGAAATGAGCGGTGCAATCGACGGCGGGCTGAAGTCCCATTGGTTCTGGGGACCGTTCTGGTTCAACCGGGGCATCTATGGCCAGGTCATCCTGGCAGCCATGGTCTCCAACCTGCTGGCGCTTGGTTCGTCCATCTTCATCATGGTGGTCTATGACCGCGTGATCCCGAACAACGCCGTGCAATCGCTTGTGGCTCTTGTTCTGGGCATGGTCGTGATCATCGCCTTCGACTACGTGCTGCGGACCTTGCGTGGCTATTTCATCGACGTGGCCAGCCGCCGGGCCGACCTGGTGATCGGGCGGGCCCTGTTCCAGCAGATGATGAGCATGGATCTGGCGGCCCGCCGTGGCAGTACGGGCGGTTATGCCAACACGATGAAGGAGTTCGATACACTCCGCGATTTCTTCGCTTCGGCGACCTTGGCGGCGGTTGTCGATCTGCCCTTCATCTTCCTGTTCCTGGGTGTGATCTGGGTGATCGGCGGCCCGGTCGCGCTGGTGCCGGCGGTGATCGTACCGGTCGTGCTGATCTATGCTGGTCTGGTGCAGCCGATCCTGTCGCGCCTGATCAGCCGCAGCTTTCAGGAAGGGGCATCGAAGCAGTCCGTCATCGTTGAGGCCGTGTCCGGCCTTGAAACACTGAAGAGTGTCGGCGGCGGTGCCTTCATGGGCAAGCGGTGGGAGGAAAGCGTCGACCGGCAGTCGGCGCTGGGCCTGCGCACGCGTCTGACCGCGCAATCCGCTACCAATCTGACCAACAGCGCCCAGCAGGCGGTACAGGTGGGCATCGTCTTCTATGGCGTGTTTCTGATCCAGGACAACCTGATCACCATGGGGGCGTTGGTGGCCTGCGTGATCCTGAGCGGGCGGTGCATGGGGCCGCTGGCGCAGACCGCCAACATTCTGACACGGGCGCAGCATGCGCTGATGTCCTACCGGGCGCTGGATGCGTTGATGAAGGCGGGCAGCGACCGCAATCGCAACCGGGCATACCTGCGGCGCGACAAGGTCGAGGGGCGAGTGGCGTTCCAGAGCATCAAGTTCCGTTATCCGGACGCGCATACATCGGCCATCAACGACATCACGTTCACCATCAATCCGGGGGACCGGGTTGCGATTCTGGGTCGGATCGGGTCTGGCAAGAGCACGCTGGCGCGGCTGTCGCTTGGTCTGTATGAGCCGGAAGATGGTTCCATCCTGATCGACGACACCGACATTCGGCAGTTCGACCCGGCCGATCTGCGCAATCACGTCGGTGCGATGCTGCAGGACACCCAGCTGTTTTCCGGCACCATTCGCGAAAACATCGCCATCGGTCATCCGGAGGCAACGGACGAGGCGGTCCTGAAGGCTGCACAGATTGCCGGCGTGCATGATTTCGTCGGCCACCTGCCATCCGGCTATGACCTGCGCATTTCCGAGAAGGGGGAGGGGCTGTCCGGCGGCCAGCGCCAGGCCATTGCCCTGGCCCGTGCGCTGGTGGCAGACCCGCAGGTTCTGGTGCTTGATGAACCGACCAGCGCACTGGACACCCGCAGCGAAACCGCCTTGATCGAGCGCCTGCGCGAAGCGTCGGAAGGCAAGACCATGCTGGTGGTGACGCACAAATCCAGCATGCTGCGGCTGGTCAACAAGATCATGATCGTGGAAGGCGGGCGAATCTTCGCCTATGGCCCGCGGGAGGAAGTGCTGCGCCATCTGAGTGGCAACGATCCGGCAACGCCGCCATCAGGAACATCGCCCCCTGCAACTGCGACACCTGCTGGCAACCGGGACATGTCGGAGGCGGGGGATGACTGATCTTGCCGCGCAGCATGATTACATGAACGAGGTTGCGGCCCGGGTCCGCCCCGCAGTTGCGGCGAAGCTGCTGCTGTTCGTCATCCTTTTCTGTTTCATTGCCATCGTTGCCTGGGCGCACCTTACCGCACTGGATCAGGTCACACGGGGCCAGGGCAAGGTCATTCCGTCGGGCGAATTGCAGGTCGTGCAGAACCTGGAAGGCGGCATCATTCGCGAGATCCTGGTCCAGGAAGGTGACCGTGTTCAAGCGGGGCAGCCTTTGCTTCGACTGGACAGAACGGTGTTCTCCGGCGACGTCAATCGCCTGCGCCAGCGGTACTATGCGACGCAGGCACGCATTGCCAGGCTGGCGGGCGAGAGCGCGCTTGCCCAACCCCGGTTTGCCAAGGAGACGACGACCAGTGCGCCCGACGTCGTCGCGCGGGAGCAGGCCCTGTTCGAAGCACGCTGGACCCAGCTGCAGGCCGAACTGCAGGTACTGGAATCGCGACTGTTGCAACGGCGTCAGGCACTGGCGGAGGCGCGACTGTCTGCAGGCAACGCCGACCGTGCGGTGGCTGTGGCGACGCGCGAGTATGACATGGTCGAAGGCATCGTGAAGCGCGGGCTGGAGCCTGAGATGCACCTGATCGAATCGGAGAAGGGGCTGATCGCGGCGCAGTCGGAACGCGACATTGCGCGTCTGTCCCTGCAACGTCATCAGACCGCACTGGAAGAAGTGCAACTGGAAATCCAGGCCACCCGCAGCCGGTTTCAGGCCCGGTCCAGCGAGGAACTGGCGGAGGCACGGCAGGAATACACGGAAGTGGTTGAGGCACTGCCCGCGCATCGCGACAAGCTGCAACGAACGGAGATTGTCGCCCCGACAGATGGCATCGTGAACCAGGTGCTCGTATCCACCCTGGGCGGCGTGGCGCAGCCGGGACAGCCGCTGATGGAGATCGTGCCGGATGATGACCGTCTGCTGGCGGAAGTGGCGATCGAGCCATCACAGATCGGCTTCGTCTATATCGGGCAACCCGCCCGGGTGAAACTGACCGCCTATGACTTCACCACCTATGGATCGCTGAAGGGGCAGGTGACCCACATCAGCCCCGACGCCATCGAGGATGAACGCGGTGTTGCCCGCTATCTCGCACACGTCCGCGTGACGGAAAACATCCTGACCGATGGCGACGGGGATGCCCTGCCGATCCTGCCGGGCATGGTGGCGGAGGTTGATATCCTGACCGGCAAGCGGACCATCCTGCAATATCTGCTGCAACCACTGGCCGCCCTGAAGGATGACGCGCTGCGCGACCGGTAATCCGTCACTTTGCATGAGCCCTCTCAGATCGGACTGATGGCGCGTTTCTTTGGTGGCCCGGCATCGTGCGGGCGCAGGGGGGCGTGGCGCAAGGCGTCGGCCAGGACACCACGGGTGGCGCGGGGGTCGATCACATCATCGATGCCGAAGTGTTCTGCGGCGCGCAGCGGTGTCAGGTTGCGGCGGATGTCCGCTTCCAGTTCTGCCTTGCGGGCCACGGGGTCAGGGGCGTTCTGCCAGTCCCGCGCATAGGCGACGTTCAGCGCGGTCTCGATGGACATGGCGCAGAGTTCCGACGTGGGCCAGACCCAGGTGCCGTCGGCCTTGAAGCCACGCCCGCCGTTCATGGCGTAGTACCCGGCCCCATAGCCCTTGCGCACCATCACCGAATAGCGCGGCACGGTGGCGACACCAAGTTCGTAGGGCATCTTGGCGGATCGCAGGCCGAGCGTGGTCTTTTCGGCACCTGAGCCGACGAAGATGCCGGGCATGTCGATGAAATAGAACAGCGGCAGGGCATAGGCGTCCGCAATGGCGATATCGCGCGCTGCCTTCTCGGCGGCCTTGGCGTCCAGCATGCCCGCCAGAAACATCGGGTTGTTGGCGATGATGGCGACCGGGCGCCCCTCCAGCCGGGCGAAGGCAGTGGTCATGTTGCGGGCATGCGTCGGCTTGGTCTCGAACAGGCTGTCGCGGTCAAAGATCAGCTGCAGGGCCTTGCGCATGTCATAGGCACGACGCGGATTGTCGGGCACCGGATCGGCCAGGTTTTCTTCCCGCCTGTCCACGGGGTCATCGACCGCCACGACACCGACGGAGCCGCCCAGCACGGTGATGTCGTCGGCGATGATGCAGACCGGGCGTTCATCAACCGTGCCGTCAGCTTGTCACGGCGGTGCTGCCTCTCGGCGGCTTCGGGGCGACCAGCGTCCGACACCGCGTGCCGCTTGGCCGCGACCTATGACAGTCGTACTTCGGTCATTCCCAAGGCAAGTTCTCCCCGAATGGTCGCCAGCAGGTGAAAGGCTCAGCGCACGACCGGCCCTGGCGGGCGACCGCGATCGGCAATGAATGATAGCGACAATGCGATGCCTGACATTACCGCGAAACCGATGACCAGGGGCAGCGTGTCATCGACCAGCTGCGCGCCGACGATGGCGCCGAGAGGGGCGGCGATCATGGTGGATCCGAAGCCGACGAAAGCTGCCCCGATTCCCGCCATGGACCCCATGTTCTCCAGCGCCAGGGCATTCAGGTTGCCGAAACAGATGCCGACCGCGAAGAACACGATCATCAGCCAGATCATGAAGCCGAGCAGCCCCGGCGGCTCGATGGCGAAGATGATGGCGGCGGCGACGGATGCAATGGCGCTGCCTGCCAGTCCGGCGCGGGTCATCCGCCGCATGCCGTAGCGCATGACCAGTTGCGAGTTGAGGATGGAGGCCGCGCCGATGGCAATGGCGCCGACGCCGAACCAGACAGCAAACATCTCGCCCGTCCGGAAGATGTTCTGGAACACATGCTGCGAGGCACCGAGGTAGCCGACGAACGGCCCGAAGGTGAACCCGGCGGCAATGGTGTAGCCGAGTGTGGTGCGGTCTGTGAAACAGGCCCGAAATCCACCCATGATGCCGCTGATGGAGAAAGGCCGCCGCCGTTCCACTGGCAGGGTTTCCGGCTGTCGCAGCCCGAACCAGAGCGTCGCAATGGCCGCCAGCACGATGAAGAAGGCAAAGATCGCGCGCCAGTCGGTGACGAACAGGATGCCCTGACCCACCATGGGGGCCAGCACGGGCACCAGGATGAAGACGGACATGATGAACGACATGATCTTCGCCATCTCCCGTCCCTCGAACTGGTCGCGGACCAGCGCCATGGGCACGATTCGGGCGCTGGCGGCCCCCAGACCCTGCAGCAGACGGCCAGCCAGCATGGAATCGAAGTCCTGGGCGAACAGCGACAGCAGGCATCCGACAAGGAAGACGCTGATCCCGATGTAGATCGTCCGCTTGCGCCCGATACTGTCGGACAGGGGACCATAGAACAGCTGTCCCAGGGCCATGCCTGCGAACAGGACCGTGATGGCCAGCTGTGTTCTGGCCGGATCCGTGACATCCAGATCTTCGCCCATGATGGCGAGTGCTGGCAGCATCGTGTCGATGGACAGCGCCATCAGCGATGTCATCAGCGCGATCATGATGATGAATTCAACCCGACCGGCGCCGGTGGCTTTGGATGACACGAAGATATCCTTGATGGGAGGGGGAGGGGGAGGGGGAGGGCGTTGCCTGGCTCGCAGCTTGCCTGGCTAACGCGCGACCCGCTCCGCGATGGCGATGATGCGGTTCATCTCCCGCAATACAGGTTTCTCGATCAGCTTGCCATCGACCACGACAAGTCCGGTGTCCGCCGCGGCGAAGGCGGTAACGATGCGGCGCGCCCGGGCGACCTGGTCATCGTCGGGTGTGAAGATGCCGTTCAGCACGGCGATCTGCTTCGGATGGATCGATCCCTTGCCGCTGAAGCCCAGATCGCGGGCGCGGCGAGCTTCCTCCGCCATGCCGTCCATGTCGTCCAGATCCAGCCAGGGCACATCGATGGCGTCGATCCCGGCACTGGCTGCCGCATGGACAATACGGGACCGGGCGTAGAGCAGCGGCTCCCACGCGTTGACGCAACGTAGCTCAGCCGCCATGTCGACGCCGCCGAAGAACAGGGCATCGACGCGCGGGCTGGCGTGCGCCAGTTCGGTGGCCCGTTCCAGCGCCTGATTGGTTTCGATGATCACGTGCAGGCGGGTGTCATGTCCCCGTTCGGTCAGCAGGTCATCCAGCCAGACAATCTCATCCGGTGTCATGACCTTGGGCAGCATCAGGGCTGGCGGCGGGGTGTCGCTGTCCAGCACGGCCTGGACGTCTGCCATGCCGAAAGCCGTCCGCAGGCAGTTGATGCGGACAATCCGTTCCACACCGTCATCAGCCTGAGGTTCGGCGAACAGGGCCAGGCCATGGGCGCGGGCTGCGGCCTTGTCCTTCGGGGCGATGCCGTCTTCCAGTTCGACGCAGACGATGTCCGTGCCGCTGGCCAGTGCCTTGGGGAACATGTCCGGGCGCAGACCGGGGGAAAAGATGAAGCTGCGGCGCGGGCGCAAGGCGCGTTCTGGCAGTGTCGTCATGGCGTTGCGCTTTCCTGGCGGACCGAAAGGGCTGTCGCGGCCGCTTCCAGTTCATCGGGTGTGTTGATGTTGACGAAGGGGTCCCCCGCCGCTGTGTCCCAGTCAACATGGACTGTCTGACGGGTCGCCGTGAAGCGGTCGATCTTGCGGATGTCCTGTTCCACCAGCGCAACCCTCAACGGCTGCAGCAGTGATGCGTGCCAAAGCGCGACGACCGGATGGGTCCGGCCATCCGACCGGGCCACGGCGACCTCCACCCCGTCAACCACCGCCGCCTGCAGGCGCTGAACAAGGTCATGCGGCAGGAACGGTGCGTCGGTCGGCACGGTCAGCAGCCAGTCGGCATCGGTCAGCGCCAGCCACTCCAGACCGGTCAGAACCCCGGCGAGGGGACCGGCAAAACCGTCCACCACATCGGGCAGGACGGGCAGGCCGAAACTGTCGTAGGCCCGCGGGTCGCCATTGGCGTTCAGCGCCATCGTGCCGCACTGCGGCGTGATCCGGTCCAGCACATGGGCCAGCATCGGCCTGTCTGCCAGCATCAGCAGTGCCTTGGCACCGCCACCCATGCGTCGTGCCAGCCCACCGGCCAGCACCAGTCCGGCGACCTTCGTGGCAGATGTTTCAGTCATCGTGGGCGCCCTTCCGGTTCCGGCCCGATGCCTCCTCCGCCACCGTGTCGGGGTTCTGGTCAAAGACCAGCCGTTCCGCCCCGGCAAGGCAGATGAAACGTTTGCCCTTCGCCCGTCCGATCAGGGTCAGGTTGGCCTGGCGCGCCAGTTCGACACCGGACGCGGTGAAGCCGGAGCGGGAGATCAGGATCGGCAGTTCCATCTGCACGGTCTTGATGACCATTTCGGAGGTCAGGCGCCCGGTGGTGTAGAAGCATTTGCCGGCTGGCGTGATGTCGTTCAGGCGCATGTATCCGGCGATCTTGTCGACCGCATTGTGGCGTCCGACGTCTTCCATGTAGATCAGGGGCCTGTCCTGTTCGCACAGCACGCAGCCATGAATGGCCCCGGCTGTCAGATACAGCGACGGCGTCTGGTTGATCTGGCGCGACAGGGCGTAGAGCCAGGATGTCTGCAGCCGTGCCGCCGGGTCCAGCCGCACTTCGTCAAAGCGTTCCATCACATCGCCGAAGGCCGTGCCCTGGGCGCAACCCGACGTCAGGGTCCGGCGTTTCAGTTTCCACTCGTAATCGGTGCGCCGGGCGGTCTTCACGAAGACATGGCCCTTTTTCGTGTCCACATCGACCGACGTCAGGTCGTCATCTGCCCGCAGCATGTTCTGATTGGTCAGATATCCGACCGCCAGGCATTCGGGATGATCACCGATGGTCATCATCGTCACGATCTCCTGCCCGTTCAGGAACAGGGTCAGGGCGTGCTCCACGGTCACGGAGGTGTCGATGGGGGCACCGGTGTGGTCGATGCCGGTCATGCGACGGGTCAGGTCCGGATGATCCGGCTGCGGCGCGACCTGCATCGAACGGGGGACCGACCGGCCTGATTCTGTTGTTTCACTCATTGGACCAGTCTGCCCTTCCGCCGATCATGCGACCAGTCCCGAAGCGCGCTTGACCGTCCGGGGCGGCAGGTGGTTACCTCCGCCCCCATCAGGGAATGTGGAGGTTGGATATGGACCGCGTACTGCTCGTGACCGGCGGCAGCCGGGGGATTGGCGCAGAGGTTGCCCGCCTGGCCGGCGCAAAGGGCTACAAGGTGTGCGTGAACTACGCCCGCAACAAGGCCGCAGCCCAGGACGTGGTGAAGGCCATTCAGGACGCGGGTGGCGATGCCATGATGGCCCATGCCGATGTCGCCGAAGAAGCCGACGTCAAGGCCATGTTCCGACTGGTGGATCAGGAATTCGGCCCCGTCACCGCCCTGGTCAACAATGCCGGGATCATCGACCAGAGCGGCAAGGTGGCCGACATGACGGCGGAGCGGATCAACCGCATCCTGTCCGTGAACGTCACCGGGTCGTTTCTCTGTGCGCGCGAAGCAACGCGGCGGATGTCGACGGAACATGACGGGCAGGGGGGCGCGATCGTCAACGTGTCGTCTGCCGCTTCGCGTCTGGGCAGCCCGGGTGAGTTCATCGACTATGCCGCCTCCAAGGGCGCCATGGACACGTTCACCATCGGCCTCGCCAAGGAACTGGCGATGGAAGGAATTCGGGTCAACGCCGTGCGCCCGGGCCTGATCGATACCGAAATCCACGCTTCGGCAGGTGACGCGGATCGCGTGGAGCGGTTCCGTACTGCCGTGCCCATGCAACGTGTCGGCTCTGCGCGGGAAGTGGCGGAAGCGGTCCTGTGGCTGCTGTCCGATGCCGCGTCCTATGTCACCGGATCGTTCATCGACGTGTCAGGGGGACGCTGAACATGGCCGCTCAGGGCAGGGGCAGGGGCAGGGGCAGGGACAGGGGCAGGGGCATCGGCGACCGGCAGGCGCTGGTCGACATGCTGGTCGATGTCTCCATCGAGGCCGGGCGCGCGATCCTGGACATCTATGAAGGCGAGATCGCCACGCGGGTAAAGGATGACAGGTCCCCGGTGACGGACGCGGACGAAAAGGCGGAGGCGATCATCCTGAAACGCCTTGCCGAACTGGCGGGCGACATTCCGGTGGTGGCAGAGGAATCCGTGGCTGCCGGAGCCATTCCCGACATTTCAGGGGGGACGTTCTTCCTGGTGGACCCGCTGGACGGCACCAAGGAATTCATCAACCGCAACGGCGAGTTCACCGTCAACATCGCGTTGATCGAGAATGGCCAGCCGACGCTTGGCGTGGTGCATCTGCCTGCGCTGGGGCAGACATACTGGTCAAAGGGCGCGGGTGACGCGTGGCGGCGCGATGGCGCTGGTGCAGCCCAGGCGGTCGTCGTCCGTGCCGCACCGGATGATGGACTTGTGGTTGTCGCCAGCCGGTCGCATCGCGACAGCGCGACGGACGATTATCTGGCCGACTTCAAGGTCGCTGATCTGGTGTCTGCGGGTTCGTCACTGAAGCTCTGTCGTCTGGCTGAAGGCGCGGCGGACATGTATCCGCGGCTGGGGCGGACCATGGAATGGGATATCGGTGCCGGTCACGCGGTACTGGCCGGGGCGGGTGGCAGCATCATCGTGATTGCGGGTGGCGATGTGGCGGGCGACGTTGGTCGGCCACTCGGCTATGGCAAGCCCGGTTTCGAGAATCCGTTCTTCGTTGCAAGGGGCCGTTGAGGCACGGACCAGGGCAGGACCCGGCGCGGCGTCAGCTACCGAACGTGTTGGCGATGGCATCGAATACCAGTTGGACTGAAAGCGCAGCCAGGATGACGCCCAGGATGCGCCCGATGGTCTGGGCGAACGTCTCCCCCAGCAATCGCAGCAGCGGCCCGACCAGCAGGAAGACCAGCAGGCAGAGCACCAGGTTGACGCCAGCAGCGCCGAGCACTGTCATCTGCGACACCAGATCGTCGCCCGCGTCCTTCATGTAGAGCATGATGGTGGCGATGGCTCCCGGCCCCGCCATCAGCGGAATGGCCAGCGGAAACACCGAAATGTCGGTGTGCGCCGCGTCCTGGTGTTCCTTGATGTGGTCGTTGCGTTTCTCGCGCCGTTCCGTGCGCTTCTCGAACACCATGTCGAGGGCGATGAGGAACAGCAGGATGCCGCCCGCCGCGCGGAATGCCTCCAGCGTGATGCCCAGCGCACCCAGCAGGAATGCGCCGCCATAGGCGAATCCGGTGATGATCATCGCGGAGATGATGACGGACCGGATGGCCATGCGGCGCTTGTGCGCCGCATCGGTGCCTTCGGTCAGGGTGGCGAACATCGGGGCCAGTCCGATGGGGTCGATGATGACGAAGAACGTCACCAGGGCGGGAATGAAGGCATCTGTCATGGTGCAAGGTTCCCCGGAATGCGGTGCTTTGCAGGCTGTCGGGCATGGTGTCACGTGAAACGAAGCTGACCATTGCCACGAATTGACCCTATATGGACTGCACTATACCTTCTGACGGCAATTCGGAAGGGCCAGCCACATGTGCTGACAGCAACCGCCTGGCGGTTGCTGTCAGGCATCACCTGAATTCGGGAGACGGCATTGAGCGCCATGAGAAAACTGCCCTGGCGTAAGCGACGTGGCCTTCAGACCAAGAAGGCCAGTGCGCCGGGTGGTGTTATCCGCAACGTGATCGTCTTGCCGAAACTGGCGGCCAACAAGCTGATGCGCAGGCGGCGGCTGAAGAAGGCCGGGCTGGCGGCGCGGCAGCTGACGGAGGTGCAGGACAGCGCGACATCCGTGTCCGCGATGGCCAGCGCCGGGGCCGCACCGGCCCGGCGGACGCAGCAGCGCATGCGCTGGGTGCTGCCGACGACAGGGCCTGTCTGTTCAGCCGGTAAACTGGAGGTCTATATCACCCGCGACCGGGATGCGATCCGGGCCGCGCAGGCGCTGCGCTACCAGGTGTTCTATGACGAGATGGGGGCACGCCCGACACCGGTCGCCCGTCGTCTGCGCCTCGACATGGATCGCTATGACGAGATATGTGATCACCTGATCGTTGTCGACAGGGGAATGGATGAGGGGCAGCAGCTGGTCGGTTCCTACCGCCTGCTGCGCGGCGAGGTTGCCCGTGACAACGGCGGGTTCTATTCGGCGGACGAATATGACCTGACGCCCCTGATGAAACAGCCGATCGAGCAGTTGCTGGAACTCGGGCGGTCCTGCGTGGCCTCCACCCATCGCTCCAAGGCGACGATCCAGCTTCTGTGGCGCGGCATTGCGGCCTATCTGGCGGAACACGAACTGACGACCCTGTTCGGCTGCGCCAGTTTTCACGGTCGCGACCCGCAGGCGCATGCCGAATCACTCAGTTACCTGCGCCATTTCCATTCCGACAATCCCGACAAGACCGTGCGGGCGCTGCCGGAACGGCATGTCGAGATGGCGCTGGTGCCAAAGGATGAGATCGACGCGCGGCGGGTCTGGAAGGCCATGCCACCCCTGATCAAAGCCTATCTGCGGCTCGGTGGCATGATCGGGGATGGTGCGGTGGTGGATGACCAGTTCGGCACGGTGGATGTGTTCGTGACCGTGGCGATGGATCAGGTCGGCAGCCGCTATTACGCGCATTTCGACAAGCGCACGGACAACTGACCGGCGCGGGCGCGCTGCCCGGGACGGAGAGCTGATCCGCGCTGCTGAATTCTGATGGGTTGCCGGGGAGGGCAGGCATGAATCAGGCACAACACCTGTGGCGTACCGCGCGGGTCTATGGTGACCTGCCGGCGGTCGCCCTCGGCACGCATGTGACCCACGACTATCGACGGCTGGCGGACCGGTCCGCACGTCTGGCGGAGGGGTTGCTGGACCACCTCGGTCTCGCCCGGGGTGATGCGGTCGCGATCGTGCAGAAGAACAGCACCTTCTACCATGAAGCCCAGTACGCGATCTGGTGGGCCGGGCTGGCCGCGGTTCCGGTGAATGCAAAGCTGCATCCGAAGGAACTCGCCTATATTCTTGAAAACTCTCAGGCAAAGCTGGTGCTTTCGACGGACGACCTTGCGGAAACCATGGAACAGGCGGTGGTCGGGCTTGACCCCATGCCGCAGGTCCTGATGGCCGGTTCGCCCGACTATGAACGCCTGCTGAGCGGCGAGGGTCTGGCCGAACCGGTTACCGTGCCCGACGATGAACTGGCCTGGCTGTTCTATACCTCCGGCACCACGGGGCGGCCCAAGGGCGCGATGATCACGCACCTGAACCTGCTGATGCAGACCATGAACTTCTTCGTCGATGTGGACAGCATCCAGCCTGGCGATGCGATCATCCACAGCGCGCCCTTGAGCCACGGGTCCGGTCTGTATGGTCTGCCGCACACGGTGCGCGCCGGGGTGCACGTGATCCCTGAATCCGGCGGTTTCGACCCGGCGGAGAACCTGCGGCTGATCCGCGAATGGCCGGGCACGGGGCAGTTCCTGGCACCCACCATGGTGCATAGGCTGATCAATGATCCCCGCACCGGTGACACCGACACCGCCAACCTGAAGACGGTCTATTACGGCGGCGGCCCGATGTATGTGGCCGATCTGGTGCAGGCGATGGAGATGCTGGGCCAGAAGTTCGTGCAGATCTATGGCCAGGGTGAAGCGCCGATGACCATTACCGGCCTGTCGCGGGACCTGCACGGAATGGTCGATCACCCGCGCTACATGCAGCGGCTCGGTTCTGCCGGGACCGCGCGTACCGATGTGCAGGTGCGTGTGGTGGACGCCGATGACCAGCCGGTGCCGGTGGGGGAAACGGGGGAGATCATCGCCCGGGGTCGGGTCGTGATGAAGGGCTACTGGCGCAACCCGGAAGCCACGGCGGAGACCCTGCGCGGCGGCTGGCTGCACACCGGCGACGTCGGCGCGTTCGATGCGGACGGGTTCCTGACCCTGAAGGACCGGTCGAAGGACATGATCATCTCCGGCGGCAGCAACATCTACCCGCGCGAGATCGAGGAAGTACTGCTGCAGCACCCGGGCGTCGCCGAAGTCTCCGTCGTCGGTCGTCCTCACGCGGACTGGGGCGAGGAAGTGGTGGCCTTCGTCGTGCGTGGTGAGACCGGTTCCGCCGACGAACCGTCGCTGGACCGCCTCTGCCTCGACAACATCGCCCGCTTCAAGCGACCAAAGGACTATGTGTTCGTCGATGCGCTGCCCAAGAACAACTACGGCAAGGTGCTGAAGACGGAATTGCGGTCGCGGTTCGGGAAGGGGTGATGAGGCTCTGGACGCCCGTTCTTGCCTCACTCCAGGACTTTCACATCTCCGCAAACACCTTCGCGGCGATCTGGCCGATTTCCTCGTCCTGTTCCTTGGTGCCGCCGCTCTGACCAAGGGCGCCGAGGATGGCACCGGCGGATGATCGCAACAGGATGCCGCCCCAGACCGGCGTGTACATCGGGTCGCAGAACCAGCTGATTTCCCGGCGGTCATCCCCCAGGTTCATGGCGAAAAGCTGGTCCTGGATCGTGCGCGTGTTCCGCTTCCACTTCACGGCGGTGTAGGCCTTGTGGAAGCTCATGCGGGCATTGAGTGCCGATGCGTCGTCCATGCGTGCCAGGTGGATGAGGTCACCGCCAGCATCCGTTACAGCGCCCGCAAAGTTGAGGCCGCGTTTCGATCCTTCAGCCAGCATCGTGTCGACGATGACCCGTGCTTCGTCCAATCCCAGTTTCTCGGGCATGGTGAGGCCCCTTTCCTGATGTTCCGCGATGGTATCTGGTTCAATCGAACCACGGTTGGCGCATGCGGAACAGGCCGGAGTTCCGGTTCGACCATCAGGAATGCCTGTTCAGGCGAGCGCTCTGGAGAGCAGGATCGTCAGGTCTTCGGTCACAACCGGCTTCTTCAGGGTGCCAAGGAACCTGATGCCCCGGGCACCGGCGAAGGCTTCGGCAACCTGGATCACGACATCATGGGCGCCGCTGACGATACCAACAGCGCCCGTGTAGCCTGTCGCCGACAGCTGCTCCATGAACTCGATTCCGTTCACTCCCGGCATGTTCAGGTCACACAGCAAGACATCAAAGGCGTTCAGGTCTTCTTTGATCAAGGCCAGCGCATCTGCTGCGGCTTCCCTGGTCACGACCTTGGAGATGCCGAGGTTCCCGAGCCTGGCGGCCATGATGTCCAGCATCAGAACATGATCATCCAGACACAGAACGCTGAGGTCTTCGAGGTTCATCTGGCTCATGGCGCTTTCCCGGATAGCCTGCTTTTCCAGGCTGCCCCTGTTCCAGGGGGAGGGGGCGCGAAATACCCCACCTGCAGGCTCGTTATGGCCAGACAGGTAACATCCGTCGGTTAACGCGCCGTCAATCGCCGCGCGAATGAAGGAATGGTCAAACGCCAGTTGGAAGGCAGGCTGCAGACTGGCCACCGAACTGTCCCACCCGCACCCCGCGCGGAGCGGTGGGACACTTTCGGTGTCCAACCGTCTGACCTGACTGCGCTTCGGCGGGGGAGTGGTAGTCCCTAGGGGAATCGAACCCCTATTTCGAGAATGAAAATCTCGCGTCCTAACCGTTAGACGAAGGGACCGCACGCGGCGAGGATGTAGCCAATGCGGGCGGGGAAATCAACACCTTCTGGTGCTGGCGCTGTAACGTTTTGCGGGATAGATTGCCACACGCGGGGAGACGAGCCGCCAGGACCACGACGAAACGTGGCCGCAGTGCACAATCATGAGGAAACAATCATAATGAAAAAGATCATCGTTTCGGCCTGCGCACTGGGTGCCCTGGCCTTGTCTGCCGGCACGGCACAGGCGTCCGACGCCTGCCAGCCTGGTGAGATCGTCATCAAGTTCAGCCACGTGACCAACACGGACAAGCACCCGAAGGGCATTGCGGCGACCCTGCTGGAGAAGCGGGTGAATGAGGAAATGAACGGCAAGGCCTGCATGGAGGTCTTCCCGAATTCCCAGTTGTATGATGATGACAAGGTGCTGGAGGCGATGCTGCTGGGCGATGTCCACATGGCCGCCCCGTCCCTGTCGAAGTTCGAGAAGTTCACCAAGAAGTTCCGCCTGTTCGATCTGCCGTTCATGTTCAAGGACGTGGCTGCGGTGGACGCGTTCCAGGCATCCGACGCCGGTCAGGCGCTGAAGGCATCCATGCGCCGCCGTGGTCTGGTTGGCCTGGCATTCTGGCACAATGGCATGAAGCAGCTTTCGGCCAACAAGCCGCTGCTCGATCCGGCTGATGCCAAGGGGCTGAAGTTCCGCATCCAGGCATCCGACGTGCTGCAGGCACAGTTCGAAGCCCTGGGCGCCAACCCGCAGAAAATGTCGTTCAAGGAAGTCTATGGCGCGCTGCAGACCGGCGTCATCGACGGCCAGGAAAACACCTGGTCGAACATCTATGGACAGAAGTTCTTCGAGGTTCAGGACGGTGTCACGGAATCCAACCACGGCATCATCGACTACCTGGTCGTGACCTCCACCGAATGGTGGGACGGGCTGCCCGGCGGCGTGCGTGACCAGCTGGCCACGATCCTGAAGGAAGTGACGGCGAGCCGGAATGCCGAATCGACCGCAATCAACGAAGAGAACAAGAACCTGATCATCCAGGCAGGTGGTTCCGTGCGCACCCTGACGCCGGAACAGCGCGCTGCCTGGGTCAAGGCCATGAAGCCGGTCTGGGACCAGTTCAAGGGTGATGTGGGTAAAGACCTGATCGCCGCGGCTCAGGGCGCGGGCAACTGATCGGCCAAGCGTCCGATCTGAACTGACCTGACGATCCAAGGGTTCGGGTGCCTGGCCGCGTATCTGGTCCGGGCACCCGATCACCTGCAAAGCTAAACGCCCGTCTGTCCTTCGGGTGAGGGAGGTCGGTCTGATGCAGCACCGCCAATCCAACTGGTTCGACAAGCTTGAAGAAAACCTGATCGCCCTGTTCCTGGGGCTGATGACCGTGATCACCTTCGCCAACGTGATCGCGCGCTATGTGTTCAACGAAAACATCCTGTGGGCGCTGGAGGCGACGGTGTTCCTGTTCGCCTGGATGGTGCTGCTCGGGGCGTCATACTGCGTCAAGATCACGGCGCATCTGGGCGTCGATGCGCTGGTGGTGCGGTTTTCGCCGTCGCTGCGCAAGACGCTGACATTGCTGGCCGTCGTGGCCTGCCTGGCGTTCTCGATCCTGCTGCTCATCGGCGGCTGGAACTACTGGTGGAAATTCGCCGGCACGGCCGCCTTCATGGAAGTGAATGACATTCCCATGCCCGGTTTCCTGCAGTTCCTGGCCGATTGGCGGAACGAGGGGGAGGCATACGAGAAGCTGCCGCGTTTCATCCCCTACTTCATCCTGCCGCTGTCGATGGCGCTGCTGACGTGGCGCTTCCTGCAGGCGGGCTGGCGCGTGTTCAGCAACCAGCAGGAACTGATCATCGTCAGTCATGAGGCCGAAGACGAAGTCAAGGCTGCCGCAAGGACGCTGGAAGAAGCCAGCGCATCCGGCAAGGGGGGCTGACGCCCATGTCTGCACTGCTCCTCTTCATCGTTGTCATTGCGCTGATGCTCATCGGCGTGCCCATTGCCGTCTCGCTCGGCCTGTCGAGCATCCTGTTCCTGCTGGTCTATTCGGACGCGTCCCTCGCATCGATTGCCCAGACGCTGTTCTCGGCCTTCGACGGGCATTACACCCTGCTGGCGATCCCGTTCTTCATCCTGGCATCGTCCTTCATGTCGACGGGCGGCGTGGCCCGGCGCATCATCCGTTTCGCCGTCGCCTGTGTCGGTCACCTGCGCGGCGGGCTGGCCATCGCCGGTGTCTTCGCCTGCATGCTGTTCGCGGCCCTCAGCGGGTCGTCTCCGGCCACGGTGGTTGCCATTGGTACCATCATCATCGCTGGCATGCGCGAGGTCGGGTACACCAAGGAATTCGCCGCCGGTGTCATCTGCAACGCGGGCACGCTGGGGATCCTGATCCCGCCGTCCATCGTCATGGTGGTCTACGCGGCGGCGGTGGATGTGTCTGTCGGGCGCATGTTCCTGGCGGGGGTCATTCCGGGCCTGCTGGCCGGGGTGATGCTGATGATCGGCATCTACATCGCCGCACGCATCAAGAACCTGCCATCGCAGCCCTGGGCCGGATTCGGCGAGATCCTGGCGTCGGCCAGGGACGCAGGCTGGGGCCTGTTCCTGATCGTGGTGATCTTGGGCGGTATCTATGGCGGTGTCTTCACGCCGACGGAAGCCGCTGCCGTCGCAGCGATCTATTCCTTCATCATTGCCAACTTCGTCTATCGCGACATGGGGCCGTTTGCCCGCGGCGGGGCCCGGCGCAGCATCGGGCGTCGGGTGTGGGACACGGTTGCCGTGCTCTGGCACCCCGACACGCGCAGGACCCTGCTGGACGCAGGCAAGCTGTCGGTCATGCTGATGTTCATCATCGCCAATGCCCTGATCCTGAAACATGTGCTGACGGAGGAGCAGATCCCCCAGACCATCGCCGGGGCCATGCTGGATGCCGGTTTCGGGCCGCTGATGTTCCTGGTGATCGTCAACATCATCCTGCTGATCGGTGGTCAGTTCATGGAACCGTCAGGCCTGATCGTCATCGTCGCACCGCTGGTGTTCCCGATCGCGATCAACCTTGGTATCGACCCCATCCATCTGGGCATCATCATGGTGGTGAACATGGAAATCGGCATGATCACGCCGCCGGTCGGCCTCAATCTGTTCGTCACATCGGGGGTGGCGGGCATGCCGATGATGGATGTCGTGCGGGCGGCCTTGCCATGGCTCGGGATTCTGGTGATCTTCCTGATCATGATCACCTACATTCCGATCATCTCGACCTTCCTGCCGACCTACTTCATGGGGCCGGAACTGATCACCAAATAGCGGGAGAAGCCGTTGACCGAAGATACTGCCGCCGGTTCCAACGTTCCCGCCTATTCGGTCAGCGTCCTTTCGGGGGAACTGAAACGCACGCTGGAAGATCGATTCGGCCGCGTGTCGGTACGCGGGGAGCTTTCGGGCTTCAAGCGCGCGGCGTCAGGCCATCTCTATTTCGGCCTGAAGGACGAGAAGGCGCTGATCGACGGCATCGTCTGGAAAGGCACCGCCGCGCGGCTGGGCTTCCAGCCTGAGGACGGGCTGGAGGTGATCTGTACCGGGCGGGTCACCAGCTATCCCGCGCGGTCCAAGTACCAGATCGTCGTCGACCGCATGGAACCGGCGGGCGAGGGCGCGCTGATGGCCCTGCTGGAACAGCGCCGCCGCCTGTTGCAGGCGGAAGGGCTGTTCGCGCCGGAACGCAAGCGGGCGCTGCCGTTCCTGCCACGGCACATCGGCATCATCACCAGCCCCACCGGCGCGGTGATCCGCGACATCCTGCATCGCCTGTCCGATCGCTTTCCGCGCCCTGTGACCGTCTGGCCCGTCCGGGTGCAGGGGGAGGGGGCGGCGGCGGAGATCGCGGCGGCCATCCACGGGTTCAACGCGATGTCAGGCGCGGCGCGGCCCGATCTGCTGATTGTCGCGCGTGGCGGCGGTTCCATCGAAGACCTCTGGGCCTTCAACGAGGAAATCGTGGTGCGGGCGGCGGCGGAAAGCACGATCCCGCTGATCTCCGCCGTGGGACATGAAACAGACACGACCCTGATCGATCATGCGTCCGACCATCGTGCGCCGACCCCGACAGCGGCGGCGGAACGTGCGGTGCCCGTCCGGTCCGACATTGCCTTGCAGATCGGCGATCTGATGCGGCGCGGCGTGTCGGCCCTGCGGCGGGTGCAGGTGGAACGGCGGAACGCCCTGCAGGGGCTGGCGCGGGGACTGATCGACCCCCGCCGCATGCTGCAACAGCATCAGCAGCGGCTGGATGATCTGGCGGACGGGCTCGGTCGGGCGCTCAGGATCAATGCCGCACACGGCCGCCAGCGCCTGGCGGGCGTATCAGGCGGCTTGCGCCCAGGACTGCTGCATCAGCCCATCCGGGACGGCAGGCAGCGTCTGGAACGTGCCGAGGCGGCGATGGCGCGGGACCTGACGCGGGGGCTGCAGGACAGGCAGCGCCGGTTGGCCAATGCGTCACGCCTGCTGGAGAGCTTTTCCTATCGCGCGACACTTGCCCGTGGCTTTGCAGTGGTGCGCCGCGAGGGGGCGGCCATGGTTCAGGCTGGCGCTGCGGGACCCGGCGACGCCCTGGAGATCGAGTTCGCGGATGGTCGGCTGGAAGTGATTGCCACCGGTGGTGGGGGAACCCCCGCCGCGCCACGGC
Organism: Minwuia sp.; assembly: GCA_029210175.1. Classification (GTDB taxonomy): domain Bacteria; phylum Pseudomonadota; class Alphaproteobacteria; order Minwuiales; family Minwuiaceae; genus Minwuia. The sequence continues at coordinate 236,589 of JARGPL010000019.1, read as the reverse complement.
GTCAACGCGGCAAGGCAGAAGCGGGCAAGAAGCCCGCCGCGCCTGCCAAACCCAAGCAGGGAGATCTCTTTTGACCCGATCAACCACCCCGATTGCCATGCTGCCGGGACTGCTGCTTTGCCTGCTGTTGACGCTCTGGACGCCGTCCGCGCAGGCACAGATCCTGAACGGCGATCTGGTGCAGGGGGGACTGGTGATCGGCAGGACGCTGCCCGGGACCAGGGCATTCCTTGATGACCGCGCGGTCAGCGTGTCTGCGTCCGGCGTCTTCGTGCTCGGGTTCGGGCGGGATCATCCGCCGACGGCGAGGCTGAAACTGATTGGCGAGACCGGCGAACCCGTCGAGCGGGTGCTGGAGATCAGGCAGCGCAGTTATCAGACTCAGCGCATCGATGGCCTGCCACCGAAGATGGTGACCCCGCCAGCGGACGTGCTGGCCCGCATCCGGCGGGAGAATGCCGAGATCGCCCGCATCCGCACGCTGGATACGCCCGTCACCTACTTCGAGGATTCATGGTTGTGGCCGACCATCGGAACGATCACCGGGGTCTTCGGCAGCCAGCGCATCCTGAACGGACAGCCCCGCCGCCCGCACTTCGGCATCGACATTGCCGCACCGCGCGGCACGTCGGTCATCGCACCACGTGACGGGATCGTGCGGATGGCGGCGGATGATCTCTATTTCACCGGCGGCACCGTGATGCTGGACCACGGGCACGGTATCGTCAGCGTCTATTCCCATCTGGAACGGATCGACGTGCGGATTGGTGACAAGGTGGAAGCAGCGCAGATCATTGGCGCTGTCGGGTCCACGGGACGCTCCACAGGTCCGCACCTTGACTGGCGGATCAACTGGTTCGACCAGCGACTGGATCCGGCACTGCTGATGACCGGCATGCCTGCGGGGGGGTGATCTGGTGACTGTCGGTGTGGTTGGCTGTGGGGCGATGGGGCTGCCGATGGCGCAGGCCTTGCGTCGTGCCGGGCATGATGTGGTTGGCTACGATGTGCGGCCGGTTGCGGAATTCGGCGATTTCGCACCCTTCATGCAGGGCAGTCTGGTCGAGGTTGCGGCGCAGGCCGAGACCGTGATTTCCGTCGTGCGCGACAGTGACCAGACGATGGACGTCATTCGCGGGCTGGGTCTGGATCGCCCGCCGGAACCGGGCGCACGTATCGGAACCTTCGTCGTTTCCTCCACCCTGTCACCGCGTTTCGTGACATCCCTGTCAGGCGTCGTGCGCGATGACGTCCGGCTGGTGGATGCCCCGATGTCCGGATCCACCTTCCGCGCCAAAGCAGGCACCTTGAGTTTCATGCTGGGGGGATCGGATGCCGATATCGATGCACTGATGCCGCTGTTCGACGCCATGGGAGAGGAGTTGCATCGCCTTGGCCCCTACGGCGCGGGCATGGCAGCGAAGGTGCTGAACAACTTCGTGGCAGCCAGTTCGGCGGCGGCCGTCAGGACCGTTCTGTCACAGGCGAAGGGGCTGGGACTGGCACCCGAAAAACTGCTGTCGGTGCTGCAGACCAGTTCCGGCGCGACATGGTTCGGCGATAATCTGGCGGCCATAGAATGGGCTTCGGAACCGTTTGATCCCGCCAATACCTTCGGCATTCTGGACAAGGATGTCCGGGCCTATCTGGATGCCGTGAGTGGCGGCGGGGCGCCTGATGCGCTCACCGCCGCCATACTCGATCGTATTCGAAACATTCCTGAGTTTCCTGAAGAATTATAGGAAAAACAAAAGGGTATCGAATTTATTTCACGTGAAACTTTGATGCAGGATCACGCAGCGGCCGATGGGCGTGCCTTCATGCGCTCGAACCAGGCGACGATGTTCTTGTTGTCGGGGTTCAGGGCCTGGCCAACCATCGCCGCGAATTCGACGAAGGCGAACAGAAGGATGTCAGCCATGGTCAGGCGGTCGCCACAGAGGAACTGCTTGCCCTCCAGCTGACCATCGAGCCAGGTCAGCTTGTCCTGGGCAATCGCCTTCAGGCCATCGGCTGCTTCGGGGATGCAACGGAAGCGGCTTTCGAACATCTTCAGGCCTTCCGCATAACGGAAACCGTTGCCGAGGTTCTCGCAGACATTCAGGTCGACGCGGCGGGTCCACATGCGGGTTTCCGCACGTTCTTCAGGCGTCGTCCCGATCAGGCTGGTGCCACCGGCCTTGTCGTCGAGATATTCGCAGATCGCGGTGATCTCCGCGATGACCGTGCCGTCATCCAGCACCAGCGCCGGGCACTGGCCCGAGGCATTGATCTTCAGGAACTCGGGCTGGCGGTTCACGCCGCTGCGGATGTCCACGTCCTCGGACGGGATCTCGACACCCAGCTCGCTCATGAAAATGCGCACCATGCGCGGGTTCGGTCCAACGGAATTATAGAACTTCATCTCTTTTCTCTCCCTCTTGATCGGATGGCTGCATCATATGCCGCGACCCACGCGTGGCAACAACCGTCCATGGGCGCTGTTCAAGGGCTTGTGACGCGGTAACCGAAGCCACGTGCGGCTTCCTGCACATGATGCAGAAACGATCGGGTGAAGCCGCGAAACACGAACAGGTCCACCGTTGTCGCGTCGACACGGTGCAGGGTGACATTCATGTGTGCGGTCACGGTTTCCGCGCTGCCACCCGGGGGCAGCCGGTCGTCGCGGAAATCCAGCGGCAGGATGCGGCTTATCAGGTCCGGCATCGCCGGGCCAGACACGCGCAACGCCGCGCGCGCGTCCGACAGATCGACCACCGCCCCCAGGCCGGGTTCTATGCCCCGCTCCAGGTCGCGCGCCACGCCTGTCTGTTCGGCGACCACCCACCAGCGGCCTGGCGCCAGGTCAAGGATCGCAGTATTGCGGGCCAGTTGCGGCAGCACCATCTGCATGCGGTTCAGCGTGTCCGGCCAGCATCCGACCTCCACGATGCTGCCGGGACGCCGTTCACTCAATGTCAGCGGGGCATCGCCTTTGCCAGTGCGCGCGCCGTGATCGCCGGGGGGCAGATGCCCGGCCATGGGCCAGGCCTTCATTGCATCAACCATGCATGCGGCTCCCATCCGGGTCGATGAAACAGGGGTCCGTGACCTCCACCTCCACCGTGTTGCCGCGTACGGGATCGGTTGCTGTCAGGCGTTTGCCCAAGTGTGCCATGCCGCCTTCCAGCAGGCCCAGCGCAACATAGGTGCCGAGTTCCGGGCTGTAGGTCATGGCTGTCACATGGCCGATGCTGCGTGCATCGCCCGCATCGGCATCGATCAGGTGACTGCTGGGGGAGATCCTGGTGCCGCTGACCGATGACAGGCCGACGAGCTGTTCGCGATCGGGCTGCTGCAGGTACGCCCGTTGCGCCAGAGTGCTGCCGATGAAGGTCTTGCGGGCGGATACCATCCGCCCCAACCCGACATCCGCCGCTGTGGTGCGTCCGTTCAGTTCCCGACCCGCGACGTGACCCTTCTCGATCCGCAACGCACCCAGAGCCTCCATGCCATAGGCAATGATTCCGATCTGTTCCCCCGCCTGCATCAACGCCGACCAGACGGCGGCACCGGAATGGGCACCGCAATAGACCTCATAGGCCATCTCACCGGAAAAACTCAGGCGGGCGAGCAATACATCCACACCGTTCAGCGTGCCCGACCGGACCCCCATGAAGGGGAAGGCAGTGTTGTCGAAATCAATATCGTCGATCACCCGACGCAGCACATCGCGCGACTTTGGTCCGGCAATGGCCAGCGCCGCCCATTGTTCGGTCACCGATGTCAGCTTGACCCGCAGGTCCGGCCAGTGCGCGGCAAGCAGGAATTCCAGATGCTGCATCACGGGCCCGGCGTTGGCCGTCGTGGTGGTCATCAGATAGCGTGTTTCAGACAGCCGCCAGGTGGTGCCGTCATCGAACAGGAAGCCATCTTCGCGCAGCATCAGACCATAGCGGGCGCGCCCCACGGGCAGCTTGGCGAAACCGTTGGCATAGACACGCTCAAGAAACGCGGTCGCATCCGGTCCCTGCACGTCGATCTTGCCCAGCGTTGAAACATCCACCATGCCGACGCCGCCACGCACCATGGACAGTTCCCTGACATAACCCGCCTCCAGCGGTTCTGCGCCGTCTGGATAGTACCGTGGCCGAAACCAGAGACCCGCCTGCATCATCTCCGCGCCCTGCGCCACGTGCCAGTCGTGCATCGGCGTCAGCCGCCTTGGCCGCAAGGCCGCGCCCACTTCCGGCCCGGCAAGCGCGCCGATGCTGACCGGGGTATAGGGCGGGCGGTAGCGGGTGGTGCCCGCATCGGGGATGGAAATGCCGCGCGCATCGGCCATCAACGCAAGGCCGACGATATTCGATGTCTTGCCCTGATCGGTGGCCATGCCGAGCGTGGTGTAGCGTTTCAGATGTTCGACGGACCTGAAACCCTCGCGGTTGGCCAGGCGGATATCATCCACGGTGACGTCGTGCTGGAAATCGACAAACGCCTTGCCGTACTTCTTCTGCTTGTCGCGGATTTCGAAGATGCCGGGCATCGCCCCGGGACCGCGATCCCCTGTCACCGAGGGCACGGCAGTGGCGACCGTGCGGTGCCCCAGCGCGGTCGCGATCTCCGCGCCCGTGCGTGCCCCATCGCCCAGCGCGCCGGCGAGCGTCAATTGTCCGGTTGCGGCACCCGTCGCCATCCACGCCTCCCGCGCTTCACCGGGCACGAAGGATTGCAAGGCACGGTCGAAGACCGCCGGACCACCCGCCTGGGACGCCAGATGGATGACAGGATTGAAACCGCCGGACACCAGCAGGCTGTCCACGGCGATGCGCTCTCCGCCCGGCAGGGCACCGCGGGCGATGTCGAACGGGGCGGTCTGGATGCTGCCGATGCGCTTGCGGCCATGGGCTGCGACCACGGCCTGTTGCAGGCGGAGGTCCAGTCCCCGGTCGGCGACACCGGTGGCAACATCATCACCAACGGTGTCGCGCGGGTCGATGATGGCAGCGATGCGGATGCCGACGTCATGCAGCGCGAACGCCGCGCCATAGGCCATGTCATTGCAGGTGAAAAGCGCAATGTTCTGGCCCGGGACGACGGCGTGGCGCGCCAGATACCGTTCCGCAGCGCCAGCAAGCATGACACCTGGCAGGTCGTTGCCCGCAAAGGCGATCGGACGCTCGAATGCGCCGGTGGCCAGCACCACGCGGTCGGCGCGGATGGTCCAGTGACGCTGTCGCGGCTGATGGGGCAGGGGTTCCGCCAGATGGTCGCTTACCCGTTCCACTGCCGAGATCACGTTGCCATCGTAATACCCCCAGGCCGTGGTGCGCGGCATGATCCGCACGCCCAGGCTTTCCAGCTCCGTCACGGCTTGCCCGGCCCATTCGGCGGCGGGAATGCCATCTACCAGACCCGGTTCCTGCAACAGGTGGCCGCCAGGCACCGGTTCCTGTTCGACCAGGGTCACCTGGACGCCATTGCGGGCCATGGTCAGGGCACTGGCCAGACCGGCGGGGCCGCTGCCCACCACCAGCACGTCGGTGAAACACCAGGCATGTTCATACCGGTCGGGGTCGGGTTGCAGCGTTGCGGCACCCAGCCCGGCGGCGCGGCGGATGATCCGCTCATAGAACATCCAGGCCTTCTGCGACGGGCCCATGAAGGTCTTGTAGTAGAATCCGGCGGAGAAGAACGGCGCGGCCAGCCCTGTGGCGGCCATGACATCCAGACCAAGGCTGGGCCAGCGGTTCTGGCTGCGTGCGACCAGCCCATCGAAGACCTCGACCTCTGTCGCCTTGACGTTCGGTTCCTGCCGTCCGCCTTCGCGCAGGGTCAGCAGGGCGTTCGGTTCCTCCGTCCCGGCGGCGAAGATGCCGCGTGGGCGATGCAGCTTGAAACTGCGGCCCACAACGGAGACGCCGTTGGCGATCAGGGCCGACGCCGCTGTGTCACCTGCGAACGCCGCCATGCGCTGACTGTCGAGGGTGAACTGCAGCGGCCTGCTGCGGTCCAGGCAGTTGCCGCCCGATGGCAGGCGCATGCCGGTCATGGCGAAGTATGCCCCGCGTGGCGCGCGGCAAAGGGGCCCATCAACCTGACCGAATGGATACGGTGGTTGGTGACGTCACGGCGGACGTGCAGCCAGGACCGGCAACCGCCGGAATGCTGCCAATGTTCATCATGCAGGCCGCGGGGGTTGTTGCGGGCGAAGACATAGCCTTCCCAGGCCTGCTGGTCGGTCTGCGCAATACCCACAGGCGTCCGGCTGGCTTCACCGCCGTAGCTGAATTCCGTCAGATGCCTTGGCCCGCAGACCGGGCAGTCGATGATCACGCCAAACCCCTCCATTGGTCCTGAAACCCAGCGGGTCCCGGATCTGCGTCGCTGATCCTGCTTTCCTGACGATAGCCGCACGCACCCATGCGAAAAAAGCCCCGGAACGACATCCGGGGCTTTTCTCATGACGTATTCGCAATCGCGATGCAGGCCAGAGGCCCGCAGCGATGGCGCTGGCCGCTGTTGTCAGCCACGCGCCTTCTGCAGGTTCTGGTCAAGTGCGTCCAGGAACTGGTTGGTGGTCATCCAGGATTGGTCAGGGCCGATAAGGATCGCGAGATCCTTGGTCATGTTGCCGGACTCGACTGTGGAGATGCAGACCTTTTCCAGCAGGTCAGCGAACTGGCCCAGGGCCACGTTCTCATCCATCTTTGCGCGATAGGACAGGCCACGGGTCCAGGCAAAGATCGACGCGATCGGGTTGGTCGACGTTTCCTTGCCCTGCTGGTGCATGCGGTAATGACGGGTCACGGTGCCATGCGCGGCCTCGGCTTCGACCGTCTTTCCGTCCGGGGTCATCAGGACGGAGGTCATCAGGCCGAGAGAGCCGAAGCCCTGTGCCACGGTATCGGACTGCACATCGCCATCGTAGTTCTTGCAGGCCCAGACGTACTTGCCGGACCACTTCATGGCGCAGGCCACCATGTCATCGATCAGGCGATGTTCGTAGGTGATGCCCTTCTTGTCGTAGGCTGCCTTGAATTCCTTCTGATAGACCTCTTCAAACAGGTCCTTGAAGCGCCCGTCATAGGCTTTCAGGATCGTGTTCTTTGTGGACATGTAGACAGGCCAGCCACGGTCCAGGCCGAAGTTCATGCTGGAACGGGCAAAGTCGCGGATGGAATCGTCCAGGTTGTACATGGACATGGCGACACCGCTGCTGGGGAAGTCATAGATTTCCCGCTCGATCACCTGGCCGTCCTCACCTTCCCATTTCAGGGTCATCTTGCCCTTGCCGGGAACCAGGAAGTCGGTGGCGCGATACTGGTCACCGAATGCATGACGGCCGATCACGATCGGGTCTGTCCAGCCGGGGACAAGCCGTGGCACATTCTGGCAGATGATCGGCTCACGGAAGATCGTGCCACCCAGAATGTTGCGAATGGTGCCGTTCGGGCTGCGCCACATCTGCTTCAGCTTGAATTCCTCGACGCGATCCTCATCGGGGGTGATGGTCGCGCACTTCACGCCAACGCCGTACCTGGCAATGGCGTTCGCCGAATCAATGGTGATCTGATCGTCGGTGCGGTCACGTTCCTCAATACCCAGGTCGTAATAGTGCAGGTCGATGTCGAGGTACGGCAGGATCAGCTTCTGCTTGATGAAATCCCAGATAATCCGGGTCATTTCATCCCCATCGAGTTCCACAACCGGATTTGCGACCTTGATCTTGCTCATCCCCAACCCCTTCATGACTGGATATGCACCAACTAACCGATGCCCTTGAATTTCCGCGCCTTAATAGCATCGGGCCAAAGCGGGTCCAAAGGGTTCAGGTGCGGGCTGGTCAGAGCTTTCCCGCATTGGGCGTCAGTTCCGGTTCCGGCAGGGCCGCGATTGCGGGCAGAACGTCATCCACTGTATCCACCCAGGTCAGGAAATCCAAGGTCTGCTGGCCCGCGAAATTTTCAGCGACGATATGATCGAGCAAGGCCCGGAACGGCGTGAAGAAACCGTCCTGGTTGACGATGACGATCGGGTCATCATGCAGGCCCAGCTGCCGCCAGGTCAGGATTTCCACGACCTCGTCCAGGGTGCCGATGCCACCGGGCAGGACGCAGAACGCGTCGGAGCGGCGAAACATCTCCGCCTTGCGCTCGTGCATCGTGTCCACGATCAACAGTTCCGTGACACCTTCGTGGCGCACCTCGACACGGTGCAGGTGATCGGGGATGATCCCGACAACGCTGCCGTTTCCGGCCAGCACACCATCTGCGACACGACCCATCAGGCCCAGCCGTCCACCGCCATAGACCAGGTCGACGCGGGCATCGGCCATGAGACGGCCCAACCGTTCGGCGGCTTCCAGGAAGGCGGGCCTGGCCCGGTCGGATGAGCCGCAGTAGACACAGAGTGAGGAAAGTGACGCCATGTTTCGTAGCCTGATTGCTGTTGTTGTTCTGTTTCTCGCAGCCAGCGCCGTCGTGCCCGGTGCAGCGAAGGCCGGTGGTGCCGATGTCGTGGATGTGCGGGTGCTTCACATGAAGAAGTCGGGACCGAACATATACCGATTCCGCGTCACCGTCCGTCACGCTGATACCGGCTGGGATCATTATTCGAACAGCTGGGATGTCGTGGCGCCGGACGGCACCGTCCTCGGCACCCGCGTGCTTCACCACCCGCACGAGAACGAACAGCCCTTCACCCGCTATCATGATATGGAGGTGCCGGCGGGGATCCGCACGGTGACGATCCGGGCCGGGGACAATGTCCATGGCTTCAGCGGTGAGACAATTGCCGTCACCTTGCCTGAATGATGCCCCGTTGATCCTGCATCATGCGTGGAATCACAGGGAATCGTTGCGATTTCAGGATGATCGGACTAGGTATCACGGAATTGCCACAAATGACCGGGCGTTGTTGCGTTGAACCGAATCCTGATCGTCCTCATTGCCGTCGCCGCAATCATCGTGGCTGGTCTGTTCATGTTCAGTGGTGACGATGCGCCTGAACAGACACCTCAGGTGGCGGTCACGCCCCCTTCTGAGCCAGCAGAATCAACGAATGCACCGCAGGCCATCGCCCCGCCCGCCGAGAGCTCTGCTGCGCCGGTGCCGAATGAGGCCGTCGCAAATGAGCCCGTGACGCAGAACGATGCCGCTGCCGCAGCCGTCGTGTCTGGCGCCACCGACCCGGCGCAGTCAAGCACCGGCACTGTCGCGAAGCCGGGGGGCGAAGTCTCGGCGGATGCTGCCGCGCAGGAAATGCAGACTGCACGCAATCAACCCAAGTCAGCCGCAACGCGCGCTGCCGAAGCACAGGCGAAGGCCGAAGCGAAGGTTCGACAGGCCACTCCGCAGATCGCGGATGCGAACCCTGTCGCCTCTGACGGTGCGCAGACCCGCGCAATTGTGGAAGACAAGGTCGAGCAGAAGCTTGATCGCATTCAGGACAGCGCCGCCGCCGCTGCGGACCAGGTTTCAGAGCCCCGGTTGCAGCCGGTCGCACCGAAGCGCGCGCCGGATAGCAATCAGAACAACGTGGCGGTCATTCCCAAGCGCGCCGTGCTGCCGCCGACCTTCGATGTCGTGCGGATCAGTGACGTCGATTGCACTGCCGTGATTGCCGGTACTGCGCCGTCCCGCGCGATTGTCCGCATTGCTGCCAATGGCCAGATCATCGCCACCCTGCGTGCCGATGGCGATGGGTCCTGGGCGCATGTAACGACGGAACCCTTTGCGCCCGGTGGCGTCGAACTGACCCTGACGGCGGAAACGACGGCTGGTCTGGCTGAGGCGCCGGAGAGTGTTGTGCTGGTGGTGCCGGATTGTGCCGACCTGTCCAGCGACGGCAAGGCAATCGCATTGCTGACACCGAAGAACCGCACGGGCACGCGCATCCTGCAGGCCCCGGATTCGCCCGACCCCATCGCAATGCCCAAGGGCCTGAACCTCGCCAAGGTCGATTATGACGACAATGGCAATCTGGAGATGTCGGGTTCCGGTGTGCCGGACGCGGAATTGCGCGCCTACGTCGATGGTGTCTTTGCGGGCCGGACCCGTTCCGATGCCGGTGGCCAGTGGCGCATCGTGCCGGACGTGGAGGTTGCACCGGGGGTTCATGTCCTGCGGGTCGATCATGTGGATGGCGGTGGCACCGTGCTGGCGCGCATCGAACTGCCGTTCGTCCGCGCCACGCCGGAGGCCGTGCGGATCACCATCGATCAGGTGGTTGTGCAGCCGGGCAACTCGCTGTGGCGCATTGCGCGCCGGACCTATGGTCGTGGCATCAGCTACACCACCATCTACGAGGCCAATCAGGACCGCATCCGCGACCCGGACCTGATCTATCCCGGTCAGGTATTCAATCTTCCCGATCTGCCGACTGCCAGGAACTGAGTGGGATATTTCACCACGGTCGGGCAGGGCGATGCAATCGGACCGCGGAACGCCCAGGGTCCCGCAATAACTGATTGACCCGCCCGCGTTGCGTTGCCTGAATGGGGTGACACACTGACTGGGGGGAGACCAATCATGACCAATCCAATGACGTTGCAGGGGATGACCGTGCTGGTGACAGGCGCGGGGCAGGGCATCGGCCGTGCCGTGGCCTGTCAGGCGGCATCGCTGGGCGCGCGTGTCGCCATCAATGACGTGAACGGGGACGGCCTGAACGAGACATCGGACCTGATCGGGCGCGATGACACGATGGTGCATGTCGGGTCGGTGGATGACCCGGCGGCTGTGGAACGCATGGTCAATGACATCGTCCGCGAAGCGGGCGCGCTGCACGGGCTGGTGAACAACGCCGGTATCGTCCGCGCTGCCATGATCGACAAGATGGCGTTCAAGACCTGGCAGGAAGTCATCGACGTCAATCTGACGGGCGTGTTCCTGTGCCTGCAGGCCGTCGGTCGCCACATCATCGAACGGCGGAAGGATGGGGATACGGCACCGGGCCGTGTCGTCAACGTGTCGTCCATTGCCGGTCGCCGGGGCACGGTGGGGCAGATCAACTATGGTGCCGCCAAGTCCGGCGTGCTGGGTCTGAGCATGAGTGCGGCGCGGGAATGGGGTCGCCACAACATCAACGTCAATTCGGTCTGTTTCGGTCTGGTGGAAACACCGATGACGGAAACGATCCGGGGCGAGAAGTTCCGTGACCGCTACATGGCGCAGATTCCGCTTGGGCGTTTCTCCGACCCGGACGAGGTTTCGGTGCCGGTGTGTTTCCTGCTTTCACCAGGCGCCAGCTATATCACCGGTCAGCACCTGACCATCGACGGTGGCAGCCATATCGGCTTCTGATCCAGGTATCCGACAGGGGGTCCCGATGAACGATCTGACCTACGACGAGTTCCAGCGGGTCGATATACGTGTCGGGACCGTTGTCGACGTGCAGCCGTTTCCGGAGGCGCGACGACCGGCATGGAAGCTCTGGATCGACTTCGGTGAGGAAATCGGGACCCGCAAGACCTCAGCCCAGATCACCAACTATGATCGCGAGGAACTGCTGGGGCGGCAGGTCGCCAGTGTGGTCAACTTTCCACCGAAGCAGATCGGCACCTTCATGAGCGAATGCCTGACGCTGGGATTCCCGGATGCGGATGGCAACGTGATCCTGATCGCGCCCTCAACCCCGGTACCGAATGGTGCGCGCCTGTTCTGACGTCAGGACTCAGGCGCGTCCGGCGCGTCCCGCGAAGGCACGCAGGAAATCGATGTTCAGGTCCAGGACTTCACCCAGCCAGAGCGGGTGGACGGCATGGTCACTGACTTCGTCGCCGGTTTCCGGATGGACCAGAACGGTCAGCCCGCGCCGGTTCAGCATCAGCCATGGTGTCAGCGTGATGAATACTGCCGGCGTGAAGGCCATCTGAAACATCGGCAGGGGATGTGGTCCGACGGGCTGATCCCGCCACCGTCCTGGGATGACCTGGAACCGGGCCTTGATCTGTTGGCGCAGCACCGCAGCCTCGGCCCGCTCTGCCTCGTTCCGATAGTAGATGTGCGCGTGATAGCCATGGATCGTGGCGGTATCCAGCGGTTCCGCGATCTGGGATGCATCGGTCATGTGCGTCTGCCTGTTGTTGCCTGTGCTGGCGATATGACGCGCAACGGGCACCGTGACAATGCCTCGACCGTCACCAGTCTGTTTCCGGAACGGTCAATCGTTTCCGGCTGCTCAGGTGCCGATCAGGGGGTGGTGGCAGGCAACGGCACGGCCATCCGGCAGGCCCCGCATTTCCGGCACCTCTGACGTGCAGCGGTCTGTCGCCAGCGGGCACCGCGTGCGGAACCGGCAGCCACTGGGTGGCGAGATGGGGGACGGCAGGTCGCCCTGGATCATCTCGATCGGTTTCGGCTTCACGGTCGGGTCCGGCACCGGAATGGCACTCAGAAGGGCACGCGTATAGGGATGTGCCGGGCTGTCGAACAGTTCTTCTGACCTGCCGACCTCGCAGAACCGGCCGAGGTACATCACGGCAACCCGGTCGGCGACGTTCCGTACCACGGCCAGATCATGGCTGATGAACAGCATGGTCAGGTCATAGCGCTGCTTCATGTCTTCCAGCAGATTCAGGATCTGCGCCTGTATGGAGACGTCCAGGGCCGATACAGGCTCATCACAGATCAGCAGGTCCGGTTCCAGGATCAGCGCCCGCGCGATCGATATGCGCTGGCACTGACCGCCGGAGAATTCATGCGGGCGCTTGTCCATGGCCACCGCAGGGTCCAGTCCGACGGTTTCCAGCAGTTCCATCACTGCGGTGCGGCGCTTTGCGGCGTCCAGTTCCCCCGCGATCTTCAGCGGTTTCTCGATCACGTCACTGATCCGCTTGCGGGGGTTCAGGGATGCGATCGGGTTCTGGAAGATCATCTGGAACTTGCGCCGCAGCCTGCGCAGGTCGCGTTTGCCAGCGGCCACCAGATCGTCGCCATCCAGCACGATGCTGCCGCTGGTCGGGCGGGGCAGCTGCATGACGGCGCGGGCTGTCGTGGACTTGCCGCAGCCGGATTCACCGACCAGCGCCAGGGTCTCGCCGCGGTTGAGCTGGAACGTGACGCCGCTGACGGCCTGCACCAGACCCTTGCGGGTTGGAAATTCCACGACCAGGTCACGAACGTCCAGCAGGATGTCGCTCATGCCGCGTCCCCCGTGGCCTTGTCGGATGCCTCTGCATCGGGATCGCGCGGATTCCAGCAGGCGAAACGATGGCTTGGATCCTGCTCATCGGCCGTGATCGGCGGAATGTCGGTGTCGCAATGGGCATTCCTGTGTGCGCAACGCGGTGCGAAGCGGCAGCCTGCAGGCGGATCGATCAGGTTGGGCGGGCGACCGCCGATGGACTGCAGCCGCTCATGCGGTGGGCGATCCAGACGGGGGATGGAGTCCAGCAGGGCCTGGGTGTAGCGCATGCGGGTGCGGGCAAACAGGCTCAAGGTCGTGCCGGTTTCCACGATGCCGCCAGCGTACATCACCGCGACATTGTCACAGCGGCCCGCGACCACCCCCAGATCATGCGTGATCAGGATCATGGTCATGCCCCGGTCACGCTGTTCGCGCTGCAACAGGTCCAGGATGCCCGCCTGCACGGTAACATCCAGCGCGGTGGTGGGCTCATCCGCGATCAGCAGTTTCGGCTCGCAGGCCAGCGCAATGGCGATGGCCACACGCTGCCTCATGCCGCCGGACAACTGGTGTGGAAACTGGTCGACGCGCACGTCGGGCTGGGGAATGCCGACCTCCGTCAGCAATTCAATGGCCCGTTCCCGCCCGGCGCGCTTGCTGGTGCCGAAGTGGTGGCGCATCCCCTCATAGACCTGCTGCCCGATCTTCATGACCGGATTCAGGCTGGTCATCGGATCCTGGAAGATCATGCCGATACCAGGACCGGAAATCGCCCGCCGCGCCTTGCGGTCCAGGGTCAGCAGATTGTGGCCATCGAAGCTGATGGCGCTGCCCTCAGGGATCTCCGCATAGGACGGCAACAGCCCCATGATGGTGCGTGCCAGGACGGACTTGCCGGACCCGGATTCACCGACAAGGCCCAGGGTCTGCCCAGCCTTCAGCGAAAAGGACACACCATCGACGGCACGGACACGCCCGGCAGGGGAGTGGAAGTGGGTGGAGACGTTGGTGAGTTCGAGCAGGGGATCGGCCATGTTCAGATCGCAGCCTCCCGCACGTCAGCGAAGCGACTGCGCAAGGTGTCACCCACCAGATTGAACGACAGCACGGTCAGGAACATGACGATGGCCGGGAAGATACTGATATGGGGCGACTCCTCGAGATGTTCGCGTCCACCGGCAATCATGCCGCCCCAGCTGGGATGCGGGGCGGGGACCGACAGGCCGAGAAAGCTCAAGGCGCCTTCCACGACGATGGCGCTCGCCACCGCAACCAGTCCGAAGGCCAGCACCGGCAGGACAACGTTGGGCAACAGTTCCCGCACCAGGATGTTGAAATCGCCTGCGCCGATGGTGCGCGCCGCCAGCACGAATTCCGATGAATTGAAGCTGAGTGTCGCTGCCCGACTGATGCGCGCGAAGATGGGGATGAACAGCAGTCCCAGACTGACCGTCACGACCAGCAGGCTGCCGCCGAAGATGAGCGAGAACAGCAGCAGCAGGACCAGACCCGGCACCGCCAGGAAGGTGTCGATGGAGCCGACGATCAATCCATCGATCCGGCCACCGAAATAGCCGGCGATCATGCCGATGGGCAGGCCCAGCAACATGCCGACGACCGGGGCGCAGAACCCGACGACCAGCGACACCCGCGCGCCATAGATCACACGTGCCAGCACATCGCGGCCAAGATGGTCGGTACCCAGCAGATGGGCGTCGTTCGGTTCGGATTGCAGATTGATGAAATCCAGCGAGTCCGGGTCCTGGATGCCGATCCAGGGCGCGAAGATGGCGCAGAACGTGATCAGCAGCAGCCAGCCGAGCGGCAGCCAGAATGCAAAGCCGAACTGCCCGGACTTGCCGGTTATCGGTCGCATCCGGCGGAATCGCGACAGGGTTGGCCGTGCAGGATGCAGGGGGCGATTGGTTGTGGGATCAGCCATCGGAACGCTCCGTCCTGATGCGCGGGTCCAGCACGGCGTAGAGCAGGTCGACGATGAAGTTCACCAGCACATAGGCAAAGGCAATGAAGACGACGACGCCCTGGACCACGATGAAATCACGGGCATAGATCGCGTTGATCAGCAGCCGCCCGACACCGGGCAGGGCAAAGATGGATTCGATGATGATGGAGCCGCCGACCAGCGTGCCGATCTGGAGACCGAGGATCGTGATCATCGAGAATGAGGCGGGCTTCAGCGCGTGCCGCAGGATGACATGCCAGACCGGCAGCCCCTTGGCACGGGCAAGGGATATGTAGTCCTGTTGCAATACGCCGATCAGATCAGCCCGCAAGACCCGCATCAGCACGACCCATTCGGACAGGGCGATCGCAAGCGCGGGCAGGATGAAGGCGCGCAGGTTGGCCCAGAGCCCTGCCGACAGGGGTTCGTATTCCGATGTCGGCAGCCAGCCGAGGTTCAGCGACACCACCAGGATCAGTATGATCGCGGCCATGAACGATGGCACCGACAGCGACATGAAGCCTGCTGTCGCAATGGTGCGGTCCACTGTTCGGCCTGCCCGGTAGGCCGCGAAGATACCGAATGGCACAGCCAGGATAAGTGCGAAGACCTGCGCAACCAGCATCAGTTCCAGCGACACCGGAAAGCGTGACCAGATGGCTTCTGCCACGGATTCATCGGTGCGGAAAGATCGCCCCCAGTCACCCTGGACGAAGTCACCCAGCCACTCGACATATCGGATCATGACCGGTCGATCGAGGCCGAGATCGGCACGGATGGCCTGAACCTCTTCCTCGGACGCGTCCTGCCCGGCGATGTCATAGGCGACATCACCAGGCAGTACGTTGACCAGCAGGAACGTGAACAGGGTCACGGCGAAGATCACGACGACGAGTCGCCGAACCCGTTTCAGGACGTAACGCATGTCAGCAATCTCTGCAGATTGTCAGGTGAACGATCTGCTGATCACTGATCCTTCCATGCGCCCGACACACGGACCACACCCAGACCATCAATGCTGATGTTGTGCGTGTTGGTGCCGTGGAACGCATAGTACCGGTTGCCACCACGGTACTGCATGTTGCCCTGGTCATTGACCATCCGCATCAGGTCGCAATGGTACTTCTTGCGCGTTGCCGGGTCAGCGGCGGTGCGCATGGCGAATGCGGCCTTGTCCATCTCCGGTGATTTCAGGCGGCTGAGGTTGTAGGAGCTCTTGGAATACGACAGCGCGAAGGTCTGCGGACCCACGTCGTCGGCATCAGCAATCCGCCAGCCGGAAATCATGTAATCGTTGGTAAAGACCTTTTTCACCAGCGTGTTCTGGTCGACAGGGATCAGTTCCAGTTCGATGCCAACCTGCTTCAGTAGCTGCTGGTAGATTTCGCCGAATTCACGGCCACGCGGCGTGGTCGTATGGATCATGTTGATCTTCACCGGCTTGCCATAGTCCGCCAGCAAGGCCTTTGCCTTCGCGGGATCATAATGGCGATAGCCTGCATCGCACGTCGATTCAGTACCGAGCGGGTGTTCGGCGAACGGGCGAGTATCCTTCCAGGTGACCTTCAGGATCGCCGTCTGGTTCCAGGCATGCGCCATGGCCTGACGCACACGGGCATCATCCAGCGGTGGTTTGGAGGCATTGATGAAGGTAATCACGGCACCCTTGCCGTCGCGCACGACGGTGACCAGTTTCGGGTCCTTCTGTGCGTCCTGGATGGAACCGCCGCGGTCGGTCCAGATCAGGTCGATTTCGCCGGAACGCAGGCTGGCGAAACGCGCCTGGGTGTCGGGCAGGATGCGGAACACGATCTCGTCCACATGGGCTGCGCCCTTCTTCCAGTAGTTAGGGTTCTTCGTGATGGTGATGCGATCACCGCCAGCCCAGTTCTTGAACACGTAGGGGCCGGTGCCGATGGGCTCGCGGTTCTGCTTGTCTGCGGCGACATTCGCGCTCGACGGGATCAGGCCGATCATGCTCGGCGCGGCCAGGTTGCCCAGCAGCGGCAGCCACGGATGCGCCAGGTTGAAGCGGACAGTGTGATCGTCCAGCGCCTCGACACCCGTGATCGCCGTAATGAACGACCGGCTGCGAGACTTGTTGGCCGGGTCCAGGATGCGGCTGAAATGATCCGCCACATCCTTCGCCGTGAACGCGGTTCCGTCATGGAACTTCACGTCGGTGCGCAGCTTGATCGTCCAGCTCTTGTTGTCTTCGGCCGCGACCCAGGATGTTGCCAGGTTCGGTTCGAACTGCTTGGTGTTCTCGTTGTACTTCAGCAGCGTGTCATGCACGGCCAGCGACACGGTTCCTGCGCTCACGCCCAGGACACCGCCCTTGACCGCATCAAAACCGCGCGCGTCGGTTTCGACGCCAACCGTCAGCGTGCCGCCATCCCTGGCCGCGCTGTGCGACCCGGCGTGAGCCGCTCCAACAGCCAGCGATGCGGCAAGCGCGATGGCGGCTGTGCCAGTCAGGACGCGGCTCGCGCGCCTTCCCATACCCATGTTGAGCATTGTTGTCTTCCTCCCTTGTGCACCGCCCTGTCAGGCAGCAATTCCGACTGGTTGACCAGTTCTGAGAGAAGACTGTGAGAAACCCTCTGGCTTGTCCAGAGAACTTGTTGATTGCCAGGGCAATGACCTGGCGTCAGGCAGCGCGCCGGCTGGCTACTTTCCGGTCCAGACCGGTTTGCGCTTCTGTGCAAAGGCGTCCAGCCCTTCCTGCGCATCTTCGGTTGCCATCAGGGCACACATCATTTCCACCTGATTGCCGACATCGCGCCGGTAGTCGAGGTCATTGGCTCTGCTGAAGGCGCGGCGCCCGATGGCCATGATGGACGGTGACTTGGACGCGAACTTCCGCCCCAGTTCCATGGCCTTGGGCAGCACGTCGGCAACGGGCACGACATGATTGACCAGGCCCAGTTCGCGGGCCGTTTCAGGGGGCAGGGGGTCGCCGGTGAACAGATGCTCGAACGCCCTGTGCCGCCCGGCAATCCGCGGCAGGTGGGCGAAATGGATGGCGGGCAGCACGCCGACGTTGATTTCCGGATAGCCAAGCCGGGCATCATCGGCGACGACCGCCACGTCGCAGGTGATCGAAAGGGTCATGCCTGCGCCAAGTGCGGTGCCATTGATTGCCGTGATGGTAGGCTTGGTCAGCCGGTGCTGCAGGTCCAGCGTTTCCAGATAGAAGGTTTCGAGGAACATGCGGAATGCGGCTGTACCACCGCGTTGCACCATCTTCAGGTCCATGCCGGCGCAGAAGTATCCGTCAACGGCGCTGGTGATGACGATTGCGCCGACATCCGGGTCCGCGTCTGCGCGGCGAATACCGGCATGGATGGCTGCAATCTGTTCCATGTCGACGGCATTCACCGGCGGATGCTGCATCGTCAACACGGCCACCCGATCTTCGGTCCTGTAGGAAACGCGCTCGATCTTGTCGGTCATTGATCTTGTTCCTCCCCCACGGTCGTCCATTCACTGCCTGGAATCCCCTGATAGTAAAGCAAGGTCGTCAGGTCGCCATGGCTGACGCGCGCCGCAGCGGCGTTTGCGGTCATCGGCTTGGCATGAAACGCCACGCCAAGCCCGGAAGCCTGGATCATTGCAAGATCATTCGCGCCGTCGCCTACTGCCAGCGCATCATCCAGCCCGATCCCCAGCATATCTGTGATGCGGTTGAGCTGATCCAGCTTGGCCTGACGCCCCAGGATCGGGCGGCCAACATCCCCCGTCAGCTTGCCGTCGGTGAACAGCAGGGTATTGGCGTGATGTTCATCAAAGCCGGCCTGCGCGGCCACCCGCTCAGTGAAGTAGGTGAAGCCGCCGGAAACCAGGGCCGCGTGCGCGCCACTCGCTTTCATGGTGGCGAGCAGGGTCCGCGCGCCGTCCGTCAGGCGCACGCGGGCGTCGAACGCTTGCTGCAGGACGTCCTCCGGCAGGCCCTGCATCAGACCCACCCGTTCCAGCAGCGCGCCTTCGAAATCGATCTCGCCGCGCATCGCGCGTTCGGTGATGCCGGACACGGCGTCGCGCACCCCGGCGAAGTCGGCCAGTTCATCAATGCATTCCACGGTGATCATCGTGGAATCCATGTCAGCGATCAGCAGCCGCTTGCGCCGGTTCCGCGCGGCGGTGAGCGCCAGATCGATGGTCGCGCCGCCCAGCGCCCCGATTGCCCGCTGTTCGGTGCCCGAAATGTCGGCGGGGCGCAGGTTCAGCGTGAACTCCGCTGCATCCGGCCCCAGTTCGACCAGAGTGCCCGGCGCGTCCACCACGGCCCTGACCGCCCCGATCAGTTTGGTGGTCAGTGGTTGACGGGCATTGCCCACCAGCGTCAGAACCATGTCCATGGTCGGATCCCTCAAAGAAGTGCCAGAAGACGAGACAGCGCATGATGCCTTGCTGCTGATACTCGGCCCGACGGCGAGCGGCAAGTCAGCGCTGGCGGCGGAAGTTGCGGCGGCGGTCGGCGGTGTGGTGATCAATACGGATTCGATGCAGGTCTACCGTGACCTCGATATCCTGACGGCACGTCCTGAACCGGAACTGCAACAACGCGCGCCGCATCGCCTCTACGGTTTCCAGGATGCGGCGGAACCATTCTCCGCCGCCCTTTGGGCCGCGCGTGCGGCTGAGGAAATCCGCCAATGCTGGGCGGGGGGCAGGGTTCCTGTCCTCTGTGGCGGGACGGGCCTGTATGTGCGGTCCCTGCTGCAGGGGTTTGCGCCCATCCCCGATATTGCGCCGGAGCATCGGAAGGCGGCCATGCAGATACTGGCTTCGGACGGTGCCTCCGTGCTGCACGAACGGTTGGCGGCTGTCGACCCGGCCACGGCGGCGCGGCTGGCCCCCGGCG
This sequence comes from Minwuia sp., assembly GCA_029210175.1. Lineage (GTDB taxonomy): Bacteria > Pseudomonadota > Alphaproteobacteria > Minwuiales > Minwuiaceae > Minwuia. The sequence goes on along the minus strand of JARGPL010000019.1, from coordinate 216,649 downwards.
ACAGCCAGCGGCTGGTTCGGGCCTGGGAGGTATGGCTGGGCACAAGCCGAAGTCTGACCGACTGGCAGGCCGAACCGGATGAGCCGCCGATCCGTGCGCGGACCTTCACGGTGGTCCTGGAGCCACCCCGGCCAGAACTCCACGCCCGCTGCGATGCACGCTTCGACCTGATGCTGGAAGCGGGTGCCCTGGCCGAAGTGGCGGCGCTGAAGGCACGGGGCCTGAACCCTGACCTGCCGGCCATGAAGGCTCTGGGCGTGCCGGAGTTGATGGCGCACCTGTCCGGTGACATGAACCTGGACGATGCCCGCGCCGCGGCGCAGATGGCCACCCGGCGCTATGCGAAGCGTCAGGGCACATGGTTTCGAAATCAGATCGTTGCTGATTTGAGGCCCTTCACGCAACAAACAGAAAGTGTTTTCGCCGAAATCTTTCCAAAAATAAGCACATTCCTGTTGACCACGAGGTAGCCCTTGCCTATGTTTCGCGCCGCCCGGTTCGCCGCGCATTCCTGTACCTGACCGACCGCGTTTCCGGTCGGGCCGTTTCCCGCCGGACCGCTGTCTCCTGGGAAAGCGCCGTGTGCAGCGTGTGTGAGCGTGACGGGCTGTTCATTTTGGAAGACCAGAGAACTGCACCGATCTGACGGGGCAGGCAAGGCAACGAGGCGTATCATGTCGAACAATACGATGACCGGCGCGGAAATCCTGATCAAGGCACTGACCGATCAGGGTGTAGATACCATTTTCGGGTATCCCGGCGGCGCTGTACTGCCGATCTATGATGCGCTGTTCAAGCAGAACTCCATTCGCCACATCCTGGTCCGCCAGGAAGGCGGCGCGGTGCATGCGGCTGAGGGCTATGCCCGATCCACCGGCAAGCCCGGCGTTGTTCTGGTGACCTCCGGCCCCGGCGCGACCAATGCGGTCACCGGCCTGACCGATGCACTGATGGATTCCATTCCCGTCATCTGCCTGACCGGGCAGGTGCCGACCCACATGATCGGTACGGATGCGTTCCAGGAATGCGACACGACCGGCATCACCCGCCCCTGCACGAAGCACAATTACCTGGTCAAGGACGCAGGCGATCTGGCACGCGTGGTTCATGAAGGCTTCTATGTCGCCACCAATGGTCGCCCCGGCCCGGTCGTCATCGACATTCCGAAGGACGTGCAGATCAACCGCGCCGAGTACACGGCACCCGAAAAGGTCCGCCACAAGACCTATCGTCCGCGGGTGAAGGGTGATCTGGAGAAGATCCGCGAGGCGGTCGAGATGATCGCCCAGGCCGAACGTCCGGTCTTCTATACTGGTGGCGGCATCATCAATGCGGGGCCGAAGGCGTCATCGCTGCTGACCCAGTTCGTCCGCATGACAGGATACCCGATCACCAACACGCTGATGGGCCTGGGGGGCTATCCCGCGTCCGACCGGCAGTTCCTGGGCATGCTGGGCATGCACGGATCGTACGAAGCCAACTGGGCGATGCATGACTGTGATGTGATGATCTGCATCGGTGCGCGCTTCGATGACCGCGTGACCGGTCGGCTGGACGCGTTCAGCCCGAAGTCGAAGAAGATCCACATCGACATCGACCCCAGCTCCATCAACAAGAACATCCGGGTCGATCTGCCGATCATCGGCGATGCGGCGCACATCCTGGAAGACATGATCCGTATCTGGAAGGCCGGCGCGCGCCAGGTTGATCCGGCGCGGATCGAGCCGTGGTGGCGCCAGATCGATATCTGGCGGGCGCGCAACAGCTTCGGCTACGAGAAGACCGACAAGCTGATCAAGCCGCAGCGCGCTGTGGAGGCACTCTACGAGAAGACGAAGGACCGAGACCCCTACATCACGACGGAGGTCGGTCAGCACCAGATGTGGGCGGCGCAGCTTTTCAAGTTCGAAAACCCCAACCGCTGGATGACGTCCGGCGGGCTCGGCACCATGGGCTATGGCCTGCCTGCCGCGATGGGGGCGCAGATCGCACATCCCGACAAGCTGGTGATCGATATTGCGGGTGAGGCATCGATCATGATGAACATCCAGGAAATGTCGACACTGGCCCAGTACAAGCTGCCGGTGAAGATATTCATCCTGAACAATCAGTGGATGGGCATGGTGCGCCAGTGGCAGGAACTGATGCACGGCAAGCGCTATTCGGAAAGTTATGTCGAGAGCCTGCCGGACTTCGTGAAGCTGGCCGAGAGCTTCGGTGCCGTCGGGCTGCGGGCCGAAACACCCGACGAGATGGACAGCCTGATCGACGAGATGATTGCCGTGGACCGGCCGGTCATCGCCGATGTTCGTGTCGATCCGACCGAGAATGTCTATCCGATGGTGCCGTCGGGCGCAGCGCACAACGAGATGATCCTGGGATCGGAATCCGGCGCGTCGGAAGTGCCCCAGGCCACGGACGAGGGGCTGGCACTGGTCTGATCCATTCTGCGGCCTCCTTTCGAAGGGGCTGAAACCGAAGTTGATCTTTATGAAGGGACTGTCCGGGGCAGGGATGCCGGCAAGGTATTGACCTGCACCGGACCGTCAGGGGAACCATGCAAGATACCATCGCAAGACACACGATATCCGCTCTGGTGGATAATGAGGCTGGCGTCCTGGCCCGCGTCATCGGGCTGTTTTCCGGCCGCGGCTACAACATCGACAGCCTGACGGTGTCGGAAGTGGACAGCGCCAATGGCGTGTCGCGCATCAATATCGTCACCACTGGCACGCCGATGACCATCGAACAGATCAAGGCGCAGCTGGATCGGCTGGTGCCCGTGCATCGGGTGTCGGACCTGACGGTGGAAGGCCCGCACATCGAACGCGAGCTGGCCCTGCTGAAGGTGCGCAGTTCCGGCGAAAAGCGGGTCGAGGCCCTGCGTATCGCCGACATCTTCAAGGCACGCGCGGTCGATGCCACCGACCGCAGCTTCGTGTTCGAGATCACAGGCTCCGCCTCGAAGATCGACGCCTTCGCCGAACTGATGCGCCCGCTGGGTCTGGTGGACATGAGCCGCACCGGTGTCGCCGCCATCAGCCGTGGACCCGACGAGATCTGAGGCGGCCATTCGAATTCCGCCGTTGCATTTGCCGACCTTTCCCGGCAGAGCAACGGCACAAATTGACGAGATACCCTGAGGAGGACCTGAACAATGCGTGTTTACTACGACCGTGATGCGGACGTGAACCTGATCAAGGCGAAGAATGTCCTGGTCGTCGGTTATGGCAGCCAGGGCCATGCCCATGCCATGAACCTGCGTGACTCCGGTGCCAAGAACGTACGCATTGCGCTGCGCGAAGGTTCCGGCAGCCGCCCGAAGGCCGAAGGCGCGGGCTTCGACGTGATGGACCCCGCCGCCGGTGCCGCCTGGGCCGACGTGGTGATGGTGCTGACCCCCGATGAGCTGCAGGGTGATCTGTATCGCGACGATCTGGGACCGAACATGCAGGAAGGTGCCGCGATCTGCTTCGCGCACGGCCTGAACATCCACTTCAACCTGATCGAACCCCGCGCCGACCTGGACGTGTTCATGATCGCGCCGAAGGGCCCGGGCCACACCGTGCGCTCCGAATATCAGCGTGGCGGCGGTGTGCCCTGCCTGGTGGCCGTGCATCAGGACGCATCCGGCAACGCGCTGGAGGTGGCCCTGTCCTATGCCAGCGCCATCGGCGGTGGTCGCGCCGGCGTCATCGAGACGACATTCCAGGAGGAATGCGAAACCGATCTGTTCGGTGAGCAGGTCGTGCTTTGTGGCGGTCTGGTCGAACTGATCCGCGCCGGGTTCGAGACGCTGGTCGAAGCCGGTTACGCACCGGAAATGGCCTATTTCGAGTGCCTGCACGAAGTGAAGCTGATTGTCGACCTGATCTATGAAGGCGGCATCGCCAACATGAACTACTCCATCTCCAACACGGCGGAGTACGGCGAGTACGTCACCGGACCGCGCATCGTGACGCCGGAAACCAAGGCGGAAATGAAGCGCGTGCTGGAGGACATCCAGTCGGGCAAGTTCACCCGCAACTGGATGCTGGAGAACAAGGTCAGCCAGACCTCCTTCAAGGCCACCCGCGCCCGCAACGCTGCCCACCCGATCGAGGAAGTCGGCGGCAAGCTCCGCGCCATGATGCCCTGGATCTCCGAAAAGGCCCTGGTCGACAAGGACAAGAACTGATCCCTGTCAGCCAGTAGCACCTGACCCGTTCAACGGGCCGGGCGAGAGACAGGAGGCCGTCTGCAGGAAACTGCGGGCGGCCCATTTTTCCCCTGTCCGTGAACCCGATGTGACCAGGATGCTTCAAGCGCTTGTTAAGAGAATTTTGGGGCTTGCAGTGGCATCCTTCGGCGTCAGGGAAATCAGGGAGTGACTGGGGGCTGGATCGTTCTCGATTTCATTCTTTTCCGCCCCTTCTGTCGTTGATATACATGTTCTGTCGAGATCGTCCCTGACGGACGCTCGACGGACGGTTCGTTGTCACGATCCATCTGTTACAGACCGCGAAAGACATCCTGGGTTGGACCGTAAATTTTCTGAAATCATGAAACTTTTCAGATCGTGTCTGATCATGTCTCTGGCGATGGGCATGATCCTGTCTGCCAACTCCCGAATACTGGCACATGATTTCCTGGTGATGTCAGAAGTTGTTGCTGAGCACGACAACGAAGCAGACTCCCACGACCACTCTCATGACGAACAGGTCGATTTGATGCATGCCTATTATGGACATGCACACGACTTGGTGGATCACGATCATAACTTTGCCTACCTGCGACAGAGAGCGAGTTCGCTTGCGTTTCTGATCACACGCGCAGGATGGGTATCCAATAGCGATCGCATGATTGACCACAGTGGATACCTTCGGGACCGACCGCCGCGCGTGTGATGCCGTGCGTCCTTGCGGGCGCAGAAATTCACACTCTTCAAATATGCGGAAACAACAGAATGATGAACAACCGATCTTTCGGATCAGGGGGTGCGTCGCAACATGTGCGTCGTCACTTGATGCTTGGCGCTGCTGCCCTGATTACTCTTCTTGCTTTGGCAACTACGGCCAATGCCCACAATGTAACGCCTGGTGACGCTGGCTATATCCAGGAAATTTATGGGGTGCACATCATCTCATTCATTTATCTTGGCGCGAAACACATGATGACAGGGTATGACCATATCCTGTTCCTTCTGGGGGTCGTTTTCTTTCTGTACTACATGAAAGATGTCGCGATCTATGTCAGCCTCTTCGCTGTTGGTCACTCCATCACCATGCTTTTGGGTGTCTGGTATGGCTGGGGCATAAACGCCTACCTGATCGACGCAATCATTGGATTTTCGGTCGTCTACAAGGCGCTCGACAACCTTGGCTATTACCAGAAATGGCTCGGGTTTCAGCCAAACACCAAGGCAGCGACGCTTGTCTTCGGTCTGTTCCACGGCACCGGACTCGCGTCCAAGATACTGGAGTACCGGATTGCCGAGGATGGTCTTCTCGCCAACCTGATTGCTTTCAACGTGGGCGTCGAGGTTGGGCAGATCCTTGCCCTTGCAGTAATCCTGATCGTCATGGGGTACTGGCGGAGAAGCCCGAATTTCATGCGACAGGCCACCGTTGCGAATATCGTGATGGTGTTTCTCGGCGTGCTGCTGATCGGCCAGCAACTGGCTGGATTCTTTGGCCATGGCCACACCTGATAAACTGGAGATCAAGATGCACAATGTACCTCAACCCAAATTCGAAGACCTTCCCAGCCCGGCCAGGTTAATGCGCTCGGCCCTTGTCGCGGTTGTCGTGGCAGCAGCGATCATCACAACGGTCGTCCTGCCTGCGGAATATGCTATCGACCCCACAGGCGTGGGCCGGGTCCTCGGTCTCACTGAAATGGGTGAAATCAAGCAACAACTGGAGTCAGAAGCGAAGGCAGATCACTCCATGTACGGTGATCATCAGGAATGGACATTGGTGGATTCCGTACTCGGCATGTTCCTTTCAACGGCGCAGGCGCAGGAGGCTTGGAAAGACGAGGTCAAATTTACCCTGACACCCGGAGAAGGGGTCGAAACAAAGGCCGTAATGAAGGAAGGAGCCGTACTTGCATATGCTTGGACGGCGACAGGCGGCCGGGTCAATTTCGATCTGCACGCCCATGCCAACGGTCAATCGGTTGATTACGAGCGGGGCCGTGGCGCGACTTCCGGTGAAGGCAGCATCAAGGCTCCGTTTGCCGGAGAACATGGCTGGTTCTGGCGCAACCGGGACAAGGCTGACGTGACAGTGATACTCAAACTGCGTGGTCAGTACGAAGGTATCGTTCGGAGCAAGTGATATGTACGGGCGGCCATCCTTGAGAAACCAATGGATGGCCGCTTCCCGTACTGGCCGAAAATATCTTGATGCGTCGGTGGCCCGTGACACCCGGCCTGCATATGTCCCCGGATCGTCTGGAAGTCTCGGCGTGCATTTCCGTCGGCGGCACGACCTGTCTCGTTAATTCGGCCAACCGCAACCAACTTCGCTCAAAACGGCTTTGTCGTCACCAGAAGAACGATCACCGCCACCAGAGTGAAACCCAGCGGCAGGAAGATGCGTGTGGTGGCGCTGGGCGCGGACTCAGGTGCCTGGATCAAGCGACGGAGCCGGTCGGTCAGAACGCCGTGCAGACCGGTCGTGCTGACCCGACATCAGGTCACGCGGCGAACACGAGCAATCAACGGAAGACTGCAGGTGGCATTTTTCTGTATGTTCCAGCATTCTGAAAAGAACGGGTTGGGCATGATCACAATATCATATCATGCCTGATACCTGTCGGACCGGAAATTCTTGGCAGACAGTCGCCATATTTTGCATGTTCCTGTAATAAGTGACCCGCAGTATGAACGATGACATGCAGGGAATTTTCCGTGATTTGGTTGTTTGAATTTCAGATTAGGAATTTGAGACACCATAATTCGATTTATGCGTAGAAAAATTATTTGATATATTTGAAATAGTGGAAACGGCCATGAATTCAAAATATAAAGAATTCTATACATAGAAGTATTCATGAAGAAATTGATCCCATTTTTTCGGAAATTCAATTAGTGCTCTAGAATTCGTGGATAATTTTGCGGAACGGGGACCACATGTTGCGCCGCACAAATTTCCTGCCTATGCTTTTCGCATCAGCAAAACAGCAGGAGTTCAAGCATGACCGTGCAAGCGGACGATATGACGTCGGATGACGTGCAATGCGTGGAAACCGCAGAACAGCTTTCGACCATCGCTTTCAGCTTCATGGCGTCCAAGGCCCTCTTTGCAGGGCTGCACATTGACCTCTTCACGGAGTTGGCAGATCAGCCGAAAACGCCCGAAGAGCTTTCCACAGCCACTGGCGTTCCCGTGAACAGGATCGTCATGCTGACGACAGCGCTTGCGAGTATCGGCATCCTGACCTGGGCTGACGAATGGCGCCTGCAGAATTCCCCGGCGGCCCAGAATTTCCTGTCGAAGCACTCCAAGTACGATTTCGGCGATTACCTGCGTTATCAGATCGACCAGCAGATGTACCCGTTTCTGTTGCAGCTGAATGCCGTGATGAAGGACGACCTGCCTGATGAAGCCATCTCGTCCTACCGTCACTGGATGGCAGATGAGGAGCAGGCGTCGGTCTATTCCGAAAGCCAGCATGCGGGGTCGCTCGGTCCCGGACGTACGCTCGCACGGCTGGTCGATCTGTCGGGCGCAACCAGCCTGCTGGATGTCGGTGGCGGAACCGGGGCCATGACAATCAGTCTGTGCAAGGCTTACGAGGACCTGCACTCGACCATCATCGACTTTCCGAACGTGGCCGAGATCGGCTGGCGTTTCATCGCCGACGCTGATCTGGTTGATCGTGTTCGCTATATTCCGGGCAACGCGGTGGAGACCGCATGGCCGGGTGAGCAGGATGCCATCCTGATGTCCTACTTGCTGAGCGGTGTTCCGGGCGGCGCTGTCGAAACCCTGCTGGACAAGGCCTTTGCCGCGCTGGCGCCCGGCGGCAAGCTGTTGATACATGATTTCATGGTCGATGAAGATCGGTCGGGGCCGCCCTTGGCGGCGCTCTGGCAACTCCAGCACATGGCGTTCACGCCGGAGGCGCGCTCGCTATCGGTGGGCTGGCTGATTGCCAAGGGCCGCGAGATCGGGTTCGAGACCAGCGGCGGACAAAGCCTCATTCCGGCGATGACAAAGCTGGTCGTCCTCGAAAAGCCCGCATGAGCCGTATCAGGACGACATTCCACCTCGACTGTGACCCCTGCAGGTTTCCTGTAACCGTTGGCGTCTGATCCGTTCAGCGGGTCAGACCAGAGACATGAGGCCGTCCGCGAAGCACTGCGGCCGACCACGCATGCTCCGGCTATCGCGCGGCAACCCTGCGTCGGCGGAGGAAATACCAACCCGTCCAGAGAATTCCGTAGAGCACCAGCGCGGTGTAGATGGCCGGTTGCGGGGCCTCGAGGGAACTGACCGACCCCGCATAGGCGGCCACCAGAATGTAGGGCAGATTGCCGATCAGGAAGAATGCCGCATATCTCAGCGGCGGCATGCGGGTGACACCGGCCATGCAGGCGGTGATTTCCGGCAGCATGGGCAAGGCCCGCGAGAGCATGATCATGACCGGGCCATTGCTGCGAAAGGCGGCGGCAAATTCTTCGCGCGCCACTTCTTCCTTCAGGATGAGCCGGATCGCCGGGTCGCCCCATCGTCGGCTGATGCAATAGCCACCGAACGCTGCCGACGTGACACCGACAAATGCGGCTGACGCGCCTGCCGGAAAGCCCAGGAAGAAGCCTGCCAGGATCGTCAGGGTCAGGGTTGGCACGGTGATGAACAGGTCGATGAACAACAGGGCAACAACCAGTCCGGCGACCCAGAGCGGGTCGATGGACTGCGCCTGTTCCAGCCAGCTGCGAACATTGTCGGTGGTCAGGATGCCCAGCAGGTGGCCCGCGACGAAGACGGCGGCAAAGATCGACCCCAGGATCAGCATGACCCTGATCAGATGTTTCATGAAACCCGCCCTGCCGTCACGTTCCTGGATTGAGCCTGCATCATATTGCCATCTGAACCGTTAACGCCCGATGCCGTCCTTTACTATCTCTCTCGCTGTCGCTGGAAAAGGCCCTCATGCAGGTGGCGAGTCTGCCGCGCTGCGCCAGTCGCCGCAAACAACCCCTGGCGACGCACAGCCGGTGCCGCTGTGCTGGCGTGCGGGCAGATCGCTCGGCTACATTCAGGGGCAGCGGCGTTGACAGGGGGAGGAACGGGTCATGCAAGTCGGGATAATCGGTGTGGGGCTGATGGGCCACGGGATCGCCCTGAATGTGCTCAAGGGCGGGTTCCCGGTGATCATGCTGGACCATCGCGGCAACCAGCCGGTCGATGATCTGATCGGGATGGGGGCGGAGCAGCGCGGCACGCCCGGAGCCGTTGCGGCGGCGGTCGATCTGGTGATCCTCTGCGTCACGGGTTCGCCGCAGGTGGAGGCGGTGCTGACAGGGGAGGCGGGAGTGATCGCCGCGCTGAAGCCCGGAACCATCGTGGTGGACTGTTCCACCGCGCTGCCGGAATCGACCGAGCGCATGGCGGCGATGGTGATGGAGGCCGGGGGGCGGTTTCTCGATGCGCCGATGACACGGCTGGCAAAGCAGGCGCATGAGGGGACGTTGAACATACTCGTCGGCGGGGAGGCCGATGTACTGGAAGCGGCCCGACCGGTGCTGGATACCTTCACCGAGAATATCGACCATGTCGGCGGCGTCGGCTTCGGACACCGCATGAAGCTGCTGCACAACTTCGTGTCCATCGGCCATATGGCGCTGCTGGCGGAGGCTGCGGCGCAGGCCGCGGAGGCGGGGGTGGACCCGCAGGTCTTCGTCGATGTGCTGGCCAGGGGGGGTGGCGCCGGGATGGCGCTGGAACGGCTGCGGAAATGCATCCTGACGGGCGACGCCAGCGATGTGCCTTTCACCATCGGAAACGCAACAAAGGACATCGACTATTATCGGGAGATGGCGGGCGCGGGGGCGGGAAGCCGTGCCATTGCGGATGGTGTCTCTGCCGCCATGGGGGCGCAGGCATCTGCGGGGCAGGGTGACGCCTACGTGCCTGAACTGACGCGGCTGTTTCGGGGCTGAACGGCTCCGGCCGCGCCGGCCTTTCACGACACGGGCCGGCACCTGTCACGGACCTGCGATGTGTTGAGCGGATTTTTTTGGGAGAATGGGGAGTTCATCATGACGGCAATGGATCTCGCGACCGTGATCGACCGGATGGCGATCAGCGATATCATGCACCGCTATGCCACGGCGATCGACACCAGGGATTTCGCGCTGCTGGACCAGGTCTTCGATGACACGCTGGAGTCCGATTTCTCGACCCTTGGGGGCAAGCCCTGGTCCGGCGCACGGTCGGACTGGATCGAGGTCATGCGCCAGACCATCTGTGGCCTGACCACGACTCAGCACCTCATCGGCAATCACGTGCATGCGATCAAGGGCGATACAGCGCATCTGAACGCCTATCTGCAGGCCATGCATCATCTGTCAGGCGCGCGCGGCGACCCCGACTACCTGATCGGCGGCCATTACGACATCGACCTTGCCCGTCGCCCGGCGGGGTGGCGGATCACCCGCTACCGGTTGACTGTGACATGGCAGCGTGGCGATCGCGATGTGCTGCGGCAGGCGGCGCGGCGGTTGAAGGGCTGAGTGGTTCGGGCACACTTGCGTTCTGCGGCAGTAGACGGGAACCGGTGTTTGCGGCACACCTGCCGATGATGCTTTGGAAGCATCCATCAGCTCACGCATCCAAGGCGTTCCCGCAATCATGAACGATACGGCCCGCGCCCACCGCACCGACCTGCTTCTTGCCTTTGCGCCTGCCGTGTTCGTGCTGTTGTGGAGCAGCGGTTTCATTGCCGCCAAGGCGGGACTGGCGGATGCGGAGACGCTGACCTACCTCAGCCTGCGCTATGCCATCGTCACGGTGCTGATGACCGGGCTGGCGCTGGTCATGCGGGCGCCCTGGCCGAAGACATGGGCGGAGGTCCGCCACATCGCCACCGCCGGGGTCATGTTGCAGGCGATCTACTTCGCCGGATCATGGCTGGCACTGGGAAAGGGCGTTGGCGCAGGCACTGCGGCCCTGATTGTCTGCCTGCAACCCGTGATCACGGCTGCGCTGGTCGGGCCGTTGCTGGGGGAGCGTGTGGCGCGGCGGCTGTGGCTCGGTCTGGCGTTGGGGCTGGCGGGGGGCGGGCTGGCCGGGGCCGGGCTGGTCGTCTCGCACAAGCTGTCGTCGGGGCTGGGCAGCGCAGAGGGCGTGGCCTGGGCCTTCGTCGCGTCCCTGGCCTGCATCGTCGTCGTGCTGTCGCTGATCACCATGATCCTGCTGACGACCATGATCCAGCGCAGGGAGGCATCGCGGCGGTCGGCGTGGCTCTGGTCATGCTGCCGGGCAAGGCCAGCCGGAAACGCCTCCTGCCGCCAACATCATGAAATACCTGTGACAAACGCGCCTTCTGTCTTGATTAACGTTCACGTCACCCCACTTGCGCGATACGACATGATCGACGTGATTCTGGTAGCGGACGGAGAGTTTTGATGTTTGGAACGATGCCCCGGTTGCTGGCGGGGGGGCTTGGCCTCGCGATGTTGGCCACAGTACCGCAGATTGCTGCCGCAGAGGGACCGCAGGCCAAGCCGCCGAAGCCCGCTGGCTGGCAGTTTTCCGTCGGGCTGGGCGCCATCGCCGCTCCGAAGTATCTGGGGGACAATGCCTACAGCCTCAGTGTCGTGCCCGATATTCGCGTGGCGTGGTCGGATCGCTTCTTCGCGTCGGTCGGTCAGGGCGTCGGCTACAATGTGATCAACGCGGATGGCTGGCGGGCCGGGCCGATCCTGAAATACGACTTCGGCCGGGATGAGGACGGCAGCAGTCCGTTCAGCCTGAGCGATGGCGACACCAATGACCTGCGCGGTCTGGGTGACGTGGACGGCACGTTCGAACTGGGTGGGTTCGTCGAATATACCTATGCCAATGTGGCTGCAAAGCTGGAGCTGCGGCAGGGCATCGGTGGTCACGAAGGGCTGATCGGCGATGCGGAACTGAAGTACAAGCGCGCCTTCAAGCTGGGTCAGAGCCGGGCGATCGTGACCTTTGGTCCTGAACTGGCGTTTGGCAGCTCCAACTACATGAGCACCTATTTCGACGTGAATGCGGCACAGGCTGCAGCATCCGGCCTGACCGCATTCGACGCGGACGGGGGCTTGTTGTCCTACGGCATTGGCGGGTCGCTGACCTATCTGGTGACGCAGCGCGTCGCTGTCACCTGGTTCGCAGGCTACGACCGTCTGACCGGGGATGCGGCCGATTCCTCACTGGTCAAGGAACGCGGTTCCGCCAACCAGTTCGGCGGCGGTCTGTTTGTCAGCTACACGTTCTAGACCGGTCCATCGATTGATGGAATCGCACCGGCCCGTGATGCCATCCACCCGTGGATCGTTCTAGGCAGACGCTGGCGGCGTATGCGCCGCCAGGAACGTCATGATGGCCGCATGCGTGTCCTCGATGTCGCCCGGTCCCTTCCATTGTTCGATCAGGGTCGCGTCAGGGGCGCACTCGACAATGCGGCGGGACGTGAATTCCGGGTGATAGACATCCTGCCCCATCAGGACGAGCAGCGGCGTGCGGCAGGCGGCGACATCTGCCTCCGTCGCGTTGAACAGCAGATCCTCGCTGCCGAACATGGCGTGTCGGAAGGTGGACCAGTCGGTATCACTGACGGTCGGGTGATCTGGGCGCTGTTCCATGGCCCAGTCATCGAACATGTCGAGGAATGTCTGCTGATTGTCGGAAAACCCGATGGGTTGCAGCATCACACCGGACATGACGCGGTCCGGTATCGCCTTCACCAGTTCCATGATGAAGGACCCGCCGATGCACATGCCGGCCACATGAAACCGGTCGATGCCCAGATGATCGAGCAACGCGATCTGGTCATCCAGATAGGTCTGCCAACCGTTGGCCGCCGTGATCGGTGCCGTCGACTGCCCCGCATTGCGCTGATCCATCGCGATCAGCCGATACCCGGGCATCGCACGCGCCAGCGGGTTCCAGGGGGCCTTGCCCCAGTAGGGAATGGAGGACCGCATGCCACCTGATGCCAGCAGCAGCAACGGAAAGCCCTCACCCTGTGTTTCGTAATGAATTCGCGCGCCTTCGCGCTCGAGAACCGGCATTTTCGGCAACTCCCTTGTGGCTGTTGGATGGCGCGCATCTGTTCAGCAACTTCTGACCTGAGACCCATGTTTGCTTTTCGGTTTGTGAGAGTCCATGGGTTTGTTTCTGGCCTCATGCAGCCTGTTTCTGCAATGCCGTTTTCCTTGCGAACTCGTCGGGCGTGAGGTTGTCCAATGATGAGTGGGGTCTGTTTCGGTTGTAGTCCTCCTTCCACGCTGTGATCTGGGATCGTGCTTCATCGAACGACCATCGCTCATCGACCTGGTTCGGCAGCAGCATTGGCCACCGTGTTCCAAGAGCCCTTTTCCGCGGTCACCACGATTGCGTCGTGCGCCCAGGGCCGCCGGGGCGCATGGTCCTGTCAGGCCAGATGCCGTTGCGACGTTGCACGGCCTTCAGTGCGTCTGTGGTCCCCTGGTCACGCCAGCCCGACAGGTGCCCGCCTGGTGGAGCGTTGTCACCGCTCTGCTGCAGCGCTTTCCTGGTGGCGATCACGTCACTCTCATCTTCTGCTTCACCCGCGCTGTCCTTTCGTTTCAGGTCCAGAAATTTCAACATCGTTCTACATCCTGTGATTGAAGTTGGTCAGGGTTGTGATGCGATGGATGAAATGAGTGCTTCAGGATTGATGGAGGGTGAACGCCGTGCCTCGCCGACCTGCCTCAATGAAAGTCCCGGGATTTCGGGATGATGCGGGTGTTGCGGGGGTGGCCTCTGGTGGGGGGCTGACTGTGGGCGGGCAGGGGGGTGGTGACATGGTCGGCACGGGCGAGGGGGGATGGCATCAGGTCGTCGGACAGTTCCCCCAGGCGGGCGGTTTCATCCACCAGGCGCCTGGCGACCACATGCAGCACATCGTCATCCATCTGCACCATGCCGTGCACCGCCATCAGGCGCGCGCCCATGATGGTGCGGCGAAACTGCTTCATGGTGTCGGGCCAGACCACCAGGTTGGCCACCCCGGTCTCATCCTCCAGCGTGATGAAGACAACGCCCCTGGCGCTGCCCGGGCGCTGGCGGATCAGCACGACACCGGCGGTGGAGACGGCGCGCCCGTTGCCCAGGCTGCGCAGGCGATCGGCGGGGGTGAAGCCCTCCGCGCGGTAGGCCGCCCGCAGGAAGCTCATCGGGTGGGCCTTCAGCGACAGACGCAGGGTCTGGTAGTCGGCGACCACATGGGCGCTCAACGGCATGGCGGGCAGCAGCACGTCCGTGTCTGCGCCCTCATCCTGTGCGGCGCTGTAGCTGAACAGTGGCAGGTCGGGCGCGTTCTTGATGGCGCGCGCATCCCACAGCGCGCCGCGCCGGTCCCGCGCCATGGACCGGAACGCGTCTGCCGCCGCCAGGGTCTGGATGCCGCGCGGAGACAGGCGGGCGCGGCTGCGCAACTGTTCGACGGTTTCATAAGGCGACCCGCGATGGTTCAGCAGCCGCGCGGCGTCTTCCCTGGACAGTCCGGTGATCTGGCGCAGGCCCAGCCGCAGGGCGTAATCGTGCCTGCCGGTCTTCAATGGCACCTTCAGTGGCTCCAGCACATTGTCCCAGTCGCTGTAATTCACGTCGACGGCCCGCACGATGACACCATGTTCACGGGCGTCACGCACGATCTGGGCGGGGGCATAGAACCCCATGGGCTGGGAATTCAGCAACCCGGCGGCAAACACGGCGGGGTAATGGCATTTCAGCCAGCTGGAGACATAGACCAGATGGGCGAAGCTGGCGGCATGGCTTTCGGGAAAGCCATATTCACCGAAGCCCTCGATCTGGCTGAAGCAGCGTGCCGCGAATTCCGGGTCATAACCGCGCTCCACCATGCGCCCGACCATCTTTTCCCTGTGTTCGCTGACCAGACCTTTCGAGCGGAACGTGGCCATGGCCTTGCGCAGCTGATTGGCCTCCACGGGGGAGAAACACGCGGCGACCATGGCGATCTTCATCGCCTGTTCCTGAAAGATCGGCACCCCAAGGGTCCGCTTCAGGATGTTCTTCAGCTCGTCCGGGTCATGTTCGGGGCCGGGGGAGGGATAGACCTCGGGCTCCTTCCCCTGCCTGCGCCGCAGATAGGGATGCACCATGTCGCCCTGGATCGGGCCGGGGCGGACAATCGCCACCTCGATCACCAGGTCATAGAAGGTGCGGGGCTTCAGGCGGGGCAGCATGTTCATCTGCGCCCGGCTCTCGACCTGGAAGACACCGACCGAATCGCCCCGGCAGAGCATGTCATAGACCACCGGGTCTTCCTGCGGCGTGCTGGCCAGCGTCAGGTCGCGCCCGTACTGCGCCGCCAGGATGTCGAAGCACTTGCGGATGCAGGTCAGCATGCCGAGCGCCAGCACATCCACCTTGAGGATGCCCAGCGTGTCGATGTCATCCTTGTCCCATTCGATGAAACTGCGGTCCGCCATGGCGCCATTGCCGATGGGCACGGTCTGCACCAGCGGGTGCTGGGTCAGGATGAAACCACCCACATGCTGCGACAGGTGGCGGGGCATGCCGATCAGTTCGTGGGTCAGCGCGATGGTGCGTTTCAGGTGCGGGTCGGACAGGTCCAGCCCCGCCTCATTCACCATCTCGTCCTCCACCGATGATCCCCAGGACCCCCAGACGGTGCGGGCCAGCGCCGTGGTCACATCCTCCGACAGGCCCATGACCTTGCCCACTTCGCGGATCGCCATGCGGGGGCGGTAGTGGATGACGGTGGCGCACAGCCCGGCCCGGTCACGGCCATAGCGCTGATAGATGTGCTGGATCACCTCTTCCCGCCGTTCGTGTTCGAAATCCACGTCGATGTCGGGCGGTTCCTTGCGTTCCTCCGAGATGAAACGTTCGAACAGCAGCTGGTGCTGCGCCGGGTCGACGTTGGTGATCTTCAGGCAGTAACAGACGGCGCTGTTGGCCGCCGATCCGCGCCCCTGACACAGAATGCCTTCGCCGCGCGCGAAATCCACGATGTCGCGGATGGTCAGGAAATACCGTGCGATGTCCATCTTCGCCATCAGCGCCAGTTCCTTCTCAAGGGTCTGGCCCACGTCTGCCGGTACCCCGTCGGGATAGCGTTCGGCCGCCCCTTCCCAGGTCAGCAGGCGCAACTGTTCATCCGGTGTCCGGCCTTCGGGGACCGTTTCCTCCGGATATTCGTAACGCAGTTCGGACAGGGAGAAGGTGCAGGTGTCGGCGATGATGCGGCTCTGGCGAATGGCGTCCGGCCAGTCCGCGAACAGGCGCTGCATCTCGGTGGGGCTTTTCAGATGCCGCTCCGCATTCGGGTACAGGCGATGCCCGGCGGTCAGGATCGTCACCTTCTCGCGGATGCAGGTCATCACGTCCTGCAGCGGGCGCCGCGCAGGCGTGTGGTAATGCACGTCGTTGGTGGCCAGCAGCCGCAGCCCGTGTGCCGCCGCCAGCCGGTCCAGATGATTGATCCGCGCCCGGTCATCGCCGCGATACAGGTACGCGGCGGCGATGTGGGTCAGGTCGGGCAGGTGAGCCACCAGACGCGGCGCCTCCGCCGCGAAGGCATCGGTGGACGCATCCGGCATGGCGATCAGCACGATCTCTCCCGCTGTCCGGGCGCAGGCCTCCGCCACCATGGCCAGCGACAGGTCACACTGGCCCTTGCGCTGCCATTCCCCTGCCGCGTCCTGCATCTTGCCCGCCGACAGCAGGGCACAGAGCTGGCCATAGCCCGCGCGGGTCTTCGGATAGGCCAGCAGGGACGGCGCATCCAGCAGGTCCAGGCGACAGCCGATCACCGGGCGCAGGCCTGCCGTCGCCGCCTCCCCATGAACGCGCACGGTCCCGGCCATGGTGTTACGGTCGGCGATGCCCATCGCGTCATAGCCCAGCAGGTGCGCCGTCAGCACCAGATCCACCGGGTCCGACGCGCCGCGCAGGAACGAGAAGTTGGATACCAGCCCCAGTTCCACGAAGGGGGCGGGCGGGTTGGGGCGGAACGTGCCAGGGTCCTTGATACGGCGTTTTTCCGGGGTCAGCGGCGCTTCCGGCATCAGGCATCCAGCCCGTGCAGGAACCAGTGCGGATTGCCGCCCCGGCCATCCCCGGCCACCCCCTCCCGATAGATCCAGTAGCGGCGGCCGCTGCTGTCTTCCACATTGTAATAGTCACGCAGGCGCACGACCGACTTCTCCCGCCACCATTCCGGCGCGATCCGTTCCGGCCCGCCACTGCGGACAATCCGGTGGGTCTGGCGACGCCAGATGAAACGGGCGGGGGGGCCATCGGGAATGGCGTGCAGCACCTGCACTTCCTCTGGCCGGGGCAGCAGGCGCAGCGGTCGCGCCGGGGCAGGCGTATCCGGCAACGCATCTGGCGTCGCGGGCGCTGTGACCGTTGCTGTAGCCGTTGCTGTAGCAAGGCTCAGATCGGCGGGAACCATGGCCTCCGCCCGTTCAGGGACATGGCTGCCCCGCCCCACCGGACGCAGCACGGATTGCCGTCCCAGCCGGGCGATCAAGCGGTCCACCAGCCGTGCCATGGCCACGCCATTGTCGGTTTCACCCCCCAGATCCTGCTGTGCCATGGTCAGATCCTGACCATCCAGCACGTCCAGGGTCATGGCCTCGAAACCAAACCCCGGATCAAATGTTTCCATTTTGTTCTCAAAAAGCCGTGCCAGATGGACAGGATCACGGCTGGGGCGGCTGGTTGCCACCTCCACCGCCGACACCCCGCCATCGACGCGATAGCCGGTGAAGCGCAGACGACGGGTGCCGATGTTGCGATCCTCCATCTGCTGCGCCAGGTCCGCCATCAGGTGGTCCAGCATGTGGGCGAAACTGTCGATCTCCGTGATCGGTTCTGCCAGGGTGCCGAGGCTGCGCAGGGGCGCCGTCAGTGCCGTCGCCACCAGCGGCTCCGTCGTGCGCCCCATGGCCTGATCCAGCCGTGCCATCGGGTTGCCGGGCAGGGGCGTGCCATGGCGGAACCGTCGGGCAAGAGCGGCCCGTGGTACGTCAGCCAGGGCACCGATGGTCCGGAACCCCAGCCGTTCCAGCAACAGCACCGTATTGCCATCCAGCCGCAGCGCCGCCACGGGCAGCTTGCCCAGTGTCGTGGCCAGCGCATCAGGCGTGCAGATGCTGACCTGACCCTGACCCTGGCCCTGGCCCTGACCCTGGCCCTGACCCTGACCCTGACCCTGCCCCTGCCCCGTTCCCGCATATCCCGTCCCCGTGTACCGGGCGAAGGCCCAGGCACTGCCCACCGTCGGGGCGATGGCGATGCGGGTGCTCAGGCCGGCGTCGCGGAAGGCGCGGCGCATGTCCGCGATGATCGCGCTTTCCCCGCCCCAGAGATGGTCGGAGCCTGTGGTGTCGAGCATCAGACCATCCACGCCGTCCGTCCGTGTCCAGGGGCACCAGCGCTGACACCAGTGGGACAGACGCGCCAGATCGGCACTGTCGAGCCGTTCCTCCGCATCCTCCACCCGCAGGTCGGGCACCAGGGTGCGCATGTCGGTGACGCGCGCCCCCCGGATCATCCCCAGCGCGGCGGCTGTGGCGTTCATGTCGTGGATCACCGGGCCATGCGTGCCGGGCCGGGCCAGTACGATGGGTTCAGTCTCTGCCGTGGCCTTCACGCCGTAGTGCCGGCGTCGCCAGCGCTGGATCGCGAAGTGGGGCAGCCAGATGGAGACGATGCGCCGTGCGGTCATATCCGCCCTCCCATGTTCCTGGCCGCGCATCCCGGGCGCGGAACAGTTCCGTGCGCCAGCGCGGCTCCCCCGGGGCGCGGGGATCGTGTGGATGTGGTGTCGATGCGGTGGAGGCCACGCGCCAGCGCCGCCGTGCCACCGATGCGGCCTCCGTGCCGCCAAAGCGGATCAGGAAGACCGGAATGCCCACCCGCTCCGCCCTGAGCGCCAGGCGTTTCGTGGCGGTGAAGTCGAGGACTTTCGGGTCGCCCCAGATCTCCCCGATCACGGCCCCGAGCGAGGGGCAGGCCAGACCTTCCTCCATGGTCCAGAGCACATCGGTGGCATGTCGTGCGCAGGCGAGGATCAACTTGTCCGGGTCGCCACCAAATCGGGCCAGCGCCCTGCCATGTGGCTGCCCGGTTTCCTGCGCGCACATGCGGTCCTGCACCCAGAGAATGGATCGCCCGGGCGGAATCTGCGCCAGGGCAAAGCCCACCGCCGCACCGTCGCGCGTGTCAGCAAACATCTCCACCAGCTGCGCTGTTCCGGTCAGGGGCGGCGCTTGAAGCCGGTCTTCTTTATGTGATTCAGTATCATCAACATGACCTTTAATGCGTTGTTTTTGTTCAAATGAAGCCGCAGCCCTCAAGGGGATGCACGGCAATGGCCGGATTTTTCCAAGGGGGTGGGCGGGGTTGTGATGTCGTGCGTTCATGCTGCCAAAATAGCAGATGTTCTTTTTTTGTTCTACATGAGAACATGACCTCCGATCACATAATTTGCGCAATCTGGATAGCCTGAACGGTCGCATGGTGATGCGCGCGGCGGGACGACAATCGGTCGTTTGATGAAACCTGTTGTCGAACGCAAGCTGCGGAAGCTTCTGGCGAAGGAAATGGCAGAGAACAGGGATCGACTGATCGCTCTCAGCCACAAACTCGCGGCAACGCAGCCGGATATTGCCGTGATGCCATGAGCGGCTGAATCGTGAAGGGATTCAGCGATGCATGCCCTTGGTGATGCCTGTCCCTGCCGTCGCATGAGCGGCCCCTGCTGCAAGCCCGAGGGCCATGCCGCACACGAGTGCGGTCGTGCGTGTCAGCTGCGTTGGATTTCTCCTGAAGATATCGAAACGGAGGGCGGGGTCAGAACGCGACGGCGTAGGTGACAAGAGCACCCAGCGTCTGTGTGGTCTGGTTGGCCGCAGTGGCGTTCTTGTATCCGACGTCCAGCGTGAAACCGTTGGCAAAGGCATAGCCTGCGGAAATCTGGGTCTGATGGTCGAAGGTGGAGCCATTGGCATTGTCCACATCGACATCCTTGCCGGTGAAGGCGATAGCCACATTCCAGGGGCCGGTTTCCGCGAGCAGCGACAGGGTCATGTAGTTTCGGCTTTCGGCACCGTTCCCGCCTGCATTCCAGAACCGCACGTACTCGGCCAGCGGGGTCAGGGTCAGATCGTCATCGACAGCAATGGCCCAGTCCGCACCCGCAGTTGCCCGGTATTCGGTGTCAGCGTTGTTGACGCCCATACGCGCGAAGGCGGTGTGAAAGCGCAGACCATCCATGCCGGGCACCGCTTCCCCATCCAGCGCAATCGCAAAGGATTCGGGCACTTCCGTATTGCCCGCGCCGCCTGCGGCGAGGTTGGTCCGGCCACGATTGGTGATGAAGGATTCGCTCAGGAACGTGCGATCAAGGAAGAACACACTGCCTGAAAGCGCCAGGTTGCCCAGGCCGGTTTCACCCAGACCGAGTGATCCGCCCGCGCCGATGAATTCCGCGAGTTCCACATCATCGCCCAGCAGGTCTGAACCATAGATACCCGGTGCCGCGTCATAACCTATGGAGAAGTTTGGCCCGAACTTGCCCGCGTAGACGGCGAAATCGTCCTGTTCGTAGTTCAGGGTCAGCGTATCGACGAAGATGCCGTGATCCTGAAACACCCTGTCTTCCTGTGGTCCGGGATCGCGCACGGCCTCCAGCGTCATGCCGGTGGTGACAAACACGTTGCGCGACAGGTTCAGGTTGATGACAGGCTCAATGACCATGCCCAGTTCGTTCTGTTCCGCGTTGGGGTCTTCGGACTCAAAGTTGAAGTCATTCTGGACCTCGAACCCGACCTCGCCCGATACAGACGGGAATGCGGCCTCTGCTGATTGCGCACTCATCGGTGCCAGGGCGAGGCCGAAGGCGATCCCGAGCGCTGTCACACCTGTTGCTGCACCATGCGGCACGGGGGTCATGCGGATATTCATTATCGTTCCTCAATGTTCGAACGCGACCGGACGGGCGCGCAGGGGCATGGCTCAGTTACCTCGCGCACCAGATTGGTGTCGGTCATTTATGAGAGCCATGACCAAAAAAGACCTGATATGCGAAAGCGGTAGCACCGGATGGTGACGTGCATGGTTCGATGATAGTCGAACAATGCATGCAGATCAAATGGCTTTTTGATCCGGCATCTGTTTGGCGGCTCGGTAACCACTCGTTCATACGCGTGAATATCGGAAATGGATTTTGATATTCTCGCTGTGAACGGGGTGCTTCCTTCTTTGCATTGGTCCGCATGAGATGCGGCTGATTGAATGGAAAACTCGGCGCGGCTTCTGGGGAAGGAATCAAGTCATGAGCCTGCGGCATCCGATCTATACCGAAGACACCGATACCATCCGCGATCAGATCCGACGGTTCTGTGATCAGGAGATCGAGCCCCATGGAGAAACCTGGGAAGAGGAAGGCACCTTCCCGCGTGAGCTTTACAAGAAGGCTGGTGATGCAGGGCTGCTCGGCCTTGGCTTCCCGGAGGAATATGGCGGCGGCGGCGGTATCCTGTTCTATTGCCTGGTGCGGGAAGAGGTTGCAGCCACGGGTTTCGGCGGCGTCCGAGTTGGTCTGATGGCCCACGGCATCGGCTTGCCGCCGGTGCTCAACCTTGGCTCAGAGGCCCTGAAACGCCGGATCGCGCCAGAGGTCCTGCGCGGCGACAAGATCATCTGCCTCGCCATCTCCGAACCCAATGGCGGGTCGGATGTGGCCAACATCAAGACCACGGCCCGCGCCGACGGTGACCACTATGTGGTGAACGGAGAGAAGGCGTTCATTTCAAATGGTGTCCGCGCCGACTACATGTCCGTTGCCGTCCGCACGGGCGGGGAGGGCATGGGCGGTGTTTCGTTGCTGCTGATCGAAGCGGATACTCCCGGCATCAGCCGCACCAACATGCGCAAGAGCGGCTGGTGGTCGTCGGACACGGCCCAGATCACGTTCGACAATGTCCGGGTGCCGAAGGGCAATCTGCTGGGGCCGGAGAACGGCGGATTCCGCGGCATCATGAACAACTTCAATCTGGAGCGTCTGGGAATCGCCGCGACGCAGATCGGCACCAGTCGCTGCGCCTACAATGAAGCCGTTCGCTACGCCCATGAGCGGATGACCTTCGGCAGGCACCTGTCCGAATTCCAGGTCGTGCGCCACAAGCTGGTGGAAATGGCCATGCGCATCCAGTCGATGGAGGCGCAGACGGACACGCTGATCTGGCGGGTCATGCAGGGGGAAAGCTGCATCGCCGAAATCGCCATGCTGAAGGCCTATTGCGGTGCCGCGCATGAATGGATTGCAGCGGAGGCGGCGCAGATCTTCGGCGGTGCCAGCGTGCTGCGTGGCCACAAGGTGGAGCGGATCTTCCGCGAATCCAAGATACTCACCATCGGCGGCGGCAGCACCGAAGTCATGAAGGACCTCGCCAGCCGCCAGTTGGGCTGGTGACCGTTCAGCCCGTGAACGCCCGCATGTGGAAGTTGGCGTGCTTCGGGTCGTAGCGCCAGGCGGTGCCGACCGGGCAGGCGCGTCTTGCCCGGCAGCCGTCTGACATGCAATCCGCGCCAGCCGGTGTGTCCAGATGATCACGGCAGGCGTCTGCGGCATATGTCGCGCCGTCGAAGGCGTTCACCGGGCATGTCGTGAGGCACGGCTGATCGAGGCATGTCAGACACGGTGACGGGGCGGGGGCTGCATCGAGCGGCAGATGCTCCGGGAACAGCAGGGCCGCGCGCAAGGCGAACCAGAGCCCGTAGCGGGGATGGATCGCCAGACCAAGCGGTGAGATGGATGCCTGACCGGTCGCTGCCATCCAGCTGACGAACGGATGCCACGGCGGGCCATCGAAGGGAAACACGACCTCAGCCCCCAGCGCAGCCGCGATCGGAATCATGACATCCCGGGTCCATTGGTTGACCGGGTTTCCGGCGGGGTCGGCAGCAGGCATTCCCGGCACGTGCCCGATGATTGCCGAACCGGCGTTGCCGACGATGATGCGTGTACCGGGGCCGTCATGGAAGCCGCCCAGAAGCACCAGACCGTGCGCATCCAGGGCATTTCTCAGATCAGCGATAGGGTCACGGCCTTCAGGCATCATGCGCGTATCCAATTGACCGGCTTGTGCAGCCGGGTGTTTGCGGGTTCACTGCAAATTCTGGAACGCAACAGGAACAAATTCATATCGGACACCGTGAATGCCACAGGCAGCTGCCTGTGTGGAGATGTGCAGTTTTCCGTCTCCGGACCCCTGAAACAAGTCATCGCCTGTCATTGCACCATGTGTCGTCGCCAGACCAGCCACTTCCTGGCTTTCACGGCGGCATGGAACGAAGATCTGCGCATATCGGGGGAGGCATCGCTTTCCTGGTACCGGTCCAGTCCACACAGCCAGCGCGGGTTCTGCCGCAGGTGTGGTTCCGTCCTGTTTTTTGCGACAGATGGTTCCGAGCGAACCTCCATTTCGGCAGGGGCGCTGATGGAGGGGCATGGGCTGAACCTGGCCGCCCACATTCATGTCGCGGACAAGGGCAGCTATTACATGATCGACGACGCCGTTGCGGCGCATGAGGCCGGTGGCGATACCGTGCCCATGCCGCCGCGCATCCGTTGACGGTACGACGCGCTTCACACATGCCACTCCTGCACGATTTGTTGCTCTGGCAAATGCCCTTTCTGGCACAGGGCTTGCGCTCCGGTTGTACAGGCGGGACGGCCTGGTCGCCCGTGCAACAAGAACGGAGGGGAAGAAAATGCTGCAGGTACGTGAAGGTTCGCGACGGCTGTTGATCACAACGATGGTGGCAACGGTTGCTATGGTTGGCGCCGCTCAGGCGCAGGTGAAGGATACGCGCGACGACAACGACAGAACGCTTTGGCAGGAGACGCTGGCCGCCGCCAAGGAAGGCAGTGCGTCCGCACAGTGTGATCTCGGCGAACTGATCGTTCGTGGCAAGGAAGCCCAGCGGGGCATGAAGGTGGCCGCGAAGTGGTTTGGTGAGGCCGCCAAGCAGGATGCGCTTTGTGGTCTGATGCGCATGGGCGAGTTCCATCGCCGGGGCACGGGTGTCGACAAGAACCTGGCCCAGTCGGACAGCTTCTATGCCCGGGCGCTGCCGCAGGTGGCGATTCTGGCCCGCAGCGGCGATATCGAGATGCAGATCCAGCTGGCCAAGATGCACCACAAGGCGCTGGGAACGGAAGAGGATCTGGAACTTGCCGCCGTCTGGTATCGCAATGCCGCCGCTTCCCTGGAACCGCTGGTGAAGGTCGGTGATATCGATGCCCACAAGAAACTGGCGAACATCCTGATCATCGGTATCGGCATCGACCGTGACGTGGTCCGTGCGGGCAAGCTTTATGAAGTGGCCGCCATTGCCGGTGACCGTGCCGGTCTCTACCTGGCAGGCACCATGTGGTTCACCGGTCGCGCCAACCACCCGGTCGATCATGTGCGTGGTTTCAAGTGGCTCTACAAGGCCGCCGAGATCAATCACCCGCGTTCCCAGGGGTATGTCGGTGCCGCCTATGCCAAGGGCCTTGGCGTTGAGGCTGATCCGGTGCTGGCCGTCAAATGGCTGCAGCTTGCCATCGATCGCGGCGTTGGTGCCGCACGCCCCGAGATGAAGGAGCTGGAGCAGGAAATCACCGAAAAGCAGCTGAAGCAGGGCAAGGCTCTGGCAGCCGAGTGGATTCCGCTGTTCGACCGTCCGGAAAACAAGACAAGCTGATACTGTTTTTCAATATCAGATGGTTATTGTCATTTCTTGAGAGGTGACAACCAATCAAGCAGGCGTCGGGTGACCTCATCCGGCGCCTCTTGCTGTGTCCAGTGCCCGATGCCGTCCAGCAGCACAGCGTCCGACAGATTGGGCACCATGGGCTTCATGGTGGCGACCATGTCCTTGCCCGGAATCATCTTCAGAACCAGGTCGCGGGTGCCGCCGATGTAGAGGGCTGGCTGATGGATACGTGGATCAGGCAGTGCGCTGAGGAATGCGAAGTCGCGATGGTGATTGCGATAGCGGTTCAGTGGCCCGCGAAAGCCCGACTGTTCGAATTCATTCACGTAGTAATCAATGTCGGCATCCGTCAGCCACGCGGGGAACGGGTCCGGGTCGGGCAGGCGTTCCAGCAACGCCGCGCCGTGGGGCTTGTCCGTGGGCCAGGTCCCGTCAGGCGCGTCACCGGAAATGCCGTAATAGACCCGTCGCAACCCGCTGCGCACATCGGCCTCCAGCTCGGCTTCGGCGACGCCCTCGTCCTGGAAATAGACCTGATAGAAGAACTTGTTGTTGGCTGTGAATATCTGTTTCACGATGTCGATGAACGGGGCCGGACCGGGGCCGAGATAAGGCACCGACAGGCCGGCAACCGCACTGACCCTGTCCGGATGAAGCATTGCCGTGTTCCAGACAATCGGCGCACCCCAGTCATGCCCCATCAGGATCGCCGTCTCATGGCCCAGCGCGGGGATCAGCCCCGCCACATCGCCGGTCAGGCTTTCCATGTCATAGGCTTCGACCGGGTCTGGCTTGCTGCTGCCGCCATAGCCGCGCACGTCAATTGCCACCACCCGGTATCCGGCATCGGCAATCGGTCCCATCTGGTGACGCCACGAATACCAGCTCTCCGGCCAGCCATGCACCATTATGACCAACGGCCCTTCGCCAACAGTTGCAATTCGCAGTTCGACCCCATTCGAGGGTACATTCTGGAACTGCACGCGGTCGAGGATGCTGATCATCAGGTGGCTCCGTGTTGTGATCTCCGGCGGAACACTCATCCTGTCACAGGTTTCGCTGATGAGAACGATTCAATCAGCGCGGAAAGTGATCTATAAGGCGCGGGCGTTTCACCTGAGCCGAAATCTGGAATCGATCCCATGCATGATATCCGCTGGATCCGGGAAAACCGGGATGCCTTTGACCAAGCCATGACTGCGCGCGGGCACGCGGCCCGCTCTGCAGCCCTTGTCGAGATGTACGAGGGACGGCTTTCCATCCAGAAGGAGATGCAGACGAAGCAGTCGGAGCGGAATGCGACGGCGAAGGCAATCGGCAAGGCCAAGGGCAGTGGTGACGAGGCAGAGGCGCAGCGCCTGATGCAGGCAACGGCTGATCTGAAGTCGGATGTCCAGCGGCTGGAAGAGGAAGATCGCACCCGCGAGGCTGCCCTGAACCTGGAACTTGCCGGCATTCCCAATCTTCCCGCCCCCGATGTGCCCGTCGGCACGGATGAGGATGCGAACGCGCTGGTGCGTGAAGTGGGCGATGTGCCGTCCTTCGATTTTGCGGTGAAGGAACATTTCGAACTTGGCGAGGCGCTTGGTCTGATGGACTTCGACCGTGCAGCCGCCATGTCCGGCGCACGTTTCGTGGTGCTGCGCGGTGCGCTGGCGCGGCTGGAACGTGCCCTGGCCAACTGGTTCCTGGACGTCCAGACGGGCGAGTTCGGTTTCACCGAAGTCAATCCGCCCCTGCTGGTGCGCGATGATGCGGTGTTCGGTACCGGGCAGTTGCCCAAGTTCTCCGAGGACCTGTTTCATACCGACAACGGTTTCTGGTTGGTGCCCACGTCGGAGGTGCCGCTGACCAACATGGTCCGCGAACAGATCCTTGATGCCTCGGCTTTGCCCATGCGCATGACGGCGCTGACCCCCTGTTTCCGGTCGGAAGCCGGATCGGCGGGGCGTGACACCCGCGGCATGATCCGCCAGCACCAGTTCATGAAGGTGGAGATGGTGGTCGTCACGGATGACGAGAGCTCGGCCGCGGAACTGGAACGCATGACGGAATGCGCCGAGGCCCTGTTGCAGCGTCTCGGCCTGGCCTATCGGGTCATGAAGCTGTGCAGCGGCGACATGGGTTTCACCGCCACCAAGACCTACGATCTGGAGGTCTGGCTGCCGGGGCAGGGACGGTATCGCGAGATTTCGTCCTGCTCCAACTGTCTCGATTTCCAGGCCCGGCGGATGAGTGCGCGCTATCGGCCCGAGGGCGAGAAGAAGACCCGTTTCGTCCACACGCTGAACGGCTCGGGCCTGGCAGTGGGGCGGGCGTTGATTGCCGTGGTCGAGAACTACCAGCAGGCCGATGGATCGATCATCGTGCCCGACGTGCTGCGTCCCTACATGGGTGGCCTTGAAGTCATCAAAGCCACGAAAGGCTGAAACCATGCGTATCCTTTTGACCAATGATGATGGCATCGATGCCCCCGGCCTGGCGGCGATGGAGAAGATCGCCGGCGAACTGACCGATGATGTCTGGGTGGTGGCTCCGCAGCAGGAACAGAGCGGCGCGGGGCGGTCTCTCAGCCTGTCCAACCCGCTGCGCCTGCACAGACGCGGGGACCGGCGCTTTGCCGTCGGCGGGACACCCACCGATTGCGTGATGATGGCGGTGCGGCATGTGCTGGATGGACGGCCCGATCTGATCCTGTCCGGCGTCAATCGCGGTGCCAACATTGCGGAGGACATTACCTATTCAGGCACGGTCGCCGCGGCGATGGAGGGGACGCTGCTCGGCATTCCGTCCATCGCGATGAGCCAGATCGGTTATGCCGATCAGGTGATCCGGTGGGAGACCGCCGTCCAGCATGCGCCGGGCATTGTGCGGCGCCTGCTGGTGAACGGCTGGCCGAAGGACGTACTGATCAACATCAACTATCCGGACGTGGAACCTGATGAGGTCAACGGCGTGCACGTGGTGCCGCACGGTCGCCGCGACCAGTCTGACGTGACGATTGATGAACGCGCCGACGGCCGCAACATTCCCTATTACTGGATCGGCATGCGCAGACAGAAGGCCATGCCGCCGCCGGGCACCGACATCGGCACCATCTGGCGCGGCGGCATCTCCGTGACGCCGATCAGCCTGAACCTGACGGATCGTGATGCGCTGGATCCGCTCGGGCGCGTTTTCCAGGACTGAATGCCCACATGACAGTCTGGCAGCATGGTGGATCGGCAGCATGACGGATGACGTGCGCAAGATCCGGTTGCTGATGCAGTTGCGGCGGGAGGGCATTACCGATTCCCGGGTTCTGAGCGCCATCGAGAAGGTGCCGCGCGAACAGTTCGTTGATGCCAACTTCCGCCATCAGGCTTACGAGAACATGCCCCTGCCGATCAAGCAGGGACAGACCATCAGCCAGCCCTATGTCGTCGCCTTCATGACGGAGGCCCTGCGTCTGGTACCCCGCGCCAAGGTGCTGGAGATCGGAACCGGGTCCGGCTATCAGGCTGCCGTTCTGGCCATGCTCTGCCGACGCATCTACACCATAGAGCGTCACCGCACGCTCTATCGGGATGCGACCACCCTGTTCAGCCGCCTGGGGTTCAGCAACATCATCGCGCATCTGGGTGATGGCACCCGGGGCTGGCCCGAACAGGCCCCCTTCGACCGGATCATCGTCACGGCTGCCGCCTTCGGGGAGGTGCCGAGCGCACTGGTGGACCAGCTCTCCCCCGGGGGGATCCTGATCGTGCCGGTGGGGCGCAGTGGTGCGGATCAGATGCTGATCCGGGTGACGCGGCAGGCGGATGGCAGCTCCACGCGGGAAAACCTGTTGCCGGTGCGCTTCGTGCCGCTGCTGGATGGTGTGCCGAACGAGCCCCGCAACGACCCTTGATGCAGCCTGAACCCTTCAGACAGTCTGGCACCAGGCGACGATGCCTTGCCCCCCGGGATCAGGATTCCTACTCTGCCCGGATGTTGCGTGTTTCCCTGATGGCGGTCGTTCTGGGCCTGCTGCTCGTTGCCTGCGGGCCGCGCAGCACCCCCGCGCCAGTGGATGACCGCAGCGGTTTCACCGGCGCGACAGTGCAGGTGCGCAGCGGTGATACCGCCTATGCCATTGCCCGCCGTACCGGCGTGCCCGTGGGGGATCTGATCCGTGTCAATGGCTTGCGGGCACCGTACACGCTGGCCATTGGCCAGAGGTTGCGGGTGCCGGATCTGCGGCTGCATCGTGTGCAGCGCGGTGAAAGCCTGACGTCGGTATCGGAGCTGTATGGCGTTGGCCGTTTCGATGTGGCGCGCCTGAACGATCTGGCAGAACCCTACCGGCTGTTTCCCGATCAGATCCTGAAGATTCCAGGTAGTGGCAACAGACGTTCAGCGCCAACGCAGGTCGCCCGGACCGGGGGAGGCCAGGAGGTCATGCCCTTGCCCCCGCCGCGCCCCGCTGACCGTGTGGCGCGGGCAGATACGACATCGCAGCCAGCGACGAGGCCGTCGACAAGGCCAGCGACACAGACGCGACCAACCGCCGGACCAAAGCCTGAAAATCGCCCCATCACGGCCAGGCCATCATCCCCGCCTGCGGTCGGGGCAGGCGGCAAGGTCTGGCCGGTGGCGGGTCGGGTCGTGTCGCGGTTCGGCGTGAAACAGGGCGGTCTGCACAATGACGGAATCAATATCGCTGCCGCGCGCGGAACCCCTGTCCGGTCGATGGATGGGGGCACTGTGGTCTATGCGGGCAATGAACTGAAGGGCTTCGGCAATCTGATCCTGATCCGCCATGCCGGTGGCCTGACAACGGCCTATGCGCACCTTGACCGCATCGGCGTCGACCGGGGGGACAAGGTGTCCCGCGGGCAGGTGATTGCCACAGTCGGCACGACGGGTGGTGTCGATCCGGCGCAGCTGCACTTCGAAATCCGCAAGGGCCGCCGGGCGATTGACCCGATCCGAACCCTCGGCGGCAATCCGCCCCGGGCGCTGGGCTGAGCAAGCCGTGTTCCGGCCAACGCGCTCCATGCTATGGTTGTGGAATGATCGACAGGGACTCAGGCATCAAGCCTTGGCATCTGGTCGCCGATGCCGGTTTCGGCGTGGCGATGGAGGAATGCGGCTTCCGCAAGGTGGGCCGCACCATGTGGCGCCGCGACGGCGACCGCATCGCCTGGCGCTGACAAAAGCGAGATGCGGTAGGATGAGGGTCGCTGTCGAGAAACATCAACTTGCCGACTTGGCATTGAGTTCGTTTGAAAAGGTTGTGCTGTCGTGGTAATATTATTGTTAGAAAATTGACAATGGCACGAGTGTATATGATTTATTGATAGAAAATTATTGAGAATTTAGAAAGAAATCGCCAATTTATTGAAGGTGGGAGTATAAATTGATTTCTCTGGCAATTATTGTTGTTGCGATGGCGATTGCATTGTTAAATGCAATTAATTTTTATATAAAAATAAAATTGCCAAGATTGATTTTTTCATCTTTTGAGAGAGCTACTGTTATTTGCATAGTATTGGGGTTGATTGGAGTATTCACAGCTAGATTTGGTATTTGAGGTCACCAGGGTGCATGGTTTCGGTTATGTCGTGGACCCGGAGGTCATAGAAATGTGGGATACATTGAATGGTGGCGGGGTCGCGTTTCAGTCGTTCCATGGACTTACCGGCGGCGGGTATCTTGGTACAGTTGAAGATCTGAATACAATGACAGGACAAGCGGTTTCGACCAGTCTTTCGGTTTCAGGTGCGTATGGCGCTGCGAAACTCGAGCTCATTCTCGCGACCGATCAGACCAATTTGTCGCCTCTTGGTATCCCGAATGGTTCCGGCATAGTATTTGGTGTCGGACCTGGACTTGGTTTCAGTGCTGAAGCTCGCAACACTTTTGCGATTCCACTTGTCGGTGAAAACGGGGTCTTGCTTGCCAAGCAAAATCCTCACTCAGCAAGGGAAACACTTGCTGCCATGATGGATTCGTCCGGTTATGTGCCACCAGATATTCAAGAATTCTTGTTGGAGAATCCAGAAATATCCAAGAAAATTATGGAGAAATATGCAAATCTTAATAAAGAACAGATCGAACATCTCCGGTATAATGGGGGGATGTCTTATGAATTTGCTTCTGCATTGGAGCGGGAATATTTAGGTTTGTTGCGTGAATGTTTTGGTGCTGGGACACCGGTGACGATGGCGGACGGGTCCATGAAGGCAATTGAGGACGTTCGATCGGGCGACGAGGTGCTGTCCTATGACGCCGAGGGAAGTATATTGCCTGGCCGCGTGACGCGGACCTTCAAAAATGAGGTTCGTTGTGTTCTGGACCTGCACGGCCTCTCGGTGACACCTGGTCATGCCATTTATTGTGCTGATGGTCGTTTTGCCGGTCGTCACGTTCCGGTCATTGACATCTTGAGGGCTGACGGAGCTTTGATGCGCGCGGACGGAACATTGATCCGTGCCTCGACGGGGGCCGAGGTCGGCTCCATTGATGACCGAATGTTGCACTGCGTGCTGACCCGTTCGGTGCAAGGCGGGAAGAGCCTGTTGGTCGTTGGTGACCATTTCATGCGGTATGGGACACGTGTCGTTCTGGAGGATGGACAAGACGTATCGATCCACGAACTGGTCGAAGCGGAAGGGGGGCATCTGAACGAGGTGGGGGAGATCGAAATGCCCGACGGTGTTTGTGGTCCGTTTATCTGGTCAGCAGTACAGCCTATGTTCCCAAGGCCCGAAGACTATGTGCTGTCACGTTCAGGTCTGACGCTGAAGGCGATCTATGAAGCTGATGAGTGGGAGACCGCCCGCCCCGAAATGCCGGCGCCGAGCGGGACGCAGAAGCTGGATATTGACGGCTCCAGCATCGGTGCCGAACTCGAAGGGGCGCGTAACGCTGTCTGGATCAATTGATGCGCAGTACGTGCTAACCCAGCGGCTTGCCGAGCCGACCGGCGAGATCCTGAATGTACTGCCAGGCGACGCGGCCCGAACGCGCGCCCCGGGTCGTGGCCCATTCGACGGATTCGAGGCGCAGGGTCTCATCATCCATTTCCAGCCCGTGTGCCGCGCAATAGCCACGCACCATGGCGAGATATTCCTGCTGGCTGCAGGTGTGGAACCCGAGCCAGAGGCCGAAGCGGTCGGAGAGCGAGACCTTTTCCTCCACCGCCTCGCCGGGGTTGATCGCGGTGGCGCGCTCATTGTCGACCATGTCGCGCGGCATCAGGTGGCGGCGGTTGGACGTGGCGTAGAAGATGACGTTGTCCGGTCGTCCTTCCAGCCCCCCCTCCAGCACCGCCTTCAGCGACTTGTAGCTGGTGTCGTCGGTATCGAAGGACAGGTCGTCGCAGAACAGGATGAACCGCTGGTCGGGGCGTGGGCGCAGCAGATGCAGCAGCCGGGGCAGGGAATCAATGTCCTCGCGATGGATCTCGATCAGGATCAGCTTGCCGCCCACTTCCGCATTCACCTCAGCGTGCGCGGCCTTTACCAGTGAGCTCTTGCCCATCCCGCGCGCGCCCCACAACAGGGCGTTGTTGGCAGGCAACCCGGTGGCAAAGCGGCGGGTGTTGTCGGTCAGGATATCGCGCACCCGGTCAATGCCCTGCAGCAGCGCCATGCCCACGTGATTGACGTCCGGCACCGGGTCCAGCCTGTCGGGATTGGCGTGCCAGACAAATGCACTCGCTGCATCGGTGTCCGGCAGCTTCGCCATCGGTGGGGACAGGCGCTCCAGAGCTTCCGCGATACGGGTGAGGGTCGGCAACAGGTCAGGCTCGGTCATGTTCTCTCTCGGTCAGTATCTCGGACCCGGCGGAAGTAGCGCACATCACGCCCCCTTGCCAACCGCAGACAGTGTCTGGCCTGCCCTGAGCAGAAACGCGCCGGGTGCCAGCCCGCGACAATCGGTCGGTTTCAGGCAGCGGAGCGGAGGTCCAGTCTGCTGCGGACGTTTCTGCATCCCGCGTGAGTGATCGCCGTGCGCCAGACTGCACCGAATGACGTGCCTGGAACCCTGTCGGATATCCGGCCCTACAGCTATCGCGATGATCCTGCGGTGCCTGTGTTCGATGACAGTGCCCCCGTCGCGTTCATGGACGGGGATTGCGTGCTCTGCACCACGGGCGCCCGGGTGATCGCGCGGCTGGATCACCGCCTCGGCATCCGCATCTGCCCGGTGCAGTCTGCTCTGGGGCAGGCGATGCTGGCGCATCTGGGGCAGGACCCCGACGACACCGAAACCTGGATCTATCTGCGCGACGGGCAGGCGCATGCGGCCCTGGACGCGATGATCTGCATGGGACGCGACATTGGAGGACCCGGCTGGCTGCTGCAGCCATTGCGGCTGCTGCCGCGCGGGGGGCGAGACTGGCTTTACCGACGTATTGCCCTCAACCGTTATCACCTGTTCGGACGCACCGACATGTGTGCCGTGCCAGACCCGAAATTGCGGCGGAGACTGATCGAATGAAGGTCGCGATCATCGGCGGTGCTGGCGTCTTCGGCAGTCGGCTGGCGGAACTGCTGATGCGCGATGGCCATGAAGTCGCCATCGCCGGCCGTGCCGGGTTGCGGCCGGACATGCCCGCGACCTTGTCCGCAGCGACCTATCTCGTCTGTGACCGCGCCGGTGATCTGGATGCCCTGTTGGCCTGCGAACCGCAGCTCGTGGTCGATGCGTCCGGGCCGTTTCAGGAAATGGGTGACGATCCATGGCGGGTGGCGGCTTTCTGCATCGCGCACGGGCTGCATTATCTTGATCTGTCCGATGACATCGCGTTCACCGCAGGCATCTCGGCGCTGGATGCTGCGGCCCGGCATGCCGGAACCGTTGTCCTTTCCGGCGTATCCAGCATGCCCGCGCTGTCTTCAGCAGTTGTCGCCACTCTGAGGGAAGGTCTGGCGAACATCGACCTTGTGGAGACCGCTGCTTTTCCGGGAAATCGGGCGCCCCGGGGACGATCGGTGGTGCGGGCCATCATGCTGCAGGTCGGGCGGCCAATGGATCTGTGGCGCGGTGGTCGCTGGCATCGTGTCCCGGGTTGGTCACATCCGAAGGCGTACGAACTCGAACCCGGGATGCAGCGCACGGGATGGCTGATACCGGTGCCTGACCTGCTGCTGTTCCCCATGTGGACCGGCGCGCGATCGGTTCTTTTCAGGGCGGGCATGGAACTCCCGGTGCTCAACCTCGGGCTTGCCATTTTCGGCTGGTTCAGGCGCACGCGTCTGGTCCCTCACGTGCCGGAGTGGCTGGTGTCCCTCACCATCCGGGGGGCGAAAGCCGTTGGGACATTCGGGACCGACAGGGGCGGCATGGTGGTCAAGGTGACCGGGCGGGCGAATGACGTCGCCGTCGCGCGGTCCTGGACACTCATCGCCGAAGACGGCGATGGGCCATACATTCCCACCATTCCCGCACGTACGATGATAGGCATGCTTTCGGCCCTGTCACCGGGCGCGCGGCCTTGTCTGGCGGAATGCAGCATTGCCGATATGGAGGCCCGCATGTCCGATCTGAATATCTCGTTCAAGGGGCAGGAAGACCAGGTGCCTTGCCTGTTTCAGGACGTTCTGGGCACTGCCTGGCAGGACTTGCCGGAGGCTGTGCGCGACATTCACCGGATCGGCGAACTGCGGGTCTTTGCGGGGACGGCGTCAGTGACACGAGGCGAGGGGTTCCTTGCCGGACTTGCCGCAGGCATCATCGGCTTTCCGCCGGAGGCGAGGGACACGCCCGTTTCTGTCACCATTTCGCGGGCGGGTCATGGTGAGACCTGGCAAAGAAACTTCGGGGGGCGGATGTTCCGGTCCCGTTTGCGTGCCGCTGGTCCGGGCCAGGTCTGGGAATGTTTCGGGCCGTTCTGCTTTCTCGTCGCGCTGACGGTCAGAGACGGCGAACTCGGCTTTCCCGTCACCCGGGGCCGGTTTTTCGGAATACCGATGCCGCGCATGCTGTTGCCGCGCAGCGAGGCGCGGGAATTCGCTCATGCCGGTGCCTTCCAGTTTGATGTGGCGCTCTACCTGCCGCTGACCGGGCAACTGATGGTGCGCTACAGGGGGTGGCTGAAAGCCGTGGCGGCAGAGCCGTGAAGCGTTGCCTGCCGGAGCCGTGAACTTCCAGGGGCGTGTATCACATATGCAATAAAATCAGAATCTTGAGTGACTTTTTTAATTGACTTGGGCAAGATCGGGCGCTTTCAGACCGCCGCAAGAACCGCGTCATCGATGAAATTTTTTGCCAAATCCGTTGACACGATAGCCACAGCTTCTTAAGTCCGCATGGCCGTTGGCACTCCTCTCTGGTGAGTGCTAACGATGCAATCGGATACACCGTTTCCACTCTAGAGGGAGGGTACAGACTATGGGCTTCAGGCCTTTGCACGACCGCGTGGTGGTTCGCCGCCTCGAATCCGAAGAGAAGACCGCTGGTGGGATCATCATCCCCGACACCGCCAAGGAAAAGCCGATGGAAGGCGAAGTCGTCTCCGTGGGCAATGGCGCGCGCAACGACAAGGGCGAAGTCGTTGCCCTGGACCTGAAGGCAGGCGACCGCGTCCTGTTCGGCAAGTGGTCCGGCACCGAGGTCAAGATCGGCAGCGAAGAGCTTCTGATCATGAAGGAATCCGACATCATGGGTGTGATCGAGGGCTGATCCGGCTTCCCGCCGTACCTTCCCCGTTACCCGAGATGCAGTTCAGCGCCCCCTGCGGGCGGTGACAAGAAGAACTCAAGGAGCAAGAACACATGGCTTCCAAGGACGTCAAATTCGGTACCGACGCGCGCACCAAGATGCTGCGCGGCGTCGATATCCTGGCCGATGCGGTGAAGGTCACCCTCGGCCCCAAGGGTCGTAACGTCGTCATCGAGAAATCCTTTGGTTCACCGCGTATCACCAAGGATGGTGTGACGGTTGCCAAGGAAATCGAGCTGAAGGACAAGTTCGAGAACATGGGCGCGCAGATGGTGCGCGAAGTGGCTTCCCGCACCAACGACGAAGCCGGTGACGGCACCACCACCGCGACCGTGCTGGCTCAGGCCATCGTGCGCGAGGGTCTGAAGTCGGTTGCCGCTGGCATGAACCCGATGGACCTGAAGCGCGGCGTTGATACCGCCGTTGCCGCCGTCGTCGCGGACCTGAAGAAGCGTTCGACCGCCGTTACTTCCAACGACCAGGTTTCTCAGGTTGGCACCATCTCCGCCAATGGCGAAGCCGAGATCGGCCGCATCATTGCCGAGGCGATGGAACGGGTCGGCAAGGAAGGCGTCATCACGGTCGAGGAGGCCAAGGGCCTCGAGACCGAACTGGACGTCGTCGAAGGCATGCAGTTCGACCGCGGCTACCTGTCACCGTATTTCGTGACCAACGCCGACAAGATGACCGTCGAGCTGGAAAAGCCCTACATCCTGCTGCACGAGAAGAAGCTGTCCAGCCTGCAGCCGATGCTGCCGATCCTGGAAGCCGTCGTTCAGTCCCAGCGTCCGCTGCTGATCATTGCAGAAGACGTCGAGGGCGAGGCGCTGGCCACGCTGGTTGTCAACAAGCTGCGTGGCGGCCTGAAGATCGCTGCCGTCAAGGCACCGGGCTTCGGCGATCGCCGCAAGGCCATGCTGGAAGACATCGCCATCCTGACCGGTGGCCAGGTGATTTCCGAAGATCTGGGCATCAAGCTCGAAACCATCACGCTGGAAATGCTGGGTTCGGCTGACAAGGTTCAGATCAACAAGGAAGACACCACCATCATCGATGGTTCCGGCGACAAGGACGACATTCAGGCACGCTGTGGCCAGATCCGTCGCCAGACCGAGGAAACCACCTCCGATTACGACCGTGAGAAGCTGCAGGAACGTCTGGCCAAGCTGGCCGGTGGTGTTGCCGTGATCAAGGTTGGCGGTGCGACCGAAGTCGAAGTGAAGGAACGCAAGGACCGCGTCGACGACGCCCTGCACGCAACCCGCGCAGCTGTCGAAGAAGGCATCGTCCCCGGTGGCGGTACGGCCCTGCTGTACTCCGTCCGCGCGCTTGAAGGCATGAATGCCGACAATCCGGACCAGAAGGTCGGCGTCGAGATCGTACGTCGTGCCCTGCAGGCTCCGGCCCGTCAGATCGCCGAGAACTCCGGTGTTGATGGTGCCGTCGTGGCTGGCAAGTTGCTGGACCAGAAGGACAACAACTTCGGCTTCAACGCCCAGACGGAGAAGTACGAAAACCTGGTGAAGGCCGGTGTCATCGACCCGACCAAGGTTGTCCGTACTGCGCTGCAGGATGCGGCTTCCATTGCTGGCCTGCTGATCACGACCGAAGCCATGGTCGCCGATCTGCCCGACGACAAGGGTGGCAACGGCGGCGGCGGCGGCATGCCGGACATGGGCGGCATGGGTGGCATGGGCGGCATGATGTAATCATCGCCCGAGACCACTTCGTCTCAAGATCAGGGGCCGCGTCCGGGAAACCGGGCGCGGCCTCTTTTCATTGGGGGGAGCAGCCACGGTCCTGCGCATTGTGATCCGTCATCGCCCCGCCTTCGTCTACACTTGCAGCAACGGGCAAGGAGGACGGCATGCGCAAACTGGCATTCTCACTCATCATGCTGCTGTTGGTGGCGGTACCGACACTGGGTCATGCGGACGCTGATGAGGACGCGATCCGTGATGTGATCAACCAGCAGATCGCGGCTTTCCGCGCTGACGATGGGGAGCGCGCGTTTTCCTTCGCGGCCCCGATCATCCGATCCAAGTTCGGTACAGCCGACAATTTCATGACAATGGTGCGCACGGGGTATCCGGACGTCTATCGGCCCAAGGCCGTCGAGTTCAGGGACCTGAAGCGCGACGGGAAGCGGCTGATCCAGGACGTCTGGTTCCTTGGCACCGGCGGCGATTCCACCATCGGCACCTACTTCATGGAACGGCAGGAAGATGGTGTCTGGAAGATCGCAGGCGTCTACATGCGCCGCGCACCGTCACTCGGTGCCTGAGAGCGTCTCTGACAGGCGGGCCTCGGCTTCCCTGACTGCGTCGGCTGCCCTGCCGAAGTCGTTCTGCAGGGCGTCGCGGCGCAGGTCGATGACGGGGCGCATGTCGTCGTGCGTGAAGATGTGCATCCGCTTTTCCGCCATCGCCTGAATGACCACTTCGCCGACCACGTCCGGCGACAGCCCGTTGTTGATCAACTCATGGATTGGCCCGGCGGCGTCGGACTGCGGCCCATCGACACTCGAAGGCAGGTGCCGCCCGGATTCGGCGATCTTTGTCTTCACCCATCCAGGGCAGAGTGCGCTGACCCCGATCCCGCGCGGTGCCAGTTCCTGTGCAAGGCATTCCGAGTACCCGACGACAGCAAACTTGGTTGCCGTATAGGGGGCCATGAAACTGGAAGCCCAGTGACCGGCCATTGATGCTGTATTGATGATGTAGCCGCCTTCGCCATGGCGTTCGATCAGGGGCACGAATATTTCCACCCCGTGCACCACACCCATCAGGTTGATGTCCACGATCCAGCGCCAGTCGGTGAGGGGGATGGACCCGGAACTGCCACTCAGCGCGACACCGGCATTGTTCATGACCACATGCACCTTGCCGAAGCGGTCGATGGTCTGATCCGCCGCGTGCTGCACCGAAGCGGCATCTGCAACATCGCAGGTGATCGCCAGTGCCTCCGCTCCTGAGCCAGACAGCGCCCTGGCCGCAGCCTGAACACCGGATTCATCCCGGTCCGCCAGTGCCAGCTTCACGCCGCGGCGGGCCAGTGACCGGGCGAACCCGAGGCCGATACCCGATGCGCCGCCGGTGATGAACGCGACCTTGCCTGACAGATTTTCCATGCTCGGACCCTCCCGGAGTGCATGCTTCTTTTTCGTTGTTGATGACGGGATAGCGTGCCTGACAGGGATTGCAAACAGGGTAAGCTGAAGGGATTGAATGACCTGCCAGGCCGCAGCCTGTGACCGGAGCATCGAACGTGGTGTTCTGGAACCCGGCGAAGCGCCTGACGGGGCAGAAATGGGGAGGATACGACATGAGACTTCAGAAGCCGCGCTTTGCGCCCTTGCAGGACAACGAATTCACTGAGGAACAGCGCAGCGCGCTGGACTATTTCATCCGCGAGGGCTGGGTGCTGAACATCTTCCGCACTCTGGCACATGCCCCGACCGCGCTGAAACGCTTCAACCTCTGGGGCGGTTACGTGCTGTCGAACCGCAACGACCTGACTCCGCGTGACCGGGAACTGGTGATCCTGCGGACCGGGTTCATGTGCAAGTCCGGGTACGAATGGGCGCAGCACGTGGTGATCGGCAAGGATTGCGGGCTGACGGATGCCGAGATCGCACGGATCAAGCGTGGCCCCGATGACTCTGAATGGAATGCCCTGGATCGCGCCCTGCTGCAGGCCACGGATGAACTTGTGATCGACCATTTCATCAGCCCGGCGACCTGGGAATCCCTGTCCGACCTGACCGACAAGCAGCGCATGGATATCGTGTTCACTGTTGGTCAATACACACAGGTATCCATGATTCTCAATACGTTCGGTGTTCAACTCGACGAAGGACTTGAACTTGATCCGGACTTGAGGCGTTGACGGTCGGGGGGCGTCTGAAGGATCAGGTGGCGCTGATCTGCGGCGCAGGGCAGACGCCGGGGGAAACCATCGGCAACGGTCGCGCCATGGCGCTGCTGTTCGCCCGGGCCGGGGCGCGGGTGATTGCCGTTGATCGGGATATGGCGCGGGCGGAGGAGACCGTTGCCATGATCGGTGCCGAGGGCGGGCACGCCAGTGCGGTACGCTGCGACGTGACCGATAGCTTCGACTGCGTTGGCCTGGTGCAGCAGGCGCTGGGCGCCGAGGGGCAGATCGACATCCTGATCAACAATGTCGGTATCGGTGGCGGCGGCGATGGTCCGGCCCATCGGGTGACCGAGGAAGCTGTCGAGCGTATCCTGGATGTGAACCTCAAGGCCGCCTGGCGGATGATCCGGCATGTGCTGCCCCCGATGCGCGACCGCGGGCAGGGGAGCATCGTCAATATCTCCTCGCTTGCCGCTTTTGGTGGCGGCAACATGGTGGCCTATGAAATGTCGAAGGCGGCAATGAACCGCCTGACCACCAGCGTCGCCATTGCCAACGCCAGGCACGGCGTGCGTTGCAACGCAGTGGCGCCCGGTCTGATGGATACACCGATGGCCGTCAGCGGCGGCGCAGCAGCCCGCGGCATGGACACGGCCACCTTGCGTGAGGAACGGAACCGTGCCGTGCCGCTGCGCCAGGTCATGGGCACGGGATGGGACACGGCACATGCAGCCCTGTTCCTTGCCTCTGACGAGGCGCGGTTCGTCACGGGTGCGATCCTGCCGGTAGACGGCGGGGCTGGTGTCCGTGTCGGTTGAGGCGGTCGAGACGACAAACTGAGATGACGGAACGGCGGGGGAGGCCAGGTTTGGGCAATCCGGAACAGAAGAACGCGACAGAGGCGACGCGGGCTGCACATGAGCGATTGCGCGCCCGGCTGGATTTCGACCAGTCGGAGGATTTCGCCAATGCAGCACGCGGGCTGGTGGAGGCGGTGCCTGACGGCGGCGTGGTGAAGAGCGAATCCGGCGCGATCGTCTGGAACCTGCCCGCCTGGGATTTCCTGAACAGTGATGAGGATATTCCCACGGTGAACCCCAGCCTGTTGCGCATGGCACGGCTGAACATGGCAAACGGGCTGTTCAAGGTGGTGGATCGGGTCTGGCAGGTGCGGGGCATGGACCTGGCCAACATGACCATCATCGAAGGTGAGACGGGTCTGATCATCATCGACTGCATGACCACGGCAGAGGTGGCGCAGGCCGGGCTGGAACTGTTCTACCGCCACCGCCCGCGCGTGCCGGTGAAGGCCGTGTTCTATACCCATAGCCACGTCGACCACTATGGCGGCGTCAAGGGTATCGCCAGCCAGCAGGACGTGGACGCAGGCCGGACGGCCATCTTCGCGCCCAATGGCTTCATGGAGGCCGTGGGTGGGGAAAACGTGCTGGCCGGCAATGCCATGACCCGTCGTGCGCAGTTCCAGTTCGGTCCCTTGCTGAAGGTCGGCCCGAAGGGGCAGGTAGATGCCGGGCTGGGCAAGGTGACAGCGCGGGGGCGTGTGACCCTGCTGGCCCCGACGCAACTGATCACGGAAGCGGTGGAACGGCACGTGGTGGATGGTCTGCAGGTCGATTTCCATCTGGCACCGGGCACCGAAGCACCAGCGGAAATGCACATGTTCTTCCCCGAACTGGGGGTGCTGAACATGGCGGAAAATGCGACGCCGCTGCTGCACAACTTCTGCCCGCTGCGCGGGTCCGAAGTCCGCGACCCGCGCATCTGGTCGTATTATCTGGCCGACGCGGTGGAAAAGTTCGGCAGCCGGACAGAGGCGCTGATCTGCCAGCATCACTGGCCGACATGGGGGGCCGAGAACATCGTCGGCTTCCTGGAGCGGCAGCGCGACCTCTACAAGCATATCCACGACCAGACCGTGCGGCTGATGAACCATGGCTGGCGACCGGCGGAGATTGCGGAGGAACTGGACATTCCGCCGTCTCTGGCCACCGACTTCCGCATGCGCGGCTACTACGGTTCCGTCAGCCACAATTCCAAGGCCGTGTTCCAGCGGTATCTGAGCTGGTACGATGGCAACCCGGCCAACCTGAACCCGCTGCCACCGCGCCATGCCGCCGTGAAGTACGTCGATTACATGGGCGGCGCGCCGGAAGTCATGGCGAAGGCGCAGGCCGACTTTGATGCCGGTGAATACCGCTGGGTGGCACAGGTGCTCTATCATGTGCTGTTTGCGGATCCGGACAATGAAGCGGCCAAGCATCTGGCCGCCGACGCCTTCGAACAGCTTGGCTACCAGGCGGAATCGGCGACCTGGCGGAATGCGTACCTCTATGCTGCCCAGGAACTGCGGCATGGCGTCATGAAGCTGCCGCCGCGTCCGGTGCTCAGCCCCGATCTGCTTGGGGCGGTCGCGACGGACATCCTGTTCGACTTCATTGCGGTGCGTCTGGATTCGAACAAGGCCATCGGCAAGCGCTGGCGGGTGAACTGGAACCTGACGGACCGCGATGAAAAGGTCTGCCATACCCTCAGCAACGAAACGCTGACCCAACTGATGGGCAAGGTGGCCGATGATGCCGTCGCGACGGTGACGACAACGCGGGAGGTGCTGGTCGGGCTGATCGTTGCCAAGGTCACGGTCGCGGACGCCATCGCCGCCGGGTCCATGACCATCGACGGCGACCGCGCGGTGATCGAGGATCTGTTCGACATGCTCGACATGTTCGGCATGCAGTTCGATATCCTTACACCGGGCAAGGACATTCCAGCGCCCTGACATGTAACCGTGTCATGCGCGCCGATCGCCCGGCCAGGTCATGCTGGACCTTCGCCTGGCGTGACTGTCCGTTTGGCTCCACGTCTGTCCCACTAAGCTTCGCGGTGCACGCCGTCTGTGGCCGGGAGGCACCGTATGGCAGCACTTGTTGAAACGCGTTCCGCTTACTTCGCGCGAGCCACCAGCCTCGGCAGGCGGACGGTGAAGCGGGCACCGCGTATACCGACCAGCAGGCCGTGGCTGCCGACGTCCTTTACGTTCTCGACGCTGATCGTGCCGCCGTGGGCTTCGACGATCTGGCGGCAGATGTTCAGGCCGAGGCCGGAATGGGTGCCGAAGGCTTCTCCCGCAGG
The DNA here is from genome assembly GCA_029210175.1 of Minwuia sp. GTDB lineage: Bacteria > Pseudomonadota > Alphaproteobacteria > Minwuiales > Minwuiaceae > Minwuia. The sequence goes on along the minus strand of JARGPL010000019.1, from coordinate 173,957 downwards.
GCGTTCCGAATAGAATCGCTCGAATATCTTCTGGCGAACCTCCTCGGGCACGCCGGGGCCTTCGTCTTCGACCGACAGCAGGACCTGATCGTCTTCCGCATGGACGCCAACGGTGACCCGTCCGCCATCAGGGCTGAACGAAACGGCATTGTCGACCAGGTTGCGCAGGACCTGCCCCAGCCGGTGTTCCGCACCCAGCACGGTCAGATTGGCGCCTGGCTGCACATCGGTATCGATGCGCACGTTCGCCCGGGTGGATTGCAGCACCTCCCGCAGCGCCAGCACCATGTGGCCGACATCCACCTCTTCACGCTCGATCCGCCCCATCTCCGCGTCGATCCTCGACGCATCGGAAATCTCGCTGATCAGCCGGTTGAGGCGCTGCACGTCTTCCAGCACGATGCGGGTCAGTTCCTTGCGGGCTTCAGGCCGATCCGTCCGTTCCAGCGTTTCCACGGCGCTGCGGAGGCTGGTCAGGGGATTCTTCAACTCATGAGCAACATCGGCGGCAAAGGCCTCGATTGCCCCCACCCGGCCATTGATCGATTCAGTCATGGCGCGCAGCGAGACGGAAAGGTCCCCGATCTCGTCGCGGCGATGTTTCAGGTCCGGAATCTGCTGATGCCCGCCCCCTTCGGATCGCACCCGGTCGGCAGCGCGCGACAGGCGCTGGATCGGGCGAATGATGGACCGCGAAAGAAAGACCGACAGCAGCAGCGTGATCAGCGCCGCCACACCAAAGACCGCCAGGGTCGCCGCCTGTTCGCGACGGACGGCGTCGTCGATCTCCAGCGTGTCCACGGTCAGAACCACGGCCCCCAGCACACGTTTCAGGGCGCGTACCGGCACGCCGACACCGATCACCAGTCGCCCGCCCGGTGTGCGCCAGACCTGACTGACCTCGACGCCCTGTGCGGCCAGCGCGATATCCGGCCAGTCGCGCACGGTGCCGCCATGCACCTCCCGATAGACCGGATAATCGCCACGGCGGGGAATCTGGTTCATCGCCCTGTCCCAGATGACGGCCGCCAGCCCTACCGGATCGGACAGGTCACCCGTCGGCGGCAGATCGCGCCGTTCCACCTGCCGTTCCGCCGTGGGCAGGCGTCGGCTGTCCAGCATCAACCGCCCCTCCGGATCGAACAGCCGGGTCCGGGCACCGGTGGTCAGCACCGCACGGCGCAGGATGTAGGCAGCGAGCGACGGGTCCAGCCGAAGCTTCTCTATGGGACCGGCAAGCGCGGCTTCGCCCAGCGCCCCGGCGATCAGATAGGCTTCCTTTGCCAGGGATTCCTCACGGGCTTCCACCAGTCCGGCGCGATAGTTGTCCAGATAGAACCAGGCGCCCACCAGCACCAGAAAGGCGGGCAGGTTGATCGCGAGGATGCGACGGGCAAGGGGGGACACGGGGGCAGGGGCCGATCAGGTTTCGCGGAACCGGTAACCAACGCCATACAGGGTGTCGATGGCCGCAAACCCGTCATCGACTGCCTTGAACTTCCGGCGCAACCGCTTGATGTGGCTGTCGATGGTCCGGTCGTCGACGTAGACGTTGTCCTCGTACGCTGCATCCATCAGCTGGTCGCGGGTCTTCACGTGACCGGGCCGTTGCGCCAGGGATTCAAGGATCAGGAATTCTGTCACCGTCAGCTTCACCGAACGTCCCAGCCACTCGCAATGGTGGCGGTTGGGGTCCAGGGTCAGGTCGCCGCGTTCGATGACCTTGCGGTCGTTTTCCTCGGTCGGATTGGCTGCCGCTTCGCGTCGGCGCAGGACCGCGCGAATCCGCTCGATCAGCAACCGCATGGAAAACGGCTTCTTGATGTAGTCGTCAGCGCCCATCTTCAGGCCCAGCACCTCATCGACCTCGTCATCCTTTGACGTCAGGAAGATGACGGGCACATCCGACGTGCGGCGCAGACGGGTCAGTGTTTCCATGCCGTCCATGCGCGGCATCTTGATGTCCAGCACCACCAGGTCCGCCGCCTGACTGGCCAGACCACGCAGCGCCTCCGCCCCATCGGAGAAGCTGCGGACACGAAATCCCTCACCCTCCAGCGCGATGGCCACGGATGTCAGGATATTGCGGTCGTCATCCACCAGGGCAATTGTTTCGCTCATCCGCTCGTCCCCCTCAGGTCGTTCCATTCGGATCGTCGCACGGACCTGTGTCTGACGAAAGCTGGTCCGCAAAGGGTCAGGAATGCGGCCATTCCGGGGCAGGGTCGTTCCGGGGCCTTGTCCCGCCCGCAAGGCCGTCCGTGTATCAGGATCGGCGCAGGGGGCGGCGAAGCATGTGGCGAAACCGGAAAGCCGCGATCAGTGTGGCCATGACGCAGCCGGCATAGATGCCACCCATCAGCCCGGCGGTGCCAAGGCCCATGTCAAATGCCAGGTACCAGGCCAGCGGCGTTGCGACCAGCCAGAAGGCCACGAACTGGCCCGCCATGGGAAACCAGACATCACCCAGGCCACGCAGGGCATTGACCAGCACGCCCTGGGATCCGTCGAAGATCATCATGGAACTGGCGACGGCCAGGGCGGCAATCGCCGTGGCGGCGACGGCCCTGTCCGGTGTGTAGAGGCCGGTCAGGAACTCCGGGATCAGGATGAAACAGCCGCCCAGCATGATCATGGCCATGACCACCAGTCCGATACCGGTCAGTCCGGCAAGGCGCACGCCGGTGACATCATTGCGGCCCACTGCATTGCCGACACGGACGCCCGTCGCCGCGCCGATGCCGATGGCCGACATGAACACCAGCGCCACCAGATTGTGCGCGATCTGATAGCCTGCGACCTCGGCTTTCCCCAGATATCCGGCCATCTGGGTCATGGCCATGAAGGCTGCGGTCTCGATGAACATGCCCAGCCCCATGGGGTAGCCGATGGCGCGGATCCGCTTGCCGACGTCGGGTACGACCGGGCCGCCGCCGCGTACGCAATAGACATCCCGTGATGACATGAACCAGATGTAGCCGATGGCCACGAATGCCGTGACCCAGCGGGCAATGGTGGTGGCGAGTGCCGCGCCTTCCGCACCCATGGCCGCAACGATGACAGTGTCTCCGACCGTGGTGCCCTGAATGAACACCCAGTTGAGGCCGAGGTTCAGCACATTGGCACCCAGCATGATGATCATGCCCGCCACCGGGCGGCTTACCCCCTCCAGAAAGAAGGAACACGCGACGAAGATCAGGACGGCGGGCAGGCCCCAGCCAAGCATGTGCATCACCCGGCCTGCGCCCTCAGCCAGATCAGGTGCCTGTCCAAACGCGCCCAGTATGGTGATGCCAAACTGGCAGATCCCGGCGAACAGGATGCCGACGACGACGGCATGGCCCATCCCGACATGCCAGATGTGTCCGGCGCGGGCAGGCTCCCCCGCGCCATCCGCCTGGCTGGTCAGCACGGTGACCCCCAGCAGGAACCCGAGACCAAGCAGTGTCAGCGCGATCGTGGGGGACAGGCCGAGACCGAAGTAGGCCAGTTCATCCCCGCCTGCACTGCCGGTCATGGCCGTATCGACTGCCATCATGATCAGCACGCCGGACCGTGCAACGACCACTGGACCCGCCAGTTTCAGCGTCTGCCAGATATGATGACCCAGTGTCAGTGGTGCTGCGACCAGGGGCTGTTGTGCCTGGCTCACGCGGCGCTGCTGGTCATGGACAGGAAGACGTCCTCCAGGTCGGATTCCTCGGTCGACAGGTCGGCGATGGTATGTCCGGCGGCCTGCACGGCGGCCAGGATCTCGCCGATGGACCGCTCTGACGGGCGGTAGCTCACGGTCAGGCGCCCGAATTCGTCGATGGTCGCGCCCAGCTTGATCAGCCGCTCCGAGAGTGTGGTCAGTTCCCCATCCAGCCGCATCACCACGGACTTCCTGTCCAGGCGATGGATCATCTCTTCCTTTGGCTCGCAGGCCACGACCTCGCCATGGTTGATGATGGCGATGGTGTCGCACAGTTCCTCGGCTTCCTCGAGGTAGTGGGTGGTCAATACGATGCTGGTGCCGTCGGTGTTCAAGGAACGGATGTAGTGCCAGAGCTGCTGGCGCAGTTCGACGTCGACACCCGCCGTCGGTTCATCAAGCACCAGTACCGGCGGGCGATGCACCATGGCCTTGGCGACGAGCAGCCTGCGCCGCATGCCCCCCGACAGGGTGCGCGAATAGACGTCCGCCTTGTCGGCCAGACCCATGGCGTCCAATACGTCCATGGTTGCGCGTTCCCTGCGCGGTACGCCATAGAGGCCTGCCTGAAACTCCACGACCTCACGCGGTGTGAAGAAGGCGTCCAGGTTCAGTTCCTGCGGTACTACGCCGATGGCGGCGCGGGCCTGGCGCGGATAGCGGTCGATATCCATGCCCCAGATCGACGCTTCGCCGCTGGTCTTGTTCACCAGGCCGGCAAGGATGTTGATGAACGTGGACTTGCCCGCCCCATTGGGGCCGAGCAGCGCAAAGAACGACCCCCTGGGCACGGTCAGGTCCACACCCTTCAGCGCTTGCTTGATGCCGTCGGCCTTCTTGCCGCGATAGGTCTTGCGCAGGTCGTGTGTCTGGATGGCGTGATCAGTCATGCGACGGGCGGTCCTGTTATGGCGGGGGCGCCTGGTCGCCCGGGACTTGCGTCACCGGTCCCTGGTGGCCATGGCGGTCAGAAATGCAGTTGGCGTGATCGGCGAGCGTTTCGATAACGCGACAGTCGGCAACCGTGCCGCCTGCACAATTTTCGATCATGCGAGACAGTTCCTGCCGCAAGCTGGCCAGACTTGCAAGTCTGCGTTCGACCTCGACCAGCTGGTGGCGGGCAATGCTGTCGGCGCTGTCACAGGATCGGCCAGGATTATCGCTGAGGTCCAGCAGGGCGCGGATGTCGTTCAACGGAAACCCCAGTTCCCGGCAGTGCCTGATGAACCGCAGCCGGTCCACTTGCGCAGCCGCATAGCGTCGCTGATTGCCCGACGTCCGCTCCGGTTCCGGCAACAGGCCGATTTCCTCGTAATAGCGGATGGTTGGCACCTTGGTGCCGGTCTCGGCCGCCAGCCTTCCAATTCCCAGCATGATCGGGCCCTCCACAGAAAAGTCCGGCAGATCGGAAATCTGCCCTTGAAGCTCTAGTTACTGGAGATCCTATCTTGGTGCCAATACACAGCAATCAAGGGAGGGGGGCATGAGCGCCGCCTGCAATCATTCGGACAATCTGCCTACCGATCAGCCGGGGTTCCGACGCGCGCTCTGGTGGGTCATCGCCATCAACGCCGGCATGTGCGTCGTGGAGGTGATCGCTGGCTGGAGATCCGGTTCCCTGGCACTGTTGAGCGATTCCCTGGACTTTGCCGCCGACGCCGCGACCTATGGCATCAGCCTGGCCGTGCTGGGGGCCAGTCTGTCCGTGCGCGCCTGGGCTGCCGTCGCCAAGGGGGCGAGCATGGGTCTGCTGGGCGCCTGGATCCTGGTCATGGCCGTTGTCGCGGCAGTTGATGGCGGGGTGCCGGATGCACCGACCATGAGTGCCATCGGTTTTCTCGCCCTGATTGCCAACCTGACCAGTGTCTTGTTCCTGCTGCGGTTTCGCAACGGGGACGCCAATCTGCGGTCGGTCTGGCTGTGCAGCCGCAACGATGCCATCGGCAATGTCGCCGTCATTCTGGCCGGGGCCGGCGTGTTCGCCAGTGCCAGCCGCTGGCCTGATCTGGCTGTGGCCATCGTCATGGCGACGCTGTTCATTACCGGCGCAATATCGATCCTGCGCCAGGCACGGGGCGAACTGCGCCACGAACGGTCTGGCCATGCTTGAACGGTGCGCGTCTGGCGCTATCATCGCGGCCAACCGAGACCAGTGCGGAAACCATTCCGCCAGACTGAGGGCGAGACAGAACCGATGGAACCAGCGGAAATCGTTGAAACGCAAGAAAAGCGCGTGGCCTGTGACGGGGAAGAGGGCCCATCCGGGCACCCGCGCGTGTTCCTGGAAATGGGAACGAAGGACCACATTGACTGCCCCTATTGCGGTCGCCGGTTCGTGCTGAAGGAAGGCGCGGGCGCCGCCGCCGGGCATTGATCCGCGCATGACCGGTCAGTCCGAGACGGATAAGAAACAGCATCTGGTCTATCTGGTCGATGGCTCCGGCTACATCTTTCGGGCCTATCACGCGCTGCCACCGTTGAGCCGTGCCGACGGCACGCCCGTCAATGCCGTGCTCGGCTTCTGCAACATGCTCTACAAGCTGATCGACGATCTGACCTCGGCGGGCAAGGCAAGCCACCTCGCGGTGATCTTCGACACGTCGCGAAAGACCTTTCGGTCCGAGATCTACCCTGACTACAAGGCCAACCGCCCGCCCGCCCCGGAAGACCTGATTCCCCAGTTCCCGCTGTTCCGTGAGGCGACGGAAGCCTTTGGTGTGCCATCGCTGGAGATGGACGGTTTCGAGGCTGATGATCTGATCGCCACCTTCGCCCAGCATGCCCGCGAAGACGGCCACGAAGTTGTCATCGTCTCGTCCGACAAGGACCTGATGCAGCTGGTCGATGATGGCGTCACCATGCTGGACCCGATGAAGAACCGCCGCATCGGCCCGGCTGAGGTGCGCGAGAAGTTCTTTGTCGACCCGGACAAGGTCATCGACATTCAGGCCCTGGCCGGGGATTCCACTGACAATGTACCCGGCGTTCCGGGAATTGGGGTGAAGACTGCCGCGCAACTGATTGATGAATATGGTGATCTTGATTCACTGCTCGCCCGCGCTGAAGAGATCAAGCAGCCCAAGCGTCGCCAGAACCTGATCGAGTTCGCGGAACTGGCACGGGTCAGCCGGAAGCTGGTGACCCTGAAGCGTGACGCGCCAGTGAATGAGGCGTTTCTGGATTTCACCATCGGGCCACCTGACCTCGACAAGCTGGTCGGGTTCCTGGAAGCCAATGAATTCCGGTCCCTGACCACGAAGGTCCGCAATCGTTTTGGTGCGCCGGGTGCGGTCGAGGCTGCGAAAGCCGCCGAGACGCCACCGCCGTCAGACGCCACCTATGAACTGGTGCAGGACGTGGACAGCCTGAAACGCTGGATCGCGGAAGCCACGAAAGTCGGTGTCGTCGCCGTCGATACCGAAACCACGTCACTGGACGCGGTGGCTGCCGAACTTGTCGGCATCTCTCTGGCGACCGCGCCGGGCAAGGCTTGCTACATCCCGTTGCGCCACAAGGGCAAGGTGCCGGAGGGCGAGCTGGACCTGGGTGGTGACGCGGAGGATGCGCCAACCCAGATTCCGTTGCAGGAAGCGCTGGACCTGCTGCGGCCCCTGTTTGCCGATCCCGGTGTGCTCAAGGTCGGCCAGAATGTGAAGTACGACCAGACCATCCTGACGCTGGCCGGTGTTCCGCTGCACCCCATCGATGACACCATGCTGTTGTCGTTCGTGCTCGACGCCGGGCAGCACGGCCATGGCATGGATGAACTGGCGAAGCTGCATCTGGGTCACACGCCGATCCCCTACAAGGAGGTTGCGGGCACGGGGAAATCGCAGATCACCTTCGACCGGGTGCCACTCGACAAGGCGCTGGACTATGCGGCGGAGGATGCGGACATCACCCTGCGCCTGTGGGAACTGCTGAAGCCTCGTCTGGTACATGACCGCATGGTTGGCCTGTATGAGACCATCGAGCGGCCGCTGGTGCCGGTGATTGCAAGCATGGAACAGGCCGGGATCAAGGTGGATCGCGGTATTCTGGAGGCCATGTCGGCGGATTTCGAACAGCGCGCCGCCGAGATCGAAAGGGAAGTCCACGTGCTGGCGGGGGAGGAGTTCAACGTCGGCAGCCCGAAGCAGCTGGGTGAGATACTGTTCGACAAGATGAGCCTGTCCGGCGGCAAGAAGACCAAGACCGGTGCCTATCAGACCGGTGCGGAAGTGCTGGAAGACCTGGCCGCTCAGGGTGTTGACCTGGCACGCCGGGTGCTGGATTGGCGGCAACTGACCAAGCTGAAATCCACCTACACCGATGCCCTGCCGCGGGAGATCAATCCTCGCACGGGCCGGGTTCATACCGCCTATCACATGGCGGGCGCGGCCACGGGACGGCTGTCATCATCCGACCCGAACCTGCAGAACATCCCGATCCGGACGGAGGAGGGACGGAAGATCCGCACCGCCTTCATCGCAGAGGAAGGCCACACGCTGATCTCTGCCGACTACAGCCAGATCGAACTGCGCATCCTGGCTGACATCGCCGGAATCGACGCGCTGAAACAGGCATTTGCCGAGGGCGTGGACATTCATGCCCTGACCGCATCACAGGTGTTCGGGGTGCCACTGGCTGACATGGACGGGGCCACCCGTCGTCGCGCCAAGGCGATCAACTTCGGCATCATCTACGGCATTTCCGCCTTTGGCCTGGCGCGGCAGCTTCAGATTCCGCAGGGCGAGGCGAGGCAGTTCATCGATGCCTATTTCGAGCGGTATCCGGGTGTGAAGGACTACATGGACCGGACCAAGGCCCAGGCGCGGGAGGATGGCTCCGTGGAGACCCTGTTCGGGCGGCGCGTCCATCTGCGCGGCATCAAGGACAAGAACCCGGCCATGCGCAGCTTTTCGGAACGGGCCGCGATCAATGCACCCATCCAGGGCACGGCCGCTGATGTCATCAAGCGCGCCATGATCCGCATTCCCGATGGTCTGGCCAGCGCGGGGCTGAAGGCGCGGATGCTGTTGCAGGTGCACGATGAACTGATCTTTGAAGCCCCGGATGCGGAGGTGGAAGAGACCATCGCCACCGTCAAGCAGGTCATGGAACGCGCCGCTTACCTGTCCGTGCCGCTGGTGGTGGAAGCCGGGCAGGGACAAAGCTGGGCCGACGCCCACTGATACCTGCCGTTTCCGCAAGCATGGAGGTTGCCCGATGAGCCAGACCGTCGGACTGAATCATCTCGGCCTGTCGGTGCGTGATCTCGATGCCACGACGGACTTCTTCACCCGTGTTCTCGGCTGGGAAGAACTGGCACGCGATGACAGCTATCCACGCAACGCGGTGACCGATGGCAAGCTGCGCCTGACGCTGTGGCAGGTGGATCACGCCAATGACGTCATCGATTTCGACCGCCGCGCCAACATCGGGCTGCATCATCTGGCGATCGAGGTCGAGACGGAGGCGGTCCTGAACGCGCTGGCCGGAAAGGTCCGGAACTGGCCGGGCGTCAAAATCGAATTCCTGCCTGAACTGGTCGGCGCCGGCCCACGCAAGCACATGATGTTTCAGGAGCCCGGCGGAATCCGCCTGGAACTGATCTGGCCGGGGTGACCGGCACGATCAGGAGGTGTTCGTCGGACCCAATTGTCACCCCGTGCGAAGACACGGGGTCCACACTTCTGGAGATCGTACTGGCGCGCAACAGCGTGGATCCCGGATCGGCGCTGCGCTTGTCCGGGATGACAGTTGAGGTGATGGCAAGACAGGCTGCTGACGCCTTTTCCTGCGATCGATCCGAAGCATCAGCTGTCACCCCGTGCGAAGACACGGGGTCCACACTTCTGGAGATCGTACTGGCGCACCAACCCGTCATCCCGGATCGGCGCTGCGCTTGTCCGGGATGACGGGTTGGTGCGCCTCTGCCGATCCCCGAAGGCCAACCCGTCGCGTCAGAACAGGCCTTCGATATCACCCGCGTCGTTCAGCATGATCTGTTCGGCCGCCGGGACCTTTGGCAGGCCCGGCATGGTCATGACCTCACCGCAGATGACGACGATGAAACCGGCACCGGCAGACAGGCGGACTTCGCGGACGGGCAGGGAGTGGCCGGTCGGCGCGCCGCGCAGGTTAGGGTCGGTCGAGAAGCTGTACTGGGTCTTGGCCATGCAGACCGGCAGATGGCCGTAGCCATCGGCTTCCCATTTGCGCAACTGGCTGCGGATGGACTTCTCGGCCAGGACCTCGTCCGCGCGATAGATGCGTTTGGCGATGGTCTCGATCTTTTCGAACAGCGGCATCTCGTCAGGATAGAGCGGGCTGAACTGGGACATGCCGCTGTCGGCAATCTCCACCACGCGATGCGCCAGATCCAGGATACCGGCGGAACCCTTGGCCCAGTGACGGCAGACAATGGCCTCCGACCCCATGGATTCCACATAGGTCTTCACGGCTTCGATCTCTGCATCCGTGTCGGCAACGAAATGATTGATGGCGACCACTGCAGGAACACCGAATGACTTCACGTTCTCGATATGGCGGCCCAGGTTGGCACAGCCTTTCTTCACCGCATTGACGTCTTCGGTCCCCAGGTCATCCTTGGCGACGCCGCCATTCATCTTCATGGCGCGCACGGTGGCGACGATGACCACGGCGTCCGGAGCCAGACCAGCCTTGCGGCACTTGATGTTCATGAATTTCTCGGCACCAAGATCGGCACCGAAACCGGCCTCTGTCACCACATAGTCCGCAAGCTTCAGCGCGGTCTGGGTCGCGGCGACGGAGTTGCAGCCATGCGCGATATTGGCGAACGGGCCGCCATGCACGAAGGCGGGATTGTTCTCCAGCGTCTGCACCAGATTGGGCTGCGTCGCATCCTTCAGCAGCACGGTCATTGCGCCGTCGGCCTTCAGGTCGCGGCAATAGATCGGCGTGCGGTCGCGGCGGTAGGCGATGATGATGTCGCCCAGGCGCTGCTGCAGGTCTTCCAGATTGGTGGCGAGGCACAGGATGGCCATGACTTCGGATGCCACGGTGATGTCGAAACCGCTTTGCCTGGGGAATCCGTTGCCTATGCCGCCAAGGCTCAGGACCACATCGCGCAGGGCGCGGTCGTTCATGTCCAGCACGCGACGCCAGGCGACGCGGCGGGCATCGATGCCCAGGTCGTTGCCCCAGTGAATATGGTTGTCGATCATGGCCGACAGCAGGTTGTGGGCTGACGTGATGGCGTGAAAGTCGCCGGTGAAATGGAGGTTGATGTCCTCCATCGGGATCACCTGGGCGTAGCCACCGCCTGCTGCACCACCCTTCATGCCGAAGCAGGGGCCGAGGGATGCCTCGCGGATGCAGATCGCGGCGCGCTTGCCGATGGCGTTCAGGCCGTCACCCAGGCCAACGGTGGTAGTGGTCTTGCCTTCACCTGCCGGGGTCGGGTTCACGGCGGTCACCAGGATCAGCCGCCCGTTCGGCTTGTCGGCCTGTGCGTTGATGAAGTCCTGCGAGATCTTGGCCTTGTCATGGCCATAGGGCAGCAGCGCCTCGGTCGGGATATCCAGCTTCGCGCCGATGGCCTGGATCGGCTGCTTGGTCGCAGCGCGGGCAATTTCAATGTCGCTCATGTGTGCCATGGCTCGCGGACTCCCTGGGTCTGGTTGGTTTCACGGAGGGGGTCTTGCCGTCCGTTGTCTTGCTACCGGTCTAGACGCCAAATCGCTCCGAGGCCTATTCCGCTGCGACGGTTTCCGTCGCGGCTTCGACACGCACGGCAGAGAACTTGAACTCGGGGATCTTTCCGTAGGGGTCTAGTGCCGGATTTGTCAGGGTGTTGGCCGCAGCCTCCACGAAGGCGAAGGGCATGAAGACATTGCCTTCCGATACCGCCCTGTCCGCCCGTGCCATGACGGTCAGGCTGCCGCGCCGGGTGGTCAGGCGCACAAGGTCGCCTGGCTGGATGCCCAGGTCGCGAATGGTCTTCGGATGCAGCGAACAGGTGGCTTCCGGCTCCAGCATGTCGAGCACGCCGGTGCGCCGGGTCATCGACCCCGTGTGCCAGTGTTCCAGCTGCCGACCGGTAATCAGCACGAACGGATATTCCAGGTCCGGCACCTCGTCGGGCGCCACGACGCTGGCGGGCGTGAACCGTGCCCGCCCGCCCGCGCGCGGGAAACCGTCACCGAACATGATGGCCTGACCGGGGTCTTCCGGACTCAGGCTGGGATAGGTGACCGCAGCCTCGGCCTCCAGCCGTTCCCAGGTGATGTTGTCGAACGATTTCATCGATCGCTTCATCTCGTTGAAGACCTCACGCGGGTGCGTGTAGGTCCAGTTCAGGCCAACGCGGCGCGCGATCTCGATGGTGATCCACCAGTCGGGCCTTGCCTCCCCCGGTGCTGCCACCGCGGGGCGGCCAAGTTGTACCTGGCGGTTGGTGTTGGTCACGGTACCGGTCTTCTCCGCCCATGCTGTCGCGGGCAGGATCACGTCGGCATAGTTGGCGGTCTCGGTCAGGAAGATGTCCTGCACCACCAGATGTTCCAGCTTTGCCAGCGCGTCGCGGGCATGTTCCACGTCCGGGTCCGACATGGCGGGGTTCTCACCCATGATGTACATGCCGCGAATGTCGCCGGCATGGACCGCGTCCATGATCTCCACGACCGTCAGGCCCTTTTCGGCGGAGAAGTCCCGGTCACTCTGCCAGATGTCGTTGAACATTGACCGCACGCCGTCGTCGGTCACGGTCTGGTAGTCCGGCAGGAACATCGGGATCAGCCCGGCATCGGACGCGCCCTGCACGTTGTTCTGACCACGCAGCGGATGCAGACCGGATCCGGGCCGACCGACATGACCGCACATCAGCGCCAGCGAGATCAGGCAACGCGAGTTGTCGGTGCCATGGATGTGCTGGGAAATACCCATGCCCCAGAAGATCATGCCCGCCCTGGCGTTGGCGAACTCCCGCGCAACGGCGCGCAGGGTTTCCGCCTCGATGCCACAGACGTCGGCCATCTTCTCGGGCGGGAAGTCGGCCAGATGCGCCTTCATGGCATCCCAGTTCTCGGTGAAGCCTTCGATGAACTGGCGGTCGTAGAGTTCCTCTTCGATGATCACATGCATGATCGCGTTCAGCATCGACACGTCTGACCCGGCGCGGAACCGGAGCATGTGCGTGGCGTGGCGACCCAGACCGACGCCGCGGGGGTCCATGACGATCAGCTTGCCGCCGCGCCTGGCGAACTGCTTGAAGTAGGTTGCCGCGACCGGGTGGTTCTCCACCGGGTTGGCGCCGATGACAATCGCGCAGTCGGCGTTCTCGATCTCGTTGAAGGTCGCAGTGACGGCGCCTGAGCCGACATTCTCCATCAGCGCGGCAACCGATGATGCGTGGCAAAGGCGTGTGCAGTGATCGACATTGTTGTGACCGAACCCCTGACGGATCAGCTTCTGGAACAGATACGCCTCTTCATTGGAGCATTTGGCGGAGCCGAAACCGGCGATCGCCCGGCCCGATGCGCTGTCACGCAGCCGCGCCATGCCGCCAGCCGCCCGATCCAGAGCCTCTTCCCATGTGGCTTCGCGGAAGTGGGTGGAAAGATCGGACGGATCCACGTTCAGTCCCTTGGCCGGGGCATCTTCGCGGCGGATCAGGGGCCTTGTCAGGCGATGGGGATGATCCACGTAGTCGAACCCGAAACGTCCCTTCACACACAGGCGCTGTTCATTCGCCGGGCCATCGACGCCATCCACCCAGGCGATGCGGTCGTCGCGGATCTTGAAGCTCAACTGACAGCCGACACCGCAATAGGGGCAGACGGATTTGACTTCCCGGTCGAAGGCGGCTGAATCCCCGGTCTCGGCCGCATCAACAGCCATCGCAGGCATCAGCGCGCCGGTGGGGCAGGCCTGGACGCATTCCCCGCAGGCAACGCAGGTGCTGTCGCCCATCGGGTCATCGAAGTCGAAGGTGATCGCGGCGTCGTGGCCGCGAAATGCCATGCCGATCACGTCATTCACCTGCACGTCACGGCAGGCCCGGACACAGAGGTTGCAGTGAATGCAGGCATCCAGATTGACCCGCATTGCCACGTGCGACCCATCCAGCAGGGGCACACGGTCCGCTTCCAGCGCGGGGTAGCGGCTTTCCGAGACGCCCTGCATGTCGGCCATCTGCCAGAAATGCGATGACCGGTCGTGGGCCTGTTCCCGTTCCGGCTGATCAGCCAGCAGCATCTCGATCACTGATTTCCGGGCTTTCTCGGCACGGTCGGTGGCTGTCTGGACGACCATTCCGTCGGTCGGGGTGCGGATGCAGGACGCGGCGAGGGTGCGTTCCCCATCGATCTCGACCATGCAGGCGCGACAATTGCCATCCGCGTGGTATCCGGGCTGATCCGCATGGCACAGATGCGGGATCAGCGTGCCGGTCCGCTTCGCGACGTCCCAGATGGATTCATCTGGTGCAGCCGAGACAGCCTGGCCATCCAGCGAGAACGTGATCTGATCGGTCATGGTTCAGATCTCCTCCGGGAAATGTTTCATGGTCAGGCGGATCGGGTTCGGGGCCGCCTGACCCAGGCCACAGATGGATGCGTCAGCCATCGTCTGGATGAGTTCTTCCAGCAGGCCCTTGTCCCACTGGTCGGCCTGCATCAGCTTCACGGCCTTCTCGCAGCCAACCCGGCAGGGGGTGCACTGGCCGCAACTCTCATCCTCGAAGAACCGCAGCATGTTCAGTGCTGCCGCGCGGGCGCTGTCATGATCCGACAGCACGACAACCGCTGCCGACCCGATGAATGACCCGTGCGGTTGCAGGGTATCGAAATCCAGCGGCACATCGTTCAGGTGCGCCGGAAGCAGGCCGGAAGACGGACCACCGGGCTGATAGGCCTTGAAGCGATGGCCATCCAGCATGCCGCCACAGGCGTCGATGATGTCCAGGATCGTGGACCCGGCGGGCAACAGCTTCACGCCCGGTTCCCGGACCCGCCCGGATACCGAGTAGGATCGCAGGCCTTTCCGTCCGTTGTGTTCCACGCCGTTCAGGATTTCAGGACCTTCGCGCATGATCCGGGCGATCCAGTGCAGGGTCTCCACATTGTGGACCAGGGTCGGACGACCGAAGACGCCGACCTCCGCCACATAGGGCGGGCGGTGACGGGGCAAGCCGCGCTTGCCTTCGATGCTTTCGATCATGGCACTCTCCTCGCCACAGATATAGGCACCGGCACCACGACGGAGATCGATATGGCCGACGTCGATGATACCGGCGTCCTCCAGCGCGGCGATCTCGCGCCGCAGGATTTCAAGCACCGCGGGGTATTCGTCGCGCATGTAGATGAAGACCTGCGCGGCATCGACTGCCCATGCCGCGATCAGGGTGCCTTCCAGGAACAGGTGTGGCTGTCTTTCAAGATAATGGCGGTCCTTGAAGGTCCCGGGTTCGCCCTCATCGCCGTTGACCGCGAGGTAACGCGGCCCGGCGTTGCCCCGAACGAATGACCATTTCTTGCCGGACGGGAAACCGGCACCACCCAGGCCACGCAGGCCGGATTGCCCGATCACGTCCTGCACCGCGTCGGGCGTCATGGCTCCATCGCGGAGAGTGTTCAGCGTGCCGTAGCCGCCCAGGTCACGATAGGCGCGGTAGGTCTCGTATTCCGGCACGCGCGCGTGAACGTCACCAGCAGCGATGGCTGCCTCGACCCTGGCCAGGTCCGCTTGATCAATGTGGTTGTGGCCGATTTCAAGCGTCGGGGCCGTATCACAGCGGCCCATGCAGGGCGCGCGCAGCACACGTACCAGATCCGGTGCCAGGCCGTTCCGCAGGTTCTGCATCAGCTGCTGTGCACCCGCCATTTCGCACGACAGGGAGTCGCATACCCGGATGGTGAGCGGCGGCGGCGCTGTCTCGTCTTCCTTCACGATGTCGAAATGGGCGTAGAAGCTGGCGACCTCGAACACTTCTGCCATGGACAGGCGCAATTCGTCCGCCAGTGCGCGCAGATGGGCTGCAGACAGGCATCCATGGCTGTCCTGGATCAGGTGCAGGAATTCGATCAGCAGGTCGCGGCGTCTTGGCCTGTCGCCCAGCAGGGCATGTACATCGGCAAGCGCACCATCATCCAGTTGCCTGCCCTTTGGCGTGCGGCGACCCTTGCCCTTGCCGGATTTCCAGACACCCTTGCGTTCGGTCGGACCTGACACGCGAAAACTCCGTTGTTGCCGGCAGGTTCGCAGGGGATCCTGATGCCGGAATACCGGACGTTACTATGGCTGTGGTCATCTGGCGAACACGTCCATTTGCGACATGTGCTTGCCTTGCCTGAGACAACCAGACGAATTGTCGAAAGTTTAAGCTGACTGCGCGGTTTCGACGGGTTGAACTGTGTCTCGATCTGTCCAAGGATCGGTCGCAGTTTGGATAGTGCACCCAACTGGCGGGCAGACAAGTCGGCCTCCGGGTGCTACGGTGAAACGAGAACGGAACCAGAAAAGTGCCCGCCAACAGGGCTCAAAGGAGGCTATGAATGTCAGGGAATCTTGATCCGGAACTGATCGAACGCATGGTGAAGGAAGCGCGGCTCGGTCGGCTGTCCCGCCGTGATTTCATGCGCTATGCATCTGCTGCCGGCGTCGCTGGCGCGGTCGCAACGGGCGCATGGTCGTCGAAGGTCGCGATGGCGGCACCGAAGAAGGGCGGCAAGTTCCGCCTTGGCGCGCATGACGGCAATACCGGCGACACGCATGATCCGGGAACGTATGTCACGTTCTCCATGATCCAGCTGGCGCACACGTTCCGCAGCTATCTGACGCAGATCAATTCCGACAACACCCTGGGTGGTGATCTCGCCACGTCCTGGTCCGCTTCGCCGGACGCGAAGGAATGGACATTCGAGATCGTTTCCGGTGCCAGCTTCCACAGCGGCAAGCCGGTGACGCAGGATGATGTCATTGCATCGATGAATCATCATCGCGGCGACAAGAGCACCTCGGCGGCGAAGGCGCTGCTGAAGGACGTGAGCGACATCGTGAAGACCGGCAGCAATGGCGTGACCTTCAAGCTGGCATCCGGCAATGCCGATCTGCCGTGGCTGCTGACCGATTATCATCTTGCCATCTGCCCCGCGAATGCCGACGGCAGCCTCAACTGGCAGTCGGGTGACGGTTCCGGTCCGTACAAGCTGGACAACGCCGAATTCGGCGTCAGCTACGAACTGACCCGCCACGATGGCTGGCATGGCGAAGGTGCCTATTTCGATGCAGCCGAGATCCTGGTCCTCAACGACCCGAATGCCCGCCAGACAGCGCTGGTGACAGCGGATGTCGATGCGGTGACGGCGGTCGATCTGAAGACCCTCAGCCTGCTGAAGCGGGACCGCAACATCGAAGTCGACAATGTGCCGAGTGGTGCTGCGATCACCATGCCGATGCATTGTGATACGGCACCGTTCGACAATGTCGATGTCCGCATGGCGCTGAAACTGGCCATGGACCGTGAGGAGATCATCAAGAAGATCGCCTTTGGTACGGCGATCCCGGGGAACGATGCGCACGTGTCGCCGAACATGCCGTACTGGGCGGACCTGCCGCAGCGCACGTACGATCCGGATCAGGCCAAGTCCCTGCTGAAGAAGGCGGGTCACGAAGGTCTGTCGATCAACCTGTCCTCCGCGGACAGTGTCTATTCGGGCGCTGTCGACATGTGTGTGCTGTATGCCGAACAGGCCAAGAAGGCCGGTATCAACATCAATGTCGTGCGCGAACCGAACGACGGCTACTACTCCGACGTCTGGCTGAAGAAGCCGTTCTGCATGGTGCAGTGGGGCGCGCGCCCGACACCGGACGTGATGCTCAGCCTTGCCTACAAGGATGACGCCGCCTGGAACGAAAGCCGCTGGCAGAATGCGCGCTTCAACGAGTTGCTGCTGAAGGCGAAGGCGGAACTGGACCAGGCCAAGCGGGCCGAAATGTATCGCGAGATGCAGATTCTGGCACGCGACGATGGCGGGACCATCATTCCGATGTTCACCAACTTCGTCTATGCACGCCGCAAGAACGTGATGCATGGTCCGAAGCTGGCAGCCAGCTGGCAGGTCGACGGCGCCCGCGGTGTCAGCCGCTGGTGGTTCGAGGGCTGATTGCGCCTGATACCAGCACTCGGCCTCTTGCCGTGTGAATGATCGATGAACGGGCCTCCGGTGGATTCTCCGGGGGCCCGTTTCGATTCCGGCTCGGTCATGCAGACGCTCCGAGCAGCAGACTTGATGGGCGACATGTCGCAAATGGAACACTGATTGCCTGAATGCGCCGGATCGGGATGGACAAGTGTCCCGGGGCTGTTCCACACTGTGGGACAGGGGAAAGCCGCAGTTCGGGAACTGTGGCTGACAATCAAAGAACGCCGGTCAAACCGGCAATAATGAATGAGCTGCCGACGAGGTCGGTGAAACAGGGACGATTTCAGACGTATCCAGAGGGGGACGTGTCATGGGCGATGTAGTCAACATCGTGCTCAAGCGCCTCGGATTGGGATTGATCACACTGCTCGTGATTTCAATCATCATTTTCGGGGCAGTCGAACTGCTGCCGGGCGATATAGCCCAGGCGGTGTTGGGACAGGGCGCGACAGAAGAAAACCTTGCAGCCTTGCGGGAGCAGATGGGTCTGAACGATCCGGCCCCCGTCCGTTACCTCGAATGGTTGGCCGGTGCGGTTGTTGGCGATTTCGGCGTATCCGTCGTGTCCCAGACATCCGTGGCGGAGGCTATCGCGCCGCGCTTCCTGAACACCCTGTTTCTGGCCGCCTATGCGGCCGTGATCGCGGTTCCCATCGCCATCGCCCTCGGTGTTCTCGTTGCCCTGCTGCGCAACACGATCTTCGACCGCGTGGCCAATGTCATGACGCTGACGTCGATCTCGTCGCCCGAGTTCTTCCTCGGCTACATCCTGATCCTGTATCTGTCGGTGAAGACCGGGGCCTTCCCCGCGATTGCCAAGCTGAGTACGGACATGACGTTCTTCGAATTGCTGGACAGAACGTTCCTGCCAGCACTGACCATGGTGCTGGTTGTCGTGGCGCACATGATGCGCATGACCCGCGCCGCCATCATCAGCCTGCTTGCCTCGCCCTATATCGAGATGGCGCGGGTGAAGGGCATGCCGGCATGGCGTGTCATCATCAAGCACGCACTGCCGAACGCCTGGGCGCCGATCATCAATGTTGTCGCGCTGAACCTGGCCTATCTGATCACCGGCGTGGTGCTGGTCGAGGTGGTGTTCGTCTATCCGGGTATCGGCCAGTTGCTGGTCGATGCGGTGACGAAGCGTGACTTCCCCGTGGTGCAGGCCTGCTGCCTGATCTTTGCAGCAACCTTCATCCTGTTGAACCTGGCGGCGGACGTGGGCGCGATCCTCACCAATCCGCGCCTGCGGTACAAGAAGTGAGGGGCAGGTCATGAATTACTTTGTCATTGGCTATTACGCCCTGCTGATCGGCGCTTCGTGTGTCGCGGCATATACCAACAAGCGCGGCGCGTTCATGCTGCTCTTCTCTCTCACGCTCGTGTCCTTCGTCGTGGGCATTGTGGGTGGCGAGTCCTGGCTCTGGAACATCACGCTTGCGGCCTGTGCCCTCGCGCTGGCGGCGGGCACGGCCTATGCCTTCCGTGAGTTCCTGGTCATCGTCCTGCCGCGCGAA
Organism: Minwuia sp.; assembly: GCA_029210175.1. Taxonomy (GTDB): domain Bacteria; phylum Pseudomonadota; class Alphaproteobacteria; order Minwuiales; family Minwuiaceae; genus Minwuia. The sequence continues at coordinate 154,575 of JARGPL010000019.1, read as the reverse complement.
ATTGCCAAGGCGTTCCGCACGGCACCGCTGACAGCGACCTTCGGGCTGTTCGTCATCGGCGTCTATGCGATCGCGGGGATATTCGCACCGATCATTGCCCCGTTCGGCGAAGCGGAAATCATCACGGAAGCATTTGCACCCGCGGACGAGAACATGTTGCTGGGTGGTGATCAGCTTGGTCGTGACCTGTTCAGCCGCCTGATCTATGGCGCACGGAACACCGTGGGCCTGGCCCTGGTCGCGACGATCGCGGCCTTCGTCATGGGTGCCTTCGCGGGTTTGATGGCGGCAACGCTTGGTGGCTGGTTCGACCAGTTCATGGGCCGGTTCGCCGACGTCATCATGTCGATCCCGTCGCTGATCTTCGCGCTGCTGATCCTGTCGATCTTCGGCACCAACATGTTCGTCATGATCTGCATCGTGGCGGTCATCTACTCGCCACGGGTCTTCAGACTGACGCGGGCGGTTGCGGGCAACATCGTGGTCATGGACTACATCGAAGCGGCGCGTTTGCGGGGGGAAGGGATCTTCTACCTCATCCGTCGTGAAATCCTGCCGAACTCCATGGCTCCGCTGATTGCCGAGTTCGGTCTGGAATTCTGCTTCGTGTTCCTGTTGATCGCTGGCCTGTCGTTCCTTGGCCTGGGTATCCAGCCGCCGACGGCGGACTGGGGTTCCATGGTGCGGGAAAACGCCACCCTGATCTCGTTTGGTGAGATCACACCGCTGATCCCGGCGGCAGCCATCGCGCTGCTGACCGTCTCGGTGAACTTTGTCGTCGACTGGATGCTGTACCGGTCGTCCGGCCTGAAGGAGTGATGGCAGATGGAAGACAACAAGAAAAACGTCCTGCTTGAAATCCGAGACCTCCGGATCGAAGGCTACTCCGACGAGAAGTGGGTGGAGATCGTCCACGGAATTGACCTGACCCTGCACAGGGGGGAGGTCATGGGCCTGATCGGGGAGTCCGGTGCGGGCAAGTCCACGATCGGTCTGGCCGCCATGGGCTATGCCCGTGACGGCTGCCGGATCTCGGCAGGGTCGGTCGAATTCGATGGCATTGAACTGACCACGACACCGGAATCGGACAAGCGCGCGTTGCGCGGGTCGCGTATTGCCTATGTCGCACAGTCTGCTGCCGCATCGTTCAATCCGGCACACCGGCTGATCGATCAGCACACGGAAACCCCGGTTCACTATCGCATCAAGAAGCGCATGGAGAGCCAGGAAGACGCGATGGAGCTTTACGAGAAGCTCCGGTTGCCGAACCCGCGTGAAATCGGCTTCCGCTATCCGCATCAGGTGTCGGGTGGCCAGCTGCAGCGTGCGATGACCGCCATGGCGATGGCCTGCCGTCCGGACCTCATCATCTTTGATGAGCCGACGACGGCGCTGGACGTGACGACACAGATCGAAGTGCTGCTGGCGATCCGCGACATCGTGGATCAGTTCGACACCGCCGCGATCTACATCACCCATGACCTGGCCGTGGTCGCGCAGATGGCTGACACCATCAAGGTGCTGCTGAAGGGCGATGAGGTGGAGGAATCCGATACCCGCTCCATGCTGGAATCACCCAAGGAGGACTATACGAAGTCGCTCTGGGCGGTGCGCAGCTTCAAGCGGGATCAGAAGTCCCGCCCCGCTGGTGATGCCATTCCAGTGGTGTCGGTGAAGAATATCGATGCGTCCTACGGCCCGGTTCCGGTGCTGAAGAACGTGTCCTTCGACATCTATGCGGGCATGACGGTTGCGGTCGTGGGCGAGTCCGGTTCGGGCAAGTCGACGACGGCGCGCTGCATCACCGGGCTGCTGCCCCCCACCAAGGGGTCGATCCTGTTCAATGGTGAGGAGCTTCCAGCCGATTACCGCAAGCGCAGCAAGGACCAGCTGCGTCAGGCCCAGATGATCTATCAGATGGCCGACACGGCGCTGAACCCGAAGGTGCTCATCAGTGAGATCATCGGTCGGCCCGCCGCGTTCTACGGTGGTCTGAAAGGCACGGCGCTGAAGGCCCGCGTCGATGAACTGCTGGACCTGATCGAGCTGGAACCGTCGAAGTACTACAACCGTTATCCGCCGGAGCTTTCGGGCGGGCAGAAGCAGCGCATCGGCATCGCCCGGGCACTGGCCGCCGACCCGACGTTCATCATCTGTGACGAGGTGACGAGCGCGCTGGATCAGCTGGTGGCGGAGGGTATCCTGAAGCTGCTGGACCGGCTGCAGAAGGAACTCAACCTGGCCTACATGTTCATCACCCATGATCTCGCGACGGTGCGTTCCATCGCCGATGAGGTCGTGGTTATGAAGGAGGGTGAGGTTGTGGAGCAGGGGCCGAAGAACGAGATGTTCAAGCCGCCGCACCACGCCTACACGGATCTGCTGCTGTCATCGGTGCCGGAAATGGATGCCGACTGGCTGACCAACGTCGTTGAACAGCGCGGCGTCGACAATATCGGTGAGGCGGCGGATACCTGATCTGTCGCTTGCACGACAAGACTGAGCCGAAGCACAGCATCCGCGCCCGAAAGGGGGCGATGCTGTGCTTCGTTCAAGCTGCCAGCGTGACAACCGGGCATTGACGTCACCGCTTGTCCGGCCTGTCACACATCGGGTGCGATCAGATGGAGAACCCGCCCAGTTTCGTCTCCAGATACTCGGCGATGCCTTCGCGGGCACCTTCCCGGCCCATGCCGGAATCCTTCATGCCACCGAAGGGGGCGGCGGCGGCGCTGGGGTTGATGTCGTTGACGCCGATGATCCCGAAATCCAGACCTTCGAACATGCGGAACGCGCGGCCGATGTCGCGGGTATAAACATAGGCGGCCAGGCCATAGTGCGTGTCGTTGGCCAGGGTCAGGGCCTCTTCCTCATCATCGAAGGGGATGATGGGGGCGACGGGGCCAAAGGTTTCTTCCCGATAGATGTCCATGCCGGCAGTGACGCCGGTCAGGATCGTGGGGGCGTAGAAATAGCCCTGTCCCAACGCGCCGTCGGTCAGGCGCTTGCCGCCGAGCACGACCTCCGCGCCCTTGTCGCGGGCGTCATCGACCTGGCGGGCCACCTTGTCCACGGCCTTGGCATTGACCAGCGGGCCGATGGCGACGCCGTCGTCAAAGCCGGACCCGGCCTTCATCTTCGACACCCGATCGGCCAACGTACCGGTGAAGTCGTCGGCGATGGAACTGTGGACATACAGGCGGTTGGGGCTGATGCAGGCCTGACCGGTATTGAGGAACTTCACCAGCTGTGCACCCTTCGCGGCATGCACGGGATCGGCGTCCTTGAACACCAGGAACGGCGCATGGCCGCCCAGTTCGCACGACACCCGCTTCATGTTGGCGGCGGCCTGCCCGGCCAGCATCCGTCCCACGGCAGTGGAGCCGGTGAAGGTCAGTTTCCGCACCTTCGGGTTGGTGGTGAACTCGTCACCGATCGGTTTCGGGTCCAGCGCCGTTACCAGATTGATCACCCCATCGGGGACACCGGCCTCGGCCAGGATCTTGAAGATCTCGATGGCACAGAGCGGCGTCGCCTCAGCAGGTTTCAGGACAACGGTACAGCCTGCGGCCAGCGCCGGTCCGACCTTCCGGGTGATCATGGATACGGGATAGTTCCACGGCGTGATCGCGGCCACCACGCCCACTGGCTGATGCAGCACGATGAAGCGCTGGTCGGCACGGGGCGAGGGGATGGTTTCGCCATAGTTCCGCTTGGCTTCCTCGGAAAACCAGAGCAGGAAGTCGGCGCCGTACTGGACTTCGGTGCGCGCGGCGCGGATCGGCTTGCCCTGTTCTTCCGTCATCGTGCGGGCCAGATGCTCCTTGCGCTCCAGCATCAGGTCATAGGCACGCCGCAGGATGGCAGAGCGTTCATAGGCCGTGGTGGCGGCCCAGCCCCGGAAGGCATCGTGCGCGGCGTCGATGGCGCGTCTGGCGGCATCACGGTCGCCGTCAGGTACTTCCGTGATGGTCTCGCCCGTCGCCGGGTTGATGACGGGGAAGGTCTTGGCCGATGCAGCTTCGGTCCAGGCTCCGGCAATGAACATGTGATTCTCCGAGTTCTCGTGTGGTTCTCAAATTACGCGGTGGCGCGAATGGCGAAGCCTACACGCGGGAAGTGGACCGTCACGTCGCCGACGGCGTCATCCGTGCGCTGCACGGCGATCTCCTGCCCGTTGTAGGTCACGAGCGCGCCGACAACCGGGTCGCGGGCGTAGTCCATGGGCGTGATGGAGACCTGATCGCCTGCCTGCCAGCCCTCTGCATTCCCGGCGACACCCGATGTTTCAGCAGGGGTGGCGTCCTTGGCAATGGCCAGTGCATCGGCGCCGGACATGTCATGTCTGGTGCCATGACCGATGGCGGCGACCCGTTCCATGAAACCGGCCAGTGCAGGAAAGGGTTCCATGATCGCGCGGACCTTGCGCCCGCCGTTGGCAAGGAACCAGAGCGGGTGATAGAGCGTCAGATCAGCCAGGCCTGCAGTCTCGCCCGCAAGGAAGATGCCTCCGTTGGTGATCAGGTCCTCTGCCCAGGCCAGTTGCGGCTTCAACTGTTCTGCGTGACCTGGTGCGGCGGCCTTCAGGCGGTCGATGTTGACGCTGGTGGCCCCGCGCATCCTGGCCCGGTCCTCATGAAACGCGGCCGGCATCTTGTCGGCATTGGTGCCCATGACAAAGCCTGCCACGGTCCAGAACATGCCGTTCTCCGCCAGCCCGGCAACGGCCTGCGCCAGGCCAAGACCGCCCGCCATCAGGCTGGGTGATGGATGGCGGCGTTCCAGTTCCTCGGCAATCAGCTTGGTGTCGCAATAGATGTCGGCACCGATCTGCAGCACCGGTGTCTTGCGATAGCCGCCGGTGAGCGGCATCAGGTCCGGCTTCGGCATGATGAAGGGAATGTCCACGGACTGCCATGTCAGCCCCTTCAGGCCCATCATCAGTCGGACCTTCTCGGCGAACGGTGAGCCGTCATAGTGGTGCAGGATCAGATCGGTCATTGGTGCCTCCCCAGGTGATGCCTCGACATGCCTGCCATCTCAAGCAGGTTCGTGCTTTGGCGTCTTTGGCTGAGGGACTATGGTTGGTCAACTGTACATTAATGGGAGGACACGATGGGCAGGGTTGCAGACAGGGTGGCGATCGTCACCGGGGGAAGTTCTGGGCTGGGTCGCGCGACGGCGGAATTGCTGGCCGCCGAAGGGGCGTCGGTACTGCTGACAGACGTCGCCGTGGACGCCGGGCAGGCCGTGGCCGATGGAATCAACAAGGCAGGTGGCTCGGCAGCATTCATGGCCCATGACGTGTCTGTGGAGGCGCAGTGGGAGGCGGCCTTCGCCCGTGCCGCTGAATTCGGAACAGTCAGCATCCTGTTCAACAATGCCGGTGTGCGGCCCAAGACCGTCCCGCTGGAAGATATCGAGTTGGCGGACTGGCAGGCCCACATGGCGGTGAACATCGATGGCGCCTTCCTGGGCATCAAGCACGGCATTCGCGCCATGAAACAGCATGGCGGCGCGATCGTCAGCACGTCTTCGATCTATGGCATCGCGGGCGCGGCGATGATCGGTGCCTATTCGGCGTCGAAGGGCGGATTGCGGACATTGTCCAAGGCCGCCGCGGTGGAGTGCGCGTCGCTGGGCTATCCGATCCGCATCAATTCCGTGCATCCGGGATTCATCGACACCGGCATGCTGGATTCGACCTTGCAGGAATTCGGTGAGGAGGTGGCGAAGAAGCGGATGACCCGGGCGACACCGTTGCGGCGGATCGGCGAGGCACGTGATATTGCCGAGGCGGTGCTGTATCTGGTCGCGGATTCGGGCAAGTACGTCACCGGTATCGAACTGCCGGTCGATGGCGGATTCCTGGCCCGATGAGATGAGTGCCGGAGCAGCAGTGGCGACCGCTGAAGCGTTCAATATCTACAAGCTGACGCCCGTGTTCCTGGATGATCCGTTCCCGGTCTATCACGCGTTGCGCGACCACAGTCCAGTGCATCGGATGCCGGACGGGTCGGTGTTTCTCAGTCGGCATGCGGACGTGCTGGAGGTCTACAAGGACCGCCGCATGTCATCGGACAAGACGAAGGAGTTCGGGCCGAAGTTCGGAAACGGCGGCCTCTATCGCCACCACACGACCAGCCTCGTCTTCAACGACCCGCCATTGCACACGCGGGTGCGGAGGCTGCTGGCAGAGGCGTTCACGCCGCGCGCCATGCGCCAGATGGAACCGTCGATCATTGCCATGGTCGACGGGTTTCTGGATGTCGCGGAAGACCGGCGAGAGCTGGACCTGATCGGTGACTTCGCCTTTGCCCTGCCGGTGGGGGTCATATGCGACATGCTGGGCGTGCCGGTCGCCGACAGGGACAGGCTGCGTGACTGGGCGGTGACGATACTTGGCGCGCTGGAGCCGGTGATCAGTGATGACCACCTGGTGCGGGGCGATCTGGCAGTGGAGAATTTCTCTGCCTACCTTAAGGACCTGATCGATGAACGGCGGACGGCCCTGCGTGATGACGACATCCTGTCCCGCCTGATCAGCGGCAGGGTGGACGGGGAGGGGCTGACCGAGGAAGAACTGATCCAGAACTGCATCTTCCTGCTGAATGCCGGACATGAGACCACGACCAATCTGATCGGCAACGGTACGGCGGCGCTGTTGGCGTTTCCCGACCAGATGCAGCGATTGCGCGACAATTCCGACATGATGGATTCAGCGCTCGAGGAATTCCTGCGCTTCGAAAGTTCCAACCAGCTCGGGAACAGGCGGGTGACTGTCGAGACGGTCATCGGCGGTGAGAAACTCGACCCCGGAACGGTGATTCATCTTGGTATCGGCGCGGCAAATCGCGATCCGGAGGTGTTCGCGCTACCGGATCAACTGGACATTGCGCGGTCCCCGAACCGCCATCTGGCATTTGGCTGGGGCGCGCATGTCTGTCTGGGCAATACCCTTGCCCGGATGGAGGGGCGGATCGCCATCGAGCGTTTGCTGGCGCGATTCCCGGTCATCGAACGCAATGGTGACTTCACGCGTGGCGGGCGTGCACGATTTCGTGGTTACCGCGCCTTCCCGATCAAGGTGCGCGCCGCCTGAACAACAATCATCCTGCGAGCCACGAGAGAGGCCTATGGGACAGGTAACATCGCTTTTCGTGCGCAAGATGCTGTTGCAGGTCGCTGACCCGCAGGCCCGGTACGCGTTTCTGACATCCGTCGGAATGGGGGCTGAGGAAGCTGATCCGGCGAGGATGATAGCGGCAAGCACCTACTATGATCTTCTGGAACGGGTGGTTCGGTCAGACCCTGATGGCACGACGTTGCCATTGCGAGTAGGCGCGACAATGGCATGCGACGACTATGCCGCCTTTGGCCTGGCCTGGAAGTCGGCTCTGACGCTTCAGGGATCATATGAGCGTGCAGTCCGCTACGCGCGGGTTCTGACCAGTGTGACTGGCTACAGGTTGGAAAAGGTTGATGGCGGTGCAATCCTCCACCTGGAACGGCGAGGTCAGCGTCGTCTGGGCATGCGGATTTCCAATGAGGCGACTCTGGCCAGCATCTTTGCCATCAGTCGCGAGGTTTGTGGCGAGCGGTTTCGCGCGGAAGCTGTCTGTTTTGGTCATGCACCACCGGCCTGCCTTTCGGGGCATCGTGCCTATTTCGGCTGCGAACCTGTCTTCAACGCGGATTGGGATGGATTTCGGGTCTCGGATGACGTCCTGCAGGCCACCAATCGGCTGGGTGATCGCAGCATATCCAATTTCTTCGAGGCACATCTGGCCGGGGAACTGGCGCAGCTTCAGGGTGATGAGACGCTGGAAAGGCGGGTACGTAGCCTGGTGACCCGTTCACTCAGTGAAGGTGTCCCGATGGTTTCCGATGTGGCCCGACAGCTGGGCATGAGTGGGCGAACCCTGCAGCGGCGGCTTGCGGATATTGGTCAGACTTTCCAGTGGCAGGTTGACATGTCGCGCCGGGAACTGGCGGAGCAACTGTTGCGGGAAACGGATTATGCGCTGACTGAAGTCGCGTTCCTGACGGGTTTTTCCGAACAGAGCGCGTTCACACGCGCATTCAGGCGATGGTCAGGTCAGACGCCCCGGTCGTTTCGTCTGGCATCAACTTCAGGGCGGGAATGATCTGTCAGATGCGGTGACCGACGTTGGCGCATCAGGTCAAAGTTCTGGCGGATCGCGCCGAGATCGACCCACGACAAGGCAATAGAAATCGGCTTGCGAAAACAAATCAAGGAGCAAGCCATGAGCCTCGATCACAAGACTGCACCCACGGACGATATGCCTGACACGGCGCTGCAAGACGAACCGTCGATGGCAGGGCTGACGCTCGTCCTCGGCGGAACCGGGAAGACCGGACGGCGCGTTTCTCGACTTCTGGCCGACCGCGGTTTGCCGGTTCGGGTGGGCTCCCGCGGGGCGGTGCCGTCCTTTGACTGGAGTGTTGAAACAGGATGGCGCGCCTGCCTGACCGGTGTGGAAGCAGTCTATATCACCTATGCGCCCGATCTGGCGATGCCTGGTGCATCGGACGCCATCCGCGCACTTGCGGAGGCGGCGCGTGGCTGTGGTGTAAAGCGTCTAGTCCTGCTGTCCGGGCGCGGCGAGCCGGAGGCTCAGGCGTGTGAGCAGATCGTGCAGGAAAGCGGTTTGGAATGGACCATCGTGCGCGCCAGCTGGTTCAATCAGAACTTCTCTGAAGGCGCTTTCGTGGACATGGTTGTGGCAGGGGCGATTGCCTTGCCTGCAGGTCAGGTGCCGGAGCCATTTGTCGATGCCGATGACATCGCCGATGTCGTAGTCGCTGCGCTGACTGCGCCAGGGCATGCAGGACAGGTGTATGAGGTTACTGGACCGCGCCTGATGACGTTTGCCGATATTGCTGATGACCTGACAGCGGCAACAGGCAGGCAGATCGTCTTTGTCGACGTGCCCCATGATGCATTCGTTGCGGAAGTCACCGCATCAGGGGCGCCGAAGGATGTGGTCTGGATGCTCGACTATTTGTTGGCCACGGTTCTGGATGGCCGCAACGCACACCTGACAAATGGTGTGATGCGGGCGTTGGGTCGCCCGCCGCGTGACTTTGCGGACTATGCTCGCGATGTGGCCGCCACAGGTCTGTGGACAGCGTCCGAAAATCGGTAATCGCCGTACTTGCGGACTGAAACTCGGAGGAGGGGTCCTACTCGTCGCGGTAGGACTTCTCCCGCCGCTCATGTCGTTCCTGGGCTTCCAGCGAGAGGGTTGCAACGGGGCGCGCTTCCAGCCGGTTCAGGCTGATGGGATCGCCGGTGTCATCACAATAGCCATAGGTATCGTTCTCGATCCGCAACAAGGCGGAATCGATCTTGGACACCAGCTTGCGCTGCCGGTCACGGGTACGCAGTTCCAGCGAACGGTCGGATTCGGTCGAGGCACGGTCATTCAGGTCCGACACAGGCTGCGTCTCGGACTGCAGCGTGCGAATGGTTTCCTGTGAATCCTTCAATATCTCTTCCCGCCACCGCAGGAGCTTCTTCCTGAAGTACTCCTTCTGAACCGGATTCATGAACGGTTCCTGAGCGCTTGGTCGGTAGTTGTCGGGTATCTGGATGCCCATCTCTGTCCTCAACTGCTGACGTGGCCAAAGCGGGCGCAATATAGGGGGGAGTGACATTCGGCCACAAGCCCCTTTTATCATGACAGTCAGGTTACCGGATCACCAGTCAAAGCGCTGATCTAGCGGCGTAATTTTGCCAGCTCTACCGCGACCCGCAGATCGATGGCGTCCAGTGTTTCCGCGGCGTCCGGGTCATTTTCCTGTTCGCGCTGGCTGGCCAGCTGCTCTGACAGGTCTTCCAGCACCTTCGGTGAGAGGCTGCCGGACAGCATGCCGATGCGCAGGTCATCAAGCCGATCCAGCATATCCGATGCACGAATCGCGTTCTGCTGCCGACGCCTGTCCGGGGCGTCATCCACCTGGGCCAGAACAACGGCGCCGGGGGCCGTGGCACCGGACAGACCCGTCATCGGCGCGGGCTCTGCACTGCCGCCAGGGGCGGCCGGAATCTGGAATGATTCAGCTGACGTGCTGGCGCGCCGTGGGGTGCGGCTGACACCTGTCGGGCCAGTTGGGCCTTTCCGCGCGATCTTCATGATGTCGTCCTGATCCGGTTCATGGGACCAGCATCACCCAGCAGGGTAAACAAAGTCTTGCGACCGGCAATAACTGCCGCCCGCGCCCGGCAATATCGACCGTTCGGTAACGATTGACGTCGCTAAGTATCTGTATTTATTGCCATGGCGGCTGGCATGTGGTTCGCATTCATTCCGGCACCTGCAGAATGTAAGGAATGAAACCAATGCCCCTTCGCCCCGCGATCCTGCACCTGATGACCCTGGTGATCGCCGCTGCCGTGCTGGTGCTGCCCGCCAGTGCCGCCAACGTGCGCCTGAAGGACATTGTCGAGTTCGAAGGCATTCGCGACAACCCGCTGGTCGGCTATGGCCTGGTCGTGGGTCTGCAGGGCACGGGCGACACCCTCGGCAATTCCCCGTTCACGCAGCAGAGCCTGGAGGCGATGCTGGAACGGATGGGCGTCAACACCCGTGATCAGAACATCAATACCGAGAACGTGGCGGCAGTCATGGTCACTGCCGACCTGCCGGCGTTCGCCCGCCAGGGCTCGCGCATCGACGTGGTTGTCAATTCCATGGGCGATGCGGAAAGCCTGCTGGGCGGTACCTTGCTGGTGACGCCGCTGCTCGGTGCCGACGGTGAGGTCTATGCCGTGTCCCAGGGGCCGATAGTCGTTGGCGGTTTCACGGCGACCGGCAACGCGCAGACCATCACCAAGAACATTCCGACTGTTGGCCGCATTTCCAGCGGTGGCATTGTCGAGCGCGAAACCGGTTTCGAGCTGGTGCAGATGCGCCAGATGCGCCTGAGCCTGCGCAACCCGGATCTGACGACAGCGTTGCGTGTCGAGCAGGCCATCAACAACGAGCTTGGTCGCAAGCAGGCCAAGGCCATCGACCCGACAACCGTGGTGCTTGGCATCATGGAGGGGCAGCGCGCGGACATGGTCGGCCTGCTGGCTCAGGTGGAACAGGTGCGCGTCGAAACGGACACGACCGCCAAGATCGTCATCGATGAAAAGGCCGGCGTGATTGTCATGGGCAAGGATGTCCGCGTCGATGAGGTCGCGATTGCGCAGGGCAACCTGACGGTCTCGGTCACCGAGACCCCGCAGGTCAGTCAGCCGAACGCCTTTGCAACGCAGGGGGAGACCGAAACGGTCGACCGGACTTCCATCACCATCGACGAGGGCGAAGATCGCAAGCTGACGTTGCTGAATCCCGGCGTCAGCCTGCAGGAACTGGTCGATGGGCTGAACGCCCTCGGCATTGGCCCGCGCGACATGATCTCCATCCTGCAGACCATCAAGACAGCCGGTGCGCTGCAGGCCGAAATCGAGGTGATGTGATGAACCCGATCAACAGCACTGCCACCCTGACCGCGACCATCGCCCAGGCGAACGGAAACCAGCCCGCCACCAATCCGGCAAAAGCGGAACGCGAAGCCCAGGCCCGCAACACGGCTGAGACGTTCGAGGCCATGTTCCTGTCCACCATGCTGTCGAGCATGAATCTGGGCATCGACCCGGACAGCGTCATGGGCGGCGGCGAAGGTGAGGCGGCCTACCAGTCACTTGTCGCCGAACAGTACGGCAAGTCGATGACGGAAATGGGCGGGATCGGCATTGCCGATGCCATCTACAAGGAAATACTGAGAGCGCAGGAGGCTGGATGATGCAGCGACGCAAGCGATTGAACGACCCCAGGCTTTCCGCACTCTACAACACCGCATCAGACCTGATTGAACTGATCGAGGTCGAGAACGCGCATCTGGACAAGCGTCGGCCCGAACGCCTGTCCGATACGGAAGCGCGCAAGGAAGGCCTGGTTGCCGACTATCGGATCAAGGTGACGGCGCTGCAGACAGCCCGCGCCTCTGGCGAACAGTTTTCCGAAGAAGACCGCGACGCCCTGCGCGAAGTCGGCACCTGCCTGGAAGAGAGGATGAGCGACCATGCCCGGCGTGTGGTGCGCCTGAAATCCATCACCGAAGGGCTGGTTCAATCCATCTCCGAGCAGGCCAACCGAGGGCAGCGGCAGGTGGACGGGTATGGCGCCAACGGGCGTACCGGCACGGTTACCCTGGCCCGCAATTCCTACCAGCGCCCGGCGGCTCTCAGCGTCAATCGCAACGTCTGACCGGGACAGCGGGGTCAGTAATCGCACCATCGCACCAGCCCGCCATCATTCGATCAGCGTGATGTGATACTTCACACTGTCATCTGCCGCGACATAGCTGTCATAGAGCGCACGGGCGCGGCTGTTGCTCCTGTCCGTATGCCAGTAGAAGCGTGACCAGCCCTCTGTCCGTGCCAGCGCCAGACAGCCGTCAAGCAAGGCCCGGCCCAGGCCTGTACCCCGCACAGCCTCATCGACACAGAGGTCTTCCAGATAGCAGATCGGGCTGCGGGTCCAGGTGCCTTCATGCAGGACCAGCGTCGCGAACCCGGCCATCGCACCGTCATGGATCACAACCAGGGTTCTGATTGACGACTCCGGCTCGCAGATCCGCGCCCAGGTATGGTCGGTGATTGCCGGGCCCAGATCGGTTGCGTAGAACGCCAGATACTGCGCCCAGAGCCTGCGCCAATCCGCTTCATCATCCCTGGTGATGGGGCGTACGTCTGCCATCCGAAATCTCCATGCACGTCAGACACCGACACTAGCTCACGATTCAACATTCTTGCAGGCAATCAGCATTTTTCCGCTTGAAAGAATTCCAGGGAATATTATTTATATTCCACAGAATGTAAAAAGGAGCAGGGCAATGCCAACCAGACGACAGTTCATTCGGGTCATCGGAATAGGTGGCGCGGTTGCGGCGCTGGGCGCAGGCGGACTTTCCTGGGCAGGAAGCAGAGGTGAAATGCCAGCATCAGCCATTGCACCCTGGCAAGGTCCGGGCAACAGCCTGACCGACCCGCGGCTCAGGGCGGCTGCTGTGGCCATGCTGGCCCCCAGTCCGCACAACATACAGCCATGGATGATCCGTCTTGTCGGGGATGACAGCCTGACCCTGCACGTCGACCTGTCCCGCCTGCTGCCTGAAACCGATCCGCCGGGTCGCCAGATCCTGATCGGGCAGGGGACGTTCCTGGAACTGTTCCGGCTTGCCGCCGCATCAGAAGGCTGGCGCGCAGAGTTGGTGCTGCTGCCGGAGGGGCCGTTTCCCGACGACCGCCTGGACGAACGACCCGTTGCAGCTGTCCGCATGATGCGCGACGAAAGCCTGCGACCTGATCCCCTGTTCGCCTATCACCGCAATCGGCGCAGCAACAAGGAACCGTTCGATACCGAACGACCGGTGTCGGACGTGGATCTGACTTCCATTGCTGCCAATGCCGACAATGGCATGCGGTTTGTGACAACGCAGGACCCCGCACAGCGTCAGACCCTGCGTGATCTGGCCGAGAAGGCCCTGATCCTGGAAGTGGAGACACCACGGACGATGCAGGAGAGCATTGACCTCATGCGTATCGGCCCGTCGGAAGTGGCGGCAAATCCTGATGGCATCGACCTGCTTGGCCCAATGATCTGGTGGGGGTCGAAACTGGGTATGGTATCGAAGGAAGATATCCAGACGCCCGGCACCCAGTCCTATCAGGTGGGCATTGATATGGTGAAGGGGCAGACACAGACGGCGATGGCCTTCGGCTGGCTTGTGACGCCAGACAACTCGCGCCTGTCGCAACTGACAGCCGGCATGACCTATCTGCATCTCAATCTGGCCGCCACGAGGGCGGGGGTCGCCATGCACCCGATGAGCCAGTTGCTGCAGGAATATCCCGAGATGACGGAGATGCAGCAGACCTTGTTGGCCGAACTGGACGTGGCCGCGCCCGCGCATGTGCAGATGCTGGTCCGCTTCGGTCATGGCGTGAACCCGGGACCAAGCCCCAGACGACAGGTTCGTGATATTGTGAGGGGATGAGCGAATCTGAACATCAATCACTGTTGGAGCGTGAGCGGTTGCTTTGGGAACTGCTCACCTCCGTCGGCATTTGTGCGCAATTGCTTGCCACACGGGCAGGGGAAGCGCTGGGCCCGGACCTGCCGGCACCGCAGTTCACCATGCTGAACCATTTCGTTCGGGTGCCGCCGCCGGTGAAGACCGTTGGCGACATGTCCCGCGCGTTCCAGTCCCCCCAGCCGGGGGTGACCAAGACGGCCCGGAAACTGATCGACAAGGGATTTCTGGCCAGTGCCGACGATCCGGAGGACGGGCGGCGCAAGCTGCTGTCGATCACGGATGCCGGTCGGGCGGCGCACATGCAGGCACTGATCCGCCTGAAACCGGATGCCGAGTTCATTTTTGCTGACTGGAGCGACACTGATCTGGAGGCTCTGCGGGGGCCGCTGTTCCGGCTGAAGTTCTGGCTGGACGGAAATCGCCACAGCCGTGCGACCGATCACACCGCGCAGAGCAAGAGTTGATCGGCGTTGCCCTTGTCTCCTCCGCCAGGGTTCGCCAAGTCTGGTGGAAAGACAGTCGTCACAAGTGACAGCACACGAGGTGATCATGCGCAGTTTCTGGACAATCATCATTGGACTGCTCGCCATGGGGTTCATGGCGGGTACCACTGCCATGGCGAAACCACTGGACAAGGCGACGGCGTTTCCGCTCGCCGTGCATCTGGACTATCGCGCCCACGCCCTGAACATCAATGCCATGCGACTGGATTGCCGGGTATTTGCCGATGACGGCGAGGCAGTCGGACGCGGGGTCGCCGAATGGCGGTTTGATCCGGCCTATGCGTATCGTCGCAATTCCGTGGATGCGGTGATCCCGGTGATCCTGTTCAAGGGGGCGGAACCTGACGGAGCGAAGACCTGTTCCTGCACAGCCCGGTTCGATGCCCGAAGCATCTTCTTCCGTTCCGGCACCGACCGTTTCGGCCAGCGCCCATGGATGTTTGCCCGGTCGCACCGCTTTGCCGATCAGAGTTGCAGCCCCGGCAGCCTGCCCGAAGCTGTCGAGGGATGACCGACCTGTCGGCGTCGGATCACAAGGCCATTCCCGATGAGATCAGGGCCATGGGCATTGATGACGCCTATGTCTCCCAACTGGTCGATACCTTCTACGGGCGCGTCCGCAAGGACCCTGATATCGGCCCTATCTTCGAGGCGGCGATCGGCGACACATGGGATCACCATCTGGCAAAGCTGAAGGATTTCTGGGCCTCCGTCGCCTGGGGTGCCGCGCGTTATTCGGGGCAGCCTGTCCCGGCACACCAACGGCACCCTGAAATCATGGAACGGCATTTCGACATCTGGCTCGGGCTGTTCCGCCAGACCCTGGAAGACACCGCGCCGACACCCGCTGCGGTGGATCACTTCATGATCCGCGCCGAGCGGATCGCGCGCAGTCTGAAGCTGGTGCTCTTCGGCGTTCCGGGTTTTGGCGGCGTTGCCCGATGACGTTCCCTGCGGGCCTGAAGAAGCATGGTGAGACGAAGGTCTTCACGGCGGAAACGGTCCCTGCCGCTCTGCTGAGCCAGCATGACACCAAGCCCGGCGTCTGGGGCAAGCTGATGGTGCTGGACGGGGCGCTGGACTATGTCCTCACCGGACCGCCGGAAGTGGCGCAACGCGTCGAGGCGGGAGGCTTTGCGGTCATTGAGCCAACCGTTCTGCATCGAGTTGGTCTGGTCGGCCCCGTCAGCTTCAAGGTCGAATTCCATTCCGTGCCGAAAGCTGAAGGCTGACTGACCCCTTCTGCCGGTCTAGGCTTCCATGGCAGATGGGGAGAAGGACATGGCCATGGCAGAGGGCGACGGACGACGTTTCGGGTTTCTGATGTTCCACCACTACGAGGAGCTGGACCTGATCGGGCAGGAACAGTCCTACTACAATCTCAATCCGAAGATCGATCTGCCCAATGATGCCGAGCGCCTGCGCTGGATCCGTCGCCTGATCGACCGGGGCCACATCGACCAGATCGTGATCTCGCACGACATCTGCTACCAGACGCGCCTCAGTCAGTTCGGCGGGCATGGCTATGGCCACATCTTCCAGAACGTCGTGCCGATCATGCGCCGCCGCGACTTCACCGAAGCCGAGATCAACCGCATCATTGTCGAGACACCACGGCGGCTGCTGACGTTCGTCTAGATCTATCCATCAATGATGGAACCGCACCAGCCCGCTCCCTCACCCGGCCACCCGCTGGATAATCCTGAATGGGTGGCCGGGTGAGGGAGCGGGCTGGTGATGCAATCTGACAATGGAACGATCCAGGACGTCGAAAACCGGTCTATTTCAGGCATCCAAGCTCTTCGTATCTGGGTTTCAGGTCGGCGAAGCTCGATGGCTGCCAGTTTGCCGCATCCTCTTCCAGGGTTTCGCGCTGTTCCCGGGTCAGTCGGGGCCGCAGTACGCCGAGCGTGTTGAGGATATAGCGTTCCGACGTGAAGCTGGCGCTTTCATCGAATGTTTCCAGTGCCACGCGCGACCAGAAGTAGGCCGTGTCCGTTTCCCCGCCGCCTTCCGCATAGCGGTAGAGCGTGCGCAATTGCGCCATCGGGTTGCCCTGCAACGCAGCGACCTCGTCACAGCGCGCACCGGGGTCGTCAGCCCGTCCGGAGCTGTAGAGCCTGCGTGCCTTCAACGCCAGCGCATGGTGATAACCGCCTGCTGCTGCCCTGGTCAGCCAGGCTTCGGCGTAGCGCGATTCCGGCGTGCCGAGCACGTATTGTGCGGGCACGAAGCCGCCCTCTGCTGCGCTCTCCAGCTTGTCGTTGATCAGGCGTGACATCTGCTGGCGGTCGCCGTCGGGGCGCCCGTAGTCGGCCTGGATCAGCAAGGCCCACGGCTTGCCCGCTTCCGCGTGGGGGATGACCAGCCGTTCCGCCAGCTTGTACTCCCCACGCTCGATCGCCTGCAGGATCGGCAGGGCGTCCGCCTGGGCGTCCGCAGGCACGAAGGGCAACAGGTCGTCGATGACAGGGCGGGACTTGCCGATGGGTGTCACGGAGACCCAGAAGCGGTTCAGGGGGACGCCTTCGAAGACGAACAGGCTGTCACCCACGCGGCGCTCTATCCGATAGGCGCCGAAGCGCGGGCGCATCCAGCTTTCCAGCCCCAGTTCGCCCGCCCAGCGCTTGATCGCTTCGCGGGCCGAGACCTCACGTGCGTGGTCCAGTCCGGCAAGTGCCGGTTCCAGCAAGGCAGCAATATCGGCGAAGGCATAGAGGCCGGGGTCCGCAGAGGGCAGCAGCGGGATCTCCATGCGCAAACCGGCCAGCGCACCGTCGCGGCTGAACAGCACCGCACCGGGCGTGTCACCATTCTCCGGCCCCAGTTGCACGCGCAAGGTGGTGGGGTCCCACGGCACCTGCGCTTCCTTGATCTTGACGCCTGCGAAGACGTCCAGCGTCATCAGATGCTTGATCACCGCATCCGAATTCCGGTCATAGGTACGGGCCTTGTAGGCATGGGCGCCGGCAAGGGGGGGCAGTGCGGCAACAATCAGCAGGCCGGTCAGCAGCGCGAGGGTACGGAACAGGGGCACGCGACATTCTCCCGATCAGGGTGAGCAATCCGACGACACTAGGTGGCTGCGCCTGCAGACGCAGCCACGGCGATCACAGTCAGAGCGCTGATGAGCGAACGTTGGCGTCGGGGCGCTCGAATGTGCCGGCTTTCAGGCGTGTGCCCAGTCCCGCACCATCCGGTGCCGAGACCACACCGTCGCGCACCGGATCCTCGATCCAGAAGGGGCGAAACGGTTCCGGCGCGTGGGCGATGCGGGCGGCGGTCGGCGGGCTGAACAGACCATGCAGTTCACACATGATGTCGATCCGGTCGCCCACCGCCGCGCGGATCTTGCGGAACGGATCAATGGCCTTGATCATCTCTGCCGGGCTGATGTCAAAGCCGCCCGTCCGCTCCGCCGCAAAGTCGAAGGGCCAGATCTTCATGCCGGTGATTCCTTCCGACAGCAGGCTCTCGGCCAGGGCACCCGCATCGCTCAGGAACGCCTCCAGATCTTCGTACGGGCCTTCCGAAGAGCCACCGATGCCCCAGTTGCCGGGTTCCTGACGCGGCGTGCTGCGGACGTCGCGATAGCCAGCGCAGGTGTTGTAGACGCGGATGTCATTGCGGGCGAGGCCACCCAGCATCTGATGGATGGGAATGCCGGTCGCGCGACCCACCAGATCATGCAGCGCCATGTCGAGGGCCGACCGGCCACGTGTTTCCGCCCCGGAACCGGAATATCCGACATAGGGCTGCAGGGCCTGAAACAGATCCGTTGATCTGGCGCGGGTCGTGGCCCAGCAACAGTTCGGCAGCCGATTCATGCACATAGGCCTCGGCAGCGCGGGCGCCGAAGAATATCTCGCCGACGCCCTCGGTCCCGTCGTCGGCGGTAAGACGCACATAGAGCAGGTTCGGGAACTCATCCATGATCAGGGTATCGATGCGGGCAATCTTGATGTCTTTGGCATTCTGCTGAAACTTGGGCGTGGCGGTTGTCACAATGGTAACCCCAAAGTGCGTCAATGTGTGACGTCCGAACATTGTCGGATGCCAATGCCAACCTGATCTGAACAGGGTGATAGGAGAAACGACCATGGCCCTGGCACGCTTCACGGTCTGTCCTGAAACGACCGAAGACAACCCCGATGACTGGGCCATATTCGTGCCCGACCGGGATGGCACGCTTGTCCGTGACGCCTATGATCCGGCCAGCCGCACCGGTGAGCTGATGCGCCTCGACGGCCCCCTTTTCGCGGGCGGCGGTGCCTTTGCCCAACACCTGCGCAGCATCATTCCGCCAACCGGCCCGATCACCATCATGACGCATGGATTCCAGTACGCGCCAGAGGCTGCGCCCGTCGCGGCTGGACAGAAGGCGGCGAACCCGCATTCGCAGGTCTTTCATTTCGAAGAGCCTGACATTGTGCCCGGCGGCGCGCTGGAAGCATCCAGCCATGCCACGCCCTGGCCGAAGCGTCTCGGTTTTGCCGATGATGATGGTCAGACCGGGCTGGCCATCGCCTTCGCCTGGTCCAGCCACCCGGCCTATCGCAGTGGTACGTGGCGGGACTGGCTCTCCAGCGTTTCCTGGCGGAAGCGGGGCGCCACCACCTATTATGCCCGGGCCTATCGGCGCGCGCCCATCGCGGGGATCGCACTGGCGGCCCTGATTGCGGCGCTGGGCGAAGTTGCACCGGGGCGCCCGATCCGGCTGTTCGCCCACAGCCTTGGCAGCCGTGTCGTGATGACGGCCCTGCGCATCCTCGCCCAGCGCCGCAATCCTGTGCTCGGCAGCGTCGACCGTGTCGTGCTGATGTCCGGCGCTTCCCACTGCGGCCACGCACGGCTGGCGCTGCACGAGATCATGCATGCCGGAATGGGGCAGCCCCGGATCTACAATCTGATGACCAGCCAGGATGCGGTCCTGGAATTCTGGGGCAGGCGGTTCGCGGCACTTGTCGCGCGGGACGAACTGGCCGCGCACAAGGGGTGGTCTCGGGTCAGCCGCCTGCTGACCGGCGGCAGCGTGATCGGTCGCCACGGCAAGCCCGCGTTCGTTCGGTATCGGCACTGGCAGGACATTCAGGTGGATGACCCGGCGGTGATGGATGCCTTTGACCTGTCACTGTGGGGACAGAAGGTGGATCACTGGACATTGTTCACCAATCCGTCGTTCGCCGGATTCGCGGCGCTGCTTCTGGCGCGGGAGAAGCCGCTTCGCCGCTTTGATCTGATTTTTCGCCACGGTGTCAGCGCCCGCAAGGGGGCGGTTCGATCGTCCATTCTGGCGGAGAATGCCTGAATTGGGCCTCTGCCGCGGCCTGCACGGAAAAATCGCGGCTCTTGCTCGCCGTGCGGTTGACCGAATTCGCTTGCTATTGCTTCTGGAACATGTTCGTTGGTGGCAAGCGTGACGGGTTCAGGCTTGTCAGGGCGTTCAGTCGAAAGACACGCCACCACTAGAATAGCTGCTGGGCATTCACCATATGCCGGTTGATGACAGCAGCGCCGATGGAAGACGTTATTTGGAACACGACAAAGACCGAGGCTCTGCCGGGCCGTACTTCGCGAAACGAGACGCTGAAGTAGAATACAGGCACCCAGCCCCACACACTGTGAATTCCGCGCGGTCGTCTGCTGTCGACAGCCAGGACGTCTGACCGGACCGGTCGACGGAATTTTCAACAGCTAACCAACCATTCGAAAACCATGCAGAAGGAATTATCATCATGGCATCAGGTACCGTTAAGTGGTTCAACTCCACCAAGGGTTATGGCTTCATCGCACCGGATGAGGGCGGAAATGACGTTTTCGTTCACATCAGTGCCGTCGAACGTGCGGGCATGAACAGCCTGAACGAAGGCGACAAGATCTCCTACGAGATCGAAGTTGACCGCAATCGCGGCAAGTCTTCTGCAGTGAACCTGCAGGCTCAGTAATCAGTCATGGCTGACTGACCTGCTTCGGCGGGTCGGTCGGCGACTGAAGACTTCGAGTCAGGAACAAGCGTCAGTCCGCCATGCGGGCTGGCGCTTTTTTCGTGGTGCAGGGTGCGGATGCCACCCTACCATGACCGCCGTTCCCGCTGACCTGCGGGGCAAGAGCGTGCATTCGGGGAGACAGCGACGTGGCGGATGGGCCAAAGGGCGAAACGACCGGCAAAAGACAGACGCGGGTGCGCCGCAACCCGGAAGAGACCCGTCGTCGCATTCTGGAGGCCGCGACCGAGGAATTTTCCGCTGTCGGGTTCGAAGGCGGGCGGATCGACAGCATCGCGCGGAAGGCGAAGGCCAACCAGCGCATGATCTATCACTACTTCGGCGACAAGGCCGGGCTTTACGTGGCTGTCCTGGAACAGGCCCTGAGTGATCTGCGCGAAGAGGAACTGCAGCTGACCGTGGACACATTCAGTCCGCGCGAAGGCCTGCTGCGTTTGTTCGATTTCATTTCGGGCCATTTCGACCGGCACCCGGAACTGGTGAAGCTGCTGTCTGGCGAGAACCTGCTGGATGCCGCCCATCTGCGTCGATCCGATGCAACACCGGTCATTTCCTCACCGCTGCTGGGTCTGGTCACACAACTGCTGGAACGGGGGGCTGCCGACCAGAGCCTTCGCGCCGGTCTGAATCCGTTGCATCTCTATGTCTCCATGGTCGCGCTGAGCTATTTCCATCTGTCGAATGCCGCGACCCTGTCGGTGATCTTCACGACCGATCTGCGCTGTGATGACTGGCGGGCCGAACATCGTGCCATGGCCCGCAACATGCTGGATGTCTATCTGGGTGCGATTGCCTGATAAATGGGCGGAGCCGATCAGACTGACTGTTTCCCGTGCATGTTGGCGGTATCAACGACTGGCCCATGGCCTTGAGATGGACTTAACCCTCTGAAAAATCGTGAATACGGACCTCATCTTCGATCTGGCATGGTTCCTGTAACATTTGTAAATGAATACTTACTAGTGCCCTCAGGCGATGGTCGTCTGCACAGGGAGGTTGCAGGAGGTAGAGATGAGCAAGTGGTTGGTACTGGCCATTGCAGGTTTGATGGCAACGGTAGCGGCGGCTGCAACGGCGAACGACAAGATTGGCTTTATCTATGTCGGGCCAGCGGCTGACTATGGTTACAACATGTCGATGGACATCGGGCGCAAGGATGTGGAGGCCGCGTTTGATGGCGTCAGCACGACCACGTTCGAGGCCATTCCGGAGTCCGCAGAAGTGGAACGGGTGATGGAGCGGCTGATCAACACCGATCACAACATCATCTTCGCGACCAGCTACGGCTATCTCGACCATGCAATCAAGGTTGGCAAGAAGTACCCGAACGTGGCGTTCCTGCACGCTGGTGGACTGAAGACGTCCGCCAATGTCGGCACCTACTGGGCGGATTCCGATGACGGCATGTATCTCGCCGGTGTGGTCGCAGGTTCCGTGACCAAGAGCAACAAGCTCGGCTTTGTCGGTGCGTTCCAGATTCCGCAGCTCTTCCGCTCCATCAACGCCTTCACGCTGGGGGCGCAGTTGGTCAATCCAGATGTGACCACAACGGTGGTCTGGACTGGCGGCTGGTGGGAGCCGCAGAAGGAAGCCGAGGCTGTGAACGCGTTCGCGGACCAGGGTATCGATGTCATCGCCGAACAGGTGGATTCGCCGATCACCATCGGGCAGACAGCTGAAAAGCGGAACGTCTTCATCATTGGCAAGGACGTGGACATTTCCGACCGGGTCCCGAATGCCTGGCTGACCGGCGTGTCCTGGAACTGGGGCCCGATGATGGTCGGCATGGTGAAGGACATCAAGGCGGGCACCTGGAAGCCGGGTCATGTGCGTGGCAATCTGGCCAGCGGCCATGCTGTGCTTGATCCCTTCGGCATGGCTGTTCCTGCCGACGTGCAGGCCAAGGTACTGGCGCTGAAGGATGCGATCATCAAGGGCGACAGGGAAGTCTGGTCCGGGCCTGTCAGCCATCAGGATGGCACGGTCATCCTGAAGGAGGGTGAGACCATGAGCATGGAGCAGATCGAGAGCATGAATTATCTGGTCAAGGGCGTGATCGGAGCCAGCAACTGATGAACGACGCAGGACAAGGGGGCGGCAAGATGATGGGCGCCGTCCCCGGGGAGAGCTGGCGTGTGGCGCCGGATCGGGTCGACATGACCCGGCCGGTGCCTGCGCCGAAGCCCGTGGCGGTGAAGGCCGAGCCGCAGGACATCGTGGTCGATGCCAACAAGTCGGCACTGGTGATCGTCGACATGCAGAATGACTTCTGCACGGAAGGCGGCTGGCTGCACAGCCGAGGAATCGACGTGAGTCCGAACTGCGCGCCGATTGCACCCTTGAAGAACCTGATCGCAGGTTTCCGGTCCGCAGACCTGCCGGTCATCTGGGTCAATTGGGGGGTCCGCAAGGATCTGCTGAACATTCATCCATCCCTTTTGCATGCCCATAATCCGGGCGGGGATGAGGTGGATCTCGCCAGCCCGGTTCCTGGCACGCGGTCAGAGGTCCTGCGGTGGGGCAGCTGGGGCGCGGAAGTGGTCGATGAAATTCACCCGGGCGATCAAGATATTCAGATCACCAAGCATCGCTTCAGCGCTTTCTGGGACACGGAGACCGATGCGGTGCTGCGCAACCTCGGCATAAAGACCCTGTTCATCGGTGGTGTGAACATGGATCAGTGCGTGATGACAACTCTGGAAGACGCCAGTTTTCTTGGCTACGACACCATTCTCGTGTCCGATGCGACCGCAACCACATCTCCCGATTATTGCGTCCAGTCAGTACTTTACAACGTGAAGCTGCTCTATGGGTTCGTTGCTGAATCCGAGGCACTTCTGTCTGGCCTGAACGGGAGTGCTGTCTGATGGAGACCTTTACCGCCCGTGCGGCTGAGCTGGGGATCGAACTGCCCCGCGTGCCCATGCCCATTGCCAACTTTCTGCCTTTCAGAACCTGTGGATCGCTGGTGATCCTCGCGGGTCAGACCTGCGAATGGAATGGCACGATGACCCTGACCGGCAAGATCGGGCTTGATCATGACATAGAGGCCGGGCAGGCAGCAGCCCGGGTCTGCGGTCTGAATCTCATCGCGGCGCTGGCGCTGGCGTGCGAGGACAATCTGGATCGGGTTGGTGGCTGCCTGCGGCTCGGTGGCTTCGTCAATGCGCCGGCCGACTTTGCGTTCGTGCCCAAGGTGATCAACGGCGCATCGGACCTGATGCATGAATTCTTCGGCGATGTCGGGGCGCATGCACGCACTGCGGTTGGTGTCGAGACCCTGCCGCAGCGCGCGGCAGTTGAGGTGGACGCCATGTTCATGCTGAAGGTGGACTGATGACCGGTCGCCACATCGCGCTGCGTGGCATCAACAAGCGTTTCGGGGCGCTGACCGCCAATGACGATGTGGATCTAGACATAGCGTCTGGTGCGTGCCTCGCGCTGCTGGGAGAGAATGGCGCAGGCAAGAGCACCTTGATGAAGGTTCTCTATGGCATCACTCACGCGGATTCCGGAACGATCAGCATTGATGGAGTGCAGCAGAATTTCCGGGGACCTTTCGAGGCGATGGCGGCCGGCATCGGCATGGTATTCCAGCAGTTTTCGCTGGCGCCCGCGCTGACCGTGCAGGAAAACCTGCTGCTCGCCAGCCCGACCGCACCCTGGCTGCATGTGCCCGGATCCCGGGCCCTGACGGCTGTACTGGAAGTGCTGGCGCGTCTGGCACCTGACATCGATCCCCGGTCACGCGTTGCTGACCTCGCGGTCGGCGAGAGGCAGCTGATCGAACTGGCAAAGGTGCTCAACCTGAATGCACGGACCATCATCCTTGATGAGCCAACGTCGGTCCTGACCCCGACCGAGACGAAGCGCCTCTATGGCTTCATCGAGACGCTGGTGGCCGATGGCGCGGCCGTCATCATGATCACGCACAAGCTGGCCGATGTTGAGGCCTGTGCCGATCACACCGCAATCATGCACCGGGGTCGCATGGTGCATGCCGGTCCCAGCGCCGACCTTTCCCGCCAGCAGATGGTGGAGCTGATGATCGGCACAGCCAGCCCTGCAACTGCGGATCGCCCGTCAGCACCTGCGTCCACAACGCCGAGGGTAATCGTGCGCAAGCTCGCCGCTGACACGGAGACGAGCAGCGTGGCCAACATCGATCTGGAGGTCTGCGCGGGTGAACTGCTCGGGATCGCCGGTGTCGTGGGCAACGGTCAGACAGTTCTCGCGGACGCTCTGGTCGGTTTGCATCCACTGCGCGGTGGCGATGTGATCGTCGACGGGCATTCGGTCGCCTGGACGCCGAAGCCACGCATTCCGGACGGGCGAGTCGCCTATGTGCCGGAACAGCCGGTGCACAATGCGGTTGTCCCTGACTTGGACCTGTCGGCCAACCTGGGAATGCGCAGCATCCTGCAGCGCCGGTTCTGGCAGTTCAGCCGCCAGCAACAGGACGCGGATGCCCGCGCCCTGCTTGAGAGCGCTGACGTCCGCCCACCTGAGCCGATGCGGAAAGCGGGTACCCTGTCTGGCGGCAACCTGCAGAAGCTGGTGCTGGGGCGGGAACTAGCCGGTGCGCCGTCCCTGATCGTTGCCTGCTACCCCACCATGGGGCTGGACGTGGCGGCCACACGCGCGGTCTACCGCAATCTGTTTGAGCATCTGGACCGGGGTGCGGCGATCATCTGGATATCCGAGGAACTGGATGACCTGCTGGATTATGCCCATCGCATCGCGGTCCTGCATGGCGGGCGGATCGTCGGTGTGCGTGACTGGGCAAGTGCCAGTCGTGCCGAGATCGGCGATCTGATGCTGTTGGGAGCACTGCCACAATGCGCGTGATCGGTCAATCGCAGCAGGCGGAGCGGGCGCTTACCGCCCTGTTGTCGGCGTTCGCCTTCATCCTTGTGGCCATGGGGTTCTTTGCCTTCATTGGCGAGCCGCCCTTTCAGACCCTGCTTGCGATGGTCACCTATGCCGTCGGTGACAGCTACTCGCTGTCGGAATCGCTGGTGAAGACAACGCCAATCCTGTTCTGCGCGCTTGCGGCGATCATTCCCGCGCGCCTTGGCCTGATCTCTGTCGGCGCTGAGGGGCAGCTCTACATCGGGGCGCTTGTCGGGACTTTCGTCATGCTGCTGGCCGTGCCTTACGGCGGCTGGCTGCTGATGCCAGGTATCCTGATCGGTGGTGCCGTCGGTGGCGCGATCTGGGGCTGGCTGCCGGGCGTCCTGCGTGCCCGGTTTCAGGTCAATGAAACGATCACGACCCTGCTGCTGAACTATATTGCCGTGCTGCTGGTCAGCGCCGCCGTCTACGGCCCATGGAAGGATCTGGCCAACCTTGGCTGGCCTGCCACGATAGCCTTCCCCGATGCGTCCGTGCTGCCATTCATGTTCGGTACGCGAGTGCACGCTGGTCTGCTGATCGCAGTGGTCGCAGCCTTGTCGCTGCAGGTGCTGTTTCGCTACAGCCGCTGGGGGCAGGGGCTGGATGTGCTGAAGGGCAATGCCAGGGTAGGCCGGATGATGGGCCTCGATTTCCAGCGTCAGGCGATCATCGTCATGGCGTTTGGGGGTGTCTTTGCCGGTCTGGCAGGTATCACGGAAGCATCTGCCATTCAGGGGCGATTACAGCCAGGTATTTCGGTCGGTTATGGCCTGACCGGTTTTCTGGTGGCCTGGCTGGCTGGCCACAATGCGTTGCTGGCGATCCCGGTCTCGTTCCTGATCGGCGGGTTGATTGCGGCTGGGGATACGCTGCAGCTTTTCAACAAGATCCCCGCATCCAGCGCCATCGTGCTTCAGGGACTGTTGTTTGCGACCGCGCTCGCCGTGCCGGGGCTGATCCGTCTCTGGAGGGCACGCCGTGGATGAGGCGGCATGGATACTGGTTGCAGGCTGGGTTGCCGCCATCCTGCGCAGCGCGACTCCGCTGCTGTTCGTCACACTGGGCGAAACACTCAGCCAGCGGGTCGGCATCATCAATCTGGGCATAGAAGGGGAGATGCTGGCCGGGGCCTGTTTCGGCTTTGCGGTGGCAGCAACGACGGGCAGCCCGACACTCGGTCTGCTCGCCGGTGGTGGTGCCGGATTGTTGCTTTCGTCTGTCCATGCGGGGTTGTGTGTCGGGTTGGGGGCCAATCAGTTTGGCAGCGGTTTGGCGGTCTGGATGATCGGCCTCGGTATCACGTCGTTCTTCGGGCGATCCTTCGTTGGTGCACAGGTCGATGCTGCTGGCAGCATCGGCGGGTCATGGCTGGAAGGCATGCCTGTCCTGGCGCAGCTGCTGGACAATCTCAGCTGGACCGCGCCGCTGGCATTCCTGACTATCGCGGTCGCCGCAGCGATGCTGTATCGGACGCGACCCGGGCTGGCATGGCGCACGGTGGGGGAGGCCCCGGACGCCGCGCGCGCCGCCGGTCTGTCGGTTGCCCGTATCCAGGTCTCGGGTGTGCTTGTCGCCGGATTTCTCGCCGGGCTTGGCGGCGCGGTGCTGTCGGTGGACTACACCCAGACCTGGGCGCAGGAAATGACCAAGGGCCGGGGTCTCGTCGCGGTCGGTCTGGTAATCGTCGCCCGCTGGAACCCCTGGCTGGTGCCACCGGTGGTGCTGGCATTCGGTGCGGCGGAGGCGGCTGTCCTGCGGTTACAGGCGGGTGGACTGGAAGTGTCGAGCCACCTGCTGGCGATCCTGCCATATGTCGTGGCACTGGCTGTCGTGATCGCGGCGTACATCTTCAGCCATCGTGACGGCGGCATGCCACAGGGCCTGAAAGGTGTCTTCGCCGCCCGGTCATGATGGCGGCAACGCCAGATCCGGGCCTTTGGGAAATCATGGGAAATTGTGGATTTCAGCGGAAAGCCAACCCGGCGAAATCACCACTTTCGCGCCATGTGGCGAGATACCTGAAATACGCTGAAGGACCGGCCGGGTAGCCGACGTTCAACCGCGCGGCTGGCCCGGGTGTCTGGCCCTCATTGTTGTAATAGCCCGGGGTGCAGTCGGGGGACCCGATCATCCGGCCTGCACCGGACAACAGCAGATCGATCCATGCCTGCTCGGCTTCGACCGTCAGTTCGACCTCGGACGCGCCCGTATCCATTGCATGCCGCACGATCATGGCGATGGTCCGCCCGGCCTCTGTCAGATTGTGCGGCACGTTGGAGATCAGCTGCGCACCCTGGGTCGGCTGAACGATGAACGCGTTCGGGAACCCGTGGACGTGGGTGCCGTGCTTGGTGCGCATCCCCTGCGCCCAGTGTTCCGACAACCGCTTGCCCTCGCGCCCGACAAGATCAAACCCCGCCCTTTGCGTCCACTCGGTCCCGACCTCGAAACCGGAGGCGTAGATGATGCAGTCGACCGGATATTCCTGACCGTCCACGACGACACCTGTCGCGGTGATCCGTTCCACGCCCTGACCATCTGTGTCGATCAGGTGCGCGGCAGGTTCATTGAATGCCTGCAGATAGGAATCATGGAAACACGGGCGCTTGCAGAGCTGCCGATACCAGGCTTTCAGATTCTCCGCCGTGTCCGGATCATCGACAATCGCCTGTGCCCGCGCGCGGATTTCCTCCATCTTCTCGAAATCGGCGTCCTCATAGGCGGCGAGCATCTGCTTGGGCGTCCGCTGATCGGGCGGCAGTTGCATGATCTTCTCGCGGATCCTGCGCGCCAGGTCGGTCCAGCCATCCTGAACCAGATCGACGCTGGCACGGCCGCCGGCCTGGTTCTCCGTGAAGTTCTCCAGCCAGCGCTGTTGCCAGCCGGGTGTCGCGATTTCGGCGAACCAGTTGGCATCGATAGGTTCATTGTTGCGAATGTCGACGGATGACGGCGTCCGCTGAAACACGAACAGACCCTTGCAGGCACGGGCGAGATGGGGCACGCACTGGACGGACGTGGCACCAGTGCCGATGATCGCCACCCGCTTGTCGGTCAGGCGGTCCAGCGGTGCGCCCGCCGGATCGCCACCGGTATAGTCATAGTCCCAGCGGCTGGTGTGGAAGGAATGGCCTGCAAAATCCGCGATCCCCGGAATGCCGGGCAGTTTCGGGACATGCAGCGGTCCGGTGCCCATGCCAACAAACTGCGCCGTGAAGGTATCGCCGCGATTGGTCTCCACCAGCCAGTGCTGCTGCGCCTGGTCCCAGACCAGCGATGAAACCTCGGTATGGAACAGGGCGTTGTCGTAGAGGCCGTACTGGCGACCGATGCGATGGCAATGGGCCAGTATTTCCGGTGCATGCGCGTATTTCTCGCTTGGCATGTGCCCGGTCTCTTCCAGCATTGGCATGTAGATCATCGACGCGGTATCGCACTGGGCACCGGGGTAGCGGTTCCAGTACCAGGTGCCACCGAAGTCCCCGCCCTTTTCGATGATGCGCACATCCCTGATACCGGCCTCGACCAGTCGGGCACCCGTGACAAGGCCCGCGAAACCGCCGCCGATGAAGGCAAATGTCACATGGTCAGTCTTCGCGTCCCGTTCGGTGCGGGGTGTGTACGGGTCGTCGAGATAGTGCGCCAGCTGTCCCTCCAGCCGCAGGTACTGGCTGTTGCCATCGCTGCGCACACGCTTGTCCCGTTCGGCCAGATATTTCCGGCGAATGGCGTCCCTGTCGATGGTTTCCGTAACCGTGCCGCTGGCCATGATTGTTCTCCCGACAACTGAAGTGGCTGCCACCTTCCGGCTGAATGCAGGGTATTTCAAGCTGTTGTGTGGCCGCTGCAAAGACGGCTTCAGGGGCTTTCCTTTCGTGGCAGGATGGCTAGATGAAGGGGCAGGCCGCACGATCCCGACCAGGATCGGCACGCGGCAGAGGAGCCATTTGCGAAGAGTGATGCGTGCCCCGGGTCCGTCACAATCAAGACAGAAAGAGATTTCAGATCATGACCGAATACACCCCGCCGAAAGTCTGGACATGGGATGCGGAGAGTGGCGGCAAGTTTGCCAACATCAACCGTCCCATCGCCGGTGCAACGCATGACAAGGAACTGCCGGTCGGCAAGCATCCGCTGCAGCTCTATTCGCTGGCGACACCCAATGGCGTGAAGGTCACGGTCTTGCTGGAGGAACTGCTGGCGGCAGGTCACACCGGTGCGGAATATGATGCCTGGCTGATCAATATCGGTGAAGGCAACCAGTTCGGCAGTGACTTCGTTGCCATCAACCCGAACTCGAAGATACCGGCACTGATGGATCACAGCACGCCGACGCCGACACGGCTGTTCGAATCCGGCAGCATCCTGCTGTACCTGGCGGAAAAGTTTGGTGCGTTCATGCCGACGGATCCGGCGAAGCGGGCCGAAACCCTCAACTGGCTGTTCTGGCAGATGGGCAGCGCCCCGTATCTGGGCGGCGGCTTCGGTCACTTCTACGCCTATGCGCCGTCGAAGATGGAATACCCCATCAACCGCTTCGCGATGGAAGTGAAGCGGCAGCTGGACGTGCTGGACCGCCAGCTTGCCGACAACAGGTTCATCGCCGGTGACGCGTACACCATTGCCGACATGGCAATCTGGCCCTGGTACGGCGCGCTGGTGAACAATGCCGTCTATGAAGCGGCGGAGTTCCTGGACACCGCGTCCTACAAGCACATGAACCGCTGGACCAAGGAGATCGGTGCACGCCCGGCGGTCAAGCGTGGCCGCATGGTCAATCGTTCCTTCGGTGATCCGGCATCACAGCTGCGCGAACGCCACGACGCCAGCGATTTCGAGACCAAGACCCAGGACAAGATCGAAGCCCCGAGCTGATCCTGAACGTACCTGCTGCCGTCACCCCTGAGTGCAGGGGTGACGGCAAGCTGCCTGGTCCGGCACCCCTCAGTCGCTGATGACGCGATGAGGGTTTCCGTCCAGAAACCCCAGAATGTTTTCCAGCATCTGCGCGTGAAACATCTGCCAGGTGTCGTCGGATACGTACCCGACATGCGGTGTCAGGATCACGTTTGGCGCCTTGCGGATGGGATCGTCGGCGGGCAGGGGCTCCTGCGCGTAGACATCGATTCCGGCGCCGGAAAGCGCGCCTGACTCCAGAGCCGCGATCATCGCAGGCGCGTCGATGTTGGGACCGCGCGATGTATTGATCAGGGTCGCGCCAGGTTTCATGCGGCTGATTGCAGCCGCATCCAGCAGGCCATTCGTCCGATCCGACAGGCGGACGTGAACCGAGACATGATCGGATGTGGCGAGCAGTTCGTTGAAGGTGACGCGTTTCACCCCGACCTCTGCCGCACGTGCATCGGTCAGGTTGGCGCTCCACGCCACCACGTTCATGCCGAATGCCTTCGCGTAGCCAGCCACCCGGCCGCCCAGTTTTCCCAGACCGATCAGGCCGAGCGTCGCGCCGGCGAGGCTGTGTCCGATCTCGGGCGGCTGCCAGCCCCCGCTGGCCAGTGCCGCCATCTGCTTTGGCATCTGCCGTGCCAGCATCAGCAGCAATGTGAACGTCAGTTCCGCTGTTGGATGCCCCGGGCCACCGGTGCCGCAGACAGTGATGTTTCGGCGCTTGGCCGCGTCCATGTCGATGGCTGCGTTCCACATGCCTGTCGTCACGATCAACCGCAGGTCCGGCAATTTCTGCATCAGCGTGTCCGTGACCGGGGTGCGTTCGCGCATGACACACAGGATCTCGACATCGCCCAGTCGGGCAGCAAGCGCCAGCGGATCGGGGATGTTCTCGTTCAGGATCACCAGTTCCGCTTCTGATGGAAGCCTGCTCCAGTCTGCATAGACGCGCGTTGCGTCCTGATAGTCGTCCAGAATTCCGATCTTCATGTTGCCTGCTCCCCTGCATTGCATCCGGTCGTCACCGTGATGACGGCAAGGCTAACATGCACATCGCGCCGTTGCGCGGGCGGTCCGCTTGCGTCAGGTTGGCCATGTTTCAAGTGCTTGGGGGGAGGGCAGCATGACCGAACAGCCGACCGGTATCAGGCCGGAACAGGAATATCGCGCGCATCTGGCGGATGGGCGCTTCATGCTGTTGCGCAGTCGCTCCAGCGGCAAATGCATGTTCTACCCGCGTGTCGCCGAACCGGTGACCGGCAACACCGACCTTGAATGGGTCGAGGCATCGGGTGAGGGCAGGGTCTACGCATCGACTGCCGTCAACCAGCGCCCGCCAACGCCACCTTACAATGTTGCGCTGATCGATCTGGCCGAAGGGCCGCGGATGATGAGCCGCGTCGAAGGTGTGGCGGCCGAGGACGTGCAGATTGGCATGGCCGTCAAGGCCCGCATCATTGATGAAGACGGCAGCCCGCTGCTCGTCTTCGACCCCGCGTGAAGCATTGAGGATCAGATCATGAATGGATTCCCGCGCGGCAGGACGGCAATCGTTGGCTCCGCCACCTACGGCATTGGCAAGAACCCCGGCCTCAGCAGCATGGACATCGCCGTCAACGCCAGTGTGAGGGCGCTCTCCGCCGCTGGGATGCAGCCCGGCGACGTCGATGCGCTGTTCATCTGCCTGCCAGACAATTTCCTCTCCGGCCTCACCTTCGCTGAATATCTGGGTATTCAGCCGAAGATCACGGAGAACAATCGCACCGGCGGTTCGGCGTTCCTGACACACCTGCAGTCGGCCTGCCTGGCCCTCGACGCTGGCCTCTGTGATGTGGCCCTGATCGCCTATGGCAGCAACCAGCTGTCAGGCGCGGGGAAATTGGTCACGCCGTCTGGTGCCGACCCCTATGAAGGCCCCTACAAGCCGCGTCTGCCCGTGTCCGCCTATGCGCTGGCTGCGTCGCGCCACATGCATGAATATGGCACAACGCCGGAGCAACTGGCAGAAGTCGCCGTGTCGGCCCGGCAGTGGGCCAACCTGAACCCCGATGCCTGGATGCAGGGCGACCTGAGCGTGGATGACGTGCTGTCCGCCCGGCGCGTCTCGACACCGCTGGGTATCCGCGATTGCTGCCTGGTAACAGACGGCGGTGCCGCCATCGTCGTGACCCGTGCCGACCGGGCAAAGGATCACACGAAGGCGCCGGCCTATGTGCTGGGCGCGGCGGCGGCCACGTTCCACCACAACATCTCGCAGATGCCGGACCTGACCGTTACCGCGGCATGCGAAAGCGGGCCGCAGGCATTTGCGCAGGCCGGTGTGAAACCGTCCGACATCGATGTGGTCGAACTCTATGACGCCTTCACCATCAACCCGGTCCTGTTCATGGAAGACCTCGGGTTCTGCGCGAAGGGAGAGGGCGGGGCATTCTTCGAAAACGGCCATACCGCACCCGGCGGCGCGCAACCGGTGAACACCAACGGCGGCGGCCTGTCCTGCGTTCATCCGGGCATGTACGGGCTGTTCACCCTGGTGGAAGCCACACAACAGGTCACGGGCACCGCCGGCGTCCGACAGGTGGAGGGCGCGAAACTGGGACTGGCGCACGGCAGCGGCGGCTACCTGTCCAGTCAGGCCACAGTCATCCTTGGAGCCGAAGAAACAGTCTGACCCCAGGGCAACCTGATCCGAACACCTCTTCCCCTTCCCCTTCGACGGGGGAAGGTCGGGATGGGGGTGAACGGCGAAGCCGATGATCCGGCATATTCAGTCTGCGATCGTTCTCAACGGCCCTTGAAGTTGGGGACGCGGCGTTCGGCGGTGGCCTTGATGCCCTCCGCGAAATCTTCCGTGGTGCGAAGCTTGTCCTGAACGGCCAGTTCATGGTCGGTCGCGGCCTTCACGCGCTCCGCCAGTCCTGCACGCATGGTCGCGCGGGTTTCCAGCACGCCAAGCGGTGAGTTCTCGGCGATCTCGGCGGCCAGCGCCATGGCAGCGCCGCGCAGTTCGTCCTGCGGGACAAGAACGTCCACCAGTCCCATCTGCAGCGCTTCCTCGCCCTTGATACGGCGCGAGGTATAGAACATCAGGTTGGCCTTCGACGTGCCGATGACTTCCGGCAGGGTCGTCGTCAGGCCGAAACCGGGATGGAAGCCCAGGCGGGTGAAATTGGCGGCAAATCGCGCTTCGGGGCAGGCGACGCGGAAATCCGGCATCATGGCCAGTCCGAGACCACCACCGATGGCCGCACCCTGAATGGCACCGATCACCGGCTTCGAGGTGCGGAACAGGCGAACGGCCTCCTGATAGAGATCACCACCCTTGCCGATGTTCTTGCTGTCGTCGCCGCTGAAATCGGCCCCGGCGCAGAATGACTTGCCCTGGGCGCACAGAACGATGGCGCGGCAGTTGGCGTCATCCCCCAGATCCTCGAACGCGCTGGCGATGGCGCCGATCAGGGCGAAATTGAAGAAGTTGTGCGGCGGACGCTGAATCTCCACGATCGCGACATTGTCTTCCAAGGTTACCCCAAGGTCTTCGTAGCTGCCATAAGCGGTCATTGCGTATCCTCCCCATTCAACGCTTTATCAATTCGGGACCAATCCGGTCAAGGTTCCGTGGCGGTCAAGGTGCCGTGGCGGTCAGGATGCCTTTGACAGGCGGTCCCCCTTCAGGCGGATGCCTGCAGCTTCCCGGTCCCATGTATCGTTCGTGACCGCCTGTTCGCGCAGCATTGCCTTCTGCACCTTGGCCGTCGGTGTCTTCGGCAGTTCATCGACGATGCGGATATAGCGGGGCACCATGAAGTGGGCCATGCGTGGCTTGAGGAATTCGATCAGATCGACGGGATCGATCGTGTGGCCCTCGACCGGGGCCACGACCACCATGACCTCATCCTCGCTCATCTCGTTCGGTACGGCGATGGCCGCAACCTCCCGCACGTCCGGGTGCGCCCCGACATCCGATTCCACCTCGAAGGAGGAGATGTTCTCACCCCGGCGACGGATTGCGTCCTTCATCCGGTCAACGAAATAGAAATTGCCCTCGGCGTCCATGCGGAATGCATCACCGGTGTGGAACCAGCCATTGCGCCAGGCTTTCGCCGTTGCCTCTGCATTGTTGTAATATCCGGAATTCATGGCCCACGGGCGGTCGGTGCGCACGATCATCTCGCCGATCTCGCCCAGCGCCACCTCGCAGTCATTGTCATCGACCAGACGGACTTCCACGCCCGCACGGGCCTTGCCGCAGGTGCCGCGCACTTCCGGGTTGGGTTCGGAGAAGATCGGTGTCGAAACCTCGGTCATGTTGAAGATGGTATAGACATCGACCCCGAACCGCGCCGAGAACGCCTTGATGTCTCCGGCCAGAGGAACCATGAACATGACCTTCAGCGGGTTGTCGGCATCGTCGGGGGCAGGGGGCAGTTTTTCGATGAACTGCGCCATCACGCCCAGCAGGAAGGTCGCCGTGGTCTCTGTCTTGCGAATGACCTCCCAGAAGGAGGTTGTGTCGAACCGCTCCACCAGGGTGATGGAGCCACCGCGGACCAGCATGTTGTATGTCAGGCCCGATCCACCGATGTGGAACAGCGGCAGGTTGATCAGAAACCGGTCTTCCCCGGTGATGCAGGGCCAGGATTCAGGGCCGGCGTTCGAATAGATATGCAGGTAGGAACACATCACCGCCTTGGACGGCCCCGTGGTGCCGGATGTGTAGATGATCTGGTGCGGGTCCCAGGGTTCGATGGTACGTTCCGGCGCTGCTATCGTGCCGCTTTCCGGCAACAGCGTGTCCTCGTAGGTGACACAGGTCAGGCCATCGATCCCGATGCTGCCGGCGACCGAAATCACCGTTTGCAGATCCGCCGTATCGATCTCCGACAGGCGCGGTGCGAGTTCTGCGTGGGCGATGATCAGACGGGCATCCGATGTCTTCAGCACATGAGCCAGCAAGCTGCCGCGATAGCTGGTGTTGATGCCGACATAGACTGCGCCGAGATAGTTCAGCGCCATGAAAATCCGGATGTTGGCCGGCGAATTCGGCATCCAGACGACCACATGGTCGCCCTGTTTCACGCCCTGCTGCTGCAGGCCAAGTGCCGTCTGCAGGACCAGCCTGCGGAACTCGGCATAGGACCAGGTGCTGCCATCATCCAGAACCGCGAAGACCTTGTCCGGGGCCTCCCGATTCCAGCGCTCGATCAGGTCGCGCACCACGACATGGTCGCGCCGCGGGATGCGCGGGTCGGCGGACTCAGCAGCCGGGGCAAAGGGTTCAACCTGGATTTCCGTCGTCATATCAGCCTCGTCGTCTTCATCAACACTGCGGATGTGATCAGTCTACAATGGCACCGCGTTCAATGATATATTCCCTGTCGTCTACCGCGCGCGACTGGCTGAGTTCCGATTGCGCGATCAGGATGGAACGCTGGCTCTCGCGCGGGGTGCCTATGACTTCCGACAAGCGGTTGGCCAGCGCAGGGGCCACACCTTCGAACGGTTCATCCAGCAACAGCAGGCGCGAGCCTGCCATCAACGCACGCCCCAGGGCTGCCAGCTTCTGCTGACCACCGGAAAGCAGCAGGGCCTTGCGGTCCTTCATGGCGTCGAGTTCGGGCATCAGATCATAGATGAACGTCAATCCTGCCTGCTGGTCGATCGTTGCATTGACCCAGGCGGGGAGCCCCATGTTCTCCTCCACCGTCAGCTGCGGCACCAGCCTGCGGTCCTCCGGCATGTACCCGATCCCCAGGGCAGGACGGCGATAGGCTGCCATGCCGGTGATTGCTTCACCATCGAACCGGATCGCCCCGCCACGTGGTTTCGTCATGCCCATGATCGTGCGCATGGTGGTTGTCTTGCCTGCGCCATTGCGGCCCACCAGGCTGACAAGCTGCCCCGCGCCCACGTCCATCGACAGGCCGCGCAGGATGGGGGCGGACTGGATGTCCACATCGATGTCTGACAGGGAAAGCATCATGACTTCACCTC
Organism: Minwuia sp.; assembly: GCA_029210175.1. Classification (GTDB taxonomy): domain Bacteria; phylum Pseudomonadota; class Alphaproteobacteria; order Minwuiales; family Minwuiaceae; genus Minwuia. The sequence continues at coordinate 118,157 of JARGPL010000019.1, read as the reverse complement.
CGCTGGCAGGGTGCCGGTCACACAGCGCTGCACCTGCGGGTCATTCAGCACGTCTTCGGGCGCGTCGTCAGCGATGATGCGACCATCATGGAATGCCAGCACCCGGTCGGAATATCGGGTGACGATCTCCATGTCATGCTCTACGAAAAGGGTCGTGACGTTTTCCGCAGCCAGCGCTTCCATCACCAGATCCATGATCGGAAATTTTTCCTCCGCCGCGACACCGCTGGTCGGCTCATCCAGCAGCATCACCTTCGGATGCCCGCTCATGGACATGGCGATGTCGAGCAGCTTGCGCACACCTGCAGGCAATTCGCCCATCAGACGCCCGCGATATTCCTCGATCTTGAACCGTTTCAGGATTTCCATGGCCCGGTCTTCGGATTCGCTTTCGCGCGCCTTGCGGAAGAACGAGGGCGGCTTCGGGTCTGCTATGGCCAGGGACACCAGCATGTTCTCCAGCACGGTCAACTCGCTGCAAAGCTGCGGGATCTGGAAGGATCGGCAGATGCCCGCCCTTGTGACGTCGCGCGGACCCAGTCGGGTGATGTCGCGGCCCTGAAACAGGATCGTACCCTCATCAGGATGCAGATATCCCGTCACCATGTTGACGAAGGTGGTCTTGCCCGCACCATTGGTCCCGATCAGTGACCAGACGGCCTTCTCAGGCACCGAAACCGTGATGTCATGCGCCGCAGTCACCGCACCGAATGTCTTCATCAGCCCGCGTGTTTCCAGTGCGGGCGTCGCGTCAGTGGATGAGACATTCATGATCCGCCCTCCCGCCTGCGGTTGAACAGCGACCCGAGACCGTTCGGCAGGGTCAGGATGATGACCAGCAGGAACACGCCGAGCACCATCTGCCAGGTGTTCGGGAAGTAGAGGTTGGAGAATGAACGAACCAGTTCAAGGATGATGGATGCCGCGAAAACCGCCGGAATCGACAGGTATCCGGCCAGGATCGCGACGAACACGAATTCCCCCGATGTGGTCCAGAAGGCATATTCCGGATCGACATGGCCGATCGCCAGTCCGGTGATCACCCCACCGATGCCACCCAGAACGGCGGAGATGACATAGTTGATGGCATTCGTCCGGCGTATAGCGCAATGGTCATCGGGAACAGCGCCCAGTCGGGCAGCACATAGCCGCCTCCGACCAGGATCAGCAGCGCAAGTGCCGCCGCAACGCGAACGTCAGAGAGCGCTCTCATACCTTTCGCGTCTGGGTGCGCACGAAAATTCCCTCCGGGCGGAAGAACAGGACCACTGCCATCACGAAGTAGATGATGAACAGCTCAAGCTCCGGCATCAGATGCACGGAGGCGGCGCGGGAGATGCCGACCATGACAGCACCAAGGGCCGCGCCCTCGATGGAGCCGAGCCCGCCGATGATGATGACCGCGAAGGCAACGATGATGACGTTCACGCCGATACCCGGCGAAACCGAGATCATGGGGGCCGTCAGCGCGCCGCCGAATGCGGCGAGGAAGACGCCGGTGCCGAACGCGAGCAGGAACACCCTGTCGACGTTGACGCCCATGGTCTGGCTCAATTCCCGATCATGGATGACGGCGAGCATGACCTTGCCGCGTCGGGTCCGGTTCAGGAAATACCAGACCGCGAAGCCGGTGATTGCAGAGACCGCAATGACCAGGAAGTCGTAGGCCACATAGAACAGTGGTCCCGCCTCCACCATGCCAAGCAGGTCATGGGGCTCGTAGACGAACAGGGGATCAACGCCCCAGATGAGCTTGATCGCGTCTTCGAGGATCAGGAAGACACCATAGGTGACCAGCACGCCGATCACTTCGTCGCGGTGATAGAAGTGGCGCAGCAGTCCGCGCTCCAGGATCGGCGCGACAACGACGGCCACAAGCAGCGCCGCGAACGCCATGACGAAGTAGGACCCGAGCGGGAAGGCGTCGCCACCATGGGCGAAACAGATGCCGACCGCAGTCGCGGTGGCATAGGCCCCGATGGCATAGAGGCTGCCGTGTGCGAGGTTCAGAATGCCGAGATGATGAAGAGCCAAGCGCCGTAGATCAGCCCGTCGACGAGAATGACGAGAAGAAGATCCATTGGATACGCCCTGAAGTCGACCGGCACCCCAGGCGGGATGCCGGTCGGTTCCTGTCAGTAGAATCTTGAAATCAGAAGTGCCGGAGACCGGTTGCCCGATCCCCGATGCGGATTAGTTGCACTTCGCGCCGGGGAAACCGGCCCAGCTGTCCTGGCCCCAGGCATAGTCCTGGTTCACACCGGCGAAGGTGTCGACCTTGATGCCGCGGGACGTCATGTACTTGGCCAGCGAGATGTTATCCATCGCGGCATGGGCTGCGGTCCGGAAGACATAATTGTAGCTGGCTTCCTCGAACACGCGGGGCGTGCCGCAGTCGTACAGCACCAGGAACGCCTTCAGTTGCTCGGCGACCGGCGGTACGGCCAGACAATCGCCGGAGCTGACATACCCCAGAACCGCATCGACCTATTCGCGCTGCACCAGATTGCGGAATTCCTGCACCTGCTTGGTGGCGCCGCCGGCCTCGTCGATCTCGACAGCTTCGATGGTCAGGCCGCCGAAGCCTTTCTGATCATAAGGGCAGGCAGTTCGCCCTTGTTCATCATCTCGATCAGCAGCTTGCCGCCGTTCAGGGCCGGTACGCCAAAGCTTTCCGCAGCGCCGCCCGACAGGAACGTGACGATCCCGATCTTGAATGTTTCCGAATGCGAAGCGGCCTGCGCACCGGCAGTGATGCCGAATGACAGGGCCGCAGCCGCGGTCGCGCCCATCAGGCACTTGACCGAAAGTTTCATGTTTTCCTCCCGAGGATGAGCGTCTTTCGGTGACGCTTCTCAATATCGGGCACAGCAGGTGATCGCCGGGGACGGTCAACAGCCGTCCCCGGGGTATCTTGCCACCGAGCCAGATTGTCGGGCGGTTACTCGGCGGCGTCGCCGATCTGTGTCAGCGCCATGCGCGGGTCCGTCGGACGCTCGCCGGTCAGCGCAATGCCTTCGTAGTCGTTGCCCGCGACTTCATTGATGCGGGTAACGTATTTCGGCGCACCGCCGTTGTAGACGAAGTAACGCACGCGTCCGGCTTCGTGCCCGTCGACGTTGGAGTTGTAGCCGGTGAACCAGGATTTCGCCTTCCGCATCAGCATCGTGGAGTACATCTTGGTGACGTGTGCGGTCCAGCGTTCCTCGGCGGCATCCGTTGCATCGGCGCGCTCGATTCCATTCTCCCAGATGTGCTCCATGAAGTCGGTGCACCAGTTGACGCCAATCTCGATACCGCGCGGGTAGTTGGACGAGGCGGAACCGCTCTGCGGTCCGGCAGGCATCAGCATGTTGGGGAAGCCATGCACCATCATGCCGAGGTACGTCTGCGGCCCCTCGAACCACTTCTCGCGCAGGGTCTGGCCACCGACACCGCGAATGTCGATATGGTCATAGGCACCGGTGATCGCATCGAAACCCGTGGCGTAGATGATGATGTCGAACTCGAACTCCCGTTCGCTGGTCTTGATGCCCTTTTCCGTGATCCGCTCGAGCGGTGTTTCGCTGATGTCCACCAGTTCGACGTTGTCGCGGTTATAGACCTCGAAATAGTTGGTCTCCAGAGGCACCCGCTGCACGCCGAAGCCGTGATCCTTCGGGATCAGTTTTTCGGCGACGACGGGATCCTTGACCCGGCGGCGGATGCGGTCCGCAATGTACTCGGAGATTTCGGCGTTGGCGTCCTCGTCCGTGAAGATCTCGCGGAAGTTCTGCAGCCAGATGCCGAAGCCCGGTTCGTCATAGAGACGATCCCAGAGCGCAATCCGCTCCTCCCGCGAGACATCCCAGAAACCACGCCGGTCAGGCTGATGCTCGAAGCCGCCCGGACTCTTTGCGCAATTGGCAAAGATCTCGTCATAGCGCTTTCGGATGTCTGCCATTTCCGCATCGGAAATCTCGCTGTTGTTCAGCGGCGCGCTCCAGTTGGGGCGACGCTGGAACACGGTCAGTTCACCCACCTTGTCGCCGATCTCCGCGATCACCTGGATCGCGGTTGCCCCGGTGCCGATGATGCCGACCTTCTTGCCCTTCAGATCGACGGGTTCCTGCGGCCAGTAATATGTATGGAAAGACTCGCCCTTGAAATCATCGACACCTTCGACCCGCGGCATCGTCGGCTGGGACAGCAGGCCCAGGCCCATGACCATGAAACGACAGCTGAGCGTGCGTCCGTCACTCAGCTTCAGGCGCCAGATCGACTGGTCCTCGTCGAAATGCGCCGCCTCGACCTTGACGTTGAACTGCATGTGCCTGCGCAGGTCGAACTTGTCCGCGACGTAGTTCAGATAGCGCAGGTTCTCCGGCTGACTGGAAAACCGCTCCTTCCAGTGCCATTCGTCCAGCAGTTCCCGGGAAAAGGAATAGCCGTAGGTATAACTCTCCGAGTCAAACCGCGCGCCCGGGTAGCGGTTCCAGTACCAGGTCCCGCCCAGATCACCGGCGCTGTCCAGCACGGTCGCGCTGACTCCCAGATCCTTCAGCCGCTTCATCTGATAGATGCCGCAGACACCGGCACCGATGATGATGGCCTCGTAATCGGTCTGGGCTTCTGTTGATTGGGATTTTGCTATGTTGCTGTCGGGCATGATCTTGTTTCCTCATCGACGGTTCGTTTTCGCTGCACGTTCGGTGTTCCAGGCGCATCTGCAAGGACACGTCGGGACGCTACGCTTCCATCCTGAAACAGGCCGGAGGGTTCTATGGTTTCAGAACATCATAGCATACCTTGAGGCATATTCAAATACTGGTGAGTAACTTAAGCAAAAACAATAGGTTGTGGGGAGTTTCAGTGAATCCAGAAGGTCTTGAAAACCGTCTCATGACCGCCTGACTCTGCAGGAGCCTGCAGGGGCAGCATTTCAATGAAATGAGAGATGGAACGAAGTGGCTGGGGGACTAGGATTCGAACCTAGATTGACGGAGTCAGAGTCCGCTGTCCTACCATTAGACGATCCCCCAGCAGGTGCCCGTCAGGCAGGGCCGCTAATTACGGTTTCGGGGCGTCACTGTCAACCGATGCGACATCTGCAAGATGGGCTTAACAGCAGATGGTCTGCGTTGATATGTTCGGTCCATGGTATGCAGGTGTTGCGGGGGCGCAATCCGGCGTGTGCGAAACAGGTTTTCAGGGAGTCTTGTGGTGTCTGGCGGAACATGGGATCGGCGGCGGGAGCGGAGTTATGCCGCCGTTGATCTTGGAACAAACAATTGCCGCCTGCTGATTGCCCAACCGGCAGGAGAATCGTTCCGCGTCGTGGATGCCTATTCCCGCATTGTGCGTCTGGGGGAGGGCGTGGCCGCGCGCGGCCTGCTGCATGAGGATGCGATTGACCGCACCATCGATGCACTGAAGATCTGTGCCGACAAGATTGCCCGGCGCGGCGTCTGGGACCTGCGCTGTGTCGCGACCGCCGCCTGCCGGGCCGCCGACAATTCCGCCGGATTTGTGGAGCGTGTGCGCCGGGAAACCGGTTTGCGCATCGATGTGATCGATGCCGAAGAAGAGGCAACGCTGGCCCTGGCCGGCTGCATGTCATTGTTGAGCACCCATCCTGGTCCGGCGCTGGTCTTTGACATTGGCGGCGGCAGCACGGAGTTCGCGCTGGCTCATCCGACGGGCGGACGCTCCCACAGTCTGTCTCGCTACGCCACGTTCCCCGTTGGCGTGGTCAACTTTGCCGAGGACTTTGGTGGTGATGTGGTCGATGACGCGACCTACGCCGCGATGGTTGCCCGGGCGCGGACGATCTTTTCGGAGTTTGCACAATCGACCGAAGGTGCTTTCGCGCTGAACGATCTCATGCTCGTTGGCACGTCCGGCACCGTGACGACACTGGCAGGGGTTTTCCTGAACCTGATCCGGTATGACCGCGCGGCGGTGGACGGGCTTTCCATTCCAGCCCGCAAGATGACGGAGATTTCCGATCACCTGCAGCACTTGTCGTTGAAGCAACGGGCAGAGCACCCTTGTGTGGGGCCGGGACGCGCCGATCTGGTGATCGGTGGCTGTGCCATCCTGCAGGCCATTCTGGATCTCTGGCCGATACCGGACATCACCGTGGCCGACCGGGGCCTGCGCGAAGGTATCCTGCTGCGCCTGATGCGTGAGGATGCGGCGCTGATGGCCGCCGGGGACTAGAGAACATGGCAAAGAACATCGGATCACCACCGGGCGGCGGCAGGGATGTCACCAAGCGGGTCAAGACGGCGCGCGGGCGGAAGGTTTCATCCACCCGCTGGCTGCAGCGCCAGATCAATGACCCCTACGTGCAGGCTGCCAAGGTCGAAGGGTATCGTTCGCGTGCCGCCTTCAAGATCGTGCAGCTGGATGATCGCTTCAAGCTGTTCACCCGCGGCCAGCGGATCGTGGATCTGGGCGCGGCACCGGGGGGCTGGTGCCAGGTTGCGCGCAAGCGGATTGGCGATCGTGGGTCCGTACTCGCCGTCGATATCCTTGAAATGGAACCGATGCCGGGTGTCGAGTGCATGCAGCTTGATTTCACCGAGCCGGACGCGGACAAGCAGGTCATGAACGCGCTCGGCGGTCCGGCCGATCTGGTACTCTGCGACATGGCGGCGCCTGCGACAGGGCACCGCCCGACCGACCATATCCGCATCGTGGCGATGGCCGAACTGGCGCATGACTTCGCGCGCCAGGTGCTGTCACCGGGCGGGGGCTTTGTGGTGAAGCTCCTGCAAGGCGGCGGGGAGAATGACTTCCTGCTGCAGGTGAAACGGGACTTCAAGCAGGTCCGGTTTGCCAAGCCGGATGCCAGTCGCAAGGATTCTGCAGAAGCCTATCTGGTCGCACAGGGCTTTCGCGCCGGCACCAGGTCCGACTCCGAAGAAGACTGATACCACGCCCGCCGTCGCCGTCAGTCCTGATCCGGGTTGAACCGGTAGCGGAAATCGCAATAGGCCGCGCCTGACATGATGGTCTGGGTGCGTTTGAATTCAATGTCCGGCGCACCCACTTCGAGGCTGTCTTCGGCGTCACACCAAAGGACACAGCAGCTCCTGTAAGGGATTGCCCGTCACCAAGCACGGCACTAACAAGTTCGGCTCGACGGATCGGCGTCAGGCGGGCATTCTTGTGGATGTTCATTCGGGCGCTCCTGGATCAGTTGATGCTTCACAACACCAGCTTCCCGGATAACGCCCGGATGGACAACCTAATGAAACCTCACACCTAGATCGTTCTGCTGATAGATTACATCACCAGCCCGCTTCCATGATTTGTTGGACAGATCTAATCGCTGTAGGCATCCAGGCCAAGGTCGCCGATTTCGAACAGCAGCCGGAATGTCTGGATCAGCGAGTCATAGCGCGCGGCTGCCGCACGGGATCGGGCGGCATTCACTTCCCGCTCCGCATCCAGAACATTGACAACCGAGTCGCGTCCCGCACCGCGCAGTCGTGTGCGGGCGACGAACAGTTCTGACGCAATGGCTGCGGCATTTTCCGCAAGCGCCTGTCGTTCCCGCAGGGTCACAAGCGCCTGCCAGGCCACCTCCACCCGTTTCGCCACTTCGCGGCTGAGCGAGGCATGGTTCTCCATCGTTTCGGCAACCCGCTGCTGCGTCCGGTTCCCGGCGGCCACGGTGGCAAAGCCGTTGAAGATGTTCCAGTCCGCCCGGACGCCGACAAACAGCTCCCGGCGGTTACCGGTAATGCCCTCGGCATCATTTTCCAGGCCGCCTTCAGCGACGAGGTTCACATCCGGCATGAAGTCTGAAATGGCTGTCTTGTGCTGCTGGCGCGCCTCGCCGATCCGTTCCTGACTTTGTTTCATGACCGGGTTCACCAGGAACGCCCGGTCGATGGCAACGTCGAGATCAAGGGGCAACAGGACGTTCGGTGCGATTGGCGGCTCCATGGCGCCGATCTCTGGCGCATGGTGAAACACGGCGACATATTCGGCGACGGCGGATCGCAACTGGCCTTCCAGCTGGACCCGCTGTTCCTTGGCGTTCTGCAGCCGGGATTTCGATTGCAGCACATCAACCGAAAGGCCGGACCCGCGGCGCACCCGCTCGTCTTCCAGCGCCAGCTGACGGCGGATCGTGCCTTCCGTCGCGAGGGAAATGTCCACCAGTTCGGTCTGGCGCAGGACCGAAAGATAGGCCGTGGTGGCCCGCAGCATCAGCTGCTGCTCGGATCGCTCCAGGCCATAGCCTGCCTGAAATTCCCGGTTGATCGCGGCCTTCAGCTGTCCGTCGGTACCGAAACCGTCGAAGATCTTCTGCGTCACCTCGAAGCGGCCGATTTCCCGGCTCTGCACGACAGCGTCACCGCCAGCGTTCCGGCGTACCGGACTGTCCACGTTCTCGAAGCCATATTCACCGGTCAGACGCAGTTGGGGGAACAGGGGCGCGCGCGCTTCCCGCACCGCTTCCCGGGCCTGGTCCAGCCGCCGCTCCGCGGCGCGCACGTCCGGGTGTTTACCCATCAGTCCGCGCAATTCCTCATGCAGAGGGGCAGCCTGACCGATAGACGGCAACCCGAGCAGGGCGATTGCTATGAGCAGCGAGCGAAACAACGCGGGGTGGAATCCCTTGGCTTAAATACCGGCAAGCAAACGAATCAGCCTGATGGCACGAAGATAGCAGGTGTATAACACGCCAGCCTTCGGGTTAAGTCACACATCGACAGTTTTGAACGCAGGAGCGGACTTGCAGGACAGGATTTCATCAGACGCAGGGGGCGATTGGCTTCGCGATCTGCTTGCCCCGGTGCGGAAACGCCTGGGGGAAGTCATCGCGCTGTCGTTCATCGTCAACATTCTGGCGATTGCGGTGCCGATTTTCGTGCTGCAGGTCTACGACCGGGTGGTGTTTCACGGCGGGTTGTCGACGCTGCAGGGGCTTGTCATCGGCGTCCTGATTGCGCTCGCGTTCGACTTTGCCCTTCGTCAGGGCCGCGGGCGCCTGTTGCGCGCGGCAGCGACCGAGATCGATGTCACGCTTGCCCGTGCCCTCTATGCCCGCATAACCGGCGCACCGCTCGCCATGCTGGAATCCAGGCCGACCGCCTGGTGGCAGGCCCTGTTCCGGGATGCTGAGACGGTCCGAAACACCTTCTCCGGGCTGTCAGCCGTACTGGTTGCGGATCTGCCATTCGCGGTCATCTTCGCCATCGTGATCTTTGTCGTGGCGGCACCGGTCGCCTGGGTGTTTCTGGCTGTCTTTCCGCTGTTCATCCTGCTGGCCTGGTATTCCGGGCGTGTCGTGCGGGCCGCGAACGAGACGGAACGGCGCGCGGTGTTCGACCGCGACAGCATGATGGCAGAGCTGATCGGGGGCCGGACCACGATCAAGGCGCTGGCACTGCAGGGGCCGATGCGCGACAGCTGGGAACAGCGTCATGCCGGTGCGGTGGAGGAAGGGCTGCGCCGCGGCGCGAGTTCGGATTTCTACATTCACCTCGGCATGACCATGATGGTGCTGACCACCATCGCGACAACGACGGTTGGTGCCATCGCCATCCTGAACCAGGAACTGTCCATCGGTGCGCTGGTCGCCGCGAACATGCTCGGCGGGCGGATCGTGCAGCCGTTCCAGCAACTGGTGACCAACTGGCGCACCTTTGCCGCCACCCGTCAGGCCCTGTCGCGGCTGGGTGAGGTGGTGAACACGCCGGAAGAGGCTGCGCGGGGCGCGATCAGCGTTTCCGGTCTGCAGGGCACCATCTGGCTCGACAATGTCTCATTCGGATATCAGGCGGGGCGTCCGCCGGCCATCCGCGACGCGCGCCTGAAGATTTCGACAGGGCTGCACGGGCTGGTGGGGGCCAATGGCTCAGGCAAGACAACGCTGCTGAAGCTGATGCAGGGGCTGTATCGTCCCGATGCGGGTCGGGTCATGCTGGATGATGCGGATATCAGCCAGTACGGACGCGAGGATCTGGCGCGTGCCATCGGATACGTGCCGCAGCATACGTTCCTGTTCGCGGGCACCATTCGCGAAAACATCTCGATTGCTGACCCGCGTGTCAGTGATGACATGATTGTCGACGTGGCTCATCTGGCTGGCGTGCATGAGGCGATTTCCGCTCTGCCGGACGGGTATGGCGCGAAGGTGGGGGAGGGCGGCATGGAACTGCCCGGTGGCATCCGGCAGCGGATCGCGATCGCCCGTGCCTTGCTGGGCAATCCGACAGTCCTGCTGCTGGATGAGCCGACGGGCAATCTGGACGGGCAGGCAACCGCCCGGCTCGCCCACAACCTTCAGGCCCTGGGGGAAGACCGCACCGTGATCGCCGTGACCCACAGCCCTGCCTTGCTGGCGGCCTGCCAGAACATCGTGCTGATGGAGGGGGGGCAGATCACTGCCGCCGGTCCCGCAGCACAGATGCGCGAACAACTGACGTCCGGTGCCGGGGGGCGGGCATGAGCGCGCTGGATGAACTTGTCACTCGCCACCGTCCCGGATCCGTCGCCTGGATCGCCCGCGCGCTGGCCCTCGTCATCGTGCTGCTGGGTCTGTGGTCCATGTTCGCGGAGCTGGAGGAGGTCGCGGTCGCGCCCGGGACGGTCGTGCCGCAGGGCGACGTCAAGGTCGTGCAACATCTGGAAGGCGGCATTGTCGAAGCCCTGATGGTGACGGAGGGGCAGCAGGTCACTGCGGGTGAGCCATTGGTGCGCCTGAAACTCGGTCTGGCCGCACAGAACCCGGCAGAACTGCGCGTCAGGCTGGATGGTCTGGAACTGAAGCGTGCGCGCCTGCTGGCGGAGGCTGCAGGCCAGAATCCCGACTTTCCGGCAGCGCCGAGCGAGCGCCGGCCAGAGGTGCTGCTTGCGGAACAGCGGGCGTTCGCCGACCGACGGTCGGAACTGCGCAGTGCCGAAGCGGTGCTGGATCAGCAGTTCCGCCAGCGGGGAGAGGAAATTCGTGAATATCGCGCAGCCCGTGACGCACGCGGTCAGGAACTGGCGCTGGGCCAGGAATCACTGGCAACGCTGGAGGATCTGGCGCGGGACAATCTGGCCTCGCAGCTGGAGCTGAACCAGAAACGCGCCGACATTGCGCGCCTGGTGGGCGAGATCGGCAGTCTGGATGCGGCCATGAGCCGGGCGGCGTCGGAGCGGCGGGAAGCGCAGGAGCGCAAGGAGGAAGCCGCCCGATCCTATCGGCGCGAAGCCCAGTCGGAACTGGCCGCGGTGGAGGTGCAGATTGCCAGCGTTGCCGAACGGCTGACCGGCGCGGCCGAACAGGCCAGTCGCACGACGGTGCGCAGCCCGATCGATGGCGTGGTGGCCGATCTGAAAGTGTCGACGGTCGGTGCGGTGATCCAGTCCGGCCAGCCGATCCTGGAAATCGTACCCATCGGTGGCCCACTGGTTGTGGAGGCGGAACTGAGTCCGACGGACCGTGGCTTCGTGACTGTCGGCCAGCGGGCGACGGTGAAGATCTCATCCTACGACTTCATCCGTTACGGCAGTCTGGATGGACGGGTCGTGCGGATCGCCCCTGACAGCAGCCTGAATGAACGTGGTGACCCCTACTTCAAGGTCGTCGTGGAAACGGACAAGTCCTATCTGGGTGATCAGCCGGGGCAGTTTCCGATCGGCCCCGGCATGCTGGCCACGATCGACGTCCACACCGGGTCGCGCTCCGTTGCCAGTTTTCTGCTGCAGCCGGTCCTGAAACTGCAGCATGAGGCATTTCGCGAGAGATAGTGGCCGCGCTGCCTATTCGCCGTCGCCGAAGTGTTCCGCATGAGCATTGTCCGCATTGCGGATCTGACTGGCGGCTTCGGCAAACAGGGCGGAAAGCCGGTCGAAGTGCGCCGCATCAAGTGACCGGTCTTCGGAATACGCCGGGTGATCGATGCGGTCTCGCAGCATCTCTCGCCCCATCCAGGCGACATGGCGGGTGTATTTCTCTGTCACCACATGGCGTGGGTCGACCAGGTAGAGCTGGTCGTAGCGCGTGAAATCCGGATACCCGATTTCCCCTGGTACATAGCCGTTGACCATGGTGATCCGTTCTGCCGGTTCAGTCAGGGCCTTCGCCCGGTGGACCACCATGTTGCCCTGCTGCAGCACCGCATATCCTGCGCCGGGCAAGGACGGCGAGACGATGCGGCCAGCGGGGATCGGCCTGCCAGCATCGGCCAGCGCCTTCATCTCATGCTTCGTGCCCTGAAAGTACTGGAACTCCCCACCCTTCACTTTGGTGGGGTCGGTCACGAACATGACGTAATCAATGCGCAGCGTATCCGTATGCCACTTGTCGACATTGGTGCCGATCTTCTCCGGATTGTAGTTCAGGTGGCCAAGCTGATGCGGGATCGTGTGCGGCAGAACCGGTGCGCCCAGAATGCGCGAGATCCAGTCACAAACGTCAGGCGACAGGCTGAGGTCACGCAGAAAGCGCGAACGATAGGTGCCGCCGCGGACCAGACGTTCGATGCGGAAGTTGGACGTTGCATGTGCTGACAGCAGTCGTGCGACTTCCAGCATGCAGGCCGCACCTTCATCACTCAACACGCGGAACGGGGATGTGATGCCGAGGTCAGACGGGCACAGCGCGATCTCTTCGTCGCCATAACCCAGGTCGTGAAGGCTGATCCGTGTCTCCGGCATTTCCAGCGCCAGGTGACGGGTTGGATCAAAGGCGGGCTCGCTGTCCAGCAGGGCGAAACCTGCGGGGTTGGTGACGGGGAAGGAAAGCGGCTGGGCGACAGGCATGGCATTGTTCCCTCTGCACGTGATTGCCAGACCCTAATCACGGAATGCAGACTTGGGGAAGCGACTTGTGGGGGAGGGATGAACATGAAGATCGGCGGCATGGTCGCGACCAAGATCGACGACTGGCAGATATTTCCGGAGATGGAGGCCCTGGGCTTCGACCACGGCTGGGCGCCTGACAGCCAGATGATCTGGTCGGACGCTTACGCAACGCTGGCGCTGGCCGCGCACCACACCAGCCGTATCCGTCTGGGGACCGGTGTGGCAATCGCGGGTACGCGGCTGGCCCCGGTGACGGCGCACTCCATCGCTTCCATCAACAAGCTGGCCCCGGGGCGGACGTTCCTGGGGATCGGCACCGGGCACACGGCGATGCGGATCATGGGCGCACGACCGGTGAAGGCCAAGGCGTTCCGGGATTACCTGCGGGTGCTGCGCGGCCTGTTGCAGGGCGAGGAAGTGATCCATGAACTGAACGGAGAGGCACGACCGATCCGTTTCCTGGATCGGGAGCTTGAGTGTCTGAATCTGGATGATCCCGTGCCGATCTACGTCGGTGCAAACGGCCCGAAGGCATTGCGCGCCGCCGGGGCCTATGGTGATGGCCGCATCTGCGCCGGAAACGAGCCGCTGGGGGTGCTGGCGCGCAATCTGGACACGATCAGGGAAGGCGCGGCAGAGGCGGGGCGGGAGGTTGGTGAGGATTTCCACACCGCCGCGCTGACCTTTGCCTGCGTCATGCGCCCCGGCGAGACACTGGCCAGCGAACGGGTCATCGACCATGTGGACGCGGCTGTCGTTTCCACGCTGCATTACTGGTACGAGCTCTATCAGGAATGGGGGCGGGATGACTTCGTTTCATCCCGGGTGCGCGGGGTCTGGGAAGACTATCGGACCTATGTCGAGACCACGATGCCGGCGGAACGCCGCCATCAGATGCTGCATCGCGGGCATTGCGCCTTCTGCCCGCCGGAGGAGCGTCGTTTCATCACCCCCGACATGATTCGCATTGCCGGTGGACTGGTGGGGGAACCGGATGAGATCGTCGAACGCATTGGCCAACTGGCCGACGCGGGGCTGAAGGAAGTCACCCTGTTGCCACCCCGCGCCGTGATGCGGGAGAACTTCAGGGAATTCGCCGAACAGGTGATGCCAAGGCTCTGATCACTTGCAGGATTTCTACGCGGCGTTTGCCTGTCAGTTGAGATAACGACTGGTCAGATGCGCGCGGAAGGCGTCGGCCGAAAGCGCCGTGCCTGTCGCATCCTGAATGATCTCACCTGTTGTCGCCTGCAGTCCGCGCTGGTGCACATGGCGCCGCAGCCAGCCGAGCAGGGCCGTGAAATCACCCGCCCGGACCTGTTCGTCCAGATCGGTGATCGCGCTGCGCATCGCAGCCATCAACTGCGCAGCGGCCAGCGCCCCGAGCGTATAGGTGGGGAAATATCCGATGGCACCGTCCATCCAGTGGATGTCCTGCAGGCAGCCGTTGCGGTCATCACCGGGGCGAATGCCGATCAGGGTCTCCATCGCGTTGTTCCAGACGTCAGGCAGGTCCACGACGGCCAGATCGCCGGAAAGCAGTTGCCGTTCCAGCCCATGGCGCAGGATGACATGCAGCGGATAGGTCGCCTCATCAGCGTCCACACGGATCAGACCGCGTTCCACACGCGTCGTCAGCGCATTGAAGTTGCCTGCGGCCAACGCCGGTTGATCGCCGAACGCCGCGCGGACAAGGGGCAGGGCATAGTCCTGAAATGCCTGGCCGCGGCACAATTGCATCTCGATGATCAGGGACTGGCTCTCATGCAGGGCCATGCCGCCGGAACGCCCGACGAGGCGGGCGCGGTGGTCCGCGGGCAGACCCTGTTCATAGAGCGCATGACCTGTTTCATGCAGGATGCCCATCATCGCCTCAGCGAAGCCTGCTGTCGTATAGCGGTTGGTCAACCGGCTGTCGTCGGGGATACCGCCGGTGAAGGGGTGCAGGCTGGCATCCAGCCTGCCGCGCGAGAAATCGAACCCGAGGGCACGCATGAACCCTTCGCCGAGAGCCTTCTGCGTTGCCTCCGCGAACGGGCCTCGCGGTTCCTGCGGCGTCGGACGGGTCGCCTGCACGTCGATGATCTGCTGCACCATCTGCGGCAGCCAGCTGCTCAGGTCGTCCAGTACCGGGGCCACGTCCGCGTCCCGCAGGCCGGGTTCGAACAGTTCCAGCTGCGCGTCATAGGGGCTGAGGTTCAGCGCGGCACCGCGCACGCTCGCGGTTTCCTGCGTCAGGCGCATGACTTCTTCCAGCAGGGGGCGCTGGGCAGCGAAGTCGTTGGCCGCGCGGTTCTGACGCCAGGCCATTTCCGACCTGGCCCCCGCGCGCTGTGACGCCTCCACCAGATCGGCAGGCACCGCAGTCTCCAGCACGTATGCCCGGCGCATCAGGGCAAGGTCCCGCGTATCAAGCGCAGAAAGCCCGGCGCGGTCCTGCTCGGCAGCGTCCAGCAGATCGGACGTTTCATCGGAGACGAGGATTTCCCGCGCCATGCGGGTCAGTTCAGCAATTTGATCCGTGCGGGCGTCAGCGGCCCCGTCCGGCATCAGGGTTGACCGGTCCCAGTACAGCATGGCCAGCGCATCCTCGACCAGGCTGCGGCGGCGAAAGCTCTGGTGCAGCCGGGTGAGGGCCGAAGATGCGGTGTTGGTCATTTGGCTTTTCTTTCCCGGCCACGCGTCAGGCCCATCAGGATGTAGATGACCGTCATGATGACGGCCATGCTGTACCAGGTGAATGCGTACTCCAGATGATTGTTGCGCAGGCTGAACGACGGCGGCGCGGCATCCGGCCATGCCACCGGCGATTCCGTCTGGACCAGATAGACCTGCTGCAGAGGCACGCCGGCGCGTGTTTCCAGCGCCGCAAGATCGACAAAGAACCAGTTGTTCGCGACCGGTTCATTGTCGGGGACGAACATGGTCTGCTCCCCCTTCAGCCGGACGATGCCCGTCACGGTGACGGGACCGGCAATCTGGCCGTCGGCGCGGGATGCAGGATCCTTCAGCGGTTTCGGGATCCAGCCTCGGTCAACGATCACGGCGGTGCCGTTGTCGCGCAACAGCGGGGTCAGCACCTGAAAGCCGTTGGTGCCCTGACGCGGCTGCGACACGCGGTGCGCCTCCGCTTCGTGGATGAAGGTGCCGGTGACGCTGACCTTGCGAAAGCGCCAGGCTTCGGGGTCTTCGATCCGTTCGGGCAGGGGCACGGATTCCTGTGTCATCCGGGCGTCGATGTCGCTGATCAGGTCCAGTTTCCAGGCACGGCGATCCATCTGCCAGGTGCCAAGGAACAGCAGGAAAACCAGCGACGGCAGCCAGGCAGCCGTCAGCCAGAATGAGGGGCGGAAATTACGCACGTCGGAAATTCCTGTTACAGGACCAGGGACACGCGGCCTATCCGGTCTGAAGGCCGCGCCAAGACAGCAACAGCACCAGCCAGAGCAGGCTCACGAACGTCCAGTACCACGCCACGGCAACCCCGGCGATGCGGCTACCGGGCGCGGTCGAGAACCGTTCCATACCCAGCAGGGAAGCCAGAAGGCTGATCGCGATGGCGAACAGGATGGCGAAGCCGTGCCAGCCCTCCGCCGTGAACAGGACCTGCGTCGCGATACTGGTCGGACCGTCAAAGCTGGTGGTGTGCCGAACCAGCTGCAGCACCGCGAACAGCAGCGCCAGTGCAGCGGCACCAAGGCAGGACACCAGCCATCTTGGTTCATCACTGCGGCTCAACAGGACGAGCCAGAGCAACGCTGTCGCAACGGCCGGGATCAGGGACAACAGCAACAACCGGGGCCAGTCGAGCACCAGCGGCTGCGCCGGTGCTCCGAGCTGGCGAAG
Organism: Minwuia sp.; assembly: GCA_029210175.1. GTDB lineage: Bacteria > Pseudomonadota > Alphaproteobacteria > Minwuiales > Minwuiaceae > Minwuia. Next base: position 101,516 of record JARGPL010000019.1, on the reverse strand, counting down.
GTTCAGCCAGTATTCAAGCAGTGGTGGCAGCGCCAGGAAGCCGGTTGCCGTCGCTGCCGCGATCACGGACAGCACGATCAGCAGGGGCAGTGCGCCGATTCCGGGGCTATTCGACATCCACGTCCTGTGATGCTTCATACTTGAACTGCAACGCGATCATCGTTGCCTTGAAGGGCCGCAGCAGCGCCAGTGAGCCGCCCAGAATGAACGGTGCCCACAGCACGACGTGCAGCCAAAGCGGTGGCTGGAAATTGACCTCCACCAGCAGGGCAAGTGTGACCGTGACTGCACCCATGATCAGGATGATGAAAACCGCCGGACCATCGCCGGAATTGACGTTGGAAAAATCCAGTTCGCAGACATCGCATCCCTCCGCCACTTCCAGGTAGCCGCTGAACAACTTGCCTTCGCCGCATCTCGGGCAGCGGGCCGTCAGCCCGGCACGAAAGGGAGAGATATAGTTCTCGTTCATCTGCTGGCCTCACAGGTCTGGTTGCCGGGCGCACGCGGGAGCGTATTACGGCAGGGCAGGGGCGGGGCTGGCCCAATGTCAGAACCCCAAACGCGAAGGGCCGCACCAGCATGTTCGCTGGCACGGCCCCCGGTCGAAATTCCGGTATTGATCAGCCGTGGTAGATATCGGCGCCGATGCTGCCCCACCAGTAGATGGCGCAGAACAGGAACAGCCAGACAGCATCAACGAAGTGCCAGTACCAGGCCGCAGCTTCGAAGCCGAAGTGGTGGTCGGGCTTGAAATGGCCCTTCGTCGCGCGGATCAGGCAGATCAGCAGGAAGATGGTGCCGACCAGAACATGGAAGCCGTGGAAACCGGTCGCCATGTAGAAGGTTGCGCCATAGATGCCGCCGGAGAAGCTGAACGGCGCGTGGGCATATTCGTATGCCTGCACGCCGCTGAACATGGCGCCCAGGATGACGGTGCAGATCAGACCATTGACCAGGCCCTTGCGGTCGCCCGACACCAGCGCGTGATGCGCCCAGGTGACGGTGGTCCCGGACAGCAGCAGGATGACGGTGTTCAGGAACGGCAGGTGCCAGGGGTCGAAGACCTGAATGCCTTCCGGCGGCCAGATCCCGCCCATGGCGTCGGTCGGGAACAGGCTCGCATTGAAGAATGCCCAGAACCAGGCGACGAAGAACATGACCTCCGACGCGATGAACAGCACCATGCCATAACGATGGTGCAACTGCACAACAGGGGTGTGATCACCCTTGTGCTCCGCCTCGGAAATGACGTCACGCCACCAGACGAACATGGTGTAGAGGATGCCGAGCATACCCACCCAGAAGACGATCCCGGGAATCATCCCAGCGCCTTCTTCGGCGTGCATCCACGTGATGGCACCGACCGCCGTGACGAAGGCGGAGATTGACCCCGCGATCGGCCACGGACTCGGATCTACCAGATGGTAGTCATGATTCTTGGCGTGTGCGTCTGCCATAATTCCAGCTCCCTAACCCTCGCCGTTCATTGCTGAACGGCACTCATCTGGATCGTTGACGATGCGGCCTGCTCTGGTGGCCGTTCGAAGAAAGTGTAGGACAGGGTGATCAGTTTCACCTCATCCGCATTGCGGTCGTCTTCCATTTCCGGATCCACGAAGAACTGGACCGGCATGTCGACGGACTGTCCCGGTGCAAGCACCTGTTCGGTGAAGCAGAAACATTCGATCTTGTTGAAGTAATAACCGACCTTCAGCGGGGTGACGTTGAACGTTGCCGTCCCGACGATCGTGCGATCGGTATTGTTGGTGGCGCGATAGAACGCGATCCCCGTCTCACCCGTCAGCAGCTTGATTTCACGCTGAACCGGCTTGAATTCCCACGGCATGCCACGGGCCACATTGGCATCGAACTGCACGGTGACCATGCGTTTGCCCACATGATCCGCGCCGGTATCCGCCTGCTGTGTCGTACCACCGTATCCGGTCACCCGGCAGAACAGGTCGTACAGGGGCACAGCTGCATAGGACGCGGCCAGCATCATGCCAACAACGCCAACACAGGCGAAGACCAGACGGCGATTGCGATTGTTCCCGGTGCTGCTGCGGTCGGACCTGCTGTCGTTTGCGGGTTCTGTCATCGACCGATCTCCACATCGAGTTGCGGGATCACGCCGTTGGTCATCTTCACGACGGAGCCGACGAAGATCAGGACAACAAATGCGGCGAGCGCCAGGGCAATGGCCCGGTTACGCCCGTGACGCCGCTTCTCGTCTTCCGGTGTCATGGCCATGGTCATCAGAGCCCCAGAACGATGGGTGTGCCGACAGGCAGCAGCGCGAAGAGCGCGAACAGATAGAAGATGGAGAAACCGAACAGACGCCCGGCCCAGCAATAGGTGCCTTCCTGTTCCCGCAGGACCAGGAAGGAGATCGCCAGGAACGTGATGCCCAGGGCAGCTGCGCCGATCATGTAGGCCAGACCGCCGATACCGAAGAACAGCGGCGTGACGGACGCGGCCAGCATCAGCACCGTATAGCCGACAATCTGGCGGCGGGTACTTGCCTCACCCTTGACGACAGGCAGCATCGGCACCCCGGCAGCGGCATAGTCGCCACGCCGGAACAGGGCCAGCGCCCAGAAGTGCGGCGGTGTCCACATGAAGATGAGCAGGAACATGGCCCAGGCCGGAAGTTCCAGCCCACCGGTCACTGCCGCCCAGCCAATCACGGGCGGGAAGGCACCGGCTGCGCCACCGATGACGATGTTCTGAACCGTGCGGCGTTTCAGCCACATGGTGTAGATGACGACGTAGAAGAAGATCGTGAAGGCCAGCAACCCGGCAGCCGCCAGATTGACCAGCAGGAACATGGTGAATACCGACGCCGCGGCAAGGAACAGCCCGAAGGTCAGTGCCTCATGCGGTTCGATCCGGCCACGGGGGATCGGACGCTTGCTTGTCCGTTCCATGACCGCATCGATGTCCGCGTCGAACCACATGTTGATCGCCCCGGACGCCCCGGCACCGACAGCAATGCAGATCAGCGCGATGGCCGCCATGGCAGGGTGGATTGCCCCCGGTGCCACGACGAGACCGATCAGGCCGGTGAAGAGAACAAGCGACATCACCCGCGGCTTCAGCAGGGCAATGTAATCGCCTGCGCTGGCCTCTCGCGGGGCAGCGGTGCTGCCGTCATTGGATGCGTAGGTGATGTCGCTCATATGCTCTGAACCATTTCCTTCTTTGCGTTCCGTTCCGATCAACCCTGCTGGCGCTCACGCACCACGGGCAGATCTTCGTACTGATGGAACGGCGGCGGGGACGGCAGGGTCCACTCAAGCGTGGTGGCACCAACACCCCAGGGATTGTCGCCTGCCTTGCGCTTGGCCATGAAAGCCTCGACCACGCCATACAGGAAGACAAGCACACCGACACCGGCAAGATACGCGCCGTAGGACGACACTTCGTTCCAGCCGGAATAGGCGTCCGCATAGTCCGGGATACGACGCGGCATGCCGGCCAGACCCAGGAAATGCTGCGGGAAGAACAGGACGTTCACACCCACGAAGGTGACCCAGAAGTGCAGCTTGCCGACGAATTCCGAGTACATGTAGCCGGTCATCTTCGGGAACCAGTAATACCAGGCCGCGAAGATCGCGAACACGGCACCCATGGACAGCACGTAATGGAAATGCGCGACCACGTAATAGGTGTCGTGCAAGGCATTATCCAGACCGGCATTGGCCAGCACCACGCCCGTCACACCACCCAGGGTGAACAGGAAGATGAAGCCGATTGCCCAGACCATTGGCGTGCGGAAGGACATGGAACCGCCCCACATGGTGGCGATCCAGCTGAAGATCTTCACACCCGTCGGCACGGCGATGACCATTGTCGCTGCGGTGAAGTAGGCCCGCGTGTCGACGTCCAGTCCCACCGTGTACATGTGATGCGCCCAGACGACGAAGCCGACGACACCGATCGCGACCATGGCGTAGGCCATGCCGAGATAGCCGAAGACGGGCTTCTTCGAGAACGTGGAGATGATGTGGCTGATGATGCCGAAACCCGGCAGGATCAGGATGTACACCTCAGGATGGCCGAAGAACCAGAACAGGTGCTGGAACAGGATCGGGTCACCACCGGCCTCGGCCACGAAGAATGCGGTGCCGAAATTACGGTCGGTCAGCAGCATGGTGATGGCACCGGCCAGCACGGGCAGGGACAGCAGCAGCAGGAACGCGGTGATCAGGACCGACCAGGCAAACAGCGGCATGCGATGCAGGGTCATGCCCGGCGCCCGCATGTTGAAGATGGTGGTGATGAAGTTGATCGCGCCGAGGATGGATGACGCACCGGCCACATGCAGTGCCAGGATCGCGAAGTCCATTGCCATGCCCGGATGTCCGAGCGACGAACTGAGTGGTGGATAGATCACCCAGCCCGCGCCCACGCCATCGCCACTGGCCGAGCCCGGGACGAGGGTGGAGATCACCAGCAGCAGCAGCGCAAACGGCAGCAGCCAGAATGAGATGTTGTTCATGCGCGGGAACGCCATGTCAGGCGCACCGATCATCAGCGGCACGAACCAGTTGCCGAAACCGCCGATCAGGGCGGGCATGACCATGAAGAAGATCATGATCAGACCATGCGCGGTGATCAGGACGTTGAAGAGATGATGGTCGCCGCCAAGGATGCCGGAACCGGGTTCCTGCAACTCCATGCGCATGACCATGGACATGCCACCACCGATGATCCCCGCGATGATCGCGAAGATCAGGTACATCGTGCCGATGTCCTTGTGGTTGGTGGAGTAGACATACCGCTTCCAACCGCGTGGATTGCCGTGGCTGTCAACGGACTTGCCGATATAGCTCATCTGTTAGGCCTTTCTTTCTTCGTATCCGTTCGCGGCGGATCAGTTACCTGAGATCTGGGCGACGTCGACCTTGGGCGGCGTGATGCCCATGGCGGCCTGCTGGGTCGCGACCCAGGCGTCGAATTCTTCTTTCGGCACAGCCTTCACCATGATCGGCATGAAGCCGTGGTTGCGTCCGCACAGTTCCGAGCACTGGCCGTAATACATCCCCGGCTCATCGATATAGAGCGGCAGATGGTTGGTCCGGCCCGGCCAGGCATCCGTCTTGTGCCCGTTCGCGGGAAGTGCCCAGGAATGACCGACGTCGGCAGACGTCACCAGAACCTGAATGTTGGTCTTCACGGGAATGACCACCGCAGTGTCGGTGGTCAGCAGACGGGGTTCACCGGGCAGCAGCTCATCATCGGCCTTCATGTAGGCTTCGAAGGCGATGCCCCCCTGGTCGGGATACTCGTAACCCCAATACCACTGGTAGCCCGTGACCTTCAGCGTCATCTCGGCGTCAGCGACATCATCCGACTGATAGAGCAGCTGGAACGACGGAATCGCGACGATCACGAGGATCAGCACGGGAACGACGGTCCAGACAACTTCGATCAGCGTGTTGTGCGACGTCTTGGTGGGGACGGGATTGGACTTCTCGTTGAACTTCACCATCACCCAGATCAGCAAACCGAGCACGAACAGGGTGATCAGCGTGATCACCACCAGCAGGATGTCGTGAAAGTCTGTCACGCTCTGCGCCAGCGGCGACGCCGGTTCCTGCAGGTTGAGCTGCCACGGCTCCGCCATGCCTTTTTCGGCCATCGCCTGACCCGTCATTGCGAACAGGCCCATCATCATCAGAATGAAACGTTTCACGCGTTCCGCTCCCTCAATTCATTTGGCACAGAAGGCCATCCATCGGCATGGCCCCGGCTGATTGCGCATTACCTCAAGCGGCTCAACAACCAGCAAAAAAGCAGTGCAAACTATAGACAGGCCGGACCTTAGTCCCGAGTCTCGCGGCACCACAGGGGCGATATGTCGCATAATCCTGAACACCCCTGCAACCCGCATAAACCCTCGGGTCACAGCCGATTTCAGACCGGCGTCCGGGCGGGTTCTGCCGGGGCCAGATAGGCCTTGAATTCGCGGTCCAGATGACCGGCCAGCAACCGGACGGGAAGGCTGTTGCGCATGTCGGCGTGGACCGCCCGCCAGACGTCCAGCCGGAAATGCAGGACGTCCGGCAGGACACGGACCAGCGCCGGTTCACGTGCCGCGAGCGGCACCTGGCAGCCGCCGATACCGAAGCCGGCGCGGATGAGGGAAAGCTGTACCGATTCCACATCAACACGCACTGCAAAGTCCCTTGGTGACACGTCGATTCCCGATTCCGAGATCACCCGCGCGAAATGCGGAGCGGAATCATAGCCGATCAACCGGTGCCGTTTCAGATCATCGGCATTCCGGGGCATTCCGAATCGCGCGATGTAGTCCCGGTGTGCGAACAGACCGATCTCGACGGTCCCGATCAGTCTTGCCACCAGACCTGACTGCTCCGGCCGGATCATACGGATCGCGATGTCCGCTTCCCGCGTCAGCAGATTGAGCGGCCGGTCGGACTGCACCAGTTCGATGTCGATTCCCGGATGCGCGTCGCGGAAGCTGGTGAGCATGCCGGGCATGACCTCCGTCCCCACGAACTGGCTGACGGTAAGGCGCACCGTGCCCTCTGCCGCGCCCGGTGTACCCTGGCCGGACCGGTTGAAGGCGGCGGCGGCGGATTCCATTGCCTCCGCATGCGGCAACAGGTTCAGCGCGCGCTCGGTCGGGGTGAGGCCGTTGCGGGCGCGGGTGAACAACGGGTGACCCAGCAGCGTCTCCAGTTGATCGATGTGCCGTCCCAGCGTCGGTTGGGTCAGCCCCAGGTCCCGCGCGGCCCCGGAAAGGGAGCCGGCGCGCATCACGGCCAGAAAGCTTCGACAGGTATCCCAGGTCATATCCATACATGAATGTATGGATATTAGTTGTTTATAGGCAATTAACTTATGGATGTGCGCGGGCGTATTCAGGGGACCAACGCATCAACAGGAGGATCCAGCAATGACCCGTCATGTTCTGATCATTGGCGCAACCGGAGGGGCCGGAAACGCATTCATGAACGTCTGTATCGCACGCGGCTGGCAGGTGACGGCGTTGACCCGCCGCCCGGTGGGGGAACGGCCCCATGTGCCCTCCGTTACCTGGTATGAGGGTGATGCCCTGCTCAGCGCAGATGTGCTGGGCGCAGCCGCGGGTGTGGATGCGATATTCCATGGTGCCAACCCGCCTGGCTATCGCAACTGGGCCGCCACCGCACCGGTGATGCTGGCCAACAGCATCGCTGGGGCACGTGCCGCAGGTGCCCGTCTGCTGTTCCCCGGGAACATCTACAACTTCGGGCCAGACGCCTTTCCGGTGCTGCAAGAAGGCGCGGTCCAGAACCCGGTCAGCCGCAAGGGTGTGGTGCGCCGCGACATGGAGCAGATGATCCACGACGCGGCTGCAGATGGTCTGAAGGCAATCATCCTCCGCGCCGGAGATTTCTTTGCGCCGCATGCACCGGGGTCATGGCTCTCGGGCGCCATGGTGCGCCCCGGGCATGTACCCCGCAGTGTCCGCCATCCCGGGTATCCCGGTGTCGGCCATGCCTGGGTCTATCTGCCGGACCTGGCCGAGACGGCTGCGCGCCTGCTTGAAGCAGAGGCGGACCTTGATCCGATCGAGAGCCTGCACATGGCCGGGCACTGGTTCGACGACGGCGCGGACTTTGCGCGCGCCACTGCCCGCGTCGCGGGTCTGGGCGAAGACAGGGTGAAGGGGTTTCCCTGGTGGATCATGCGCACGGGGGCAGTCTTCGTACCGCTGTTCCGCGAACTGGCGGAAATGCGTTACCTCTGGCAGACCCCGATCAGGCTGGACAATGCCCGACTGCAGTCGCTGATCGGTGCAGAGCCGCATACACCCCTGGACAACGCCCTGCGCGAGAGCCTGATCGGCCTCGGTTGCCTGTCCGAAGCTGCGAAGCCAGCCATGTCGGGTCAGGCCGCCAGTGCAGCTTCCACCCCGGCTGCGACCTGAAACAGCACCCGGTCGTGATTCTGCGGACCTGTCAGCATCAGTCCGACCGGGGCCGAGCCTGCATCGTGGCAGGGCAGGCTGATGGACGGACAGTTGATGAAGTTGGCGATGCTCGGGTTCCGCAGGCACAGCAGGTTGATCTGCGTGTATGCATCCTCATCTCCGTCGAAGATGCTGATCTTCGGCGGCACGATGGGAACCGTTGGTGTCAGAATGGCATCGTACCCGCGCATCGCCCTGGCCACTGACAGCATCATGGCCTGCCGGGCATGCATCAGATCGATGTAGTCGGCGGCGCTGATGGCCTCACCCCGGCGGATGCGGCCAACCACGCGCGGGTCATAGGCATCTGCCCCCGTGGCCAGCAAACCGCGATGCCAGGCAAAGGAATCCGCCGCTGCGAAACCGCCCGCTGCGTTGAGGCCGGGCAGTGCATCCAGGTCGGCGAGGGGGGCGTCAATGATCCGGGCACCAGCCCGGCGCAGCTTCGCCAGACCAGCTGTCCATGTCGCGGCAACAGTTTCATCGATGCCGTCCAGTACATGGTTGGTCGGGGCCAGAAAGGTCATGGTGGCGATGTCGCGGGGTGTCTCGGATCGACCTGCGCCACCGCTTAGAATGTCATCCAGGATGGCGCAGCAGGCGACACTGCGGGCCAGCGGACCAATCGAATCCAGCGTGAATGACAGGGGGGTGGCACCGATCAGGGGCACCCGCTGCTGCGTTGGCTTGAACCCCGTGATGCCGCAGAACGCAGCCGGGATACGGCATGATCCACCGGTGTCCGTGCCGAGCGTCGCGGCAGCCATGCCATCGGCCACACTGACCGCCCCGCCTGATGTCGAGCCGCCGGGAATGCGGCCCGTTTCCCGATCCCAGGGGGACAGCGGCGTGCCGTAATGCGGGTTCAGGCCGAGGCCGGAGTAAGCGAATTCCGTCATGACGGTCCGGCCGATGATGATCAGCCCGGCCCGGCGCAGCCGTTCGATGACCGGCGCATCAGTCATTGCTGAGGGCGTGTCGGTCAGCACCCGGGACCCGGCAGTCGTTGCGTGCCCGGCCTCATCGAACAGGTCCTTGGTCGTGAAGGGGATGCCGGCAAGCGGGCGCACCTCCCGCCCTGCCTTGCGCATGGCGTCAACGGCGGCGGCTTCGGCGCGTGCCCTGTCGGCATGCAGGTGCATGATCGCCGTCGGCCCTTGGCCGGTTTCGGCCGCAGCCAGTGCGTTTGCGACCAACGCGGATGCTGTTGTCTTTCCTGTCGCCAGTGCTTCTGCCAGCGCTTCCAGACCCTGATCGAGCATCTTCCATCCCCCTGCGTTCGTTCAGCCCTGATCATGCACGGGCTTAACGGCTTCTCAACCGCCGTGTCGCAGAGTGCTGGTATGGCAGATGCAGCACAGCTTCAGGTACTGATCGCCCGCACGGCAGATGAAGTGCGAGCCATCCGGCAATTGCGCTACCGGGTGGAGGTCGAAGGGCTGGGCCGAACCCCGGCATTCGCAGACCGCGAAACGAAGCGAATCGATGATCCGGCGGATCGCGGCGCGCTGCATGTCTATCTGACCCATTCGGGTCGCGTCGCCGCCGCAGTGCGTATCCTCGTCGCTTCGGTCAGGGACGTGCCGGCCCTGACGCGGGATCGCTTGAGCATGTCCGCATTCGACGACATGGCCGACCTGACGCTTTCCATCACCGAGCATCTTGTCGTGGACCCGGACATTGATGACAGCCGGATGATGCGGTTGCTGATGACCGCCGCCTACAAGATCGCCACGGCCAAGAAGAGTGTCTTTGACTTCACCCATGCCGCCCCGGGGGAGATCGCCATGCTGGAACGGCTGGGCTATCGCAGGCTGGGTGACGGGTTCGAGGATGAGGCAGGGGGCATGCGTGTTCCACTGGTCCTGCCCACCGGGGATCTGGCACACATGGTTCAGGTCCGGTCGCCCTATCAGTCCATCGCGCGGGTGCTGGATCATGACCCCCAGCCGGTGAACTGGTTCAACCGGACGTTCCCGGAAGCCATCGGCTCGGCGCAGCCCGCATCCATGGATGAGGATGCGTTCTGGTCGATGCTGACACGCAAGCTCAATCAGGTGCCGCACCACGGTGTGCCGCTGCTGGTGGGGCTGGATTTCCGGGATGCCTGCAAGTTCCTGAAACTGGCAACGGTCGTTGCCTGCTCCGAAGGGCAGAAGATCGTGGCCAAGGGGGATGTGGGCAACGAGATGTATGTGCTGCTTTCGGGGGCCGTCGATGTCCGCGACGGCGAACGTCGGGTGGCCAGTTTCGGTCGTGGCGCGATCTTTGGTGAGATGGCTTACCTGAATGCGGAGCCCCGCACGGCGGATGTGGTGGCGGCGGAACCGTCCGAGCTTCTGATCCTGACCCAGGAAAACATGCAGAAGATCATGGAGACGATGCCGACCATCGCGGCCCGTGTGCTGCACAATCTGTCCCTGATCCTGGTGGAACGGCTGCGCGAAACCACCAGTCGCTACGTCAAGCTCAGCAACACGAAGGCTGCCGCCTGAACTGCAGTCCGTCGTCTGTGGCATGCGACCTGTCCATCAGCACCCCCTGTGCGGACCCGCGTTTGCTGCCTATGGTTCCTGCCATCGGCAATAGATGCTCTTCGGCGGAGGAACAGGATGAGCGAGTGGCGACAGACGGCGCCTGACTGGTTTCGGTCGGCGGTCGAAAGCCCTTGGGAGAAGCGTTTCGTCGAAAGCGGCGGTGTGAAGGTGCATTACCGACTGCGCGGCGCGCCGGATGCACCTGGCATCGTGCTGTGCCACGGCAATGCGGCGCATTCCGGCTGGTGGGACTTCATCGCACCCGCTCTGGCAGAGACCCATCGCGTCGCGGCCATGGATTTCGCCGGGATGGGGGATTCGGAAGAACGCCGCAAGGTTACGCCGGAGGGATTCGCCGGGGATATCGCCCAGGTGATCGCCGACGCTGCCTTCACGTTGCCGCCGCTGCTGATCGGTCACAGCTTTGGCGGTGGCATGTCCATGTATCTGGCGGAAACCCGACCGGAACTGATCCGCGGGCTGGTGATGATGGATTCACCGATCTATCCGCCGCCCGAGATCGGCGGCGCACGCCCCGCACCGCCCAAGATCGCGCCACGCCGGTATCCGAAGCGCGAAATCGCGCTGGAACGGTTTCGCCTGATCCCCGAACAGCCCACAGTCAACGACTGGGCCGTCAACTATATCGCCGACACGGGCATCACCGAGACCCGTCGCGGCTGGATATGGAAGGCCAGGACGAACATCTTCGGCCATCCGGCCTTCGGCGATGACTACTGGCAGGATCAGCGGGAACGCTTTCCCCGCGTGACGGTACCGCTGCATGTGGTCTGGGGCACGCTGAGCGCGCTCTGCACGCCGGATACAATGGCCTACATGCGCGATGTGGCGCCATCGGGTGCCACATTCACCGAGATGCCGGACGCCTATCATCATGTCCTGCTGGACCAGCCGGAAGAAACAATCCGCATCATCCGGGAGATCGCGGCGGCCTGATGTTGCAACCGCCCCATGCGTGCCGTTCGCTTGATCGCGCAAGCCCTTCTGCTAGCGTCATGTGGCTTCTCCAACGGGGAAGCGTGAAGTCAAAATCTGGCTTGATCTCAGGGCAGGGTGAAATTCCCGACCGGCGGTAAGCCTTGCGTTCCAGCGATGGGGCGGGGGCAGAGCCCGCGAGCGCCCGGACAGGTGATCCGCTTCGGTGGAGCAGCGTCCGGGGTCAGCAGACCCGGTGTAACTCCGGGGCCGACGGTACAGTCCGGATGGAAGAGATGCAGCCGACATGTGTGACGACGGTGCGCGAACGCGCGCCGGTTCGCCGCGCGTGTATCGTGATCGTGCGCGTGTCCGGAATTCGGGACAGGCGCCCGCGCGATTCGATGCCCTGAGTCCGGCCTTCTCGCCTGGAGGAGGGCATCTTGCAGACACTTGGATACCAATCATTGCTGGATCAGTTCGGAACCGCGCAGGAGCGTGTGGACAGGGCCATTGCTGCGCTGGGGCGCGGCGGCGGCGTGCTGGTCGTGGATGATGAGGATCGCGAGAACGAGGGAGATATCATCTTTGCTGCCGAAACCGTCAGCGAACATCAGATGGCGATGCTGATCCGTGAATGCAGCGGCATTGTCTGTCTGCCGATGAAGGGACGCCTGATCGACCATCTCGGGCTGGCGCCCATGGTCACCAACAACACCTCCAGCATGGGCACGGCATTCACCGTATCCATCGAGGCGCGGCAGGGCGTGACGACCGGGGTATCCGCTGCAGACCGTGTCACCACGGTGCGCGCCGCGATTGCACCGCAGGCGAGTGCCGGTGATCTGGCAAGTCCGGGTCACGTGTTCCCGTTGCGGGCCGCGGACGGTGGCGTTCGTGTTCGCCGTGGACACACGGAAGCATCAGTCGATCTGGTGACACTCGCGGGTTTCAAGCCGGCAGCAGTCCTGTGCGAACTGGCAAACCCTGATGGCAGCATGGCTCGGCTGCCGGAGATCGCTGTGTTCGGTCGGGCGCACGACATGCCGGTCGTGTCGATCGAGGACCTGGTGGGCTGGATGGATCGGCGCGATGGGGCGCTGGTCCAGAACGGAAATCAGGACGCAGACGCAAGCAACAGCGCCAACGCATCTGCGTAGGTCGCGATCACGGCTGCCCGGCGGTCGGGGGCGGAGCGGGCGTAATGTTCCAGCATGACGCCCGCATTGACCTCCATCACCTGGTCACCGCCCTTGGCCGGGTGGGCAATGTCGACGCTGCCAAACCTCAGATTGAGGGCGGCGGCGGCGGCGAGGGCCAGATCAGCGCCCGGCGCATCATTGGCGATGGCCACGATGCCGCCGCCCTGGCCAAGATTGTGCCGCCAGCCGATAGGCAGCGAAGCGCCCTCCGGCGGCACCGTATCGAGGTCAGCGGAATCTGCCCCCTCCAGCCACGCGCCGAGACTGGGCCCCATTTCGGGTGTCATGGCCTGTGCGAGGATCTGGCGCAGCGACGTCCTGCCATCCCCCTGCAGTGAAGGCGCGCGCTTCGCGTAGCCAAGCTTCACGACGCCATCCAGGACAACGAAGCGGGATTCCTGCGCGATGGCCGTGAAGGGACTGAGCGCGATGGACCGTTCGGTGCGGAACAGGACATGCGCCGTACGCTCCAGCGCCAGATGCGTCTGCACCCGATGCACGTCCTTGCCGCTCGTGCCCTCGTTCGATTTCAGGACCACGTCCTGACCTGCTGCTTCGAACGCGTCTGCCAGTGTGGACCAGTTGCCGCCGCCGCGCGTGTAGACATGCAGGTCCGGGTTGAGGAACAGCTGATGTGGAATGTGCGCGACGTCCAACGTGCGAAGCAGATCAGCCGTCGCCGCCTTGTCGTTGGCTATCCGCAAGGTGGTCGCGCTGTTCAGTCCGATGTCATAGCCGAACAGCGGCAGGTGCCGACCGTCAGGCGTACCAAGCAGCAACAGCCAGTCATGGGAAATTCCCTTGACGGTGCATCCGTTCTCCGCCGCGAACTGACGGACCGCAGCGACGAGCACCCGGTCATCATTCTTGATGGCCATGGCTGTCACAATGCTCCGTTTTGCACGGGACGCAATCAGTCGGAGTTCAACAGGACCTGGCGCAGGGTCTTCATTTCCTCGAGCGCCCGACCCGTGCCCATGGCGACGCAGGACAGCGGCTCATCGGCAATGGAGACGGGCAGGCCGGTGGCATGGCGCAGCACATAGTCCAGATTGCCCAGCAGCGCACCGCCACCGGTCAGGACAATGCCCTTGTCGACGATGTCGGCGGCCAGTTCCGGCGCGGTATGTTCCAGGGCCACCTTGCAGGCTTCGATGATCGCACCAACCGGTTCAGCCAGGCTTTCTGCGATCTGGCGCTGGGAGATGATCAGCTCCTTCGGCACGCCATTCATCAGATCGCGGCCCTTGATCTCCATCGTGGAGCCATCGCCTTCGTCGGGCGGACAGGCCGAGCCGATTTCCTTCTTGATCCGCTCCGCCGAGCTTTCGCCGACCAGCAGGTTATGGTTGCGGCGGATGTAGGCAATGATCGCCTCATCCATCTTGTCACCGCCAACACGGACGGAACGGGAATAGACGATGCCGCGCAGGGACAGCACCGCGACCTCCGTCGTGCCACCGCCAATGTCGACGACCATCGAACCAGTAGGCTCCGTCACCGGCAGATTGGCCCCGATTGCTGCGGCCATCGGTTCCTCGATCAGGAATACCTGGCGGGCACCGGCGGATTCCGCCGATTCCATGATGGCGCGGCGTTCGACTTCCGTGGACCCGGACGGGACGCAGATGATCACCCGCGGGCTCGCGAAGCTGCGGCGGTTGTGAACCTTGCGGATGAAGTGCTTGATCATGTCTTCGGCAACGTCGAAGTCAGCGATCACACCATCGCGCAGCGGGCGAATAGCCTCGATGTTGCCTGGCGTACGGCCCAGCATCAGCTTGGCCTCATCGCCCACGGCGAGCACATGCCGCTTGCCCTTGATGGTGGTGATGGCCACCACGGAAGGCTCGTTCAACACGATGCCCCGTCCCTTGACGTACACCAGCGTATTCGCTGTTCCGAGGTCGATCGCCATGTCGGCGGATAGCCAGCCAAAGAGTCTAGCAAACATTATGTCTGAACCGGTCCTGGTAAGTCGTGCATCAGGCTGCCCGCCTGACGGGAGATTGCGTGGCCCTTTTGTTGCGCAAGCCGCCGGTTCACGCAACCGGTTTCCGGGGGCGCGCATCCGGCTGAGGGCAAATCAGGGCAGGGAATGCCTAGTTACGGGGTGATTGTGGCAGGAAACAGGCAGATCTGGACGACGACTGTCGATCATCCGTTCAACAGGTCGGAACCTCGACATAACTGCGCTCCACAGTGCCGCTTTCACTGCGCAGGTTCTTGAACAGGGCATCCAGCATCGGGCCGATCAGCGCGGCCATGGCTCCACATGATCCTTGCGTTGCCACTTCACCTTCAAAGACCGGCTTGCCCGTTGTCGTGTCTGTCAGGGTCAGCGCCACGGTCGCGGGCCAGATGGTATAGCGGTGCCGCTCCACCCGGTCCCCCATGTAAATGCGCTCGATATCGCGCACCTGACGCCCGTCGTTCAGGGTGATCAGGCGGCTGCGGGTGATGTATTCCGGGTATCGGTAGACCTGTTCCTTGTCGATGCCTTCTGCAACGCCCGCTTTCAGTGTTGCGATCAGGCGTGCATCGGACGCGCCCTCGACCACGGTGAACCCGGCACTGGTCAGACGCTGCGCCAGGGCCTTGTTGAAATCGGCTTCCTGCAGACTGTCGCCCTGGCGCGCTATGGCCACCGCTGTTCCCGCCGATGCCACGTCCGCAATCCGGCTGTGCTGCGTGACCGAAACCGGCTGTACCGGTGTGCAGGCCGCGGCGACCAGAAGCAGCAGCAGGGCAGCGAGCGCCTTGCAAGAGGATGTTGCTGGCATGGTTCTCATGGACTCCAGCATGCGACGGGTAAGGGGATACTGCCAGACCCGACATGATCACGATTTGGCTGAATCATGAAATGTGATCGGCCAGCAAGGGATCCCCGTCAGATCAGGCCGGCAAGCGGACTGGACGGATCGGCATACTTTTTCCGGGGCATGCGCCCGGCCAGATAGGCCAGACGCCCGGCCTTGACCGCATGTTTCATGGCGTGTGCCATCAGGATCGGGTCCTTGGCTTCCGCAATTGCCGTATTCATCAGCACACCGTCACAGCCCAGTTCCATGGCGATTGCCGCGTCCGATGCCGTCCCGACGCCTGCATCGACCAGCACGGGCACGCTGGTCTGTTCCACGATCAGGCGGATGTTGACGGGATTCTGAATGCCCAGCCCCGACCCGATGGGCGCACCAAGCGGCATGATCGCGCAACAGCCCATGTCCTCCAGACGCTTGGCCTGGATCGGATCATCTGAGCAATAGACCATTACCTGGAACCCCTCGGCCAACAGCTTTTCGGCTGCCACCATGGTTTCGGGCATGTTTGGGTAAAGTGTCTTCTGGTCGCCCAGAACCTCCAGCTTCACCAGGTCCCAGCCACCCGCTTCGCGAGCCAGCCGCAGGGTGCGGACCGCATCGTCGGCGGTGAAACAGCCCGCGGTATTCGGCAGATACGTGAACTTCTTCGGGTCGATGAAATCCACCAGCATGGGCTGGTCCGGGTCGGTGACGTTTACCCGACGCACTGCAACGGTGACGATTTCCGCGCCCGCCGCTTCGACCGCCCGCGCGTTCTGTTCATAGTCCTTGTACTTGCCGGTCCCGACCAGCAGGCGGGAGTGAAAGGTACGGCCCGCGACAACAAACGAATCGTCCGACGCCGGATCGGCGCGTCCGGCATCGTCTCCACCACCGATGAAATGCACGATTTCCACCTGGTCACCCTCCTCAATCCCCGTCCGATCGTAGGCGGACTTGGCCACGATCTCCAGGTTCAGTTCCACTGCAACCTTGCGCGAATCGATGCGCATTCCGCTCAGAAGCTCCCGCACCGTGGTGCCTTCCTCCACGATCTGCTGCTTGCCGTTGACGGTGATACGCATGGAACCGGGTCCTCTCGGTCGAACTACAGGTGTCGCCTGATGGCGATGGCGGCGAAGGGTGACAGGTGTCGCCACGGTTTCGCGCCGCCGGGAAACGAACTATAACCAGCCGGGAAATATGGCAACAGGGGCTTCCGTCAATCACCATGCGTGACTCAATCCTTATTCTGAACGGACCAAATCTCAATCTGCTGGGAACCCGGCAGCCAGAGGTCTATGGCCGCGAAACCCTCAACGATATCGAGGCGCATTGCACGCAGGTCGGTGACGGGTTCGGCATCGGCATCGACTTCCGCCAATCGAATCACGAAGGCGAACTTGTCGACTGGATTCACGAGGCGAGGGGCAAGCACGCCGCGATCATCATCAATCCGGGCGCCTATTCCCATACGTCGGTGGCCATTCTGGATGCGCTGCTGTCCGTCGACCTTCCCACGGTGGAGGTTCACCTCTCCAACATCCACAAGCGCGAAGAGTTCCGGCAGCATTCCTACGTCAGTCGCGCCGCCCAGGGTGTGATCTGCGGTTTCGGTTCGCTGGGATATATCCTTGCACTTCAGGCCCAGGCCGCCGAGATAAAGTCCAAGAAACAACAGGCAATGGCATAGAGCATGACCAAACTCAAAGTGGACGTCGAAACGGTACGGGAACTGGCGAACTTGCTCGCCGACACCGGCCTGACCGAAATCGAGATCGAACAGGACGACTTCAAGTTGCGCCTGGAACGCAAGGTACAGCAGACCGTGACGGCGACCGTTGCCGCCCCCGCTGCACCGGCACCAGCGGCCCCGGCCGCCCCGTCGTCGGCACCCGCAGCGAACGCCGCACCGGCGTCCGGCAGCGCGGCCAGCCAGCACCCCGGTTCCGTTGAGGTTCTTTCACCGATGGTGGGAACGGCCTATCTGGCACCGGAACCCGGCGCGCCGAACTTCGTGAAGGTTGGCGACACGGTGACCCAGGGCCAGACCCTGCTGATCATCGAGGCCATGAAGACCATGAACACCGTACCTGCGACCAAGGCCGGACGGATCGTCGCCGTGCTGACCGAGAACGAACAACCGGTCGAGTACGAACAGCCCTTGTTCCTGATCGAATAGCGGCAGCAAGCGCATGTTCGAAAAGGTAATGATTGCCAACCGCGGCGAGATCGCGCTTCGCATCCTCCGTGCATGCCATGAAATGGGCATCCGCACCGTTGCCGTGCATTCCACTGCAGACACCGAAGCAATGCACGTGCGGCTGGCTGACGAATCCGTCTGCATCGGCCCCGCCAACCCGCAACTCAGCTATCTGAACATCCCGGCGCTGATTTCCGCGGCGGAGATCACCGGGGCTGACGCGATACATCCGGGGTACGGGTTCCTGTCCGAGAACGCCCGATTTGCCGAGATCGTGGAGGCCCATGACATTGCCTTCATCGGCCCGACGCCGGAACACATTCGCCTGATGGGTGACAAGATCGCCGCGAAGCAGACGATGATCCGCCTGGGTGTGCCGGTCGTCCCGGGTACAGAAGGCGCGCTGGGCGATCTGGATTCGGCCAAGGAAGCGGCCCTCGAAATCGGGTATCCCGTCCTCTGCAAGGCGGCATCCGGCGGCGGCGGTCGCGGCATGGTCGTGGTGGAGCGTGAGGAAGACCTGGAGGCATCCCTGTCGCGCGCCCGGTCCGAGGCCAAGCACGCCTTCGGCGATGACACGATGTACATGGAAAAGTATCTCGGCAAGCCGCGCCACATCGAGGTTCAGGTGTTTGGCGATGGCCAGGGGCATGCGGTGCACCTGGGGGAGCGCGACTGCTCGATCCAGCGCCGCCACCAGAAGGTCGTCGAGGAAGCCCCTTCGCCCGCGCTCAATGCCGATCAACGCCAGCAGATCGGCGATGTGGTGGCCGAGGCCATTTCGGAGATGAACTATCGCGGGGCGGGAACCATAGAGTTCCTGTACCAGGATGGTGCCTTCTATTTCATCGAGATGAATACCCGTTTGCAGGTGGAGCATCCGGTGACGGAGGCGATCACCGGCATCGACCTGGTACGCGAGCAGATCCGCGTCGCATCAGGTATCCCGCTCAGCATCAAGCAGTCTGACGTGGAGTTTTCCGGGCATGCCATGGAATGCCGCATCAATGCGGAAAACCCGGCAACGTTCGCGCCGGCACCCGGAACCATCAAGGGTTATCACGCACCAGGCGGTCTGGGCGTGCGTGTCGATTCGGGCCTTTATGACGGCTATCGCGTGCCCCCGAACTACGACAGCCTGATCTCGAAACTCGTGGTGCATGGCCGGACCCGCAACGAGTGTCTGATGCGCCTGCGTCGTTGCCTTGACGAATATGTCATTGGCGGCATCCAGACCACGATTCCGCTGCACAGGGCGTTGATTGATGACCCTGTCTTCATTGATGGCGATTACGACATTCACTGGCTGGAGAAGAATCTCGACCGGCTGGTGACGAAGTTCTGACTGGTGGCCGCCGGTGAGTGACCGGCTGTCACCGGGTCTGCTGGTTCAGGCCTATTCTCGCGGCCTGTTTCCGATGGCAGAGAGCCGCAACGATCCGCGTCTGTTCTGGGTCGACCCGGATGAGCGCGGCGTGCTGCCCATTGACGGCTTCCATGTGCCGAAGCGCCTCCGACGGACGGTCAAGCAGGATCGGTTCCGGGTCACGCACGATCTGGCGTTCGAGCAGGTGATCCAGGCCTGTTCCGAACTGGATCAGCGCCGTGGCCGCTATGACAGCTGGATCAATATCGAGATCGTGCGTGCCTATGCGCAGCTGTTTCAGCTTGGGCATGCCCACAGCGTCGAATGCTGGCAGGACGGCAAGATCGTCGGCGGCCTGTACGGGGTTTCCATTGGGGCGGCGTTCTTCGGCGAAAGCATGTTCAGTGTCGCAACGGACGCCAGCAAGGTGGCGCTGGTGCACCTCGTCGCGCGGCTCAGGGCAGGGGGCTATCGCCTGCTCGACAGCCAGTTCGTCAATGATCACCTGAAACAGTTCCACATCCGTTGCGTGCCAAAGGCAGACTATCTGGCGGAGCTGGCGGAAGCGCTGCCGCTTCATGCGGACTTCGAGCGGGTGCCGATGGGGACACCCGGCGCAGCCATGCTGGCATTGCTGGATGCCCCGTCGGGCGATTGAACCCGGCTTACGCGGCCCTCAGGTCCGCACCCAGGCTGTTCATGTGGGCCACGAAGTCCGGATAGCTGGTGGCGATGGTTTCTGCCCCGGTCACCGTGATCGACTGCGCACAGGACAGGCCGAGGATCAGGAATGACATGGCAATGCGGTGGTCATGGCCAGCATCGATGGTGCAGCCGCCGCGCGGTGGCTTGCCGCCTGATCCGGTGACGGTCATGCCGTCCTCGTGTTCCGTCACGCTGACACCGGCGGCACGCAGGCCTTCCACCATCCGTGCGATCCGGTCGCTTTCCTTGACCCTGAGTTCCCCGATTCCGCGCATCACGGTCTCCCCGCCTGCAAGCGCTGCCGCGACGCAGAGGATCGGGTATTCGTCGATCATGGCGGCAGCATTGTCTTCCGGAGCGGTAACACCGGTCAGCGGCCCGCCTTCGATGACCAGATCTGCGACAGGCTCGCCGCCCTGCATCCGGACGTTGCCATGTTCGATCCGGCCACCCATGGCGCAGAGAACATCAAACAGACCGGCCCGCAGCGGGTTGATGCCAACGTTGTGGATTTTCACGCTGCTGCCAGGCGACAGCAGCACCGCGACCGTGGCGAATGCTGCAGATGACGGATCGCCAGGCACGATTATCTGTTGCGGCGACAGCTCGGGCTGACCGGTCAGCCGCACGATGCGGCCAGCGCCGTCAGCCTCGCTTGTGATCTCTGCCCCGAACTGGCGCAGCATGTTCTCGGTGTGGTCGCGCGATGGTTTGGGTTCGCGGACTGTCGTGATGCCCCGCGCGTTCAGGCCTGCCAGCAGGATCGCCGATTTCACCTGCGCCGAGGCGACCGGGGAATCATAGGTGATCGGCATGACTGTCTCGGGTCCCGTTACCACCATGGGAAGGCGGTCACCCTCGCGCCCCTGGAACCGGGCACCCATCTGCTGCAGCGGACGCGTGATGCGGCCCATGGGGCGGCCCGACAGAGATGCATCCCCGGTGAAGGTCGCGCTGATCGGATGTCCGGCCACCAGCCCCATCAGCAGTCGCGCACCGGTGCCGGAATTCCCGAGATCAAGCGCGGTTTCAGGTTCGGACAATCCGCCGACGCCGACGCCGTTGACCCGCCATTCGCCCGGTCCGACCCGCACCACATCAGACCCCAGTGCAGAGACAGCGGCGGCGGTGGCGCGCACATCCTCCCCCTCCAGCAGGCCGGAGATGCTTGTTTCGCCGACCGCCAGGGCACCGAACATCAGCGCCCGGTGGGAAATCGACTTGTCGCCGGGGGCAGTGATCTCCCCCCGCAGGGATGTCTTGGCATCGGGATGCGCTGTCAGTTCGGTCACGGGCTGTTCGGCCTTCTTCACGAGTATCATGTGCTGGCAGGGGCGATAGCACAGCCGCGAACCGCTTGCCACGCTGGCGTCTGCGACGCGCGCTACCTGCGCTGTCTTGAACCCCTGAAACAAACGCCTATTTCCTACAGCAGACGGGCGCCTATCGCAGGGTCCGTTGATGGGGGTCCACTGGTGCATGCCAGACGGACCTCCGGTCATGCTCGCTTAACCGAGAAGGAGATGACGGTTCATGTCCAGGATGTCCCTGTTCAACAGTCCGCACCTGTTGGGCTTCGACCATGTGGAGCGTGTGCTCGACCGGGTGGCGAAGTCCGCGAACGAAGGCTACCCCCCCTACAACATCGAACAGACTGGCGACAATGCGCTCAGGATCACCCTGGCCGTTGCCGGTTTTGGCGATGATGATCTGAATGTGACGGTTGAGGAGAACCAGTTGGTGATCCGTGGCCGCCGCACGGAAGATGATGATGGCCGCGTGTTCCTGCATCGCGGCATCGCAACACGTCAGTTCCAGCGCGCCTTCGTGCTTGCCGAAGGGATCGAGGTGCAGGACGCGTTGCTCGACAACGGTCTGCTCCACATCGATCTGCAACGCCCTGTGCCGGAAGCTCTCGTGAAGACCATACCGATCCGCGCGGGCCGGACAGGTGCCCGCTCCGTCATCGATTCAACAGTTGCGCAGGAGACTGAAAATGACTGATTCCGTCGAAGCCGTTCGCAAGATGACCCCCGAAACGCTGGCCGAACTCGGTCAGCCGAAGATTGCCTTCGTGAAGCCGGTCGAGAGCGCCGAAGGCCTGAAAGGCTTCGGCATCTTTTCGGCCAACGGCCTGCAGGTCGGTGTCGCACCAACCCGTGAAACAGCCTTCATCGCCGTCCGCCAGCATGAGATGCAGCCCGTCCACGTGCATTGACGGGCTGCTGCAAACTCACACGTCCATCAGTTTCGCCAGGTCGTCCAGCATGGGCACGACCTTGTCGGGGCCTTCCGATGGCAGGCCGAAGACCAGCCGGTCGACCCCTGCGTCACGGTACGTGGCGATACGGTCCGGGTTCTGGGATGCCGCGAAGATGCTGACCGGCAGGTCATCCGGCTCCCGCCCCTCGGCGACGGCCATCTGGCGGAACTGCGACAGGCTTTCCATGATGTCCCAGCCACGTCCGTCGATGGGCATCCAGCCATTGCCGTAGCGAATGGCGCGCCTGGCCCCGACGGGGAAGCCACCGCCGACGATGATTGGCGGGTGCGGTTTCTGCGTCGGCTTGGGCCAGGTCATGACCGGGTCGAAGTCGACCATGTCGCCATGGTATTCGGCCTTGTCCTCGGTCCAGATGACCTTCATCGCCTCGATACGCTCCCGCATCAGCTTGAAGCGGGATTTGAACTCGGTGCCATGGTTGGCCATTTCCTCCGCGTTCCATCCACCACCGACGCCCAGCATGGCGCGACCATTGGAAATATAGTCGAGCGAGGCAACTTCCTTGGCGAGCTGGATGGGATCCCGCTGCACGACCAGGCAGATGCCGGTGCCGAGCAGGATCCTCGATGTCACGGACGCGGCCGAGGCCAGGGCGACGAACGGATCAATGACGTCATAATACTGTTTCGGCAGGTCGCTGCCCCCCGGCCAGGGCGATTCCCGGGACGCCGGAATGTGCGAATGTTCCGGCATCCACATGGATTCGAACCCACGTGCTTCCGCTTCCAAGCCCAGTTGCGCCGGACGGATCGAATAATCCGTCGCGAACATCATCACACCAAATTTCATGACCATCTTCCCCATTGCGGCTGCACCAGCCGATGACCCCACTTCCATGCGCGGAAGCAGGCTAATTGTGAAAGCGGCTGATGGCTATCGTCGCCGGAATAGTGTCGTCTCACAGCGTCTGGGCACGGGTTTCAGTCCTCACCGTTTTTCCGGCGGTCTGGTCCGGATCTCAGATACTTGATCAGTGCGGCCACACTGAGCCCCAGCACCAGGATGACAACGACCCAGACAAGGCCCATGCCCCACATCATTCCGCCTGTATGTTCAGACATTTCGCTTACTCCCTGGTTGCGGCCCGCCTGGGGGCATTCATGTGTTTTGGCCAACGGGACTTGATGAACGCGAGAACGGACCAGATCTCCGTGTCCGAGAGCAGATCACCAAATCCCGGCATGTCCGTGAGGTATCCTGCGGGTGCGTGAGCCGCCGTCCCGTCCCGCGTGATCGCGAACAGAACCGGGTCCGGATGATGCCAGGTGTGCCCCGTGTCATCATGTGGCGGCGCAGGCAGTCGTCCATCCGGCTTGCGTGTCCGCCAGTTCGGTTGCCCCTCCAGCCTTGCGCCATGACAGGACGCGCAATGTTGGACATAGACGTCGGCACCCCGTGCGACCTTTTTCGGATCCTCATGATCCGCCTGACTGGCAGCACCTGGCCAGGCGAGGATCATCGAGGTGATGACCAGAGCGACCACGCGCGGGGTACGCCCGCGACCGCTCCAGATCATTCTCTGCATCACCGTCATCATTCGACCGCATAGACCTGCGGCGTCGGAGAGCCGATTTCATAGATTGTGAAGGGTGCCGTCTTTGCACCTGACATGCCGGGGGAACCCTGTGGCATGCCTGGCAGCGTGATGCCGACGATCTTCGGCTGTTCGCTGAGCAAGCGTTCGATACTTGCCACCGGCACATGGCCGCTGACGACGTATCCATCAATTATCGAGAGGTGACAGCCTTCGAAATCCTCTGAGATTCCAGCCATTCGGCTGAACTGAGCCAGATCGTATGTCGGCTTGACGGTTACGGTGAACCCGTTCTGGCGCAAGTAACCGGCATGACCTTCACAGCACCCGCATTGCGGACTTTTGTATAGTGTCACATTGCGAGACGGTTCTTCCGCAGTTGCTGGTGCAGCTGTCCAGATCAGCAGTCCGAGCAGAGTGGATGAAATGAGTTTGAGCATGATTGTTTTCTCCTTTGGTACACAACAGCCAACGCGGATGTCGTCTGTCATTCCTGCGCGCCGATGTTCGACGGAATTCCGGAATTTCGGGATTTTCACGAAGACGGGCAGATGATCGTTATTCACCCGATCACCATGGCCAATTCAGCCATGGGTGCGTGAAAGACCGCCTGATCGCATCGCGACCCGCCAGCAGTCAGTTCAGGAATGTGCCTTGGGAGGGAAAGGCTCAGGGGGTGTCTGCATGCCGGTCGATACATCGGTTGCCTGGACAAATGCGATGCGGTGCATCGAAGGAGTTTCCAATTCAGATTCCGCCAGCGTCATCGTGTGCGATGCAAAGCACATCTCTCCGCATGACATCATGGCTGGGCCTTGGGTATCGCAGCCGATGCATTCGATCATGCCTGAATGATCGCCTGTGGCCGTGAGCATCTGCATTTCCATGCTGGTCGAAGCCGACACGTTGGCAACCCCAACCGTGCCGAAGGCGGCAAGCAATGCAAGAACCAGAATGTACGCCATCACCTTCATGCCCGGATTCTTAACTGCAGGGCCTGCCAGTGTCCATTCACAACCCGCAGAATGACCAATGCGTCTCAATGTCGACAGCACCATGACCGCCGCTCCAACGATCGCAAATGGAGCCTGCAGAACCACGTGAATGGGTTGTCGTGCCGGTCAGACAGCCGGCGATTCCGCACCGTTTGTTCCTGACGCTCAATCCTCTCGCCAACCCCAGGCATCGGCATGGTCGGCGCGCAGGCGATAACCTTGGCCCAGCAACAGGCGCGAAATATGCGTGCGTTCATTGGGTTGAAGATGTTTGTGCTCGTACTGGATGAGGTTTGGCCAGATGTCGGCTTCTGCCATCATGCGGATGATCTCGCCATCGTAGCCTTCGGTGTCGATCAGCATGATCGTCGGTGGCGGCGCGATACCGGCCTGAGCCAGTGCGTCTGTCAGCGGCATGACCGGCACCGGTGTGGCCGTGATCAGGGCATCCATGTCGGCGTCACTGATGGCCGGATCATAGGTCCGCAGGATCCAGACCAGGTGCCCCCGGTCGAATGAGGCGACGCCGTCGGATACCGTGCGGCCCAGCCGTCTGGATGCCGCGTCCCGGTCCAGCGTGTAAAGCGGGCGCTCCCCCGGTTCGCGATCGATTGCGGCATGCAGGCAATGGATATGCGGCACGTCGGCATACCGGGCGGACAGGCGGCCATATGCGGGACCCTGAGGCTCGATCAGCAGGGCCGCGCTGAACTGGTCGGGCCGGGCGAGCAGCAGGGTGCCGACGGGGTCATTGGTGGCGCCATCGTTGGCCCCGACCTGAACCAGCGAGACCTTGGCCGTACCCGCCAGCGCCGCCTCCACCAGTTCGGGAAAACGACGTTTCGGCAGGCGCCACTGACGCAGGTAGATCGCCGGATTGCGGGCCAGTGCCTTGGCCGAGAATTCAATGCCCAGCGCGCGTTTGATCCGCCTGATCATGCAGGGCCGCTTGGATCCGCTGCCGCGCCGATGGCTGCAGCGGTGTGGGGGGCGGGTTCCGGCCCGTCATCCCAGTAATCCTCGATCCAGGGGGCAGGACGGGTCTGGCGGTGCGGCTTGCCCTCCGGGCGAAACCCGACCAGGGCCTGATCCGGGTCAGGCAGGCCGTGGAACACCAGAATGCGCGTGCCTGGCGGTATCCGGGGGGTCTGGAACAGGTTCAGCGGGAATGTCGGTATGGCGTGACGCTTGAAGCTGGTGGCCCATTCGGCTGGCCAGTAGTGCTTCTCACCCAGGCCATAGGTCAGATAGGTCTGTGGCGGGCGGAAGTTGGCCAGCGCCCAGTCACGTTCCGCATAGAACTTGTCGACGATGTACTGGGTCGTGCCTGCGGTCCAGCGAAATACCGACGAATTGCCAACGTCGGGGCGTGTCTTGAACACGTGGTGACGCTGGACCCAGTTATGGATGATACACCGCTTGCCCGGCAGGTAGTCGAAGAAGCAATCGATGTTGTCGATGATCAGCAGATCAAGGTCGAGGAACAGGCATTCCCCCTCCATGTCGCCCATGCCGGTCTGGAACAGGCCAAGCTTCATCCAGGGGGTGTAGTAGAACTTCTCCGGCATCTGGATGTCGGGCAGGGGGAACGACTCGATTCCCGAGTCCAGCCCGCTTGGGTCTTCCGTGAAGCACAGAAAGCGGAAGGGCCGGTTCAGGTTGCGTGCAACGGCCCGGTGCAGCCTGTTCACGAACAGCGCAGGATAGCGGTCGCCCCATTTCAGGGTGACGATATTGACCTGTTGCATGTTGCGGCGTGGCCCCATCGTGGAAAGCATTGCAGAAGGAAGCTGTCTCTACATAGCGCGAAGCTGGCGACCAATGCGACAAAAGCCCCACCCGTTCGGCGCATTCACTGCTGCAACAGCATCCCGGGTGACCCGTCCGGTGCCTGCGCCCCGGCAAGGGCCAGCATGTGCCAGCCGAGCACGAGGTTGCTGCTGAGCACCGGCTTTCCGATCCGGCGTTCGGCCTCCGCGATGATGCCGAGACTGCGCAGGTTGGTACAGGACACGAACACGGCTTCCATGTCGGGGGTGCCATCGGCCAGTGCGCAGATGGCGTTCAGCAGGCTTTGTTGCGCTATTCGGGCGACAGTTGCCTCCTCCGCCTGGGCGAAGGATGCGAACGCCGCAATCTCCAGCCCATGGCCTTGCAGAAGTTCCCGCATGGCCGATGAAACCGCCGCGACATAGGGCGTGATGAACCCGATCCGCCTGACGTTGAGCCGCGTTGTGGCGGCAACGACGGCAGTGATCGGGTCCGTTGTCAGGGCGTCGGGATGAACCTGCCGGATCAGATCGCTGACGACTGATTGCCCGATGATCGTGGCACCCGACGTACAGCCGTATCCGACGACGCTCAGAGGGTGTGCGGCAGGCAGCAGGCGGGCAACGACTGGCAGTTCGGCCTTCATGGTCATCAGGGTCTCCGCCGTGACCTCAGGCGCGCTGGGGATGCGGCTGTGATACAGCGCGATACCCTGCTGGCTGAACAGCGGTGCCAGTTCCGGTTCCATGGTCTCGTCATTCTGCAGCACGATCAGTCCGATGCGCGCTGCGGCCCCCGCGCCGCCGTCCAGCGTGAAGGGCAGGGTCATGCGCCACCCCCGATGATCGGCAGTTCCGGCGACGCGCGCCGCGACAGCAGTTCCGGTGCACCATCCCGGATGACCATGTTTTCCTCATGCGCCATGATCCGGCCTTCCGCGATCTGCATGCTGGGCTCCAGCGTCATCACCATGCCGGGCTGCATGACGGTCTGGTCGAAGCCGATGATCGACGGATGTTCGGTCAGCTGCATGCCCAGGCCGTGGCCATAGCGCCCGACATCGCCGGTGTCCTGGCCAATCACCGCCTGCATCGCGGCATGCAGTTCGGCACACGTCACCCCCGGTCGGGCAATGGCCAGGGCTGCGTCCGTTGCCCGATGGAGAGTCCGGTAAGCAGCCCGGGCAGCATCGTCGGCATGATCGAAGGCATAATTCCGGTCGAAGTCGCAATGGTATCCCTGCAGGGTCGCGCCGGTATCCAGCATCAGGACATCGCCCGCCAGCAACGGCGTCGGACCCGGTGGAGAGATCACGTCCGGATACCCCCCTTGCCCGGCACCGCCGACGAGGTAGGGGACATCGTCGGCACCACAGCGCAGCAGATCGATGCGGAACGCGCGGAAGGCTTCGCTCAACGGCTGTCCGATGTGAAACAGGTCCGGAGCATGGTCGAAGGCATCGGAGGCGATGCCACAGATGGCACGCAGGATCGCGATCTCGCGCTCTGACTTGACCACCCGCAGGTCGCGCATCAGAGGGGTGCAGTCCAGCAGTTCGACGGTGTCCAGGGCGCTCTCGAGGCGTTTCAGGTCAATCAGCGGCATGCGCAGGCTGCTTTCCCGCCCCATGGGCATGCCGACACGGCTGAACGGGCGCAAGGCGTCGGCCAGCATGCCGATGCCGTCATCGGTGGCGTGCGGTGATGACCAGCTGCGAATGTCATCGACCCAGGTCGCGGCCATCAGGGCGGCCCCGATCTCCGGAATGATGGCGATGGGACGATCGTTCGCGGGAACGATCAGGAACCAGGGCCGGGTCGGACTCTGCCAGAACAGCGTGCGGAAGCCGGTGAAATAGCGCACATCGGCTTCGGTGGTCAGCAGCAGGGCATCGATCTGTACATTTCGCATGGCCCGTTGAGCGCGTTCCAGCCGTTCGGCGAATTCTTCCGGCGGAAAGTCCTGTTCAGTCATCTGCGGCCCCTTCCGAGATGATCACCAGCACGCGTGAATCCGCTTCCAGGCCAAAGGTGTCCGGCGCCCCCGCAGCAAGCCGCAATCCCGTGACACCGCCGGTGCCGGACGGACTTGATGCGATCCCCGAACCCGCGAGCCAGTCGGTCGCATCCTGCGCTGCGGCATCGGAAACCAGCATGAACTGATCGGCCGCTTCGGCGAGATACTTCAGGGCCAGGTGAGACGGTTCCTTGCAGTCGAGCCTGCCCATGTTCGAGACGGCACCTGACGTGACCACGGGGCGACCCGCCCGAATGCTCTCGAGCAAGGCCGGCGCGCGATCCGGTTCGACCACGATGATCCGGGGGGCGTCGCCCCAGGCACTGCGGGCCGCGGCCGCTGCTGCTGCCGCCATGCCACCGACACCGGCCTGCAGGAATATGTGGGTGGGGACATCCGACACCTGCGCCGCTGCTTCCGACCCCATGATCAGATATCCTTCCATCACGTCGCGGGCGGGGGCGCTGTATCCGACCCAGCTGCTGTCAGACAGCAGGTTCCAGCCCTTCAGCTTCGCCAGGCGAATGGCCTCCGCCATGCTTTCCTCATAGGTGTTCCCATGGCGGATCACGGTGGCACCCTTCGCCCGCAGCCGTTCGGCAAAGTTCTCCGCCACGGTTTCCGCCAGCAGAACAGCGGCGGCGGCGCCGAACAATGCCGCGCCGGCCGCCATCGAAAGCCCGTGGTTCCCGGCGCTGGCGCAGATGAAGGTGTCGCCCTTCAGTGCCGTCTGATGACTGTCCGACCTGCCGGAGCGTACGGCCTGGTCTGCGGCACGCGCGATGGCAAAGGCCGCTCCCAGGGCCTTGAAACTGCCCAGCCCCATCCGCGACCGCTCATCCTTCAGCCAGAGTGCACCGATACCGAGTTCACGCGCCAGATCGGGGCGGTCCACCAGCGGGGTCCGCTGTGCGGCGGGGCAAAGCGCAAAGAGGGCCAGCGCGGCGGTCGCATCCACCACAACCTGTCCCTCCGCCATGCTGCCATCCGCCAATACCGCAGCGGGCAGCCCGCTGCCCCGATACGGGTTCTGCAAGGGTTCGCTGATGCCTGCTGCCATGATCTCCGCATTCTCCAGGTCCGCCATGCAACACGTGGCAGGTGACACCGCCCTGTCGACGCGGGCAGAATGTGCAGATGCTAATGGGGAGGACATCCAGATGACACACGAATTCAAGGCGACCGATTTCAGTATCGGCGAAGATGGTATCGCGCGCTTCACCATGACCCGCGGCGATATCATGAATCCGCTGACCGAGGATCTGCGCAGCGATTTCGTTGCCATGCTGGATCAGGTTCAGGGCAACACGGACGTGAAGGTGCTGATCATCGCTGGCGAAGGTCGTGCGTTCTCGGCTGGCGGTGACGTCAAGGGCATGGCCAATCGCCAGTTTGCGGATCCGTCCGTTGCACAGCAGCGCATGTATTCGACGCACAACTGGCTGGAACGGCTCTGGAACCTGGATTGCCCGGTGATTGCTGCTGTTGACGGTCTGGCCTACGGCGGGGGCTTCGCCTTTGCACTGATGGCCGACTTTGTCTTCGCGAGCCCGAAGGCGCGTTTCTGCTCCGTCTTCGGCAGGATCGGCCTGATGCCCGACCTTGGTCTGCTCTACACCCTGCCGCGCATCGTCGGCATGCAGGCCGCCAAGGACCTGATGTATACCTGTCGTTCCATCGATGTGGAGGAAGCCAGGTCCATGGGCATCGTCTATGCCATTCACCCTTCGGACACGCTGATGGGTGAAGTCGAGACCTTTGCCGAGCGCCTGACGCACGGATCGAAGTCCGCCATGACGGTCACCAAGCGGGCGGTCAACAAGACCTTCGAAGCATCCTATGCGGAAACCGTGACAGCAGAGGCGACAGGACAGCCGCTGCTGTTCACCACCGATTTCCACAAGGAAGCGGCGCGGCGTTTCGTTTCCAAGGAACCGTCGATGTTCGACTGGGACCGCATGAACAAGTCCGGCTGAAACCGGACTTTCGGTGCTGGCAACAGAATGCACGGGACAACGGGGAGAGAGTGAACGTGAGCAGCAACGCAAGCGATGTGGAGATCATCGATGTTCGCCCGCACCACAAGATCGACAATGGTGCACTTGCCGCCTACATGGCCGAGAACGTGGATGGCTTTGCCGGTCCGCTGACCGTGCGGCAGTTTCAGGGGGGCATGTCAAACCCGACCTACATCCTTGAAACACCGAACAAGCGCTATGTCATGCGCAAGAAGCCGCCGGGTGAGCTGCTGAAGTCCGCCCATCAGGTCGACCGCGAATACAAGGTGATGGCAGCCCTGAAGAACACGGATGTTCCTGTCCCCGCTGTCCACTGCCTCTGCATGGATGACGCTGTCATCGGCCAGGCATTCTACATCATGGAACATATGGAGGGCCGGGTGCTGATCGACCCCGCCGTGCCGTCGTTCAGCAAGGCGGACCGCATCGCCCTTTATGATGACTGGCTGCGCATTCTCGCAGCCCTGCACATGGTGGATCATGAAGCTGTGGGACTGGGCGATTTCGGTCGGCCGGGCAACTATTATTCCCGCCAGATCTCGCGCTGGTCGAAGCAGTATGTGGCGTCCGTGACGGAAGAAATTCCGGAGATGGATGCGCTGATGGAATGGCTGCCGGCCAACACACCGGAAGCTGATGAAGTCGCGATTGTTCATGGCGACTACCGCATCGGCAACTGCGTGCTGCACCCGACCGAGCCGAAGATCATTGCCGTGCTGGACTGGGAGCTGTCGACCCTGGGACACCCGCTGGCTGACCTGGCCTATTGCTGCCAGGAATACTACGGACATGCCGCTGACGGCGGCTTTGCGCATCTGGCGGACCCGAGGGAGATTGGCATTCCCACCGAGGACGAGTTCGTGAAGCGGTATTCGGAGCTGACCGGTCAGGGCGAGATCGAGAACTGGCCATTCTACATCGCCTACACGATGTTCCGGTCCGCCGCGATCGTGCAGGGCGTCTATCGGCGCGGGCTTGATGGCAACGCCAGCTCCGATGCGGCCAGGAAGTTCGCAGGCTATGCCGAACAGCGCGCCAAATGGGGCTGGGATATCGTGAAGAAGGCGGGGTTGGCCTGATTGGCACGTGACCGGAGCTGCGTCAGTCTGCTGAAGGCTGCAGCTGCTTCGGATCCCTGAGGAACAACAACATCAGCACCATCGCGATCAGCGGCATGGCTGCGAATGCCATCAGTGTCACCGTATAGTCCCCTGTCAGGTCATAGGCGATACCGAGAGGCAGGGGACCGAGTGACGCGCCGACAACACCGATCATCTGGCCGGTGCCCTGGATCGAGCCAATGTAGCGACGCCCGAAATAGCGCGGCCACATGAAGCCGAAGAAGGTCATGGAAACGGCATTGTTGATCCCGAAGATCACGCCGTAGATCAGGCCGCTGGTCAGGTCGGTGACGTTTCCGGCGGCGATCAGCGCGGCGGCCATCACCAGCAACCCGCCGGCAAAGACCCATTCCGTGCGGAACCGGTCCAGCATCCGCCCCAGCAAGGGCATGCAGATCACCATGGCGACCGCTGATACGGGGAAGATGCGGGCGGCGAGTTCGCGGGTCAGGCCCTGAGCCTCGAAGATGGAAATCTGGAACAGGTGCAGCATGGTGACCAGCATCGCGAAGCAGAACAGGCCGATGGCCACCAGATAGAATGTGGGCGTGCGGACAGCCTCCGAAATGGTCAGGCCGAATTCGGCGGCCTTCGGGGCGTCGCCAGCTTGCGCATCGGCCTTCGCGCCGTCGGGCAGCAGCCCGAGATCCTCGGGCTTGTTGAAGACCAGCACCAGAAGGCCGGGCAACAGCAGCACAGCCGTGATGACACCCAGCCAGATATAGGCGGACCGCCAGTCGCCATTGTCGATCAACCATTGGGCCAGCGGCGGGTGAATGGCCATGGACCCGGCGAATCCGAGCATCATCAGCCCCATGGCGAAGCCACGCTTGGCGGAAAACCACTGGGAAATCAGGTTCACGGCGTTCAGCAGCAATGCGCCCTGTCCCAGAAACCGCAGCATGCCAAAGCCGAGTGTCAGCCAGATCGCGATCTCGAAGATGCCGAATATGCTGATGACCGTGCCGGTGACCCGTGAAAAAGCGAAACAGGCAAGCGTGAACAGGACCGTGATGACCAGCGCGGTCTTTCGCATGCCATGCCTGTCGACCTGGCGACCGACGAAGGGGAGCAGGAATGCCGCCGCCAGTGTCGCGAAGCCATAGGCGAACGAGACCGCGGTCGCCGAAATCCCCATATCCTCGACCAGCACGCTGACAAAGACACTGATGGTATGGGACTGGCCAGGGCCGCTGGCCAGCAGCACAAGGGCGGCAACGCCCAGCATGACCCAGCCATAGAAGAAATGGTTGTTGAGGCTGAGGGCCAGCCGTTCGCGGAATCCGGTGCGGGGCATGGGCGTTCTCAGGTCTGGATGGATGTTGCGAAATCAACCAGATGCCGGGTGAAGGCCTCCGGTCGTTCCACCGGAATCAGGTGTCCCGCATCCTCCACCGTGACTGTCGTCGCGTTGGGGATCATTGCGGTGAGTTCCACCACGTCCTGTTCAATCCGGAACACCCGGTCATGCAGGCCGGTCATCACCAGGGTGGGCAAGCTCAGGTCGGCCCACGGGAAATCCCAGTTGGTGTCGACCGATGCGGCCATCAGCCGGAACAGGCCATCATCGGGCGACATGGGTTCATAGGGCGTGCCCGGGAACATGGTAGGTCGCATGGCGACAAGCTGATCGGGGTTCACCAGCATGGGCAGGTTGGCTTCCATCATCAGGCGTGATCCGCCCTGGCGGGCCATGGCCACCATCGCCGTGCCCAGCCATTCGATGCGTGGCCCCGGGCGGCGCAGCGTGTTGATCAGCACCAGACCTTTCGCCTCGACACCGGCCAGGATTGCTTCAGCCGCGAACAGGCCACCGATGGAAAGCCCGACAAGGATCGGGTCCGGCGGTGCGACATGGGCCATCAGACGTGCCAGATCCTCACCGACCAGTGTCGGGGGCAGGGGGGTGTCATCGGCAAATTCGGTCTCTGCCTGGCCGCGAAAGTTGTAACAGAGTGTGCCATAGCCCAGGTCCCTGAGCGCGGGACCGATCTTGTCCTGCCAGGTGCCGGTATTGCCCGTCAGCGCGTTGATGAAGACGAACGTCTGCTGCCCGTCACCCGGGGCGGCATATTCGAAATACAGGCTCTCCCCTGGTTCGATTTCAAGACGCGCCATCGTTCATCCTCCCCAAGCTGGTTTCTTTTGCCGGGAATTATTCACGGAAACCGCGCGTTTGGGCAGACCTTTTGCCAGCATGGCAGTCATCGCGACAGCTTACCTTACGTAAGCGTCAAGGACTTGATACTTGGCCGGAAATCAGCATCTAATGCGCAAACAGGATTCCGGGGAGTTTGCAGATATGGACGTCAGTTTTTCCGCCGAGGACATGGCTTTCCGTGATGAGGTCCGTGCATTTCTTGATGATTCCTTCGACGACGAGCTGAAGTCGGCGATGAAGAAGACCCGGGCTGGCTACATGCCGAAGCACCTGCATGTTCGCTGGCAGAAGGCGCTGCACAGGAAGGGCTGGGCGACGCCGCATTGGCCGACAGAGCACGGCGGCTGTGGCTGGACCCCGACGCAGAAATACATCTATGAAGCCGAGATGGCCGCTGCGGGTGCGCCGATCGTCATTCCGTTCGGCCCGCGCATGCTGGCACCGGTGCTGATGAAGTTCGGCTCCGATGAGCAGAAACAGGAATTCCTGCCGAAGATCCAGGCCGCCGATCTGATCATCTGTCAGGGCTATTCGGAGCCGGGTTCGGGCTCCGACCTCGCCAGCGTCAAGATGAAGTGCGAGGACAAGGGCGATCACTGGCTGCTGAACGGCTCCAAGATCTGGACGTCCGTTGCTCAGTATGCCGACTGGATATTCTGCCTGGTCCGTACCTCGAACGAGGGCAAGCGTCAGGAAGGCATTTCCTTCATCCTCATCGACATGAAGTCGCCCGGTGTGACCGTCGATCCGATCATCACCATGGACATGCCTGAAAAGGATTATCAGGAAGTCAATCAGGTCTTCTTCGAAGATGTGAAGGTACCGAAAGAGAACATGATCGGTGAGGTCAACAAGGGTTGGACCTACGCCAAGTACCTGCTGGAATTCGAGCGGGGCGGATCCTACAGCCATGGCCTGAAGCGCGGTATGGAAAAGGTGCGCCAGATCGCGTCCGATGAGCAGGAGAATGGCGAGCGCGTTGCCGATGATCCGGTCTTCCAGAAGAAGATGGCGGACGCCGAAACCCTGATCACGGCCATGGAATATACAGAACTGCGCGTTCTGGGCCGCCTGGCCGGTGGCGAGAACCCGGGGCCGGAAAGCTCCATGATCAAGTGCCGTGGCTCGGAACTGCAGCAGCTGGTGTCGGAACTGGCCTTTGAAGCAGCGGGCACCAAGCAGTCACCGTTCCAGCCGCTGAAGTGGGGCTCCAACGAACCGCCGATCGGGCCGGAATGGGCCGGTGGTGTCGGGCCGAAGATGTACAATTATCGCAAGGTGTCGATCTACGCCGGGTCCAACGAGATCCAGCGCAACATCATGGCGAAGCTGATCCTGGGCCTCTGACCCCGGTTGCAGCACGAAACGGAAATGCCCCGGCTGTAACAGGCCGGGGCTTTTTTGTTGGCTCTGAGGCGATTGTCAGTGCGGCAAGGCAGGCCCCGGCTCCATGGCCGGGGGCGCCTTCTTGTCAGACGGACCGTCTCAGACCACGCGCTTTTCGCGCAGGGCGGCGATCACATCGGCGCCGTAGCCGAGGTCGCCCAGGATCTGGTCGGTGTGTTCACCCAGCAACGGCGCGCGGTGGCGGATGCCGCCCGGCGTGTCGGACAGGTTGATCGGTGCGGACGCGATCGGGGCAGCGCCATTCACGTCCGGATATTCCACCCCCTGCATGAAACCCATGGCCTGAATGTGCGGGTCATCCAGCGCCTGCTGCGGCGTGTGCATTGGCCCGGCGGGCACGGATGCGGCGGCATATTCGGACAGCACATCCACCGTCTTCCGGCCCTTTGCATGTTCGCGCGCGATTTCTGAAAGGATCTCGCCGTTGTCGCCCCGATCCAGATCACTGGTGAAGCGCGGATCATCCTTCAGTTCCGGGCGGCCCACCATGTCGGCCCAGCGTTCGAACAGCGGGCGACCGACGACCTGCACGATCATCCAGCCGTCACCGGTCTGGATGATGTCGGTCGGGCCGGCGGTCTGGCCCCGGTTGACGGTCGGGCGGCGGTTGATGCCGGTCAGTGCCTGTTCGATCAGGGCCGCGTTGCCGATGGTCAGGGCGGAACGTACCAGCGCGCCTTCGACCATCTGGCCTTCACCGGTCTTCTCGCGATGCATCAGGGCCACCAGCGTGCCGATGGCAGACATCATGGCCGTGGTGAAGTCGACGAAAGGCGCGGCGAACTTGACCGGCTGCTCTTCGGAGCCGGACATGTAGGTGCTGCCCGACATGACCTGACCGATACCATCGAAGCCGACCCGATCACTGTAGGGGCCGCCGTGACCGTAGGCGGACACCGTGGTCAGGATGATGTCCTTCTTGATCTTGCGCAGGCTTTCCAGGTCCAGACCCATGGCGATCAGCCCCTGTGGCGGCAGGTTGGCCACGACCACGTCGGCGGTTTCGACCAGCCTGGCCACGATCTCGCGCCCCTCAGGCTTCATCGGGTTAAGTGTCAGGCCACGCTTGTTGCGGTTGACCTGCATGAACAGGGCGCCGACGCCGCCGTCGCCATTGACCGGCGTTGTATAGCGGTCTTCCGAACCGGCAACCTTCTCGATCCGGATCACATCCGCGCCGAATTCGGCAAGCAGGGTCGCGCAATAGGGACCTGCGATGTAGCGCCCGAAATCCAGCACCCGATGACCGCTCAGCACACCACTCATCTATTCATCCTCCCCAGGATCGCCGCAACAGGGCGGCAACTATCGTCTCTCGATACTCATCTTCATACCGAAGCGCGGGCGCAACGTCACGATCCCCTGTGGCTGCACAGGATGGCCCGGCTTCAGCCGCAGGCGATATCTGCGTGCAATCATGGCGATGGCCAGCCGCCCCTCCGTCTGCGCGAAACCGGAGCCTATGCAGATCCGGTTGCCACCGCCGAACGGGAAGTAGGCATGCTTGTGCCGCGCGTGGACCTTTTCGTCGGCGAACCGCTCCGGATTGAAGATTTCCGGGTCCGGCCAGAGCTTCGGATTGCGGTGGGTGATATACGGACTGAGCGTGATGTAGGCACCCTTCGGCACACTCAGACCCTCTGGTCCAACACCACCCAATCTGTCAGCTTTCTCTGCGAAGCGACTGATTGAAAAGGCAGGCGGGTAGAGTCGCAACGTCTCGTCGAAGACCATTCGGGTGCGTTGCAGCGCATGCATGTCGTCAAATCCCGGACGGCGATCGCCCAGCATTCGGACCACCTCTTCATGCAGCATCGCATCTTCGTCCGGGTGCTGGTCGAGCAGGTAGAACACCCAGGTCAGCGCCTGCGCCGTGGTCTCGTGCCCGGCGGCGAACAGGGTAACGACCTCGTCACGCAACTGGGCATCGGTCATGCCTTCACCGGTTTCCGGGTCCCGCGCATCCAGCAGCATCTGCAGCAGATCCTCGGATGTTTCACCAGACGCCCGGCGGGTCTCGATCAGGTCCAGAATCATGCGGTCCAGAGTTGCGAGCGCCCGCTTGGCTTCCGGGTCGCGAATCCGCGGCAGCCATTCTGGCAGGCCCAGCATCTCGATCACCGGGGTGCGGCCAAAGCTGTTGATCAGGGTGCCGACAGCCTTTCCCAGTTCATCGATGGATCCGGCGATCTCGCGCGAAAACAGCGTCCTGGCCACAATCTCCATCGTCAGGCGCATCATTTCCTGCGCGATGTCGACGTGCTTGCCGGTATCAGCCAGCGCTTCCCAACGCTGCACAAGTCCGTCGGTGCAATCGGCCATGATGTCGGCCAGCACACGCAGGCGCTTGTAGTGGAAGGCGGGGGCGGCGATACGGCGTTGCCGACGCCAGAACGCGCCTTCAGCGGTCAAGAGGCCATTGCCTAGTGCGGGGCCGAGGATGCGGCGGTTCAGGCGGCCCTTGGAATAGATCTCTGGCTTTTCGACCAGAACTTCGTGAATCCAGTCAGGGCGGTTGACCAGGATGAAGGGCTGAAAGCCGATGCGCCGGAACGTGTAGTCCTTGTCGAACACATAGGGCGGATAGACTTCGATGATGTTGTCGCGGATTGTCCGGATCGTCTCCACAACGCTCAGACGCCGGTTGGTGCCGGGGTGGCGTTGCAGGGGGCGGTCCTTCAGGTCCACGACATCGGTCATTTGCGTCTTTCATCCTCGGTGGCGAACGGGTTCTTGGACTTGCGCAGCATAAGCCGGATCGGCACACCCTGCAGGCCAAAGGTCTCCCGCAGGCCATTCACCAGATACCGCTCGTAGGCGGCGGGCAACTGCCCACCTGACGATGTGAACAGGCTGAAGGTGGGGGGACGCGCCTTGACCTGCGTGACGTATCGGATCTTGAAGCGGCGACCATCGACCAGCGGCGGCGGATGCTTCCGGGTCATGTCCTCGACCCAGCGATTCAGGCGGGCCGTGCTGACGCGCAGGTTCCAGGCCTTCTCAGCCTTCAGGACTGTCGGCAGCAACTTGTCGACGCCGCGTCCCTTCAGGGCCGAAAGGGTCACGATGGGCACGCCCTTGATCTGCGAAAGCTGGGTTTCCAGTTTGTAGCGGATCTCCTCCATGGTCTCGGCACCGTCCTCGACCAGATCCCACTTGTTGATCCCGATGACCAGGCCACGGCCTTCTTCCTCGGTCTGGCGGGCGATCACCAGGTCCTGGCGCTCCAGCGGCTGGGTCGCGTCCACCAGCAGCACGACGATTTCGGCGAACTGGACAGCCCGCAGGCCATCGGCCACAGCCAGCTTCTCAAGCTTCTGGTTCACACGGGCGCGCCGGCGCATGCCGGCCGTGTCGTACAGGCGGATGACCCGCCCGTCGTGCACCCAGTCGACGGAAATGGAATCACGGGTGATGCCGGCTTCCGGTCCGACCAGCATGCGGTCCTCACCGATGATGCGGTTGATCAGGGTGGATTTGCCCGCGTTCGGGCGTCCGACGATGGCCAGCATCAGCGGCTTGTTTTCCGGGTCTTCGTCTTCGCGCACATCCGGATCTTCGGCGGGGGCAAAGGGCAGCAGGGCATCATGCAGATCGACCAGACCTTCGCCGTGCTCCGCGGAGATGGCGATGGGGTCGCCCAGCCCCATGCCGAAGGCGTCGTAGATGCCGCCATCACCCGCGCGGCCCTCGCACTTGTTGGCGACAACGATGACCGGCACCTCGGTGCGGCGCAGCCATTCGCCGAAATGCTGATCCAGCGGTGTGACACCGGCGCGCGCATCAATGACGAACAGGGCCACATCTGCCTCGGACAGCGCAATCTCCGTCTGCTGGCGCATGCGTGCTTCCAGGCTGTTGTCGAAGACCTCTTCCAGTCCGGCCGTGTCGATCACGCGGAATTCCAGGCGGGCAATACTGCCTTCGCCTTCCCGCCGGTCGCGGGTGACACCGGGCAGGTCGTCCACAAGCGCCAGGCGCTTGCCGACCAGTCTGTTGAACAGGGTGGACTTGCCGACGTTGGGTCGGCCGATGATCGCGACAGTGAAGCTCATGGAAGGGCCGATCTAGCGATAGGCGACGAGGTCGCCATCGTCCGTGATGATGTAAAGAGTCTGGTCGGCGACGACAGGTGCCACCGAGATCGGATCAGAAAACCTGATTCGCCCCAGGGCCGAACCGTCGTAGGGCGACATGGACCATACCGTGCCGTCGCTGCCGGCAATCAGCAGGCGGTCGCCGGCCAGAACAGGACCGACCCAGGTGATACGGCCACGGCTGTCTTCGACATTGGTGAATTTCGGCATCTGCGTGACCCAGCGAATGCCGCCATCGCGGGTCGACAGGGCCACCAGCTCGGCCTCCACGGTCACCAGGAAGATGAACTCTCCTGCCAGCCAGGGTGTCTCGCTGCCGGCCATGTCCTGATCCCACAGCCGATTGCCCTGACGCAGGTCATAGGCCGCCAGATAGCCGCCATGGCTGATGGCATAGACCCTGTCACCATCGATGATCGGCTGTGCATCCAGGTCATTGATCGAACCCAGTGGCGTAACCCGACGGGCGCGGACCAGCTGATCCGACCACAACGCCTGACCGGTGTCGGCGCGCAGGGCATAGAGTTCGCCGGATGAATAGGGGGCAAGCACGAAGGGCCCCGACGACGACGGGGCAGGGGCGCCGATCAGCTCAGCCGCCTCGATGATGCCCTGATGCTGCCAGAGCTCCTCACCCGTCTCGATATCCAGGGCGAAGAGCCGGTTTTCCGACGCCAGCATGAAGATGCGACCATTCGCGACCGTCGGCGCGCCCCGCAGGGGACCATTCACCTTGGTCTGCCAGAAATAACGACCGGTGGCCAATTCCATCGCATAGACATCGCCATAGGCCGTGGCGACGATCAGGCGGCCTTCACCAATGGCCATGCCGCCGCCGACCTCGCCCAGGTCCTCGCCCCGGCGGGCCAGACCGACGCGCCACACACGGTCACCCGTGCGGGCATTGAAAGCGGAAATGCGTGCGTGGGCGTCCATGGTGTAAACGCGACCAGCCGCCACCATCGCGCGGGAAACAATCTGTTCCTGACCGTCAGCCCCGGCGCCGATATCGGCGGTCCACACCTTCTTCAGGTTCGGACCCAGAGCGACGTGCTGCATGATGGCATTGGCCGTACCAGCCTGCTGCGGCCATTCGGCATTGATGAAGGGGGCAGGCAGGATGACTTCCAGATCCTGCACGCGCTGCTCCGGTTCCAGCGCCGATTCAAGCGCCAGGATCGAGATTCGCTCACCCGGCAGCTTGGGTTCTTCAGTCGAGAACCAGCCACTGACCGTGTCGCAGCCGGTCAGAGCCAACGAGAGCAGGGCGACGGTCGCGAGCCGCATCAGGGGGCGACGGGGTCCCATGTCATTCGACCCCAAGCGCCCGCAGGAACTGACCCGCACGGGCCTTCACGCCCTCGCTCGCCGTGGCGTCCTGGGTCAGCGCGGTCAGGATCTCGACAGCCTTCTGGCGATCGCCATCATTCAGATGCGCCGCAGCCTGTACTTCCAGCGCCATGTTGCGGAATGGGCCGGACGCATTCAGGACCTGCTGCAATCGGCTGATGGCGGCATCACCATCTTCCAGGCGAAGCGCCAGCATTGCGGCCTTGATGGCTGCCAGGTCACGCTGTTCCTGCGGCAGGGCGTCGTCCTGGCGGATACGGTCATAGGCCGACAGGGCACCAGCCTCATCACCCGCGGCTGCCCGCGCCGCTGCTGCCTGCTGGCCGCCAAGAGCGCGGTAACCATCCGATCCGTCAGCAACCAGTCGCTCGAAGATTTCGGCCGCTTCCGCCGGGCGTTCACCCTCCAGCAGCACCATCGCGCGTTCGAATGCCGCGCCCTGGTCCTGTTGCCGGGATGCCGTGTACTCGCGCCAGCCGACAATCGCGACGGTGGTCGCAACAATCAGCACTACAGCGCCAATGGCGTAGCCACCATAGCGGCGCGCCATCTCGGTAGCCCGGTCACGGCGGACATCTTCGTCCACCTCACGAAAGATCAGATCGTCGCTCAACGCTGCCGCCTGCTGTTATCTTGGGGAAAGCACCAGCGCACTAGATAGCGATTGCCTGAAGCGTATGCAAACGGCGTGAGGCCGCAGAGCCGGTTTTTCGCTCAGTTTCCGCCGATCAGTTCCCTGGCGATGCGCGCCACGTCGTTGCTGGCCTGGCTGAGCGGGTGTCGTTTCAGCATCGGGGTCTGGCGACGGATGCTGTCACCGACGTTCGGATCACGCAGTATTATTCCGGCCAGCCGGGGTTTGACTTGCAGAAAATTCTCGCAAGCCGTGGCCAGCTTGGCGAACGTCCGCTCCCCCTCCGCCCGGCCCTGGCACAAGTTGACAACAACCCGGAAATCCCCCCCCGGGCGGTCAGCATGCAACAGCTTGATCAACGCATAGGCATCCGTGATCGCGGTCGGTTCCTCCGTCGTCACGACCATGGTCGGACCCGTGTTCGCGGCGAGGCTGCGGATGCTGCGGTCGACACCTGCGCCGAGGTCGAGAACCACATGATCATAGACCTGCCCCGCAGCCAGCAACCCGTGGCGCAACAGGCTGATCTGGTCATGGCGGACATTGGCAAGCCGTGCGGAACCGGAACGGCCAGCCACGATGTCGAACCCGGTATCCGGGGATTTCGTCACCACCTCCTCGAACTTGCGGGTGCCCAGCACCGCCTCGCTGAGATCATGCGAGGGGTTGAGGCCCAGCTGAATGTCGATGTTGGCCAGGCCCAGATCGCCATCGAACAGCAGGACCTTGCGCCCGGCCTGGGCCAGCGCATGGGACAGGGTGATGGCAAACCAGGTCTTGCCCACGCCGCCCTTGCCGGATGCGACGGTGATCAGCTTGCGCCCGGTCATGGCCTCGGGATGGGATGTACCCCGGTCGCCCGAACGGGATCTGATCGTGGTGTCGTTCATGCGAGTTTCCTGTATTCGTCCAGGTCCGCAGCGCCATCCGGGTCGTTCAGGATCAGGCGCGCGAGGCTGTTTGGGGTCAGGGGATGCAGGCCGTCGGCGATGACGGGGGAGGCACCTGCCGCTGCGAAGCTCAATCCGGTCGCCGCTGCTGCCATGATACCGCCGATCCTGCGGGCGGTATCCAGGCGTGTGGCGATCAGACGGGTCACACCCAGTTCGGCGAAGACATGGGCGATGTCTTCGTATTCATAGGGGTCGCCGCCAGCAGGCAGCACAAGCACAGGCTCCGCGTCATTGATCTCGATGGTTTCCCGCAGTTTCTGGATATCGATGTCGTCGAACGGATTGACCCCTTCCGTATCGATGATGCGTGGGCCGGACCATTCGAGGCGGCGGCCCGGGGACAGACGCACAGGCCGGTTGTCGAGGATCTGCGCCAGTTCCATCAGTCGCATCTCGCCACCCGGGCGCTCTACATCCGTTGTCGCGATCT
Organism: Minwuia sp.; assembly: GCA_029210175.1. Lineage (GTDB taxonomy): Bacteria > Pseudomonadota > Alphaproteobacteria > Minwuiales > Minwuiaceae > Minwuia. The sequence goes on along the minus strand of JARGPL010000019.1, from coordinate 59,009 downwards.
TCAGGGGCCGTCCAGCGAGGACGGACTCGACGGCAAACTTGGCCGCCACGATTGTCTTGCCGGCACCCGGCGGGCCGACCAGCACCAGCGCATTGTCGCTGGGGCGGCCCAGCGGGGCAAAACGGAAGACGTCCTCGATCCCCGCAGCAAGCGACAGCATCACGGACGGATCATTGACCTCAGCCGCGCGGCGACAGAGCCTCTCATTGACCTCGATCGGTGCGCCATGGAATGCGATGGCCCGCAGCAGATGCTCGGCCTCTTCCGGCAGGTCGTCGTCTTCGGCATTGCCCAACGGCAGGACATTCTCGCCCAGGTCGGGATCAGTGATCCGGAACGTTTCGGGCTGATCCTGCGGGTCGATCGCTGCCGTCACCTCAACGCCATTGGCCGTATCCCGGTTGCCCAGGATGACAGCATCACGACCCAGCTCCGCCCTGACCTCTCGCAAGGCCTCGCTCATCGTGCGCGCGGTGAAGGTGCGGATGCGCATGTTCTATCAGACCTGTGCCAGCTGACGCAGGCGCACCTTGGGGTGCACCTCGTTCTGGGACATGACAACGGTCGCGCCGCGAATGCGTTCCACGATGGATCGCACGAAGGGCCGGATTGCCGGACTGGTCAGCAGGACCGGATCCTGTCCCTGCTGCCCCAGACGATCATAGGTCATGCGAATGGCACCGATGAATTCCTGAACCTTGCTGGGCGCCATGGCAAGCTGGCGTTCCTCGCCCTGACCGGTCAGGGCCTCGGCGAAAGCACTTTCCCAGTCGGGTGACAGGGTGACAAGGGGCAGGAACCCATCCGGCATCAGATTGGCGTTGCATATCTGACGGGCGAGCCGGGTACGGACGTGTTCGGTGATCAGGCTCACGTTCTTGGTGAACCCGACGGCGTCGGAGATACCCTCGAGAACGGTTGCCAGGTCGCGGATCGAGACACGCTCCGCCAGCAGGTTCTGCAGCACGCGCTGTATCGCCGACACGGATATCTGGCTGGGGATCAGGTCGTCAACCAGTTTCCGGTGCGCGTCTGGCAGTTCGTCCAGCAGTTTCCTGGTCTCGGCATAGGACAGCAGATCAGGCATGTGATCCTTCAGCACCTCGGTCAGATGCGTCGTGACCACCGTGGATGCATCAACGACCGTCAGCCCGCGGAAGCTGGCTTCCTCGCGCAGTGACTCGTCCACCCACTTGGCAGGCAGGCCAAAGGCAGGCTCGGTCGTGACTTCGCCCGGCATGTCGATTTCGCCGCCAGCGGGGTCGAGGACCATCAGCTTGGTTGCGCGCACGTCGCCACTGCCTGCTTCGACTTCCTTGATGCGGATCGAGTAGGTATTGGCCCCGAGCTGCATGTTGTCGAGGATACGGACGCTGGGCATGACAAAGCCCATGTCGGTCGCGATCTGCCTGCGCAGGGCACGGATCTGATCGGTCAGCTTCGGTCCGTTGGTATCGCCCTCGACGAGTTTCAGCAGGCCGTACCCGATCTCCAGCCGCAGGTCGTCGATGGCCAGGATCTCCGAAATCGGCTGCTCGGCAGGCTCCGCGTTGGCGTCAGGCATGGCACCTTCGACCACTTCGGTCTCCACGATTTCCCGCTGTCCCTTGCGGTACAGCACCCAGGCGCCGTAACCGGCAGCACCTGCGAGGATCCAGAACGGGATCAGCGGAATGCCGGGCAGCAATGACAGGCAGACCAGCAGGAAGGATGAAATGCCGAGCGATGCGGGGTAGCCGCTGAACTGCCGGAACAGCGCCTTGTCGGCGGACCCGGAGACACCTGCCTTGGACACCAGCAGACCGGCAGCTGTGGACACGATCAGTGCCGGGATCTGGGACACCAGACCATCACCGACGGTCAGCAGTGTGTATGTCTGACCGGCTTCCATGAAGCTCATGTCATTCTGTGCAACACCGATGATGATGCCGCCGATGACATTGATGAACGTGATCATCAGACCGGCAATGGCGTCACCGCGCACGAACTTGGACGCACCGTCCATGGCACCAAAGAACGTGCTCTCGTCTTCCAGGTCCCGACGACGGGTGCGGGCCTCATCCTCGTTGATCAGCCCGGCGGACAGGTCGGCGTCGATGGCCATCTGCTTGCCCGGCATCGCGTCCAGGGTGAAGCGCGCCGCGACTTCCGCGATCCGGCCCGAACCCTTGGTGATCACCACGAAGTTCACGATCACCAGGATGGCGAAGACGATGATTCCGATGACGAAGTTGCCGCCCATGACGAAGTTGCCAAAGGCCTCGATGACCTGGCCCGCCGCGTCCGTACCGTTATGGCCCTCCGAAAGGATCAGCCGTGTCGATGCCATGTTGAGGGCAAGGCGGATCATCGTCGCGATCAGCAGGACGGTCGGGAATGAACTGAATTCGAGCGGCTTCTGAATGAACAGGCAGGTCATCAGAACCATGACGGAAAAGGTGATCGAGATGGCGAGACTGAAATCCAGCAGCCAGCCCGGCATCGGCAGGATCAGCACGACCAGGATGGCGACGACGCCAAGCGCCAGCGCGATGTCGCCGCGCTTCGCAAGCTGACGCATCAGGCCAAGCGCATCGGTCCCCGTGAACGGGTTGTTGGTGCCTGATCCGGCCCCGCCCGTCGCTGGTGTCGTGCTGCCGCGTTCTGCCGGTAGCTGATCGCTCAAGTCATGATCCTCGGTCTATGGAGATGTTTTTCATCAGGTGTCTGGCGATCAGACCGCGTAACGGCGCATCTCGCCTGGCCCCGGCACCGGAATGCCGTCTTCGGTGTAGGCCTTCAGCTTGTTGCGCAACGTGCGAATGGATATGCCGAGGATGTTTGCCGCATGGGTCCGGTTGCCGAGACAATGGTCCAGCGTCTCCAGGATCAGCTGCCGTTCCACCTCGGCGACCGTGCGCCCGACCAGATTGGCGGCCTCCGCGTCCTCACCGTCGACCGGGGTCGAAACACCGCCGATGCTGCCTGCCGTGGCAGAACTCGCGGCGGCCGAGATCGCTGACTGGGTTGCGGCGGGTCGGCTGCCATCCGGCAGCACGATAGCGTTCTCCTCGATCTCGGCTTCTGTGGACAGCAGGACAGCGCGGTGCATCGTATTCTCCAGTTCCCGCACGTTGCCAGGCCAGGCATGGCGTTTCAGTACGGCCAGGGCGGCGGCGGACAGGGGGCGCTGCGGAACTGCATTCGCGTCCGCATACTTCTTCGCGAAATGTTCTGCCAGCATGCCGACATCTTCCTTGCGTTCCCGCAGGGGCGGCAGCACCAGGTTCACGACGTTCAGCCGGTACAGCAGGTCTTCGCGGAAGTTGCCGTTGCGGACCTCCTCGACCAGATCGCGATTCGACGTGGCGATGACGCGGATATCGACCTTCACAGGCTTCGAGCCACCGACCCGGTCGATCTCGCGTTCCTGGATGGCACGCAACAGCTTGGCTTGCAGGCGGATGTCCATCTCGCTGATTTCATCCAGCAGCAGGGTGCCGCCCTCGGCTTCCTCGAACTTGCCGACCCGGCGCGCGACAGCTCCGGTAAAGGCACCTTTCTCGTGGCCGAACAATTCCGATTCCAGCAGGTTGTCGGGGATCGCCGCACAGTTGACGGCAACGAACGTCTTGTCGCTGCGACGGCTTTTCTGATGGATGTGGCGGGCCATGACTTCCTTGCCCGTGCCGCTTTCACCCGTGATCATGATGCAGGCGTTCGACGGCGCGACCTGATCGGCCAGCTTCATCACCGCATGCATCCGCTGATCGCGGAACAACAGGTCCGTATCATCGTCGGCCACGGCCTTCAGGACAGCGGCGATCAGTTCGGGATCGGGGGGCAGGGGGACATATTCCTTGGCCCCGCCCTTGATGGCGCGGACTGCCGCGTCCGTGTCGTTGCCGACACCGCACGCCACGACCTCCAGGCTGATGTGCTCTGTCACCAGCTGGGTGACGAAGCTGCCGATATCCAGCATGACATCGACCATGGCCAGATCAGCGCCGCGCCCCGCACGCAGCGACACCAGGGCATCGCTGATCGTGTTCACGTGGGTGACCTTGGCGCCATTCTGGATGGCGATCTTGCTGGCTGCACCGAACTGTCCGGACAGGGGACCGACAATCAGAAGTCTCATGATGGTTTCTCCATTGCGCGTCAGGCGGCGTAATAGCTGACGCGTTTCAGCGGCGGCAGCAGGCTGTTGATCAGCGCCTCGAGATGACGCGGGTTCTCCTTGCAGCTGATGGAACGGGCCGCGGCGGCATAGAGGCGGTTCAGCGTTGCCTCTTCCTCCGCGTGGTGTTCCAGCTTCGTCGCAAGGGGGTGCAGCACCATGTTGGCGAGAATGGCGCCGTAGAGTGTCGTGAGCAGCGCCAGCGCCATGGCCGGGCCGATCTCCGTGGGGTTGTCGAGACGCCCCAGCATCTGGACCAGTCCGAGCAGCGTGCCGATCAGGCCCATCGCAGGTGCGATTTCTCCCGCGCGGTGCAGGATGGCCGCGCTCAGTTTCTCGCGCTGCACCTGTGATCCGACGTCATTGCTCAGGATCCGTTCGATCTCAGGTGTCGGGGTATCATCGACGACGAGCTGGATCGCCTTGCGCAGAAACGGCTCGTTGCTCTCCCGCTGCAGACGCGCGGGCAGGGCCAGGTGGCCATGGCGGCGTGCTTCGTCCGCCAGCTTCACGGCCAGCATGGCGGCTTCGGACGGGTCACGCAGACGATGAAACATCACCGCAAACACCGCCGGAACCGCGCGAATGACGTCGTTGAGGGAATAGCTGATCAGGGTGACGGCCAGGGTGCCGCCAAAGACGATCAGCAGCGACGGCAGGTTCAGGAACGCGCGGAAACCGTCGCCCAGCCAGATGGCACCGCCCAGCACGAGAACGCTGGCAACGATTCCGATCAGTGTTGCGAAATCAAAGCGCCCGAACATGTCAGTTGTTTCCCCGATCCTGGATCATCTCGATGGCTCCTGGCGGCTCAGCCGCGATTGCCCTTGATGATTTCCGTCATGGTCACGCCCAACCGGTCATCGACCACCACCACTTCGCCGCGGGCGACAAGGCGGTTGTTGACGTAGATGTCGATGGCTTCACCGACCTTGCGGTCCAGTTCAACGACCGCGCCCTTGCCGATACGCATCAGCTGGCTGACCTGCATGCGGGACCGGCCCAGCACCGCCGAGACCTGGACGGGAATGTCGAACACCGTTTCCAGATCACTGGCTGTGCGGTGCGTATCCTCGTCGTCATCGCTGTCTCTTGTCGTGGCGACAGCCTTGCCGGTTGGCGAGTCGTCATTCATCTCATCAAGGTCGAGTTCTGTCTCGTCGGCCATCTGGGTTACTCCATTGCGCCGTTCTGGCGTTCATGCGTGTCGAGAAATGTGTCGACTGCTTCTGCAATTGCGTCTTCTGTCGCCTGATGGTCGCGGCTGGCGCCGCCGTCAGCCCATTCCACGCGCGCGTCCTGCGGTCCCATCGTGTCATCGGGCAGCAGAACCACACGACCGGCAAAGCCTACCCCGGTCGCCATCTGATCAATGCGGTCACGCAGACTCTCGGCGACTGTTTCGGCAGTGCGGACCACAAGCCGCGGTTCGTCGCGCAATTCCTTCAGGCAGTTGACGATCAGGCTCTCGATTTCCTTTTCGGGAAAGCGGGCAAGCAGCGTCTCGGCCAGGCGTCGGCCAATGGCCACGCCGATCTGTGCGGCCTCCAAGCCCTGCTGGCGTTCCAGATCATCCAGGGCGATGCGGCAGTCATCGATGCCGCTGGCGATCATGCCAAGGGTCGAGGACGCGGCGGCTTCGATCTCCTGCGCCGCCAGCTCACGACCCCGTTGTTCGCCCTCGGCGAAGCCTTCCGCACGGGCGGCATTGACGTCTTCGGACTGGAATACCTCCGGTTTGGCACGGCTGCGCACGGCGTTGCCGCGGCCGGTGTCAAAGTCATGATTGAAAAGGAATTTCTCGGCCACGTCAGTACACCAACTCGTCGTCGCCCTTGTTGTCTGCCATCATGATGTCGCCCTTCTGGGCGAGATCCTTGGCAGCATTCACCATCTCCATCTGTGCCGCTTCCACGTCACGCAGCCGGACGGGACCCATGGCTTCCATGTCCTCGCGCAGGATTTTCGCCGCGCGTTCAGACATGTTGGAGAAGAAGAGATCGCGGAGTGTGTCGGATGCGCCCTTCAGCGACATGCCGAGCTTGTCCTTGTCAACGACCCGCAGCAGCGTCTGAACACCCGCGGGATCCAGCTTCGACAAGTCTTCGAAAGTGAACATCAGCGCCTTGATGCGTTCTGCGGAGTCGCGGTTGCGTTCCTCCAGCGCGGACACGAACCGGTTCTCGGTCTGGCGGTCGAGATTGTTGAATATCTCCGCCATCATCTCGTGGCTGTCACGGCGGTTGGTGCGCGCCAGGTTGTTCATGAACTCGATGCGCAGCGTTTCCTCGACCTTGTCGAGGACTTCCTTCTGCACCGATTCCATACGCAGCATCCGCGCCACGACTTCCAGCGCGAAATCTTCCGGCAGGGCAGCCAGCACACGGGATGCATGATCGGGCTTGATCTTGGCCAGCACCACCGCGACGGTCTGCGGGTATTCGTTCTTCAGATAGTTCGCCAGAACAGTCTCGTTCACGTTGCCAAGCTTGTCCCACATGGTCCGACCGGCGGGGCCGCGAATGTCTTCCATGATCTGTTCGACGCGTTCACGGGGCAGGGACTTGCCCAGCAGCCGTTCGGCGCTTTCGAAGCTGCCGACGATGGATCCACCGGCTGACATCTGGTTGGCGAAGTCGACGAACAGCCGCTCCACGGTCTCCGACGTGATGGAGCCCAGGTTTGCCATGGTCTGGGAGATCTCCTTGACCTCTTCGTCGTCCAGTATTTCCCAAAGCGGTGCCAGGCTCTCGTCAGAGAGGGAGAGAATCATGATCGCGGCCTTCTGGGAGCCGGAAAGATTGCGATAGTCGAGAACTGCCATGACCGTGACCTAGCCCTGTTCCGTTAACTGCTCAGCGGTCCTGGTAGAGCCACGTGCGAAGGATCGCGACGGCTTCTTCCGGGTGCTTGTTGACGATTTCCGAGATCTTGTTGAGTGAGGATTCCTTCACCCGTCCCTCGACCTGGTTGATGTCGATAGAGGATTCCCTGGACTTCACGGGGGTTTCGCCCGACCGGTTGTCGGACAGGGCGGGCAGACCGCCGCCATCGTGGCCAAGCGCGCCCATGTCGCCACCACCGCCTGCGAGCCGGCCCTGCATGCCGCCGCCCATGCCTGCCAGGGCGGTATTGCCGCCACCGGCCAGGGCTATGCTGTCGGTGCCGCTGTCCATGTTGCCTGCATTCAGCACGCGATTGAGCATCGGGCGCACGATCAGCAGCATTACCAGCAAGGCAACAATGCCCAGGATCAGGATTTCGGCGATACGCAGGATTTCTGCCTTGGCGAAGCCCGCAACCTCGAATTCCGGTGCGGCTTCCTCGAAGGCCGTATCGATGTCGGCAAAGCGAAGGTTGCTGACCGTCACCGTGTCGCCCCGGTCTTCGCTGTAGCCAACGGCGGACTGGACCACGCGGGTAAGTTCCGCAATCTCCTCGTCAGAGCGCGGACGGTATTCGGCGACACCTTCGGCATTCGGCTCATAGATGCCGTCGACCAGCACAGCCACGGAGATTCGCTGCAGCAACCCGGCCTCGCGAACCTGAGTGGTCGTTTCACGGGTGATCTCGTAGTTGACGGTTTCTTCGGTCAGTTCGTCGGAATTGGAGACCTGATCGCCGCCGCCACCCAGCGCGCCGCCCTGACCGGGCAGGTTGGTGGCGACAGTGACAGCATCCTGCTGGTTGCCTTCCGATGTGCTGGACCGTTCTTCACGCACCTGGGTGGAGCGCACGACCTGGCTGTCCGGGTCATAGCTCTCGCGATTGGTCGTGACACGGTCATAATCGATCTCTGCAGCGACCTCGGCGCGGACACGCCCCGCTCCTATGGTCTGCTCCAGCAGGGTCTCGACGGCGCGCTTGATGCGGCGCTCGTGCCCCAGACGCAGTTCCTGCAGGGCTGTCGGTGCGGTCAGGGAGTCGTTGCCATCTTCCAGTGCGCGGGAAAGCAGGTTGCCCCGGCTGTCGACAACGGACACGCGCGCCGGCTCCAGTCCCGGCACGGCGGCGGCGGCGAGATTCTGCACGGCGGCGACCCGGTCGCGGCCAAGATTGCCGCGCACTTTCAGGACGATGGAGGCACTGGGCTGTTGCGTCTGGCGGGCAAAGACCTCCCGTTTCGGCAGGACAAGATGAACCCGCGCGGCGTCCACGCCGTCAAGGGAGGAGATGGTCCGGGCCAGTTCACCTTCCAGCGCGCGGAGCAGATTGACGTTCTGGACAAAGCTCGTTGTACCCAGCGCGTCGGTATTGTCGAAGATTTCATAGCCGACAGACCCGCCCAGCGGCAGGCCCTGTTCGGCGGCGGCCATGCGCATGCGTGCGACCTGGTCACGGGCGACAAAGATCTCGGTGCCGTCGCCGCGCAGTTCGAACGGGATCTGGCGATCTTCCAGGATGGCGACGATGTTGCCCGCGTCGCGTGACTCCAGGTCCTTGTAGAGCAGGGCCATGTCGGGCTGGGCGACACGACTGGCAAGGAAGACGAAGAAGGCAACGACTGACAGCGTGATGCCGGCGATGATCAGCAGCCGGGTCACTCCGAGGTTGCGAAAGATGTCCTGCACGTTTGGGCTCCGTCGTCGGTACTGGATTCAGCGATGGCTCTCGCTGACAGACGGACGGTAGGCGCAAGGTCGTAAAGGCAGGGTTAACGCTGGGCAGTAATTGCCGGGTAGTGGGAAATATTTTCCGGGTGGCGAAGGTCTGAAGTGGTGGCGGCCTTCTGCGCGCCGGTCATCTGCAATTCTTGAAGATATATGTAGGTGTCGTTCACGGGTCGCGGTGTACCGGACGGTGTCGGTTCAGTTCGACACTGTCATGGGGCGATAGTCCTGCAGGCGTGTGGCGCGCAGGCCGGCCATTCCATGCCGCTCGACAGCGCGTTGCCAGGACAGGAATTCCTCCACTGAAAGGGTATAGCGCCGACAGGCATCTTCCAGCGTCAGCAGACCGCCGCGGACCGCAATCACGACCTCTGCCTTGCGTCGGGCCACCCAGCGGGTGGTCGTCGGTGGTGGCAGATCATCCAGCGTCATCGGCCTGCCGTCTGGCCCGATCACACTGGGTTTGGTTTCGTATCGATCTGGCATCGGAGCATCCATTTGTGTGGGTATTTGCGAACGAGTCCGAAACTACTGCCGGGCATTTAATTTTCTTCTAAATCATTTGGTTAACGAAAACCGGGCGGTCATGAACCGCCCGATTTCAACGACTTACCGCTTCAGGTTCACCAGTTCATTGAGCATCTCGTCGGCCGTGGTGATGATTCGACCGTTGGCGGAGAACGCCCGCTGCGTCTCGATCATCAGCGTGAATTCCTGCGTCAGATCGACTGTGGAGCCCTCCACAGCCGATGCTGCAACCACGCCCGCGCTGCCCGTTCCGGCCTCATTCAGGCTGAAATCGCCGGACCCGTTCGTGGCCAGGAACGCGTTGCCTGTCTTGGCTTCAAGTCCATTGGCATTCGGGAAGGTGGCGATGGGCAGCTTGAAGATGTCTTCGCGCGTGCCGTTGTCGAACAGGGCCGTCACCACGCCATCGTCGCCCACCTGGACACCGGCCAGGCCGCCGAAGACGGCACCGTTGACGTCGGAAGAGATGATGCGCGAGGTGCCGTTGAACTGGCTCAGGCCGTCGGCTTCACCGTCACTGCCGTAGTTGACGGCCAGCGTCGAGTCGTCGATGCCCAGGTTCGTGTTCCAGGTCACGGCCAGCGACCGGAGTCCGGCGCTGGAATTTGTCAGGTCCATGGTGCCGTCGGTGTTGAACGCCGTGGTACCTGAAGCCACCAGACCATTCGGGTGGGTTGCGATATCAACGTCAGCGATCGGCTCAGCGTGGGCTTCGGTAAACCACTCGTTCGGTGTCGCCGACTTGAGGTAGCTGAACGTCATGTTGCGCACGCCGCCCTGGCTGTCGAACATCTGAACGCTGGTCTGGAAGTCAGGGGTGAAATTGCCTGCCGCCATGTCGCCTGCAACATAGGCACCGACATTGGCATTGACCGGCTGGGTCGCCTGCAGGTTGGCCCTGAGGTTGATGTCCGTCGTGGCCTCTGCCGATCCTGTCAGACCGCGGACGTTGACTGTTTCAAGTACATTCAGGTCGGTTCGGTTGCTGGGGATGTCACCGGTTTCGTTGATCGGCCAACCCTGCAGGAAAAGACCTGCTGTATTGGCCAGGTCACCATCCTCGTTCGGGACGAACTGGCCAGCCCGGGTGAACAGGAACTGGCCCGTTGCCACATCCGGCTCTGCCTGATTGTTCACGACGAAGAAGCCGTCGCCGCTGATCGCCATATCCGTTGCAGATGTCGTCTGCTGCAGAAGGCCCTGAACATCGTTCAGCTGAAGCGATTCCGACCTGACACCGCCGGTCGAGAAGCCGGTTGCGGCCACGGTCTGGGTCACCAGCGTGGAGAACGCGGCGCGGCTGGCCTTGTAGCCAACGGTATTCACGTTCGAGATGTTGTTGGCGATAACGCTCATGGACTGGCTCTGGGCGTTCAGGCCCGAGACACCGGACTGCAGGGCACCAATGATACTCATGGTTCTAGTCTCCGAATGGGGGAGGGGTGGCCTTTTGCCCTTGGAAATTCAGGCCGACCGACATTCTGGCGGTTCGGCAATTCAGGTCGCAGCGTCAGCTGGCAGCTGGCGTTGCGGATACGGATGTCACCTGGTTGACCGGCACGATATTGCCACCAACCCGCAACTGCGCGACGCCGTTGACGATCTCGACACCTTCGACCACGCCAGTGGACCGGACAGTGACTGGCACTGACGTGCCGTCGTCGTCTGTTGCACTGATGGAGATGCGGTAGTCGCCGTTCGGCAGCTCGACGTCGGAATTGTCCCGACCGTCCCAGGCGAACTGGTTCGATCCGGCATCCAGATTGGTAAGCTTGGTCGTGAATACGGCCTTGCCGTTCTGGTCGCTGACGAGAATGGAGATGTTCTCCGCATCGTTGTCCAGGTCGAAGGTCCAGCGCGCAATCCCTTCCGACAGGGTGGCCTGGTTGCCAACGCCGTCGATGGTCTTGCCGATGAAGCCAACAAGCGCACCCTGCTGCCCGGCGAGGCCGAGGGATGTCAGGGTTTCCAGATTGTCGTTCGTGGCAATCTGCTGTTCCACGCCGGAGAACTGCACCAACTGATCGGTGAACTGTTCCGACTTCATGGGCTCCAGCGGATCCTGGTTCTGCAACTGAGCTGTCAGCAAGGTCAGGAAGGTGTTGAAGTCATCGGCCAGTTTGGTGCCGGACGCTGTGGCACCGCCGACCTGTGGCAGGGTTGACAGCCCAAGGGATGAAAGGTCCATCAGTTTGCTCCTCAGACTTTCACGTCAACGCCAGGCTTGTCGAAAGCCATGCGTCTGGGGGTGGGGTTGGCGGTGTCGGTACCTGCTTCAGCGTCGGCAACATCGCCGCCACCGTTGCCCTGGCCGCCGCCGTTCGCCTGCTCACGGCCTTCGCCGCCACGCTCGGCGAAACTGAAGCTTTCGCGGTCGGTGTTGAATCCGGCCTGGGTCAGGGCCCGTTCCAGCTGCTGCACATCGCGACGCAGCATGTCGAGCGTGTCGGCGCGTTCTGCGCTGACCACAGCCATGACCCGTCCGTCGTGACCGATCTCCATCTTCACATCGACCCGGCCAAGTTCAGCGGGTTTCAGCTGGATCTCGATCCGGTCCGCGCCTTCCTTGGCGGCGCGGGTGACATGAACTGCCAACTGCTGGGCGGGCGCATCCGGCACCATCGCCTGGGGCGTTGCGGCGGCAAGGGTCTGCATGGGGGCAGAGGTCTGAATGGCCTGCGGAGCGGTAGCGGCCGGCACCGCCGTCGGCTGCGCGAAATCAGCAGGCGTTGCAGTCATTGCGGCTGTGCTGGGGCGAAGCATCGACTGCATGGTGTCATCGCCGGCAGACGTCACGGTGCCCGCCGCAGCCTCTGCGATCCTGGCAGAGGCGTCAGGCGTCAGGCCAGAGGCGGTTGGCCGGTCGCTGGTCGTTGCCACAGGTGCGTTCGCCGCTTCCGGCTTTGCATTCGAGGCAAGATCGACCCGGGGCGCATCGGTCTTCGGCTGTGCCGGTGCTGCTTCAGCCGCGACATCGGCGACCTGTGCGGCTGCCTGTGTGGCAGACTGTGTGGCAGACTGTGCGCTGTCGGGTGTCAGCGGGGCCGTCTTGATGGTTTCGGGCTGGCCGTTCTGTGCAGACAGTGATCCGCTGATCCGGGTATCGGCATCGTCACTGCCGGACCTTCCTTCTGCTACAGCCTGCTGCTGTCCGCTGTTGCCAGAACTTGCGGCAATGATCGCAGCCTCGTCACCGTCAACAGTAGCGGCTTCTGCAACGACGTCTGCTGGCGCAGCCCCGGGAACCGGCGCACTGATTTCCGGATCAATTTCGGCGTCCAGTGTCTTTGCGGACTGGAGGGCGTCAGTCGGCTGTTCGGTGTCTCCAGCCGTGACTTCAGCGCCATCGGCTGCCTTGGCCGTCGTGGCATCGACTTCGCTGGCGGACACGGGGGCGACAACGTCGTCCTTGCCTTTGGCGGACGCTGCAGGCTCCTGCGCACCGTCGGCCTTCTCGGTTCCGGCTGACTTCCGGGCCTCGGACGGATTGGCCTTGTCGTTGACCATCCGTGCAAAGGTCGAGGGTTCCTTCCGGTCCTGCCGGATATCGTTCGGACGTCCGGCATCTCCCGGTGCCTGAACTGGTGGCTTGCCAGCCTTCAATGCGCCAGGTGGCGCGCCGACGGGGGCAGAGAATAGTGCGTTTGGCTGCATGTCATTCCCGATCCTGGGTTTGGTTTGCAGACGACTTCGCAAGCGCGGTGCCACCTTGGGAAACTCAAAAAGACAAATTAAAACAATGAATTGATGGATTTCGAGCATTTCGCTGGTCAGGCAATGGCACCCCACCGGCATATTCTGCCGGGTCATTTGCGCCGACGGTATGGTTAAGGAAATCTTCTGCACGCCCCAGAAGTTCTCGTTTGTCGTGCCCATGATCCGGCGGGGAGGATGAGGTCGGTCGAAACGTGACGCCGGGATGGGGGAACCAGGGAATGCTGACACTCTATGACAATGCGGATTCAGGAAACGCCTACAAGGTGCGCCTGCTGCTGGCCCTGCTTGGCATCGCGTATGAACGGGTGGAGATCGATTCCGTTCACGGCGAAACCCGGACCCCGACATTCCTGCGCCGCAACCCGAATGGCAAGGTTCCGGCTGTCGCGCTGGAGGATGGTACGCACCTCTGGGAATCGAACGCCCTGCTCTGGTATTTCGCTGAAGGCACCGCGTTCATGCCAGATGGTCGAAGGGAGCATGCGGAACTGTTGCAGTGGATGTTCTTCGAGCAGTACAGCCACGAGACCAAGGTAGGCGTCCTGCGCGCCTGGGCGCGGCATGGCCCGATCACGGATGCGCAACGGAGCCAGATCCCGGCACTCGAGTCCGAAGGGTATCGCGCTCTGGGTGTCATGGAAGCGCACCTGGATCAGCGAGACTTCTTCGTCGCGGGCGTGCCGAGCATTGCCGACCTGGCACTCTATGCCTACACGCATGTTGCGCATCAGGGCGGCTTCGACCTTTCCGGCTATCCGGCTATCCGCGGCTGGCTCGGCCGGATTGCGGCTCTGCCGGGGTACGTCACCATCACGGATACCTGATCTGCGCCGCCCCGACCGCAGTTTGCTTTGACGCGCAAGTGTCGGGGTACTAGCGTATCACAATGGTTGAAAAGCATTCATTTGCAAAAGGTTACGCGTCTTTCAGGACCCTCGACCCTGAGTTGCTGTTCGACTTTGAACCCATGCTGGATTTGCACGCCACGTGGAACAGGCTGCGCGGTGAACGGGAAATGCCGGCCCGTCGTGACTTCTCGCCTGCGGACCTGCGCGGCCATCTTGGCTGGGTGGCATTGATCGATGTCGAATATGACCCGGAACGGTATCGTTTCAGACTTGTCGGTGCTGATATCGCACTGGGTCTTTCTCGGGATTCGAGCCATCAGTACCTCGACAAGGTCTATGGCCCTGAGGTCTATGAGACAGCCGTCGGATCTTGTCGCTGGATCATCGAGAACCGCAGGCCGGTACGCGCATTTGGCGAAATGGTGCATGCCCACAAGGGTCATATCCGCTTCGAGAGCTTCGACCTGCCGTTTTCGACGGATGGTGAAACGATCGACCTGATCCTCAAGCGCGTGCATTACTCAAGCGCGGTGGAGCGTGAGCCGGACACCTGACAGACGGGAAAATGCTTGACCCGAGCCACGTGAACGTGAAGCTCTGTCCGTGAAGCGTGACGTGCAACGAACAGCGAACTGCACGCACGGAGTTTTTCGATCAGGGAGCATACAATGCGCAAGATCATGATGGCCTCCGCCGCGATGGCGATGGCCCTGGCGGCGACGACCGCCTCAGCCGAGATCAAGCTCGGCATCATCATGGGGTTCACCGGGCCGATTGAAAGCCTGACGCCGGGCATGGCCGCTGGTGCCGAGCTGGCCATGAAGGAAGTAACCGATTCCGGGATGCTGCTGGACGGTGAGACGGTAACGCCGGTTCGCGGTGATTCCACCTGCGTGGATGCCGCTGCTGCAACCGCCGCCGCCGAACGTCTGATCACGTCCGATGGCGTGGCCGCGATCGTCGGTGCCGATTGTTCCGGCGTCACGACCGCAATCGCCAACAACGTCGCCGTGCCGAACGGTGTGGTGATGGTGTCCCCGTCCGCCACGTCGCCGGCGCTGACCACCATCAAGGACAATGGCTATTTCTTCCGGGTTGCCCCGTCCGACGCCCGCCAGGGCCAGGTGCTGGCCACCATCGTGAAGGAGCGCGGCGTCAAGAGTGTCGCCATTTCCTACACCAACAACGACTATGGCAAGGGCCTGGCGGATGCCTTCAGCGGCTCCTTCAAGGGCATGGGCGGCACGGTCGAGATCACCGCAGCCCACGAAGACGGCAAGGCCGACTATTCGGCTGAAGTCGCGGCGCTCGCCGCTGCCGGTGCTGATGCGCTGGTCGTCTTCGGTTATGTCGATCAGGGTGGCAAGGGCATCATCCAGACGTCCCTCGACACCGGTGCCTATGAAACGTTCTTCATGGCTGACGGCATGGTCGGGCAGAGCCTGATCGATTCCATCGGCACTGGCCTTGTCGGCGCAGTCGCGACCCTGCCGGGCAGCGACACCCCGGGTGCCGCCAAGTTCCTGGAGATTTCCAAGGCTGCCGGCAATGACGGTGACGGTCCGTTCCGTGGTGAGTCCTATGATGCCGCGGCGCTGATCATGCTGTCGATCCAGGCGGCCGGTACGGCTGATCGCGCGGCCATCCAGGCGAAGCTGATGGATGTTGCCAATGCACCGGGTGAGCGCATCTATCCCGGTGAACTGGCCAAGGCGCTGAAGATCCTGTCCAGCGGCGGTGAGGTCGACTATGTCGGCGCCACCAATGTCGAGCTGACCGCGGTCGGTGAGGCTGCCGGTTCCTACAAGGAACTGGAAGTGAAGGGCGGCAAGTTCGCCACCATCTCGATCCGCTGATCTGGAACGAAACTGGGCAAGGAGAAGGTCGTGCACCGTTCGTGCGCGGCCTTCCCGCCTCTGGTTTGCCGATTTGTTTTTCTCTTTTTTGAATGAGTGGTGACGCGCATGATCCGCGTCGATGATGTCCACAAGCGCTTTGGCGGTGTTCACGCCGTGAATGGTGCGACGCTGGAAATCGCCGAAGGCTCCATCACGGGCCTGATCGGTCCGAACGGGGCAGGCAAGACGACCCTGTTCAATGTCATTGCCGGCGCATTTCCGCCGACATCCGGCCGGGTATTCCTGGCGGATGAGGACATTACCGGGCTGAAGCCGCATGAGCTGTTTGACAAGGGCGTGCTGCGGACATTCCAGATCGCGCACGAATTCTCCACCCTGACCGTGCTTGAGAACCTGATGATGGTGCCTGGCGGCCAGACGGGTGAGAATCTGCTTGGAGCCTGGTTTCGTGGCCGTCAGATCCGCGAAGAGGAAGCCCGTGTCCGCGACAAGGCGGAAGGGGTGATCGATTTTCTGAACATGGGCCATGTGGCCATGGAACTGGCGGGCAACCTGTCGGGCGGTCAGAAGAAGCTGCTGGAACTGGGTCGCACCATGATGGTCGATGCGCGGATCGTGTTCCTGGATGAGGTCGGCGCGGGTGTGAACCGCACGCTGCTCAACACCATTGGCGATGCTATCCAGCGACTGAATGAGGAACGCGGCTACACGTTCTGCATGATCGAACATGACATGGATTTCATCTCCCGCCTGTGCAACCCGGTCATCGTCATGGCCGAGGGGGCGGTGCTGACGGAAGGCACCGCCGAGGAAGTGAAATCGAACGAGCAGGTGATCGAGGCCTATCTCGGTACCGGCCTGAAGAACAAGCCGGAGCCTGTCAGCACATGAGTTTCCTGATCGGCGAAGCGATGACAGGCGGCTATGGCGGGGCAGATATCCTGCGCGGCTGCACGATCGAGGTCGACAAGGGGGAGATTGCGGTCATCGTCGGCCCGAACGGCGCGGGCAAATCGACCGCCATGAAGGCGGTTTTCGGCATGCTCGGGCTGCGCGAAGGGCAGGTGCGGCTGGGGGGGCGCGACATCACCGCCCTGTCGCCGCAGGATCGGGTCAAGGAAGGCATGGCCTTCGTGCCACAGACCAGCAATGTCTTCGCGGGCATGACCGTCCAGGAAAACCTGGAAATGGGCGCTTTCCTGCGCCGCGACGACATCAGCGTGACGATGGATCAGGTGTTCGAGCTGTTTCCCATCCTGGCCGAGAAGCGCGCGCAGGCTGCGGGGGAGCTTTCCGGTGGTCAGCGCCAGCAGGTGGCCGTCGGCCGGGCATTGATGACCCAGCCAAGCGTGCTGATGCTGGATGAGCCCACGGCGGGCGTGTCACCGATTGTCATGGATGAACTGTTCGACCGGATCCTGGAAATCCGCAATACCGGCATCGCCATCCTGATGGTCGAACAGAATGCGCGACAGGCCCTGAACATCGCCGACCGGGGCTTCGTCCTGGTCACGGGCGAGAACCGTTTCACGGACACGGGGGAGGCATTGCTCGCCAACCCGGAAGTCCGCCGTTCCTTCCTCGGGGGTTGATGATGGTCGATATCCTCAATGCCCTGGCCCTGTTCAGCAACTTCGTTGTCGTGCCAGCGTTGGCCTACGGCTCCCAGTTGGCGCTGGGCGCGCTCGGGATCACGCTGGTATTCGGCATCCTGCGTTTCGCCAATTTCGCCCATGGCGACCTGATGGCATTCGGCACCATGGTGGTCATTCTGGTCACCTGGCTGTTTCAGTCGTGGGGCATCGGCATTGCGCCGCTGCCGACC
The DNA here is from genome assembly GCA_029210175.1 of Minwuia sp. Taxonomy (GTDB): domain Bacteria; phylum Pseudomonadota; class Alphaproteobacteria; order Minwuiales; family Minwuiaceae; genus Minwuia. The sequence goes on along the minus strand of JARGPL010000019.1, from coordinate 41,463 downwards.
GCATTGCTGGCGCTGCCGTTCGGCATTGCCGGTGCCATTGCGATCAGTCTGGTCGCGGACAAGGCTGTCTTTCGCTTCTATCGCAAGCAGAAGAGCAAGCCGATCATCTTCGTCATCGCATCTGTCGGCGTGATGTTCATGCTCAACGGCATCGTACGATTCATCATCGGGCCGGATGACCAGTCTTTCGCGGACGGCGCGCGGTTCCTGATCACGTTCCGAGAGTTCAAGGAAATCACCGGCCTCGACGAAGGCATCGCGGTGCGCCAGACGCAGGCGCTGACCGTCATCATCGCGGTGATCGTTGTTGCCGCGCTGTTCTGGTTCCTGAAACGGACGCGGACGGGCAAGTCCATGCGGGCTTATTCGGACAATGAGGACCTGGCGCTGCTGTCCGGCATCGACCCGGACCGCGTGGTGCTGGTGACCTGGGTCATTGCCGCCAGCCTGGCCGCGATTGCCGGCACGCTCTATGGCCTCGACAAGAGCTTCAAGCCCTTCACCTATTTCCAGCTTCTGCTGCCCATGTTCGCAGCCGCCATCGTTGGTGGCATCGGGCAACCGCTCGGGGCCATCGTCGGCGGTTTCGTGATCGCTTTTTCGGAAGTCACGATCACTTACGCCTACAAGAAGTTCCTGCGCTATCTGCTGCCTGACGACATGGCGCCGGACACGCTCGTGCAGTTGCTGTCGACCGACTACAAGTTCGCGGTTTCCTTCATCATCCTTGTCGTGGTCCTGCTGATAAGACCCACCGGGATATTCAGGGGGAAGGTCATATGAGCGCCGGAGACGCCACCCGTTCGCGTGGTCTGATCACGTTCGGTATCATGGGCATTGCCTTGCTGGTGGTCGGTTTCAGCCAGTCCTGGTCGGTCAGCCTGTCGATCATCCAGCTTTGCCTGATCTCTGCGATCATGGCACTCGGGGTGAACATCCAGTGGGGATACGCCGGGCTGTTCAATGTCGGCATCATGGGCTTCGCCGCGCTTGGTGGCATCGCCGGTGTGCTGGTATCCAAGGCTCCGGTGCCGGAGGCCTGGCAGGCTGGCGGCACGGGCATTTTCCCGGCGCTCGGGGTGGTCATTGCGACGATTGTCGTTGCCGTCTTCGCGCATCGGCGGCTGCCACGCGGACCGGCGCGGATCATCGGCATGGCTCTGATCGTGGGTGTCGGCTATTTCGCGGCCCGTGCGTTCTTTGACCCGGCAGTAGATGCGATCGAGAGCGTCGATCCGGCGAAGACAGGCTACCTGGGTGGCCTTGGCATGCCGATCATCTTCTCCTGGGCTGTCGGTGGTGTATTCGCCGCCGGTGCCGCCTTCATCGTCGGACGTATCGCCCTGGGACTGCGCTCCGACTACCTGGCCATCGCGACCCTCGGGATTTCCGAGATCATCATCGCGATGCTGAAAAACGAGGACTGGCTGACCCGGGGCGTGAAGAATGTCACGGGACTTGCGCGTCCGGTGCCAAGAGAGATCGATCTGCAGGAAACGACCTGGTTCCGGGATCTGGTGGAGAGCCTGAACGGCAGTGTGCTGGACGGCCTTGATGCGGCGGCCCGGGCAGACATGCTGCAGCAGCTGGTCATCGATGGTGCCGGGATCTTCGTGAAGCTCTGTTATGTCGTGCTGTTCACGCTTGTGCTGATCGGTGTGCTCTGGTTGAGCGAGCGGGCGTTGAAGTCCCCCTGGGGCCGGATGATGCGCGCGATCCGTGACAATGAAACCGCTGCCAACGCGATGGGCAAGGACGTCACCCGGCGCCATCTGCAGGTCTTCATTCTGGGATCGGCGGTTGTTGGTGTTGCCGGCGCGATGCTGACCACGCTGGATGGCCAGTTTACGCCGGGTACATACAATCCCCTGCGCTTCACGTTCCTGATCTGGGTGATGGTCATCGTTGGCGGATCGGGCAACAACTATGGTGCGGTGCTGGGCGGGTTCCTGATCTGGTTTGTCTGGATCGAGGCTGAACCGGCGGGCCTCTGGCTGATGCAGACCGTGACTTCGGGACTGGCAGAGGACAACGCACTGCGGCTGCACCTGCTCGACAGCGCGGCGCACATGCGGCTGTTCACCATGGGTCTGATCCTGCTGCTGGTGATGCGTTTCAGCCCCCGGGGATTGTTACCTGAAGTAGTGCGTCGTTAACCATCACTTTACGCATCGCACTCTATTGTCAATTCTGGTTCAAACCCGGAATGGCAGGCGATGGCGCGCGCGGACTGGCAAATCAATCTGGCCCAGGTCAACTTCCTCGTCGCGGACGAGAATGAAGGCGGTCGACGGGTGATGCAGTCAATCCTGCAGGGGTTTGGTGCGATATACATCCACCATGCCGCCAGTCTGCAGGCTGCTCAGGACCGGCTGCTGTTTGGTGGCATCGATGTGCTGATATGCGATTACTTCCTAGGCAACGGGCAGGGGCCTGAGTTCATCCGCGATCTGCGGCGCGCGGTCAGCCACCCATCCCGCTACATACCCGTGCTGATCACCTGCGGACATCTGACCGCACGCGATGTCGGACGCTGTCGGGACAGCGGGGCCAATCTTGTGATGATAAAGCCGGTTTCCGTTAAGGCGCTCTACGAACGGCTGGCTGTCATTGCCCATCGGCCGCGTCCATTCGTGGACCATGAGGTCTATGCGGGTCCGTGTCGGCGCTTCAAGGCTGATGGCGCGCCAAATCACATTGAAAGACGAATGAGAGAAGTTGCAGCGGCCAGTGCGTCGGCCAGTGTGCAGGCCTATCCGAAAGAGTTTCGCCAAGTACCAGTATCAAGGTTGTAGACATCATGCCTGACAACAAGACAAACACGGCTAGGATCGTGCCAACACGTTTCTCGCAGATGGCCAAGCAGAAGCCGGCGATGTCACGGAATGACGCCATTCTTGCTGGTCAGTCCGCGGTGACCGAACTCGAGCCGGAGTATCTTGAGTGGACTGACGGTCTCTTGCGTGAACTGTGGGCAGCGGTGGACGCGTCCGCCGGGCACGAAGCATTTCCGAATCCCAATGGCGAAAAGGCCTACGATCTTGCCAACCAGATACGCAATCTTGGTGCAACATTCGAATATGACGCTGTCACCCATGTTGCAGACAGCTTCTGCGAACTGATGCACCGCCTCACTGAGGCCAGGCGGAACGATCCGCATGCGATGCAGACGCATCTGAAGGCGCTGCGCCTGGTCAGTACGCCTGATTTCAAGCGTGATGGAAGTGGTGATCTGACGCCGCTGATGGATGCCTTGCGGCAACTCGTGGACCATTATCCGGAACCAACCGGAAGCGCCGCATAGGCGCACACGCCGACAGGCATTAGAGGACGAACGAGATGAGTGGTACGGCGGGTGAAATCAATCTCAAGAACATTTCGGTTCTTGTCGCGGATTCGTGTGAGCCTGCATTCCGGATCACGCGGTCGATCCTGAAATCCTTTGGCGCGGACCCGGTGGTCAATGCCCAGGATGTGGCGCAGGCTTCGAAGATCATCCAGCGTGGCATGGTCGACCTTCTGATCGTCAACTTTGACATCGACGGAAAACAGGGCGCAAAACTGGTCAAGGCTATCCGTTCCGATCGTCGCAATCCGGCCCGCCACATCCCCATCCTCATGACCCTTGGCCATACATCGATCGGGACCGTGACCAAATGCCGGGATGCAGGCAGCAACATGGTGCTGACCCTGCCATTGTCCCCGGGTGGTCTCTATGATCGACTTTCGTGGATCGCGATGCATCCGCGCCCTTTCGTGGATCAGGATGATTTCGCCGGACCATGCCGCCGGTTCCGCAACACCGGTGCGCCTGGTGGAATGGAACGCCGTTCTTCCGAATTCGAATTCAATGACGATGACGAGATGGATGCTGCCGAATGAAGCTGACTTTCGCGGTCCCATGTGCTTGCTGGAAAAAAAGTGCAAGCAGGGGACGGGAACATGGACTACGCAGCCGTACTGAAACAGGTGGCCGAAGCCGTGGAGCCCGAACGCGGCTCCGGCAGGGTCGCCAACTATATCCCTGCGTTGGCAGAGGTGGATCCTGACGGCTTCGGCATGTCCGTGGTCACTGTGGACGGGGCGTGTTTCACCGTAGGCCAGGCCGAACAGCCCTTTTCCCTGCAGAGTGTCACCAAGGTCATGAGCCTGACTCTGGCGCTCGAAATATTGGGGGATGCGTTCTGGGCCCGGTCGGGGCGGGAGCCATCAGGTGATCCCTTCAACTCGCTGGTGCAGCTGGAGCATGAAAACGGTATCCCCCGCAATCCGCTGATCAACGCCGGTGCCCTGATCTCCACCGATGTTCTGATCAGCCGCCATGGTCGCGACGGCGCTGTGGCGGCAATCCTGGAATTCGCCACTGAAATGGCAGATGGCGAACCGGTGCGGATCGATGGCCGCGTTGCCGCGTCGGAGCGCGAAACAGGTTTCCGCAATGCGGCCCTGGCCAATTTCATTCGCAGTTTCGGGAACCTGCAGAACCCGCCGGAAGACGTTCTGCACGTCTATTTCCATCAGTGCGCGCTGGAAATGTCCTGCAAGGGGCTGTCGCGGGCGATGCTCTATCTTGCCAATCGCGGGGTCGATCCCGTGTCAGGCCGCCAGGTTGTCCCGGAACGCAGGGCACGTCGCATCAACGCGGTCATGATGACGTGCGGTCACTATGACGCCTCGGGGGATTTCGCCTTCCATGTCGGGCTGCCGGGAAAGAGCGGCGTCGGCGGCGGCATCATCGCCATTGCGCCGCAACAACTGTCCGTCGCGGTCTGGTCACCGGGGTTGAGCCCGCAAGGCAATTCGCTGGTCGGCAGCATCGCGCTGGAGAAGTTCACGACGCTGACCGGATTATCGATCTTCTGATCCGGCCAGCGTCGATTGCCTCAACTGTCAGTCCGTTCAGGCACGGGCCTTGCTGATCTGCAGCTGAGCGCCATCCATGATGAAACGCAGTTCATTGGCCAGCGTGCAGAGACGAAAGCCTTCACCAAAGCAGCGTTTGGCGTGATCGCCACCCGCCGTATGGATGGTCGGCATGACCCCCGCAGCCTCCGCCACGCGCCGGATGTGGGCAATCGCCTCAAGGACTTCCGGCTCTGTCGGGTCACCGACCGGTTCGTGACCAAGCCCGATGGCCAGATCGGAAGGGCCGATGTAGACCGCGTCCAGGCCCTCGACCTGCACGATCTCCTCGATGTTATCCAGCGCTGTCTTGGTTTCGATCATGGCCAGCGTCACGACCAGTTCCCGTGACCGGGCCCGATAGTCAGCCCCGGCATAGAGGGGGCCGCGGACATTGGCGAAAGAGCGGAACCCGAGGGGCGGATAATGGCTGGCACCAACGAACTGTGCCGCTTCTTCCGCCGTGTTCACCATGGGGCAGACAAGGCCCAGGGCACCCGCGTCCAGCGTCTTCATGATCCATGTCGGATCGTTCCAGGGAATCCGTGCCAGCGGCGTTGCCTCCTGCACCGAGATCGCCTGCAGCATCGCCACGGCCTGATTGAAGTCGATCATCCCGTGCTGCAAGTCGACACCGACGGAATCGAACCCCTGTGCCGCCATGATCTCAGCGGTGTAGGAACTGGCCGAAGCCACCCAGCCGTTGACCACATTGCCGCCGGCATTCCAGATATCGCGAACCTTGTTCGTGCGCATTCCACCCTCCAGTAAGTGTTTGTCAGTCCAGTGGCCTGGGCGTGCTCACGCCCAGTCGCGTTGCCCATTCCTCAAGTCGTTCCATGATGCCGGGATACAGCGTCAGGCCGTTGGCTATCGCGTCCCTGCGCGCGGCCAGGCCTCTGGCGCCGGGGATACGCACCTGTGCAGCACCCGCCGGCACGTTTGCCGCCCTGCATGCCGCTGCCAGGAAGCTTGTTTCCGCGACAAACGCCTCGCGCCCTCCGAAAGCGTCGGGGTCAAGGAGCAGCAGGGTAACGGACGCCCCGTGCTGTTCCGGTCCGTCCTTGCGCCCGAAGCCACCAAGGGCCGATGTCATGGCCTCCACCATCAGGCCAAGTGCAAAACCCTTGTGTCCACTGTCGATGCCGCCAAGCGGCAACAGGGCAACGCCCTCCGCCGGGTCATCGGTCGGCTTTCCGTCGGCATCGACCAGCCAGGCGCCGGGCAATCGCTCTGCCTCTGACTTCTTGCGCCCGACCATCCCCATGGTGGTGATGGAACAGGAGATGTCGATCAGAACAGGGTCCTTCTCGGTGGGAATGCCCACGGCGATCGGGTTCGGTGTGTAGACAGCTTCCGTCGCGCCCGGCGGGGCCACACCCCTCGCCGCCGGGTCGGAACTCAGCAGCAGGACCAGAAACCCCTGGTCGGTCGCCTTGGTCAGAAAGCTCTGCAGGCAGGCGATATGGCCCGACCGGCGGATACCGACCGCACAAAGGCCGAATTCCCGCGCGCGCGCCAGCGCCATGTCCATCGCGGCATCGACCAGCCAGACCCCGGACATGTACCGGCCATCCCACAGCACGACTGGTCCCGTATCGGACAGGTGCTTCGGTTCACCGGTTGCAGGCATCTCGCCCGCTGCCAGGGCGGCAAGGTACTGCGGCGCCAGGTTCAGACCGTGGGTGTCGTGGCCCATCATGTCGGCGTCGATCAGCAGCGAAGCCACGGTACGCGCCCGATCCGGTGCCATGCCCGACTTCTCGAACAGGCTGGCGACAAACCGCGTCAGGCGACGCACATCATGCCGGGCGGTCATGGCCTCAAAGGACCTGATGTACGCTGTATCTGGGCCCGCGCGGTGAACGGTCACCCAGACCGACCGCAACGATGCGGTTCATCCAGGCATAGCGTTCATCGCCGGTTTCGAACATGGGCGCGGTGCGGAAGTAGTACTCTGACGGATCCACGGCCTCGCCACGGTCCAGCCGCGCGAGGACATCGGGGGAACCGTGCCGGACGCCGTGGTAGGTCATGTAGACGAATGCGCCGTCATCGGTCTTGATGGTCAGCCGCACATCCAGAAAGAACGTGCCGTCCTGCCCGATCAGAACCCAGTCCCCGCCGGTACCTGGCATCACCTCGCCCTTGATGCGCGGCCCGGTCACAATGCCTTCCGTGACCTCCGCGATCACACGATTGCCAAAGGGACCGCGACCAATGACGTGCCGGGCACCGATGGCGATATCGATGTCGAAGAGATGTTCAAAGCTGATCTGCTGCATTGTCACGCCCCCTCAAAGGATCTGGTAGATGGTGTAGACCGGGCCGGTGGGCAGGCGATGCCCGGTTCCGACGCAGACGATCCGGTTCAGCCAGTCATAGCGATCTGCGCCTGTCTCGAACCGGGGCGCAATCCTGAAATAGAGCTCGGACGGGTCGACTTCTTCCCCCGCAGCCAGCCGCGCCATGACTTCCGGCGATCCGTGCCGGACCCCGGCATAGGTCATGTAGATCAGGGCATCGTCGTCGGTTTTCAGCGTCACCCGCACATCCAGCCGGGTTGCACCATCGGGGGTGAAGTTGAGCCAGTCACCACCGGGACCGGGCAGGGCGGTGCCTTTCAGCTTCGGTCCTTCGAAGTGGCCACCGGTGACTCTGGCGATCCGACGGTTGCCGGTTGGTGTCTTGCCGACATCGGTAATCTCGGGCACGTCGAACTGTGCCTTCAGCAGGAATTCCGTCCGAACCTGTTGCATGCTGTTCCCCCCCTCTGCCCCAAAATCTGGTTCACTATAGGGGGGACATTGTGTCGGATACAGGTCCGGTATCAGATAGTGGCCTGGTGTCGGATGCAGGGAGGAAGCACGACCATGTACAAGATCACGTTCTGCCTGAGGCGGCGGCCCGAACTCAGCCTGGCCGAATTCCACGACTACTGGCTGAACCAGCACGCGCCGCTGGTACGGGCGCATCAACCCGCATTGCGCATGGTCCGCTATGTGCAGGTTCATGGGATTCAGACGATCCTGAGCACGCCGATGCAAAGGGTCAGGAAAGCACCGGAACCTTATGATGGTGTTGCGGAACTCTGGTGGAGATCGCTGGAGGATCTGGAGGCATCGGCCGCTGATCCAGCATCACGTGAAGCGGGCCGGATCCTGCTGGAGGACGAGGCGAAGTTCATCGACCTGCCGAATTCCCCGCTCTGGTTCGGGCAGGAGCACGTGATCGTCGGCGCGGAACACCAGAATTGACCTCGGGCGCGCCCAGCAGTCGCCCAGCCGCCGTCGCCGGACGGTTCTATCCCGGCGACGCGTCGGATCTCGCCCGTGGCGTGGATGACCTGTTGGCGGCAGCAGTCAGGCGCGCAGCCGGGCCGTTGCCAGCGCCGAAGGCCCTGATCGCCCCGCACGCAGGCTATGTCTATTCCGGCGCAGTCGCCGCCAGCGCCTATCAGCGCCTGCAACCGGCGATGGACAGCATTCGCCGTGTCATCCTGCTGGGCCCGGCGCATCGGGTGGCGTTCCGCGGCTTTGCCTTGCCATCGGTCGATGCATTCGAGACGCCGCTCGGGCCCGTGCATCTGGATCGCGCTGTCATCGACGCGCTTGCCAGACAGCCTGGTTGTGCCGTGCGCGACGATGCCCATGCCGAGGAACACAGTCTGGAAGTGCACCTGCCGTTCCTGCAGCGGGTTCTGGGGCCGCAGTTCCGTCTGGTGCCGATCGTTGTGGGGGATGCCACACCTGATCAGGTGGCGGCCCTTCTGACCTCGCTTTGGGGCGGAGCGGAGACGCTGATCATCGTTTCCACCGATCTTTCCCACTACCACGACTATGAAACCGCCCGGCGGGTCGACAGCCAGACGGTGGCGCGGATCGAACGCATGGCCGCAGGCAGCTTTGGCCCGAAGGAAGCATGCGGCAGCCGACCGGTGAATGGTCTGCTGCAATGCGTGTCCCGCCTGGGCTATCGCGTGACCGAACTGGATGTGCGCAATTCCGGTGATACGGCGGGACCGAAGGACCGGGTTGTCGGATATGGCAGCTGGGCGCTGGAACCGGCAGAAACCGCGCGCCTGGCAGATGCGCACCGTCAACTGCTGCTGAACACGGCGGCGCGTGCAATCGCCATCCGCCTGGCACGCAACAAGCGACCGGAAATTTCGCTGGATACCTTCCCCAACGAACTGCGCACCATTGCCGCCAGCTTCGTGACGGTGGAGCGCAAGGGACGCCTGCGCGGCTGCATCGGGTCCCTGCAGGCGCATCGGCCACTGGCGACAGACATTGCCTGGAATGCCGTTTCTGCAGGATTCGAGGATCCGCGCTTCCAGCCATTGACCGTACCGGAGTTCCGTGACTCCGACCTGGAGATATCGGTCCTGTCCGCCCCGGCACCACTGGCCTTCGACGGGGAATCCGATCTGAAGTCGAAGCTGCGACCAGGCCGCGACGGACTGATCCTGCAGTCCGGTGACAAGCGCGGGACCTTCCTGCCGAAGGTCTGGGAAGGATTGCCGACGGCGGACGCGTTCCTGAACGGACTGAAGGTCAAGGCCGGGCTGCCGAAAGAGCACTGGTCCGATGATATCCGCATCTGGCGCTACACGACGGAAAGCTTCCGGGCGCCAGTGCCGGGCGAGCTGTTTCGAAAGGCTGCGTGACCTCAATCAGACGTTAACCCGTGCCGGGGTGGGTTCGACGCCCAGAGAGCCAGGAATCGCGTTTGCGATAACCTGCCAATCACGGAACGGAACCTGACCAGATGAACCGGACTATTCAGTATATGGGTAGCGGCCCTGCGCTGCTGCTCGCTTTCGTTCTGCTGGCGGTTGGCGCCTTGGCCGGGGCACTGCTTCTGGTTCAGCAGACAGCTGACAGGCATGTCGCGCATCAGGCGGAAGAAATCTCCCTTGAATGGGCAAGCGTCATTTCGGGGCGTCTGCCCAGCATAGGAAAGATCGCTGCCGGTGGCAGTATCAGCCCGGAAGAACTGGTTTTCCTGAAGGATGTCACGCAATTCGGAAACGTCTTTCGATTCAAGCTGTTCTCTCCAGATGGCAAGCTCCGCCTTTCATCGGAAGACCTGGTTGAAGGCAACACGGCTCTTCAGCAATCCCTGGGTGATCACAATGCCAGGGCGGCGGAGATCGTTGCCACCGGGCGACCCTTCACGCAGATCGAAGACGGGTCATCGAGACCTGAACGGCCAGAGGTATACACGGAGAGCTATGTACCGATGATCAGGGATGGCAGGATCGTGGCCATTACCGAAGTCTATGTGGACCAGACGGAAGCGACCGTCGGCATCCGTTCCGAATTCATCCAGTTCGGTGTTCAGATCGCGTGCATCATCCTGTTGCTGCTTCTTGTGCCTGGTTTGGCAATCCGTTCGATCCTGCGTCATCTGAGATCCCGCAACCGGGAACTCGCAATCGAGACGGAACGCGCCAAGCAAGCCGACCGGGCCAAGTCGGAGTTCCTTGCCAACATGAGCCATGAGATCCGGACACCGCTCAATGGCATGATGGGCATGTCGGAACTGTTGCAGCAGACCGAACTGGATGCGCGCCAGAAACGCTACGCGGATACCGTGACGAGTTCGGGCAAGGCTTTGCTGACGATCATCAATGACATTCTCGATTTCTCGAAGATCGATGCCGGGCAGCTGCAACTGGCTTCTGCACCGTTCCGCATGTCGCAGGCCGTGAGCGATGTAGCCACGCTCATGTCCACGCAAGCGGAAGAGAAAGGAATAGAGCTGATCGTCCGGATTGATCCCGACATGCCGCAGGCGCTGATCGGCGATCCGGGGCGCGTACGGCAGATCCTGACCAATCTGGTTGGCAATGCCGTCAAGTTCACGGATTCGGGCCATGTTCTTATCGATGTGCGGGCACAGGCAGAGACCGGTGACGGCACCGGGAAGGTGGCGCAGGTCGAACTGACGGTCAGCGACACGGGGATCGGCATGGACCAATCGCAGACCAGCCTGATCTTCGACAAGTTCACTCAGGTGGACGGCAGTGCGACGCGCCGTCAGGGCGGAACCGGGCTGGGTCTGGCCATAGCCAAGATGCTGATTGCCGAGATGAAGGGCCAGATCACCGTGGAATCAGAACCGGGCAAGGGAAGCACGTTCGTCGTGACACTGGCTCTGCCGGTGGATGGCAGCAAGGTGGAGCGCAAGATCGTGCCCGTCAGTGTTGACGGCAAGCGCGTGCTGATCATCGACGACAATCCGCTCAACCGCGAAATCCTGACCGAACAGCTGACGGCATGGGGGCTGAAGCCGCATGCGGAGGGATCAGGTCTTGCCGGTCTGGCTGAACTGGCGAAGGCCATGTCGGACGGTCGCGAGTACGATCTTGTAGTCCTCGACTACAACATGCCCGGAATGGACGGTGCTGGCGTCGCCCGCACACTGCACGCGACCGACAGCCTCAGCGGTATTCCGATCCTGATGCTGACGTCCATGGAGCAGCCTGAAAGCGGCGGAAACTTCATGGATCTGGGTGTGCAGGGGCATCTGGTGAAGCCTGCCAATGCGTCCCTGCTTTACGATCGGCTGGTGACCATTTTCAGCCGGTCGACTGCGGTCCGTCCCAAAGCATCGCCCCTGTTGCAAGACCAGGTAAAGCCAGGGCAGGGCGTGCCGGCCCTCAACCTGTCGGGCGCGCGGCGCCAGGAAATGAAGGGGCCAGAACGAACCGTACTTGTTGCAGAGGACAATCGGGTCAATCAGGAACTGATACTCGGCGTCCTGCAGATTGCCGGCTGCAAGGCCCTCGTGGCCGGCAATGGCGAAGAGGCCGTGGCTGCTTTCGTCCAGCACCGCCCGGCGCTGATCCTGATGGATGTGTCCATGCCCGTGATGGGTGGTCATGCGGCGGCAACGGCCATCCGTGACCTGGAAACCCGCAATGGCTGGTCGCGGACACCGATCATTGGCCTGACGGCCCATGCCCAGATCGGTGACCGCGAGAAATGCCTGCAGGCAGGTATGGACGACTACATGTCAAAGCCGCTCAGTGTTGACGGCCTCGTGGCGAAGATCGAGACGATGACCGCGACCCATGAGCCACTGCCCGGCTTGCTGCAGGTCAGTTGAGCGGCGTTTCGAAGTCGCCGGCTTCAGCGCGGTGCCGCTGATCCCGCCTCCACCACCGCCAGGGCCGTCATGTTGACGATGCCGCGCGCGGTGACGGAAGGCGTCAGGATATGCGCAGGCTTGGCTGCACCGACCAGGATCGGACCGACGGGCAGGGCGTCGGCCATGAACTTGATCAGCTGATAGGAAATGTTGGATGCGTCCAGGTTCGGCATGATCAGGATATTGGCCTGTCCGGCCAGGTTGGCGAGCGGGAAGGTGCGGTTGCGATAGGCCTCATCAAGTGCCACGTCGCCATGCATTTCGCCTTCTACCTGCAATTCGGGCACACGGGCACGGATCAGCTCCACGGCGTCGCGCATTTTCGTTGAACTGGGCGTCTTGCGGCTGCCGAACGACGAATGCGACAACAGGGCGATCTTGGGCGTGATACCAAACCGTGAAACCTGTCCTGCGGCGAGGATGGCCATTTCCGCCAGCTCTTCCGACGATGGTTCATAGGACACGTAGGTGTCCGCCAGGAAATAGGCACCCTTTGACAACAGGATCAGGCTGATCGTGGAGAAGTCGCGCGCGGTCTCGGCCAGGCCAATGACGGTGCGGATGTGGTCGAGGTGGCGCTCGAACCGTCCCTCAACGCCACAGATCATGGCATCGGCATCGCCCCGGTGCACGGCAAGTGTGGCGATGATGGTCGTTCGGGTTCGCACCAGCGTGCGTGCGCGGTCCGCCGTCACGCCCTGCCGCCAGGCGCGCTCCAGATAGGTATCCACATAGGTGCGGTAGCGCGGATCGCTTTCGGGGTTCACGACCTCGAAGTCCGTGCCGGGTCGGATGGACAGTCCGAACCGCTTCAGCCTTTGATTGATGACTTCCGGCCGCCCGATGAGGATCGGCATGGCGATGCCCTCTTCCAGTGCCACCTGCGCCGCGCGCAGCACGCGCTCATCCTCGCCCTCTGCATAGATGACGCGCTTCGGGGATGCCTTCGCCTGCGAAAAGATCGGCTTCATGATCATGCCGGAGCGGAAGACGAAACGTTCCAGTCGCTCCTCATAGGCGTCGTAGTCGTCGATCGGCAGTGTCGCGACGCCACTTTCGGCCGCGGCCCGTGCCACGGCAGGCGCGATCTTCAGGATCAGCCGGGGATCGAACGGATTGGGGATCAGGGACCCGCGCCCGAACAGTTCGGATTCACCGCTGTAGGCCTTGGCTGCAACATCGGACGGTGCGGCATGGGCCAGTTCGGCAATAGCCGCAACAGCGGCCAGTTTCATGGCTTCGTTGATCGCTGTGGCACCGGCATCCAGCGCCCCCCGGAAGATATAGGGGAAGCAGAGTACGTTGTTCACCTGATTGGGAAAGTCGGAACGTCCGGTACAGATCATGATGTCGGGCCGGACCTCCCGCGCGATGTCGGGCATGATCTCCGGCGTCGGATTGGCCAGCGCCAGGACCAGCGGATCCTTGGCCATCTTCTGAAGCATCTCGGGCTTCAGCACACCCGCCGCCGACAGGCCGAGGAAGATATCTGCACCATCGATGACGTCGGCCAGCGTGCGGGCGTCCGTATCCTGCTCGAATACAGACTTCCAGCGGTCCATCAGGACCTTGCGTCCCTTGTAGACCACGCCTTCCAGGTCGGTGACCCAGATGTTCTCCCGCTTCGCGCCCAGGGAAACGAGGATGTTCAGGCAGGCGAGGGCGGCAGCACCGGCACCTGACGCCACGATCTTCACATCAGCGAGGTTCTTGCCCGCGATCTGCATGGCATTCTGCGCTGCGGCACCGACGATGATGGCCGTGCCATGCTGATCGTCATGAAACACGGGAATGCCCATGCGCTTCTTCAGCGCTTCCTCCACCTCGAAGCATTCCGGCGCCTTGATGTCTTCCAGATTGATGCCGCCGAAGGTGGGTTCCAGCATGGCAATGGCATCGATCAGGCGGGTCGGGTCGGTGCAGTCCATTTCGATATCGAAGACGTCGATCCCGGCGAACTTCTTGAACAGGACGGCCTTGCCCTCCATCACCGGTTTGGCTGCGAGGGGGCCAATGGCACCAAGGCCCAGGACAGCCGTGCCATTGGAGATGACGCCGACCAGATTGGCGCGGGACGTCATCTGTGCCGCAGCCTTCGGGTCATCGACAATGGCCTCGCAGGCAGCGGCCACGCCCGGGCTGTAGGCCAGCGCCAGATCGCGCTGGTTACCCAGCGGCTTGATCGGATTGACCTCGATCTTTCCCGGACGCGGCGAGCTGTGATAGACGAGCGCGCCTGACCTCAGATCATCGGAGATGTTGCTGGCCATGGTCGTGTTCCCCCAAGTTTCAAGCGGCTTCTTGTTTGTCGATCCAGGACCTGATCAGGCGACGTCGGGCAAGCGCACCGATGTATTGCCTTCCTGAAAGTTCCGCATTTCCAGTTTCCAGGTCTTGCCGGGCCAGTGCAGGGTCAGCCGCCGCTGCCGCCCTTCGTAGACCGCAGTGTAGAGTGTGCCGAAACCCTGGTTGAAGGCGAAGGAATAAAGTGGCGGACGCAGGAATGCCGACACGAATCTGCTGGCTGATTCCACGTGCAGGGTCAGGCGTTGCAGCAGAAACCGCTCCCGCTCCACCGTGGCAGTGAAACGGGCGTGGCTGGCCCATTCGACCCGTTCCTGATGATTGGTCGCGACCGCCGCATGGGTGACGATGGCTGGACGATCCGGCGCCATGTGGACGGTTACATACTGCCGTTTCGCATCCACGGCGGTCACGTTGTAACTCATGTGTGTCGGGATGCGGGCCAGGGCGGCCGCGGCCTCATCCGCCGTGTTGCAGGTCTGCAGGATGTAGCGAAGGATCAGTGGAACGCCGAAGCCATCCCCCACCACCTGACGACCACCGAAGGTAAGCGAAACCGCCAGACCGGCATCGTTCACGCCATCCACCAGCCCGAACAGGCCGTCGGTCATGCCCATGACGGTGCGCCCCTGCCATTCGGTCCGGAGCACGACGCTGTCGAAAGCGTAGGGGCTGTAATCGTAGTTGCGCACCAGGACCGGGCGACCACCGGGCCAGATCGCCTGACTGCACCCGGAAAGGTAGGGTGGCGGGCAGTAATAGCTCAGGAATCGCGCCTGATCATCCTTGCCACCCGCGACCTCCACCAGTTCCTCGTACAACGGCACGATTTCCGGCATGTACTTGCGCATCGCGTCCCGGCCTTCCAGCCATGTGGGACGCGCAGCCGAACCCGACTTTGCCCACCATTTGCGATAGTTGGGCCAGTATTCGCGGAACAGCCCGCCCCAGACAGGGCCTGGCGTGGCCTCCGCCCGTGCCCGGAACGTTAGCAGCATGCTTGTCGTGATCCCCCGTTTGGTCGCGTTTCCTCTCGGCTGTCCCCAGCCGCGATCAGAGCATCTTGAAGGCGGGTTCGGAAAGCTCCGGCCCCGGTTCTGCTGCCGGCAACGGCTTCGCCGCGAAAGCGGCCTTGATGCCGTCGATCCAGTCCTTCGACCGGGGCGTCAGGCGGAACCGGTTGTTCATGGAGCGCCCGCGCGTCACCAGAATGCCCAGATCGGCACCTTCATAGCGATAATCGCCAGGCTTCAGGATGCGCAGGAAAAAGGCTTCGCGATCACTTTCGACCGCACGGCGATGGTAGTCGAAGCGGTCGAAGACGACGGTCCCGTCATCCAGCATCTTGTAGATGCCGGATTCCGGGGCTTCTGTCAGGATGTCGACCGTGTCGTCAGTATGCTTGATGACCATCTGGCTCCAGGAATCGATCATGTCCGGATCTGACCAGCGGGCGTTCAGTTCCTCTACATCGAGTTCGAATTCCTTGCCGGAGAATTCAAGCAGATGGAACAGGAACAGCGGCGCGTCCGCATGCGCGAACGCGGCATGGTTCGTCATGGACGACGCACCGGTGATGCGCGGGTTCAACTCACCCAGGTAGATCTCGCCGGTGCTTTCCTCGATCAGGAAATCCAGTTCGAAATAGCCACGATAGCCCTCTTTCTTCAACTGCTCTCCGAACTGGAAGGTCAGCTGGCGGGCCTTGTCGCGGATCTCCTGGGAGAAGGCGGTGGAGAAGATCTCGTTACCACACCAGCCGCCCCGGTAGGGGGTCAGTTCCTTGAATCCGACCAGTTCGGTCATCAGCGGGCCAACGATGGTGCCCTGGCTGGTGGCACAGGCCTCGATGGCCGAGCCACGGCAGACGATGCGCTTCATGATCTTGATCTCGCCCTGACCGACGATGTCATGTTCATGGCGGCGGTAGTCGGCTTCGGACTTGATGAAGAACGTCGTGTGCCCGGAATCGCCATAGGCCGACTGAAGCACCCAGTCATCCCCCAGCTTCGCCTTCTCGGCGACCTTGCACAGGTGGTCCCAGTCGTTGATCACTGACAGGGTGTTGGGAACGGACGGCACGCCAGCCTTGTCCCCGATCCGCACGGTCTCGATCTTGTTGTCGACACGGTTGCGCAGCTTGGCCTTCGGGAACCAGACCTTGGCGCCCAGCTTCTTTGCCAGCTGTTCGGTTTCCTCGTCAAACATCAGGAACACGAAATGCGGCTTGCCCGGGCGATCACCAACGAAGTCGGTGACTTCCTTGTGCTGCAGCAGGTAGTTGTTGATGTCCTCGATCGACTGGAACTCGGCATGCGGCTGTTCCGAGGGCACGAGGACGTTCGGGTGCCGTCCGTCAAAGCAGTCGATGTAGTTGATGTACTTGAAGTTCTTTACCCATTCGTCAAGGCCGAGCAGGTTGAAGTTGGTCGCGGAAACGAAATAGATCGGCGATTCATTGCGGTGGAAGTACCGACGGATTTCCGAGATGTTCTTGAGAACCTTTTTTGGCATTTTCTGCCCCCTTATGAATTCAATCCGGCGATCGCGCGTTGCTTGGCTGCGTGCCGTTCCAGTGCTTCCTCGGTAAACACGCGCAGTCCGAGATCCGGGCGATAGCCGTGGATCTCGCTGACGTCCAGCGCGCGCATGAAGGCGAGGATTTCCTTGCTGATAACCTGACCGGGCACAAGGATGGGAAACCCGGGTGGATAGGGAATGATGAACGAAGCGGACACGACATCCCGACCCGTTTCCATGGCCGCCTTCACGGAGCCATCGAGTTCGAGGTAGTCACAATTGTCCTCGTCATA
Organism: Minwuia sp.; assembly: GCA_029210175.1. GTDB lineage: Bacteria > Pseudomonadota > Alphaproteobacteria > Minwuiales > Minwuiaceae > Minwuia. The sequence continues at coordinate 24,286 of JARGPL010000019.1, read as the reverse complement.
GGACAGGAAGAATGCAGACCGCATGTCGCCTTCCGGCGTCTGGTGCGCATCTTCGGTCCGGAACGCATCATGGAACCTGCTGAAGTCGGGCAGGGGCGGCAGGTCTTCCATCAGGTTCTTGACCCGCTTCTCGAACCCGCGCCGCTCCATCTTCGATGCGTCATCCAGCAGATCGTCAAGATCGTTCGCGATCTCCACCAGCACCTCGATCAGGTACGCAACCGATGACCTGGTGGTGCCGATGTTGGTCATGAACAGGACGGTGTTGCGAGACGTCTTGTTGATCTGGATGCCGAACTTGTCCATCAGGATCTTGGTCTTGAACGTATCGCCGTCCCAACCCGTGCCGCCGACGGCCAGGGTCACGCGGGTGGCGTCGAGCGCAAACTCGTCGCTGGCCCAGCATTCCCAGATGTCCGTCCAGCCCTGTTCGGGGTCGTAATAGGACGTGACACCGCTTTCGCGATATTGCTCCGGTATCATGTCACCGGCTGTCAGCACCTTGAAATACTTCTGCAGCAGCGGGTGGGTGGAAATGGCACGACGCAGCGACATGGCCGCTTCGACCTGGCGCTGCACGAACTCGAACCCTTCCAGCTCCACCTGTCGCCGACCCACGTCCAGCGACGCGATGATCTGGTAGTTGGGGGAGGTGGATGTATGGGTCATGTAGGCTTCATGGAACGACTGTTCCACCTCGCCCTTGAAGTCCTGATCATTGATATGGATCATCGACCCCTGCCGCAGTGACGTCAGTGTCTTGTGCGTCGATTGACAGGCATAGACGCGGACCCGCGCCGTCGGTGGCGGAATCAGCCGGGTATTGAGCAGGGTTTCGTCATCGGCACCGGCAAGCTCGGCCTGCTGCGCTTCATAGCTTGCCTTGGCCGCCGGGCGACGCAGCCGCTCGCGCATGTTGTTGGCGGCGTTCATGGCTGTACGCTGGCGATAGGTCGGGCCGAAGCGGGCGAAGGCGAACCAGGCCTCGTCCCAGAGGAACACGAGGTCGGGCTTGATCGCCAGACACTCCGACATGACCCGTTCCACGTTGTAGACGATGCCGTCGAAGGTGCAGTTGGTCAGCAGCAGCATGCGGACGCGGTCCAGCTTGCCTGCAGCCTTCAGCTTCAGCAGCTGATGCTTTATCTCCCGCAGTGGCACCGCGCCATACATGGAGTATTCGCTGAGCGGATAGCTGTCGAGGTACACCACCTGCGCGCCCGCCAGAACCATGCCGTAGTGATGTGATTTATGGCAGTCGCGGTCGACGAGAACGATGTCACCGGGTTGCACCAGCGCCTGCACGACGACCTTGTTGCAGGTCGATGTGCCATTGGTGGCGAAGAACGTCTGTTTCGAGCCAAATGCGCGAGACGCATATTCCTGCGCTTCCTTGATCGGGCCATGCGGCTCCAGCAGGCTGTCCAGCCCGCCACTCGTGGCGGATGTTTCAGCCAGGAAGATGTTGGGGCCATAGAACGCCCCCATGTCCTGGATCCAGTGGCTGCGGCTGATGGATTTGCCACGGCTGATCGGCATGGCATGAAACACGCCCGTCGGCTGCTTGGAATATTCCTTCAGCGCCGTGAAGAACGGCGTCTTGTAGCGCGCATTGACGCCACGGATGATGTTGAGGTGCAGTTCCAGGAAGTCTTCCTGATTGTAGAACACGCGCCTGCAGGTCCCGAGGTCGAGACCGGCGATATTCTCGACCGCACGTTCCGTCACCAGATAGACGTCCAGTTCCGGTCGCACCTTGGCGATCAGACGGCAGAGTTCCGGGCCATAGACTTCCGGTTCCAGGGTATCGAGATCGACGGAATCACCGATCCGTTTCAGCTGCTTCTTCAGCAGCGGCAGAACCTCGGCGCTCTTGAGCGTCAGCCCCGGGCGCACGACGACGGACTGGATGTTGTGGTTGAACAGGATGGCAACCAGCGCATCTTCCAGCGACGGGACCACGACCGGTTCATAGACAAACGGATCTTCTGTCCGGCGCATGCGTTGCAGGCTGTTGCGCAGCCACTTGTCCTGCTGATCGGTCAGGTTGTCGACGATCAGGACCTCGAAGTACGGCTTGGTCAGTGCGCGGGCTTCGATGGACAGGGTCGATTCATCTTCCACGTCATCCCAGTCACCATCCTGCTGCGACAGGGGCACGCTGCGACGGCGATAGGCACCGGTCGACAATGCACGGACGACGCGCTTGACGGAGAAAATCAGGTCGTTGGTTGCCCCGTTGTCGAACATGCGGTGCAGTTGCTGGAAAGCCGCCGCACCGGGGAAGGCCCAGAAACGCTCGATCGGTGCCAGCGATTCGAACAGCGCGGCGACCCTGGCATTCAGCTTTTTCCTGGTCTTCGCGTCGGCCCGTGTCAGGCCCTCAACGGCGTCGCGCAGGGCTATCCAGCGGTCCGTGCGCAATTGAACAGCGCTGTAATAGTCGTTGATCGACTCTTTCTTTTCCTGGTCGCCAATAGCTTTCGCGTGGTCGCCGGTATCGGGCATGTTGCCTCCCACAGTTACGCGCCGCGCAGGGGCATTGTCTCAGGCAGGAATTCCGCCCGGCAACGACGATCAGCTCGACACTATTCGTCCCGCAAGCGGGGTCACATTGATGGCATCCGGAACGAGCTGTGCCGATGTCGGCTCAAGCGTCAGACGCGGATCAGCGGTAGTCGCGATCGGAGGCTTTCCCTGCACCTGCTGCGGCATCTTAAGGGGGCCGAGTTCGTGAAGGTAGGCGTCGGTGCCACTGTTGCGGTCATAGACCGAGAAATCAACACTGCGATCGCGGAAGCTTTTCAGGACCTGACCCAGACCTTTCAGGCCCTTCTCGCGCTGACGCCGTACCTGATCGAGGTCGATCTCGATCGGGAACATGTCTTCCTGACCCGCCGACTGGTGCAGCACCATGGCGGAAGGATCGATGACGCAGGACCGGCCCACGCCACCGGCACCCAGTCCGTTGACGTCGATGACATAGCACTGGAACTGCGCCGCCGTGGCCCGGGCTATGGTCAGTTCAGCCTCCCGATCCGTCGTCCCGGTCAGGACCGGATGCAGCAACACCTCGACACCCTGGCTGGTCAGCTGGCGCGTCGTCTCCGGAAACCAGATATCGTAGCAGATGGACAGGCCGAACCGCCCGACCTCCGGCACATCGAAGATGCAGAATTCGGTGCCGCCCTCGACCTCGGTCTCATAGGGCCGGAACGGGAACATCTTGCGGTAACGGGAAACGATCTCACCCTGCGGGTTGATGACCGTGGACGTGTTGTAGATGCGCCCGTCGGCTGTCTTTTCGAACATCGAACCGGGAATCAGCCAGATTCCGTGCGTGATGGCCATCTGGCGGAAGCTGTCTTCGACGGCGTTCGGAAACGTCTGCGCGAATCGGGGCAGGGGGCCGAAGGGGGCCAGCTCACTGAACAACACCATCTGCGTCCAGGGGAAACGGGCCATCAGCACGTCCAGACGGTGGCGCATGCCCTCAACATTGTCCTGCATGGCAGCGACGTGCATCTGGATTCCGGCGATGGCGAACGGGGTCATGAGCAGGAAGACTCCTGAAGGAATGGGGGATCGCCGCAATATACCCCGCGTCGGGTGCTGTCCACCACCGTCATTGACCTGATCAGCCCCGGATGACGAGCACGCTGATCGGCGAGCGATTGACAACCCCGCCCGCGTTGGACCCGACAAGCAGGTCGCGCAGTTCATCCGGCGGATGCGATGCCATGACGATGACGTCAGCGCCCACCTTCGCAGCCATGGTCAGGATCTGCTCCGTGACATGGCCATGGCCCAGATGTGCCTCCGACGAGATGTCGGATGGCACGTTGGCGGCAACGAACGCCGTCAGGTCCGCATGGATCTTGACCAGGGCATCCCGTTCGAAGTCCTTCGGGAAGAATGTGCTGACGACCGACATGCCGAAGTCAGGCAGGATCGTCATCACATACAAGGTGCCACCAGAGGCCCGGACAAGGTCCACGGCCTCAGGCAATGCCTTCTTCCAGCTGGCTTCGTGATTCAGATCGATGGCAAGCAGAACGTTCTTGAACATGGCGCTCTCCCGTTCAGGCTTTTGCAGCTTTGGTGGATGCGGGCATCCGCCGTCGCTGCAACAGGATGACCAGCAACAGGACGAAGAATGCTGGAATGAACATCAGGTACTTGGTCGGCTGTTCCAGGGGCTGCAGAACCTGCAGGACCTCCTGATCCCAATCGAGACCCGATTCCACCGCCTTGCTGCCGAATGCAACATCGTCGATGAACATCTTGCCGTCCCGTTCGGCGAACGCCAGACCCGCGCCCTGCATCCGCTCCTCACCCGTGCCATCCGTATCGATGGACACGAGGGCGTCGAACGTGACCGGGTCACCGATGTCGTCCACGCCCAGCACGCGGATACGCATCTGCGTGCCCACAGGGGTGGCAGCTGCGGCTTCATAGATCGCGGCAGGTTCACGTTCCTGATAGGGCGGATAGATCATGTCCAGCCAGTAGCCGGGGCGGAACAGGGTGAAGGCCACGAGGATCAGCAGCAGGGATTCCCAGATCTTGTTGCGGGCCAGGAACCAGCCCTGCGTTGCCGCCGCGAACAACAGCATCGCCGTTGTCGCGATGATGAAGACGAATATGCCTTGCACCACATCGACCCCGATCAGCAGCAGTTCGGTGTTGAAGATGAACAGGAACGGCAGGGCGGCGGTGCGCAGTGAATAGAAGAATGCCACGACACCGGTCCTGATCGGGTCACCGCCCGACACGGCTGCCGCTGCAAAGGACGCGAGCCCCACAGGTGGCGTCACGTCCGCCATGATGCCGAAGTAGAACACGAACAGATGCACCGCGATCAGCGGCACGATCAGGCCGTTCTGCTGTCCCAGGGTCACGATGACGGGGGCCAGCAGGGCCGACACCACGATGTAGTTGGCCGTTGTCGGCAGGCCCATGCCCAGGATCAGGGACAGGACCGCGGTCAGGAACAGGATGGCGATGATGTTGCCGCCTGAAAGCACTTCCACGACATCGGCCAGCGAAGAGCCGACACTGGTCTGGCTGACGGCACCAACGATGATACCGGCGGTCGCCGTGGCGATGCCGATGCCGATCATGTTGCGTGCGCCGGAGATCAGACCTTCAATCAGATCAGTGAACCCGGCCACGATATTGGCGGCCAGCGAGGAGCCCTCGCCCCGGAGCAGCGCCATCAGGGGACGCTGCGTCACCAGGATGAAGATCATGTAGGCAGCCGCCCAGAACGCGGACAGGCCCGGCGACAGGCGGTCGACCATCAACGCCCAGACCAGCACGACAACCGGCAGGATGTAGTGCAGGCCGGACCGGATTGTCGGGCCGGGAACCGGCAGGGTGGTGACCGGTGCATTCGGGTCTTCCATCTTCAGCGGCGGAACCGTGGATGCCAGCTTCAGAAGAGCCACATAGGCCAGGGTAAGCGCCAGGAAGACGATGTAGCCTGCGGCATCGCCAAAGGCAGGGCGTATCCAGCCCATGCCGTAATAGACAACCAGCGACAGGGCGCAGATCACGGCGATGGTGAAGCTCATGCCGATCAGCCGCTGCACGATGGGCTTTGGCGTATAGCTGCGGGGCAGGCCTTCCATGCCGGCCTTCATTGCCTCCAGATGCACGATGTAGACGAGGGCGATGTAGGAAATCACCGCGGGCAGGAATGCATGCGTGACGACATCGAAGTAGGGGATGCCGACATATTCCACCATCAGGAACGCGGCCGCACCCATGACCGGGGGCATGATCTGGCCGTTGACCGATGAAGCAACCTCGACCGCGCCGGCCTTTTCTGACGAGAAGCCGACACGTTTCATCAGCGGAATCGTGAAGGTGCCGGTGGTGACGACATTCGCAATCGAGGAACCGGAGATCAGGCCCGTCATGGCGGATGAAACAACCGCAGCCTTGGCCGGGCCGCCTCGCAGGTGACCCATCAGGGAGAAGGCGACCTGGATGAAGTAATTGCCCGCCCCGGCCTTGTCGAGCAGGGAACCGAAGAGAACGAACAGGAACACGAACGACGTCGATACCCCCAGCGCGATGCCGAAGACACCTTCCGTGGTGATCCACTGGTGGTTCGCCACTTCCGACAGCGAGAAGCCGGGATGGCTGATGATCGAAGGCATGTCGCGACCGAAGAACGTGTAGACCAGGAATACGGTCGCAACGATCATCAGGGCCGGGCCGAGCGCGCGCCGTGTGGCTTCCAGCAGCAGGGTCAGGCCGATGACGGCAACGATCATGTCCTGCATGATCGGCGCGGCGGGCCGCTCTGCCAGATCACGGTAGAAGATGAAGAGGTACAGACCGGCAGCCGTGCCGATCAGAGCCAGCGCCCATTCCCAGACCGGAATATGGCCTTTGGGGGAACCGAGCGCGATGGCGCCGCAGACCAGCAGGGCAACAATGGGGAAGAAGTAGATCGGCACGTCGCCTTCCGCGCCATACATGAACGCGATGCCGACAACGATGGGGACCAGAAATCCCAGGCCTAGCTGCACGGGCGAACGCTCGGCCGGGTATGCGGCGAACGCGAGAAACATCGCGAAGCCAAGATGAATCGAGCGCGCTTCCGTATCGTTGAAAACGCCAAAGTTGAAAACGAATGGCAGGGGGGAGGCGTACCAGAGCTGGAACAGCGACCACGCGAGCGCAACGCCCAGAATGGTCTTTGCAGCGAAGCCGGTGGGCGCGCGGCCACCGGTATCAGAGGCGGCGACCAGTTCGTCAAGTTCGGCCTGGCTTGGCCCCTTGCTCTGTGGTGCATCGGTTTTGTCCGACATCTCTTGTCTCCCTCGGGTAACGCTTGGTCAGGAAAACCTGCTGGCAGGGCGCATACCGCCCGGAACACATCGGCATTCCGGGCGGTCGACGCTGAATCTGATGCTTAGTTCATCAGACCCTTTTCCTTGTAGTAACGCGCGGCACCTTCATGCACGGGCGCCGAGTTGCCTGCCGTCACCATCTCCTTCATGTCGAGATTGGCGAACGCCGGATGCAGGCGCTTGAAGCGGTCGAAGTTGTCCATGACCGCCTTCACGACAGCATAGATGGTGTCCGGGTCGGTGTTGGTGGACGACACGAAGGTCGCGCGCACACCGAATGTGGTCACGTCCGCATCGGAACCCTTGTACATGCCGCCGGGAATGGAGGCAGCGGAGTAGTAGGGGTTCTCGTTGACCAGCTTGTCGATAGCCGGGCCGGTTACCGGCACGATGATCGCCTCACAGGACGTGGTGGCTTCCTGGATCGAGCCGTTCGGATGGCCGACGGTGAAGATGATCGCATCGACCTTGTTGTCACAGAGTGCCTGTGACTGTTCTGCCGACTTCAGCTCGGAAGCCAGTGCGAAATCATCCAGCGTCCAGCCCTTGGCACCCATGATGACTTCCATGGTGCCGCGCTGACCCGAACCGGGGTTGCCGATGTTGACGCGCTTGCCCTTCAGGTCGTCAAACGACTTGATGCCGGAATCGGCACGGGCGATCACGGTGAACGGCTCCGGATGAACGGAGAAGACCGCACGCATTTCCGGGAACGCACCGCTTTCGGAGAACTTGGACGTGCCGTTCAGGCCATGGAACTGCCAGTCGGACTGCGCCACACCCATGTCCATGTCACCGCCCTTGATGGCGTTGATGTTGGCAATGGAACCGCCCGTGGACGGCGCGGTGCATTTCAGGTTGGTCGTCTTGGTGTCTCGGTTGACCAGTTTGCAGATGGACTGACCGACGACGTAGTAAACGCCCGTCTGGCCGCCGGTCCCGACAGTGACGAATTTCTCTTCCGCCATCGCTGCCGTTGCGCACATGGAAACTGCCGCAGCAGCCATCAGCAATTTGATTGAACTCATCGCTCTTCGCTCCTTGTTATTGGCTCTTCGCGATTATCTGCTCAGGCAATCGTTCTCGGTTGCTCTGACACTCGCGTCATTGTGACGATAATTGGTCGGGCCGCAAGGCAAGCCCTCTAACGCTGGCCTATCGCGGGTTGGACGGGCATTGTGGGGACCAGCAACAACAAGATGTTCCCCTGGAGGATGCGCCATGAGCCATGTTTTTCCGCGCCACACAGCCTTTCGCCCCCCGACTGCCGTTTCGGGCGACGGATGCTGGGTCGTGGACAAGGAAGGCAAGCGCTATCTGGATGGCTCAGGTGGAGCTGCTGTTTCCTGTCTGGGCCATTCGGATCAGAAGGTGATCGCCGCCGTCCAGGCTCAGATGCAGGCCCTTCCGTTTGCGCACACGGGCTTCTTCACGACAGACGCGGCAGAACGCGTCGCCGATCGGCTTGCGGCCGAGGCCCCTGGCGACCTGGACCACGTCTATCTGGTATCCGGCGGGTCGGAAGCGGTCGAGGCTTCCATCAAGATGGCCCGCCAGTACTTTGTCGAAATCGGTCAGCCGCAGCGTCGCCATATCGTCGCCCGCTGGCAGAGCTATCACGGCAATACCCTGGGCGCACTTTCCGCAGGCGGCAATCGCGGCCGGCGCGACCTCTATGCACCGTTGCTGATCGAGATGTCCCACATCTCCCCCTGCTATGCCTATCGCGGCCTGGCGGAGGGCGAGAGCGAGATCGACTATGGTCTGCGCATGGCCGATGAGCTGGAGGCCGAGATTCAACGGCTTGGTCCGGACACCGTTGCTGCCTTCGTGGCGGAACCGGTGGTCGGCGCGACCCTTGGCGCTGTCACGGCGGTGGAGGGCTATTTCCGCCGCATTCGGGAGATCTGTGACCGCCACGGCGTGCTGTTCATCGCTGATGAGGTGATGTGCGGCATGGGGCGTTGCGGCGCGCTGTTCACGTCGAACCAGGAAGGTGTGGTGCCCGACATCATCGCCATCGCCAAGGGGCTTGGCGCGGGCTACCAGCCTGTTGGCGCCGCTGTGGTCAGCGCGCGCATCTATCAGGCATTCGTGGATGGCACCGGCTTCTTCCAGCATGGCCACACCTACATGGGGCATCCGGCGGCGGCAGCGGCGGCGGATGCTGTCCTGTCGCGCCTGCTGGACGACGGGTTGGTTGCGGATGTTGCGGCGAAGGGTGAGAAGCTGGCCGATGCGCTGCATCAGCGGTTCGGCCAGAACCCGCACATCGGCGACATTCGTGGTCGCGGCCTGTTCCGGGCCATCGAGATCGTGAAGGACCGCGACAGCAAGGAAGCCTTTGACCCGGCCCTCGGCATCAATGGCAAGATCAAGCGACTGGCGCAGAATGCGGGGCTTGTCTGTTATCCCGGCGGTGGCGGCGTTGATGGCCGCAGCGGCGATCATGTGCTGCTTGCGCCGCCATTCATCATCTCCGATGACGAAATCGGTATACTTGTGGAACGGCTGGGCGATGCCGTGGATGGCGCACTGGCAACGGTGCCAGGCTGATCCGCGTGTGTCGCGGCACGGATGAACACACTGCGATCTGGGGAGGTTTGCTGTGACGAACGTACATGTGGTGGGTATCGGGATGACGCCGTTCGGACGTCATCTGGACAAGTCGGTCAAGCAACTGACCGCACGGGCGGTGCATGAAGCCTTGTCGGATTGCAATCTTGTGCCGGCGGATGTGGAGGCTGCCTGGTTTTCCAACACCACGCAGGGCGTTCTGGAAGGCCAGTACCTGGTGCCGGGAGAGATCGCCCTGCGCGACATGGGGTTCCAGGGCATACCGATGGTGAATGTGGAAAACGCCTGCGCCAGTGCCGCCACCGCATTCAACGCCGCCTTCACCGCCATCAAGGCGGGACAGTGCGACATTGCCCTCGCGGTCGGCTCCGACAAGATGTACCACGCCGACAAGGCCCGCAGCTTCGAGATATTCGATGGTGCGATAGACGTGCATGACCGGGACGCGACCTTCGAGCGATTGAATGCCCTGGGGGCGGGGGTGGAACCGCCGGCGGATGCCAACCTGCCCAATGGCCAGCGCAGTCCTTTCATGGACGTCTATGCCAGCTGGGCCAAGTTCCACATGAAGACGTTCGGCACGACGCAACGCCATCTCGCTGCCGTTGCCGCCAAGAATCATCAACACTCCACCCTCAACCCGAAGTCCCAGTACCGCAATGCGGTCAGCATCGAGGAAGTGCTGGCGGCACGGCCCGTGTCCTGGCCGCTGACCCTGCCCATGTGCTCGCCCATTTCGGACGGGGCCGCGGCGGCGATCCTGGTGTCGGACGCCATGCTGGCCCGCATCGGCAAGGCCCGCGCCGTGCGCGTGGCCGCGTCCCTGCTCGGCACCGGCGTTGATCGGGAGCCCGAGGATATGGAGAACCACATCACCCGCCGGGCCGCCAAGCGCGCCTACGCCTTCGCAGGACTGGGTCCGGAAGACATGGATGTGGCGGAAGTGCATGACGCCACCGCCATGGGCGAAGTGCAGCAGATCGAGAATCTGGGCCTCGTCCCCTTTGGCGAAGGCGGGCGTGCGGCGGAACGCGGGGAGACGGCCATCGGTGGCCGCATCCCGGTGAACCCCTCTGGTGGCCTGGAATCCAAGGGCCACCCGATCGGGGCAACCGGCCTTGGTCAGATCGCCGAACTGGTCGAGCAATTGCGCGGCGAGAGCGGCCCACGGCAGGTCGACGGCGCCCGCCACGCCATCGCGGAGAACGGTGGCGGTGTCTACCGCTTCGAGGAAGCCATCTGCGCCATCACCATTCTGGCGGGGCCCGGCACCTGAGAGCCGGGGACCCGGCCTACATCAGCATGCGGACGGCGGTGGCGAACAGGAAGCCTGCGAAGGCGAGTTTCAGGGCGCGGGGTTTCAGACCGTGGGCGATGCGCGCGCCGATGGGCGCGGTCAGTGTGGCGAACGGCGCGATCAGGATCAGGCCCAGCAGATTGACATGGCCGACGCTCGCCTCCGGCAGGGCGGCGATGCCCCAGCCCGAGACGATGAAGCCGATGGCGGCGGGCAGGGCGATGATCAGTCCGATGGCGGACGCCGTTCCCACCGCCCGATGCACGGGAAAACCGAAAGCGTTGAAATAGGGGACGCATAGTGTGCCGCCGCCGATCCCCATCATGGCCGAGGTGCCGCCGATGGCGAAACCGGACGCCCCCCCGGCGACCCCGCCCGGCAGACGGTCCCGCAGGCGAAAATCAGCCGGTGTGAAGGCCATGTAGGCCGCGACGGACAGCGCGACGATGGCGAAGACCATCGACAGGGCCGCACCGCTGACAAGGCTGGCAATCAGTACGCCCGCGATCGATCCGGCAAAGATGAACGGTCCCCAGGTCCTGAGCAGGTGGATGTCGACGGCGCCGCGCCTGTGATGCGCCCGCGCGGAACCAATCGAGGTGAGCACAATGCTGGCCAGCGAGGTGCCCACCGCCACATGCATGCGCACGGCCGGGTCGATGTCGAGTTGTCCCAGCAAGGTATACAGCACCGGCACGACCACGATGCCACCACCAACGCCCAGCAAACCCGCCAGAACACCCGCGACACAGCCGGTCACGACCAGCATGGCGGCGAGGGGCAGCAGGGCGGCTGAAAATTCCATGTTGTCATCTCCGTCCGGGCAAAGGGCGTGCAGAAAACGCCATTGTCCGGCGACGTCCGATTCCGAAGCGTGGAGTCTTGATCGGAATGCGACCCCGGGCAACCGGTTTGGCATCACTACCGCCGATGACGCCTGCCCTCAAGACCGTCATCCCGGACAAGCGGAGCGCCGATCCGGGAACCACTCTTCACGTCTCAGGTGCTTGCGTTCCAGTTGGCTCTTGAACGCGCAGGGGGCGTTCTCGGTGCGGGTTGCGGCCGGAAGCCTTGTCAGCCGCCGGTCCAGTTGGGTGGCCGCTTCTCCAGAAACGACGCGACGCCTTCCTGATAGTCATCCGACGTTTGCGTCAGGGCGTATTGATCCAGATCCATGAAGCTGACTGCATGGTTCAAGGCCTTGGCGGCCACGTCCACGTCGCGCTTGCACATGCGCACCTGAACCGGGGGCAGGGACGCGATGCGCTCCGCCATTTCCATGGCCATGGCGAAGGCACCGCCCTTTGGCGTCACCTCATCAGCCAGACCCCAGTCCAGCGCCCGCTCCGCGCTGATCTTCTCTGCCATGACAACGGCGCGTTTCGACTTCGCCGGGCCGCAGAGGTTCACGAAACGCGGCACCGAATTCCAGCTCATGTTCATGCCCCGCTCGATCTCGGAAACATACATGGTGGAGCTTTCGGCCATGATGCGCAGGTCCAGCGAAACCGCCAGCGCCGCGCCGCCGCCGACGCACCAGCCCTCGATGGCGCAGATCGTCATCTGTTCCAGGTCTTCCCATGCCTTGCACATGCGCGGCCCGGTCTGCAGCAGCTTGCGCCGTTTCTGCAGCGGTGCGGTACGCATGGCGACCGAATCCGGGTCCTTCAGGTCGAAACCCATGGAGAAATTGTCGGCGCGACCGGTCAGCACGACCACGGACACGTCCAGATCCTCATCCAGATGACGTGCGATGGCGGTCAGTTCCTGCATGGTCGCCAGCGACAGCGGATTGGCCGCGATACCCCTGTCGAGACGCACGATGGCGATCCGCCCCTGTTTCTCCACCGTCGAGAACTTCCATTCCATCGCATCCTCCCCCATAACTGTTGTCCAGTATCAACTCTGAACCAGATCAGTGCCCAGCACACTGAATCGAGGGAGCCAAGTCCATGAGCGCTTTTGTCATCGCCCGCGTGAACGTCACGAACCCCGAACAGTACGAGAATTACAAGGCACTGGCCCCGGCCACGATCGCCAAGTACCAGGGCGAATATGTTGCCCGTGGTGGTGATGTCGCGACGTTCGAAGGACCGGAGGAAAAGAATCGCGTTGTCGTGCTGCGCTTTGCCTCCATGGAGGCTGCGAAGACCTGGTATCACTCACCCGAGTACCAGGCCGCGAAGAGCGAGCGCGATGGTGCCGCTGATGGCCAGTTCATCGTCGTCGAAGGTCTCTGATCCGACCATTCGGAGCTGATTGAACATGTTTTTCGAATCCGGCGACGCCTTCCGCAAGGCAGCGCAGAAATCCATCACGCTGCTCGGCATGTCCGGGGTCGGCAAGACCATGCTGGCCGAACGCCTGCCCACGGACCTCTGGTTCCACTATTCCGCCGACTATCGGATCGGGACCAAGTACCTGGAGGAGGATATCCTCGACAACATCAAGCGGCAGGCGATGCAGGTGCCGTTCCTGCGCAACCTGCTGCTGTCGGATTCGATCTATATCTGTTCGAACATCACGGTGCAGAATCTCGACCCGATTTCCACATTCCTGGGCAAGATCGGCCGGCCAGCGCCTGCGGGGGCGGAGGAAGGCGGTCTGAGCTATGCCGCGTTCCGCGAACGCCAGGACCTGCATGAGCAGGGCGAGATCAGCTCCATGCATGACGTCGCGCGCTTCATGCACAAGGCACTGGATATATACGGCTACCCCAATTTCATCAACGATGCGTCCGGCAGCATCTGCGAGATCGTCGACCCGTCACCCGATGTGGAAGACCCGGTGCTGGCGACGCTCGCCGAGCACACGCTGCTGCTCTACATCCGTGCCGGTGAAGCGGATTATCAACGGATAGAAGCCGCCGCGATGCGCAATCCCAAACCGCTGTTCTATCGCGATGATTTCCTGCGATCGGTCTTCCCGGCCTATCGCGCCGGGCGGGGGTTGCCCGTTGCGCCGGTCGAGCAGGTCAACGACATTGATCCAGATGACTTCGTGAAATGGGTTTTCCCGCGCCTCTGGCAGCACCGAATTCCCCGCTATCAGGCGGTCGCTGATCGGTATGGCTACGTGGTGGAGGCCGCCGATGTGGCCGGGATACGCGATCACGAAGATGCGGTGGACCTGATCGCTGCCGCCATCGACCGCCGCGTCGCTGGCGCAGCCTGAGGCGGGGAGGCGACAGAAAATGACCCTCTTCCTGCCCCGCAACCTGCCGAGCGTGACGGAACTGCGTGATCGCGGCCTGGATGTGATTGAAGTGGATGATGCCGCTGATGCGCCTGCGGAAGCGCTTCATATCGGCATCCTGAATCTGATGCCGGACAAGGTTGCGACGGAACTGCAGCTGATCCGCATGCTGGCACACCCGCGCCACGACGTCGTCATCACGCTGTTTGCAACGACCGCCTACATGCAGCGGGCGCGACAGGATGGCTATTCATCGGCCAACACGCCCATCGACCATTTGCGCGCGTTCTATCGCAGTTTCGACGAGGTGCGTGAAACAGCCTTTGACGGGTTGATCATCACCGGCGCGCCAGTCGAACAGGTGCCGTTTGATGATGTGCCCTACTGGCATGAGATGCTGCAGATTCTGGACTGGTCCCGGGCTCGGTCGCTGGGGGTCTTCAACATCTGCTGGGCAGCCCAGGCGGCACTGAAGCATTTCCACGGTGTTCCGAAACATGTGTTGAATGCCAAGCGGTTCGGAGTATTTTCGCATGATGTACTTCAGGAAGGATCCGTGCTTCCCGGCGTGACTACACCGTTCGATGTTCCCGTGTCACGCCATTCTGAAACACGGCGCGCCGACCTGCCGGCGGACAGCGGTCTTCAGGTGCTCGCCGACAGTGACGAAACCGGTATCTGCCTGCTGGAGGACCCGGCACGCGGGCACGTCTACATGCTCAATCACTTCGAATATGACGCTGACACGTTGAAGCGCGAATATGACCGCGACAAGGCGTCCGGCGCGCCGATTGCGTTGCCGGTGAACTATTATCCGGGAGACGATGACACCGCCCAGCCCATAGCAAAGTGGTCAGAAAATGCCCGGACATTCTATGGCAACTGGCTGGACACTGTTGCCCGACGACGGGGTGGCGACTGACGGACGGGCACGGTGCCAGCTGGTGGCCGGTTCGGCCATGGCCCGTCCGACCATGCCTATTGCTGAATTGTGTTGTTTTATTTCAACCACTTCGGTCAGGAATGCGATTAGGATTCTGGTCATCATCTTGCATTAGTTAAGTGCGTGAGTGCTTTCGTTGTGCATTCTGCACGTGTGGGGAATTGGTCGGGGCGACAGGGATTGTTGATCTTGAGGCGTAAAACACGGCCTGAACCTGGTGTCCGTGCGGCGGCGATTGCTGCCGCGCTGGCGCTTGTGCTCGTGTTGCCGCCGGTGTCCATGGGTCATGGGCAGACTGCGCCGGTGACCGCACCGCTCGTGCGGGTGCTGTCGGCTGACCTCGGACCTCTGGCCCGCGTCGAACTGGCATGGCCCGTTCCGTTTCATGCCAGCGTCACACAGGGGCCGCGACAGCTGGTTCTCACCTTCGACCAGGATTTCAACAGCCCGTTTGTCGGTGCCTTGCGGCAGAGGTTGGGCAACTGGGTCACCGGTATTGACAAGCGTGCACGGTCCCTGGCCATCACCACGCGCGACGACGTGCAGTTTGCGGTTCAGACGGAAGGCAATGTCCTGATCGTGGAGATCACGGCCCTGCCAGTCCGGCTCGACAACGGTGCGGGCCGGGTAGCGGGCGCGGTGACGCTCAATCCGCCGACAGACCTGTCCCGACCGGCGCGCAACGATACGGCTGTGGTTTCCCTGACGCCGCCCACCGCTGTTTCGCGGGTGTCGGTTTCCCGGACACCCGAGCGGCTGACGGCTGAGGCCGCACCGGATGTCCCGGCACCGGTGCCGGGGCGCATGGCCATTGCTTCACCGCAGCTTGATGACACGGCCCGGAAGGCCGCCAGTCAGTTGCGCCTGCGCGGGCGCCATGTCGCCCCTGTGACGTCCAGTGGCAGTGTCGAACAGGTCAGCCGGTCCTTGACGGACCTGATCCTGCAGCCTCGTGTCGATACACTGAAGACGCATACGGGCGCCGAGATCGTTTTCCACTGGCCGAAGACGATCGAGGTCTCATCCGAGGCGTATGCGCGTGAGTTGGTCCTGCGCTTCGTGGAACCCATCGACAGTGCCGTTGCCGAAGGCATTGCCGAGCAGTTGCCCGGCTGGCTGAACAGTGTTTCCGTCGGTTACGACAGTCTGCTGATCGTTGCCAATCGCGCGGTTGACTTCGGCGTTGGCCATGACGGGGCCATGACGCGCGTGACACTTGCAGAGTCAGGGTCGCAGGCAGCCGTCGCCGATCAGCGCCCGGAGGATGTGCGCCTGGATGTGCTGCGGGCCCGCCTGAAGGCACGCCAGGGGCAGACAGATGCCGCGCGTACCGACCTCCAGGACCTGCAGAAGACAGCACCTGACAATGCCGATGTGCTGGTGGAACTGGCGACGCTGGAGGAAAGCGTCGGTTCGTGGCGGCGTGCCGTCGGCCTGTATGACCGGGCCCTGTCGCTGGAGCCGAACCGGCGGGAACTGGCGTCGGCAAGACGGGCGCTGGACCGTGAGTTTGGCTCCCAGTTGCGTATCGACAGCGATATCCAGTTTGTCGAGGGCGGGGATACCCAATGGATCACGGTGGGCAGTGGACGTTTCATCACGTCGATGACCACGGAGTTCGGGTTCCGGGTGGAGAACCGCCTGCTGGACGATGATGAGGTGCTGCGTGTCAGCGGTGTCACGGAAGCTGTCAGTGAAATGCATCAGCGCGGCGAGATCTATGGCGCGGTCGAGCTGGCGCCCGGGCATGATGTGGAGGTGGCGCTGCTCGCCGGAGCGGGCACGCCCGGGCTGGCGGTGCAGTATGACTATCGCACGCCAAAGACGCGCACGACACTGCGCGGCGTTGCCCACAAGTCCTATTGGGAGCTTGTCGAGGGGATCGTCGATGGCGCAGTGCAGGACAGCCTTTCGTTGCGCCATGAGCACCAGCTGACCCGGCGCTGGTTCGCGCAGGGCGAAGCGAGCATCAATCGCTTTGGCATCGACAATATCGACACCGCCGCGACATCCTTCGATCTGGGTGGCTCCGTCCGGTATCTGGTTCCCTGGGAAGTGCTGGACCTGAACGTCGGCTACACGTTCAGCGGTCGTTATGTCGGCGCACAGGAAACGCGCCGGGACGCGAATGGCACTGCCTTCAACCCGCTGCCGTTGACGGACACGGAGTTTCATTCGCTGGACGTGTCGATTGGTGACGCCATCGGTTCCGACGTCCGCTACAACGCCTTCGCCAGCCTTTCCGTGGACCGCATCGGCGGTGGTTTCGGGCCGAGCGTCGGTGGCGAATTGATCTGGGAAATGGACGAGGATTGGCAGCTTGGCCTGCGTGCCGGACATTCGCGTGTCTCAGGCCGGGGCGACGACGCCGTGTTCACCCGCTTCGGTGGTCACCTGCTGGTGCGTTTCTGATCATGCAGCCGGAACAAGCAAGACAGCTTCTGGGGTTTGGTGAGGAAGAGGCCGCACGCACGGTCCTGAAGGATGAGTCACGGTTCCTGAAGTCAGCGCAGGGCGTTGCCTATCTGGAAATCGCTGTGATCATGCTTCTGCTGGTCAGCGTTGATTACCTGATTGGCGGCCTGGACGGCTATGTCGGGGTCAACCCCAGCCCCTACTGGATTCCGGTGATCCTGATCTCGGTCCAGTATGGTGTTTTCGAAGGTCTGGTTTCAGCCTTTCTCGCGTCCATCCTGTCGCTTGGCTCTGCCCTTGGCGGCCCGATCCTGGAGGATGCGCTGACAAGCGGCTTCGATGTTGCCCTGCGTGACGGCTTTGGCGGAGATTTCAGTTCCTTCAACAACGAGGACTATCTGATCGCCTGGCAGTATGCGGCGGAACCGCTGCTCTGGCTGATCGTTGCCCTGATGGTCGGCTTGCTGCGCGAACGCCTGCGGCAGCGGAACCAGAAGCTTGCAGAGGATCTGCGCGACACGCGCGAGCGCGAACAGGTGCTCAGCAATGCCTATGAACAGCTGCTGCATACCAAGGAACATCTGGAGGTTCGGGTCGCGGGTCAGCTGAAGACCGTCTTCACCCTCTATCAGGCTGCAAAGGCGATCGAGAAGTTGGGTCCGGGCGAGGTTCTGATCGGTATTGCCGATCTGGTCCGCGCCGTCATGCAGCCGACCAAGTTCTCGCTCTACCTGCTGAACGGTAGCGTGCTGGAGGCGGTGACGAACGACGGCTGGGATGACAGCGACACCTACATGCGGGTGTTTGATTCCTCATCCGCGGTTTTCCAGGAAGTCGTCGGTCGCCGTCGTATCATGTCCGTGGTCAATTCCGCTGATGAACGTCTGCTGGCCGGGGAAGGCATTCTGGCGGGTCCCCTGACGTCCGTCGATACGGGCGAGGTCGTGGGCATGCTGAAGATCGAGAAGCTTGGCTTCCTCGATCTGCAGGTCGCGTCACTGGAAAACTTCCGCATCCTGAGTGAGTGGGTGGGCACGGCATTCGCCAATGCCCGGCGATTCCGCAAGGCGCAGGGCAACATGTACTTCAACGATGACCGGACGCTGTTGAGCGACACGGTCTATCGCCAGCACTCGAAGTTCATGAAGATCCTGGGCGAGAACCTGGGGTTTGACGTGACAGCCGTGCAGTTGAAGGCCGGGGGCGTGGACGTGCTTCACCAGTCCCGCCGCCAGGCTGTGGTCAAGGCCATCGGTGATGTCGTGAAACACCATATGTCGCCGATGGTGCAGGCGTTCGAATACCGCCAGACCGGTCGCGAGTTCGCGTTGATCCTGCCCACCGTGAATGCGGACGAATCCGGTGCCGAGGTCGCGGAACACATTGCCACCGCCATAATGCACTACCTGAAGGAAGCGGAGATCGAGGGCGTCAACATCACTGCCGTTGCCAAGTCGCTGTATGCCCGCCCCGAAGATGCGCCAAGGGATGGGGCGGATCAGGGCACGCCGATCCTGAGAGCGGGCCGGGGATGAGCAGCGCAGCCCTTTCACCCGCTGCCCTTGCGGCAGAACTCGATCGGATGGAGGCAGATAAGGAACGGCGCAGTGCGGAAGACACGCGTACGGGCCGCTCCACCTACATCATCCTGTTCTTCTGCGTCTTTGCGACCGCGACAGAGGCCGGGATGCTGTTTGTCCTGCACCAGTCGCTGCTGCCCGCCTGGACCGCTGCGCTTGCACATGTCTTCGTCGTTGCCGTGGTGGCCCTGGCTGCCTGGAAGATACGGCCCAATGGCGGGCATTCACGCTACCTCGTGCTGCTGGCGGTCGCGACGCTGTTTCTTGGTTTGTTCGGACCGCTCGGCACCATGCTGGCGATGCTGCTCTATGTCCGGTTTCGCAGGGACGCGACACCGTTCGAGGAATGGTACGCGTCGCTGTTTCCCGATCATCTCGATGAGCCGTCGGAGAAACTCTACGAGATGCTGACGCGGGGTCTGGCTGATTCCGCGAAGCAGGAAAACGTCACGTCCTTCACCGATGTCCTGCAGTACGGTTCCATCGAACAGAAGCGAGCCGTCATTTCCCTGCTGACGCGCGACTTCCGCCCGGAGTTCGCGCCCGCGCTGCAGTCCGCGCTTTCCGACGCCAACCCTGCTGTCCGTGTCCAGGCGGCAACCGCTGCCGCCAGTATCGAGAATGCGTTCCTCGAAAAGGCGATGGAGATGGAGCAGGCGGCCAAGGCCAACCCCGAAGACATGGATGCGCAGTTGCGTGTAGCCGCGCATTTCGACAATTACGCCTTCAGCGGCATTCTTGACGGCGACCGGCAGGGGGAGAACCGCCGCAAGGCGGAGCAATGCTATCGCGACGCCCTGGCGATTGACCCGACCCTGGGTGCCGCCTTGCTTGGTGTCGGACGGCTGATGGTACGCACGGGCCGCCTGGAGGAAGCCGCCCGCTGGTTCGAAGCGGGCTTTGCGCGCGGTGTCATCCGGCCCAGCGAGATCGCCTGGTACATGGAAGCGGTTTTCAATCTCGGCGATTTCGACCGTCTGCGCTATGCCGTCGCCGGTTTTGGCGACGACCTGCTCAATGACCCGACGATCGGCGAGCGGCTGCATGATGTGATCCTGGCCTGGCAGGGCGTTGATCCGACGAAGGACCTCGACGTGTCGAAGGATGAGGACCTGAGTGAAGGTGCAGTCTTGCCGAAGCTGAAGGAGGCACTGGCTGCAAATGGCCCGCATTGATCATTTCGAGCCCGTGGATGTCTGCCTGATTCTGGAGGGTACGTACCCCTATGTCGCAGGTGGTGTCTCCAGCTGGGTGCATGATCTGGTGGGCGCACAAAGCGACCTGACATTTCATATCGTCAGCCTGATGCCGGGGGAATCACCGCCTGAGCGGCGCTATGAGGTGCCGGACAACGTGCGGGGCATCAATCATGTCTTCCTGCAGAAGATGCCGTCGGGCACGGGAAAGGTGCGCGGCCTGAAACGGCTGCTTGCCGAAATGGAACCGGCCCTGAAGGCCATGCAGTCCGGGGGCAATCTGGGCGACGTCAAACAACTGTTGCGGATATTGACGCCGCAGCGGAAGGCATTCGGGCGCGATGCCTTGCTGAATTCCGAAATGGCGTGGCAGATGCTGCTGCGCATGTACAAGGATGACATGCCCGAAAGCTCATTCCTCGACTATTTCTGGACCTGGCGATCACTGCTCGGCGGGCTGTTCAACATCCTGCTTTCTCCGATGCCGGAAGCAAGGGTTTATCACACAGTTTCAACTGGTTACGCGGGGTTGTTTGCAGCGCGTGCGAAGCTGGATACCGGGCGGCCGGTGCTGTTGACGGAACATGGCATCTATACCAATGAGCGGCGTATCGAGATCGCCATGGCTGACTGGCTCTATGAGGCACCCGGAGGCAGCCTGGGACTGGAGAAGCCGAAACGCGACCTGAAGGACCTCTGGATCGATACCTTCGTTGCCTACAGCCGCAGCTGCTATCAGGCCTGTGACCAGATCATCACGCTCTATTCGGGCAACCAGGACCTGCAGCGCCGCGACGGTGCAGCGGAGGAACTGCTGCGCATCATCCCCAATGGCGTCGATTATGAGCGCTATTCGAAGGTGGAGCGTACGCCGAACAAGGAACCGACGATCGCCCTGATCGGGCGCGTGGTGCCGATCAAGGACATCAAGACCTATATCCGCTCGGTCGCGCTGCTGCGCCGCGAAGTGCCTGACATCAAGGCGCTGATGATGGGGCCAACGGAAGAGGATGAGGATTACTACCGCGAGTGCCTGCAGATGGTCGCGCATCTGGAACTGGAGGAGAATTTCATCTTCACCGGCCGGGTGCAGCTGACCGAGTACCTGGGGCAGGTGGATGTGATGGTGCTGACCTCGATTTCGGAGGCACAGCCGCTGGTGATCCTCGAAGGCGGCGCGGCGGGCATTCCCACCGTGTCCACGGATGTCGGCGCCTGCCGGGACATGCTGCACGGCATGCCGCATGAGGACCCGCCGCTGGGTATCGGTGGCGCCATCACACCCCTGTCCAATCCGGCAGAAACCGCCCGCGAGCTGGCGGCCCTGATCAAGGACCCGGAGTACATGGCCCGCGCCCGCGTCGCGATCAGGGATCGGGTCCGCAAGTACTACAACAAGCTGGAGATCGACCGGATCTACCATGATCTCTACGTGACCTTCATGGCGCACGAGACCCTGCCGGAAGGCCGGCGCGTCCGTGCTGCGGAAGAGGAGGCCGCCTGATGGCCGGCATCGGATTTGCCCTGCGGCGATTGACCGACCGCGATGACCTGCTTGGCATCGTGCAGGGCTATGCGCATTCGACTGTCGTGTCCTCGGGTCCGTGGCTCTTCACGATCCTGGCCGTTGGCTCCATCAATGTCTTCGGCATCTATGCCACGGATCTCGATGAGCTGATCTCGTTCCGCATCATCCTGATCTACAACTTCGCCTTCAGCCTGGCGCTGTCCGGACCGGTGCTGCTGGTCGCGACCCGTTATCTGGCCGACATGATCTTCAAGAAAGCAGTCATCGAAGCACCAGGCATGCTGATCGCGGCGCTGTTCCTGTTACTGATGACCCAGGCATTCATCGTCGTCCCGTTCTACCTTTTCGTGGTCGACATTCCGCCGATGATGATTGCCGGTGCGCTGATCAACTATTTCCTGGTGACATCGATCTGGATGGTGAACGTCTTCCTGACGGCGCTGAAGGACTACAAGTCCATCACGCTGGCGTTCTTTGTCGGCATGATGGCCGGCGGCGCCTTCGGGCTGGCATTCGCCGGATCGCTGGGTGCTTTCGGTATCCTGATGGGCTTCAACCTGGGCCTGGGCCTGATCTTCTTCGCTCTGGTGGCGCGGGTGTTCGCCGAATATCCGTACCGCATCACCCGCCCCTTCGCGTTCCTGGGCTATTTCCGCAAGTACTGGGACCTGGCGCTTGCCGGACTGGCCTACAATCTGGCGATCTGGGTCGACAAGTGGGTGATGTGGTGCGCCCCGGAGCGCGAAGTGCTGGAAAGCGGTTTCGTTTCATTCCCGATCTATGATGGCGCGATGTTCCTGGCCTATCTGACCATCGTGCCCGCGATGGCCGTCTTCATCGTCAACATCGAAACCCGGTTCTTCGAGCATTATCAGCGGTTCTATCGCGACATCGAACACCATGCGAACTACGAGAGGATCGAGGAGAACCACCGCAACATCATCGATTCCCTGCTTGCCGCGTCCCGCAACGTGGTGGTGCTGCAGTTCTGTCTCTGCGTCACCGCGATCCTGGTCGCCGGACCCCTTTTCGAGGCAGTGGGCATTCCCGCGTTGCAACTGGGCATCTTCCGCTTCGGCGTGCTGGGTGCGCTGTTCCATGTGCTGCTGATGTTCGTCGGCATCGTGCTGGCCTACTTCGACCTGCGCAAGGTGATGCTGGCAGTCCAGGTGCTGTACCTGGTGACCAATGGCCTGTTCAGCTGGGCCACCCTGGAACTCGGTTTTCCCTACTATGGCTACGGCTACTTCATGGCGTCGCTGCTGACCTTCATCATCGCCTATGGCGTCTGCGCCTGGCATGTGGGCCGCCTGCCGTTCCTGACCTTCGTGAAGAACAACGCATCTGTGTGAGGTCACCATGCCGGATATCGACCAACAAGAGGGCGGCTGCATCTGCGGCGGTGTTCGGTATCGCGTCACCGGATCGCCGGTCATCGTTGCGCACTGTCACTGTCGCGACTGCCAGCGCGGCGGCGGGGGCGGTCATTCCACCGGGGCGATGTTCCCGGTTGATCGGTTCCGGCTGACGGGGCCGGTGCGGCAGTACCAGCTTGTTTCATCGCAGGGCACACGGGTCACCCGTTCCTTCTGTCCGACCTGCGCCAGCCCGATCTTCGGGCGCAATGACGGTGCCCCGGACCATGTGACGAGTAAGCGTCCGGTGTCGCTGCTCTGCCGCGCGTAGAGTGTGATTGATAGTGTCCGCTTAGGATAGCGGACACTATGGGGCAGCGAATGGCGCGTCGAACGAGGCGACTCTGGACGGATGAAGAGAAGCGGTCGATCTGTTTTCAGACGACGGCAGCGGGTGTTTCGGTGGCGCAAGTTGCGCGGCGCTACGCGATGAATGCCAATATGATCTTCAAGTGGTTACGTGATCCCCGATATGCGCCCGATCCCGAGATGGCGCCCGATCCCGAGATGGCGGTTGATGCTGTGTTGGCTGATAGGCCCCGTTTCCTGCCGGTTGAGATTGCGGATCGGGCCGTGGCCGATGACGCGCCTTCGATATCTGATCCGGTGCCAGCACAAAGCGCCATAGAGATCGATATCGCCGGAGGTCACCGCCTGCGGATCATCGGTGGCTACGCCCCTGAAGCACTGGCTCGACTTATCCGAGGTCTGTCAGCATGATCCCGGTCCCCGCGAACACGCGTATCTGGCTGGCGGCAGGCGTGACCGACATGCGGCGCGGGTTCACGACTTTGGCGGCCCAGGCGGAGCAGACGTTGAAGCAGGACCCGTTTGCGGGCCACTTGTTTGTGTTCCGTGGTCGTCGCGGCGATCTGATCAAGATCATCTGGTGGGATGGTCAAGGTGCATGCTTGTTCAGCAAGCGACTTGAGAAGGGCCGGTTCGTCTGGCCGTTGGCCAAAGAGGGCAAGATTGCCTTGACGGCTGCCCAGTTGGCGATGCTGCTGGAGGGCATCGACTGGCGTCTGCCACAACGCAGTTGGACGCCGCTCAAAGCGGGATAAATCAGCTCTGAAAGGGTTGGTGGGGATTCCTTCAAACATGCGGATCTGCTATGATCCGGCCATGTTGGATATCGATAAATCCCTGCCCGAAGACCCTGATGAACTGAGGCAGTTCACGGCACTTTTGCTGGCCGAGGTGAAGTCGCAGGCAGTCCTGATCGAGAAGCTGCGCCATCAACTGGCGGGTCATCGCAATCAGCGGTTCGGGTC
>JARGPL010000007.1 GCA_029210175.1 Minwuia sp. | reverse complement strand
AATCCGTCCGGTTTGCAGAAAACCATTGCCTGAAGCCTTGAAATGGGCAGGAAGGCCGCAAAACCCATGCCCCAAGTCATCAAGCCTCTGCGCCAAATTCAGGACGTATCAAAATTGCGGGTTAATGCGGGTGTCCAGCTTCCCTCGAGATCGACAGCGCTCCACTTGAGGTTGACGATTTCACCGCGCCGACAGCCTGTCAGCGCGATAAGCCTGAGGATGTCAGCGTGTATCCGGAGATGGTTGCTTCGGCATGCTTGCCGAAGGATGTCCCCCAGCGTCCGATATTCGGATTCGCTGAGCCGCCGGTCCCGAACCTTGTACTTCGGTTTGCGCAGTCCGTGCGTCGGGTTGTGTTCGATAATGCCGGCCTCAACGGCATAGGAGAAAACGCCGCCGAGAAGGCCCATAGTTCGGATCGCAGTGCCCACGCCGCCACGGACGATCGCCTTGCCGCGCAGCTTGTTGGTCTTGACGATCACGCGCGTTTTCCCTGCGATGATGTCCTTCATCAGATTGTTCATGTCCGGCTTGGTGATGTCTCGCACGCGCCGGGTCCCGAGAAGGGGAATGATGTGCCGCCGGAGCCGGCCTACGTCCGTCGCAATAGTTGTTTCTTTCTTGGGGCGACCGCCTTTGCCGAGAATGAGGCCAGCTTCCATATCCGCGATGTACTGCTCGCAAAGCTGCTTGATGGTGAGCGCTCTCCGTTCTTCTTCACGTTCTTCCGCAGGATCACCACCATGCGCTGCCCGCCCGAGCAGTGCCTTCGCCTCGCGCCGGGCGGTTTCCGGAGTCCACAGGCCATGGAGGCCAATAGTATAGCGGCGGGACCGTCCTCGCGACCGGTACTGGACGATGTAACTGCGCTTGCCAGAGGGGTAGACACGCAGGCCAAAGCCTGGGAATTCATCGTCCCATACGACATGGCCTTTGCTCTGCGGCTCAACCGCTTCCACAAACCGTTTGGTGAGTTTCGCCATGCTCCTGTTCCCTGCCGAGCCCGGATTTCACGTAAGCACCACGCAAGCACGCGGACGGAAACCAAGGCGTATTCTCGGATAGAGGTTTCGGAGAGACGATCAGGAAAGTCTAGGTCATGAACTCATAAAAGGGATTCCCAAATTGACTTGTGGGTGATTCATTCTCTGAAAGGAGGACGAATCATGAACCGTCGCCGCTACGAGATCACGGACTTCGAATGGTCTGTCATTCAGCCTCTTCTGCCGAACAAGCCGCGTGGGGTGCCCAGGGTTGATGACCGGAAGGTTCTGAACGGCATCTTCTGGCGTTTGCGAACAGGGTCACCGTGGGCTGACATCCCCGAACGCTATGGCCCGCCGACGACCTGCTACAACCGCTTCGTGCGATGGCGGAAGCAAGGTGTCTGGGACAGGATTTTCGACGCGGTTACAGCGGCTTATGGTGGTGAGGACGATCTGCAGATGATTGATTCATCGTCCATCCGGGTGCATCAGCACGGCGCGAACAGTAAAAAGGGGGCTCTGAAGCCACCGGCAGGGACCAACCTGACCCCCGATGCATGGGGCGCTCGCGGGGCGGGTTGACGACCAAAATCCATGCGCTCGTGGATGCACATGGTCTGCCGATCAGGCTCAAGATCACTCCCGGTCAGGCCCATGACGGTCGAAGCGCGACCGATATGCTGGACGACCTGGGGGGCTGCGAGACATTCCTGGCCGACAGGGCTTATGACAGCGATGCCCTGCGAGCCAGCCTCACATCTCGTGGCATCTTCGCAAACATCCGCGCCATGCCAAACCGTGTCCGCGCCCAGCCATTCTCGAAGTTCCTCTACCGCCAGCGCAATGCCGTCGAGAGGTTCTTCAGCAAAATCAAACACTACCGTGCCATCGCAACCAGATACGAAAAGCACCCGGAAAATTACCTCGCCCTCATAAAGCTCGCTTCAATACGCATCTGCTTGAAGGCTTATGAGTCGGTGACCTAGGGTCGTCCATCCATGGACGACCCAGAGGCCAGACTGTGAAACGCGTCAGGACGCTCGATCAGGCGGAAGATTTCGGAGCGGCGCGCAGGTGTTGATAGAACCGCCATGGCGTGCAGAACGGGCCTGCCGGGGTGCCGGTCAGATGCGCGATGGCGGCAACACAGGTGAACAGACCCCGGAACCGCCACGCGGGTGGACGGGTGGCCGTCACCGTCACGAAATGCGCCCGGCCCAGGATCACCGCGTGGCGCAGGTCGGCCATGACAGTGCTGCTGTTCAGTATGCCGACGGCCAGCATGTCACTGCCAGGATTGACCACCAGCCAGCTGTTGTCCTGACCCTCCGGACTGATTGCCAGGACGTGGCGGAATCCCGGGCGTAGCCGCTTCAGCAATCGCAGCAGGATACGGTTTCGCAGGGCTGCGCCCGGTTCAGCAGGGCCTGGATCGACAAAGATCACCAGCCAGGGGCGGCGTGTCGGTGCCGTGGGCAATGCCAGCAAGCTGCTGCGTGGATTGATGTTTTCCGCCATGGTCTGGGCCTTTCGTCGGGTGGCCGGTGTTGCACCGGGCGCTTGCGACCCATGCTAGGCGCGGTTGCGAATTGCGTACCCCCGGTTAATGCTGAATTCTTGTGCGGAACACGGGGGAGGATGAGCAATGACGAAACTTGCGGGGAAGGTGGCGCTGGTAACCGGGGCGGGGCGAGGCATTGGCCGATCGGTGGCGATGAAGCTGGCGTCAGAGGGCGCGCAGGTCTTCGTCAACGACCTGGATGCGGAACCGATGGAAGAGGTGATGCAGGCGATCGCCGATGCCGGGGGGCAGGCAGCCGGCCTTGCGGGATCGGTCACCGGCGAAGGTTTCGCCGACACGCTTGTGGCGGGGGTGCTGGATGCCTTCGGTGGCCTCGACATCATCGTCAACAACGCGGGTTATATCTGGAACTCGACCATCCAGAACCAGACTGATGAGCAGATCATGGCGATGCTGGACGTGCATGCGGCGGCCCCGATCCGCATCCTGCGGGCCGCTCAACCGCACCTGCGCGCAGCCTTCAGGGCGGAAGAGGCGGAGGGGCGGCGCGTGGTCCGCAAGGTGGTCAACATTTCTTCGATGGCAGCTGTATACGGCATGCCGGCTGCCGTGTCCTATGCGGCGGGCAAGGGGGCGGTGGTCGGGCTGACCAACGGCCTGGCGCGCGAGTGGGGGCGGTTGCAGGTCACGGTGAACGCCGTTGCCTTCGGGTATATCGACACCCGCCTGACCCAGCGTTTCGGTGGCGCGCACCCGACGATCCAGGTCGAGGGTCGTGACCACAAGGTCGGCTTTCCGGAGCATCAGCAGGAAGATCTGACCAGCCTGATCCCGCTGCAGCGGATCGGTACTGCCGACGATGCCGCCAATGGTGTCTACCTGTTCTGCATACCCGAAAGCGATTACATCACCGGCCAGACGCTGGTTGTCGGCGGCGGCCTGACCACCGGATGATGGTGGGCTGATGGCAGTGACGCAGGATCGGGGAATGGCATGAGCGGCATGACGGAAACAGTGCGCAGTGTGGTGCGCGCGGACCAGTGCGACCATTTCGGGCACATGAACATCCAGTTCTATGACGCGGCCCTGTCGGACGGTTACTTCCACATGATGTCGCTGATCGGTCTGCATCGTCAGGCCATCATCGACCGCAGTATCGGCATCGCCGCCACGAAGATGGAACTGAACTACCGGCGTGAGTTGCGGGCCGGTGACCTGTTCCGGGTGGAGACCGGGTTTCTGGAATTCAACGCGACCCATGTGATCACCGCCCACCGGCTCACCCGTCTGACCGATGAGAAACTGGCGCTGACGGCACAATCGACCGGCGTACCGATCGACCTGTCGCTGCGTCGCCGCACCGAACTGCCTGACGACATCATCGAAAGCGCCCGTCGCTTTCTCTGCACCGCAACGGATGTTGCCGCATGACCGCCCCGGCCCCGCATGATTCCGGTGCTCTCTGGCGCGGGACGTTCAACCAGTGGCACGTCGGGCTGGCAGGCCACGTGAACATTCAGCACACCGCGCAGGCGATCGATGACGCCCGGCAGGCATTCGTGCTGCAGGCGGGCACTGACCCCGTCGCGGCCCGGGCATCCGGTACCGGGTTCGGCGGGCGCAGGTTGTGGGTGGAATTCCGCCAGGAACTCGTCCCGGGTGATACCGGCTACATCACAGGCGTACCGCAGGCGGCGGTCGATGGGCGAAAAGTGCTGCACGGGCAGTTGACCCGCAGCCATGACGCCGTCGTTGCCACCCGGTTCGAGACCAGCATCGACCGGATCGACCTTGCCACGGGCACGTTTGGCGACCCTCTCGGCATGGACATGCATCCCGCGGTCCCTCAGTCCGAAACATCACCGCCGCTCCGGGCCATTCCGCAGCCTGAACGACCGCCCGGCCTCGACCCGGCGATGCAGCAGAGCTGGCTGGGAACGGTGGAGCGTCGGGATGCGGATGCGTCGGGTCGCATGACGACACGGGCGCTGTTCGATGTGGCGACACGCGGCATCTGGTCGACGCAGATCCTGGCCGGGATCACACGGGAGAAGCTGTCGGCGGAGGCCATC
This sequence comes from Minwuia sp., assembly GCA_029210175.1. Taxonomy (GTDB): domain Bacteria; phylum Pseudomonadota; class Alphaproteobacteria; order Minwuiales; family Minwuiaceae; genus Minwuia. The sequence continues at coordinate 73,713 of JARGPL010000007.1, read as the reverse complement.
GGGGCCGGAGTCACGGCGATGCAGGTGGAACAGCTGCTGGTGCCCGCTGCCGGTGATCTGCTGTCAGCCCACACCGGTGTCCTGGGGCTGGGGCAACGTTCCTGCCGCTTCAGGCATCTGGTGCGCGACGTCGCCCTGCAGCAGGATGTTGCGGTCATCGACTACGTTCTCGCCTTCTTCGACCGCCGAACCGGCAAGCCCGCGCCATTGACAGCAACCTATCGCCAGGCCGTGAACCATCTGCTGATCGCCGAAGGGGCATGAACGCGGTCGTCAACGCGGTCCTGCCCCTGTTCGCGCTCGGCGGGTCGCTCTATGGACGCCCGATCGCGGAGGGCAAGGGGGAGGTTGCCTTCGCCAGCCTGTTGAAGCTCGCCCTGATGCCGGTCATCGCCTTCATCATGGCAACCTTCGTGCTGGACCTGCCCTCCGCCACCGTTGCATTGATCGTGCTGATCGCAGGGCTGCCGACGGGGGCGAACATCTTCGTGCTGGCGACGCAATACAATGTTGCCAGTGCCCGCGCGTCCACCATCGTGCTGGTCACGACCGGGATCGCCATGTTCAGCGTTTCGGGCATATTGTTCTACTTCGGCGGGTGACACGCCGGGCAGGTCATCGGGCCGACCAGGCGAACTGCCGGCAGCGGACCAGAGGCGCGAAGCGCCAGCAATCGCGTTGTCCGGATCTACTTCTCCCGCAGCAACCGCTGTTTCTGGCGCTGCCAGTCGCGATCCTTCTCCGTGGCGCGCTTGTCGTGCTGTTTCTTGCCCTTGGCCAGCCCCACAGACAGCTTGGCCAGACCCCGGTCGTTGAAGTAGAGCTTCAGCGGTACAAGGGTCATGCCCTGTTTCTGCCGCGCGCCCGCCAGCCGCTCGATCTCCCGGCGTTTCAGCAGCAGCTTGCGCCGCCGCGTCGGCTCATGATTGTGGCGGTTGCCGGACTTGTACTCGGGGATGTGCGCATTGATCAGCCAGAGCTCGTCGCCTTCCGGTGACGCATAGGACTCGGCGATGTTGGCGCGACCCTGACGCAGGGCCTTTACCTCCGTGCCGGTCAATACGATCCCGGCCTCCATCGTGTCCTCGATGAAGAAGTTGTATCTGGCCTTCCGGTTCTCAGCGACAGTCTTGCCCACGTCAGGTGGTCCCTCTGTGTGATGTCCTGTCTTGCGATCAGGTCTGCAATCAGTTCAGCAGCCCCGCATGACGCAGGGCTGCATCGACCCGTTCCCGTGTATCAGCGGTGACTGGCACGACCGGCAGCCGCACGTCTGGCGAAATGCCGCGAACGCGCGACACCGCGTACTTCACCGGCGCGGGGCTCGGCTCCAGGAACAGGGCCACATGCAGTGGCATCAGCCGATCCTGCAGTTCCAGCGCCCTGGCATAGTCGCCTGCCAGGCAGGCTTCCTGGAACGCAGCGCAGAGCTTTGGTGCCACATTCGCCGTAACGGAGATGCAGCCGACGCCGCCATGCGCCATGTGCGCCAGCGCCGTGCCATCCTCACCCGAAAGCTGGATGAAGTCCGTGCCGCAGGTAATGCGCTGCAACGATACGCGATCCAGCTTCGCCGTCGCGTCCTTGACGCCGATGATCTCCGGCAGTTCGGCCAGGCGGCCCATGGTTTCCGGCGTCATGTCGATGATGGACCGCGGCGGGATATTGTACATGATGATCGGCAGGCCGACGGCTGCGACGGCCGCGAAGTGCTGGTACATGCCTTCCTGATTCGGCTTGTTGTAATAGGGTGTCACCACCAGCGCGGCATCAGCGCCCGCATCCCGGGCATGCTGCGTCAGGGCCACGGCTTCCGTGGTGTTGTTTGATCCGGTACCGGCGATCACCGGCACGCGACCGGCTGCCGTCTCGATGCAGATTTCCACGACCCGGCGGTGTTCCGCATGGCTCAGCGTCGGCGACTCGCCAGTGGTGCCGGTTGGCACCAGGCCGTGACTGCCCTCGGCAATCTGCCATTCGCAATGGTCACGAAAGGCTTTCTCATCGACGGCGCCGTTCGTGAACGGCGTGATAAGTGCCGGTATCGACCCCTTGATGTTCATGGCTTTCGCTCCCAAAAAATGTCTGCCCGACCTTCTCCGGGCCGCGCTCTTCTAGTGCATATCGGTTTCCGCTGGCAACAGTGGGACAAACGTAATGTGAACGCGATGCCCGGCCAGTCACGCTATTGTAGCGCGTATGATTCGAATGATGGAGCCATCTGTGTCGGTTCGTGCCGGTCTTTTCACGCGCTGCCCCATCCCGGGCAAGCTGGCGCTGCTGGTCGCCGTGTTCATGGGCATCGCGCCAATTGCCCGCGCCGAAGTGCCGCCGGTCCCCGCCGCCAACCCGTTCCGGGCGCAATTGCAGGCGACGGGTGAGCTGTCTGCGGCGGATCTGGGTATCTATCGGGCCGCGTTTGCTACCGGGCACCGGCATGCCTGGGACCCCGTACCCCTGATGCTGGGTCCCTTGCAGGATCGCAGGCTGGTTCCAGTTCTTGAATGGCTGAAGATCCGCAATGGCCGGGAAGAAGACCCGGACGCCATCGCCCGCTTCATTGCCGCTCAGCCCGCATTGCCGCGCCAGGCCAGGCTCGCCGCCCGCCGGGAAGAAGCCGTGCTCGCGACCGAAGACCCGACACGGATCGCGGCACATTTCGCGACCCGGCCTGCGCTGACCCGTGCCGGGAAACTGCACCAGGCGCTGGCGAAACGGGACTCGGACCCGGAGGGGGCGCGCGCCATCGTGCGCGACCTCTGGCAGGACCGCGATCTGAAGCAGTCGGAGGAGATCGCGGTGCTGGCGGCCTTTGGTGACTGGCTGACGGTGGATGATCATTCTGCGCGCATGGACCTGCTGCTCTGGTCGGAACGGCGGACGGCTGCCGGGCGCATGCGGGCGCTGCTGCCCACCAACCTGCGCCTGCTGGCCAACGCCCGTCTGTCACTGATGGCCCGCCGCCCCGGCGTGGATGATGCGGTCGCCGCGGTCCCACCACATCTGGTCAATGACCCGGGTCTGCTGTTCGAGCGGACGCGCTGGCGGCGGCGTGCCGGACAGCACGAAGGTGCGCAGGAGATCCTGCTTGGCAATCCCGACATGGGCAGCCGTCCGGATCTCTGGTGGGTCGAGCGGCGCATCCAGATCCGCCAACTGATTGCGGAGGGACGCTTCGACGCCGCCTGGCGCCTTGCGCGGGGACATGGTCTGAAACGCGGTGCCGCGTTTGCCCAGGCAGAATTCGAGGCTGGCTGGCTGGCGTTGAGTTACCTCAACCGCCCCGAGGTCGCCCTTGCCCACTTCGAGACGCTGTATGCAAATGTTGCCTTTCCGGTCAGTCGTGCCCGGGGGGCGTACTGGATCGCGCGGGCCCATCGTGCGCTGGGCAACGATGCGCAGGCTGGAAACTGGTTCCGCCGCGCCACCATGCATCCGACGACCTATTACGGCCAGATGGGCATGCTGGCGGTTGGCGACAGTCGGTTGAGTCTGCCGGAGGCACCACCTGTTGACCCTTCCGCGCGTGCCCGGTTCGACGCGGAACCGACGGTCCAATTGGTGCGGTTGCTGGTGGAGGTGGGGCAGAACGGGCTGGCACGGCAGTTCCTGGCGCATCTGGGCCGGGGCGAGATATCGACGCAGCGCCGGGTGCTGCTGGGGGATCTTGCGCACCGTCTGGACCGGGCCGACCTGCAGGTGCTGGCCGGCAAGATGGCGGCGCGCGACCAGATCATCCTGCCGACGATTGCCTGGCCATCAATGGTGGAGCTGCAGACGGTTGGCGCCATCGAGCCAGCTCTGGCGCATGCCATCGCCCGTCAGGAAAGCGCTTTCAATCCCACAGCCATCAGCCGCGTGGGCGCGCGCGGGCTGATGCAGCTGATGCCTGCCACGGCGCGGCAGGTGGCGGAAGAGATCGTCGTCGCCTATCAGCCCCGCCGGCTGACGGATGATCCGCGCTACAATGCGCTGCTGGGCAGCACCTACCTTGCCTGGCAGATTCAGGAATTCGACGGTTACCTGCCCATGGCGATTGCCGCCTACAACGCTGGCCCGCACCGTGTGCGGCGCTGGATCGTCGCGCATGGTGATCCGCGCAATGGCGAAGTCGATCCGGTGGACTGGATGGAGCGCATTCCGTTCTCGGAAACCCGGAATTACGTGCAGCGGGTTCTGGAGGCCTTGCAGATATATCGCCTGCTGAACGAGGGTGGTTCCACCCTGGCACTGGCGCGCGACCTGCGCGCCGGACCTCAGCATATCGGTTTTCTCGACTGAGCAGCCGATATCCGGTCGTCCGGCCCTCGTTTCAGTTGCGACCTGCGGTGGCGGTCAAGGCGGGGGCAGCATGCTGCACGACCACATCGACGGGGAAGACGAGCTGCACCTCGGTGCCCTTCTTCTCGGTGGAAGAAATCTTCACGCGGCCATGGTGCAACCGCATCAGATTGTCGACGATCGCCAGTCCAAGGCCGGTTCCTGAATCAGTCGATGCCACATAGTCGTTGCGGGCCTGTCGGAACGGCTTCATCACCATGTCCAGCTGCGCGGCAGGGATACCGGCCCCCTGATCGATCACACTGATCTCGAAAGTTTCCTGCCGGACGCGCGCGCGGATGGTGATCGTGCTGCCGCGATAGGAGAACTTGATCGCGTTGGACAGCAGGTTGACCAGCATCTGGCGCAGGGCCTGACTGTCGACATTGATCAGCAGGTGGGCAGGGATGTCGTATTGCAGTGCAAGCTGGCTGGTCTGCAACTGGAACTCCACCAGCGGATTGATGTTTTCGACCAGCCGCATCAGCTGGACGTCTTCCCGCTGCAGGTCCATCTTCCCGGCCTCGATCTTGGAATAGTCGAGCACGTCATTGATGACGTTCAGCAGATGCTTGCCGCTGCTGCTGATGTAACCGGCATATTCGGTGCTGCGCGCCGGGTTGCCGTCGAAATGGGTGATCATCTCCGAAAAACCGATGATGGCGTTCAGGGGTGTCCGCAGTTCATGGCTCATGTTGGCGAGAAACATGGACTTGGCACGGCTGGCTGACTCCGCACTGTCGGCCAGATGCTCGGCGTTGATCCTGGCGTTGCGCAGGTTCTGCTCCCGCTCGGAAATGACACCGACGAGATAGCGCAGCGACTGGCCGATATCCGCGATCTCGTCACGTCCGTGAACCGGGATCTCTACCCGGTCGCCATCCACATGCCGCAGGATTGCCCGTTGCAGGTCGGAAATACGCTTCAGCACATCCAGGCGCAGATAGGCGAGCAGCCCGAGGATCAGCGCCACACTGACCAGGAATGCGAACATCAGGGTCAGATCGCTCTCCCGTTCCAGCTGTCGCAGTTCCTCGTTGCGCACATCGATCCGCGTCTGCATCAGGTGGAACAGGTCTGACACCGAACTGGTCAGGCGACTGGAAAGGCGCTTGTTGCGTGACAGCAGCCCGTTTTCGCGTCCTATCAGTGCCAGCCTTACCCGAGACAGCTCGAAGACATGCTGGTTGCGCGCCATGAAGGCGTCCAGCTTCCACCCAAGCGAATGCATCGGACTGAGATCGGGCTGCGCCTGCACGAGTTCTCGCGATATCGGACTGCGCCGCAGGCCTTCTGATCCGGCGCGCTGGCTGTCGACATGCTTTGCCTGGATGCGATCGATCCGAAATCGGCTTTCCGCATTGCGGATCGACAGCAGGGCTTCCAGTGCCCAGCCGAGGTTCAGCAACCAGTCGGCGTTATGGACCACATCACCGGTCCCGTTGAGCAACCGTGTGACCTCATTGCTCAGCCGGTCGGCCTCGTCGAGGATACGCTCGGTCTTCTCTCCCGCATTGATGCGCTTGGCGACCACGGTGCTCAGTTCGTTCAGGTTGGCACTCATGGTGTCACGGTTGTCGCGCACCTGCAGCACCAGTGTGTAGATCTTCGGGTCGGATTCGTCGTGGTCGAAGATCCGCAAGGTGTCGTCCAGAGACTGGATGCTGTCATCAAGGCGATTGGCGATGGTGATGCGAACATAATCGGACTGGCTGGCCGCGAGCTTCGATGCCGTCGACGCGATCGAACTGGACAATCTGTCGAGACGTGCCGCACTCGTCAGCTTCGGCACCGTGTGCGTTGCCACGCCATCATAGCCGTCGGCCATGCGGTTCATGGAATTGAATGCAACGCCAATGGCCCCGATCATGACCAGCATGATCAAGGCGAGCGCGGCCGTGAACTTGGTGGAGACCGACATGCGTCGATCCAGGCGTCTCACACCGGATCCTCCGAGAAGAAATACACGGTTTCATACATGCCGGTCACCGGATGGGCGGCGCGTAGTGGAGGCCGCCGTCGCGCCAGAGCGCGTTCAGCCCCCGTGGAATGTTCAGACCCGCCGCCCCGAAATGGCGTTCATAGATTTCCCCGTAATTTCCAACATCGCGGATCATCTGGTATGCCCATTCATTGGTCAGGCCCATGTCCTCCCCGATGCGCGCATCCACGCCAAGCAGACGTCTGACTTCCGGCAGGTCGGACCTGCGCATGCTGTCAACATTGGCTTGTGTCACACCAAGTTCCTCCGCCGCGATCAGAGCGCGCGAAGCCCAGCGTACCAGATGAAACCATTCATCGTCGCCACGCCTGATCACCGATGACAGGGGTTCCTTCGAAATGATCTCGGGGAAGAGGATCAAATCATCCGGTGAATTCGCCCTGGTCTGCTTCAGTGACGCAAGCGCGAACATGTCATAGGTAATGATATCGCAGCGTCGCGAAAAGAAGGCGTCATAGAGCGCCTCGGTGGAGTTGAATTCTATGGCCTTGATGCGACCGTCCAGCCCCGCACTCAGCTCACTCAGGTTCTTCACTGTCGTGGTGCCGCCTGGTACGCAGACCGTACCATCTTTGACTGCGGCCAGGCTTTCGGCACCGATGGACCTGTGCGCGAGGAACGCCTGGCCGTCGTAGAGCAGGATATCCGCGAATGTAATGCCCATCGCGGTATCGCGACCGATGGTCCAGGTCGTGTTGGCCATCAGCACATCGAAGGCGCCGTCCGCCAGTGCCTTGAAACGTATGACGTCATCGACCTCCACGGGTTCGATCGCGTCGGGTTCATTCAGAACTGCGGAGGCCAGTGCCCGGCAGAAGTCATAGAAAAATCCCTCCCACGACCCGGTATCCCCGATTTCCGAGAGGCCGATGCCGCTTGCCGTCACGCCGCAGCGCACCACGCCATCGGCACGGATGCGGTCCAGAACCTCCCCCGCAGATACCCGTTGCGCCGGCAGAGCAGCGGCCATCAGGACAAGGGCCAGGATGATCGTGAAGGATCTGGATCGTGCGATTGCTGACATGCGTGGAATTTCCTGCTGCGAACTCAATTCAGTTCTGTCCACTGTGGCCGGATTCCGGTTAAGGAAGACTTGCCCTGACCGGATCGAGTGAATGTTGGCATACTATTGACCCGGGTTTGACTGTTTCGGGTGCCGGATCGCTCTATTTTCGGTCCTTTCGGGACTGCCCATCCATTCAGGAGACGGAGTTCGAGACATGGCCGAAGCAAGGCTGGAAGGTGTTCGTGCCTGCATATTCGATGCCTATGGCACCCTGTTCGATGTCAATGCAGCGGCCCGCCATTGTGCCGGCCGGCTGGGCGATTCCTGGCAGCCACTGGCGGAGACCTGGCGCGCCAAGCAGCTGAAATATACCTGGTTGCGGGCGCTGACCGGGCAGCATGTGGATTTCTGGCAGGTCACGCAGGATGCGCTGGATTATGCCATGGCGTCCCTGTCGATCGACGATGCCGGGCTGCGCGCGGAACTGGCAGAGCTTTATCTCCGCCTCGACGCCTATCCGGAAGTGCCCGACATGCTGGCTGATCTGAAGGCTGCCGGACTGAAGACCGCTATCCTGTCGAATGGCTCGCCAATGATGCTGGAAGCCGCGGTCGCCAACGCGGGTATCGGTGACCTGCTCGACGCCGTGCTGACGGTGGAAAGCGTGGGCGTGTTCAAACCGCACCCGTCTGTCTATGAACTGGCGGGCAAGGCGTTCGGACTACCCGCCGGAGAGATGAGTTTCCAGTCATCGAATGGCTGGGATGCCTATGCGGCCAAGGCCTTCGGATTTCAGGTCGTCTGGGTCAATCGTTTCGGGCAGGCTGAAGAGCGTATTCCGCAAACGCCTGACCTGCAGATCAGCGATCTGACCGGACTGGCGGATATCGTGGTGTCGGGCTGACTGATTGAGGGGAAAAGCTGTCTTGGCAGACTACAGCGAACATCACTTCACGGCGCAGGATGGCACACGCATCTACTACCGGCGCTATGGCCGGCGTGGTGGATCGGCACTGCCGGTTCTCTGCATCGGCGGGCTGACGCGCAATTCGAAGGACTTCAACAAGCTGGCGACACGGCTGGGGCAGGACCGGCTGGTGCTCTGCCCGGATTACCGGGGGCGCGGGCAGTCCGGCCGCGCCGATTACACGACCTATGCCCCAGGAAGTCATGTCAGTGACATCATGCACCTGCTGACCATCGAAGGCATTCACCGGGTGGTGGTGATCGGGACCTCACTTGGCGGGTTGATGGCCATGGCGCTTTCGGTGGCCATGCCATCTGCGCTGGCCGGGCTGGTGATCAACGATGTGGGGCCGGACATCTCCGCTGACGGGCAGGCCCGCATCCTCGCCTATGTTGGTGTCGATCAGCGCCATGCAACGCTTGAAGACGCCGCGCAGTCCATGCGGGAAACATATGGTCGCGCCTTCCCGGACTGGACGGATGCGGACTGGCTGACCAACGCGGATGGCACTTATGCCTATGACGCGGCAGCGGGCAACTGGCGGCTGGACTATGATCTGGCCCTGCGTGATGCATTGGCGGAACAGGCCCGGTCGACATCGCGACCGGATCTCTGGGCCCTGTTCAAGGGGCTGAAACACATCCCCGCGGTTCTGGTTCACGGGGCGCTGTCCGATGTGCTGAAGGCGGAGACCGTCAGCCGGATGCAGGCGGCGAAGCCTGATCTTGAACTCATCACGCTGGAAAACCGCGGGCATGCGCCATCGATGACGGAACCTGGCTGCCTGCCGCGCCTGCTTGCCTTTGTGGAGGAGTGCGATGCCCATGCCGGTCACTGATCTGAGCGCGGACGAAGCGTTGGCGGATGGCTTCTCGATCGCGGATATCGAAGCGGCTGCCGGACGGATCACCGGCGTCGTGCGCCGGACGCCCTTGCTGGAATCAACGCGGCTGAATGACCGTCTGGGCGCGCGTCTGCTGGTAAAGGCGGAATGCCTGCAACATACGGGTTCGTTCAAGTTTCGCGGCGCCTACAACCGGCTTTCCGCGATGGAACCGGACGTCAGGGCGCGGGGTATCCTGACCTATTCATCAGGCAATCATGCACAGGGCGTGGCCCTGGCCGCCAGGATGTTCGGCGTGCCCGCCACCATCATCATGCCATCCGATGCGCCGGCCATGAAACGACGCAACACTGCCGAATACGGTGCGACCGTGGTGCCATACGACAGGCACGGCGAAAACCGGGAGGCGATTGGCCAACGGCTTGCCGAAGCGGACGGCCTGACCCTGGTCAAACCCTATGACGACCTGCTGATCATGGCGGGACAGGGCACTGCCGGGCTTGAGACGGTGGCCCAGTGCCGGGAACTGAAGGCAACGCCTGAGCTGGCGCTGGCGCCTGCAGGCGGTGGCGGCCTGATGGCGGGTTTCTCGACAGCAATGAAGGCGTCGTTCCCCGCCCTGCAGGTCATGTCTGCCGAACCGGAAGGCTATGACGACACCGCACGGTCCCTGGCGACCGGTGTTCGTCAGGCGAATGCGGGGACGCCGCCCTCCATCTGTGATGCGATCATGACACCGGTACCGGGTGTGCTGACCTTTCGGGTGAACCGCAGGACCCTGTCAGGCGGCGTCGCTGTCAGCGATGACGAGGCACGCCAAGCCATGGCGACCGCGTTCGAGGAACTGAAACTTGTCATAGAGCCGGGTGGTGCCGTGGCTCTGGCCGCCGTGCTGTCGGGCCGCGTCGATGTTCAGGGCAAGACGGTTGTCGTCGTTGCATCCGGTGGCAATGTGGATGCCGCGATTTTTGCGGACGCCCTCGTCCTCGGGCGTTGAGCCACGTATGGTTCGACAAGAGCCCCGGGGGAGAAGCCAATGCCTGTACCTGCATCCGTCCTGGACCTGATCGGCAACACGCCGATGGTCGAACTGACCAACCTCGACACCGGCCCCTGCCGTCTGTTCGCGAAGCTGGAGAGCCAGAATCCCGGCGGGTCGATCAAGGACCGCATCGGCCTGTCGATGATCGAGGCGGCGGAACGTGACGGGCGGCTGAAGCCCGGGGGCACCCTGATCGAGGCGACGGCGGGTAACACGGGACTCGGGCTGGCGCTGGTTGCCGCCCTGAAGGGCTACCGCCTGATCCTGGTGATCCCCGACAAGATGAGCCTGGACAAGATCCAGCATCTGAAGGCGCTGGGGGTGGAAGTGCGGCTGACCCGGTCCGACGTGGGCAAGGGGCATCCAGAGTACTATCAGGACATTGCGGAGCGGTTGCAGAAGGAAATCCCGGGCGCGTTCTGGGTCGATCAGTTCTCCAACCCGGCAAACCCGATGGCGCATGAAACCGGCACTGGCCCGGAAATCCTGTCCCAGATGGATGGCGACGTCGATGCCGTGTTCTGTGGCGTTGGCTCCGGCGGTACGATCACCGGCATTGGCCGTTTCATGCGTGCCAATTCGCCCAAGACCCGGATGATCGTTGCCGACCCGGAAGGCTCCGTGGTGGCCGAAGCCGCGAACACCGGCATCATCCCCAACGACGTCGGTTCGTGGCTGGTGGAAGGCATCGGGGAGGATTTCATTCCGCCCAACTGCGATCTGGAGATGATTGACGAGGGGATCACGGTTTCCGATACCGATGCGTTTGCGGCGGTTCAGGCCCTGTTGTCGAAGGAAGGCATCCTGGGCGGTTCCTCAACCGGCACCCTGCTGGCCGCGGCATTGCGCTATTGCCAGGCACAGACCGAACCGAAGCGCGTCGTCACGCTGGTCTGCGATACCGGCAACAAGTACCTCAGCAAGGCCTACAACCGCGCCTGGCTGGTGGACCAGGGGCTGATCAGGCGCAGCCGCCACGGTGACCTGCGCGACCTGATCATCCGCCGCGCCGACGAAGGCGATGTGGTCAGCGTGTCCCCCGACGACACCCTGCTGACAACCTATTCCCGCCTGCGGATGTTCGATATCTCGCAGCTGCCGGTGCTGGCCGACGGACAGATTGTCGGGATCATCGACGAAAGCGATCTGCTGCTGGCCGTGCACGGGCATGAGGAACACTTCCAGAGTCCGGTTTCCGACTTCATGGTCACCCGGCTGGAAACCATTTCGCCCGATGCAACGATGGATCAGCTGATGCCCATCCTGCGGGCCGACAAGGTGGCCATCGTGGCGGACGATGAAACCTTCTTTGGTCTGATCACCAAGGTCGATCTGATCAATGACATGCGACGCCACATGGCCGAGGCCGTATAGGGCGCAAGGTCCACTGCAAATTGTGTCAGTAATGCTGACGCATGAAGGAAACTAACCCGGACGACAGATAAGATCGTTTGTGGCGCCGTGTGGCACGGTGCGAGCCTTCTCCCTGTCGGGGAAGGACCAATCGACATGTCGGAGAGCATCATCGCACTGATCGGATTCGCTGTTGCCGCAACGGTTTCGCCCGGCGGTGCAACGTCGCTCGCTACGGCATCCGGCATTCGATTTGGTTATGTACGCAGCCTGCCGCTGGTCCTTGGCATGGCATCATCCCTGGCTGTCCTGATCTCCGTCTCTGCTCTGGGTCTCGCCGCGGTGATTCTCGCGGTGCCATCGCTGGCGCTGGTGATGAAGATCGCTGGATCAGCCTATCTGATGTGGCTGGCATTCCTGATCGGGCGTGCCGGTGCGCCGGGTCCGAAAGGCGGCCAGGTGGAACAGCCGTTCGGTGCGGCCAGCGGCATGATGCTGACCCTGGTCAATCCGAAAGCCTGGGCCATGGCTCTGGGTGTCGCGGGCTCGTTCGCAGGGGTGGCATCCGATCCCGTGGCGCTGGTCATCATCCTGGCGACAGTCTTCGGAGGCTGCGGCTTCATTGCCCTGTCCGGCTGGACGCTGTTCGGTGCCCTGCTGGCGCGCGTGCTCAAGACACAGCGTCAGTGGCAAGTGGTCAACGGGGTTCTGGCCCTGATGCTGATCATTTCCATCGCGACGTTCTGGATCTGACGGCAGGCAGCGTCCTCAGGCAGGTCTCTCCCGCAGGCCAAGGACTGTATTGCTGAGCAGGGCGAGAAGGATGATCGCGCCGCCGATCAGGCCGATCTGGCTCGGTGTTTCATCGATCACCAGCCAGACCCAGATCGGACCAATGACGGTTTCCAGCAGCAGGAACAGACCGACCTCCGGCGCGGAGATGTAGCGCGGCCCGACGGTGAGCCCCAGATACGCCAGCGGGATGAAGAACAGACCGCTGATCAGCACCGCAAACCATTCCGTTTCACCTGCCGGGACATCGAACCAGAAACAGCCGGCCAGGCCCATGATGAAGGCCCCGAGCGCGGTGCCCGGGATCATGCTGACGGTCTTGGCCTTGCGGATGATCACGAAGGACAGGGAAACGAAGATCGAGCAGCCAAGTGCCAGCAACTCGCCCAGACCCGCTTCGCGGCTGATCTCATCCGCGCCCACCAGCGCCACACCGCCCAGCGCGATGAGAGACGCCAGCCAGGTGCGTGGTCGCGTCCGTTCCTTCAGCATCCAGGAACTGAAGATGGATGAAAAAAGCGGTGCCGTGGCCACGATGACCAGCACGTTCGCGGCAACGGTCATGGTGTTGGCAGCCACGAAGCAGGCCGTGCTGATCGCATAGCAGAACGCGACCGCGATACCTGGTCGACCAATTGCCATGCAGCGGGCAATGAACTCGCCACGCCAGATGAAGATGAAGGGGACGCTCATCATCAACGCAACCAGCATGCCACGCCAGAAGAACAGTGACGGTGCCGACATGCCCGACATCTTGATCAGCAAGGCATCGGGTGTGATGGCCAGGACGCCGCCCGCCGTGATCAGCAGTCCCTTGACGTGATCATCCATGCGCCGGGCGCCCGCTCGCACAATCGATGCACAGTGGTGTCGCGGGATCGACGCTCAGGCGCTTTTCCGCAATCTCCTCGCCACAGTCCAGGCAGAAGCCGAAATCATCGCTTCTGATCCGTGCAAGGGCGGCGTCGATCCGAACGATCTGCTGCGCACGCTGGCTTTCCGATGCCTTGGCCATTTCCTGCTGTTGCATGGCGTCCATCCGCGAAAGGCGTCCGACGCGCGACTGGTCCAGTTCCACGGCACCGCGCGATTCAGCAGAAAGCGCACTCAGGCCTGTCAGGGCTTCACGCCGTGCCTCCAGTTCCTGCCGCATGTCTTCAATGTTGAGCGCCATTGCCGCCTCCCCGGAAAATGTCAGCAATACTGACCTTATAGCAGAAGCTTCCCTGATCCTGCACATTAATCGTGCATTAAGCAGCCTGTCCTATCGTCATGCTTGATCAGGAGACACAGCATGACGGCTCAGATAGACGCCTCCGAAGTTCAGCGGCTCGTGGGAGCCCTTTCAGCGGACGACAAGACCACGGTTGCCGCAGAAGTCGGGCAACTGATGAACCGGACCGGCATGTCGCCGGGCGAGTTGAAGGTGGCGCTGGAACTGGTTGATCAGCTGATCGCTGATTCAGTGGCCACCGTGCGTCAGTCCCTGGCCGAGCACATTGCCGAATCCCCCATGCTGCCCCGTTCCATGATCGAGCGGTTGATCGCGGATGTTGACTCGGTCGCCCTGCCAATCGTGCGCCTGTCTTCGGTGCTGGATGACGCCCTGTTGCTGGAACAGCTGGAACGGGGTGAGGACTTTCAGGTTGCCGTCGCCGGGCGGGACAGCGTCAGCGCTGTCGTGTCGGAGCGGATAGTCTCCGTCGGCACGGAAACGGCGGTCGGCACGCTGGTCCGCAACACGGGTGCCGATGTGCAGGCCGGTGCCCTGAATCATGCCATGAACCGGTTCCCGGACTCGACACAGGTGATGGGCGCGGTCGCGGCCCGCCCAGGATTGCCGCTCGCCACTGCGGAACAGATCGTATCCCTGACCGTCAGTGAACAGTGCGTCCGCACCGTTTCCGATCTGATGATGGAGACGCTGGTCCGCCGCAACGACCTGCCGCCGATCCTCGCCGAAGACATCTTCGTGCATGGTCTGGAGCGGTCCGTTGCATCGATCATCAAGGACAGCGATGACGTCGCTGAGGTGGCAACACTGGCGACACGCATGAAGGCGGATGGTCGGCTGACCACCAGTCTGATGTTGCGGGTACTCGCAGGTGGCGACCATCAGTTCTTCATGGCTGGCATGGTCGCCCTGAGCGGGTGGCCGGAACAGCGGGTGAGGGGCGCTGTCGATGGCGCTGGGCTGGACGGTTTCCGCAGGCTCTATGAGGCAACGAAGCTCGAACCGATGATGTTTCACGCCTTCCGCGTGGCACGCGATGAGGTCAATACCGCCCGCAGCCGACGGGGCGGCGTGGATGAAGCAACCTTCATCCGGCGGCTGGTGAGCCGCATCAGCGACGAATACAGCAACATCAGCCCGACAGGTCTCGAAGAGGTCCTGGCCCGCTTGCGTCGCCGGGCAGATGGCACCGGCGGCGGCTCAAGGGTGCGCGCCTGAGAGACAGATCGATCCATCCAGCATGGGATCAATCCAGAGGCTCAGCGCCACTTCACTCCGATGATCTCGTAGGATTTCTCGCCCCGCGGGGTCTGCACGTCGACCGTGTCGCCCTCCGACTTGCCGATCAGGGCGCGGGCGAGGGGGCTGGTGATGGAGATCAGGCCGCTGTCGATATCGGCTTCGTCGACGCCGACGATCTGATACTCGCTTTCCTCATCCGTATCCGCATCCGCCAGACCGACCGTCGCGCCAAAGCGGATCGTGTCGCCGGACATCTTGGTGGTGTCGATCACTTCGGCCCGGCTCAAGGCGCTTTCGAGCACCAGGACCCGGGACTCGATGAAGCCCTGCTTTTCCTTCGCCGCGTGATATTCCGCGTTTTCGGACAGGTCGCCGTGCGCCCGTGCCTCGGCAATCGCCTGAATGACGGCGGGCCGCTCGACGGACTTCAGATTCTTGAGTTCCACTTCGAGGCGCTGCTGCCCCGTCAGTGTCATCGGTACTCGTTCCACGCCGATACCTTCTCCAGGCTCGTGAGAGACACAAGCGCCGGCGGCTGATCGGCAGCTACCGGCGCAATCGAAGGCTTAATAGTAGGACTGCAAGGGCGCGACTTCAAGGCGACCGGTCTTCAACGCCTTCATCGCCTGAATGGCGGCACGCGCCCCGGCGGCGGTCGTGTAGTATGGCACCCGTTCCTGCAATGCGGTCCGGCGCAGCGAGAAGGAATCGCGGATCGCCTGTTCCCCGTCGGTGGTGTTGATCACCAGCTGAACCTGACCGTTCTTGATCGCATCGACGATGTGGGGCCGACCCTCAAGCACCTTGTTGATCGGCTTGCAGGCCGCACCGTGGTCCGTCAGATAGCGCGCCGTGCCATGGGTCCCGACCAGGGAAAAGCCCATGGCCACCAGGTCGCGGCCCAGTTCGGCAAACATCGTCTTGTCCGAGTCCTGAACGGAAATGAACACGGTGCCCGAGTCCGGCAGGCGCGTGCCGCTGCCCAGCTGGGATTTCAGGAATGCCATCTCGAAGTCCCGGGCCAGACCCATGACCTCACCCGTGGAACGCATTTCAGGCCCCAGGATCACATCGACACCGGGGAAGCGGGCGAACGGGAAGACAGCTTCCTTGATCGCCACGTAATCCAGGTCCAGCGCATCGGCAGGCAGATCGAAATCCGCCAGCTTCTCGCCCGCCATCAGCCGCGCCGCGATCTTGGCGATCGGCTTGCCGATGGTCTTGGCAACAAAGGGCACCGTGCGTGAGGCGCGGGGATTGACCTCCAGGATGTAGACCACCTGATCCTGCACCGCGAACTGCACGTTCATCAGGCCGACAACGCCCAGGGCGCGGGCCAGGACGTCGGACTGGCGGCGGATCTCCGCAATCGTCTCGTCACTGAGGGAATAGGGCGGCAGGGCACAGGCCGAATCGCCCGAATGCACGCCCGCTTCCTCGATATGTTCCATGATCCCGGCAACGAAGGTATCCGTGCCGTCACACAACACATCCACATCCACTTCCGTGGCATTGCCAAGGTAGGAATCAACCAGCACCGGGCTGGTGCCGGATACCCGGACAGCTTCCCGCACATAGCGTTCAAGGCCCGGCATGTCGTGGACGATTTCCATCGCCCGTCCGCCCAGCACATAGGACGGACGCAGCAGCACCGGGAAGCCGAGCCGTTCGGCCACGGCCTTCGCCTCTTCATTGCTGCGGGCAATGCCATTGGGCGGCTGGCGCAGGTCGAGGCGCTGCAGCAGATCCTGGAACCGGTCACGGTCTTCTGCCAGATCGATGGCGTCCACGGACGTGCCGAGGATCGGCACACCCGCGTCGAGCAGCCCCTGCGCCAGGCGCAGCGGGGTCTGGCCACCGAACTGCACGATCACGCCGACCACTTCGCCGGACTGTTCTTCCGTCCGCACGATCTCCAGCACCGTCTCGATGGTCAGTGGCTCGAAATACAGCCGGTCAGAGGTGTCATAGTCCGTCGAAACGGTTTCCGGATTACAGTTGATCATGATGGTCTCGTAGCCCGCTTCCTTCAGCGCGAAGCAGGCATGGACACAACAATAATCGAACTCGATACCCTGACCGATCCGGTTCGGGCCGCCACCAAGGATGATGATCTTGCGCCGGTCGGTGGGGCGTGATTCGCACTCACCGCCGGTGATCTCACCAGTGGGGGAGGGGAAGCCCTCATAGGTCGAATACATGTACGGCGTGGCGGACTCGAACTCGCCCGCGCAGGTGTCGATGCGCTTGTAGATCGCGGTGACGCCGGCCATGCGGCGTGCCCCGGCGACCCTGGCTTCGGATGTCCGGGCCAGCTTGGCGATCCGGGCGTCGCCAAAGCCCATCTTCTTCAACTGCAACCAGCCCCAGGGCGTGGTCGGCAGGCCCTCTTCGCGGACCCGGCCTTCCGCTGTCACGATCTCATCCAGCTGGTCGACGAACCATGGGTCGTAGCGGGTGATGCGGACAATGCGGTCCTTTTCGATACCGAAGCGCAGCGCCTCCGCCGTCATCAGCAGGCGATCCGGCGTCGGGCGGCCAAGGGCGGCGATCAGCGCGTCCTCATCATCGCCTTCGATCAACTGGTCATCCAGCCCGTCCAGCCCTGTTTCCATGGACCGCAGCGCTTTCTGCAGGCTTTCCTGGAAGTTGCGGCCAATGGCCATGGCCTCACCCACCGACTTCATGGATGTGGTCAGGTACGGCTCTGCCCCGGCAAATTTCTCGAACGTGAACCGCGGGATCTTGGTGACGACATAATCGATGGTCGGCTCGAAACTGGCCGGCGTCACCTTGGTGATGTCGTTGCTCAGTTCATCCAGCGTGTAGCCGACGGCCAGCTTGGCCGCGACCTTGGCGATGGGAAAACCGGTTGCCTTGGATGCCAGCGCCGACGACCGCGACACGCGCGGATTCATCTCGATCACCACCAGGTTCCCGTTATCGGGATTGACCGCGAACTGCACGTTCGAGCCACCGGTATCCACCCCGATCTCCCGCAGCACCGCAATCGAGGCGTCGCGCATGATCTGGTATTCCTTGTCGGTCAGGGTCAGCGCAGGCGCGACCGTGATCGAATCACCGGTGTGGATGCCCATGGGGTCCACGTTCTCGATGGAACAGATGATGATGCAGTTGTCCGCATGGTCGCGGACCACCTCCATCTCGTATTCCTTCCAGCCCAGCACCGATTCCTCGACCAGAACCTGCGTGGTGGGGGATGCGTCCAGCCCGCTGGCGACGATCTGTTCGAATTCGTCGCGGTTGTAGGCGATGCCGCCGCCGGTGCCGCCCATGGTGAAGGACGGGCGGATGACGGCTGGCAGGCCGATTTCCGCCATCACGTCACGGCCCTCGGCCAGGGTCTCGACAATGGCGCTCTTCGGCATGGCCAGGCCAATGCGGGTCATGGCGGCGCGGAACAGGTCCCGGTCCTCCGCCATGGCGATGGCTTCCTGCCTGGCACCGATCAGTTCGACACCCAGCCGTTCCAGGGTACCGTCATCGGCCAGTGCCAGCGCGGTGTTCAGCGCCGTCTGTCCGCCCATGGTGGGCAGCAGGGCGTCCGGGCGTTCCTTCTCGATGATCTTGGCGACCACTTCCGGTGTCACCGGCTCCACATAGGTGGCGTCGGCGAATTCCGGATCCGTCATGATGGTGGCGGGGTTGGAGTTGACCAGAATGATCCGGTATCCCTCCTCCCTGAGCGCCTTGCAGGCCTGGGTGCCGGAATAATCGAACTCGCAGGCCTGGCCGATAACGATCGGCCCCGCCCCGATGATCATGATGGATCGTATGTCGGTGCGTTTAGGCATTGGCGTCGATCATGTCCGTGAAGCGTTTGAACAGGTAGTGCGAGTCGCGCGGTCCCGGGCTGGCTTCCGGGTGGTACTGGACGGAGAAGACCGGCTTGCCGTCCAGGCGCAGTCCTTCCAGAACCCCGTCGAACAGGGATGTGTGGGTTTCCGTCACGCCGGCAGGCAGGCTATCGCGCATGGTGACGAAGCCGTGGTTCTGGCTTGTGATCTCCACCTTGCCGGTGGTCAGGTCCTGCACCGGCTGGTTGGCGCCGCGGTGGCCGCGGTCCATCTTCTGCGTGGTGCAGCCCAGCGCCAGCGACAGCATCTGGTGGCCGAGGCAGATGCCGAAGATCGGCTTGCCGCTGGCGATCAGATCCTTGATGACCGGCACCGCGTATGCGCCGGTCGCCGCCGGATCGCCCGGGCCGTTGGACAGGAAGATGCCGTCGGGTTTGTGGGAAAGGACGTCTTCGGCGGTCGTGTTCGCCGGAACGACAGTCACCTCGCAGCCCGCATCCACCAGGCAGCGCAGGATGTTCAGCTTGCAGCCATAGTCGATGGCCACGACCCGGCGTTTCGGCTTGCCAGCCTCCGCATAGCCCTGGCCAAGTGTCCAGTCACCCTGGGTCCATGTGCGGGTCTGGGTGCCGGTGACGTCCTTCGCCAGGTCCATCCCCTCCAGCCCCGGCCATGCCTGTGCCTCGGCGATCATGGCTGCGGTGTCGAAATTGCCGTCCTTTGCGTGGGTGATCATGCCGGTCGGTGGGCCGCCATCGCGGATGCGGCGGGTCAGGGCGCGGGTATCGATGCCTGCGATGCCGATCAGGTTGCGTGACTTCAGCCAGGCATCCAGATGCCGGGTGGCGCGCCAGTTCGATGGCTCCGTGATGTCCATCCGGATGATCAGGCCGCGTGCCGACGTGGTCGCGGTCTCCATGTCCTCGTCATTCGTGCCGACATTGCCGACATGGGGGAAGGTGAAGGTGATGATCTGTCCGGCATAGGACGGATCGGTCAGGATTTCCTGATACCCGGTCATGGAGGTGTTGAAACAGACCTCCCCCACCGTGGTGCCGACCGCGCCAATTCCGTGACCATACAGGATGGTGCCATCAGCCAGCGCGAGCGCAGCCGTGGCCAATGGACCGTCGCCCGGTGTGGGCGTCGGCGAGGCTGTCGTGTTCAGTTCGGTCATTGGTCGCGGACCTGATGGGCAAGGGGGCGGTATGAAGGCGGGGCACATGGCACGTGTCGCCAGCGCAAAGTTGCCGGAAGATAGTGATTCCACCGGGTCGGGTCAACCCATCGCCCGAAGTAAAAGATCAAGCAAAATCAATGTGTTGGAGAAAATAGAGAATTTGCCGATTGCGGCATATTGGTCTAGAGTCCGCCGCTTGTTGATTGGGGGTCCCATGATGTTGCGACAGCGACTGAACGAAGATCTGAAGATGGCGATGCGTGACAAGGATGCGCGGCGGGTGGGAACACTGCGCCTTATCCTTGCTGCGGTTAAGGAGCAGGAGATCGCGGCGCGGGGCGGCAGCGGCGACGCTGATGTCACCGACGACCAGATCCTGCTGATCATGGCCAAGATGGTGAAACAACGCCGCGAATCGGTGCGCATGTATGAAGAAGGCGCGCGCATGGATCTGGCGGAGCAGGAACTTGCCGAGATCAGGGTGATCGAGGATTACCTGCCGAAACAGCTGTCATCGGATGAGGTGGCGGCGGCTGCGGCCAAGGTGAAGCAGGAACTCGGGGCAACCGGCCTGAAGGACATGGGGCGCTGCATGGGGGTTCTGAAGGATCGCTATGCCGGGCGTGTCGACATGGGTCGCGCCAGCCAGACCATGAAGAACCTGCTGACCTGATCCGTCAGGGGTTGGATGCGCCTGTTGGCCGTTCGCGGCGTGAACGGTCCGGTCATCACCGACCCTGACATTGTGGCGCCAGCTTGGATATGCTGTAAGGCAGGCAACGGTTCTCGGCCAAGATTTCTCGGGGGAGGAAGATCATGAGCGATCCCAGCAACATGTTTTCGGGCACGAAGGAAGTCGACGAACGCTTCCAGTTCGATGAGGGCGCACTTGCCGCCTACATGAAGGAAAACGTCGAAGGCTATTCCGGCGACCTGGTGGTCAGGCAATTCAAGGGCGGACAGTCCAACCCGACCTATGCGCTGCGTGCCGGTGGCCGTGAATTCGTGCTGCGCCGCAAGCCGCCGGGGAAGCTGCTGCCGTCCGCCCATGCCGTGGACCGCGAATACAAGGTGCTGACGGCGCTGGGTGCCCACACCGACGTGCCGGTCGCCAAGACCTGGTGCCTGTGCGAGGACGAGGACGTCATCGGCACGATCTTCTACGTCATGGACCTCGTGGAAGGACGGGTGATCTGGGACCAGAGCCTGGCCCACCTGGATCGCGATGAGCGCGCGCCCTACTACGATGCCATGAACGACGTCATCGCCCGGCTGCATTCAGTCGATTACAAGGCTGTGGGGCTGGAGGATTTCGGGCGTCCCGGCAACTACGTGCTGCGCCAGGTGTCGCGCTGGTCGAAACAGTACAAGCTGTCGGAAACCGACAAGATCCCCGAGATGGATCGCCTGATGGAATGGCTGCCGGCCAACGTGCCGGAATCGGACGCCACGACGGTCGTGCATGGGGATTATCGCCTCGACAACCTGATGTTTCACCCGACCGAACCGCGCATCGTTGCGGTGCTGGACTGGGAGATTTCGACCCTTGGCGATCCGCTGGCCGACTTTGCCTATCACGTGATGAGCTGGCGTCTGCCTCCGGCCCTGTTCCGGGGCATTGGCGGGCTGGATCTTGCCGCCCTCGGTATTCCTGACGAAGACGCCTATGTCTCCGCCTACTGCAAGCGCACGGGCCGCACCGGCATCGACAACTGGGATTATTACCTCGCCTACAACATGTTCCGCATTGCCGCGATCCTGCAGGGCATTGCCGGTCGGGTGCGGGATGGCACCGCGGCCTCCGACCATGCCAGGGAACAGGTTGCCCGCATCCGCCCGCTGGCCGAATTTGCCTGGGCGCAGGCGGAAAAGGTCATGAAAGCCGGGTGATGCGCGTGCGCTTTCACCTTCCGGCGAAAGCTCACACCTGCGCGCCCTTGTAGAGCGCCAGCCCACCCGCCAGGGTGAGCATGACGGCACCGCAACAACGCTCCAGCCACATTGCGCCCCTGGCGCGCAGGAACCGCATCGCGTTCACGCCGGCGATCGCATAGGCCGTCATGACGGCCACGTCGATCAGCACGAAGATGAGTGCCAGCGTGACGTATTGCCCGGCAAGCGGCTGCGCCAGATCGACGAACTGTGGCAGGAAGGCAGCGAAGAAGATGTAGCCCTTGGGGTTGGTGATCGCCACGAGGAAGCTCTTCCGGAAGATGCGCGACGGTGCGCCCGCGCCTTGCTTGCCAGCCGCGCCCCCCGGTGCGTCGCCGGGGCCTGACGCCGATCTGATCATCTGCACACCGATCCAGGCCAGGTAGGCCACGCCCAGCCATTTCACCACGGAAAACCAGAAGGCCGAGGTAGCAAGGATGGCGCCCAGCCCCGCCGCAGCCGCCGTGATCAGGACAAGGTCGGACAGGCCCGCACCGGCGATCCCGGCCCAGGCACGGGCAAGGCCGAAGCGTGACCCGTTGGTCAGCGCCAGCAGGACAGTCGGACCCGGTGTCGCGACAGTGACAAGAACCACCACGCAGAATGCCAGCAGGGACAGATCCATCAGTTCAGCACCCCCATCGGGGCAGCGTATGTCAGGCAGTGGGCGTGATTCATGGCAATTCCTTCAGGCGTATTCGAGATTACGGTTGCATGTATCCGTAATGCAAGTTACGGATATGATCAATCGCGAAATGACACCGGGACCGTGGTTGGTGAAGAGAACGGGACAAGCCGCGCCAGCACCGACTGTCAGCCGACCCGGAAATTCAGACCCGAGGATTGCAACATGACCAAGCTCACCGAACCATCGGCCTGCGAATCCATGGCCGAGCTTCGCCAGCAGATCGATGCCATCGACACGATGCTGCTTGACCTGCTTGCGACGCGAAGCCGCTACATCGACCGTGCAGTCGATCTCAAGCGGATCGAAGGTCTTCCGGCCAGAACGGTCGACCGTGTGGCGGCAGTGCTGGACAATGTGAAATCGAAAGCGACGACCGTCGGCCTGGATGAGGATCTGGCCGTGACCATCTGGTCGGAACTGATCGAATGGTCGATCCAGCGCGAGATCAAACATCTGGGATAGGCTTGCCATTCCGTTTGGCATGGCCGGCGCCGGGCTCTGGGCCAGGTACGGCGGCATCTGGCCGGCGGCTTCGCGCCTTGCCGACAGTGGCCATCAGGCCCGCATTGCGAGAAATCGTAACTTTCGTTACGGATGCGACCTGTAACGAGGATCCAGGGATGCGCGACGAAAACAAGTCACTGCGCCAGCAGCAGATCGAGACGGCTGCCTATGCCTTGCTGGAACAGAAGGGCTATGCGGGAACTTCGATGCTGGCCATCGCCCGAAAGGCGCGCGCCTCCAACGAGACATTGTACAACTGGTACGGTGACAAGCAGGGCCTGTTCAAGGCGCTGGTCACGCGCAACGCGGCTGAAGTCAAGGCCTTGCTGGAGGCTGAACTTGCCTCGGACGAGGACCCGATCGCGACCCTGCAGTTACTGGGGCCGAAACTGCTGACACTGTTGCTCGGTGACCGTGCAATCGCCCTGAACCGCGCCGCCGCGGCGGACCCTTCCGGCGAACTCGGCGCCGCCATTTCACTGGCCGGACGGGAAACCGTTCTGCCGCTGATCGTCAGGGTGCTCGAGAACGCCCGGCGCAAGGGCCAACTGGCCTTCGAACAGACACCCGCCGCCGCCGCCCTCTACATGGACCTGCTGGTCGGGGACCTGCAGATACGCCGTGTCATCGGGCGGGTTCCGGCGCCATCGCCGCAGTCTTGTCAGGAACGGGCCGCACTGGCCGTGTCGCGGCTGTCTGACCTGCTGAACGACAATACCTGATCGCTTCGTTCTGGCTGACCATCATCATTGCCTTCGGACGGGGAGGCGTTATCGTCCCTTCGCATGAACAAGCAGACAGAAAATGCCATCGGCATTCTTGAGCGGCTGGTCGGTTTTGACACGACGAGCCGCGATTCGAACATGCCCCTGATCGACTGGGTTGCGGACTATCTGGATGGCCATGGTATCGCCTCCACCAAGGTCACCGACGACGATGGCGGCAAGGCCAATCTGATCGCCACCATCGGGCCGGACGGCGATGGCGGCATCGTGCTTTCCGGACACACGGATGTGGTGCCGGTGGATGGCCAGGACTGGCGAACCGATCCGTTCAGCCTGACACGCAAGGATGGCCAGCTGTTCGGGCGCGGATCGTCCGACATGAAGGGTTTCATCGCCTGCGCGCTGGCGGCGGTTCCGGGGCTGGTGAAGGTGAAACTGAGCCGCCCCGTGCATCTGGCATTCTCCTATGATGAGGAGGTCGGCTGCTTCGGGGTGCACGGCATTGTCGAGCATTTCGCCGAAGTCGGCTTCCAGCCGGGCATCTGCCTGGTGGGGGAGCCGACGATGATGCACGTGGTCAACGCCCACAAGGGCGCTGCAACCTTCGTCACCCGGCTGAAGGGCAAGGAAGTGCATTCATCCCTGACCCATCTGGGCGTCAACACGGTCATGTACGGCGCGGAGCTGGTCAGCTTCATCGCTGGCCTGGCGGAGGAGCGCAGGCAGACCCAGAACGATCCGACGTTCACGCCGCCTTACACCACCGTGCACGTGGGCATGATGCATGGCGGTACGGCCCACAACATCGTCCCCCAGGAATGCGAGATCGCCTGGGAGTTCCGCGCCGTGGCCGGAGATGACGGGGCCGACATAAAGCAGCGGGTGCAAGCCTTCATCGATGATGACCTGCTGCCCCGGATGCGCGCCGTGGCGCCCGAATCGAGCATTGTCACGGAACCGGTGGCGGAGGTCGTCGGCCTGTTCCCGGAAGAGGACGGCGCCGCCGAAACCCTGATCAAGCTGCTGGCGCAACGCAATGACGCCGAGGCTGTGTCCTACGGCACTGAGGGCGGTGTGTTCCAGCAGATCGGCATTTCGACAGTTGTCTGCGGGCCGGGTGATATTGGCGTGGCGCATCAGCCCAACGAATTCGTTGATGTGGACCAGATCAGCCAGTGCATGGACCTGATGGACCGTCTGCGCGCACATATCACGGCCTGATCGCCGCAAATCTGCGCGATACGAGAAGGGGAGAGTTGCGATGGTGGATTTCGATGCGGTGCTGGCGCGGTTCTGCGCGGCGGTGGAGGCGAATGACGGGCCCGGGCTTGCGGCCCTGTTCACCGAAGATGGAATCTACAACGACTACCTCTACGGCCCGTTCCAGGGGCATGAAGCCATTGCGAAGATGCTGAACAATCACTTCTGGGGAGATGCGAAGGCGTTTCGCTGGCAGATGATCGAACCGGTCTGCGATGGGCGTGTGGGCTATGCGCGGTATCTCTTCAGCTTCACGTCCGTCATGCCGGCATACCCGGACCGGCGGGTTGTGCTGGAAGGCACCTCGATCTTCCACTTCAACGCCGATGGCCTGGCCGAAAGCTACCGTGAGACGGCGCACGGGGCGGCGGCGATGGCGCAACTGGGCGTGGAGCCGGAGCGGATGGCAGGCAAGTCACGCAAGTGGGCCAACGAACTGCTGTCGCGCGAAGAATCCGCCCCGCACCGGACGGCCTGATCCGAACCGTCTGCAAGACCATCGATGATCTTGTGTCATTGAATCGACACGACCACCGGATATGGACCTTTGAGCGGTTGCTCTTTTGGGGTGGGCCGGTAACACTTTCAGTGTCTGGTCATCCTGATTCAGACGGACGGCAAGATCGCGGGGGATGGACGTGCCATGTACCTGAGACCTGAAAAGTATCCGGCGCTGGTGCTCAATGCCGACTTCAGGCCCTTGTCTTATTTTCCCCTGTCGGTCCTGCCATGGCAGGAAGCGGTAAAGGCGACGTACCTGGATCGTGTCAACATCATCCAGTTCTATGACCGCACCGTGTCCAGCCCGTCGCGGATCATGCAGCTGCCGAGCATCATTGCGCTGAAGGAATATGTTCGCCCGGCGGCCTATCCGGCCTTCACCCGGTTCAATGTCTTCCTGCGCGACCGTTTCCGCTGCCAGTACTGCAGCGCGACCAACGATCTGACGTTCGATCATGTCATTCCGCGCCGCGCTGGCGGCCGCACGACATGGGAGAACGTGGTTGCCGCCTGCGCCCCCTGCAACATTGCCAAGGGCGGGCGGATGCCGGATCGGGCGCACATGCACCCGCACCGGGCGCCGATACGGCCCACCATGCATGACCTGAACCGCATCGGACGCGGATTTCCGCCGAATTACCTGCATGATGGCTGGCGCGACTATCTGTACTGGGATTCCGAACTGGAACCCTGAAACTTGTGGTATCACGGCGGTCAGGGGCAGATGCCCGGCATCAGGGACCGCCATGAATCGCGAAACACTGATCATCATCAACAGGCTGGGCGGTGGGGCTACGCGCGCCATCGCCAATGCGCTGCAGGTCATGCGTGAAGGCGGCCTGTCGATCGATCTGGTCCGCCCCGACCACCCCGAACAGATCTCCGATGTGATCCGGGACCGTGGCCCCGCTGCAGGCCGGATCATCATTGGTGGCGGTGACGGCACCATGCTGCATTCCGCCCCGGCCCTTCTGGACGCTGGACGTCCCGTCGGATTGCTGCCGCTGGGCACTGCGAACGATCTGGCCCGGACCCTGGATATTCCGTCCGATCCCGTGCAGGCGGCGCGGGTCATCGTGCAGGGCCAGACCCGGCGGATCGATCTCGGCACCGTCAACGGTCGCCCGTATTTCAACGTGGCCAGCCTCGGTTTCAGCGCGCATGTCGCGCGGCATCATTCAGGGGAGCGGAAACGGCGGCTCAAACTGCTCAGCTATCCCTTGAGCTGGATGGACGCCCAGCGCGACACGAAGCCGTTTCGCCTGAAGCTGACGGATCGGGATGGCAAGACCAGGTCGACGCGAACCACACTGCTGGCGATCGGCAATGGCGTCTATTACGGCGGAGGCATGCGGATCGTTGACGATGCAGCGATCGATGATGGCAATCTGGATGTTTTCTACGTGCGTCCGCTGGGACCGCTTGGCATGTTGCGGGTCTTGCCGCTGCTGCGTTTCGGTGCGATACGGCGCAAGCGTGACATCCGTGCCCACCGTGTCCGCTGGTTGCGGGTGGAAACCAAGCCGCAGCAGCAGATCAATGTCGACGGGGAACTTGTGGAACAGACACCGGCAGAGTTTTCCATCCTGCCGCAGGCGTTGGAGTTTCATGTCCCGGACCCCACATGGACGGGGGAGTTAACAGGGGAAACCGGATGGATCTGATACGCAATGACGCCGTGGTGGCACTGAACGAGATCATTGTGGCGGCCCGCACCCTGACCGCGCGGCTGCGGCTGGCTGCGGACATTGGCAATGACGATGATCTGACGCGCCAGGCAGCGGAAATCGAACGCATCGCCCGCCAGTTGGGGACCATCGTCAGGGCGGAGGATCCGGAGGAATTTCCCGCCGCGCCATCCGACGAATTCCTGATCATGGACGCCGCAGCCATCCGCGTCCGGCTGACGGTTGCCGGGGCATTGGAGGAACTGCGTCGGGAATGGTACGCCAATCTGGCGGAAGCCCTCCATACGCATGCATCGGCTGTGCCGGACGCTGCCCGCCCCTTGACCCAGAACCTGCAGGAGATCTGCACCGATGACTGAGATGAAGCCCCTGCACGTGATTGGTGGTGGTCTCGCCGGGTCGGAGGCCGCTTGGCAGGCAGCCCGTGCCGGTGTGCCGGTGATCCTGCATGAGATGCGGCCCGTCCGCACGACGGACGCGCACCAGACTGATGGTCTGGCCGAACTTGTCTGTTCCAATTCCTTTCGTTCCGACGACGCGGAACAGAATGCTGTTGGCCTGCTGCATGCCGAGATGCGGCGCGCCGGATCGGTCATCATGGCTG
The DNA here is from genome assembly GCA_029210175.1 of Minwuia sp. Taxonomy (GTDB): domain Bacteria; phylum Pseudomonadota; class Alphaproteobacteria; order Minwuiales; family Minwuiaceae; genus Minwuia. The sequence goes on along the minus strand of JARGPL010000007.1, from coordinate 46,011 downwards.
CCGCAGACCGCAATCAGGTGCCTGCCGGTGGGGCGCTGGCCGTGGACCGCCATGCCTTTTCCGCTGCTGTGGAAGCGCTGATTGCGGCTGAACCGCTGATTGCCGTTGCACGCGAAGAGGTCGCTGGCCTGCCGCCCGCTGACTGGGACAACGTGATTGTCGCGACCGGGCCATTGACCTCGCCCGCGCTGACCGACGCCGTGCTGGCCCTGACGGGAGAGGATCAGCTGGCATTCTTCGATGCCATCGCGCCGATCATCGATCGGGAATCGATCAACTTCGATGTTGCCTGGTTCCAGTCCCGCTATGACAAGGTCGGACCCGGGGGGGATGGGGCCGACTACATCAATTGTCCGATGGACGAGGCGCAGTACCACGCATTCCTGGATGCCCTGATCACCGGCGAGAAGACGGAGTTCCGCGACTGGGAGAAGAACACCCCGTATTTCGAAGGCTGCCTGCCGATCGAGATCATGGCGGCCCGTGGCCCGGAGACATTGCGTTTCGGCCCGATGAAACCGGTCGGTCTGACCGATCCGCGCACCGGCCGGAGCCCACATGCCGTGGTCCAGCTGCGCCAGGACAACAAGCTGGCGACCCTCTACAACATGGTCGGATTCCAGACCAAGCTGAAATATGGCGCACAGACCGAAGTCCTGCGGATGATTCCGGGGCTGGAGAATGCGACGTTCGCCCGCCTGGGTGGCCTCCACCGCAATACCTTCCTGAACAGCCCGCGTCTGCTGGACGAACAATTGCGCCTGAAGGCAGAGCCACGCCTGCGTTTCGCCGGGCAGATCACGGGTGTGGAGGGTTACGTCGAGAGTGCGGCTATCGGGCTGCTTGCCGGACGGTTGGCGGCGGCGGAACGGCTGGGTGAAACACGCATCGCACCACCGGTCGAGACGGCGCTCGGCGCGCTGCATGCCCACATCACCGGCGGGGCGGATGCAAAGACATTCCAGCCGATGAACGTGAATTTCGGCCTCTTTCCACCGCTGGAAGAACGCTTTCGGGGCCGCGACAAGCATCGCCTGAAACGCAAGGCGTTGAGTGACCGGGCACTGAATGCCTTCTCGGCCTGGCTTGGGGATATGCCGGAAGCGGCCTGAAGACCTGTGGTCTGGGGGCCGGCAGCCTGTGGTCAGACCGGCAGGCGCAATTCGACCCGCAGGCCACCGGCGTCCGAGGTGCCGAGCCGTATCTCGCCACCGTGGCGCCGGACAACGTCGCGCGCGATGGTCAGGCCCAGGCCGGCCCCGCCGGTGTCGGGTCCGCGGGCGTCATCCATGCGCCTGAAGGGGCGGAACATCTCGACCCTTCGGTTGGCGGGAATGCCAGGACCGTCATCGTCGATCTGGATGTAGATCTGATTCGCACGGCGTTCCGCCAGCAGGGAGATGTTGTCCGCATGACGGCGGCTGTTCTCCATCAGGTTGGTAAGGCAACGCTTGAGGCCATTCGGGCGACCGATCATGTGCAGATCGCCCTGGATATTCACCTCGACCATCGCCCCCTGGCGCCGCGCGTCGTCAGCAACCGATGTGATCAGCCTGACCAGTTCCAGCGGTTCAGCCGGTTCCTGGTCCTGACCCCGGGCATAGGCCAGATAGCCGTCGACCATGCGCTGCATGTCGTTGACATCGCTGCGCAGGTCCTCGATCTCCGGGTCTTCGCCCAGCATTGCCAGTTGCAGTTTCATTCGGGTCAGGGGGGCCCGCAGGTCGTGACTGACACCGGCCAGCATCTCGCTGCGCTGTTCGATCTGGCGGGTCATGCGGTTCTTCATTTCCAGCAGGTTGCGGGCGGCCTGACGGACCTCCAAGGCGCCGCTGGGGCGGAAATCCGGTGCTTCCTGGCCCTTGCCGTAACGCTCTGCTGCGGATGCCAGCCAGCGGATCGGGCGCACCTGATTGCGCAGGAACAGTACGGCAATGAACAGCACAACCAGCGATGTGGTGACCATCGCCAGGATCAGGATATTGATCGTCAGGGAATAGAGGCGCTCATCCCGGGTGGAAACCTGCAGCACGCCGTCCGGCAACTGGATCATGACGCCCAGCCTGCGTTCCTCCGTACTCGTGTCGATCATGAAGGGGCGATTGATGCCACGCGCGATGAACTGGGCAAACATCCGGTCCTTCAGGGAATAGTCGTCGGGGTTCACATCGTTGGACACAACCGGTTCGCTCAGCCGCGCGCCCTCGACAAACCGCACGCGCAGCTGAAGCCTGTCCTGCGCCGCGTGGATCAGCCAGGCGCGTTCGGCCCGGTCCTCTGCTGTACCCATGCTGTCGAGGATCAGCGAGATCTCTCCCACCACACCCGAAGCCATGTGCGCCGAAACCGATTTCCAGTGCCGTTCATAGAAGAACCAGGCGACCATGGCCTGCACCAGGACCAGCGGCAGGATGATGATCAGCAGGGCGCGCGGGAACAGCCGCTTCGGCATCCACCGCCGCATGCCGGACAGGAGTGGCAGACTGACCCTCATGCTGTGGTGATCCTTCCGGGTTCAGCCTCTGTCATGCGTCAGTTGCCGTGGCCCAGAGGACATAGCCTTCGCCGCGCACGGTCTGCAGATGCTCCGGTTGCCGGGGGTCATCTTCCAGTTTCCGGCGCAGGCGCGTGACCTGAACATCGATCGCGCGGCCCGACGGGTCGCCCTCATCACCAACCAGGGCCTCGCGGCTGACGGTTTCGCCTGGCCGTGCTGTCAGGGTCTGCAGCAACTGGGCTTCACCGCTCGTCAGCCGCACCGGTCGACTGTCACAGGTCAGGCGATTGGTGCTGCGGTCGAACCGGAATGCACCGAAGCTGAGCACGCTGGCCGCGCGTGGCCGGATCCCGCGTCGCAGCACGGACCGGATGCGCAACAGCAGTTCCTTCGGCTCGAACGGTTTCGTCAGATAATCGTCGACACCGGTTTCCAGCCCGGAAATCCGGTCCTCCGCATCGCCCAGGGCGGTCAGCATCAGGATCGGGACCTGGCGGCCCGTTCCCAGCAGCCGGATCGCGAACTGGCGCCCGTCCTCGCCTGGCAGCATGACGTCGAGGATGATCAGATCGAACTCGATGCCGCTCAGCCGCCGTTCGGCCTCCGTCGTGTCCGCTGCTTCGCTGACACGGAACCCATTGTCGCCCAGAAAGCGCCGCAACAGGCCGCGCAGGCGGCTGTCGTCGTCGACGATCAGGATATGCTGATTCTCAGACAAGGCGGCGCTCCGTCACTTGCGGATCATGGCGAGCACGGCATCGCGGCTGTCGGCATTGATCAGCTCCGACAATACCCGGCGATAGCCATCGACGGCTTCAGGTCCGGCGCGCTGGAATGCACGTGTGACACGTTCCTGCTGCGGGCGTGAACAGGCCGCCTCCAGCTGCTTGCCGGAATCCGTCAGGGACAGATGGCGCAACCGCCGGTCCCGTTCCCCCGGTGTCTGGGCGATGTAGCCGTCGCGCACCATGGCACCGAGAACCCGTGCAAGGGACTGTTTCGTGATATTCAGGATTTTCAGCAAATCCTGTACGGTGATGCCTGGATTGCGCCCGACGAAGTGCAGCACACGGTGGTGAGCCCGACCATAACCCACCGTCGAAAGCACCTGATCGGGATCGGAAGTGGAGTCCCTGTACGCAAAGAACAATGTCTCGATCGCCTGCCGCAGCGCCTGCCCGTCCGGCATGACCTGACCATCGAACCAGGTATCCCAGTCGGCGGTGGCCGGATCATCATCGGTTTTCGTTCGGGCGCTCGAATTAGATACGTCAACCATGTTGACTTAGTTTCCTCACAATGTTACTCACAATACGCGTTGGGCGACAGATATGTATAAACGAGGCAGAAAATGAGCAACTTCGCTGACCAGGATGGTCTGATCTGGTACAATGGTGACATGGTCCAGTGGCGGGATGCAGGTGTACATGTGCTGACGCATGGCCTGCATTATGGCAGTTCCGTGTTTGAAGGCGAGCGCGTCTATGGCGGCGAGATCTTCAAACTGACCGAACATTCGCAGCGGTTGGTGAATTCGGCCACACTGCTGGACTTCGAAATCCCCTATTCGGTTGCCGAAATCGACGCCGCCTGCCGCAAGGTCGTGACTGACAACAAGATCGTCGACGGCTACATCCGCCCGATCGCCTGGCGTGGCAGCGAGATGATGGGTGTGTCCGCTCAGGCCAACCGCATCAACCTGGCCGTGGCTGTCTGGGAATGGCCGAGTTATTTCTCGCCGGAGGAACGGTTGCAGGGCATTCGTCTGCAGATTTCCAAATGGCGGCGGCCTGATCCGGCGACCGCGCCGGTGGAATCCAAGGCGGCGGGCCTTTACATGATCTGCACCCTGTCAAAGCATGCCGCTGAAAAGGAAGGCTATGCCGACGCGCTGATGCTGGACTGGCGCGGTCAGGTGGCGGAAGCGACCGGTGCCAACATCTTCTTCACACGCAATGGCAAGCTCTATACGCCGACGCCGGACTGCTTCCTGGACGGCATCACCCGCCGCACGGTCATCGGCCTGGCGAAGGCGCGGGGGCTGGAGATCATCGAACGGCGGATCATGCCGGAAGAGATGGCGGATTTCGAGGAATGCTTCCTGACCGGAACCGCCGCAGAAGTGACACCAGTGCGGGAAATCGGCCCCTATACCTTCCAGCCGGGCAGCATCTGCGAGGCGCTGATCGGCGATTATGACGCCATCGTGCGGCGCAAGAACAGCAAGGACGCAGCGTGAGTTCACAACCCCCGAAGGGCAATCGTGGATCGGGTAACCGCGGTTCAGGCAACAGCGGACCGGGGAACAGCAGGCCAGCCAAGGCTGGAACTGGTGGATTCCGGTCGGGTGGCCGGGGGCCGGGCGGGGGCGACAGCAGTCGCCGCCGCGCCGGTGTCTCCGGCAGCAATCGCCGCCCGGGGGAGATCACGGTGCCTGCCGAGGCGCTGAAGGTCTGGGAAGAACGCGGACTGACCCAGTTCAAGGTGGCGGAGGTCGCACTGATGGAGACGGGCGACAATGCGCGTCTTGAACAGGAAGCCCGCGACCGCGCCCGCAGCATCCAGGGGCAGATCGTCTACAACTACCTGCTCAGCCGAAAGGGCAGCACTGGTTGGTGGCAGGAATGGGGGGGATTCGATCTGGAATCAGAGATCCTGCGCGAAGCCGTTCTTTCCATCCCGGCGATCAAGACCCGCATCGACACCTTTGACCCCAAGGACAATGAATGGGGTCTGGATACGGTGGAAGACTATCGCGATATCCTGCTGCAGGCGCATCATGCTGACGTCGCCGAAGACGACCTGCGCCGTGGTCTGATGCGCTGGCTCAGCCGCCTGTCACCGGACGCGCGCCGTCTGTTTGCCCGCGATATCAAGGTCTGGCTGAAAGGTCCCGCACCCCGCGACGATGACTGAGGTGCAGACCGGCGTTGTCATTTGCCGCGGCGCAGCACCCGGCCCTTGCGCGTGCTGCTGACCGTGCCGCCGGAAAAGCTCTCCTGACCATTGACGAACACACGCTCGATCCCCGCCGACCGGTTGATCGGGGCGTCGAACGTGGCGCGATCACCCACCGTGTCCGGGTCGAAGATCACGATATCGGCAAAGGCTCCGGCCCTCAGATGGCCCCGGTCGGTCAGCCCGAAGTTCGCCCGGCCATTGCACTTGTGGTGCGAAATCACGACCGGGGCGTTCGCATGCCGCCCGATCAGAAATGCCTCATCCATCGCTGCCAGGATGTCGTCGCCCTCGTCGCGCATGTGGGCGGTATAGACACCGCCTGCGTCGCCCAGCGGTTCCGCCACCCGACAGACTTCTGCCGTCGTCGCCCTGGTCGCAGGCGGGTAATAGAGACCCGATGACATGCCGATCGCGCCATCATCCAGCGCCTCACCCAGACGGCAGGTGTGTCCTTGACCCCGACCGCCACGCCAGCTTCTGGCAGCAGGATGTGAAGCTGACATGGTGGAAGGGCATCTGCGCGGGTCCCGCACCGCGGCGCAATGACAGCGTCCGCAGCCAGCGACAGGGAGTTGCACCACCCAAATTTTCCCGCTATAGACCGCGCCTCGGCAACGGCCCGGTGCGCCGCTGTAGCTCAGCTGGTAGAGCAACTGATTCGTAATTAGTAGGTCGGAGGTTCGAGTCCTCTCAGCGGCACCAGTCTCTCAAATGTACGGCCCGGAGATATGGGTTCGATGGTCCCGCGCAGTCTGGACCAGAGCACCCCGCGTTCCTGAACCACCCCATGTGGAAACGATTGCCTTTCGGTGGTTCCGGATTGGTCCGCCAGCTTCTTCTGCCTGCCGCACACGCTGTTGCAAATCGTGACGTGTCCTGTTCATGGATTGGGTTAGACTTGACCTAATGACTGACAGTCACAAGTCAGATTGATCAATTGCACAACCCTCCGGGAGACCCCGCATGGCCCTGAAACTGAAACTGAACGGCACCGAACGTACGGTCGATGCCGAACCTGGCACCCCGCTGCTGTGGGTCATTCGGGATGAACTGAAGCTGACCGGTACCAAGTTCGGGTGCGGCGTGGCGTCCTGCGGCGCCTGCACGGTGCATGTGGATGGGGAGCCGACGCGGTCCTGTCTGACCTTTGTCGAGGATGTGGTGGATGCCGAGATCACCACGATCGAGGGGCTGGACGGCAGGATAGCCGATGCGGTGCAGCAGGCCTGGGTCGAGCTGGATGTCGTGCAGTGTGGCTATTGCCAGTCCGGGCAGGTCATGTCGGCGGTCGGGTTGCTGACCGGCAATGCCAGGCCGTCCGTCGAAGACATCAATGACTACATGGCGGGCAATGCCTGCCGCTGCGCCACCTATCAGCGTATTCGCGCCGGCATTCAGCGCGCATCAGAAATCCTGGAGGCCTGAGCGATGACCATTGAAACATCCCGCCGCGGGTTCCTGCAGGGCGCATCTGCCCTGGCTGCCGTTCTGGTTGTCGGTGTCGGTGCCGACGGCGCACTGGCCGCCGGTGACGCGGGCGCACAACTGACGCCCTTCATCCGGATCGGTGCCGATGGGCGCGTCACAGCGATCATCAAGCATTTCGAGATGGGGCAGGGACCGGCCACCGGGCTTTCCACTCTGATCGCGGAAGAGCTTGGTCTGCGCATGGACCAGATCGGCTATGACTTCGCGCCGTCCAACCCGAAGCTCTATGCCAATCTGGCGTTCGGTCAGTTCCAGGGCACGGGCGGGTCGACCGCCATGGCCAATTCCTTCAGCCAGTACCGCACGGCAGGCGCTGCCGCGCGGGAGATGCTGATCAAGGCAGCGGCAAGGACCTGGGGGGTTGATGCTGCCACGCTGGATATCGTTGACGGTGCTGTCGTTGGCGGCGGCAAGTCCGCACCGCTGGGTGATTTCGTTGCGGCGGCGGCTGGCATGGATGTGCCCGCCTCGCCCCGGCTGAAAGACCCGGCCACATGGCGTCTGATCGGCAATGCCGATGTGCGGCGTCTGGACAGTGCCATCAAGGGCAACGGCCAGGCAAAGTTCGCGATGGATCTGCATCTGCCGAACCAGATGGTTGCGGTCATTGCCCGCCCGCCACAGTTCGGCGGTCTGGTTGCGGGGTTCGACGATGCGGCTGCCCGGTCGGTCAAGGGCTTCATCCGGGCTGCGACCCTGCCCAACAAGGCCGGTGTCGCGGTCTATGCGGAAAACACCTGGGCGGCGATGCAGGCGCGGGACGCGGTTGAGGTCCAGTGGGACATGTCGCAGGCGGAGAGCCGTTCTTCCGCCACCATTCGCGCGGAGATCGAGGCGGCGCTGAATGCCGAACCGGCTTACAACGTACTGAAGAACGCGCCCGCACCGATGGACAAGGCCGAGAAGATCGTCGAGCAGACGTTCTATTTCCCGCTGCTTGCCCATGCCGCGATGGAGCCGCTGAACTGCACCATCGAAGCAGACGCCGATGGTGGTGTGACCCTGCATGACGGATGTCAGTTCACGACCATTCCGCACATGGCCATGGCGCAGATCCTTCAGTTGCCGATGGAGAAGGTGCGCATCAACACGATGCTGGCCGGTGGCTCCTTCGGTCGGCGTGCCACACCGACGGCGGATTATCAGGTGGAGGCGGCGCTGGCCTTTGCGATCACCGACAGGACACGTCCGGTGAAACTGGTCTGGTCGCGGGAGGATGACATGCGCGGCGGTTACTATCGCCCGGCCTTTGGTCACAAGGTGCGTGTGGGTCTGGACGCGGACGGCAGGATCGTTGCCTGGGATCACCGGATCGCGGGTCAGTCGATCATGAAGGGCACACCGTTCGAGGCGACCATCGTCCACGACGGGGTCGACCATTCGTCTGTTGAAGGGGTCGCGGACACGCCATACCGCATTCCCGGCATGCATGTCGGCCTGACGGACACGAAGAAGGCGACCAGCACGCTGTGGTGGCGATCCGTGGGTCATACGCACACAGCCTATGCCATGGAAACCATGATGGAGATGGCGGCGCGTGCCGCTAGCCGGGACCCGCTGGAATTCCGTCTGGAATATCTTGCGGGGGACCAGGACGGCAACAGCGACAGGGACCGCAAGGCCGCTGTCCTGAAGCTGGCCGCAGAGAAAGCGGGCTGGGGCAAGGCTGCTGCGGGTCGGTCGCAGGGGATCGCCGTGCACAAGTCCTTCGGTTCCTACGTGGCCGAAGTGGTGGAGATCTCGGGCGATGCCAGCAGTGGCGTCCGGATCGAGCGGGTCACCTGCGCCGTGGATTGCGGCATCGCCGTCAACCCGGACGTGATCAAGGCGCAGATGGAAGGCGGCATCGGCTATGGCATCGGTCATGCGATGCGCGACGAGATCACCCTGACCCGGGGTGTTGTCGATCAGTCGAACTTCCCCGACTACGAACCCCTGCGCATTGGCGATATCGGGGCCATCGACGTGCATATCGTGCCTTCGGCGGCGGCACCGAGCGGTGTTGGTGAACCCAGCACGCCGCCATCAGCGCCCGCGCTGGCGAACGCCATTTCGGCAGCAGGTCACCAGGTATCCGTGATGCCCATGGCCAGCAATGGTGTCGAATTCGCCTGATGACAGGTTGGTCGGTGCTGCCGGTTCATTGTTGGATCGGTGGCACCTGATCTCTCTGACAGAGGGGCTCAATCAAGATCGATCGTGATTGCGGAGTGGTCCGTCAGCAGAGGTCGGGTGCCATGGTCGCAAGAGCATGCGCTGACCTTTCCGGCGAGAGTGCCTGTCACGAACGCATGATCCAGGCGAAAGCCGTTGCCGGCGTGCGAGAACCGGCTGAATTCCCGTGCTGCGTCGCCATGACGTTGCCGCCAGGCGTCTACCCATCCAAGGGTCTGCAGCCGGGTGAACGCATCAACGGCGGTAAAGATCTTCCCCGTTTCATCCAGATGGTGCAGGCCGGTATTGAAATCGCCGACCAGCACCGCCGCATTCGGCGTGTTGTCGTGCAGGAACCGGTAAACCGGCAGCTTGTCCTTGCCCAGGGCCATGTAGACCGCCCATATCTCCATCTGCCCCAGCCGAATGCCCGCGAACCGGTGCGCATGTTCTGCGGGCGGGCTGATGGTCAGCGGTTCCATGGGGTGTCGCGTTGCCAGCAGGACGGCGTTCTTGCGGGGCTGCCCCACGGTCCAGTGCTGATACGCATAGCCTGCATCCGCCAACCGCTCGGTCAGCAGTGATCCCGTCTTCCCCAGCCTGAATTCGGTCACCGCCAGGACATCGGCATCCGCGCCGATCAGATAGTCCGCAAGCGCCGGGGTCCTTGCACCGCCGCCATGGCGGATGTTCAGGCTGACGATGCGCATCTGTCTGCCCTGTCAGCCCTCCCCGGTTTCCATCGGCAGGTCGGCTTCGGTCGACCATTCCAGCAGGGAATTGTCATAGAGGCTGAGCCTGTCGTGCCCGGCAACGTGCAGGGCGAAAAGGGTCGCCGCTGCCGCGATGCCACCACCGCAATAGGTGATCACCTGCTTGTCGCGATCGACATGGGCGAGGCGTTGCGTGATTTCGGCCGGGGACGCGAACTGGCCTGTCATGGGGTTCACCAGATCGGCGGCGGGGATGGAGATGCTGGACGGGATGCGCCCGGGGCGCCCGTAATGGGTGCCGCCTGTGCCCGTGAACTGCGCCGCGGACAGGGCGTTGACCAGCAGGGCATCACCGTCGGCGATGGCGCGGCGAATGTCGTCCTTGTCAGCCACCGCTGAGGGATCCCGCGTGCCCCTGAAATTGGATGGCGTGAACTGTTCCTCACCCGTTGCCACAGCCCGGCCTTCATCCAGCCAGCGCTGCCAGCCGCCGTCCATGATGCGCACGTCCGCCACGCCGGACACCTTCAGCACCCACCACGCCCGCATCACCGCGACAGCGGTGCCGGAGCCGTAGAGCACGACGGTGTCATCGGGGCGTATGCCGATGGCGGACAGCACCCGGTCGATCTGCGGCTGCGGTGCAAGCGTGAAGGCATAGGCCCCGTTCGGGTCCGACAGGTCATCGACCATGTGCAGATAGGCGGCACCGGGCACATGCCCCTTCAGCCACGCGTCACGCCCGCTGTGGATGGTGGATGCCCCGACCTTCTTGATCTCGAAGATGACGGTGCAGTCGATCACCCGGATGGTGCCCCGTTTCACCCCGTCCTCGACGAACGCAGGTGTCACGATCAGTTCCGGCCGTGTGGTCATGTGGAATTCTGCTCCCAAAAGGAATAGGTTCGAGTGTGCTATAGAAATAGAATCACAAAATCGAGATCGGAATTGGGTCGAATCAATGATGAAGCTACATGCCTTTGTAAAATATGGTTCAAATCAGGGTGTCTTGCTGTTTCCGCACAGGCACAAAGATGGAAACTTCGTAGTTTCAATGACCCGGTTCAAGAAGGATTACAAATTGGTTTCACATGAGGACCATCTGATCGCGTGGCTGGAAAAAGGGTATCGGCTGCGGATGTCCAACAGCGACCGTGGTATTCGGGCGCCAAGTTTGATTGCGCCTCAGAACATTTATCGACCAGTTTGCTTGGCCTAGTTCTCATAGGTATCATCCCCCACCGCCAGCCCGTCCAGGATCGGGCAATCCGGGCGCGTGTCGCCCTGGCAGGCGGTGGCGAGGTGGGTCAGTTCATCGTGCAGCGACTGCAGCTCTGCCATCTTGGCCTCGATCTGCGTCAGGTGGTCCAGCGCAATGGCTTTCACGTCGGCGCTGGCGCGGTTGTGGTCGGCATACAGCGCCAGAAGCTCTCGACATGTATCGATGCTGAACCCGAAGCTGCGGGTGCGCTGCACGAACCTGAGCTGCTGCACCTCCTGCACGCCATAGTCGCGATAGCCGTTGGCGCGTCGCGCGCTGGGGGTGACCAGTCCGATGTCGGCATAATAGCGCACGGTCTTGGTGGGCAGGCCTGCGGCCCGTGCGGCGTCTCCGATGTTCATGTTCCACGCTCCGTCCCGGTTTGCTGAACAACCTTCCTGAAACTGGAATGTCGAACGCGGTGCGTCAAGTCTCGGCGCGGGGCTGCAGGTCCGTGATCTCGGCCTCCAGCGGGGGATCCAGCAGGGCAGACTGGGCGGCCACCAGCGCCAGATCACCATCCCCCAGCGCCCGCGACCAGCCGATCACGGCATGCACCGATGCGGCGGCAAGCGCGGCGGCGTGGTGCAGCGGCATGCCGTCCAGCATGCGCGCCATGAACACCCCGGCAAACAGGTCGCCGGTACCGTGGGGGGCATCGGGGATGGCTGTCATGGAAATGCGGTGTGCTGATGTCTGCTGAAACACCATGACGTGGGCCTGGTCCTCCGGCCCGGGGGCGGAGGTGCAGATGACGGTTTTGGGGCCGAGCGTCAGCAGATGACGCGCGGCCTCCGTCACTTCCCGCTCCGTCGCCGTGGGCATGCCGGCCAGCACCCCGAGTTCGAACCGGTTGGGCAGCACGATGTCGGCGCGCGGCATCAGGGTATCGCGGATCACCGTCGCCACATCCGGCGCGACATAACGCCCGGTATGGGCATCCCCGATGACGGGGTCGAGAACATACCGGCACGGTGCGTCCACCCGCATCCGGTCCAGCTGTCGGGCCAGCATCTCCCCGTTCGTCGCGTCGGCGAGGTAGCCGGAGAATATCATGTCCGGTCGGGCGCGGGCGACGATGGCCCGCATGATGGCGGACACCGCCCCGCATTCCAGTGCCTTGCCTTCGGGGCGTCCATGGCCGGGGTGAAAGCTGAGCACGGTCGTCGGCACATCCCACACAACATGGCCGAGACGGCGCAGCGCGAACGCGGTCGCCGAATTGCCCACGTGCCCCATGGCCACCTGGCTGGAGAGGGAAAGTATCGCCATGCCGTTCCTTTCGTTGCGCCCCTGCACCAGGAAATTATAGTGTCCTGAGACAGTTACTGAATTGCCTGTTTGCCGGGCAAGAGGGGGAGATACCACATGTCAGCATCCGTTCGTCCGCGCCGCAGCGTACTCTACATGCCGGGGTCCAACACCCGTGCGATGGAAAAGGCGAAGACCATCGCCGCCGACGCCATCATCCTGGATCTGGAAGACGCGGTATCCCCGGATGCCAAGGCCACGGCACGGCAGCAGATAGGTGACGCGCTTGCCGGCGGCGGCTATGGCCGGCGGGAGATGATTGTCCGCATCAACGGCCAGGACACCCCCTGGGGTGCCGACGACATGGCAGCCATCGCCACATCCGGAGCCGACGCCATTCTGGTGCCGAAGATCAATGACGCGGAAACCGTGCAAAGCCTGGTGGCCGCGATGGACAAGGCAGGTGCCCCGGCCAGCATGGCGCTCTGGTGCATGATGGAAACCCCGATCGGCATCCTGAATGCGAAGGAAATCGCCGCCGCATCAAGCCGCGTGGCGGTCTGGGTGATGGGCACCAACGACATCGCCAAGGACACCGGCGCGCTGCACACGCCCATGCGCCTGCCGATGATCACGGCCATGGGCATCTGCATGCTCGCCGCCCGGGCCTATGGCATCCAGATCCTCGACGGGGTCTACAACGACATCAAGGACGAGGACGGGTTTCGCGACATCTGCCAGCAGGGTCTGGAACTCGGCTTCGACGGCAAGACCCTGATCCACCCGTCCCAGGTCGCCCCCTGCAACGACGTCTTTTCCCCCACCGAAGCCCAGCTCGAAATGGCATCCCGCATCGTCGCCGGCTTCGAGGAAGCCCAGCGCGAAGGCAAGGGCGTCGTCACCGTCGATGGCCGGATGATCGAGAACCTGCATGTGGAACAGGCCAAGAAGCAGCTGGCCCTGGCGGCGGCTGTGGCGGAGATGGGGTAGGGGCGGGGATCCTGTTGACGTGGGCACAATCCCATGACCAACGACCTGCCCAACATCGAAACCGAACACTTGCGCCCCGTCGAACAGGACCTGCTGACCCTTGCCGGGGGGCTGTCGCATCCGCCGCGCGTGCTGATGCTCCATGGCTTGCTGCGGGCGCGGTCCTATTCGCGGCTGCTGACGGAAGAAGTGGCGCGGGTGTTGCGGCGGTTCGGGGTGGAGGTGCGGATGATCACCATCCCCAACCAGTCTTCCGTGCCCAAGGCCTTTGGTGAGTTCCACGACGATGGCCGCATGAAGCCGTCACCGCTCTACAACCGCATGGTTGACGTTATGGAGGGACTGATGAAGTTCACCCTTCTGACACGGGGTCGGGCGGCCTATCTGGTGGACCGGTACTCGGAGCGGGTGGAAAGCGCGGGAGAGCTTTCGCGTCGGGTCAATCAGGTTCAGGACTGAACGATCAGTCCACCGCACCCTTGGCATACCGTTTCGCGTGGCGCTGGAAGTCGGGCAGCAGCATGGCGCTGCTGGCCTCTCCGGGCAGGGTTGCGCGGCGGCGGCCGTCACCGTCCATCAGCAGCAGGGTGACCTTGCCGACGCCGTGGCGGCTGGCCAGTTCCTGGCCCTCGGGCGTCTGCAGGTTGGCGACGACGTACTGCAGCTCATCAGGTTCGAAGGATTCCATTGCGGTACGGGCCGCGCGCATCAGGGACCGGCAGGTGGGACAGTCCGGATCATGGACCTGAACGACCGTGGGTATGCCCTTGCCGATGCGCGAGAGATCATGTTCGTGTACATCGGCCACGACTTCGGAGACGAGATAGTAGCCACCGCTGCCGATCACTGCTGCCGCGACGCCGAACATCGCGACCTCCCGCATCATGTTGCGCCGGCTGATGGGGCGCGCCGGTGCCGGCTGTGATGGTGCCGAGCTGGCGTCTGGCCTGGCCTTCTGCGGCTTGCGCTTCTGTCGCTTCATGAAATCTGCCCCCGGATGATCGTCTCTGCGATGTGTTCAGACACACAGTCTTACGTTCGCGCGCAGGTCACCGACAGTCACGATCGCGACAGGTGCTCCGAGACCCGACAGGCGGGATCGCGCGTTGCGTCTCATGCGAAGCGGCCATGCCTGTTGAACCCGCGCGGGGCCATGCGCCCCGTACTGCCCCGCTTGCCGAGCCAGTCGGAGAAGTCATCCTCACGCATGGTGCGACCGGACGGGCCGGTCCAGGTCAGGCCCTCTTCGCCGGTGAAGGTCTTCACGTCGGCCATCGTGCCGTCCTTGTAGCGTTGCAGCATGACGCCCTTGCCGCGGCCCATTTCGGGCATTTCGGACAGCTGGAAGACCAGCAGCTTGCGGTTCCGGCCGATGACGGCCACATGGTCGCCGGTGACGGTCACGAATGCCTGCGCCGTCTCCCCCTTGCCGAGGTTCAGCACCTGTCGGCCATTGCGGGTGGATGCCAGCACATCGTCCTCGCCAACAATGAAACCGCGCCCTGCAGAGGAAGCGATCAGGCGCTTCCGGCCCGGCTGATGCACCAGCAGATCGACAATGTCCTGATCGTTCGGCAGGTCGATGATCAGGCGCACCGGCTCCCCATGACCGCGTCCGCCCGGCAGCTTGTCACAGCCCAGGGTGAAGATGCGGCCATCCGTGGCGAAGACCAGCACCTTGTCGGTCGTCTGGGCATGGAACGCGAACCGGCCCTGGTCGCCATCCTTGTATTTCAGTTCTGCCGTCAGGTCGACATGGCCCTTGGCGGCGCGGATCCAGCCCTTCTCCGAACAGATCACGGTGATCGGCTCCCGCTCGATCAGCACTTCCGCTGCGGCGGCGGCGAGTTCTTCCGACGGCTCGTCACCAAACCCTGTGCGCCGGGCAGACAGTGCCGGATCCTTCTTCAGTTCGGCGCGCAGTGCGGAGACATGGTCGCTGATCCTGCCCCAGCGTTTCACCTCATCCCCCAGCAGGTCTTCCAGTTCGCCCTTCTCCGCCGTCAGCGCGTCATGCTCCTTGCGGATCTCCATTTCCTCAAGCTTGCGCAGCTGGCGCAGCCGCATGTCCAGGATCGCCTGCGCCTGACGTTCCGTCAGGGTGAAGCGGTCCATCAGGATTTCCTTCGGGCGGTCATTCTCCCGAATGATGCGGATGACTTCATCCAGGTTCAGGAAGGCCACCAGATAGCCGCCCAGCACTTCCAGCCGGTCGGCGATCTTGTCCAGCCGGAACCGGGTGCGCCGCTGCAGTACCACGTGGCGGTGGTCCAGCCAGCCCTGCAGCATGTCGTGCAGCGGCATGACGCGCGGCGTCCGGGTGGCATCCAGCGCGTTCATGTTCAGGTTGAAGCGGACTTCCAGATCGGTCTGGCGGAACATCTGTTCCATCAGGGCGTCGGCGTCGATGGTGCGGGACCGGGGTTCCAGGATCAGGCGGATGTCATCGGCTGATTCATCGCGCACATCGGCCAGGGCCATCAGCTTCTTGTCATTGATCAGCTGCGCGATCTTTTCCACCAGCTTGCCCTTCTGCACCTGATAGGGCAGCTCGAACACGCGGATCTGATACATGCCGTGGCCGGTCGGCTCCTTTTCCCACCGGGCGCGCAGGCGGACGCTGCCCCGCCCGGTCAGATAGGCATCGGAAATGGCGGCCGGGTCGGACACGATCATGCCGCCGGTCGGGAAATCCGGTCCGGGCATCCGGTTCATCAGGCTCTTGTGCCAGCGTCCGACGCGCCTCTCCCGGTCTTCCTCGGTCTCGTCATCGGGAATGCCGGCACGACGTTCCAGCATCCACAACAGGGCTTCACAAATCTCGACGGCATTGTGGGGCGGGATGTTGGTGGCCATGCCGACGGCAATGCCCGCAGCACCATTTGCCAGCAGGTTGGGGAATGCGGCGGGCAGCACCAGCGGCTCGCTTTCCTCCCCATCATAGGTGCCCTGAAAATCGACCGCATCCTCGTCAATGCCTTCCAGCAGACGTTCCGCGATGCGGGTCAGGCGAGCTTCGGTGTAGCGCATGGCGGCGGCGTTATCACCATCGACATTGCCGAAGTTGCCCTGGCCTTCCACCAGCGGATAGCGGACGGCGAAATCCTGCGCCAGCCGGACCAGCGCGTCATAGATCGCCTGGTCACCATGGGGATGGAACTTGCCCATCACGTCGCCGACGATGCGGGCGCATTTCTTGAACCCGGCATCCGGGTCCAGCCGCAGCAGGCGCATGGCATAGAGCAGCCGCCGGTGCACCGGTTTCAGGCCGTCGCGCACATCGGGCAGCGACCGGGACATGATGGTCGACAGGGCATAGGCCAGATAGCGCTCGCTCAATGCCTCGCTGAGCGGCACCGGTATGACGTTCTCTTTGTCTGGCGGAGAAAGCTCGCTCATGGCTGGGTTCGTTCCTGCAGGACGTGATGATCAGATGCAGCGCAGGGACGGCCCTTGGCTACCCCTGCAACACACCAGATGTTGTGTCCTTTCGCAAGAGCAACTCAACAAATCGCCCCCGGGCCGTGGGCAGACCGCCGTCTTCGTGCGGGAACACGTGCCGTTCCAGGAAATGTCCTGTCAGGTGCGCGGCGTCGGCCCAGTCGGTGGCCGGGTGATTCGATATCGGGCGTCCGCGCCGCCCCACCAGAAAGCGTGGCAGGGGCAGCAGCCTGTCGGCATAAGGCTGCCCGGCGGTCAGGGATACGGCGCGGGCGGAGCGCGGCGACACATATCCAAGGTCTTCCATGACACCGCTGCCTGCACAGCGGCTGAGGTCCAGACCAAACCCCATTTCCGACAGCAATCCCAGTTCCCAACCAAAATAGGCCTCCACCCAGTCATCGGTCCCGGCGGCGATTGCATCGAACAGGATGGTCGTGGCGCGGAACAGCACCGGATGGGCCTGTCGCTCCGGCAGGCCCCCTTCCAGCAGGGTCGCGGCACTGGCGAGGGCCGACAGGCGCACCGGATCATCCAGCACGCTGCTGGTGCGACTGATGGCCGGTTCCAGCCGCATGGTACCCAGGTGGTCGGCCAGACGTGCGCGCCAGGTGGCATGCACCGTATTGCCGAGCATGATCATGCCCCGCTGACGCTTGCCTGCGGCACCGCGGACAAGGCCGGCATGGCGGCCCTGTTCCTCCGTCAGCAGGCTGACGATCGCGCTGCCTTCACCCAGGCGCCGGGCCGACAGGACGATGCCCTGATCAGTCCATTCCAAGGGGTCAGACCCGCAGATCCGACTCCAGCACCTGATCAGGCGTCAGGGTCGGCAGGGGTTTCAGTGTCTCGTAACAGGGTGTGAAGTCCGGGCGGGTTGCGGCAAACAGCTGGTCGTAGGAATCGATGACGAAATAGGTCTGCTGATAATGATCGATGATGTAGTCGGTCTGCATGATCCGCATCAGATCAAAGGCCAGCCGGTTGGGTTCCGGGCTGTCCAGGCTGAAGGTCGTCTCACCTTTCGATGAAACAATGCCCGCGCCATAGATCCGCAGCCCGTCATCGGTCCGGATCAGCCCGAATTCCACCGTGTACCAATAGAGCCTTGCGAGCAGCTTCAGGGCCCCGAGGTCGAGGGCCTTAATGCCGCCCCGGCCATAGGCGGCCATGTAGTCGGCGAAGATCGGATTGAACAGCATGGGCACATGGCCGAAGCAGTCGTGGAAAACGTCCGGTTCCTGCAGGTAGTCGAGCTGTTCGCGCTTGCGGATCCAGTTGGTGACGGGAAAGCGGCGGCTGGCCAGATGCCTGAAGAAGACGTCATCCGGTACCAGGCCATCGACGGCGACGATGCGCCAGCCGGTCGCAGCCTCCAGGATGTCGGACAGGTCCTCGAAATTCGGAATGCCTTCGGCGGCGACGCCGAGCGCCTTCAGCCCGTCCACGAACTCCGGCGCGGCACGCCCGGGCAGCAGCTTCGACTGCCGCTCGAACAACGTCCGCCAGACGGCATGGTCCTCTTCGGTATAGGCATCGAAGCCCTGATCAATGACGTAATCATTCATGCCATGGACGTTAGCCGTTTCACCGTCCCTGCGGCAACCGTCGGCGTTGGCTGCTGCCTTACAGCCGTTCCAGCGTAACGGGCAGTCCGTCCTGCGGCTTCGGAATGGGGATGCGGGCCCATTCAGGCTCATACCCTTCTGCCACGCTGACGCGGAACCGCTGCAGGAACTGGAACGAAAATGCCTTCACCTGCATGTAGGCGAAATGCATGCCGAGGCACTTGTGCGCGCCGCCACCGAACGGTGACCAGGCAAACTTGTGATTGCGGTGTTCGGCGCGGTTGGCGGAGAAACGATCAGGGTCGAACTTCTCCGGCTCGGTCCAGAGCTCCGGCATCATCTGCACGAATCCAGGGCTGACAGTGACGTTCGAGCCCGCAGGGATCATCTTGCCCTGGAACTCGAAATCGCGCATCACGCGGCGCGGAATGAACGGCACCGGCGGCATGCAGCGCAGCGCCTCGTTGAATGTCCGCTCAGTGTAATCCATGTCGCCCAGCCGGTCATAGGGCAGCTGTGCACCCCCGATCTCCATGATCTCCGCACGCACCCGGTCCTGCCATTCGGGGAAAGCGGCCAGGGCCCAGAACATGGTCGTCAGGGAACTCGTCGTCGTGTCATGCGCGGCCATCAGCAGGAAGTTCAGGTGATCGATGATCTCCTGATCCGAAAGCTTCTGTCCGTCTTCGGATTCGGCCTGGCAAAGCTGTGTGAACATGTCGTCGCCATTTCCGGCGCGCCGCACCGGGATCAGGTCGCGGAAGAATTCGTTCAGGAATTTCCGCGCCTTCACGCCCCTGGCCATGGCCAGCCCGGGTACGGAGCGACGGACGACGGAAACCGATGCCGCAACCTCATCAATGAACGCCTGGTTGATGCGCCGCGATTCCGGCCCCATGTCCAGCCCCAGGAAGACGCTGGCTCCCAGGTCGAGGGTAAGGTCCTTGATCGCCGGGTAGAACTTGAACTCCGGCGTCTTCTCCCAATCGTCCATGCGGGCGTCGATGCTGCGGTTCATGCGCAGCAGGTAGTCCTGCATCGGTGCGGGCTTGAACGCGACCTGCATGATCTTGCGGTGCGCGCGGTGGTCATCGAAATCCCGCAGCATCAGCCCGTCGGAGAAAAGCCGCCGCAACATGTGTGACCAGCCGAGCTTCGAGGAGAAGTTTTTCTCCCGATCCATCAGCACCATTTCCAGCGCGTCGGGGCCGAGCATGGTGACGTTCCACTGCATGAACGTCTTGCCCTTGTAGACCGCACCATAGTTGGCAAAGTTCTGACGCTGAAGCCCCATCGGATCCTTGAGGAACTTCAATGTATCGCCCAGCACAGGCATGCCCTTGCTGCCCGGCAGATGCGCAAGGTCGTCCTCACCCGCGCGGGGGGGAAATGTCTGGTCAATGGCTGTCATTGCGACGGCTCCATTCTGGACGTGCATCCTGGAGGCGACGATGCGTTAACTGAACTGTAGTCAGCTAACCTGCCGCGGGCAATGATCGGAAATGCAAAAAGCCGCCGCGCGATCGGGTTTGCTGCGGCGGCTTTCCGGTTCCGGATCTGACTGCTTTGGATGTCAGACGTTCAATTGCAGACGCGACTACTTCGTGTCCTTGTCTTCTTCTTCATCGTCGTCGGGCTTCGTATCGTCCTCATCATCGTCGTCATCCGTATCGATATCGGGGTCACCGAGATCGACGGGTTCATCATTGTCGTCCTCATCGACATCCGGCGTGCCGGGGACCGGCGCATCCGCGTCCTCGTCTTCGTCATCATCCAGCGAAACGACGGCGTCATCGTCGTCATCGTCCAGAAGCGTGTCGTCGTCGTCATCGTCATCCAGATCCTCATCGTCGTCCGGCTTCTTCTTGGGCTTGGCGACGGGGACGGGTTTCTTCGGCGCGTCTGCCGGTGCGGGCCTGCGCTGCTTGAAGACGACCAGCGGCTGGTTCTCTGTTCCGCACTTGGGGCAGATCAGCGGGGTCTTGTTGAAATCGTAGAACTTGGTGCCACAGCTGGAACAGCTGTGTTTTGCACCCCATTCGGGGTTGGGCATGGGCGGCGGTCTCCGATGAGCTGGTGCCTGAATATCAGACGCGCTGAATAGACGTATCTGCGCCGACCTGTAAAGCTTTCTGTCCGAATCGATCAGCCTGCTGCGGCAATGGCCGACCGTGTATCGGGCAGGTGAGAGTCAGATTCCAGCCTCTGCTCGACGATACCGAGGCATACACGGTTCCGCCCTGACCCCTTTGCATCATAGAGCGCCTTGTCCGCCCGTTCGATGAGATCGCTGCCCGGTTCGCCGGGTGTGAATTCGGCGACACCGAACGACATCGTCACACGCGATATCGCTTCACCGGTACTCTTGCGCACGATGCGTTTCCGTTCCACCGCCTGGCGAATGGCTTCCGCCACCTTGGCAGCATCCTGCAATCTGGTGCGGGGCAGGATCATGGCGAACTCTTCACCGCCATAGCGGCAGGGAATGTCCTGACCCTTCAGGCTGCTGCGCAGGATCCCGCCGACCAGCCGCAAGACCTGATCACCGACCTGGTGACCGTAGTTGTCATTGAATTTCTTGAAGTGGTCGATGTCGCACATGACCAGGGTCATGGACTCATGCTCGTCGCGGGCTTCCATGATCGCCATGGTCAGCGCCTTGTCGAACCCGGCCCGGTTGGAGATGCCGGTCAGCTTGTCGGTCAGCGCTTCGGCACGGGTTTCGTCCAGCTTGTTGCGCAGGTTGTGAATTTCGTTTCCCGACTGGTTCAGGTCGGTCTCCAGCTTGGCACACTTGGCCTGCATGCGCCTGGTTGCGGTCACCATGTGCCCGACCAGATCGTCGACACGAACCGTATTTGCGACACCATCAAGGTCCTCTGCAAAGCCGCCGAGTTCTGAACTGAAACCCTTGGCCTCTGCCCCGGCTTCGGCGAGCTGTCCGACAGAGCGGTTGACGATCTCGTCGAGCGCCCCGCCAGTCTCCGACAACAGGTTCAATGTCCGGCCTTCGCCGTAGTGGTGTATCAGAAGGTCAGTCGCGACTCTGCGAAAGCGGACGTTGCTCTCGCTGGCTGCATCACCCAGCTGACGCGTAACGACAGGATCGCGCCCGGAAACATAATCATACATCAGCCGGAAATAGTCTGGATTCGGAGGGATCTCGTAGGCTTCGAGCAACTGGAACGCCGCGTCGGAAATGCGTCGCGCTTCTGCGCTGCTGTCCAGATCGTACATTGGTTGAATTCCCCGGTGCCCAAGAATGCGCTGTGCAGGGCAAGTGTCAGGGAGATTCAGTGTAGAAATCGTGAATGTTTCGCGGTCGCTCCATCAAACGCCCAGATAGCGTTGCTCGATGTCCGGTTCGGCCTTCAACTCTGCCGTGCTGCCTGACCAGGCCACACTGCCCTTTTCGATGAAGTAATGCCGGTCAGCCAGCTTCTTCAGCGCCGCGACATTCTTGTCGATCACCAGAATGGCCTGACCTTCGGCCTTCAGGCTGGCAAGAATGGACCAGATTTCCTGGCGGATCAGCGGCGCCAGCCCCTCGGTAGCCTCGTCCAGGACAAGCAGGCGGGGATTGGTCATCAGCGCACGGGCCACCGCCAGCATCTGTTGTTCGCCACCGGAAAGCTGGTTGCCCATGTTGGTGGCACGCTCCGCCAGGCGCGGAAATGCAGCCAGCACGGTCTCCTGATTCCAGCGGGCCTCACCTGGGGAGCGATTGGCCGCTGTGGCCACCAGATTCTCCCGCACCGAGAGATTGGGGAATATCTGTCGACCTTCAGGGACCAGCCCCAGGCCCAGCTGCGCGACCTTGTAGGACGGGTAACCCCGTATCTCCATGCCATCGAACCGAATCGAACCCGCGTGCGCCTGGGTCATTCCCATGATGGATCTGACCGTGGTGGTCTTGCCCATGCCGTTGCGGCCCATCAGGGTCACAACCTCGCCCGCGTCGACGCGCAGGCTCATGGCGAACAGGACCTGGCTCTGGCCATAGGAGGTTTCGATGCCCGTAACCTCAAGCATCGGCCGTTTCCTCTCCCAGATAGGCTGCACGGACTTCCGGGTCGCTGCGAATGGCATCAGGGGTCCCGGTCGCAATGGCGCGGCCATAGACCAGAACGGTGATCCGGTCTGCCAGGGCAAAGACGGCGTCCATGTCGTGCTCGACCAGCAGGATCGTCAGATCGCCCTTCAATCGTTTCAGGATATCGACCATCCTGGCGCTGTCTTCCGGTCCCATGCCGGCCATGGGCTCATCCAGCAGCAGCATGCTCGGCTGTGTCGCCAGAGCCATGGCCAGTTCCAGTTGCCGCTGTTCACCATGACTGAGGTTGGCGGCGGCAACTTCGGCACGGTTATCCAGACCGACAATGGCAAGATATTCCAGCGCCGGGTCGACCAGGCGCGGGTCGTTCGCCGCCTTGCGCAAGAACCGGAATGAATGGCCCTGGTGCGCCTGCACGGCCAGCGCGACATTTGCCTTGGCCGAGAAATCCGCCAGCACGTTGGTGATCTGAAAGGATCGGGCCAGACCAAGCATGGAACGGCGATGCACAGGCAATCCCGTGATCTCGCGGCCCGCAAATCGGATCGACCCTGAATTGGGCGTGATCTCGCCGGTCAACTGCCCGATCAGCGTGGTCTTGCCTGCCCCGTTCGGGCCGATCACGGCATGCACTTCGCCTTCATCCACGGACAGGGAAAGGTGATCCGTTGCGGTCAGGCCCCCGAACTGCTTCACGAGGTCGGTGATGGTCAGCGCGTCAGCCATTGCGCCCCACCTTCCCCTGCAACAGGCCGTCGATGCCACCCCGGGCGAACAGCACGATCATGATCAGCAGCGGACCGAATACGATCTTCCAGTATTCTCCGGCGACGCCGCAATCGTTGCCGCCGATGACCTCGCAGCCGCCCCGGATCATCTCCGGCAGGTACTGTTCCAGCATCAGGAATCCGACGGCACCCAGCACGGGTCCGAACAAGGTGCCCATGCCGCCGAGCACGACCATGACGATCAGGTCGCCCGAATGGACCCAGTGCATTTCCGCCGTGCTGACGAACTCCGACTGGTTGGCCATCAGGAAGCCCGCGACGCCGCAGATGGCGCCGGAGATGCCAAACGCGACCAGGCGGTAGCGATAGGTGGGAAAGCCAACGGCCATCAGCCGCCGCTCATTTGATTTCGCGCCCTTGATCACCATGCCGAAGCGTGAATTCACCAGCCGGTAGAGCATGAAGAGGATCAGCAGCAGCAGACCGTAGGACAGGTAATAGAGGTGCACGTCGTCATTCATGTCCATGACGCCGCCGAAATCGCTCAGGAACCACAGGCTCAGCCCGTCATCGCCACCATAGCGTTCCAGCCCGATGAAGAAGTAGTAGAGCATCTGCGAGAAGGCGAGGGTGATCATGATGAAGTAGACGCCGCGCGTGCGCAGCGAGATCGCGCCGACCAGCAATGCCACAAGACCGGGAATGATGATGGCCAGTGCGAGGTGCATCCAGCCGTTCAGTGCCCATTCCATGCCGTCGTTGGAGGCATGGTAGAACCCGATGCCCACGACATAGGCGCCCAGCCCCAGGTAGGCGGCGTGGCCGAAGCTGACCATCCCCCCATAGCCCAGCACGAGGTTCAGGGAGCAGGCCGCGATGGCCATGACCAGCATGCGGGTGAACATCGAGACATAGAACGGTTCGTCGATGGCCACTGCCACTGTTGGTACGGCAGCGAGTGCGATCATCACGAAGGCGATGAAGCCGTAGCGGATGCTGATCATGCGCTCATCCGCTCTTCGCCGAGAACAGGCCTTCGGGGCGGAAGGCGAGGATGACAACCATCAGCAGATAGATGCTCATGGACGCAAGGGCGGGGGCGGCGGCATCGGCGAATTCATCGTCGAAGAAGGTGCCGATCACGTCAGGCAGGAATGCCCGGCCAACCGTGTCGATCAGCCCGATCAGGATTGCCGCGACGAAGGCGCCACGGATCGAGCCAATGCCGCCGATGACGATGACGACGAAGGCGAGGATGAGCACGTTCTCGCCCATGCCGATCTCCACCGTGGAAATCGGCGCGGCCATCAGCCCGGCAAAGCCGGCGAGGGCGGCACCCAGACCAAAGACGATGGTGAACAGGAACCGGATATTGATGCCAAGCGCC
The DNA here is from genome assembly GCA_029210175.1 of Minwuia sp. Taxonomy (GTDB): domain Bacteria; phylum Pseudomonadota; class Alphaproteobacteria; order Minwuiales; family Minwuiaceae; genus Minwuia. The sequence continues at coordinate 21,518 of JARGPL010000007.1, read as the reverse complement.
CCGACCATTTCCCGGTTCGACGCACCGGCGCGGATCAGCATGCCGATCCGCGTCCGCGCCACCAGCCAGTAAAGGAAGAAGGCTGCGGCGAGAGATGCCAGGATGATCGCCAGGCGGTAGCTGGGATAGATCAGGCCGGGCAGCAGTTCCAGCGAACTGGACAGGAACTCGGGCAGCGGAACACTCAGGCCCGCAGGACCCCAGACCAGCCGCACCAGCTCGTTGAAGAACAGGATCAGCCCGAAGGTCGCCAGCACCTGATCAAGGTGGTCACGGTTGTAGAGCGATCGGAGGCAGACGATTTCCACCACCGCGCCGACGATCAGTGTGGCGGGCAGGGTCAGCACGATCGCGAGGACGAATGACCCGGTCCATGCCGTGAAGGTCGCTGCGAAATAGGCGCCCACCATGTAGAGCGAACCATGCGCCAGGTTCACCAGATCCATGATGCCGAATACCAGCGTCAGACCGGCCGCCAGCAGGAACAGCAGGAGTCCCAGCTGAATGCCGTTCAGGCACTGCTCTATGAGGAGGATCCAGTTCATGGTGTCTCAGCACAAGCCGCCAAACGCGACGTCCCCGAAGCGCACGCGCCCCGGGGACATCAGCATCTGGCAAACGGCCCTTAGTTCATCGGGCACTTCGAGTGGTAGTTGTCCTGATGCGCGGTATAGACCGTTCGCACGGTCTTCAGGGTGTGCTCACCGGCATCATTCTTCACGGCTTCCCGCAGGTAGAAGTTCTGGATGGGGAAGTTGTTGTTGCCGAACTCGAACTTGCCGCGGACGGAGCCGAAGTCGGCCTTCTTCATGGCGGCGCGCATGCCGGCCTTGTTCGCGGTATCGCCATTCACGGCATCAACGCCAGACTTGATCAGCATGATCGCGTCGTAGGATTGCGCCGCATAGAACGACGGGAAGCGGCCATACTTGGCCTTGAAGCCATCCACGAACTTCCTGTTCGCGGCATTGTCCAGGTCGGGGGACCACATCTGGGTCGCCAGGCTGCCCAGTGCCAGGTCCTTCACGACCGGCAGGCTGGTCGCGTCAACGGTGAACACCGTGTACAGCGGAATGGTTTCCTTCAGACCAGCCTGATCGTACTGCTTCAGGAACTGGACACCGGCACCACCGGGATAGAACACGAACACGGCACCCGGCTTGGCTGCACGGGCCTTGGCAAGCTCGGCAGAGAAGTCGAGCTGGTCAGGCCACTTGGTGAAATCCTTGCCCAGGATCTCGCCCTTGTAGGTGCGCTCGACGCCCGCGACCATGTTCTTGCCGGCGGCATAGTTCGGGGCCATCACATAGATCGACTTGATGCCGAGCTGGTTGAGAACCTCACCCATGGCTTCCGGAGTCTGGTCGTTCTGCCAGGACGTGGAGAAGAAATCCTCGTGGCAGAGCTCACCTGCAATCTGTGACGGGCCTGCGTTGGCTGAAACCATGATCGGGCCATTGCCGACCACGGACTTGTAGGACGCCAGAAGAACGTGGCTCCAGATGTAACCGGTGACGAAATCCACCCGTTCCTTCTGTACCAGCTCATCGGTTTCCTTCTTGCCGACACCGGGATTGATCTGGTCGTCCTTGTAGATGATCTGGACGTTGCGACCGCCCATCTTGCCGCCGATGTGTTCCATGGCCAGCTCTGCTGCGTCGCGCATGTCGCGCCCCAGCACTGCAGGTCCCTTGGACAAGGTGGTCACGAAACCGATCTTCACCGGATCAGCGGCCATGGCCGTCGTGGCCAGCATTGCTGCGCCTGCGGCAAGCGTGATTGTGCGTTTGAGCATCTTGCGAAGCCTCCCATTTTTGCTTTCGCCTAACCTGTCGTCGCGGAGCGTAGCGGCTTTCGTCGTGGACGACGACAGCTTTCCTGCCCGCGCTTCTTCTTTGACAGTGCGGTTTAGCAGTCAGGGAGGTCGAGTGCAATATTTTGCAGTTTTTTGGACAGTGACTATCGGAACATGCGCTATATTGCAGTTTGATGCGGGCGTCAGCCCTCGAACGTCAAGTCTGGCGATGACCTTCATCGCCGCGCGTTCAGGCGCTGTCAGGCATCGCTGGCGGCTTTTTCCCGGGCAAGGAAGGTTTCAAGCTGATCCAGTTGACCGTTCCAGAACATGGTCTGACCGGTCAGCCAGTCCTCTGCAGGTTTCAGCCCGTCCTGGCGTACGGAGCAGCGTTTCATGCGCCCGTCCCGTTGCCGCTGGATCAGTCCAGCCGTTTCCAGCACGTTCAGATGCTTGGTGATTGCAGGCATCGACATGTCGAATGGCGCGGCCAGTTCACCGACCGTCGCCTCCCCCGCAGACAAGCGGCGCAGGATGGCGCGGCGCGTACGATCAGACAGGGCACCGAATGTACGATCCAGGACTTCTTCAGAATTAACCATATGGTTCATTTATCCCGACAGGTTCATGTTCGCAACGACACTGTTTCTGCTTCGGGTCTGTTCGTCAGACCTTCCGCCATGGCATATACGGGGCTGGGAGGATTTCGGATGGCTGAAGAACCACTTCTTATCGATATTCGTGACGGCGTTGCCTGGATGACCATGAACCGGCCCGCCGTTCTCAATGGACTGGACCGCGGTCTCACGATGGCGCTCTGGCATGGCTTCGAGGCAGTTGAACGCGATACGACCGTGCGTGCCATCGTGCTGACCGGCGCGGGACGTGCGTTCTGTTCCGGTGCCGATCTGAGCCTGTTGAAGCGGCTGACGGAAAGTGACGGGCGGCCCGGCGACCTGGTGGCAGCCGCAATCGAGGCTGAATTCAACCCGATGATGCGGGCACTGGCCGCCCTGTCCAAGCCCGTCATCGCGGCTGTGAATGGTCCCGCCGCGGGTGGCGGTGCGTCCCTGGCACTGGCCTGCGATATCGTCATCGCGGCGCGCTCATCCTACTTCCAGCTCACGTTCGGCCCCAACCTCGGCATCGTCCCGGACCTGGGTGGGTCTTGGTTGTTTCCGCGCCATGGCGGCCGGTCACGGGGGCTGGGCATGGCACTGACCGGGGATCGGCTCTCCGGCCCCGATGCCGCTGATCAGGGCCTGATCTGGGAATGTGCCTACGATGACAAGCTGCTGGAGCGGGCGGGCGCGATTGCTGACCGTCTGGCGAAGGGACCGACCCGCGCCTATGACCTGATCAAGCAGGCCCTGCGCCATTCCCAGACCGCCACCTTGGACGAACAGCTGGCGGAAGAACGTGAAATGCAGCGCACGGCGGGTGCGACTGCTGACTTTGCCGAAGGCGTCGCTGCCTTCATCGAAAAACGCCCGGCCGCCTTCAAGGGGCGCTGAGCAGCAAACGACCAGGAGATGATGACGATGGAATTCAACCATATCCTTTACGAAGTGCGCGATGGCGTGGCCTGGATTACCCTGAACCGGCCGGAGCGGCTGAACGCCTTCAAGGACCTGATGCCGCTGGAGATCGCTGCGGCAGTGGAGCAGGCAGAGACGGATGCGTCCGCACGGGCCATAGCCATCACGGGCGCGGGCCGCGGGTTCTGTGCCGGTGCCGACCTGTCGTCCACCGGTGTGTCGAAAGGTGCGGACGCGTCGTCCGATGCGGGCAAGGCGCTGGAGATCGCCTACAACCCGATGGTACAGGCCATGCGGTCTTCTGAGAAACCCATCGTGGCGCTGGTCAATGGCCCCTGCGCCGGTGCCGGGATGAGCCTGGCGATGGCCTGTGACATCATCATTGCCGCCCGCTCGGCCAGCTTCCTGCAGGCGTTCTGCAACATCGGGCTGGTGCCGGATGCCGGGTCGACCTGGTACCTGCCGCGCATGGTCGGACGTGCCCGCGCGCTGGGCATGGCATTGCTGGGCGAGAAGATATCGGCGGAACAGGCTGCTGACTGGGGCCTGGTCTGGAAGGTCGTGGATGACGACGCCCTGGCCGCAGAAGGCGAGAAGATCTTGCAGAAGCTGGCGACGGGCCCGACCCGCGGTCTGGGTCTGATCCGCAATGCAGTCCAGAACAGCTTCACCCACACGCTGGACACGCAACTGGACTGGGAACGCGAGTATCAGCGTGACGCCGGTTCGACCGAAGATTTCGCCGAGGGCGTCAAGGCGTTTCTGGAGAAGCGCCCCGCCGCGTTCAAGGGACGTTGAGCATGGGCGCCGGGCCGGATCATGCCGAGGCACAAGCAAAGGTACAGTTACAGGCACAGGTACAGGTACAGGCACAGGCGGTAGCGGAGGCCGCCGCCCGCGTCATGATGCAGTCGGACCGGGCCGCGCGACGCCTCGGCATTCATGTGGTGGAGATCGCCCCGGGGCGGTCCGTGCTGCGCATGATTGTCCGGCGCGAAATGCTGAACGGGCACGACATGGGGCATGGTGGCATGACCTTCACGCTGGCCGACACGGCGCTGGCCTATGCCTGCAATTCCTACAATCAGAACGCAGTGGCGCAGAGCACGCAGATCACGTTCCTGCGGCCCACGGCGGAAGCCGATGTACTGACGGCCACGGCGGAGGAAGTCTCGCTGACCCGAAGGACGGGAATCTATGATGTGGCTGTCACCAACCAGCGGGGCGACAAGGTCGCTGTCTTCCGCGGGCAGACCGCGACGATCAAGGGCAGCCTGGTGCCCGACATGCCCGTGACCCGCTAGGCCGGCGGGCGGAACCACCGACAACAAGAAGACGATCCAGAGACGACAGGATGGAGACTGTTTCATGACCGACCCGCGCGCCACCCCTGAAGCCATCGAACACGCCAGTCGCGATGAGCTTTCCGCGCTCCAGCTGCGGCAGCTGCAATGGTCACTGCGGCAAGCCTACGAGAACGTGGCGCATTTTCGTGGTGCGTTCGACGCTGTTGGCGCTCACCCCGATGACATGAAACAGCTCGGCGATCTGGCGAAGTTCCCCTTCACCGTGAAGACGGATCTTCGCGACAACTATCCCTTCGGCATGTTTGCCGTGCCGCGGGAGCAGGTGGTGCGCATTCATGCGTCTTCCGGCACGACGGGCAAGCCCACGGTTGTTGGCTACACCCAGCGCGATATCGATAATTGGGCCGATCTGATGGCCCGGTCGATACGCGCTGCCGGTGGCCGTCCCGGCGACATTGTTCATGTGGCATACGGCTACGGGCTGTTCACCGGTGGTCTCGGCGCCCATTACGGTGCCGAGCGGCTGGGCTGTTCCGTCGTGCCCATGTCAGGTGGCCAGACCGAGAAGCAGGTACAGCTGATTCACGACTTTGGCGCCCGGGTCATCATGGTCACCCCCAGCTACATGCTCGCCATCGCTGACGAGATGGAGCGGATGGGCCTGGATCCGAAAGCCAGCCCGATCGAGATCGGCATCTTTGGCGCGGAGCCATGGACCGAAAGCATGCGCACGGAAATCGAGTCGCGCGCTGGCATGCAGGCTGTCGACATCTTCGGCCTGTCGGAGATCATGGGGCCCGGTGTCGCCATCGAATGCCTGGAAACCAAGGACGGGCTGCACATCTGGGAAGACCATTTCTATCCGGAGATCATCAACCCCGAAACGGGTGAGGTCCTGCCCGACGGAGAATTCGGCGAACTGGTCATCACCACGATGACCAAGGAAGCCCTGCCGATGATCCGCTATCGGACGCGGGACCTGACGCGCCTGCTGCCGGGGACGGCGCGCAGCCATCGCCGGATCGAGAAGATCACAGGTCGGTCGGATGACATGCTGATCATCCGCGGCGTGAACCTGTTCCCGACGCAGATCGAGGAGCTGTTGCTGCAGGATGAACGTTTGAGCCCGCATTACCAGTTGCTGGTGGAGCGCCCTGGAAACCTTGATCAGTTGACCATTCGGGTCGAGCCCAAGGCGGAAGTGGCAGGCGATCAGACTGCCTGCGATGCTGCCGGCAGCCACCTGTCTGCGCGGATCAAGACCATGTGCGGACTGTCCGCGCGGATCGACATGCAGGCCGTCGGCGGCGTTGCGCGATCCATGGGCAAGGCACAGCGCATCGTCGACAAGCGCCCCAAGGGATGACGGAGGCCTGATCCGATGGGAACATATGCCTACCCCAGCTATCCTTATCGCGCGCCGGATGTTGTCGGTGCGGAGGCGCCACGGGCATCTGTCGTGATTGTCGGTGGTGGGCAGGTCGGGTTGACCATGGCACTGGATCTGGCGCAACGGGGCACCGCCTGCGTGGTGCTGGACGAAGACAACACGGTCTCCGACGGCAGTCGCGCCATCTGTCAGGCAAAGCGATCGCTGGAGATCTGGGACCGGCTTGGTGTTGCGGCACCCATGATGCAGAAGGGCGTGACCTGGAACGAGGGGCATGTGTTCTATCGCGATGAACAGCTCTATGCCTTCAACATGCAGGAAAATCCGCATTCGCCTTTCCCTGCCTTCATCAATATCCAGCAGTACTACGTCGAGCAGTTTCTGGTCGAGCGGGCGCAGCAGGAAGCGCTGATCGATCTGCGCTGGTGCCATCGGGTTGCTGGCATGACCAGCAATGCCACAGGTGCCAGCCTGCATGTGGAAACACCGGACGGCAGCTATACCCAGCCCTGCGACTGGCTGATCGCCGCCGATGGCGTGCGGTCCACGATTCGTGGCCAGATGGGCCTCAGCTTCACCGGGCAGGTGTTCGAGGATCATTTCCTGATCGCTGACATCGTCATGCAGCGGGAAGGTCCGGCCATTCGCCGGTTCTACTTCGATCCCCCCTGGGGGCCGGAAGCGTCAGCCCTGATGCATCGCCAGTCGGACAATGTCTGGCGGCTCGACTTTCAGCTGGGCTGGGACGTGGATCGCGAGGAAGAATTGCGCGACGAGAATGTGTTTGCCCGCATCCGCCGCATGATTGGCCCCGATACCCCGTTCGAACTGGAATGGAAGTCGCTGTATACCTTTCAGTGCCGGTCCATCGAGCGTTACCGCCATGACCGGGTGCTGTTTGTCGGCGACGCCGCGCATCAGGTCAGCCCGTTTGGCGCCAGGGGCGGCAACGGCGGGGTGCAGGATGCGGACAATCTGGCCTGGAAACTGGCCCTGGTCGTCGACGGTTCGGCGGACCCGGCCTTGCTGGATACCTATGATGCCGAACGTCGTTTCGCGGCAGATGAGAACATCCTGAATTCGACCCGAGCGACCGATTTCATCACGCCGAAGACCCGGGTGTCAGAAGTCTATCGCAACGCGGTGCTCGATCTTGCCCGCGATCATGCCTTCGCCCGGACCCTGGTCAACTCGGGCCGCCTGTCCGTACCGGCGCACCTGACCAGCAGCCCCCTGAATGGTGTGGACGAACTGCAGGGTCCGGTCGGCCCCGGCAGTCCCGTGCCTGCCTTGCCGGTGGACGGTGCGTCTTCGGCATCGGCCCGTCACTTGATCGGACTCGTCGGCCAGGGGTTCGTGCTGCTTGTCTTCGGCAACCAGCCTGAAGCGCTTCGGGTCGATGGCCGGATACCGGTCGAGGTCCTGTGCGAAGGTCGGGACTTCAGCGATCCGTCAGGCGAGATTGCGGCGGCTTTTGGCGCGACCGACGGCGGGGCCATACTGATCAGGCCCGACCAGCACGTCATGGCCAGCTGGAAAGTACCCACAGCGGCAGATCTGTCTGCCGCACTGGCAACTGTCTCGGGGGAACGAGCATGAGCGGTCTCAGGCATGACCCGAACATCGCGGATCCGGATGGCTTCTATCAGGAGCTGATCGACGCTGTACAACGGCTTTCTTCTGACGACGCGCTGGCCTTTTCTGCACGGCTGAACCTGTTGCTGGCAAACCATGTGGGCGATCGGACCGTAGTGAGGGAAGCGATCGCCGCCGCCCGCCAGGGTCTGGTGGATCAACAGGGTCTGGAGAATAAGTCATGACATGGTTTGGCCGCGTCGGTGCGCTGCTGCTTCTCGGCATTTTCGCCAGTGTTTCGTTCGTTGGTTCCTCACAAGCCAATACGGCGACTGAAGCTGAACTCTGGCAGGCAGTGCGTGATGGTCGCGCTGTGATCCTCATGCGCCACGCCCTGGCCCCCGGCACTGGCGATCCGGCAGGATTTGACGTCAATGAATGTGTTACCCAGCGCAACCTGTCCGACTTTGGCCGCGACGAAGCGCGCGCAATCGGGGATCGGCTGCGCGCGAATGGTCTGGGGCAGGCCGTTGTCCGATCCAGCGCCTGGTGCCGATGCTGGGAAACGGCGGAACTGCTGGGTGTTGGTCAGGTGGAAAACCTTCAGCCGCTGGATTCCGTTTACAGCCGACCGGAAAGGCGGGAACCCCAGACCGCTGCGCTGCGTTCGTGGCTGGTGGACTGGCAGGGGGATCAGCCCCTGATCATGGTCAGCCATCGCACCAACGTGCGGGCGCTGACGGGTATCAACATCTCCACAGGTGAAATGGTGTTCATGACCATCGGTGCAGACGGAGACGTCACGGTGCTGGGCACCCTGCAATAAGGATTGGAGAACGACATGCGGCATCCCCTTTCGCTGCTGATACTCGTGCTGGGGACATGCCTGTCTCTGAACGCCCACGCGTTCGAAATGGAGTTCGAAGCCGCAAGTGCGGAGCGGATGGACAATCCGCATGACCTGAAGCTGTCGCCGGACGGACGCCACCTCTTCGTGGCTGATGTCGGGAACAACCGTGTCGCCATCCTGGACCCGGTCACCCTGCAGCTGGTGGCGAGCTTTGGCTCGGACCACCAGTCCGGCACCCATGACATCGATTTCGATGCCACCGGACTGGCCTATGTCGCCGACACCCACAACAACCGCGTCATTGTCTATGCCCTGGCCGGTCTGATGGCCACGCAGGTGAGTGAACTGACGGATCGAATCCGGGGGCCGGAAGGGGTGTTGGCCCATCCGAACGGTCGGATCTACGTCGCCGGGGCGTGGTCCGGAAATGTGGTCGCCTATCAGGACGGTGAGGTCGTTGGCGAACTGAAAGGGCTCAGGTCACCGCATGATCTGGAGATCACGCCGGACGGGAACATCTGGCTGGCGGATGCAGGCAACCACCGGATGTTGCTGCTTTCCCCGGACCTGCAGATTCTGAATGAATGGTCCGGCCCGACCTATGGCTTCAATGGCGTCCGCTATCAGGATGTCCTGCCGGACGGGACCGTCATTGCGGCAGACAAGAACAGCCATCAGATCAAGGTCATTGCTGCTGATGGGACACTGCTGCTGACGCTGGGATCCGGGTCGCCGGGCGTGGGGCCGGGCGCGTTCAGGACGCCGGAAGGTGTCGAGATCAGGGGCAACAAGGTCTGGATATCGGACTCTGGCAACGACCGTGTGGTGCGCTATCGGATCATCAGCCGCTGATCATTGCCCGCGCCTGTTTCACCTTGCGCACCAGTTCGACCCGTGCTGCCTCCGCGGTGGCCACGTGCTTGTCGAACGTGATGCGGCAGTGATCGCCCGGACGTGCCATGTCGGCGCCTTCCGGGTCGATGCCGGTCAACCGCCAGCCGACACCGGGGCGGCGGCACAGGATATTGGCATAGAGCGCCACGGCATCCGAATGGTCCGCGTTCATGTGGGCAATCACATCCGCCTCGGCCGACCCAAGCTCTGAAATGTCGCCAAAATCAGGCAGCAATTCGTCCTGTTCCACCCAGGTGATCCGCCCGAACCCGGCGACCAGATGTGCCCGTTGGCTGGTCAGCCGCCAGAAGCTGAAATCCCCGAAATCCGCGTAGCCTGCTGCAGAGCCGTGGCGTGCAAGGAAGCGCGCGCGCACGCTCGGCTCATCGCACGCACGGGCCTCCCCCAGCACGGTGATTCGTGCCCCGGTCAGCCTTTTATCCAGACCGACCGTGCCATCGAACAACAGCGAGGCGCGCGCGTCTGCCATCAGGTTGCGCGTATGCTGCGCCAGGGTGGAGATCAGCAGGATCGGACTGCCGTCCGTATCCGTTGCCACCAGCACCAGGCTGCCATAGGGCCATCCGCCATCGGCGGTCCTGGTCGACAGGGTGGCCGTCGGCAACCGTCGGATCAGGTCGCGGGCAATGGCGGGTGAATCATCCGACACGCCTGTCACCCCCGCCGCGGAACCAGAACCCAGGTGTCCAGATCAAGCACGACATCGGGATCGCGCTTGCCATCGGAACCCATGTCGGCGAATTCGCCTGATGGACGGTTCTTGGTGGCAACCGTGCGCAACCGCAATGCGCCAAGGTCGCGGCGACCAGGCAAATCGGCGATTTCCAGCACTTCGGACCAGGCATAGATGGTGTCACCGGCAAATGTCGGCGCTGTGTGGGCGCCGCCGTTGATCGCGGCGACCCACATGGCCGAGCCGAGCCCGTTGAACCCCAGCGATCGTGCAAGGCTGATGACATGTCCGCCATAGATCAGCCGCCGACCAAAGCGCCCCTGGCCTTCGGTGTGCTGATTGAAGTGGACCTTGGCGGTGTTCTGGTAGAGCCGCGTGGCCATCATGTGCTCGGCTTCTTCGATGGTGACACCATCCACGTGATCAATGCGTTCGCCGACCGCATAGTCCTCGAACCGCCAGGGGCTGCCGGTCACTGCATCGTCCAGACCTGCCAGATCAATCTGCGGCGCGGCCAGGCTTTCGGGGTCAACCCGGTCCGGCAGGTCGGGCACGACCGGTTCCGGCGCAGGGGCCGCTTCATCGCGCTTGCGGATCATGACCCAGCGGCAATAGTCGAGCACAACATCGCCATGCTGGTTCCGGCCAATCGAGTTGACATAGACCGTCCCTGTCTTGCCATTGGAATTCTGCTTCAGGCCGATGACCGTGGACTTGGCCGACAGGGTATCCCCCGGATAGACCGGTTTCAGAAACCGGCCCTGCGCATAGCCAAGGTTGGCGACGGCGTTCAGCGACACATCCGGCACCGTCTTGCCGAAGACGATGTGAAACACCAGCCAGTCATCCACCGGACTTGCAGGCAAGCCAAGGGCCTGCGCCACCGTATCAGCGGACTGCAACGCGAAACGTCCGCCGAACAGGGCGATATTGAGGGCGACGTCGCCGGTGGTGACGGTGCGCGGTGTGGCGTGCGGCAGGTCCTGGCCGACACGGAAATCCTCAAAGAAGTTTCCTGAATTGATCTTCGTTGCCATGCGTCGGCCTTTCCCATCTGCTCGGGCGCGCTGGCCAGATGGTCGCGCGCAGGTCCTGCAGCGATCTATCACGTCTCGGGCGGTTTGCCAGCCCTCGGAGGTTCGCGCAGGATGACTTCCCTGTGCGGGAAGGGAATCTTGACGTCATGTTCCTTCAGCGTATCCCAGAGTGCCAGGAAGACCTTGCCCTTGATGTTCACCACACCTTCCGCCGGATCGATGATCCAGAACCGGAGAACGAAGTCGATGGATGAATCGCCAAACTCGACCAGGTGGCAGACCGGTTTTGGATCCGGCAACACGCGGTCGGCAGACATTGCTGCCTCAACCGCGATCTCGCGTACCAGGTGGGGATCGCTGTCATAGGCCACGCCGAACTTGATCTCCAACCGGATCTGCTTGTCCGAATAGGACCAGTTGATGACCTGATTGGTGATCAGATCTTCATTGGGGATCAGGAACTCGCGTCCGTCCCGCGTGACCACGGAGACGTAGCGGGCGTTCAGCTTGTTGATCCAGCCATATGTCTCGTCGACCGTGATGACGTCACCAGGCTTGATCGACTTGTCCGTCAGCAGGATGAAGCCGCTGATCAGGTTCGACACGACCTTCTGCAACCCGAAACCGACGCCCAGACCGACAGCACCGGAGAAGACCGCCAACGCGGTGAGGTCTATTCCGGTGAGGTCGAGAGCAAAGAACACCGCACCGGTCAGCAGCACGATCCGCAACAGCTTCGACAGCAGGACCTGCGTAGCCGGCGCCAGGTCCGGCGTCGCGAAGATGCGCTGTTCCACCAGGCGGCTGATCATGATCGCTGCCCAGATCAAGGCGAGTGCGATGATCATTCCGTTGACGATGGCCAACAGGGAGACCTGCCGCTCTCCGATACCGAACGTCGATGCCTCCAGCGCGGCAATGACCGCAGGCAGGACACCGGTGATGTTCAGCGCGGCAACGGCCCAGATGATGAGGGCGATTGTCCTGCCAAGCAGGCGATTGCTGATCAGTCGCGTCAGCAGGGAAATGATGACCCAGGCGGTGACCAGATTGGCGGCAATCGCCAGATAGAATGATCGGCTGGGCCAGGTCACCTCCTGCATCGTGAGGACCGTCAGCCAGAGCAGGATTGCCAGCAGGATCGACCGTTTGCGGTGCACCAGCGCGGAACTGAGGGCGGATACCCGGCGCGGACCCATCTGCCCCGCGGTTTCAACGAATGGTGCGATCAGGCGCGACAGCAGATGCGCCAGGGCGATCAGGCCCACCAGGATGGCAACCTGATAAAGGTTCCAGGGGCTGAGCAGCGTATCACCCAGCGATCCCTCAGCACTCAGTAACCGGCTGATCCAGTCACGTACCTCCGAGATGATCACCGAGAAATCCATGATGCCGTTTCTACTCTGCCGCTGCGGTCAGTTGCCGGGGGTCGCGGCGGATCACGTCACCCGGCCCGGTAACCTCGCAGTAGCCCTCGCCATCAAAGACCTGCACGCCATTGACCCAGGTGCCGCGCAGCCCGGGTGCACTGCGGACCAGGCGCTCCCCACCGGCAGGCAGGTCCTTCAGGCGCTGGGTCTTGCTGATGCCGATCAGGTCCGGGTCGATCAGGATGAAGTCCGCCGCATTGCCTGGTATCAGCGAACCGCGCCCGGTCAGCCCGTAGACCTCAGCCGGTTCGGACGTCAGCTTCACGATAGCGCTGGCCAGGTCGAAGACCCCCAGCTCACGCACCCAGTGCCCCAGGAAATGCATGCCGAACCCGGCGTCGCAGAAGAACGTGTGATGTGCTCCAGCGTCCGACAGGCTGACCAGGTTGCCGTCCATGGAAAGCAGTTCGCCGACCGCATCCTCTTCCACATTCAGCAGTTTGGCAGTGAAGGTCGTTTCCAGCCCTTCCGACAGGGCCAGGTCGAAGAAGACATCCAGCGGATCGGCATCACGCTCCGTCGCTATGTCGGCAATTGTCCTGCCTTCCAGTGACGCATTCTCGGAGTCACGGGCGATGGTGACCTCCACGCGCGACCAGTGACCATTGAAAATCCGCGTGCCCGACGGCACCTTCAGCGCCTCGCGAATGCGTTGGCGGCGTTTCGGGTCTGCGAAGGCTGCCTTCAGTTGCTCGACCGGCGCGCTCTCCGGCCAGCCATCAATGGTCAGCATCGGGTAGGCGGAGGCCAGTGTGAAGTCCATCGAAAGCGGCTGACAGGAACACTGCGCGAAGACCGCGCGCCCCTGACCGCGCTGTTCCGCACAGGCCCTGGCGATGCCGATGGCGCGGTCTGGCTGGTTGGAGAAATGCAGCATCGGGGCGTAGATCGTGGTGCCGCCGGAAATGTCGGACAATTCCCCCAGGAAGGGAACGTCCATGCGGTCGCCACAGGTGGCCATCATGATGCCGCCACCGGCCTCCCCCATCGTCCGGGCAAAGGCACGAAACTCATCCCACTCCGCGAGGCGGGACGGCACGGGCTTGTTTTCCGCACCGAAATGGTTCTCGAACGTCGATGACCCGAAACCTATGGCTCCGGACTGCATCGCATCTGCCAGGAGGTCCTGCATCCGTTGCAGTTCATCGGCTGTCGCCGCGCGCTCCGATCCGTCTGCGCCCATCACGACTGTCCGCATGACGGAATGGGAGGCGAGGGCGGCGACATTGGGAAACGGGCGCTTGCTGTCGATCAGATCCAGGTACTCGCCGAAACTTTCGAATGACCAGTCGACACCCGCATGCAGGCTGTCCAGTGACATCGCCTCCACGACGGACAGGTTGGCCAGCAGGGTATCGCGCGCGTCCGGCGTGGCCGGTGCTATGCCGAAACCGCAATTGCCGATGACGACCGTTGTCACGCCCAGCGCGGGTGAGGGCGAAGCTGTCGGGTCCCAGGTAAGCTGGGCATCGTAGTGGGTGTGAATGTCGATGACACCAGGCATGAGCACCTGACCCTCTGCATCGATCTCAGTCCTGCCGGTCCCGGACACATCGCCAACGGCGGCGATCCGGCCCTTGTGAACCGCCATGTCACCACGGCGCTCGGCGCCGCCCAGGCCATCGTGAATGCGGGCATTGCGGATGATAAGATCGTACTCGGTCATGTCTTCGACTCCCCTGAACCAGACAACAATGCAGTGTGACATTGGTTCCGGCGCAGGCAAGTGTGCTTTGGTGGCGACAGCGAGGCACAGAATGGTCCGTCGGGGCCATCGCGGGCCGTGGAAGATGATCGGGAGAGAGCGATGACCTATCAGGGTGTTCCACGGGAAACGCGCGGATTTCTGGCGGAACTGGAAGCTGAAAACAACAAGGCCTGGTTTGACGCCAATCGCTCAGCCTATCAGTCGGATTTCCTCGCACCGGCCGAGGAGCTGGTCAGCCGCCTGGGCAGCGCGCTGCGGGCGGAGCTTCCTGCCATTCGTGCCGAACCGAGAATCAATGGCTCCATTCGGCGCATCAATCGAGATGTAAGGTTTTCTGCCGACAAGTCCCCCTACAAGTGTCGGTTGCACATGGTCTTCTGGGAAGGTGACAAGCCGATGGCTTCTTCAGGTCTTCACCTTGTCATACGGCCAGATGGGGTCGGTGCAGGGGTTGGCCACTGGATGTTCGGCAAGCCTGAACTGCAACGCTATCATGATGCATTGCATGACCAGACCGCGTTGGACGAACTCGAGACTGCTGTTTCGGAGGCACGGGCAGGTGCCGGAATGGTATTGGGCGATCCGGCGCTGAAGCGTGTGCCCAGGGACCAGACAGATTCGCCTGGCGCAGACTGGTACCGGTATCGGGGCCTGGTCGTACGAGGAGATCTGTCGCAGGCCGACAGGGTCTTCAGTCCGGAATGTATCGATTATCTGATCGCGGTTTTCAGGCCGATGTTGCCGCTGCACCGCTGGCTGGTCGGCCATGTCTTTCGGCCCCGACCTTGACAGCATCCAAGATGCGATCTCACCGACCCGCACCCGGCACCTGCTTGAAAAGCGCCGGGCATGGGTCGGGTGAGATCGGCAGGGAGTAGTCATCTATTCCCGGAACAGTCAGTCGTTCTGATCCTGCTGAACACGGATGAGCTGTTGATAGATTCGGGTCAGTTGCTCCGCCATGATGCGGGTCCGCTCATCAACCGTTGTACTGGTCCGGTCCAGCCGCTCGATACGGTCCCACATCCGGCGTCTTATCGTGGCGTTGTCGGCAACATTGGCTTCCAGGGCGACGATCCGTGCCTCCAGTTGCGCAGACATGCTTGCCACCTTGGCCTCGAACGTGGCCGCCCAAATGACTGCACCTATGACCTGTGCCGCGAGGAAGAGGCCGATGGGCAGCAATGATGTCCAATCAAGCATGATCCTGTCCTTCATCCGGCCTCGCTTGGTTGCGGTGTCCATTTCAACCCGCCTTGCCCGCAAGGACCTGAACGGAACCCCCGTCAAACGTGTTCGCACCGCTGACCGCGATCGCGATCCTGTCCAGCGTTGCGGTGACCGCTTTCTGACCTCCCCCGGCAGCAATGCCGCCTGTGGCCGATATCTGAATCGCATGGCTGGATATCCAGAGATTGCCGGTCACGCGGCGGAGCTGCATGCATCCGTTCCAGTGGCCCGAACCCCCCTGATAGATCACCAGTCCCGTGCTGCTGCTGGCGAAGGTACCGCTGGCGCTGCTTGCGCCGCTGGCTGATTGGTAGCTTTCGGTCTCCACCCCGGCAGAATCACCAAGCCGGACGAGCAGATGGTCACTGCCGGAAACGGAAACACCGGCAAACAGGATCTCGATCACGTCGGGATCCGCGACTCCGCCCAGGTTGGTGATGATCCCGCCGGTGCCCGAGGAAAGGTCCAGCGATCCACCCCGACGCAGGCCCAGGCCCAGCGCAGAGATTGCGTCCGCAGTTCGAAGTGGAGACATGTGCCTAACCGAAATCGCCCCGGCCTCGGCCTCTGCCTGTGTGGCAAATGCAGGCTGCGGAATATCATTGTTGGTGGGCAATTGGTCAGAAGCTGTTCCCACGCTTTTTTCTGCCGCGTCACCGATGCTGGTGAACATCATGCGGCCTGGTCGGGTCAACGACATCAGGCAAACCTCCGATTGGGTGTCACGGGAAAGATTTCGACGGCCGTCAGGTTTGACGGCAACGCTGTATCGATCAGACGGATGTTGACGTGATAACCAGCCAGGGCTGTCGGTGTGCCGACAATTTCGCCATCGGCATCGATGACGGCGGCGGTCATCAGGGTGCCGAGCCGTTCCACGGCCCAGCCCGGACCTGTGGCACCGGCCATGCCCGCAGCCGTCAGGGCAGCGTCACCTGTTGCTGCATCATCGAACTTCAGAAAATGGTCAGACATTGCTCATGGCCTCCAGCGTTGCATCGGGAAGCGGGCCGAAGAACGCGACCTCGTGGATCACGCAGGCCAGCAGGTCGGCAGCGGAAATGTTGGACCCCAACTGCAATTCATTGGCATTGGCAGTCATGCTGTAGCTGGTGTCGGTAACGACAGCCGCGCCGTTGACCGACACGGCCACGTTGTCGTCCTGCATGCGCAGCGCCACCAGTATCCGGTCGCCCGGACTGAGGCCGGACGCGGCGGTCAGGTTCAGGCCGTTGCTGCTGGTGATGTGCAGATCGCCGGACTGGACGTCGAACGCACACTCCTGAGACGCACCGAAGCCGATGGACAGGGCCGTGCCGTCGTCGCCCCTGATTGTCAGGTCGGCAATCAGCGTGAATGCGGAGGGCCGGAATCCGGCCAGGACAGACAGGTCGACGGTCGCCAGATCGGCAGACCGCGTGGCACTGGCCGTGGTGGTCTCGATGAAGGAACCCAGTTCGTGGATGCTGTCGCCTTCGCACTGGGCAAAGGCCAGGTCGATCTCGTCATTCAGCACTTCCAGCATGACGCCGAAGTACAGGAAGCCGCCACCGCCTGATGTATCTGCGTAGGAGAACGGCTGCCATTCTGACGTCAGGTCAGCCGTGATGTCGGTCCCGCCGGGGTTGCCATTCATGCGAAGGAACCGGACACGGCCCGTTCCCGATACCCGGCGAACCCAGATACTCATTTCGCCGTCGGTGAACCCGCCGGATGCAGTGAACTGCCGAATGCTGTTCGCTGCGCCCGTGCCAGCGATGTCGCAGCGGAGACGAGTGGCTGTGCTGCCACCCGCCGGGTCCGCCTTGCCGCCGGTGCGGGTGAAATATCCGGCATTCGTCACCCAGTCCGAATGGGACAGATCACTGCTGCGCTTCACCAGATTGGTGCCCGCCGGTTCCAGCAGCAGGCCCAGCCGTTCACTGGTGCCGATGTCATGCTCGATCCGGGCGGTGTCGATCGCGGCGTTTTCCGGCCCGCCCTGTTCGTTGATCGCGGAGCCAGCCGTGGCCCGCGTCAGGGTGAGGTTCGACACATCGCCAAGATGGAACGACATTACAGCTGATGGCGTCTTGCCAAAGCGGGCGCGGAACCCGGAACGTGCCGCTGCTCCGGATGCACCGGCGACCGCCGCAACCGCACTGGACGCACTTGCCGCCGCTGCAGTGGCGCTTGATGCCGCGTTCGTCTCGGCTGAGGCGGAATTGGTCTCAGCGGCTTCAGCGGCGGTCTGTGCTGTTTCTGCTGCTGCTCTCGCAATCTCCGCGTCGATCTGTGCCTCCGCTGCGGAAGATGCACTGCCTGTCGCAGCAGCGGCACTGGATACTGCAGTTGCCGCGGATCCACCTGCACTGGTTTCTGACGCGCTGGCCGCGGTTGCGCTGGCTGCGGCGCTCGTTGCTGACGTGACCGCCGCTGCGATGGTATTCGCCCCGTTCAGGTCGTCTGCCACGTCGGTGATGCTGCCTGTGTTCGCCACAACCGCTGACACGTCACCGGCGACATTCGCCACGGTCGAGATCGCGGCAGAAATGGCCGCGAGATCCGATACATGCACAGCATTGACGATGGCTGTGGAAGAAAGGTCCCGAACCTCGATTGCCACACCGGCTGGCGGCGCCGCAGTGAAAGCGATGTCAGATCCGGATACAGAATAGGCGGATTGATGCTGCAGAACCCCGTCAAGGCTCACCACGAGGGCCCTGGCATCGATCGGTGTCTGGTTGAGGGCAAAGATCAGTTCCGCGCCATCACCTGTGGCCGCAGTCGTGGCCGGGATGTTCTGGACCAGCGCCGCGATGTCTCCGACCAGGGCTGCGTTGGTGGCTGCTGCGCTGGCGCTCGTCGCTGCCGCGCTCGCGCTTGCCGTGGCTGCGACGACAGCACCGTCGATGTCAGAAAGGGAGCTGGTTTCCGGGCCGGCGACCGGCTGCCCGTCCGCATCAAAGGAAAGGACGCGTGACGCACGGGCAGTAGCTGCCGGCAGCGACGCGGGCACCGGACCTGCATCATGGTCCGCCAGTCGCAGCGTCCGATCCAGTCGTGTGGTCACTTCCTGCATCGACAGGGTCAACCGGTCAAATTCCTCGTTCAGAGTATCTGCCCGCAGGCTGCCGCCGGGAAGAAAGTCCGATAGCCGTTTCACGCCCGCCCGGCGGTAGATCACCACACTTGAGCCGCTGGCCGGGGCCAGTCCGAAGGTCACGGTTCCGCCGTACGTTTCTCCGGCACCCGAGACTGTGTAGTCAGTGATCTCTTCTTGCCGGGTATTGGCGATCCAGACCTGAACATCGGCGGATGCAAGAAAGGGGAATGGTGCGGGAAACGCTGTTGTGCTTCCGTCGCCAACGTATTCGGCACGGGGGGCCGTATCATTGATCTTGATGTGTTCCGTCATGGTCGTGCTGCTCCAATCATGCGTTGGTCTCAGCGATGATCCGGTTCGCGCATTGCGTTGCGGCATCCCCTGTTCTCAACGGCTGAGTCCTGTGTTCGGTATGAATACCGATGATTGTGAAATGAGTTCTGCATTTCTTTGGTGACGCCGCAATTGTCTGTTCGGGTGGCAACGGACTACCATGCAGCGATCAGGATCCAGGGGAGGACCAAACAGTCATGCAGAAGCCCGCACTTGCCATCGCCGCCCTGCCCGGGCGTCGCCACCGAATGATCGAGTTCGCGAAGGAGGCGGAAAGCAGGGAGTTCGCTGGAGTTTTCGTTACCAGCGTATCTGCATGCCTGCCGTTCTGTCAGGCGATCCTGCAGGAAACCACGCGCCTGGTCGTCGGCAGTTCGATCCAGCCGATCTATTTCCAGTCGGCGCGCCAGCTGGCGGACAATGCGGCGTTTCTGCATGAGGTCTCGAAGGGCCGGTTCCGCATGGGATTGGGGATCAGCCATGCCCCGTCGCTGGATCGTCATGGTGTACCTCAGACCCGCAAGCCGGTGGCGGACATGCGGGCCTATGTTGCCGAGATGCGTGAAGCATCCAAGGAAGTCGGTGAACTGCCGCCACTCGTCTTGGCCACCCTGCGTGACCGCATGCTCGATCTGGCGGTCGAGGTTGGCGATGGCGCGGTCTGGGCCAACGGTCCGCGGGACGCGGTTGCCAGTCAGCTCGCCGCGCGCGCCAGGTCGGCGGAAGATGACTTCTTCACGGCTGCCATGGTGCCAACCGCGATCGACGACGACGTGGATGCTGGCCGTGCCGTCCACCGCAAGACCCTGTCGCGCTATGTGCAATTGCCGAATTACCGCAAGTACTGGGCAGCAGCGGGATTTGAAGAGGAGATGACGGACATCGAAGCAGCCATGAAGGCAGGTGATCTCGACCGGATACCAACCCTGATGAGCGATGCGTGGCTCGACAGCGTGACCATGTCGGGCCCGCCGTCCCGCATTCTCGAGGGGCTTGAACGCTGGCGTGATGCCGGGATCAAGACACCCATTCTGGTGCCATCCTCGACGAGGGGCAGCCAGACAACGGCTTTGGCGGAGATATTCGACCTCTTTGGTTGATCCTGCATCGAAGGGCCTTCGGCTTGTCCAGATCTCCGATACGCACCTGAGCGACCGCCAGGCATTCTTCGTCGACAACTATCTGGCGGCGATGAAGTGCATCAACAGGTTGTCAGCAGATCTGGTTGTTCACACGGGCGACCTGACCGTCAACGGCGTGGCGCGTCCTGCCGATATTGCATTTGCGGCTTCGGCGCATCGGATGTCGGCGTCCAGGATGTGCGTTCTTCCCGGAAATCATGATGTCGGGGAGGAACCAGGCTTTGCGATGATGGACCAACCGGTGACCATCGAGAGGTTGAAGGTGTACCGGGATCTCATCGGGCCTGACTGGTGGGCGGAAGATTTCGGTGGCTGGCGGTTGCTTGGGCTCAACTCGCAGATTCTAGGAACCGGCCTGGCGGATGAGGCGGCGCAATTGGCCTGGCTGGCGGATCAACTTGACCGCACGTCAGGGCGGCCAGTCGGCGTTTTCCTGCACAAGCCGTTGTTCTTCGCGCGGCAGATCGCGGCGGGCGTGCCGGGCAGCATCTTCGTGCCCTCAGGCACACGGGCACGTTTGCTTTCGCGTTTGTTGCGCGCGGGTGTGCGCTTCGTTGCCAGCGGGCACCTGCACAAGTATCTGGATGTCCGGTTCGGTCAGACACGGTTCATCTGGGCGCCGGCAACGGCTTACAGATCCGGTCTCAGGGTCGGTACAGGTGCGCCGATGCTCGGCTATCTCGATTACCGGCTTTTTGAAGATGGCGCGTTCACTGTCCGGGCAATTCATCCGCCGGGTATGGTGGTTCGCAAATTGAGCCGATTGAAGGGAAACAGCACGTTCCTGAAGGATGCGCCGGACTTTGCGTGTGATGGGGTCGAGGCGATTCAGGCCTTCAACTGAACGGCCACGAACTCATTTCGTTTCCGTGGATATTCTGTGCCGCGAAAGACGGGCGCATCCTGCGCACGTGGCAATAAGAATGGAGAGAGCCAGATGGCAATGCTTGGTGGCAGTCCCGATACGTCCGCTGCAGATCGTGCCGCACAGCGCGAAGAGGAAGAGACCCAGCGCCTTGAAAAGCAGAACAAGGCGCGGATCAGGAACCGGAGGTCACGCACCAGTGGCCGTCGCGCCTTGCTGGCCTTTGTGGGGGACACGGACAGGTCTGGTGGTCTTCAGTCCACGCTGGGCTGACACCGTCCGAAATGATTTTCTGTCGACATGAGCCAGTCGCCAATGGGGCGGTGGCTCATGTCGTGGCCTGGACCCAATTGCCGTGGAATCCATGCGGTACACGGTGGGGCAGTTCGACGGTCGCGACCGGCCCAGCCCCCAGATCAGTGGCCGCAAAGACCAGCAGGTCGCTGCGGTTCTCTTCGACCCGGAAGGCAGTGCCCAGGATCCAGCCATCGCCTTCGTCCGCAGAAGGGTTCGCCGGGACGAACACAGGTTCCGAAAGGTGCGTGTTCTTGCCGTCACTCCAGATGGTGCGGGTCTTCTGCTCGAGATCCAGATGAACGAACTCCGTCCAGACACCCTTGTCCCCCGGGTTGATGACCGCTATGC
>JARGPL010000030.1 GCA_029210175.1 Minwuia sp. | reverse complement strand
GAAACCGCCAAGCTGAATGCCGTCGATCCACAGGCATGGCTGGCCGATACCCTTGCCCGCATACCTGACTACAAGATCACTCGTGTCGACGATCTGCTACCCTGGAAAACCGCGACATAGGCAGTCACACCGGACGCTTACACAAGTGCGATGAAACCCACCGGACAGCCTTCGCATTCCATCACCCAGGTTTCTGCATTTGGCAGATAGATGTCGCGCATGTCCTGTGCGACCTGCGCCACGAATCTGGCTCCGAGAAACGGGTGTGCCTGGGCGTTTGCGCTGCGCCATACCGATACCAGGGTGTCGGTGTCTTCATGTCGATAATGTCTGATCATTGTTCTGGAACTCTCATATATCCCAGCCGCCGGATCACGCCGGGGCCACTTCAAACTTTGCAGGAAACACGCAGAAGCGGGCCGCATTGCAGCCTGCTTTCGTGTTGTTTGCCCGATGGCCGTTCGACCATCGACGTTTTACTGGGTCATGAAATCTCCAAGATCTGAGCCAGAATTAGCCTGTGTCAGGTGTCGGGAACAAGCGAAAACGCCATCTGGAGAAAGTGATTGCCTGTCTGAAGCGTGGTCAGCATCCGCGATGCTGGTCCGCTGCCGTCGGCCCAGGCCCCAAGGCCACAGCTTCATGTTCAGTCACAAGAACCTGATATAGCGGTAGCCATCATTCATGGCCCAGGTGCGCCTCCGCAACCTGGGAGACGGATCATGGAGCTCAAAGGCAAATGCATCATCGTCATTGGTGCCAGTAGCGGCATCGGCGCGGCGGCAGCCCGCTTGTTTGCTGCGGACGGTGGCATTTCCAGCCAACTTGCTTGACCGAACCGTTGCATGCAGGCGCGGGGGCGCTGAGATCGGCATGTCGGTCAATCGGTTCCTGTTGCTCTGGTTCTGGAACCTCGATGCATGTTCGGCGTTTCCCCCCTGTCAGTCCAAATCAGTACAGGAGAGCGATAGATGAACAGCGACGAGATCAAGGGCAAATGGAGCCAGATTGTCGGCCATACGCGCAAATCATGGGGCAAGCTGACCGATGATGACGTGGCCGAGATCAAGGGTGATCGCGATGTCCTGATCGGCAAGATCCAGGAACGCTATGGCATCGCCCGCGATGAGGCGGAAAGCCAGGTCGAGAACTGGCAGCCCAAGGACTGATCGGCATCAGACGAAGCGGTTGCGGACAAACCGCGACCGCTTCGCATGCCTGGCGGCCCAATCCTGTTCGAACGCCACGGCAAATCCCGGTCGGTTGGTGGTGCGCGCGACACGGTTGCGTGCTGACGACAGGTTCCACAGGGTCAGGCCGGACTGCTGCATCGGATCGAAATCGTCTGGCAACAGGTCATCCAGGTGATGACGCCAGAGGCGCTCACGAAACTGCCGGACGCCATCCGGTTCCCGCCAGATCAGTGCCGTTTCCGTATCCAGCATGAAACTGCGGCCATTCAGGTTGGCGGACCCGATCATGGCGATCCTGTCGTCGGCGATGATCGCCTTGGCATGCACATAGACGCTGCGTGCGCCCAGCCCGATGTCTTCCGCATCATCATCTTGCTGCTCCTTCTGGCGGCTGAGCAGGGTGAAGACTCCGAACCTGTCTGCCAGAGCCTCACGCAATCGCTGGACATTGCACAATTGCAGCCAGTGCCCGTGACGGGACGCGGGGTTCCATTCGCCGTCCGGATCCATGCGTTCCGGTGCGATGGGCAGCAGTATGATCACTTCAAGGTCGGGGTGCCGGCTGGCGGCTTCGATGATCCAGTCCACCACCCGCGCCTCACGCAGGAACTGGTTTTCCACATAGATGAACCGGGTGGCCGCGTGGATCACCTGCTCCACGGCGGAAGCGATTTCGCATCGGGACCTGTCGTCGGCATCTGACGGTCGCACGGGCGATGAGGCAACGGCGACCTCACCATCCCCCGCTGCGGTGTCAGAGGGGCCGGGCGTTGACTGTTCCAGCGCTTCGAGCCCATCCAACCGGATGCTCTCGTGCCCCTCTCGCCGGGGCAGGGCAGCCACATAAGCCTCGTAGTCCTGACATTCCGTGTTCCAACGGGCGATGAAGTGGTCGGTCAGGCGTCCGACGGCGGGGCCTTCCACGCGGCAGGCAAGATCATGCCACGGTGACTCGTCCTCATGATCCGCCGTGTCATAGCGCCTCTCCCCGATGTCCAGAC
The DNA here is from genome assembly GCA_029210175.1 of Minwuia sp. Classification (GTDB taxonomy): domain Bacteria; phylum Pseudomonadota; class Alphaproteobacteria; order Minwuiales; family Minwuiaceae; genus Minwuia. The sequence continues at coordinate 138,472 of JARGPL010000030.1, read as the reverse complement.
CACCGACGAAGGCGATCCGCCGGTCAACGATGCAGATCTTCTCGTGGTGTGAACCGGGCAGGGGGCGGATCGGTCGGGGAAAAGCGGGACGGAACCGCGTGCCGTCGAACGTCAGATGCGGCCAGAGCCCGGGGCAGGTGGTGTGGATGGCGTGAGCCTTTTCGGAATCCGCCCCGGCCTCCCCGTTCAGGCGCTTGGCGATGTCATGCAGCTTGAATTGCGCCACCAGATGACTGGCCAGTCGCTCGACCAGGTTGGGCCGGGCAAGGTTGCGTGAACAGATCGCCTGCATCGCGCCCGGCACCATGTCATCGGCCTCCGCAATCCCGCGCAGTCGATGGAACGTGCGCCATGCGTCGCGATGCATCGCCAGTGTGAACACCGGGTCGAAGTCAGCCAGCAGGATGCGAAATCGGACGCCTCGTCTTGCTGCGCGGTCCAGCAAGCCAATCCAGTTGTCGTCCGGGTCCGTGACCAGCGGCAGATAGGGTGCCAGCGTCCAGTAGGCCATGAAGACCTCGTGCGCCGCTGCATCTATCGCCTGCTCCATTGCAGCGAAGGTCTCATCGGCCTCGATCAGCGGTGTGATCCGGTGACCGGATTCGAAATGAAGGGATTGCACCTGATCTGATCCAGCAATTGCGAAGGGCGCGCCCGAACAGGCGAAGCAAGATATTTGCCGATCCGTAGAGTGAAGGGAAGGGCTGTCTGCCCGCAGTCAGGCCGTCCGATTCTCTTTCAATCCCAGATCCGCCATCATCGTGGTCCGCATCTCCACCTTCCGCGCCTTGCCGGTTACGGTCATGGGAAATTCGGGAACGGACCTGACGTGGCGAGGGACCTTGAAGTGGGCGATCTGGTTGGCGCAGAAGTCTCGGACGTCCTGAAGGTCGATGCGCGCACCACTGCGCGGCACGATCCAGGCGCAGAGTTCCTCACCATACTTCGGATCAGGAATGCCGAAGACCTGTACGTCGGCAATGTCCGGATGGCGCCGCAGGAATTCCTCGATCTCAGCGGGGTAGATGTTCTCCCCGCCCCGGATCACCATGTCCTTCACGCGGCCGATGATGTTGGCATAGCCCTGGTCGTCGAACCGGCCAAGATCACCCGTGTGCATCCAGCCCTTTGCATCGATGGCTTCGGCTGTGCGCTCCGGGTCGTCCCAGTATCCGTCCATCACCAGATAGCCGCGGGTGCAAATTTCTCCTTCGGCATCGATGCTGACCGTGCGGCCTATTTCATCGACGATCTTCACCTCCGCATGGGGCTGCACCCGCCCGACCGTTCCGACACGTCGCGAAACGGGGTCCCTGACAGACGTCTGAAAGGAAACCGGGGCGGTTTCCGTCATGCCATAGGCGATGGTGATCTCGTCGGCATTCATGTCCCGGATGACCCGTTCCATCAGGCTGACAGGGCAGGGCGCACCGGACATGATGCCGGTCCTCAGTGATGACAGGTCGAAGCGGCTGAATTCCGGGTCTTCCACCATCGCGTGAAACATGGTGGGCACCCCATGCACGGCGGTGCAGCGTTCGCTGGCCAGCACGGCGAGGGTCTGGCGGGCATCAAAGGCTTCGCCGGGAAAGACCATGCAGGCCCCGTGCGCCACGGCACCGAGGTTGCCCAGCACCATGCCGAAGCAATGGTACAGCGGCACCGGAATGCAGAGCCTGTCCTGTTCCGTCAGGGCCATCGCCCGACCGGTGAAATAGCCGTTGTTGACGATGTTGCGGTGGGTCAGCGTCGCGCCCTTCGGCGCACCTGTAGTGCCCGACGTGAACTGGATGTTGATCGCATCGGTTTGTTTCAACCGTGCTTCCAGGCCGCTCAAGCGGCTGCGATAGGCCTGCCGTCCGCGTGCCATGACGGTGTGGTATCGGAACATGCCTGGCTGTTCCCGGTCGCCGATCTGGACGATGGACCGCAGGTGGGGCAGACGCCTTGCCTGCAGGTGCCCCGGCGCACAATGGTCCAGTTCCGGGGCCAGTTCCTGCAGCATGCCCAGATAGTCCGATGACTTGAACCGGACGGCGGTGATCAGCGCGGCACAGCTGACCTTGTTCAGGGCGTATTCCAGCTCTGCCAGGCGATAGGCCGGATTGATGTTCACCAGGATCAGGCCCAGCCGTGCCGTGGCGAACTGTGCCACCAGCCACTCTGGTCGGTTGGGCGACCAGATGCCGACCCGGTCACCGCGATAGAGGCCAAGCGACAGCAGCCCTGCCGCCAGCCGTTCCACCTGATGGTTCAGTTCGGCCCAGGTCCAGCGCACACTTGCATGGGGGGCAGTACCGGCATCGGCAAAGACCGCCGCCGGGCGGTCAGCCCACTTGCGAACGGCCCGTGTCAGCAGGCCGGAAACGGTTTCATGGCGCAGGCGTGGCCCCGTATCGCCCCTGACGTGGGAAAGGCCGCCAATCGGTGCGGTCATGACTTACATCTTGCGCCAGTCGCCCGAACGCTCGAACGCACCGGCGGCCTGATAGATCGTGCTCTCCGCGTAGTGCTTGCCGATCAGCATCATGGACATCGGCAGGCCTTCGGACATGCCGCAGGGGATCGCCATAGCCGGGTGACCGGTAGTATCGAACGGGGCGGTATTGTTCAGTACCTCGAACGCGCGCTGGATGTACTCGGCCAGCGACGCATCAGGTGTCGGGATCGGCGTCGCCTTCATCGGCGTCGTCGGCATCAGCAACAGGTCATAGGCCCCCAGCATCTGATCGTAAGCGAGGCGCAGCTTCCGCGCCAGGTTCTGCGACTTGGCGTAGAAATGCCCCCGGTAATGGCGCTGGAAATACTCCCCGACCATCATGGAGATCTTCAGACTGTCGGACAGTTCGTCCGCTCGTGTGCGCCAGTTGGAATGGTGATCGAGCAGGCTGGTGACATACAGGCCTTCCCAGCCCGTCCCCATGCCGTTGCCCTTCATCATCTGGTTGGTCAGCCCCTCCAGCGCGATGGGGGTCCAGATCGCGGGTCCCATGTTGTGCATCGGGATCGAGATTTCGTCCACGGTCGCGCCCATCTCCCGGAACCGCTCCGCCGCTGCCATGTTGGCGGCATCGACATCGCGTTCCGATTCCTCGCGCCCGAAGCCTTCCTTGACCAGGCCGATGCGCAGGCCACCGACACCGCGGTTGACCGCCGCCGTGTAGTTGTCGACCTTCGGCGCGTACTGGCGCGGGTCCAGGCCGTCCTCGCCCGCAATGACTTCCAGCATCAGCGCATTGTCATGCACGTTCTGGGTCATCGGCCCGGTGTGGTCGATGGTGTTCTCGATCGGCATGACACCGGAATAGGGCACAAGCCCATGCGTCGCCTTCATGCCGTAACAGCCGCAGAAGCTGGCGGGCATGCGGATCGACCCGCCCTGATCACCGCCGATGGCCATGTCGACTTCACCCGCACCGACCAGCGCGCCGGAACCGGAAGACGATCCACCTGCGCTGCGCCCGCGCATGTGCGGGTTGTGCACGGGCCCGGTGGCGTTGGTGTGGCTGCTGCCTGACAGGCAGAAGCATTCGCAGTGGGCCTTGCCGACTATGGTTGCACCGGCATCCAGCAGACGGGTGACAATGGTGGCATCCACATCGGGGACATAGCCCTTCAAGGTCGAGGCACCGTTCATCATCGGCACACCGGCCAGGCAGACATTGTCCTTCAGCACCACGGTCCGCCCGGCCAGGGGCCCGCGCGGCGCGCCCTTCACTTCGGCCTTCACGTACCAGGCGTTCATCGGGTTCTCATCTGGGCCGGGGCGATAGCCGGCCGTCCGGGGATAATCGACGGAGGGCAGATAGTCAGGCTGCGCGTCGATCAGGTCATAGGCCTGCATGTTGGGTTCCATCAGATCCATGAATTCCTGGATCCGTCCGTCGGACATGTTCATGCCAAAGTCTTCGACGATGGAACGCATCTGCTTCAGGGTCGGTCGCTGGACGGTCATGTAGATCGCCTCCTGTATCGGCGTCTGGCGCGACGCCTGTTTCTGCGGGGGCGCGCTGGCGCGCTGGGCCATCCCGCCGGATGCCGGTGTGGGCGTTGCCGGTGTGGGCGTTGTCGGTGCTGTTGCGTTGCCGGGTGTCACGGGCGCGGTTCGGACCTTGCCGTTGCCTGCGCCGAAGCCGGTGAATTCATCGATCAGGTCGGCATCGTCGGACGCGGTATCGACTTCACCTGTAACCACCCCCTTCTGCAGCAGCAGGATGCGATCCGACAGACCGGTGATGAATTCCAGGTTCTGTTCCACCAGCACGATGGAAATGCCCCGCTCGTCGCGCAACTTGGCCAGCAATTCGGCGATGTCATCGACGATGGAGGGCTGAATCCCCTCCGTTGGTTCGTCCAGCAGGATCAGGTCCGGGTCACTGATCAGGCAGCGCGCCAGAGCCACGATCTGCTGCTCACCGCCTGACAGAGCGCCACCCAGCCGGTCCATCATCGGCTCCAGTCGGGGGAACTCGGCAACCATCCGCTCGATGGCCTCGTCCTCGTCGGCATCATGGGACACGATACCCATGCGCAGGTTGTCGGTGACGGACAGCATGGGGAAGATGCCACGTCCCTGCGGCACGTATCCGATACCCATGCGGCTGCGGGCATGCGCCGGTTGACGGGTGACGTCCATGCCGTCGAAGTCGATGCGCCCGCCTGTGGGCCGGATGATGCCGCAGAGCGTCTTCAGCAGGGTGGTCTTGCCCATGCCGTTATGGCCCAGGACGCCGACGATCTCGCCATCGCCGACGGTCATGTCGATGCCATGCAGCACCGGGACCCGGCCATAGCCGGACCGCAGGCCCTTCGTGCTCAGGATTGTTTCGCCGGTCATTTCTTCCGATGCCCCAGATAGACTTCGCGCACCATCGGGTCCGCGGCGACGACATCCATCGTGTCCTCGATCAGGATTGCGCCGCGATGGAACACGGTCACCTTGTCGGCGATCATGCGGATGAACTGCATGTCATGCTCCACGACGATCAGCGATGCGGTCTTGTTGATTTCCCGGATCAGTTCGGCAGTCAACTGCACTTCCTCATGCGTCATGCCGGCCGCCGGTTCGTCCAGCAGCACCAGCCAGGGTTCCGCCGCGATCACCATGCCCAGTTCCACCCACTGCCGCTGCCCATGACTGATTTCATTCACGGTCTCGCGCCGGATATCGGTCAGGCGAATGCGGTCCAGTGTTTCCTCCACCAGGCTGCGCGCACGGGCAGCCGGATGGAAGCGCCGGGCGGCAAGCCAGATGTTTTCCTGAACCGACAGCCCCTCGAACACGTTCGGGACCTGGGTCTTGATGCCGACACCCAGCCCCGCGATCTCATGGCTGTGGGCGCGGTTCACATTCAGGTCGCGGATCACCACGTCGCCGAACGTCGGCTTCAGCTGTCCGGTCAGGCATTTGAAGAACGTGCTCTTGCCCGCGCCGTTGGGGCCGATCAGGCACCTCAGTTCCTTTTCGCGCAGGGTGAAGTCCACCTGGTCGACGGCGACAACGCCACCGAAATGCATGGACAGGCCCCGTGTCTCGACGACGATCTCACCCTTCATGGTGTGTCTCCGCCTTGCGGGGGGATCGGGACCGGCGTCTGCGGCCCTGCCTGGCGAAGGCACCACGGCGGCCCCGCCTGCGGTCCCAGAGGTCGATGACGCTGGGCACGATGCCCCTGGGCACCAGCAGCACGAAGACCACCAGAATGACGCCAAGCACCAGGTTGTTGTTGATGGATGCCTGCTGGCCCAGTGAACTGATCAGATAGAACAGGCCGAATGCGCCGAGGATGGGGCCGATCAGGGTGCCGCGCCCGCCGACGATCACCCAGATGATGGTCAGGGCGGCATTGTAGAGATTGAACACGTCCGGCGTGATGCGGCCAACACCATTGGCGAACAGCACCCCCGCCGCACCGGCCAGCCCGCCGCCGATGGCGAACAGGATCAGCTTGTGCAGGCGCACGTCATAGCCGACCAGCTCGGCCCGCAGTTCATTCTCGCGAATGGCCACGGCGACCCGACCGAAATGCGACCTGATCAGCCAGACACACAGGAAATAGCCGATGATCAGCGCCGCCATCGCGACGTAGAACACGTCCTCCGGGAACAGGATCCAGCTGGCGTCGCCGGGCATGTTCAGCGGTGGTGCATTCATGCCGTTGAAACCGCCCAGCTGTGCGTCCCCGATCTTGTATTCGGGGCCGGAGGTGCGGCGCATCAGATTGTAGAAGATCAGCGAAACCGTCAGCGTGATCACGCCCAGATAGACGTCGGATACCCGGCCATAGAACATGAAGTAGCCGAGCACGGCCGCAAAGGCGGCGGCGACCAGAACGGCCACGACCACGGCCCAGCTCGTACCGCCGAAGTTGATGGCGGAAACCACATATGCATAGGCCCCGATGCCGAAGAACGTCGACTGGCCAAAGCACAGGATGCCACCGAAGCCCCAGATCAGGCCAAGGCTGAGTGCCAGCAGGGCCAGGGCGATGGCCGTTGTCAGGTTGATGATCGTGAACAGTTCAAGCACCTGCGGCGCGCCGATCAGGAAAACCACCCCGAGAACCGCGATCAGGATCAGCCAGGAATTCTCGCGGGTGCGGTTCACAGGCTTCTCCGGAACAGGCGGGCCGTGATGCCCTGCGGCATAAGACGCAGCAGGACGATGGCAACGACCAGCAGCCCGACCTCACCCATGGTGGGGCCGGTGATGTAGCTGAGGACCGAATTGACGCCACCCAGCAGGGTGGAGGCGGAAAGCGTGCCGGCCAGGATCGCGGTGCCGCCGGAGATCACGGTGATGAAGGCCTTGGCGATATAGGTCGCGCCGATGGACGGCAGCACACCGGTGATGGGGGCCAGCAGGCCGCCAGCGAGTCCGGAGACAGCAGCACCGACACCAAAGGTGATGGCATAGGTGCGGCTGGTGGAGACGCCGAGGGCCGAGGCGATCTCCGCCCCCTGCATGGTGCCACGCGCGATCAGGCCGATGCGCGTGTACTTCAGGGCGCAGTAGGCCAGGATCGACAGCACTGCGGTCACGCCGATCAGAAACAGCTCATAGCCCGAAGACGTGAACTCACCGATCTGGATCGCGCCAAGCGGCGGGGAGATGGAGGTGGCGGTCTGGGCACCGAAGATGGTGGTGACCAGACCGATCAGCACCAGCGACAGGCCCCAGGTGGCAAGCAATGTGTCCACCATGCGCCCATAGAGGAAGCGGATCATCACCCGCTCCACGATCACGCCTATGATGCCGACCACCAGCGGTGCGAGGATCAGCATGGCGATCCAGATGTTCAGCCCGGCGTTGGTGCTGACCACCACCGTATAGCCGCCAAGCATCAGGAACTCGCCATGGGCAAGGTTGATGACGCGCATCATGCCGAAGATGATGGCCAGGCCGAGCGAGATCAGCACCAGATTGGCGATGCCGTAAACGATCTGCAGGGCCAGAGCGAGGTAGAGGTCCAAGGTCGGGTCATCCTTAACGCTGGCAGCAGGCGGGGAGCGGGGCGGAGGTCACGGGCGGGTCGTGGAAGGGAAATGCGGACGGGCGAGCGCACGGCTCCCCCGTCCGTTTCGTGGCCTTACTTGATACCGGCAGCTTCCAGACCGTTCTCGAAGAAGAACTTCACGGTGTCCGGATTGGCCTTCAGATCACACACCTGCATGGTGTCCGTCGGTTGCTGGGCCAGGAATGTTTCCTGCACGTGGAATTCCTGATCCTTCAACTCGGCAATGTAGGTGTTCAACGTCGCATGATGCGTCGTCGGCTCGATGGCGATGGGGCCGCTGGGGCCGTCGAACATCGTCGGGGCTTCCAGCGCCTCGATCACCTTCATCCGATCCACGGAACCCGCGTCACGAACCGCCTGCGCCCAGAGCATCACGCCCTCGTAGGAGCGAACGGCAAGTTCGTTCAGATACGGGGCCGAACTGCCACCATTGGCGTCCTGGAACCGCTTCACGAACGCCTTGTTGTTCGGTGTGTCGATTTCCTGGAAATAGCTGTAGGCGGTGAGGATGCCGTTGCCTTCCTCGGCGGACATCAGCTGATGTTCGTTGCCGCCACCGTATGTGGTCGACGCCAGCGGAATGTTCTTGTGCATGCCCGCTGCGGCGTACTGGCGATAGAAGGAAATGTGTGCGCCACCCACCAGTGCGGACCAGATCATGTCGGGTTTGGCCGCCTGAATCTTCTGGATCGTCGGGCCGAAATTGGTCACGTCGAGGGGGAAGAACTCGGTGGCAACCGTCTCACCGCCTTCGTCGCGCACGAACTTCTCGACCCAGTCGGCGATGATCTGGCCGTAGTTGTAGTCGGCGGCGAGGATATAGACCTTCTTGCCCCACTTCTTCATGGCATGCGGCACAAGCTTCTCGACCGTATGCGCCGGGGTGGAGCCGGTGCAGAAGACGTTTCGGTCGCAGACGCCGCCTTCGTACTGGGTGTTGTAGAAATAGAGCGTCTTGAAGCGGTCCAACGTCGGACGAATGGCTTCGCGGGACGCGGATGTGATGCCCGCGTGCACGACATCGGCACGGTCGGACGCCGCCGCCTGGGTCGCATACTGGGTGTAGTACTGGATCGACGACTGCGGGTCGTACATCTTCAGATCGACCTCGCGCCCCAGCAGGCCGCCGGATGCGTTGATCTCGGCCACAGCCATTTCGGTCGCAGCCACCATCGGCTTGCCGTAGATGTCCAGACCGCCGGACTGGTCGAGGATGCTGACCAGCTTGATCTTGTCGGCGGCCATGGCCTTGCCGATGATCGCCGGTGCGGTAAGGGCGGCTGCCGTTGCGGCGGTGCCCTTCAGAAATGTCCTGCGTGACGTGCTCATTATCGTGCTCCCTGTTGTTCGGATCGACAGGCGACCCGGTGCCGGCCCTTGGGCCATTGCCTCAACGAAGTCTGACTTAGCCGTTCGTCTTGTCGCCCTTGCCGCTGGCAGCAGGCATATCGCTGTCGATGGTGCCGGACAGGCCTTGCAGGCCGTCCCCGATGTTCATGCCGATGTCCTCGCCCAGTTTTCTTATCGCGGGCAGTTGCAGTGCCATCGAGAGAACGCTGTCCACGACCTGATTGATCGGTGCGGTGCCATTGCCACCCCCACCGCTGCCGGAACCTTCGGCACCATCACCACCGCCACCTGCGCCATTGAAGCCGGAGATGTGGTTGATGCGAATGCTGTCGATCTTTTCCGCGGGCTTTGTCATGCGCGACACGACTTCGGGCAGGGCGGTGATCTTCGCCATGTCCAGTTTCAGCCGCATCAGATGCTCGCTCTGGCCGTTCTCTGCCTCGACCAGCGCCTTGCGTCCCTCTGCCTCCGCCAGCATCTCGATCCGCTTGGCGGTGGAGGCAATGTCGGTGGCATCCGCCTTGGCCTTCGCCATGGCCATGATGGTCTCGGTCTCGCTGCGCACCCGCGTGTCATCGACCTCCGCCTCCTCGGCGGCGCGGATCAGCGCCAGTTCCTTGGTGCGCCGCGCTTCTGCAATGACCTTGGATGTCTCGACGCCGGCCTCGGCCTCTACGCGCTTGGCCTCTTCCATCAGGGCGGCGGCGCGGGCCTTTGCTTCGTCAATGCGCTTGGCGGCGAGGGCGACTTCGCGCTCGTGGCGGGCGGTCTGCGTGTTCAGTTCGCTTTCGACCTCCATCCTGCGGACTTCCCGGTCGCGGTCGATCTCGGCGGTTTTCACTTCCCGGTCCCGTGTGATCCTGGCGGCTTCCCTGCGACGCTCCGCCAGGGCCTGCTGTTCAGCGATCTCGGCCTGCATGGCGGCGCGCTGGCTCTCGATTTCCTGCTGCTGCGCCTGCTGGGCCAGTTCGGATTCCTGCTCGATGACGAACTTCTGCTTGGTCGCTTCCAGCTGGCTCCGGCGCACGTCAACATCCGCCTCGGATTCAATCGCCGCCCGTTCCTTCTTCGATGTAGCGATGATCTCCGACAGGCGCCGCATGCCGATGGCATTGAACGCGTTGTTTTCATCCAGTGCCGCAAAGGGAGTCTGGTCGAGGCGGGTCAGAGCCACGTTTTCCAGCAGCAGGCCGTTCATGGCGAGGGTCGGGGCAAGGGCCGCCGACACTTCCTTCACGTATTCGCCGCGGCGATCCTGCAGATCGTCCATCGTGTAATGTGCGGCGACGGAGAGCATGGCGTCAACCAGCTTGCCTTCCAGGGTCTCGGCCAGTTCGGTCGCTCGGAACGACTTGCCAGCCAGGGCCTGCGCGGCGGTCGTGACACCTTCCGTGGACGGGTCCACCCGAACGTAGAATTCCGCCGCTGCATCAACGCGCAACCTGTCCTTGGTGATGATCGATCGTCCGCCCTTGCGCTCGATCTCCAGGCGCATGGTCTTCATGTTGACTTCGGAAATACGGTGAATGATCGGCAAGGCAATGCAGCCTCGCTCCATCACGATCCGCTGACCGCCGAAACCGGTCCGGATCAGCGCGACCTCTCGGCTGCCCTTCCGATAGAATCGGTTCAGGAACAGGATACCGACGATCAGGACAATGATCGCCACGATGATTGCAACTAGCCAGCTCATTGGTACCCCCGCACCGCATCCGAACGTCCCGCAAGGGTCTGCGGGATCACTGTTCGAAGTGACTGGAAATTGCCGAAGAAAACGCCAATCCCAGATATGATCGGAAAAGCGTCTTGTTTCGCCGCAACGGAGTCAAGCGGTTCATGGTGGCGCGCATTTTTTGGGCGGATGTATCATATCTTGGGCGCACATCTGTCCAAGAATTCAGCAAATGCCTGAAGGGTAAGGTGATGCGGGGCGTTCGGCAGCCAATCCGGCCATCGAACGGGGGCAATCAACCGAACCCGGCGGCGGTCGGCAGCCAGGTGGCAAGCTCCGGGAAAACCAGCACGGCAACCAGCCCGCCAAGCAGCAGGAAGACATAGGGGAAGATGCCGCGGATGACTTCCGACATGGGTGCGTTGGCGATGCCCTTGATGACGAAGAGGTTCATGCCGACGGGCGGTGTGATCAGGGCCAGTTCCAGGTTGATCATCAGCAGGATACCGTACCAGATCGGGTCGATGCCGAGTTGCAGCATCACCGGATAGATGATCGGCGTGGTGATCAGGATGATGGATATCGTCTCCAGGAACATGCCCAGGATGAAGATCACCACCATGACAGCCAGCACGAACATCAGGGGCGTCAGGTTGTAGGCAACCACTGTCTCGACCAGTTCGGCCGGCAGGCGGATGATCGTGACCGCATGGCCGAAGATCGCGGCTGCCGCCAGGATCATGAACAGCATCGCGGTGGTACGCACCGTCTCCTGCGCGGTCTCCCAAAGATCCAGCCAGCCGAAGTTGCGGTAGACAACGACGCCGACGAACAGGGCGTAGAAACAACCGATGGCGGCCGCCTCCGAGGCGGTGAAGACCCCCATGTAGATGCCGCCAAGCACGATCGGCGGCATCAGCAAGGCCCAGAATGCCTTGCCAATGGCGCGGGCGCATTCGCGAAACCCGACCCAGCCCGGGTTCTGGAGGTCCTTGCGGCGAATGGCGCTCCACATGCAGTAGAGCGCGAAGATCAGCGCCATCATCAGTCCTGGAATGACACCGGCGAGGAACAGGGCGCCGATGGATACCTCCGTCACGATGGCATAGAGGATCAGCGGGCCGGAAGGCGGGATCAGGATGCCAAGGGTGCCGCCAGCCGCGATGACGCCATAGGCTGTGTGAGCCGGATAGCCGAAGCGGCGCATCTGCGGTATGGCCGCCGTGCCGATGGTGAGGGCGGTTGCGACAGATGACCCGGAAATGGCTGCGAAGATGGTGCAGGACAGCACGGTCGCGACGCCCAGCCCACCTGGCAGGTGGCGCACCATGGCATTGGCGGCTTCGTAGAGGTGGTCCACGACCCTGGATCGGATCATGATGAACGCCATGAAGGCGAACATGGGGATCGCGGTCAGCAGATTGTTGTTCAATTTCGCGAACACCGTGTCCGCGATGGCGTGCACATGCCCTTCCGTCAGCAAGGTCACTATCAGGGACGCCAGCCCCAGGGCGGCAAAGATCGGTGCGCCGGTCAGCAGCAGGGCCAGCAACAGGGCGAGGATCGCGATCAGGGTCACCGGTCAGTATCCCTGTTCAACAGGATCGTGCAGAGCCGCCCGGTGGCGACGGCAATCACCATGACTCCACCGATGATCAGCGCCAGTTGCGGGATCCACATGGGCAGGGCCAGATAGCCCTCCGAATAGATCTCGAAATCATATGAGAAGCTGACCGCGGTGACGCCGCTGATCAGGATGGCCGTCATGATCAGGACGACAGCGGCCATGCCCCAGACACCAGCCACCAGTTGCGCCACCCCGCGCAGGCGCGATGTCATCAGGTCGACGCTGATGTGTTCCCCGCGCCGCAGGGTTTCGGCAGCTCCGAACATGACGATGCCGACAACCAGAAACCCGGACAACTCGTCGGTCCAGGTCACCGGTATGCCGAGCACATAGCGGTTGAAGACACTGTAGCCGGTGATCGCCAGGACAACGAGCACACCAATGGCGGCGATGCTGGCCCCCAGCCTGGAAAGCGGCGTGACCAGTCGCTCAAGCAACACAGGGGAGGGTGCGGCTGGCGCATCCTCCCCCTTTGTGCCGTGATTCACGATGTGCCCCTGCGGGCCGCTATCGCGCGTTCGATGGCTTACTCGCCGATCTTGTTGACCAGTGCCAGCAGCTTCTTGCCGTCTTCGCCAGTCTCGGCGGCAAATGCTGCATCGAATGCCGGGCCCATGACGGCCTTCATGACCGCAACCTGCTTGGCGGTGTGCATGTGCACCGTGACGTTCTTGGTGGCGAGGTTGTACGGCGCGGCACCTGCGGCCTTTTCGGTCTCGGCCACGGCCCAGACTGCAGCCTTGGCACCGGCTTCAGCCAGTGCGCCCTTGTTGGCGTCGCTCAGGCCGTCATACCAGGCCGGATTGACGTAGCCATGGAAGAAGACGCTGAACAGCGGCGAGGCCACGACCTGATCCTGCACTTCGTAGTACTTGCGCGACCAGGTGGCGGCGATGTCGGTCAGGCCGGCGTCGATGACACCGGTGGACAGGGCCTGGTAGACCTTGGACCCGGACATGGCTGACGGTGCCGCACCCAGGGCGGACAGACCGGCATCAACGATGGGGTTCAGACCGCGAATCTTGACGCCCTTGAAATCGGCCGGGGTCAGCAGGGCCTTGCCCTTGGATGTGTAGGCGCTCATGCGGGTGGTGAACAGCCAGGCGACGTTGCGCACGCCCTTCTTCAGCAGCGCAGCCTCGAGAAACTCGGCGGCTTCCGAATCCGGCCAGCCGGCGAGGACGCCAAGACTGGTGACCGCATAGGGCTTCAGGGTCACGTTCATCAGCGGCAGGGTCTTGCCCCACTGGAAGTTCACCGAGAACGCGCATTCGATGCTGCCCTTGGCAACGGAGGGGATGTTTTCCTTCGCGCCGGACAGGCTGTTGGCGCCAAAGATCTGAACGTCGATATCACCGTTCGACTGCTTCTCGACTTCGGCGGCCCAGCGGTCGATGACGCGGGCAATGTGGTGCTGCGGCGGCAGCTGATGGCTGCAACGCATGGTTTCGGCAGCCTGTGCGGTACCTGACTGGCCCATTCCGGCCAGTGCGGCGACGGCAACTGCCGTCAGCAGGATCTTTTTTTTCATGGGGTTCCCTCCAACTTGATGTTGATTGCTTTCTATTTGCCAGACGCTGCGGCAATTGTCGACTTGTCCAGCCCGGCGGCACGCAGCACTTCCTCGGTATGCTCACCGATCGCCGGAACTTCGGCATCGAATCCTGTGGGTTGCCCGTCGATGTCCAGCGGCAGACCCGGCGCGCGAAAGGACTTGCCGTTGTAGTCGGAAGTCAGCAGACCGCCGGGGCGATTGACGTGCCGGTCGTCATACATCTGGGCAGGCCGCGCAATCGGCGCATAGGGAATGCCCAGCGGCAGGAATGCGGCCTCCAGCTCGGCCAGGGCATGGTTCTTCACGGCTGTGGCGATCAGCGGGATCGTCCAGGAACGGGCGTCGATCTGATCCATCTTGGATTTGAGGTCGTCGCGCCCCAGCAATTCCTGCAGCCCGAGCAGGCCACAAAGCGAGTCCCAATGGCCAAGCGTGACCGCGCCGATGAACAGCTGTTGCCCGTCCGACGTCTCGAAGATGTCATAGACCGGCCAGGAGAAATCCCTTTCCGGCATCGGCGGGGCTTCCGTGCCCAGCAGGTCGAACTGCACCATGTGCTGGGCGACCATCAGCAGGCAGTTCTCGAACAGGCCGACGCGCACCTCGCGGCCCTCCCCGGATTTGTCGCGATCCATCAGGGCTGCCATGATTCCCATCGTCCCGAACATGCCGGCCATGATGTCGTTGGCCGATGATCCGACGCGCAGGGGCCGCCCTGTCGGGCCGGTCATGTAGGCGAGGCCGGTCATCATCTGCACGACCTCGTCCAGGGCGGTCCGGTCCTTGTAAGGGCCATGCAGGAAGCCTTTGTGCGGCGCCGCGATCAGCCGCGGATAGCGCTTGCGCAAGGTGGCTGCATCCAGCCCGCGCTTTTCCAGGGACCCGTCGCGGAAATTCTCGATGAAGACATCGGCGTCTGCCAGCAGGGCATGCAGCGCCTGCATCCCCGCGTCGGTGTTCAGGTCCAGGGTGACGGACCGCTTGCCCCGGTTGAATACCGGGAAGAAGCCCGTACCCATGCCGGTCAGCGCCCGCGTCCGGTCGCCTTCCGGCGGTTCCACCTTGATCACGTCAGCGCCGAACATGGCGAGGAACATGCCGCACGACGGACCCATGATCATGTGGCTCATCTCGATTACGCGGACACCGGCCAGAGTATCGATGTTCATGCGGCTCTCTCCCATCAGACTGACCGGTCTTATAGACCAGTTTGCGAGCAGGACGGAGCATCACTCGCCCCGGCGGAACAAGCAGGCTAATGTCCCGTCAAAAGTTTCAGGGGAGGGGCAGCAACATGGCCGAGCAGCAACGTGGCTTTCCGGGGAAGATCGGGCGCACGATTGCCGATTCACAGCCCTGGTGGCCGGAAAGACCGTCACCGCCAAAGGGCGCACCGAACATCCTGATGGTGCTGTTCGACGACGTCGGGTTCTCTGACTTCGGCTGCTATGGCTCGACCATCCGGACGCCGACAATTGACGCGCTGGCGGCGCGTGGGCTGCGCTATTCCGGCTTTCACACCACGGCCATGTGCTCGACCACCCGCGCGGCGCTGCTGACCGGGCGAAACCATCATTCGGTCGGTGTCGGCAGCCTGGCAAACTTTGACAGCGGCTATCCGGGTTATACCGGCAAGATCAGCAGGCATGCGGGCACCATCGCGGAAATGCTGCGACCACACGGCTATCGCAATTACATGCTGGGCAAGTGGCATGTGACGCCACTGACGGAAACCGGTTCGGCGGGACCCTTTGACGGCTGGCCGCTGGGGCGCGGCTTCGATCGCTTCTATGGCTTCATGGATGCGGAGACCGATCAGTTCTCGCCTGAACTGGTGCGCGACAATTCCCACATCGATCCGCCGGGCAGCTACGCCGACGGCTATCATCTGACCAGTGATCTGGTGGATGAGGGGATCAGGTTCCTGTCCAACCACATCGCGGAGCAGCCGGATGTGCCATGGATGACGCTGCTCTCCTTTGGCGCATGCCATGCCCCGCATCAGGCCCCGTTTGATCTGATCAGGAGCTATGACGCCATGTTCGCCGACGGTTGGGAGGTGGAACGGGATCGGCGCCTGTCGCGGCAGAAGGAACTGGGGCTTGTTCCGCCCGACACCGCCATGCCACCGATCAATGACAATGTCCGGCCCTGGTCCGAATTCGGCCCCGATGAGCAGCGTCTGTTCACGCGCCTGCAATCAGCCTACGCGGCGATGCTCGACCATGCGGATCAGCATCTGGCGCGGCTGATCGGCTTTCTGGATCAGGCGGGTGTGCGTGATGACACGATCATCATCGTCATGTCCGACAATGGCGCCAGCCAGGAAGGCGGCCCGTTCGGCTTCGTCAATGCCATGGGACCATTCAACGGGCGCAAGGAATCGGTGCCGGAGAAGATCGCGCGGATCGACGACATCGGTGGCCCTGATACCCACACCAACTTCCCCTTTGGCTGGGCGATGGCAGCTAACACGCCGCTGAAGCGCTACAAGCAGAACACCCACGGCGGCGGAATTCGCGACCCCCTGGTCATTTCATGGCCGAAGGGATTGGGGACCGAGCCGGGGCTGCGCCATCAGTTCGCCCACGTCAGCGATCTGGTGCCAACGCTGCTGGATATTGTCGGTATCCCGGCGCCCGAAACCGTCAATGGTGTGCCGCAGATGCCCATCGAGGGGGAAAGCTTTGCCGCCAGCCTGACCGATGCCGAGGCACCATCGCGCACAGGCGCGCAATATTTCGAGATGTTCGGTCATCGGGGTATCGTCCACGACGGCTGGAAGGCCGTGGCCTATCACCCGCGGGGCAAGCCGTTCGATGACGACGTCTGGGAGCTGTATCACCTGGACAAGGACTTCTCCGAGAGCACTGACCTGGCGGAAAGGCATCCGGAAAGGTTGCAGGCCATGATCGCGCTTTGGTGGGAAGAGGCCGCGGGCCACAATGTCCTGCCCCTGGATGACCGGTTCGCCGAGCGGTTTGCGGAGAACGCCGAGCGGCATCAGGGCGCGCGCACGCGCTTCGATTTCCACATGGGAATGGGCCACATCCCCACCGAAGTGGCGCCGGACATTCGGGAGCGGAACTACGATATCACCGCGCATGTGGCGATTGATGGCGGGACGATGCCGGAAGGAATTCTGATCGCCCACGGCGATGCGACATCGGGCTATGCGCTGTACATGGACGCAACGGGTCGGCTGGTGCATGTGGCCAATATTGGCGGCGAACTGACACAGGTCACGTCCGAACAACCGATCCCGGCAGGCACCGCGTCGCTGGGCCTGCAGGCGAGACAGGTTCCGGCCAGCGCCGACGGACAGCGTGCGGGAATCGTCTATACGCTGCAGATCGACGGTCAGGCAGCCGGATCGGTGCGCACGCATCTGACCTTCGGGCCATTCGTGTCCTGGTCGGGGCTGGACATCGGACGGGATCGGGGCAGCCCGGTTGGCACCTATGAAGCGCCATACGGTTTCACGGGCACGCTGACCCGCGTTGGTGTCGACCTGCATCCGCGTGGCGCGCTGGATGGGGAAATGATCGGCAATGCGGAGATGGCAAGACAGTAGCCCCGTCGGCACAGCCGCACATCACCTGACAGACGATTGTCATATTTCGCATCTAGCTTCCGCGACGATCGCGGGCGCCACCACCCGTTCGCGATGCAAAACCTTCAGACAGGGGACGAGACACATGAAACGGTTCGTACTGGCAACACTGCTCGCGGCAGGATTGACTGCAAGCGCGGCCCAGGCCGCAACGGGCAAGCTTGTCATCTATACATCGCAACCCAACAAGGATGCGCAGCAGACAGTTGATGCGTTCATCGCCAAGAACCCCGGTATCGAGGTTGAATGGGTGCGTGATGGCACCACCAAGATGATGGCGAAGCTGCGGGCCGAGTTCGCGGCCGGCGCACCGCAGGCCGATATCCTGCTGATCGCCGACATGGTGACGATGGAGGGGCTGAAGCAGGAAGGTCGCCTGATGGCCCATTCCGGTGCCAGCGTTGAGGCCTATGACCCGGCACTTATGGACAAGGACCGGTTCTATTTCTCCACCAAGCTGATCACCACGGGCATCATTTACAACACGAACGCGCCGATGGTGCCGACGTCCTACAAGGACCTCGCGAAGCCGGAGGCCAGGAACCTGATCGCGATGCCGTCGCCGCTGACTTCAGGCGCGGCGACGATTCACATGGCAACGCTGACCGCGAATCCGGATCTGGGCTGGGATTTCTATCAGGCACTGGCGGACCAGGGCGCCAACCCGAAGGGCGGCAACGGTGGCACCTACAAGGCGATTGCCGGTGGCGAAAAGCTTTACGGGTTCGTTGTCGACTTCCTGCCGATCCGCAACAGGCTGAAGGGTGCGCCGGTCGCGTTCGTGTTTCCGGAGGAGGGCGTTTCCGCCGTGACGGAGCCGGTGGCGATCCTGTCCACCGCCAGGAACCCGGATGCTGCGAAGGCTTTTGTCGACTTCCTGTTGTCCATCGAGGGCCAGCAGATGGCCGCAGATCAGGGCTATCTGGCCGCCCATCCGGGCATCGCGCCGCCTGAGGGATTTCCGGGTCGCGAAGAGATCAAGCTGATGCCGTTCGATCCGGCTGATGCCCTGAAGAATGCAGCCGCCTACCGTCTGAAGTTCGAGGATATATTCGGCGGTTGAGGCACCCCCTGTCACATCTGGTGGGCCGGAACTGGAACGGCGAGGGCAGCACCCTCGCCGTTCTTCTGTTGCTGGGGACTGTGCTCTGCGGGTTCCCGCTGGCAATGATCGCGCTGGAGGGGCTGGCACCGGGCGGCGCGATTGCCGTTTCGCCCCTGATCGACACGCTGCAGAGCAGGTCGGTCCAGCGTGCGATGTGGCATTCGTTCGAAACCAGTTTCCTGTCGGCGATCCTGGCGCTGTTGTACGGCACGGTGCTGGCCTGCCTGATCGGCCTGACGGACGTGCGCGCCCGTGGTCCGTTCATCTTCCTCATCCTGCTGCCCATGATGATTCCGCCGCATGTCACGGCAATCGCCTGGATTCAGGCTCTGGGGCCGGGCAGTGCGCTGCTGCAATGGCTCGGTCTGGCACCGGAAATCGGCAGTGCTCATCCGCTCTACTCCCGCGAAGGCATCATCGTGCTGCTGGCATTGCAGCACGGCCCGCTTGTCTTCCTTGTCATGCGCGCCGCCCTGCGCAGCCTGCCGGGGGAACTGTCCGATGCATCACGGGTGTTCGGTGCAAATGCCTGGCTGATGCTGCGCCGGGTCGCCCTGCCTCTGCTGGTGCCGAACCTGATTGCCGCCTTCGCCCTGGCCTTCGTCTCGGCGCTCGGCAATTTCGGCATTCAGGCGTTGCTGGGTATCCCGGCGCGCTATACCACCCTGCCGGTCCTGATCTGGCGGCGCATGTCCAGTTTCGGCCCGGACATGCTGACCAATGTGGCGATGATATCCATTCTCGTCGGCATGATGGCCATTGCCGCTGTCGGCCTTCAGGTCTGGTTGCAGCGCCGCGCAAGGGTGCATCTTGTCGGCATGGCGCAGCAGACGCTGATGTTCCGGCTCGGCGCGGCGCGACCGGTGGTGGAGGGTATTCTCGTGTTGCTCATCGCGGGCGTTCTGGTCCTGCCGATACTTTCGCTGGTGACCACCGCGCTGGCCCCGACCTACGGCGTGCGCCTGTCGCTCGAAACCCTGACGTTCGAGAATTTCACCGAGGTGCTGTTTACCCAGACGGTCACCCTGCGTGCCTTCATGAATTCGACGATCGTCGCCGGACTGGCGGCCCTCCTGCTGGCGGCCTACGCGGTGACGCTCGGATTTTTCGAGGCCCGGCCTGTTCGCAACCTTCGCCGGATCGCCAGTGCCATCTCCGGCCTGGCCGACGTCAGTTTTGCCCTGCCAGGCCTGGTTATCTCGGTCGCCTGCATCCTGGCCTTCATCCGACCCCTGCCGCTGTTCAACCTGTCGATCTACAATACGCTGGGCATCATTCTGGTGGCTTATCTGGCCGTGTTCCTGTCCATCGCCATGAAGCCCGTTTCGGCGGCCTATGCCCAGATCGACCCCAGTCTGGACGATGCGGCGCGCGTGGCAGGCGCGGGGTTCGGGCGGCGGTTGCGGCGGATATTCCTGCCCATGGTTGCCCCGGCAGCGGCGTCCGGCGCGATCCTGGTGTTCCTGACCGCCTACAATGAGGTCACGGTCTCTGCGCTGCTCTGGTCGACCGGGAACGAGACCATTGGCACGACCATCTTCAATTACGAGGACGGTGGATACACGACCCTTGCTTCGGCCATGTCGGTCATCACGGTCATCGCAACCGTCATCCTGATGCTGGTGCTGCATTGGATCGGTCGCCGTGCGCCGCCGGGTGTCGTGCCCTGGCGGGACTGATGATGGGCACAGTCAGTCGGTGTTGGTGGCGGGCAGGATCCAGCTGCGGTTCACAGCCACGGGCAGGGTCTCCCCCGGCCTGATGCGGGTGGATACATTCAGGATCAGTGGCGCAGTCAACCCGTCAGCGGCCATCAGGCATTCCCAGCTGCCGCCCCGGTAGGTGACGGTTTCGACCTGTGCCATTTCCCCCCGGGCCGCATCAACGGACAGCCACTCGGGCCGCAGCAACAGCCGCACGGGACCAGGGCGGGCAACCCGGTCATGAATGGCCAGCGGAATGGACCAGGGCCCGAACCTCAGCAGGCCGCTGTCCGTCACCCGGGCATCGATGATTGCCCCCGCACCGATGAAACCGGCCACGAATGCGTTGGCCGGGCGGGCATAGAGGTCATCGGGCGGCGCAATCTGCTCGAACCGCCCCTTGTTCATGACAGCGATGCGATCTGCCATCGCCATCGCCTCCCGCTGATCATGGGTGATGTAGAGGGTGGTTGCGCCTGCCTGTCCGTGGAAGCGCCGCAGTTCCTGTTCCATCGTGCCACGCAGGTGCGGATCCAGGTTTGCCAGTGGCTCATCCATCAGAACCGTGCGGGCATCGCTTGCCAGACACCGCGCCAGGGCCACCCGCTGCCGCTGACCGCCAGAGAGTTCGGCTGGTTTTCGGTGTTCGTAGGGTGCCAGATCGACCGTATCCAGATGTTTTCGTGCGCCGTCTTCCGCCGATGCGCGTCTGGACCCGCGCGCCTCCAGGGGAAATGCGATATTGCGCAGTACGGACATGTGCGGCCAGAGCGCATAGGACTGGAAGACGACGCCGACCCCGCGCGCCTCCGGCGCCAGATGCTGGCCGGGACCGGCAACCGTGCGGCCGGACAAGGAAATCGTGCCGTTGTCGAGCTGTTCAAGCCCGGCAATCAGGCGCAGCAGGGTGGACTTGCCGCAACCGGATGGCCCCAGCACGACAAAGAACTCGCCATCTTCCACGCGCCCCGAAAGCCGATCGACGGCAAGGTCCTGCGCGAAACGCTTGGTGACATCCTGCAGTTCAATGGACACGTCGGTGCCTCAACTGATGTTCAACCGGGCGATCATCAACCGTCGAGGTCTGCCGAAATCAGACCTTCCTCGCACGCCTTGATCTGCAAGGCGAGATAGCGGGAGAATATGCGGCACTGGGCCAGGCTGCCGGCAGTGAACCAGAGGCCTGGTTGTGGCGTCCGGCACCACATGTTGCGCAGTTCGCCCCCGTCATTGAAGCCCCAGACAGGTCCGATCCGGTCTGCGACGTCGCTGTTCAGCCAGGTCCTTACCGTTTCCTGCTGGTTCAGGTAGCCAGTGGCCGCGACAATCAGATCAACTGGCTGCAGCGTACCGTCATCCAGTCGTGCGCCGTCTTCCGCGAAGCCCGTTATCTGCGCGTCATGCAACAGTTTGATGTCACCGCTGACGATCAGGTCTGAACAGCCGACATTGAAGTAATAGCCGCCGCCGCGCTGCATGTATTTCATCTGGAACCCGGTTTCGCCCTCGCCGAAATCGAGCTTGAAGCCTCGGGCCTCCAGACCGTTCAGCAGGTCTGCGTCGACCTGTTTCATCTCGGCGGTCGAAAGCTGGTAGGACCGGCGCATCACGGGGAAGGGGAAGGATGCGGCGAGCAGGTCGCAGTCATCCAGCGGTGGTCCCTCATCATACAGGGCATAGACCTTCTGCGCTTCGGCCAGGCTGACGATGTAGCTGGCACTGCGCTGTACCATCGTGACGTCCGCACCGCTGGCGTGCAGGTCCTGGGCAACGTCATGGGCGCTGTTGCCCGTGCCGATGACCAGTGCCCGCTTGCCCGACCAGGCCTTGCCGTCGGTATATTCACCCGAATGCATGACCGTGCCCCGGAACATGTCGAGGCCGGGCAGGTCCGGTATCACGGGAATGGCGCTGACACCGGTCGCGATGATCACATGGCGCGGTCGCATCGTGCGACTGCTGCCGTTGCCGGACTCCAGCTTCAGTGTCCAGGTGCCGGACGCCGCATCGTAAGCGCCGCTGGTCAGCGATGTGTCCGTCCAGCAGTTCAGTTCCATCGCCTCGACATAGAACTCGAACCAGTTGGCCAGCATGTCCTTCGGAATGTAGACCGGCCAGGTCGGCGGGAACGGCATGTAGGGCAGATGGTTGACGTAGACTTCATTGTGCAGGGTCAGGGAGTGGTAGCGGGTGCGCCAGTTGTCACCAACGCGCTTGTTCCGCTCTACCAGCAGGGTATCGACACCCAGCGCATTCAGCCGTGCGGCGATGGCCAGCCCGGCCTGTCCCGCACCCACAACCACGACCGCCGGTTCGCGGTCGGCATAGGCCCGGGCGCGGTCCCGGTGGTCCTGCCAGTTGGCACCGCCAAATTCGCGGGCAAAGGCATCGCCCCCGGCGCGGGCGGCGCTCAACCGCTCGGGATGGTCCCGCAGGTCATGCAGCGCGGTCATCAGCGTCCAGGCCTTCAGGTCCCCGCTGCCTGACGGGTCCTCGACCAGGCGCACGACACCTTGCCCATGACCGACCGCCGTATCGAAGGTGAACAGGACTTCCAGCGATTCCTGCCCCGCCCGCTTCACGGTGCGTGGCGGTGTGCGACCGTCGGCAAGCGCAAGGCCGCGCGGTTCGGCCGTGGCGATGGTTGCATTCAGCCGGGCACGAATGTCCGCGATGCCGCTGACGGTGGTCAGATGCCAGCTGAAGGCCAGAATGTCGCGCCAGTGGCCATCGTCGAGAAACAGCGACGCTGCCGCATCCACGTCGCGCCGTTGCAGCGCATCACCGAATGCGGTCAGCCAGTCGCTTGCCGCCGCCGCATCAGCTGTTGCGGATGGGGCGGCGGCAGTGATCTCGACCCGTTCAACCGTTGACATCGACCACCACGCGCCCGCGTACCTGGCCAGCGAGGATCTGCGGGGCCAGGTCCAGGACCTTGGCCAGCGGCACTTCCTCGACCATGTCGGCAAGCTTGTCCTTCGGCAGGTCGGTGGCCATGCGGTTCCAGGCTTCCTGGCGCGCGGCCATCGGCGCGAAAACGCTGTCGACACCGGCAAGGGTGACGCCGCGCAGGATGAACGGCAGGACGGTGGTCGGCAGATCAGGACCGCCCGCCAGACCGCAGGCCGCGACGGCACCGCCATAGTTGGTCTGGGCCAGCGCATTGCCCAGCGTCGTGGAACCAACCGTATCGATGACGCCCGCCCAGCGCGGCTTCTGGAACGGCTTTCCCGCTTCCGAAAGGGTGTTGCGATCGATCATCTCCGACGCGCCCAGAGACCGCAGGTAATCATGGGTCTCGGCGCGGCCTGTGGACGCGGCAATGGTGTAGCCAAGCTTGGCCAGAATTGCGATGGCAACGGAACCAACGCCACCCGCGGCGCCGGTGACCAGAATGGTGCCATCCTTCGGGGTGACGTCATTCTTTTCCAGGGCCAGGACACACAGCATGGCGGTGTAACCGGCAGTGCCAATGGCCATTGCCTGCTTCATGTCGATGCCGTCCGGCAGTTTCACCAGCATGTCGGCACGCACCCGCGCCTTTTGCGCATAACCGCCGGAATGGGACTGGGACAGGCCATAGCCGTTCACCACAACCCGGTCGCCGGGCTTGAAATCGGCATTGTCGGAGGACGCGACCGTGCCTGCGAAATCAATGCCGCAGACCATGGGAAAGCTCTCGCAGATCTTGCCCTTGCCGGTAACAGCCAGCCCGTCCTTGTAGTTCAGCGTGGACCAGGCCACATCGACGACCACGTCGCCCGCAGACAGGTCATCCAGCGTGATGTTCTTGATTTCGCTCTTGTAGCCCGCGTCCGTCTTGTCGGCGACCAGCGCCTTGAATGAATCGCTCATGATTCTCCCCCGGTAGTTCAGGTAAATGACAGTGCTTGTCCGCAGTCGTACCAGAACCGGTCCTGCGTGGTCAGGGGCTTTTTTGTACCGGCGTCAGATCATGCGCCTGATTTGTGCGGGGCACTTCGGCCGCATCAGCGGACTGAACGCCCGAGATGCAGGGGGGCGATCGCAGACAAGAACGAGAAAGGGCCGACCCTGCAGATATCGCAGGATCGGCCCCGTCAGATCGTCTTGCCGTCTGAAACCCTCAGTTCGTGTACAGGCAGGTTTCAGTCGACGGGCGGAGCCGTTACTTGCGGGACCACCAGCCCCGCTTCGGCGGGCCTTTCGGCGTATTGTCGACCACGACTTCCGGTTCCGGTGTCGGTTCCGGTTCGGCCTCCGCCACGACTTCGACAACCGGTTCTGCTGCTGCTGCAATCGATGTGTCATCGCCAGAAGGGGCGTTGACAGAAGCTTCATGGGCGGGAGCCGTGTTCTGATCCGCGATCATGTCGCCCTGCTCATTGGCAGGTTCCGGCGGGTCTTCCGTCATCAGCGTCGATGCCGCTTCCGCCTCCTGTACCGGCTCAGCTTCCTGCACCGGCTCAGCTTCCTCAACAGGCTCTGCTTCCTGTACAGGCTCTGGTGCGGCCTCAGCTTCCGCTGCGGGCTGCGCTTCGGTTCCGGGTTTCTCCTCGACCTCTGCTGCAGCTTCTTCCTCGGCGCTCTGTTCGGCGACGATGGCGGCCTTGGCCTGGGACGGCGGCACGGCGGCAGCCATCAGGAAGGGCGATTGCACGCCCTCATCATTGACCTCTCCATCACCGACCGGTCCGGCGTCCGTGCTGTTCTGCCCTGACGCGCCCTGTTCCGAACCGTTCTGATCCTCGTCCTTGCGGCCCCGCCTGCGACGGCCACCGCGACGGCCCCGGCGACGGCGGCTTCGGCCATCACCATCACCATCTTCCTCATCGTCGGATGAACGGGCAGTTGTCTGCCCACTTTCATCATCGGCGCTGCCCTGATCACTGGACTCCTGCGTCGAGTCATCCTGATCGGATTGTTCTGACGGATCGGACTGGTTGCCACCACGACGCCGACGGCGACGACGTCCGCGCGGGCGTCCACCTTCTTCGTCAGAGTTGCGTTCAGCTTCCTCTTCATCGGGCGCAGACTGTTCAACGGGCTCGTCATCCGCATCATTGTCGTCGTCGTACTGCTGCGGAGTCGTGTCACGTTGCGGGCGCTCGATCTCTTCACTGATCTCGGACGCGGCGATCCGCTCGATACGGTGATCAGGCGACACGAGAGTCATGTCCGCCGCAATCTCCACGGCGAAGCCATACCGCTCCTCGATCTCCGCCAGGGCGCGGCGCTTGTGATTCACGATGTAGATGGCGACGTCGGCAGGCATGTGGATACGGATACCGGCGGACCGCTCACGAATGCCTTCCTCCTCGACGGATCGCAGCAGGTGCAGCGCCGTCGAATCGATGGACCGCACGACGCCGACCCCGTGACAATTGCTGCAGGGCATCATGTTGACGTCCTGCACCCCGGGGCGCAGACGCTGCCGCGACATTTCCAGCAGGCCAAAGTGACTGATGCGCCCGATCTGGATGCGCGCCCGGTCCACCCGCAGGCAGTCCTTCAGCTTCCGTTCGACGGATCGGTTGTTGCGCGATTCATCCATGTCGATGAAATCGATGACCACCAGTCCGGCAAGGTCACGCAGGCGCAGTTGCCGCGCGACCTCCTCGGCGGCTTCCAGGTTGGTCTTGGTCGCCGTTTCCTCGATCGACCTGCCCTTGGTGGACTTGCCGGAGTTCACGTCGATCGCAACCAGCGCCTCGGTCGAGTTGATGACGATGTAGCCACCGGACGGCAGGGTCACTTCGGTGCCGTACATGCTGTCCAGCTGCTGTTCCACCTGATAGCGATGGAACAGGGGAATGCGATCGCGGTAGGGCTGAACCTTCTTGGCGTGCGACGGCATGATGCGCTTCATGAAG
The DNA here is from genome assembly GCA_029210175.1 of Minwuia sp. GTDB lineage: Bacteria > Pseudomonadota > Alphaproteobacteria > Minwuiales > Minwuiaceae > Minwuia. Next base: position 112,478 of record JARGPL010000030.1, on the reverse strand, counting down.
TCCTTGGCGACGCGATAACCGTCCTCGCCCTCGACCAGAACCTCATCGATGTCCTTGGAGTAGAAATCGCGGATCGCGCGGGTGATCAGCGATGCTTCCTCATAGACCAGGGTCGGTGCGGTCGACTGCAGGGTCAGGTCACGGATGTCGTCCCAGAGCCGCAGCAGGAATTCGAAATCACGCTTGATTTCCGACTTCGTGCGCTTGGCGCCGGCGGTGCGGACGATGACGCCCGTGCCTTCCGGCACTTCCAGTTCCTTCACCGCAGACTTCAGCTTCTTGCGGTCGGCCACATTGGCGATCTTGCGGCTGATGCCGCCGCCCCGCGCCGTGTTCGGCATCAGGACGCAGTATCGACCGGCCAGCGACAGGTAGGTCGTCAGCGCTGCACCCTTGTTGCCGCGCTCCTCCTTCACCGCCTGAACCAGCAGGATCTGGCGGCGCTTGATGACTTCCTGGATCTTGTAGGGGCGGCTGTGGGTCGAGGGGCGTCGCGGGGCGATGTCCTCTTCCAGTTCATCGCCACCCATGTCTTCGACAGCCAGATCCGATTCGTCATCGGACGTCGGTCCGGCACGCCTGCGCCGCCCGCGACCACGACCGCGCTTGTTGCGGTCACGACCGGAGTTGCGCGACTCCTCGTCGCCGTCTTCGGTGCTGGCTTCGCCATCACCTTCACCTTCACCCTCTTCCTCGATCTCGGCTTCCTCGGCCTCGGCCTCGCGGGTGACTTCGCGACGCTGTTCGGCGATCAGGGCTTCACGATCGGCAACAGGGATCTGGTAATAGTCGGGGTGAATTTCATTGAAGGCGAGGAAGCCGTGGCGATTACCACCGAATTCCACGAAAGCTGCCTGCAACGACGGTTCCACGCGGGTGACCTTCGCCAGGTAGATATTGCCCTTCAGGGGTTTGCGGCTATCGACCTCGAAATCGAACTCATCGAGTCGGTTGCCTTTCACGATCACGATCCGGGTTTCTTCCGGGTGTGCCGCGTCGACCAGCATACGGGTGGCCATCAGCCATATCTCCGTGACGGCAACAGTACCGGCGAGCCATCGGTACGGGGCCGTCTTTGGTTATGTCAGGATCGGCAAGGTCGGGCCCCGACATCGAACGGCGCCGAAAGGGTGTTACCCCTGCCAGCTCGCCAAGATGCGGTCCGTCAGTCCATGCACCCGCCGCCAGACTGGCGTGCGGACAGATCCCGAGTTTCTATTATCCCTCCGAATGCCTTGTGCGGCGATCATCAAACACGTGATCGGATGGGCTGGGACGGTCTGGTTATCCGAACCTCTCACCAAAACCCCAAGACCAGCCAGTCGTTCGGTCAGTCGAAGTACAGGGGATCGGCCAGAGAAAATGGCCCGGATTACCTTTCGTCGGAGCTCATCCCTACCGCGCCGCGGGCCGGTTTCACCCGGTCGTCGCGGCGGCAACGGAAACTCGCAGGGGGACACTAGCAAATTGCATGGCCCGGCGGCAAGCATTGTACGTGCGCCTTTGTTGGGCAGGCATGGGGCGGCTACCGTATGGCTGCGGGGCAGGTATAGTTGGGCCATGATTCGCGTGAAAAGCCGCAGGTCTGGCCCGCCACGACTGCCAGGTTCCTGGCGGCGCGGGACAGGCGCAGCCGTCCTGCTTGCCTGTATCCTGTCCCTGTTCGCCAGCATGGCCAACGCGACCGTGATCACGGCCATCCGTACAGGCGAGAATGCAGCAACAACACGGGTTGTCCTGGACCTTGACCGCAAGGCTGATTGGAATGTCTTCGTGCTGGAGAATCCGTACCGCGTGGTCGTCGACCTGAAGAATGCGGACTGGGCACTGACAGGTCGGCCTGATCCGCCCCGGGGCGTGGTCCGGGACCTGCGCTTCGGACAGTTCCGTGATGCGACCGGTCGTCTGGTGATGGACGCCGACCAGCCGGTCGTGGCCCACCGCGTGTTCATGTTGCCGCCGCAGGCGGGGCAGCAGTGGCGGCTGGTGATCGATCTGAGGGCCGCGGACAGCGCCGCCTTCGCAGCAGCCCGCCGTGATGCAGTGGCCGCCAGGCCGGAGAAAACCGAGAATGTTGCTGCGTTCTGGCCCAAGGGCGTTCCCCCGTTGCCCCCCCGGCGTCCGGGTTCAGCCAAGGTGATCGTGATCGACCCGGGCCATGGGGGCGTGGACCCCGGCGCCATCGGTGCGGGCGGCACGCGGGAGAAGGATATTGTCCTGCAGGTCGGGTTGGAATTGCGCAAGGCATTGCTTTCCATGGGTAATTACCGCGTGGTCATGACCCGTGACAGTGACCGCTTCGTGCGCCTTGGCGACAGGGTGCGCATTGCGCGCCGTGCCAATGCCGATCTGTTCGTTTCCCTGCATGCCGATGCGGCTGCCGGGCGCACGGCGCGCGGCGCGGGCGTCTACACACTGTCGGAGAAGTCGTCGGATCGGGAAGCCGCCGCACTTGCCCGGCGGGAAAACCGTTCCGACATCATTGCCGGGGTCGATCTGAGTGACGAGGCGGACGATGTCACTTCCATCCTGATCGATCTGGCGCAGCGCGAGACCATGAATCAGTCCGCCATTCTGGCACAGACGGTCGTGGTCGAACTGGGAGAGCGGGTCACGATGCGATCCAATCCGCACCGGTTCGCGGGTTTTCGCGTTCTGAAAGCGCCCGATGTGCCGTCGGTGCTGGTGGAGATCGGGTTCCTGACCAACCGCCAGGAAGAGGCCCAACTGAAGTCGTCGCGCACCAGGCAACGCATTGCCCGTGGTCTCGCGGATGCAATCGATGCCTATTTCAGGCGTTAGGTTCGCCGACGACCGCTGTTGCCTTCGCAAGGCCATGATTCTGGCCTAGGCTTTGCTTCCAGGTGAGGAACAATTACTGCGTTTGCGCGTTGGTCACCATTGGCCGATGTCGTGCAGTTTCGAAGGACCCGGATTCAAAATCGACATGCGTATCTTCTGGAAGATCTTCCTTGGCCTGACCGTGCTTGGTGTCCTTGGGGCCTGCGCGGCGGTTGGCTTTGTCGCCTATGCCTTCTGGCATTTCGGTCGTGAGTTGCCTGAACATGAGCAACTGGCGGAATACGCCCCCGCCGTTGTCACCCGGGTCCATGCCGGGGACGGGCAGCTGCTGGCCGAATACGCGCGGCAGCGGCGACTGTTCGTGCCGATCCAGTCCACGCCGGAGCGGGTGATCAATGCCTTTCTGGCGGCGGAGGACGGCGGGTTCTATGACCACATCGGGGTGGATTTCCGTGCCGTGGCCCGTGCCGTCGTCCAGAACCTGCGCAACATCGGCACCGGGCGCCGCCCGGTCGGCGCTTCAACGATCACGCAGCAGGTGGCGAAGAACTTCCTGCTGACGAACGAGGTATCCTACGAGCGCAAGATCAAGGAGGCGATCCTGGCGCTGCGGATCGAAAAGGCGTTCGACAAGAACCACATTCTGGAACTCTATCTGAACGAGATCTATCTGGGGCAGGGTGCATATGGTGTCGCATCTGCCGCCCTGACCTATTTCGACAAGCCACTGAACGAACTCACCGTGGCGGAGGCCGCCTTTCTTGCCGCCTTGCCCAAGGCCCCCAGCAATTATGATCCATTCCGTCACCACAAGCGGGCGGTGACCCGGCGGGACTGGGTCATTGGTCGGATGGCGATCCTGGGCAAGATTTCCGAAGAAGCAGCGGAAGAGGCGCGGGCCGAGCCGCTGGAGGCGCGCCGGGGACGCGACGTGGATTTCGTCAAGGCGGACTGGTTCGCGGAGGAAGTCCGGCGTGAACTGGCCAACCGGTTCGGCGATGACGGGCTGTATGACGGTGGCCTTTCCGTTCAGACGACCATGGACCCGCACATGCAGCGGATCGTCCGCGACGCCCTGCGTGAAGGACTGACTCTCTACGATCGCAGGCACGGTTACCGGGGGCCATTGACCCGCCTGCCGACCATGGACAACTGGCCGACCCGGCTCGCGTCCGTGAATGCACCGGCTGGCATGCCCGATGACTGGCAGCTGGCCACGGTGCTGGAGGTCGGGCGCAATGGCGCGGAACTGGGGCTGATCGACCGCACCCGTGTGAAACTGCCGCTCGAACGCCTGGCCTGGACAGGCAAGCCGCTGAAGAATGGTCTTGTCGGCCCTGCACCCTCTGCCGCGTCGGATTTGCTCGCGGTGGGTGACGTGGTGCTGATCGGGCCGGATACGGAAGACCCGGACAAGCCGCAATTGCGGCAGATGCCACGCATCGACGGCGGTGCGGTCGCGCTGGATCCGCATACCGGGCGTGTGCTGGCGCTTGTCGGCGGCTTTGCCTATGAGCGCAGCCAGTTCAACCGCGCGACCCAGGCCGCGCGGCAGCCCGGCTCCGCCTTCAAGCCGTTCGTCTATGCGGCGGCCCTTGAGCATGGGTTCACGCCAGCCTCGCTGGTGCTCGACGCGCCGTTCGTGATCGACCAGGGCGGGGGGCAGGGCAAGTGGAAACCGTCCAACTATTCCAATCGCTTCTATGGTCCCAGCACCCTGCGTCTTGGCATCGAGAAGTCGCGCAATCTGATGACGGTCCGGCTGGCCCAGAAGGTCGGGATGGATGTCATCAGCGACTATTCCGAACGGTTCCGCATCTATGACCGCCTGCCGCAGACCCTGGCAAATGCGCTGGGGTCCAGTGAGGTCACGCTGATCAAGCTGACAGCGGCTTATGGCATGCTGGTCAATGGTGGGCGTGCCATTCGCCCGACCATCATCGATCAGGTTCAGGACCGCCGGGGGCTCACGATCTTCCGCCATGAATCACGGCAATGCGGCACCTGCCTTGTCAGCGAATGGGCGCAGCAGCCGGAACCCGTGCTGCCTGATGAACGCGCGCGGGTCGTCGACACCACGACCGCCTATCAGATGGTGTCCATGCTGGAAGGCGTCGTCATTCGCGGCACTGGTGCGCGCATCGCGCAGGTGGGCAAGCCACTGGCCGGCAAGACCGGCACGTCGAACGAAAGCAAGGACGCCTGGTTCATCGGCTTCTCGCCTGATCTGGTAGTGGGCGTCTTCACGGGCTTCGACAATCCCGAACCGCTGGGGCGTCGCGAAACCGGATCCAGTGTCGCCGCACCGATTTTCCAGACCATCATGGCGGAGGCGCTGGCCGAACAGCCGGGGCTGCCGTTCCGGGTGCCGGAGCAGGTGCGCCTGGTCCGTATCGACAGCCGCACGGGCACGGCCGCGCGGGCCGGGGACGAAAAGGTGATCTGGGAAGCGTTCGCGGCGGGTACGGACCCGAACCCGCGTGATGCACCCGCCCTGATCGGCAGCAGTCTGGACAATTCAGCAAGCGACGGGACCCTTCAGGGCAGCATTCCCCTGCGAATCCCGGAACGACGCGCCGTCGGTGCCAAGGCAACCGACGGGGTCTACTGACCGACCCGTTCCGTCGTTTCATTCGCCCCGACAGGCAGGGGGTCAGCCGCGTGGTTGGTTGAGCCGTGCGACCTCTGCCATCAGGTCAACGGCTTCGTCCTGCTGGGTCCGCACCAGTCCGGTCGTGGCGCCGGATTCCTCCCATGCCTTGAACCGGTCGCGGATGCGTTTCGCCGGGCCGACCAGTGACTTGGCGTCAACCCAATCGTCGGGCACTGCCGCCGTCGCTTCCGCCTTGTGACCCGCCAGATAGAGTTCCTGAATACGATCTGCGGCATCGCCATAGCCCCGACGGATCATCATTTCCTTGTGGAAGTTCTTGTTCTTGTGGCCCATGCCGCCAACGTACAGGGCGACTTCAGGCTTCATGCGATCCAGGGCGGCCTGGACGTCGTCATCCATTTCGACATGGATCATCGATTCCACCTCGAAGTTGTGCCAGCCCTTGTCCTCGCCGCGTTTCCGCGCGCGCTCGAACCCCTGTTCGATCCAGCCCGCGTATTCGTGCATCGTGCCAGGGGTGAACCCCAGCGGCAGCCAACCGTCGCAGAGGTCGCCGCACAGGCGCACGGTCTGTTCATTGCCCGCACCGAGATAGATCGGAATGTCGGGGTTCATGTGCAGGATGGACTTCAACGGCTTGCCAACGCCTGCCGCCCCTTCGCCGGTGTAGGGCAACTTGATCTGCTTGCCGTCATGGGTGACAGGCTCTTCGCGGCGGAAGATCTTGCGCATGATCTCCACATAGTCCTTCAGCCAGTAATAGGGGCTGCCCCAGGGCTGTCCGTACCAGCCTTCGACGATCTGCGGTCCTGAAACGCCCAGTCCGGCGATGAAGCGACCACCGCCAGCCATCGCATCCACCGTCGCCGCGGACATCGCGGCGTTTGCCGGGGTGCGGGCGGATACCTGCATGATGGCGGTGCCGAGCTTGATCCGTTCGGTCTTCGCAGCCAGGAACGCCAGCGGCGTCACCGCATCGGAGCCATAGGCCTCCGCCGTCCAGACCGAGTGGTAGCCGAGCTTCTCCGCCCGCTGAACCCGCTCCACGGGCAGTTCCATCTGGCCACCGGAATAGCCGATCATCAATCCGAGCTTCATGATGCTTCCTCCCCTGAATTCACCCTGATGTCTGGCACCATACTAGATAAAGTCGGGGTCGGATTGCATCAGGCGCCGGCGGCGTCCAGTCCGAAGGCGGTATGCAGGGCGCGCACGGCCAGTTCCTTGTAGTCGGCGGCGATCAGCACGCTGACCTTGATCTCCGACGTGGTGATGACCTGGATGTTGATGCCCTTTTCGGCCAGCGCCCGGAACATGGTCTGTGCCACACCGACATGACTGCGCATGCCGACACCGACGATGGAAACCTTGACGACGTCGGCGGCGGAAACGACCTCCCGATAACTGACTTCGTCCTTCAGGCCATCCAGCAGGGACAGCGTGCGGGGCAGTTGATCGCGACCCACGGTGAAGGTCAGGTCGGTCGTCGATCCATCTTCGGAAATGTTCTGCACGATCATGTCGACATTGATGTTGGCATCCGCCATCGCGCCAAAGATCGCTGCCGACACACCTGGCCGATCCGCCACCTGCCGCAGTGTCACCTTGGCCTCATCCGGCGCATACGTGACGCCGTTCACCATCTGCTGTTCCACGATTTCCTCCTCGTCGACCACCAGGGTCCCTTCTGTGTCCGAAAAACTGGACCGAACGTGCACACGCACGCCGTGATTCATGGCCAGTTCCACCGATCGCGTCTGCAGGACCTTGGCACCGAGCGACGCCAGTTCCAGCATCTCCTCGTAGGTGATCCGATCCAGCTTCTGCGCGGCCTTCACGATCCGCGGGTCAGCAGTATAGACACCATCCACGTCCGTGTAGATGTCGCAGCGGTCTGCCTTCAGCGCCGCAGCCAGCGCAACCGCCGATGTATCGGAACCGCCGCGCCCCAAAGTCGAGATGCGTCCGTCCACGGCAATGCCCTGGAACCCGGCGACCACGGCCACCTGACCCTCACCAAAGCGACGCACGATCTCGTCCGTCTCTATACCTTCGATCCGCGCGGCGCTGTGTGCGTCGGATGTATGGACCGGAAGCTGCCAGCCCAGCCATGACCGGGCGTTGACTTCCATGTCCTGCAGCGCCATCGCCATCAGACCGATGGTCACCTGCTCACCTGCCGCGACAACCACGTCATATTCGCGGGCGTCATGCATGGCAGCGACTTCCCGCGTCAGACCGACCAGCCGATTGGTCTCACCTGACATGGCGGAAACCACCACTGCGACTTCATTGCCGGCCTCGACTTCCGCCTTGACGCGTCGCGCTGCGTTGCGGATCCGGTCGACATCGCCGACGGATGTGCCGCCGAACTTCATGACGATGCGCGCCATAATATTTGTCCCGACCCGGCAGCACCGGGTCGCCCCCTGCGTGAATTCTGACCCGACCAATGTGTCGCGGCCCCTTGCGAGCTCAAGGCCGCACGTCTTAATTAGCCAGAGAGCCGGTCGCAAGCGCGCAACGTTCATGCGTTCGCGGCAAATCGACCGGATGGACGTCCTGAGCAGGAGCTTTCATGGCTGCAACCACCGTCGACCCGGAAGAGATCAACCGGTTCAGTGCCATGGCAGAAACCTGGTGGGACCCGGATGGTCCCATGAAGCCACTGCACAAGCTGACCACCGCCCGCATGCGCTACCTGAAGGACCAGCTGGTCCGGCATTTCAACCGCGATTCGGACAGTGCGACACCGCTGAAGGGGCTTTCGGTACTGGATATCGGCTGCGGCGGCGGGCTGGTGTCCGAACCCATGAGCAGACTGGGCGCGACCGTCACGGGCGTTGACGCGGCAGGCGACAACATTGCCGTCGCGCGGGCGCACGCCACCGGGCTGGGTCTGGCGATCGACTATCGGCATGACACGGCAGAGGCGCTGGTGGCGGAGGGCGCGCAGTTCGATGCCGTACTGGCGCTGGAGATCGTGGAGCATGTGGCAGACGTCGGCCTGTTCGTTTCATCGGTGGCCAAGCTGGTGCGGCCCGGTGGCCGGGTGATCTTCTCCACGCTGAATCGTACGCCCAAGGCCTGGGCATTGGCCGTGTTTGGCGCGGAGCGGGTGATGCGCTGGTTGCCTGTGGGCACCCACGCCTACGAAAAGTTCGTGAAGCCATCCGAACTGGCCGCACATTTCCGCCACGGCGGTCTGGAACTGGATGACCTGACGGGCCTCGTGTTCAGCCCGCTTTCCGGCTGGTCACTGAACAGTCGTGATCTGGACGTGAACTATTTTGCCTCGGCAACGCGCAGGTCGGTCCGATGGCCATTCTGAAGATTGCCCGGATGGGGCACCCTGTATTGCGCCAGGTGGCGCACGTCGTGCCGGATCCGACCGCGCCGGAATTGTTGAATCTGGCCGGTGACATGATCGAGACCCTGGAGGATATCGGTGGTGCCGGGCTGGCCGCGCCCCAGGTGCATGAATCGGTCCGTCTGGTCATGTTTCAGGTGCCGCCGGGCAGGGGGCAGGAGGAAGCGCCCCTGCTCATCCTCTGCAATCCTGTCATCGATCCGATCGGTGACGAGATCGAATGGGGGTGGGAGGGCTGTCTGTCCGTGCCGGGGCTGCGCGGTCTGGTGCCGCGACCGGCAACCGTCCGCTACCGTGGTCAGGGGCTGGACGGCAAGATGATCGATCGGACAGTGAGCGGTTTCCACGCCCGTGTCGTACAGCATGAGTGTGATCATCTGGATGGGGTCCTGTATCCGCAGCGGATGCCGGACCTGACACATCTGGTCTTCGAGAGCGAGATGCGGCACCAGGCACCATTGCCGACGGCGGCGCCGGACCAGACAGAACCGGAAGGACAGGAAGAATGACTGACGAAGCGGGTGACGTGATGGACCTGGACAGTCTGAAGGACCGGATGGCCGAGGCGGCGCTGTTGCATGCCGTCTTTGACGGCTGGACGGAACAGACCGTTCGTGCGGCCGCGAAAGATGCCGGTGCCAGTGACCTGGATGTCTATCGGGCCTTCCCCGGCGGGGTCGAGGACCTGCTGGACCATCACCTGTTGATGGCGGATCGCCAGATGGTGGAGGGCATACTGGCGCTCGACCTCGACAACATGAAGATTCGCGACAAGATCACCCAGGCCGTGCGGTTGCGTCTGGAGGCGGCTGCCCCGCACAAGGAGGCGGTGCGTCGTGGTTTCAATCACCTGGGGTTGCCGCATCGCGGCCCCCGCGCGACCCGTGCGCTCTGGCGCACGGTTGACCTGATCTGGCGCGCGATCGGTGATACCTCGACAGACTTCAATTTCTACACGAAGCGGACACTGCTGGCCGGTGTCTACATGTCGACACTGTTGTACTGGCTGAATGACCGGTCGGAGGAACATGCATCGACCTGGGCCTTTCTCGACCGTCGCATCGGCAATGTGATGCAGATCGAAAAGGCGAAGGCGCGGCTGCTGAGCAAGGGCGGCTCCGCCCCCAGTCCGCTGCGTGCCATACAGCGTATCGGGGAAAATGTGCGCCGCCGCCGACCGTTTAGGGCCTGAAGCGGGGATAGGTATTGACGTTGACGTCAACTGCCGAATAACCTTGGCGCAACGGGCCGGTGAAGCATGCCCATTGACGATCAGGGGAGTACAATGAACCATCACATCACGCGCGACGCCGCCTATCTCACCGTCGACCGGGACGCCTTTCCGGCGATGATGGAGGTAGACCGCTACAATAATCGCAGCGATGCCTTCGATGAGATCATTGCCGCCACGCATGATCATTTCTGGGATCCGCTCGACCCCGCGTACGTCGATCTGTCAAAACCATTCGATCTGAAGAATGAATATCTGATGCCGCCGGAACAGGTGCCAGAACTGTCGGGTGCCGTGCGGGACCGCCTTGACGAAGGCCAGTGCATCCGCCTGGCCAATGAATCCACCCGCTGGGGCATTTCCGGCATCCTGCATGGGGAACAGGGCGCGCTGAGCCTGTCGGCAAGCCTCTGCCACATCATGCTGGATCCCGGCGCGCAGGAATATGCCGCCAATCAGGCACGGGAAGAGGCACGTCACGTCACGGGATTTGCCCGTTATATCGGCAATCGCTGGGGCACGGCCTATCCGGTTGGTGATGAGCTGGGTCGGTTGATGAATGAACTGGTTGCGGCGCCGGAGGTCTACAAGAAGCTGGTGGGCATGCAGATGCTGGTCGAAGGCCTGGCCATGGGCGCATTTGCCAATCTGCACCGCCACACCAATGATCCGGTGCTGAAGCGGCTTGTGCAGCTGGTCATGACCGATGAGGCGTTCCATCACCGCTTTGGCAAGATCTGGGCAGACCGGACCATCCCCAAGCTGGAAACGGCGGAGCACGAGATCGTCGAGGACTGGGCCGCGCGTTGCTTCGAGACCCTGCTGTTCAACCTGACGAACATCCGCCAGAAGCGATCGATCTATCCGCAGTTCGGGCTGGAATGGGAATGGGTTCGGGATTCCGTGCGTGAAGTCTATGCGGACCGGGATTCGCTGCGGCGCAACGACCTGAAGGACCCGACCAACATCATGCGGGTTCTGGTCAAGACGCTGCTGAACGCGAACATCATCACGGACCGCACACGGCAACTCTACGCCAACTGGCTGGATATTGACGCGCTGGAGCGTGAAGAGGGGCTGCATGTCGGTGAAGTAATTGCCGCTGATGGCATCGAGTTCCTGAAGGGTATCAACAAGGGGCGCAGGAAGATCGGCCAGAAACCCATCTGATCCTGCCAGCCACGCCCCCCGATCGGATTTTGTCAGGGGGCATGGCGTCTTGTCACACGCCATTGCGAGAGACCTGCCGGGTGCATAGGTTGGTGGTTCCCCAATGCAGCAAATCGTTTGCGGCGCAAGCATGCGCGCGTACCGGTTCGCCTGCACTACCCAAGGAGCACCCGATGAGCGATGCGATGATGAACGAACAGGCTGCGCTCTGGCTCGATGACATGCACACCCGGCTGGCGAAGTATGAACCGCTGCCGGAGAAGCTCTCACCCGACAGTCTCGCGTCAGCCTACGCAGTGCAGAGCGCTTTCGTGCGCCGGATGCAGATGCGCGGCCTGCGCCCGCTTGGCGCAAAGATCGCCCTTTCTTCCCCCCAGATGCAGGAAATGGTCGGCATCGACCACCCCGTCGGCGGTACCATCGTCGGTAACGAGATCCAGCATTCACCCGCACGCATCCGTGCGTCGCAACTGGGTCGTGTCTGCATTGAATGCGAAGTGGCTGTCCGTCTGGGCAAGACACTCGACCCTGCCGATGGTCCGTTCACCGATGAGGATATCGCGGCTGCAGTCGACGCCTGTGCCGCCGCATTCGAGATCGCGGATGACCGCAACGCCGATTACAAGTCACTCGATGCCCTGAACATGATTGCCGACAATGCCTGGAACGCGGGCATCATCATTGGCGATGTCGTGACGGAATTCGATGCGGCAACGCTGGCTGATGCGACGGCAGAGTTGCATGTGGACGGCGAGAAGGTCGGCGAAGGCAAGGGAGCCGATGCCATGGGGCATCCGTTCAACAGCCTGAAGTTCCTGGCCAACGAATGGGCCGCGCACGGACGCACCCTGAACGCTGGCGACTGGGTCCTGACCGGAACCGTGATCCGCACCTGTTTCCCCGACGTAGGCGCATCACTGACCTACAAGCACAGTGTCCTGGGGGAGGTGCGCGCAGACATCGCCTGACGGGGACACACGACTGACCCGACCGGAGGTTTCCTTGGCTGAACAACCCGTGATCGTATGGTTCCGCCAGGACCTCCGGCTGAGCGACAATCCTGCCCTGCACGCCGCCCTTTCGTCCGGCCGGCCGGTCATTCCCGTCTACGTACTGGATGATGAGAATGCACACGGCTGGGCACCGGGCGGAGCAAGCCGGTGGTGGCTGCACAAGTCGCTGCAGGCACTGGGTGAAAGCATTGCGGCGCGCGGCGGCACCCTTGTTCTGCGCAAGGGGCCTGCGGATCGGGTGATCCCCGACCTGGTGGCTGAAACCGGCGCGTCCGGGGTCTTCTGGAACCGGCTGTATGAACCCCATGCCATTCGACGTGACAGCGATCTGAAGGCGGCTTTGAAGGGTGACGGCGTCACCGTTCACAGCTACGCCGGGAATCTGGCCTTCGAACCCTGGACGGTCCGGACCGGAGATGATGGTCCCTATCGTGTCTTCTCACCCTTCATGAAGGCCTGCCTGCGGTCGGAACCTCCGGGGCGTCCTCTGGGGACACCGAACAGCCTGCCCATGGCCGCGCTGGTGCCGGATTCGGAACCCCTCGACAGTTGGAACCTGTTGCCGACGAAGCCTGACTGGGCCGGTGGTCTGCGCGAACACTGGACACCGGGGGAGGCGGGGGCAGCGGCCCGGTTCGAGGCATTTCTGGACGACCGGCTGGACGAATATGCCAAGGCACGCGATCGCATGGATGAGAACACGACGTCCCGCCTGTCCCCGCATCTGCATTTCGGCGAGATCGGCGTCCGCACGATCTGGCACACCCTGAACCATCGCGAAGATGCCGGTGCCCGCTCCGTAGGCAAGTTCCGGGCAGAGGTGATCTGGCGGGAATTCGCTTACCACCTGCTGTATCACTACCCGTCCCTGCCGGAAGCCAACTGGCGCGATGCCTTCGATGCCTTTCCCTGGCAGGATGACCCGGCATCCTATGAAGCCTGGTGCCAGGGCAAGACCGGCTATCCATTGGTCGATGCGGGCATGCAGGAACTATGGATCAGCGGCTACATGCACAACCGGGTGCGGATGGTCGCGGCGTCTTTCCTGATCAAGCACCTGATGACCCACTGGAAACGGGGTGAGGAGTGGTTCTGGGATACGCTGGTCGACGCTGACCTGGCAAACAATGCTGCCAGTTGGCAGTGGGTTGCCGGATCCGGCGCGGATGCCGCGCCCTATTTCCGCATCTTCAACCCCATACGGCAGGGGGAACAGTTCGACCCGAAGGGGGTCTATGTCCGACGCTGGCTGCCGGTGTTGAAGGACCTGCCCGACAAGTATGTCCATGCGCCCTGGACGGCCCCCGATGCTGTATTGAAAGCAGCGGACGTGCGTCTGGGCGAGAATTATCCGCACCCTGTCGTTGACCACGCCGAGGCACGGAAGCGGGCGCTGGCAGGCTATCGGACGATGAAGGGGGAGGATGCGTGATGCGGGTGATCCGACCAGCGGATTTCAACGGTGCCGAACCCTGGGATGCGCTGCCGATTGAGCGTATCGACGACGCCACGGTGCGCCTCCACTGGACGGATGCGCCCTACAGTTGGCACGTCAACGACGGGCCGGAAGTCTTCGTCGTGCTGGACGGTCAGGTCGACATGCATGTGCGTGACGGCACTGGAACCGAACAGGTTCATCGGCTGATGCCCGGCGACATCTTCCATGCAGAGAGCAGGGATGAGCACGTCGCCCATCCGGTCGGTACCGTTCGTGTTCTGGTGATCGAGCGCGCTGGCAGCGTCTGACGTCGCCCGATCTGACCCCTCCTTTAGCCGTCCGTACCGCGGGATGTCATGCTGTTGTTCAGCGATCTGGCTTTACCTTCACTGTGGTCTGTCCTAAATCCCATGAAACTTCGCATGTCATGAGATTGTACGAGAAAAAAATGGATATTAAGCAGGGTTTCATTGGTTCGGTCGGGAATACACCGCTCATCCGCCTGAAACAGGCGTCGGAGGAGACCGGGTGTGAAATCCTGGGCAAGGCGGAGTTCCTGAACCCCGGTGGTTCGGTCAAGGACCGGGCGGCATTGGCAATCATCAATGACGCGGAACGGCGTGGCCTGCTGAAGCCCGGCGGCGTGATCGTCGAAGGCACGGCGGGCAATACAGGGATCGGCCTGGCACTCGTCGCGGCGGCACGCGGCTACAAGTGTGTCATCGTGATCCCGGAAACGCAAAGCGAAGAGAAGAAGGAAATGCTGCGGATCTGTGGTGCGGACCTGCGGGAGGTTCCGGCCCTGCCGTACAGCAATCCCGGCAACTTCGTGCGCTATTCCGGTCGCCTCGCCGAAGAGATCGCGGCCACCAATCCGAATGGCGCGATCTGGGCCAACCAGTTCGACAATGTTGCCAACCGGCAGGGTCATTTCGAGACCACGGGGCCGGAGATATGGGATCAGACCAATGGCAAGGTGGATGGCTTCATCTGCGCGGTCGGCAGCGGTGGCACGCTGGCCGGGGTATCGGCGGCCTTGCGGGAGCGTAATCCGGACATCCAGATCGGTCTCGCCGACCCGCATGGTGCCGCACTCTGGCGCTACTACGCCCATGGCGAACTGAAGTCGGAGGGCAGCTCGATCTCCGAAGGAATCGGGCAGGGGCGCATCACCGCCAATCTGGAGGGGCTGAAGATCGACCACCCGTTCCGCATTCCCGATGAGGAGATGGTGCGCACGACATTCGATCTGGCGCAGCACGAAGGGCTGATCCTCGGCGGGTCCAGCGGCATGAATGTCGCCGGAGCCAAACGATTGGCCAAGGCGCTCGGACCGGGGCACACCATCGTGACGATCCTCTGCGATGGTGGGCAGCGGTACTTCAGCCGCCTCTACAATCCGGCGTTTCTGGCGGAGAAGGGCTTGCCCACCCCGCCCTGGTTGGACTAATCCCGAGGGCTGATACACCCGCTTGCCGGAGGCCCCTGATGACCGAGCCGCTTTTTCGCGACGATGCCTACCTGAAATCGTGTGATGCGACCGTCGTGGCGGTAACGGACAAGGGGGGCGTCGTGCTGGACCGGACCGTGTTCTACCCCAACGGGGGCGGGCAGCCGGGTGACAGCGGTACGATGCGGTGGGCGGACAACCCGCCGGTCAGCATCGCGACCACCGTCAAGGGTGCGACCCCGGACGAGATCGTCCACGTGCCCGCCGAAGGCTCCACCCTGCCAGCCGTTGGGACCGCAGTGACCATCGAACTGGACTGGGACCGGCGGCATGCCCACATGCGCATGCATACGTGCCTGCACCTGCTGTCCGCCGTGCTGAGCCATCCCGTGACCGGCGGGCAGGTCGGGGCGGAGAAGAGCCGACTGGATTTCGACATTCCGGAGGCGACCCTGGACAAGGAAGAGATCGCCGCAACCCTGAACGACCTGATCGCGCGCGATGCGCCGGTCGGCATGCGCTGGATCACGGATGATGAACTGGCCGCACAGCCCGATCTGGTCAGGACCATGTCCGTGAAGCCGCCGACCGGCGCCGGTCATGTGCGCCTGATAGAAGTCGATGGCATGGATCTGCAGCCCTGCGGCGGGACGCATGTGGCCCGCACCGGCGAGATCGGTAGGGTTGAAGTCCGCAAGATCGAGAAGAAGGGCCGCCAGAACCGGCGCGTCAGCATTCAGTTCGCTTCCTGAACCGCAACATCCCTGAAGGGGGCCAAGCAATGGGCTATGCCAATCCGCAATCACTGGTCTCCACGGAGTGGCTGGCCCAGCACATCGATGCGCCGGACATTCGTGTGGTCGATGCATCCTGGTACATGGCGCATCTGGGACGGGATCCGAAGGCCGAATTTGCCGAAGGACACATTCCCGGTGCCGTGTTCTTCGACATCGACGAGATCGCGGACACCGACAGCGATCTGCCGCACATGCTGCCGTCGCCGGAGAAGTTCTCTTCGCGCTGTCGTCGTCTGGGGCTGGGCGATGGTGTCCGCATCGTCGTCTATGATGGCGGTGGCTGCACGGCAGCTGCCCGCGTCTGGTGGACGTTCCGTGCCTTTGGTCATGAAGATGTGTCGGTGCTGGATGGTGGCCTGCCGAAATGGAAGGCGGAGAACCGTCCCCTGGCCGACCTGCCGGATATTCCGCGCGAACGGCATCTGTCCGCGCGCGTCAACAGCTTCCTGGTGCGCGACGTGGACCAGATGCTGGCCAACGTGAAACGCGGTCGGGAACAGGTGCTCGACGCCCGCTCCGCCGGTCGTTTTGCCGGCACCGATCCGGAACCCCGCAAGGGGCTGCGCGGCGGCCACATTCCCGGCAGTCTGAACACGCCCTATCAGGACCTGTTCAACAGCGATGGCACGTTCCTTGAGGCTGATGCCTTGCGCGGCAAGCTGGCTGAATCCGGTCTGGACATGAGGAAACCCGTCGTGACCACCTGTGGTTCCGGCGTTACGGCCTGTGTGCTGGCGCTGGGCCTGCACCTTGTCGGTCATCGCCAGGTTGCCGTCTATGACGGGTCCTGGACCGAATGGGGCGGGCGGTCCGATACGCCGGTGGAACGGTAAGCACCATGGAACCGGCGGACGATGACCTGATCCCGATCACCATCACCTACCTGCGCATGGAGCGGCAGCCGACCCGCCCGACGCCGCCCGCGCCCGCAACCCCGCATGCAATCATGCGCGCCGAGAAGCCGACGGTGCATTTCTACCGCTACCTCTACAACACGGTGGGCGAGAAATGGACATGGTCCAAGCGGCGATACATGTCCGACCAGGAACTCGGGGCCATTGTTCAGGACGACCTGGTCGAGATCATGGTGCTCTATGTCAAAGGGGTGCCTGCCGGGTTTGCCGAACTGGATTTCCGCAAGCTGCCTGATGAAGCGGAACTGGCCTATTTCGGCCTGATGCCGGAGTTCATCGGGCGAAAGCTCGGTGGCTGGTTCCTGCACTGGGCGGTCAGCGAACTCTGGTCGCGCGGGCCGCAGAGCATCATCATCAATACCTGCACCGCCGATCATCCGTCGGCCCTGCCGATGTATCAGCGGATCGGCTTCGTTCCCTACAGTCGGGAAGACGCGATGCTGCGCCCGATACCGAAAGGCTCCGCATGACCGACCAGTCGATGCGTGACTTCATCAGCCGTCTGGAGCGCAAGGGCGACCTGGTCCGGGTGACGGAGCCTGTCTCGACAGTACTGGAAATGACGGAGATTCAGACCCGTCTGCTGGCCGAAGGGGGCCCGGCGGTGCTGTTCGAGAATGCTGTCAATGCGGATGGATCGCCCGCATCCATGCCTGTTCTGGTCAACCTGTTCGGCACTGTGGAACGGGTTGCCATGGGCATGGACCGGAAGCCGGAGGAGTTGCGCAGTGTCGGCGAGATGCTTGCGTTCCTGCGCCAGCCCGAGCCGCCGGGCGGGTTCCGCGATGCGCTGGACAAGCTGCCCCTGCTGAAGACCGTGATGGCCATGCGGCCGAAGACCCTGGGATATGGCCCGGTACAGGACGTGATCCAGACGGGCGATGCCGTTGACCTCACTCAGTTGCCCGTTCAGACCTGCTGGCCGGGGGAGCCTGCGCCGCTGATCACCTGGCCACTGGTGGTGACCAGAGGGCCGACAGACGCCAGGGAAGATGCCTTCAACCTCGGCATCTACCGCATGCAGGTGCTGGGCAGGAACAAGACCATCATGCGCTGGCTGAAGCATCGCGGCGGCGCGCAGCATCACCGGCGCTGGGCGGCTGAAAACCCTGAGCCCTTGCCCGCGGCTGTAGTCATCGGGGCAGATCCCGGCACCATTCTGGCGGCGGTGACACCGGTGCCAGACACCCTGTCGGAGTATCAGTTTGCCGGGCTGCTGCGCGGTCGGAAGGTGGAGCTGGTGGATTGCCAGACGGTGCCCCTGAAAGTGCCGGCGCACGCCGAAATCGTGCTGGAAGGGCATGTCAGCCTGGAAGACTATGCCGACGAAGGCCCCTACGGCGATCACACCGGCTATTACAATGCCGTCGAGAAATTCCCGGTCTTCACCGTCACCGCGATCACCCGCCGCAAGGACCCGATCTACCTCTCGACCTTCACCGGTCGCCCGCCGGATGAGCCTTCGGTGCTGGGGGAAGCGCTGAACGACGTCTTCGTGCCGCTGCTGATCCAGCAGTTCCCGGAGATCGTGGATTTCTGGCTGCCGCCGGAAGGCTGTTCGTACCGCATCGCCGTGGTGTCGATGAAGAAGGCCTATCCGGGCCATGCGAAGCGGGTGATGCTGGGCATCTGGTCGTACCTGCGCCAGTTCATGTACACCAAGTGGGTGATCGTCGTGGACGACGACATCAACGCGCGCGACTGGAAGGACGTGATGTGGGCGATCTCCACCCGCATGGACCCGGCCCGCGACGTCACGGTGATCGAGAACACGCCGATCGACTATCTCGACTTCGCCTCGCCCGAGGATGGTCTGGGATCGAAGATCGGCCTCGACGCCACCAACAAGTGGCCACCCGAGACCAAGCGCGAGTGGGGCACCAGGATCCGCATGACCGACGACATCATCGCCACCATCGACGAAAAATGGTCCCGCCTCGGCCTGCCCGGATCAGGCAAGTCGATCTGGTAGGTGGACGATACAGAGCAGCTTGGCAGAAATTGCTTACTCTAACACTTGGTGTTATATGTAACACGATATTCCAGATCTCTGGTTGCTCATATGCGGATATTCAAGACAGTCCCCTTTGGTCGGTTTGCCAGAAGGAACGGCATTGAAGACAGTGCTCTGCGCGACGCCGCCGAACGTGCCTCCAGGGGATTAGTTGATGCTGATCTTGGTGGCGGCGTCGTCAAGCAGCGCGTGGCACGAAAGGGGCAAGGTCGTTCAGGTGGATTCAGGACGATTCTTTTGTTCAGGAATGGTGAAATCGTCTTTTTTGCCTATGGGTTTGCCAAGAAGGATCGGGAAAATATCGGGAAGGACGAGTTGCAGGCCTTTCGCATGCTTGCGGACCAGATGCTGAATTTTGGTGACGCAGAGGTGCAGGCTGCCATTCGAAACCACACCATTTTCGAGGTTGAGAACGATGGCTGACCAATACAAGAGTGATGCACTTGCTGCCGTGCATGAAATAGCTGGCGGGCTGGAGCAGGCAGGTCTGGTTTCGAAACAGACGATGAAGACATTTGATGAGATGTGTCTGACCCCTGTTCGGGAACTGTCTGGCATTGAGATTCGGCAGCTGCGCTTGCGGGAGCAGGTCAGCCAATCCGTCTTTGCCCGACACCTGAACGTCACCCCCGGACTTGTCAGTCAGTGGGAACGCGGCGAAAAACACCCCAGAGGCGCTTCATTGAAGCTTTTGACACTTGTGGCCAGGCACGGATTGCAGGCGGTCGCCTGAAACAAATTCACGCCCCGTCAGCCTCCCGCCCGCGTTCGCTGACGAAAGCTGCGGTCCAGGGGTCGTCTGTGGTGGCGTCGAGGTTCTCGGCGACGGCATCCTGCAAGGCGTTCATGTCGATCTGATGGAATGAACCGGCGCCGACCTGGGCGGCGGCGTTGGCGGCGGCGCGCCCCATGGCGAAGCAGGGGCCCATGACGCGGACACTGGCAAGCGCCGCCGGTTCCGCTTCGATGCAGCGGCCTGCCGTGATCACGTTGTCGAGGCCCTGCGGCACCATCGCCCCGAACGGGATCCAGTGCATGTGGTCGTCGGCAAAGACTTCCCAATGCGTGTCGGCCATGTCGGTATGCAGTTCGATCGGCCAGGAGCAGCGGGCGATGGTGTCATCGGGCCGATGGCCTGCACGCACATCATCGACCGTGATGCGGCTGCGCCCTTCGATCGTGCGCGTCTGTCGGATACCTGGCTGGCCATAGGTTGCGACGCGGGCAGCGCCAAAGGCGTCGGGGAACTCGGCCTTGAACAGGGCCAGCAACCCATCGACCTGCGCGCGCGCCTGCATGCCAGCCCGTGCCAGACCGACGGGGTCCTGCGGGGTTTCGATGTGGGTCATGTTGGCCGGGACCTTGCCCGGCTCGGCCAGGGGAAACAGGAAACCGTCGTGCCGCACCAGCCCGAACTCATCACCGCGGGCGCGCATGGCTGCGTGATAGGTCTCCCGCGGCATCTGATTGGTCGGTATCGACACCTTCGAACACGGCCATGATGGTACCGTGGATATCCGCATCCGCCTGTTGCAGATCCAGCCCTGCAAGCCAGGACAGCACTGCGTCACCGGACGCGTCGACGAAGCTGTCGGCGGTCACGGTCAGGTCACCCCAGCGGGTGGCCAGGTGCAGGGCCGTGATCCGCCGGTCATCCCTTTCCACGGCACGCAGCACAGCACCTGTAACAGGCATGATGTCCGTGGCCAGCACCTGCCGTTCCACCCAGCGCATCCAGCCATTCACCTAATAGTCGATGATCAGCGTATTGCGCGCACGCCGGGCCGTTGCCTGCCCATTGGTCGTCAGTTCAGCCAGCATGGGGTCCATGACACCGTGGGTCACGCGGCCGGGCGTCATGCCGTTGGCGTAAAGGCCGCAGATCGTGCCGATGGCGGAGTTCACGGCCTGCCCGCCGAGCTGCGGTGCCGCGTCGATCATGACAACCGACAGCCCCAGCGCCCGCGCCTCCAGCGCGGCTGAAAGCCCCGCAGCGCCTGAACCGACAATACAGAGGTCAGCTGAAAGGGTGTCCGTCCGGGTTGTCCGCCGGACAGTCCGCATGCCTGGATGTCGCGCCATGATTCAAGCCTCCCCGCTGCGCCATGTTGACGTATACCTTTGCCGTGGCAGACGACCCATGGAAAGGCGGGTTTCAGGGTGAAGGCGGGGCAGCAGGCATGACAGACAGCATCATTGTGGCGGGCGGCGGTATCGGGGGGCTTTCGACGGCGCTTGGTCTGGCGGGGAAGGGAGTCCGCGTCGAGGTGCTGGAGCAGGCATCGGCGTTCGGTGAGATCGGTGCGGGCATTCAACTTGGCCCCAATGCATTCCGCTGCTTTGACTACCTGGGTGTGGGAGAGGCCGCGCGCGCGACCGCAGTATACGTTGATGGTCTGGTGCTGATGGACAGCATGACCGACCGGGAAATCTGCACGATCCCCGTCGACAAGCCATTTCGCGACCGGTTCAGCAACCCATACGCTGTCGTGCATCGCGCCGACCTGCATCGCGCCCTGCACCAGGGCTGCATCGATCATCCGCTGATCAGTCTTCATACCGATCACCGGGTGACGGGCTACACGCAGGATACCGGGTCGGTGACGGTTCTGCTGGCGGATGGAGCCAGCATGTCGGGCAGCGCGCTTGTCGGTGCGGATGGCCTGCGATCGGCGATCCGGGCGCAACTGGTGGGCGATGGGGAACCGCGCGTGTCCGGTCACACGACCTACCGTTCGGTGATCCCGACCGAGATGATGCCGGAAGAACTGCGCTGGAATGCGGCGACATTATGGGCCGGACCGAAATGCCACATCGTGCATTACCCCTTGAGTGGCTGGAAGGTCTTCAATCTGGTCGTTACCTATCATTCCGATGCCGACGAACCGGTGGCGGGCATGCCCGTACCGCGTGAACTGGTCCGCGACGGCTTCAGCCACATTGCCGAACGCCCGCGACGGATCATCGAATGCGCCAACGACTGGCGGATGTGGGTGCTGTGCGACCGTGACCCGCAGGAAACCTGGATAGACGGCAGGGTGGCATTGCTGGGCGATGCGGCACACCCGATGCTGCAGTACATGGCGCAAGGCGCGTGCATGGCGATGGAGGACGCGGTGACGCTGGCCGAATCCATGGCCGCGCACAGTGGTGCGATCGATGCAGCCTTTGCCGACTACCATGCACGGCGGATGGTGCGGACAGCGCGGGTGCAGATGTCTTCGCGGGCGATGGGGGATCATGTCTATCACCCCGCCGGACCCGAGGCTGCTGTTCGCAACGCGGTGTTTCAGGCCAAGAGCCCGACCCAGTTCCATGACAGCCTTGAATGGCTTTACGGCTGGCAACCGGGAAACTGAACCGGAGCAGGCTTCCGCCTGTATATCCTTGGACCAATGTGACCAGTTGTAACCACGCATACGCTTGGCGTTGTAGCCATTCTTCCGGCGACCTATACCCTTTACGCACACGTCAACAAGGCAGGCTTCCCATGGCATCCAGTGACCTGACACAGCCGCGTCGCCGCCGCACCGTCAACATGATCGGCTTCGTCGGATTGATTGCGCTGGCCATCGTCGCGACGGTCCTGCTTCTGGCGACGAAGGACGAACCGGTTCCGACGGAGCCGGTGGAGCGGGTGTGGAACGTCGAGACGCAGGTCGTGGTGCGCCAGGATCACCAGCCACGCTTGCGTGTCTTTGGTGAACTGGCGGCGGGGCGCAGCAGCGAGATGCGCGCTCTGGTGCAGGGAGAGGTCGCAGCGGTTGGCGACTATTTCCGCAATGGCGCTGTCGTGTCGAAAGGGATGGTTCTGATCGAAATCGATCGCTTCGAGTATGAAGCGGCGATTTCCGAACTGCGCGCCAGCATTGCCGAGACCCGGGCGCGGCTGGTGGAAGCGGAGGCGAACCGGGATTCCGAAAAGGTATCGCTGACCCAGGACCGGGAGATGACGCAGCTGCTGCAGCGTGATCTGGACCGAACCACGGAACTGCACGGACGCGGCAATATCTCCGACAAGTCACTGGATCAGGCCAAGATCGAACTGACCCGACAGAAACAGACCCTGGCACGCCGCGAAGCCGCCCTGAAAAGCAACGACGCCCGTGTCATTCAACAGCGCGCCGCCCTGGATCGTCTGGCCGTGGAACTGGAACGCGCGCAACGCGATCTTGTCCGGACCCGGCTGGTCGCACCGTTCGACGGGTTCCTGTCGGAGGTGAATGCGCAGCTGGGCCAGCGGGTCAGCGTCAACGACCGCATCGCGCGCCTGGTCGGTGCCGGACAGCTCGAGGCCCGGGGCCATCTTTCCGATGCGCAGTATGGACGCTTGCTTGCGGATGGCGGGCTGGAGGGTCGACCGGCAAAGGTCGTCTGGACGGTGGGCGACCGCAAGCTCGCCTACGACGCGACCGTCGCCCGCATCACGGCAGAGATCAGGCCGGAGACGGGCGGTGTCACCTTCTACGCCCTGCTGGCGGCAGATGGCCTCGATCTGCCGATACGCCCCGGCGCGTTTGTCAGTATCGAACTGCCAGACAGGCGGTTCCCCGATACGGTTCGCCTGCCCGGCATCGCGCTGCATGACGAGAACCATGTCTTCGTGATCGGTCCCGATGACCGGTTGCAGCGCCGCGATGTCTCGGCGCTGGCACGGGCAGAAAATGATGTCGTGGTTTCCGGTGACCTGGCGGACGGCGATCGGGTGGTCCTGACGCGCTTCAACGAGATCGGTGTCGGCGTGTTGGTCCGGGAGCCGTTGCCCGCGAATGCTGAACCTGCCGCCGCACCCAAGGAGGTTGCAGGCCGATGAACCCGGCAGAACTGGTCCGGATATTCGTCCGGCATCCGAATGCCGCGAACCTGCTGATGGCATTGATGCTGATCGCAGGCCTGTTCAGTGTGAGCAAGCTCAACACCCAGTTCTTCCCCGATACCGGGCTGGATTTCATTACCGTCACGGTGGTCTGGCCGGGCGCGAGCGCGGAAGATGTCGACGCCGGAATTGTCGCTGCGATAGAGCCGGAAGTCCGTTTCGGCGACGGCGTGAAGCAGGTCAACAGTTACTCCCAGGAAGGTGTGGGCGTTGTCGTTGTCGAGTTCAAGACGGGCACCGACATGCAGTCGGCCCTGTCGGACATCGATGCCGCTGTCGCTGGCATCACGACGCTGCCGGAGGATACGGAGGAACCGCGGATCAAGCGCGTCGTACGCTATGACCTGATTTCGCGCGTGTCGATCTCTGGACCCATATCGGAAGGTGCGCTGAAGGCGCTGGCCAAGCGGGTCCGGGATGGCTTGCTGGATCAGGGAATCGATCTGGTGAACTTCTTCGGCAAGCGGGACCAGGAAATACATGTCGATGTGCCCCCATCGACCCTGCGCCGCCTGAATCTGACGCTGGCGGACCTGTCGCGCACCATCAGCGACACGTCCGTCGACTTGCCGTCCGGTGACTTGTCCGGCGCATCGGAGAAACAGCTGCGGTCGCTGGGCGAGTTGCAGCGCGCCGACGAGATTGCCGGCATCGAAGTGGCCTCCGCCGCGAATGGCGAGAAGATATTCCTGCGTGATGTTTCGGAGGTGCGCGAGAGCTTTGACGATGGTCAGCCGGTCGGTCGCCGCAACTCGAACCCGGCGATCGAGCTGATTGTCCAGCGATCCCAGACCACGGATGCGCTTGAGGCCGCTGCAATCGTCAACTCCTACCTGAACGAGATCCGCAGCACCCTGCCGCCGAATATCGAGATCCGGCAGTATGATGTGCAGGCTTCCCTGATTTCCGACCGTATCAACCTGCTGCTGCGCAACGGTCTGAGCGGTCTGGTGCTGGTCCTGATCGTGCTGTTCGTGTTCCTGTCGGGTCGCATTGCGTTCTGGGTGGCCATGGGCATACCCGTCGCCATCTTCGCGACAGGTGCGGTCATGCTCTGGTCCGGGCAGAGCATCAACATGGTCAGCCTGTTCGCCCTGATCATGACGCTCGGCATCATTGTCGATGACGCCATCGTCGTGGGCGAACACGCCGCTCACCTGCGCGCGAAGGGGATGAGCGCCGTTGACGCGGCGGAGGCAGGTGCCCTGAGAATGCTGGCCCCGGTGACAGCCGCTGCACTCACCACCATTGCGGCCTTCATGCCGCTGTTCGCGATCGGCGATGTCATCGGCCAGATCATCGGCGCCATTCCGCTGGTGGTCGTCGCGGTGCTGGTGGCCAGTCTGATCGAGTGCTTCTTCGTGCTGCCGGGTCATCTGCGCGGTGCAATGGCGGGGGAACCGAAGTCATCCGGTGGCAGGTATCACCGGTTCCGGGTCTGGTTCGATGGCCGCTTCGATCAGCTGCGGCAGGGCCGGTTCCGTCGCATGGTCGTGCGTGCGGTCGATTATCGGTATGTCACCATCGGCGGCATCGTGGCCGCGCTGATCATCAGCATCGGCATTCTGGCAAGTGGTCGCGTTGGCTTTGTCTTCTTCCCCAACCCCGAATCCGACACGATCGACGTGAATGTCGAAATGGCCGCCGGGACACCGCGATCGGCCATGGAAGATGCGCTGCTGGCCATGGAACAGGCGTTGCTGCGGGCGGAACAGCGGGTTGCGGGTGAAACCAGCAATATCGTCGTCATGGGCTTCCAGCGCCTGGGGCAGAGCCAGGGCCGGTCGTTCGAACGTGTATCCGGCGACCACCTGGGCGGCATTCAGGTCGAACTGGTTGCATCCGACTACAGGAACGTCCGCACCAATGAATTCATCGAGATCTGGCGGGAGGAAATACCCCAGTTGTCCGGCGTGCGCCGGATCACCCTGCAGGAACGCGCCGGTGGGCCGCCGGGCCGCGAACTGGATATCCGCTTTCGCGGCAGTGACATCCAGGCGCTGAAGCTGGCCGCCGAGGATGTGAAGCTGGAACTGCAGCGCTACAACGGTCTGTCGGATATCGAGGATGACCTGCCGTACGGCAAGCAGGAACTGATCCTGGAACTGACACCGCGCGGACGGGCGCTGGGCTTCACCACCGAAAGTGTTGCGCGTCAGGTGCGCGATGCGTTCGAAGGTTCCATCGCCAAGCGGTTCCCGCGCGATGACGAGGAAGTCACGATCCGCGTTCAGTTGCCGGAATCGGAGGCGACCGAAGCTGCCGCCCGTGGTCTGTATCTGCGCAGCGCCTCGGGCGCGGAGACGCCACTTGAAGAAGTCGTGGCATTCCGTGAGGACGCCGGATTTGCCCGCATCCGCCGCAAGGACGGTCAGCGTGAAGTTGCCGTTTTCGCCGAGGTTGACGAGGCCGTGACGAAATCCGGTGTGGTGATCGACGGGCTTTCAGGATCGACCATTCAGGCGATCGCGCAGCGCCACAACGTGTCGTACCGGTTCGCGGGCAAGGCAGAGGAACAGGCACAGACCCTTGGCGACATGCAGACCGGTGCCATGATCGGCCTTTCAGGCATCTACATCATTCTGGCCTGGGTCTTCGCGTCCTATGCGCGGCCGATCATCGTCATGTCGATCATCCCCTTTGGCCTGATCGGAGCTGTGACCGGACACCTGATCCTTGGCTATGACATCACCATCCTGTCGTTGGTGGCGCTGATCGGGCTGGCCGGGATCCTGGTCAACAATTCCATCATCCTTGTTTCCACCATCGATGAACGGGTGAAGGAGGGGCAGGACGTGATGACGGCGATCGTCGATGGTTCCTGCGACCGGCTGCGTGCCGTCACGCTGACGTCGATCACGACCATCGTCGGGTTGGTGCCTTTGCTGTTCGAAACCAGCCTGCAGGCGCAGTTCCTCATTCCCATGGCGGTCACCATTGTATTCGGTCTCGCCACCGCATCCGTGCTCGTGCTGTTTGTCGTGCCAGCCCTGCTCGGCATGCTGGAAGACATTGGCGTGCAGCGGCAGAGGATTTCGCGCTGGATCAATGGCGCCCGTGACCGTGGCATCCGCCCGGCCAGCCCCGAAGGCGGGGGCTGACCGGGCAGTCAGTGCCCCGACCCAGGGAACATCAGGAACGGCCAACGACGGGTCGCATCAGTTGTCCGCTTCCAACCCGTGATCCGACGACCTGATGCAGGTAATCGTTGTCGTGCAATCTGCGGAAAGCGATGCTGTCCGGCGCGACGGAAATGCCGTCGGACAGGGTGTTGGCGCTGCCGGCTTCGATGACAATGGTGTCGTTGGTGCCGTTGGTGGCGGTGGCTGCACCGGCAGTCAGAGTATCGCCGTCCGCAGCCGAATCGCTGGCCAGCAAATTGATGCTGACTGACGAATCCCTTGCGGTATTGGCGATATCATCGACTGCCAGGGGGGCCGCATTACCACCACCACCAACGATTTCGATGTCCAGGTCCTCAAGGTCCTGGACGATCTGGTCCAGCGCTTTGAACCGGAAGATCGCGCCATGGCCCGTGAAGAATGCGTCCGCATGGGTGTTGCCGGTCAGTCCGTCGTCGTGCTGACCGCAAGACACGAACCTGTTGAAGCGTTTCCAGCAGAAACCGGACATGTCACGCAATTCCCCTGATGGCCAAGTAAGAGCTTTGCCGGAAGGGCGGGACATGTGAAATTCGGATTTCTGATAAGCGACATATGGTTTGTTGATGAACCTCCGGACCCTCGACCTGAACCTGCTGCGCGTTTTCGATGCCGTATATGGTGCCGGCAGTGTCAGCGCCGCCGCGCGCCTGCTTGGCATGAGCCAGCCCACCGTCAGTGCGGCACTGGCCCGCTTGCGTGAGGCGACGGACGACCCGCTGTTTGTCCGCGCGCGGGAGGGCGTTGCGCCCACACTCCGTGCTGAAGAGATCGCGGGGCCGATACGGGATGGGCTTGCGCGCATTGATCAGGCTGTTGTCTTCCAGACGTCATTCGACCCTGCCAGCATCACGCGGACAGTCACCCTGGGGGTGGTGGAAAGTGCCGAGGCCTTGTTGTTGCGCAATCTTCTGCCGGTCATTCGCGATGATGCGCCCGAATTGTCCCTGTTGCTGCGTGACCTGTCCGATCAGGACGTCTCGACCGGGCTTTACGACGGCAGCATCGACATGGCGGTGCACGACACACCGGTGGAAGCGCGCCACATCCATTGCGAGATCATGTTCCAGACCGAACTGGTCTGTGTGGCGCAGCGCGGATGGCAGGAACGCAATGCCGCAGTGACCCGGGAGAATTTCGCCAGCCTGCCCTTCATCGCGCTGAAGACGAAGGAACGGGCACACATGATGCTGGACAGGGTTCTGGCGTCCCAGGGTTGCGTGCGGCGGATCGTCTATCAGACGTCCGGATACTGGTCCATGTCAGGGTTGGTTGCCGGAACCGAAACCGTCGCCGTGCTGCCGCGCATCTTCTTCAATGAAGTGCATGCCAACTTCGATCTTGAGGAGATCCCCATCCCCTATGACGTGCCGAAGGATTTCGGCTATCTGATCTGGCACGCGCGCACCGATGACGACCCGGCCCTGACCTGGATTCGCAACAGTTGCGCGCGGGTCTTCCGCGCTCATGAACGTGCCGTGGCCGCAGGACAGGCAGGAGAGCAGGGGGCAGGGCATGGCTGATCAGGGCAGGCTGAACCTCAATCTGCTGCGTATCTTCGTGACCGTTTACGAAACCGGCCATGTCACCCAGGCTGCAGAACAATTGGGCATGAGCCAGCCTGCCGTGAGTGCAGGGTTGTCCCGTCTGGCCCGGCATTTCGGACAGCCGCTGTTCGAACGCGTCAGCAACGGGGTCGCGCCCACGGTGGCTGCAGACAAGCTGATCGACCCGATCCGGGAAGGTCTGCATGCCTTCGAGACCGGGCTGGACACGGGATCCCATGCAATTCCGGAGCAGCGCAAGCGCAATTTCCGGATCTCGGTCCCCAATTTCGGAGAGCCGACGATCTTCGTCCCCGTCCTGGACCAGATGTGGCGGGAAATGCCCGGCGTGACAGTCGAGATCGTTCCCTTTTTCAGAGTGAACCTGGAGGAGGAAATGTTCAGTGGTGCCCTGGATCTGGCGTACAATGTCGGCGCTTTCGAACACGACGTCCTGCGGCATCAGTATCTGGTCGACGGGCGCTGGGTCTGCATCACGCGGCGGGGATGGAGTGCGGATTTCGGGCCGCTGACACGGGACGCATTTGCCCGGGCCAGTCGGGTGCAACTGGACGGTGATCATGTGCAGGTCGAAGCCCCGGTCATTTACAATCCCGACGGTCCATATGCTGTGCCGACCTGTCGGCTGAACCGCGGCTGGAGCGTGCCACACATCGTTGCCAACAGTGACATGGTCGCCGTCGTGCCGCTGGCGTTCGCCATCTTCTTCAAGAACCGGTTCGGGCTGGACCTGCATCCACCGCCCATCGCCGCGCCGCCGTCGGACGTCGTGATGGTCTGGCATCCCCGGTCCGACAATGACCCCCTGCATCGGCGCCTGCGGGAAATGTGCCTGCATTCGATCCAGGAACTGACCCGTCGTATCCGAACCGGGCAGAAGTTCGATGAAACCCTGTTTCAGGACTACTGGGATGATGAAGGCAACATGAACATCACCCCTGATGCGTCGCCGATTCCGGCCCCGAAGGATGATGGATAGGTCGAAAGGCCGGTGATGCAATCTACGACTTGATCGAACGATCTAGTTCCGCCAGTGCCCCATGGAGGCATAGGGTTCCGGATAGTCGACGATCTGTCTGTGGTACGCGTTGTTGCCCATCAGGGCGGCGAGCAGGACGGCGCTGGTGCTGGCTTCATCCAGTTCAGCCGGGATCAGGCTTTCCGCGTGGACATCGACGAAGCCGGTATGCAGGTCCCCGGCAACGAAGGCGGGGTGGGCCACGACAGATGCCAGATAGTCGATGTTGCTGCCGACACCCAGCAACGTGGTGTCCTGCAACGCCCTGACCATCTGTTCGGCGGCGGCGGTCCGGTCCGAGCCGTGGACAACCAGCTTGGCCAGCATCGGGTCGAAGTCGCTGGTGACCGCCTGGCCGACCGTCAGCCCGTTCTCGAACCGGATCTGGTCGCCCTGCGGGGCACTCAGGCTCAGGACCTTGCCGGTTTCGGGCAGGAAATCGTTGGTCGGGTCCTCGGCGCAGATCCGGCATTCGATGGCATGGCCGATCAGTTGCACGTCCTGCTGTTTCACCGAGAGCCCGCGACCGGCTGCGATTTCCAGTTGCATGCGCACCAGATCCAGTCCGGTGATCATCTCCGTCACCGGGTGTTCGACCTGCAGGCGGGTGTTCATTTCCAGGAAATAGAACGCCCCGTCCGGGGCCAGAATGAATTCCACCGTGCCGGCATTGAGGTATTTCGCGGCAGACGCCAGGCGCACGGCGGCTTCACAGATTTCGGCACGCAGGGATTCTGCCAGATCGGCAGCGGGCGCTTCCTCGACGATCTTCTGGAACCGGCGCTGGATGGAGCATTCGCGCTCATGCAGGTGGATGACACCACCCTGGCCATCTCCGAACACCTGAACCTCTATATGGCGGGGCTGATCGACGTAGCGTTCCGCGTAGACCCGACCGTCGGCAAAATAGCGCAGTGCCTCGCTGGCAGCGCGCTTTGCATGATCGGCCAGATCGACAGGGTCGCGGACAATGCTCATGCCCTTGCCGCCACCGCCTGCCGACGCCTTGACCAGCAGGGGAAAGCCGATGGACGCGGCCTCCGCGATGAAGCTGTCGATATCACCGGTCGGCAGCACGGACGGGGCAACCGGGACTCCATGCTCCGCTGCAAAGGTGCGGGACTCGATCTTGTCACCCATCAGGCGAATGCTGGCCGGGTCCGGGCCGATGAACGTCAGCCCGGCCTGCTGGACCGCTTCCGCAAAAGCGGCATTTTCCGACAGGAAGCCATAGCCGGGGTGGATGGCGTCGGCGCCAGCCTCTCTGGCACACGCAATGATCTGTTCGGCGTCCAGATGTGCCGCGACCGGCGTCTCGCCTTCGATCAGCAGGGCTTCATCAACTGCTGACACATGGGCCGACAGACGGTCAGCCGCGTGGTAGAGCCCGACGGAGGGGATACCCATCTCCCGCAGGGTACGGGCAACACGGCAGGCGATCTCGCCCCGGTTGGCGATAAGCACCTTTGAAAATTCCGTCATCTCTGTTCTCCCCGCTGTCACTTCCATCGCAGACTATGGTCTGTGCCGGTAAGGTTCAAATATCGTCGAAGTCGCCGCCGCGCCCCTTGCCGGAGCTGAACCGGCCAGCGCCTGCCAGTCCCTCTGCAGACATCTGCCCGATGCTGTTGCGCCACTCCCCGGCGAGGCCTTCCCTGATCGACATGCCCTGATGCGCGATGGCTGATCGCCGGTCGGCACGCATGCACCCTTGCGGAAAGCGCGCGATCTGGTGGGCCAGATCTTCTGCTTTTGCCCGTGCGGCTCCGTCATCGACCACATACTCGCACAGACCGATCCGTGAACACTCCTCCGCCATGACCTGACGCCCGGTCATGATCAGTTCCAGCGCCCGGCCCTGTCCCACCAACCGCGGCAGACGCACGGTGCCGCCGTCGATCAGGGGAATGCCCCAGCGCCGACAATAGACGCCCATGTACGCGCTCCGCTCCATCACCCGGAAGTCGCACCACATGGCCAGTTCCATGCCGCCAGCCACCGCCGGCCCGGCAAGGGCACCAATGACCGGCTTGTCGAGTTCGAGACGGCTAGGTCCCATCGGACCGCGGGGAATATCGTCGCCCGGCCCGGGCGCGGGGCCATCAGCCTGGAAGTCGAGGTCGCTCAACGCCTGCCCCTCGGGTTCCGCGCCCTGCAGCGCGGCTGCATGTTTCAGGTCCCACCCGGCGCAGAACGCGCCGCCCTCGCCAAAGAACACGGCAACCCGCGCGGTATCATCCCGTTCGAACGCCAGAAAGGCCGCGTTCAGCGCCTCGGCGCTCTGCGGATCCATCGCATTGCGGGCTTCCGGGCGTGAATGGATCACTGTCCAGACAGGGCCGTCCCGTTCCGTTCTGACCGTCATTGCGAACGTCCTCTCAGTTCCTGTCGTCGCCCGATTGCAACTGCCCCAGATCCTCGGACTCGCGGACCGCCGCGCCATAGATCCCGCGCGACATCAGGGAAAGCTCATTCTCGCGCCGCCGGGAATAGACGAAAGCCCGGGCGGCATGGACAGATGCGGTGCCGGGTGCCGCCTGTGCGGCGAACTCCACCAGATGGCAGGCAACGCGGTGTTCGCCGGCTTCCGCCAGTTCGCGGGCACGATAGGCCAGGGCAGGGGCGCCACCGGCCAGCCGCGACAGCTCCTCTGCCAGTGCTGCATCCGGCGCGGGCTTCAGGTTCGCGGGGTTGCCGTCGTGCCAGCCACCATACAGCCGCCAGATGTTGCGCACGACAAATTCCGGCTCGTCGTAGAACGGGCGCAGGTAGGGTTTGGACAACAGGTCGTCTGGCACGCGGACGCTGTGGATGATGTCATTCAGGCGGGCACCGTCGTTCATCATCGACAGGGTGTCCTCGACCAGTCCTTCAAGCGCACAGGCCATGTCATCCAGCACGGTCGCAATGCGTTTCTGTCCGGCAAAGGGCAGGCCATGGGCCGGCAGGATCAGTTCGGGCTTCAACGCCATCATCTGGCGCAGCGCGCTGGCCCATTCCAGCGGATAACGCTGGACCTTCTGCGGGTTTCCGGCGTTAGGGAACATCCAGATGATGAAGTCACCGGCACAGATCGCCTTGCGCTCCGGCCACCAGGCCCAGAGGTGGTCGTCGGTCTCGCCCTTGTCGTGAAACAGCTCGATGTGCTCATCGCCAACGCGGATGTTCATCCGGCTTTCGAATGTCGTGTCTGGCTTCACCCAGGTCTTCGGGCCAAAGGGCGGCGGCCCATCCTGTTTCCCGGGCACCTTGCCGCCACCGGGGCGGCTGGCGCCGAACTGGCGGGCATTGATGTGGCCATTGTAGCCGTTGGTACGAATATACCGGTCTATGCGCGGTCCGACGTTTTCGTGGCCGATGATGCGCGGGCGCGGGTCGCCGCTGTCTGATGCCTCATCCAGGAACGCCTGGGTGCCGCCGATATGGTCCACGTGACCATGGGTGAAGGCGATGGAATTGACCGGATCCTTCGACCAGCCACGCAGGGCCTTGATGATTGCGGGGGCGTGCGCCTGCAGGCTGGTGTCGAACAGCACCAGCCCGTCGTCGGTGCGAAAGCTGACGACGTGACTGAATGCCTCGACCACGGCCACGCCGTCCGCCACCTCCGAAAGTTCCCGGGTCACGCGGTTCAGCAGGCCGGGGGCCTGTTCCGCGCCTTCGTCGATGATACGGGAACTCAGATCGATCAGGTCTGCCATGGCAAGCGTCTCCTATCCCTGCGACGTCTGGTTGGCCATCAGCGTGGCATTGGCCGCACTGCGCGCGAACTCGGCGCGGATCATCTCGTGGCGACCCTCGATCAGCGGGGCCATGTCCGGATGGGTGAAGATGTAGCGCGCGTCTCGCTGCATGCATTCGACAACCCAGTCGCCCAGGACCTCCGGCGGCATGCCGTTGGCCACCAGGTCGGACGCGTTGGCGGGAACGCCGTCCTTGTCGCCCCCTTCCGGTTCCACGCGTGGAATCTCAACCCCGGACGGGCGGTTGACCCCGCCATTGGCGATGTTGGTCTTCACGAAACCGGGGCAGAGGACAGACACGCCGATCCCCTCTGGCGCCAGAGCTTCATGCAGGCACTCCGAATAGCCGACAACCGCGAACTTCGTGGCGCAATAGGGCCCCATGTTCGGATGCCCCCAATGTCCGGCCATGGAAGCGGTATTGATGAAATGGCCACCCTCACCGTGTGACCGGATCAGCGGCGTGAATATCTCGACCCCATGGACGACGCCCATCAGGTTGATGTCGACAATCCAGCGCCAGTCTTCCAGCGGAATACTGCCGGGGCTGCCGCCCAGGCCAACGCCCGCATTGTTGACCACCGCATGAACCTTGCCGAAGGTCTCGATCGTGGCATCCGCCGCCGCCTTGACCGACGCAGGATCGCGCACGTCGCAGATCACCGTGGCACTGCCTTCCAGCTCCGACGCTGCCTGCGCCAGACCGTCTGCATCGATGTCAGCCAGCATGACCCGCATGCCCGACTGGTGCATCGACCGTGCAATGGCCAGCCCGATACCGCTGGCCGCGCCCGTGACAAAGGCAACCTTGCCCGCCAGATCCTGCATGTCGCTGATCCTCCCCACCGTTCCTGCCATTGTCATTTTCTGTCCGTGAACCTGACCACAAACGGGCGTGGTGGAGAAGTCAGAAACACCGCATGGAGTGGTCGCAGGGGTTTCGACCGCCTTCCAATCACTCTATGAAACGGGAAAGTCCTGTCAGTGGGGGGAGGGGTCCAGATGAAACTCAGCGGTCGCATGGCGCAACTGGGGACCGAGACGGCGTTCGAGGTGCTGGCGCGAGCGAATGCGCTGGTCGCGGCCGGAAAGTCGGTGATCAATCTCGGAATCGGTCAGCCGGACTTTCCGACGCCGGGCCATATCGTGGAGGCCGGGCGCAAGGCGCTGGCTGACGGTCATCATGGCTATACGCCTGCCAACGGCATTCCGGCCCTGCGTGCGGCTGTCGTGGCGGATATCCACCGCCGTCACGGGGCCGACGTGGACCCTGATCACATCGTCTGCGTGCCTGGCGGCAAGGTGACGATGGCCTTCGCCATGCTGATGTTCGGGGAAGCGGGGGCGGAGATCATGTATCCGGATCCGGGGTTTCCGATCTATCGTTCCATGATCGAGTTTTCCGGCGCGACAGCTGTCCCCATCCGCCTGCATGAAGCCAATGGCTTCAGCTTCTCGGCGGAGGAGGTGCTGGGCCAGATAACGGACCGCACCCGGCTGATCATCCTGAATTCCCCGGCCAACCCGACCGGCGGTGTTGTGCCACGGTCGGAGATCGAGGCTCTGGTGGCGGGACTGGAGCGGTTCCCCGAAGTCGCCATCATGTCCGACGAGATCTATTCCTGCATGACCTATGATGGGCTGGATCATGTGACGCTGCTCGATTTCCCGTCGATCCGCGACCGGCTGATCGTGCTGGATGGCTGGTCCAAGACCTATGCCATGACCGGCTGGCGGCTGGGCTGGGGGCTTTGGCCAGCGGCGCTTGCTCCGCTGGCGGGAAAGCTGGCCGTCAACACCCACTCCTGCGTCAATGCCGCAACCCAGTTCGCCGGTATTGCGGCGCTGGAAGGACCGCAGGATGCGGTGGGGGAGATGGTCGCCGCCTTTGATCAGCGCCGCCAGCGCATGGTCGCCCTGTTGAACGACATGCCCGGCGTGTCTTGCGTCATGCCCAAGGGCGCATTCTACGCGTTCCCCAACATCACCGGCACGGGCATCGACAGCGCGACGTTGCAGGACCGCCTGCTGCAGGAAACCGGCGTTGCAGCGATTGCCGGCACCAGCTTCGGGCGTTTCGGTGAAGGCTACGTGCGGTTCAGCTGCGCCAGCTCCATCGAGAACATCGAAGAAGCGATGGCGCGGATGAAGGGCTGGCTTGCCGAACAGGCCACCTGACCTCTGCCTCAGACGTCGATGTCCATCCAGACCGGAACATGGTCGGAGGGCTTTTCGCCCCAGCCCCGGGCTTCGCGGACGACTTCCATGGCAGACGGGGCCTTGGTCAGTGCCGGTGTCACCCAGATATGGTCCAGGCGACGGCCCTTGTCGGCGGCGTCCCAGTCCTTGGCGCGATAGCTCCACCAGCTGTAGAGCTGTTCGCTTTCAGGCACGAACTGGCGAACCACATCGACGAAATCATGTGCGGCCATCCAGTCGGCCATGCGCGCGACCTCGATGGGGGTGTGGCTGACCACCTTCAGCAGTTTCCTGTGCGACCAGACATCGTTCTCATGCGGCGCGATGTTCAGGTCGCCGACGACGATCCCCTTGGCGGTATCCGTCCGCCGTTCCGCAAACCAGGCGGTCACGTCGTCCAGAAAGCGCAGCTTGTGCGCAAATTTCTCGTTCCTTACAGGATCAGGTTCGTCGCCACCGGCGGGGACGTAGAAGTTGTGGACCTCCACATCGCCCGGCAGTCGGGTCAGCAGGTGCCGGGTGTCTTCCTTGTCGCACCAGCGCAGCTTTTCCGTGCCGGACAGTGGCAGGCGGGAAACCGTGGCGACGCCGTGGTAGCTCTTCTGGCCAAAGACCTCCATGTGCGGATAACCCATCTCCCGGAAGTCCTGATAAGGGAACTTCCCGTTCTCGCACTTGATCTCCTGCAGGCAGAGCACGTCAGGCCGATAGGTCTGCACGAAGCGGCGCACGATGGGCAGGCGCAGCCGCACCGAATTGATGTTCCAGGTGGCGATACGAATGTTCGGCATGGGGGCGGCCTGTGGTCGTTGTGCGGGGAGGGATGGGCGGAGAATCGATCAGAAGATGTTCAGGGTGGCACCGGTGACACCCAGCGGCCAGCGCCCGGCTTCGAACAGTCGGAACTTGTGGGCGAATGCATGGTCCTCGTCTTCGCCAGCGGCCAGCACCAGCGCCGCCAGATAGGCGCCCTGGGTTGCGGCACCGGCGGCGGCGCGGATCAGGCCATCGTCATCGATGCCGAACCGGGACGCGGCCTGCGCGGCGGCGGCATGCACGGCGTCGGAGGCCTGGCTGGTGACATGTGTCAGGGCGACCAGTACGGCCTGCTCATCACCCACCAGTTCGACCGCCTGCACCGAAAGGGCGGCACGCAGCTGTTCCTCCGCTTCCCAACCGGCACCGTTCCAGTCGAGGTTGTTGGCGGCTTCCTCCGCCTCCATCCAGTCCCCGACCTCGGCGGGCCCGGCATCGGGAAAGCCCAGCGCCGAGAGGTAGGCATGCGCCGCATCAGCTTCTTCGGCGCTCAACAGTTCACCAAGCCGATGGAACCACGAAACCTGACGCAGGGTCTGCGCGAACAGGCCCACGGCACGCAGGGTGGGTGGCAGATCGGCGCCGGAGAAATCCTCATCGGGATCAAAATCAATCATGCCGCCGCTTATAGCGCGGGCGGAGGAGGGAGGCCATCAGCGAACTTGGTTTTTCCCGTGTCAGCGCAGCCCCTATTGTCGGGTCATTGCAGCGCGCGCCTCGACCTCCACATCAGCCTTCCTGTCCCTGGCGTTGGCGATCTCGGGCAGCTGGATGACGACCCGACTGATCGTGCCGGGATAGACAAACGGCGCCTGATAGTCGTCGGTGACGGGCGCGTTGGAGCGACCGAAGTCCATGCCGGTCGAGGAAATGATCCTGAGCAGCAGCGGGACATGGGCCGAGCCTGCATCCACACCATCAACGGACATGCTGGCGATGGCCGACTGATCCGCGCTGCGTTCCACATGCACCACGATCTCATGCGCGCCGGGGCCGAGGGTTGTGGCCATCTCGACCCGGCTATGTTCGCGGAAACAATTGTAGACGAACACCAGCCGGCCATCTTGCACATACAGTACGACGCCGCTGTTGATGGTGCCCCGGGCCAGGATTGCGCCATTGCCGCCGCTTACGGGATGACCGATGGTCGCGGTGATGGTGAACGACCGTGCCATGCTGGGGCAGGCGTCCGACACGATATGGCTGATCGGTGGCAGATAGACATGGCGCCGCCGCGCGGTCGGCGTGCCGGGTTGGCGTGATGCACGGAACAGC
The DNA here is from genome assembly GCA_029210175.1 of Minwuia sp. GTDB lineage: Bacteria > Pseudomonadota > Alphaproteobacteria > Minwuiales > Minwuiaceae > Minwuia. The sequence goes on along the minus strand of JARGPL010000030.1, from coordinate 75,012 downwards.
ACTGCTGCACCCCTGTCATCCAGCGGCAGGACGCCATGGCGCTCAGCCTCCACCCACCAGCGATCGGTCAGTTCCTTCAGCTTCGAAGGTTCCTGCTCTGCCAGATCATCACATTCGGAAAAGTTTTCATCCAGATTATGAAGTTTCCGTTGGTCATCTTTGAAACTCTTGCCACATCAACATCTTCGTGTAACTGATTGAAATGGCGCATTTCATCGAACACACCGGTCGACTGACCCTCCTGGCTGGCACCATTGCCCGACATGACGATCACCATGGTGTCGTCCAGCCGTCCGATCTCCTCCAGGAATGCCACCATGCGTCCGATCTGGTGGTCGGTATGGTCCAGCATGTCGGCGAAGGCTTCCTGCAGCCGGTTGGCGAAGGCCTTGTGGTTGGGGGGCAGGTCGTTCCAGGGCTCAACCCCGCAGTTGCGTGGGGCGAGTTTCGTGTTGGCGGGGATGATGCCGGATGCCTTCTGGCGGGCAAATCATTCATCCCGCACCGCATCCCAGCCATCGTCGAAACGGCCCCGGTACCTGTCCAGATAGTCCTGCGGGGCCTGGTGCGGGGCCTGGTGCGGGGAATGGGTGGCGGAACACTGTGACATCGGGGCCAGGTGCCACTTGCCGGTGGCGAAGGTGGCATAGCCCTCGTCGCGCAGCACTTCGGCGATGGTGGCCGTGGACCTGGGCATGGCACCCCGCATGTGTGGGAAACCGCTGTCCATGTTGGAAATGGCCCGCATGCCAACCGTGTGGTGGTTGCGCCCGGTCATGACACAGGCCCGGGTGGGGGAGCAGAGCGACGTGGTGTGGAAACTGGAATAGCGCAGGCCGTTGGCCGCCAGACGGTCGACGTTCGGCGTTTCGATGGTCGAGCCATAGCAGCCGAAATGGGAGAAACCGGTGTCGTCAAGCACGATCAGCAGGACGTTCGGTTTGCCCCTGGGCAGTTTCGGTTCGGGCCACCAGGCTTCCGACTCGTCGAAGGTGCGTCCGATCCTGCCGCCAAAGTTCGGCTCCGCCGGGTGCTTGTAGCTCATTGCCTGTTCCCCCCTACCTTGCGTCCGCACAGTCTGACTTCAATCGGTGGCGCGGAAGACAGTCTTCGGTTTGCGGTGCGCCTTCTGCTGGTGCATGTTCGCGCCAAGGGCAGTCAGCAAGGGATGGCAGACGCAATGTGGCAGCGAACCAAGGACATCATTCGCAACGCCGGGCACCGGGCCAAGGTGGCTGTTTCGGCGCATGACCGGGTGCTGCCGGATTTCATCATCGTTGGCGCGCAGAAGGCCGGGACCACGTCCCTGCATCATTACCTGCAGCAGCACCCGCTGGTTTTGGCTCCGTCTTCGAAGGAGGTGCATTACTTCGACTATGGCTATCCGAAGGGAGAGAACTGGTATCGGGGCCACTTCGCCCGCGCCGCCGAGAAGCTGGAACTCGAGAAACAGCTCGGTGCCGCCGTCCTGACGTTCGAGGCCAGTCCCTATTACATGTATCACCCGCTGGCGATCGAGCGGATGGCGGCCGACCTGCCGGGTGTTCGCGTCATCGCCATGCTGCGCAACCCCATCGACCGAACCTTCTCCCACTACTGGCATGAGAACAAGAAGGGTCAGGATGACCTGAGCCTCGAGGATGCGATCGCGCAGGAGCCGACGCGACTGGCGGGGGAAGCGGCCAGGATCCGCAGCGATCCGGATTACCAGTCCTGGAATCATCAGCATTTTTCCTACGTCGACCGCAGCCTCTATGCGCCACAGATCGAACGGTTGCAGAAGGTTCTGGGCCAGGAAAACGTGTGTGTTATCAAGTCAGAAGCATTTTTTACTGATCCGGAAACTGAGACCGAACGCGTTTTCGGGTTCCTTGAACTGGAAGCCGCCCATGGCATCGACTATGCCGCCCAGAACGTCGGTGGGTATGACGACCGCATCCCGGAACATGTCCGCGAGCAGCTGATGGCCACCTTCGCCGATGACTACGCCCGGCTGCGGGAACTTGCAGGCCCGCGCTTCGACTGGTTCGAGGATTGACGGCCGACACGTTTCCCGTGACCCAACTGCCGAAGTGGCCGGGCTTGACCCTGGTATCCAGGATGTCGCCCAACCGCCCAGAAGGCTGGGCACGCGGATCAAGTCCGCGTGCGCCGTGGGAGGTGGAGAGGCAATGTACCACCAGCCGCCCCCAGACGGCGTGCCCGGGCTTGACCCGGGTACCCAGGGTGTCGCCCAACCGCTGAAAGGCGCGTCGTGAGGGTGGTGCGGGAAGGTGGGTCGGCGGCTACTCCGCTGCTTCGCGCGGGGCAGGGCTGTTGCGCCCGACATAGCCGTCGCGGGTCTGCGGGAACTTCATGTCCAGTAGGCGCGATGCGATGACGGTGCGCAGGATCTGCGCGGTGCCGCCGCCGATGGTGAACATTCGCGCGTCACGCAGCATCCGCTCGATCGGTGTGTTGCGGGAATACCCTTTCGCGCCATAGACCTGCAGGGCGTCGTTGGTGACCTTGATCGCCATCTCCGACGCGAAGACCTTTGCCTGAGCCGCTGAATAGGGGTCGGGGAAGGGGCTGTTGTCCGGGCCGCGTGAACGGGCCGCGTTGTGGATCATCAGCCGCGCAGCATCAACCTGGGTCGCCATGTCGGCCAGCATCCACTGCAGGCCCTGGAACTCCGCGATGGGGCGTCCGAACTGGTGGCGGTTGATGGCATAGTCGCGGGCAAGGTCCGCGGCTCCTGCGGCCAGACCCAGCGCCACGGTGCCCGCCCCGACGCGTTGGCTGTTGTAGGCATTCATCAGATCGGCAAAGCCACGCCCGAACCCGGAGGGCGGCAGCAGCACCCGCTCCGGCCCCAGTTCCAGATCCTCGAAATAGACTTCCGCCTCCGGAATGCCGCGCAGGCCCATCGTCGGTTCCCGCGCCCCGATGCGCAGGCCGGGGTCTTCGTCGCGGACGGCGATGAAGCCCCCGATGCCGAGACGGTTGCCCTGTTCATCCATGACGCGGGCAAAGATCAGGTGCAGACGGGACACACCACCGCCGGTGATCCAGTGCTTCTTGCCGTTCAGGACGTATGTATCGCCCCGCTTCACGGCGGTTGTGGTCATCTCCGTCGCCGCGCTGCCTGCATCCGGTTCCGTGATGCAGATTGCGGGCTTGTCGCCGGACAGCACGAACTCGGCGGCCATCTTGCGTTGTCCATCGCTGCCGTATTGCAGGATGGCAGAGATCGCCCCCATGTTGGCTTCGACAGCGATCCGCCCGGTGACGCCACAGACCCGAGCCATCTCTTCGATCACCAGCGTGGCATCCATGTAGCTCAGGCCGGGGCCGCCCAGGTCCTTCGGCACGGTCATGCCCATGAAACCGGCGTCGTTCAGCGCCTTCACGTTGTCCCAGGGGTATTGTTCGGACCTGTCGACCTCAGCAGCATTCGGGGCAATCACCCGCTCCGCGAGGTCGCGGGCCCGTGCGCGAATGTCCTGCTCCGCCGTGCTCAATGGTGATTGCATGCTGGTCGTTCTCCCCTTCGGCGTTTCGCTGTCATGCTGGCACCACCAGCCTGCGCGCCCAAACTACACCATCCTGCCGGGGGCGAAACAACAGGGCGTGTCCCCGCATGGGTGACCTGCTCTAATGCGCCCGACACCGAATCGCCTCCGACGCCTCAGCGAGAACCCATGACCATTCAGGCCGACCCGATACCTGCCGACAACAAGCACGAGATCCTGCGCGACGTATTCGGTTTCGACGGCTTCCGCCGGGGGCAGGAGGCGGTGGTGGATGACCTGCTGGCCGGTCGCCATACGCTTGCAGTCATGCCCACGGGCGCGGGCAAGTCGCTCTGTTTTCAGGTGCCGGCGCTGGTTCGCAGCGGTCTGACGGTGGTTGTCTCGCCACTGGTGGCGTTGATGGAGAACCAGGTGGCGGCGTTGCAGCTTGCCGGGGTGGCGGCGGTGACGATCAATTCCGGGCGCAGCCGTCAGGACAACGTGGATGCCTGGCTGCGGGTGCGCGATGGCGATGTCAGCCTGCTCTACATGTCGCCGGAGCGCCTGATGACGGACCGGATGCTGCAGGCGCTTGCGGCGCTGCCCATCGGTCTGATCGTGGTCGATGAATCCCACTGCATATCGCAATGGGGCCACAGCTTCCGCCCCGAGTATCGTGATCTGGCGCAATTGCGGGTGCGCTTTCCCGATATTCCCATCGGGGCCTTCACCGCCACGGCAGACGCTGAAACCCGCGCCGACATCGTCGATCGGCTGTTCGGCGGTGCGGCGGAAGTGCATGTGGCTGGCTTTGACCGCCCCAACATCCGCCTGGGCATCGACGTGAAAGCGGGGGTGGAAAAACAGGTGGCGGCCTTTGTCGCTGAACGCCAGGGCCAGTCCGGCATCGTCTATTGCCTGTCGCGCAAGGGGACGGAGGACATGGCCCAGGCGTTGCGGGACGCGGGGCACAATGCGCTGGCTTATCATGCAGGTCTGGATTCCGAGACCAAGGCGCGCTGGCTGGATCGCTTCATGACAGAGCCGGGGATCATCGTCGTTGCCACGATTGCCTTTGGCATGGGCATCGACAAGCCGGACGTGCGCTTCGTCGTGCATGCCGACCTGCCTGCCACCATCGAAGCCTATTATCAGGAGATCGGGCGCGCGGGCCGTGACGGTGAACCGGCGGATGCACAGCTTTTCTTCGGTCTGAACGACATCCGGATGCGTCGGCAGTTCATCGAGGACAGTGACGCCGACGATGCCGTGAAACGCATCGAGCGGCGGCGGCTGGATTCACTCGTCGGGCTTTGCGAGGCCGTGTCCTGCCGTCGTGTCATGCTGCTGCACTATTTCGGTGAGGAATCCGGTCCGTGCGGCAACTGCGACATCTGCCAGAATCCGCCGACACTGATTGACGGCACGGACCTGGGTCAGAAGGTCGTGTCCACCGTGCTGCGCACGGGGGAGCGTTTCGGTGCGGTGCATATCGCCGATTCCCTGCTGGGCAAGGCGACACCCAAGATCGTGCAGTTTGGCCATGACCAGCTTTCCACCTTCGGCATCGGCGCGGACCGCAAAATGGCCGAGTGGCGTGCCATCATCCGCCAGCTTGTCGCGGCCGGGTTCCTGGAAATCAATGCAGACCGCTTTGGTGGCCTGACTGTCACCCCGCGCGGCCAGGCCCTGCTGAAGGGTGCGGATACCCTGCAGCTGAGCACGGACATCCTGAAGGCGGGCAAGGGCGAGAAGAGCAGCCGCAAGTCCCGCAAGCCATCGGAGGCGGCACTGGATGATGAGGGTCAGGAACTGCTGCAGGCGCTGAAGGAAGTCCGCCTTTCCCTGGCGCGTGCACGGGGGGTGCCGCCCTATGTCATCTTCCATGATGCCACGCTGATCGAACTGGCCAGCCGCCGCCCGGCGGACATGCAGACGTTCGGCGAGATACATGGCGTTGGTGCAAGCAAGCTGGAAAAGTTCGGCGCAGCTTTCCTGACTGCAATCGCGGCGCGGTAACGCCCAACCAGATTACGCGCCTGCGCTCTTGCGCTCTGCAAGGCATGGATGCCGGATCGGCGCCGCGCCTGGTCGACATGACAGGTTGGACTACCCCATCTGACGGCGTGCCCGGGCTTGACCCGGGTGCCGAGAGTGCCGCTCAACCGCTGAAAGGCTGGACACGCGGATCAGGTCCGCGTGCGCCGTGAGTGGTGGTGGGATCAAGCTGCAGCGCACGCCAACGGTCACCCCGGGCGTCAGCGGAACAGCATCACGGGGACCAGGCAGGACCGGATCATCTCGCTGGTGGTGCTGCCGATGATCAGGCTGCGGATGCGGGAATGGCCGTAGGCACCCATGACCAGCAGGTCGATCTTCTCGATCTCGACCTTGTTGGCGATGACCTTGTCGGGCTGTCCGGGACGGGTGCCCGCCTCCACTTCATAGCCGGCCTTGCGCAGGATACCGGCGGCGTTTTCCAGGTTCCGGTCACTCTCATCGGTGCGGTTGCCAACGGTCAGCAGGTGACAGACCGTGCCGGGGAAAAGGGACCCGTGTGCGATGTGGCGGACGGCCTTCATGGCACTCTCGCCACCATCGAAGGCGATCAGCAGGCTGTTGACGGGCTTGAAGGCGCGGGACGTGACCATGATCGGCTTCTTGCTGGCCCGCACCACCCGTTCCAGGTTCGACCCCAGGTGCAGCCTGGCGAAGTCGGCACCTTCGCCCCGCTTCCCGATCATCACCAGGTCCACGTCCGCTTCGCAGTCCTGCAGGTTCTCGATCAGGTCGCCATGGCGCAGCTTGCCGGTGACCCGGGCGACCCCGGCTGCGGTCAGCCGTGCCTTTGCATCTTCCAGCAGCACCCGGCCACGCTGTTGCGTCAGCTTGGCCTGCTGCTGGTCCAGATTGGCCAGTTCCTCCAGCAGATGCTCCTTGGCGTCGACATTGATGCTGCCACTGAGGTCCGCTGGCGCGCTGGACGTGTTGCGGCGCCCGAGGACATGCAGGAACTCGACGGAGGCATCCGTGCGCTCCGCCACCCAGGCCGCATGGTCGCAGACGCTCTGCGAATAAACCGATCCGTCGATCAAGGCCAACAGCCTGGTCATCTGATTGTCACTCCCCCGGGCATTTCTGTTTGTTCGTCTTGTTCTGCCTGCACCCTACACTCAATGACCCATCAGGCGATCAATCGCGTCCGGTTTGTCATGGATGCCGAGACGGTCAACGATGGTCTCGCTTGCCGTATTCAGGCCGATCACATCCGTCTCCGCGCCTTCGCGCCGGAACTTCAGGACCGCCATGTCCAGGGCAGCAACGGCTGAAATGTCCCAGATATGTGCCCGGCTGACGTCGATGGTCACCTGGTCGAGCGCTTCCTTGAAGTCGAAGGACGCCGTGAAATCATCGACGGAGGCAAAGAACAGCTGACCCTGCACCAGATACGTGCGGTGGGTTTCATCCGCTGACAGGGTCGAGGTGACCCGGAAAATCTGCGCGATCTTCCAGGCGAAGAAGATGCCCGACAGCAGCACCCCGATCAGCACGCCGATGGCCAGATTGTGTGTGAAGACCACGGTGAGGACGGTGGCCAGCATGACAACCGACGATGATCCCGGATGGTCGCGCAGGTTGCGCAGCGATGACCAGCTGAAGGTGCCGATGGAGACCATGATCATGATCGCGACCAGTGCTGCCATCGGGATGATGCTCACCCAGTCGCCCAGCACCACCACCAGGATCAGCAGGAAGACACCTGCACAGAGCGATGAGAGCCGTCCCCGGCCACCTGATTTCACGTTGATGATCGACTGGCCGATCATGGCGCACCCGGCCATGCCGCCGATGAAGCCGGTTGCCGTGTTGGCGACGCCCTGACCGATGCATTCGCGGTTCTTGTTGCTGGTGGTGTCTGTCAGTTCGTCGACGATGGATGCGGTCATCAGGGATTCCAGCAGACCCACCGTTGCGACCGCTGCCGAATAGGGCAGGATGATCAGCAGCGTTTCCAGGGTCAGCGGAATGTCGGGCAACAGGAAGATCGGCAGGGTAGAAGGCAGTTCGCCGATATCGCCGACGGTGCGCAGGTCCATGTCGAAGGTCAGCGTCACGGACGTCAGGGCAACGATGCAGACCAGCGGCGACGGGATGGCGCGCGTCAGACGCGGCAGCAGGTAGATGATGGCCAGTCCGGCGGCGACCATGATGTAGGTCATCCATGGCACACCGATCAGTTCCGGCAATTGTGCCATGAAGATCAGGATGGCCAGCGCATTGACGAAACCCGTCATCACGGACTTTGAAACGAACCGCATCACGGACCCGAGGCGCAGCGCCCCGGCGATGATCTGCAGCAACCCGGCCAGCACGGTGGCGGCGAGCAGGTATTGCAGCCCGTGTTCACGCACCAGGGTGATCATCAGCACGGCCGTCGCTGCCGTCGCGGCCGAGATCATGCCCGGTCGCCCGCCGACGATGGCCGTGATCACGGCAATGGAAAAGGATGCGAACAGTCCGACCTTCGGATCGACCCCGGCAATGATGGAAAACGCGATGGCTTCCGGAATCAGGGCCAGCGCCACCACCAGCCCGGCGAGGATGTCGCCGCGGATGTTGCCAAACCATTCGGAACGCAGGCGCAGCAGCATGTCAGAGTTCAAGAAACATCTCCAGCAGGCACCGATTGACAGGTTGTCAGTCGGCGCAATTCAGTCGGTCAGGTAGGTCGGGGGCAGCTTCGTCAGGCAGGCAGGTGAACGTCAAATTTGCTGCACTGCAACAATTCCCTCTTGATAGGCGGAAAGGGCCACCTCGGCAAGGGCCATCATTCAAGGAAGCAGGGACACCATGGGGTCACCCCGGATTTCGCGCATCAGCTTGACGCGGAATGCTTCGGGAAAGGTCTCGAAACTGTAGGTCGGCACGATGAAGGCGCCGAATCCGCTGATCACGACATCGCGGTAGTATCGGGCCAGGCCGCTGTCGTTGTTGGTGACGGGCAGGCCATTGATGGTCACACCGCGCCTTTCCACCTCCGGTCGCAGGCTGCGGATCAGGGGCGGATGGTTGTTGCGACCGTCGCCTGACACATCGATGACCTTGCGCGGCGTGGCCCAGGGCAACTGATCGAAAAGCAGCAGCGCGTAACTCAGAGCCGCACCGATTGCCGTGCCGCCGATGGTGTAGATCCGTGGTGCCGCAAGCAGGCTGTCGGCCACCCGTTTCGCGGCGGGCGCACTGTCGATCCGGGTCCAGGGCAGCAGGACCGTCTGATCCCGCGCCCCTGACCAGGTAACGACGGTCAGGGCAATGGCCCTGTTTCGGCCTGCCGCGATGACCGCCTGCACGGACGGGTCGCTGATGGCATAGGCAACGCCGCCCATCTGCAGCAGGTATTCCTGCGCATCCACGCTGGACGACGCATCGATGGCCAGCACGATGGCGACATCGACGGTGCTGTCCACCTGGGCCATGTCGGCGCGACTGACTTGCGGCAAGGCGGTCAGCCAAGCAAGGATGACGGCGAAGATCAGCACACCCGGAAACCAGGACCGATCATGAGCAGCAACACCTATGACAGCGGCCGCCTCGAATTGCCCTTCGTCGGCATCTGCACCTTCGGCAAGCAACCCATGTGTCTCGACTGGGACGCGATCGATGCTGACGTGGCCATCCTGGGGGCACCGTTCGACATGGGCACGCAGTACCGCGCCGGCGCAAGGTTCGGGCCGCGTGCGATCCGTGAAGCCTCGACCCTGTTCTCCTTCGGTCATGGCGGTGCCTACGATCATGAGGACGATGTGACCTATCTGCCGGTGGACAAGGTGCGGATCGTGGATATCGGTGATGCCGACATCATCCACACCGACACCTTGGCAAGCCACGACAATATCGAAAAGGGTGTGCGCGCCATCCTGGCTGCCGGTGCCTTGCCAGTGACCCTGGGGGGAGATCATTCGGTCCACATACCCTGCATCAGGGCATTTGATGATCAGCCACCGGTGCACATCATCCACATCGACGCCCATCTGGACTTTGTCGATGAACGCCATGGCGTACGCTACGGCCACGGAAACCCCCTGCGCCGGGCGTCGGAGATGGCGCATGTGACCGGGTTCAGCCAGCTCGGCATCCGCAACGTTTCCTCGTCGAACCGCGACGACTATGCCGCGGCCCGCGCGGCGGGGTCCGACATCCTGTCCGTGCGGCAGTTCCGGGCATTGGGGCCGGAGGGTGTGTTGCAGCGGGTCCCGGCAGGCGCACGCTATTACATCACCATGGACATCGACGGCTTTGACCCGTCAATCGCGCCCGGCACCGGCACCCCCAGCCATGGTGGCTTTCTCTATTACGAGATACTGGAGTTTCTGCAGGGACTTACCGCACGGGGCCAGGTGGTCGGCATGGATCTGGTGGAGGTCGCCCCCGACTATGACCGCGATGGCACGACCGCGTTCCTTGCGGCGCAGGTGCTGATGAATCTGCTTGGGTTTGTCTTCCATGCGGAGGGGCGAAGCGCATGATCCACCCGGAAAGCAAGGCGCTCTATGCGGCGGCCTGCGCGGCGACAGCGGCCATCGAAAGATTCTTCCAGATACCGCCCGAAGATTTCACCAACTGGCTGGCCTTCGGGGAGGCGATTGCGGAAAAGGGCGTTCTGGCACGTGTCGAGAAGGATGACTTTCCCATGTCGAAGGGGGAGCGGATGCTGTGTCTGACGATCGTCGCAAAGGCGGACTTCGGCCATATCGCTGCCATGGCGGAGGCGGACGTATGGGGCCGGGGCGGTTTCTGGTCCATGGACCGGATCAATGGTCCGCTGGCGCTGCGCATCATCGCGGATGGCGTCTGGCCCCTTGCGGTTGAGGGGTAAGCCTCAGGCCTGCCGTTCCGGGTCGAGTCCCAGACCGGGGACATGATTGCGCCAGGCGCGAATGGCGTCCTGCAGGGCGTCGGCCAGATGCACCCGTTCATCGGGTGACAGGAAGCCGGCAATCCTGATCCTGTCGCCGTGACTGCCGATGGTCAGTTCATTGTCGCCGCTGTGGTGCGGGGCCAGATCGACGCGGGCCCAGTAGGCGGGGAATCGCCAGATCTGCTGGCGACCGTCCGGATGAATGCGGGTGACCACCATGTCGCTATCCTGAATGAACAGGCGTTCCTCCGCCCGACCGGACCTGTAGCTCTTCTGGAACGCGAACCAGACAAGCGCCACATCCAGCCCGAGGAAACCGAAGACTGGCCAGGCCCCTTTGAGCATGAACAGCAGGCCGGTGATGAAACTCACCCCGCCGATCAGTCCCATGACGATCAGGAATCCGCGCGGACCCAGCGACCGATAAGGCCGCAACCGGAAATCGAACTCTGGTGCTGCATCTGTCATGAGGATCAGATTACCAACCCTGTCGGGGAACGAAAGTGAAACCTGTGCGGGACTGTGTCACGCTGGCGGAAGTGATTCGGAACCCTTGGGAGAGAGCGTTTGCAGACCACCCGACTGATCGGCCTCGACCCCGGCCTGCGCTTTACCGGCTGGGGAATTGTCGACCAGCGCGGCAACCGCCTCAGCTGGGTGGCTGACGGTGCCGTGGCATCGAATGCAGAGGACGATCTCGCCACGCGCCTGCGCCAGTTGCATGACGGTATCCAGCAGGTGATCGCCGAATGGCAGCCCGACATCGCGGCGGTGGAGGAAACCTTCGTGAACAAGAACCCGGTTTCCACCCTGAAACTGGGGCAGGCGCGGGGCGTATCCCTGCTGGTGGCTGCGCTGAACGGCCTGCCGGTGACCGAATATGCCCCAAACGCCATCAAGAAGGCTGTCGTCGGCACCGGCCACGCCGCCAAGGAACAGATCCACCTGATGGTGAAGACCCTGTTGCCAGGTGCGGTGATCGCCAACGAACATGCGGCGGATGCGCTGGCTGCCGCGATCTGTCTGGCTCACAATGAAGGTGGACGGCGCGGTGCCCTGCTGCGGCAGGCTGGCGTCAAGGGTGCCTGATAGACTTGTCGACCGGAAACTCTGATCGAGGATGGATGAAACAATGCAGAATGTCCCCTCGAGCCCCTTGAAGGTTGCCGTGGCCGGGCTTGGCGCAGTCGGCCTGCCGCTGGCCCGCTGGCTGGACCAGGGCCAGCGGCGCCTGGCCCTGCATGCCGTCAGTGCGCAGGATCAGGCCCGCGCAACCGCCCGCATGTCGGATTTCAGGGTGCTGCCTCCCATCCGTGATCTGGACACCCTCTGCGATGGTGCGGACGTGGTGGTGGAGGGGCTGCCACCAGCCCTGTTCCGGCCGCTGGCGGAGTGTGTGCTGGGGCAGGGTCTGATCTTCGTGCCGCTGACCGTTACACAGCTGATCCTGCACATGGACCTGATTGACCTGGCGGAGGCGAACGGTGCGCGGATCATCGTGCCAACCGGTGCGATTCTGGGGCTGGACGCAGTGCGGGCGGCGGCCAAGGGGAATGTGCAGTCGGTCACCATGATGACGCGGAAACCGCCGGCTGGCCTGATCGATACGCCCCATGTCGTGGAACTCGGTCTTGATCTGACGAACCTGACCGAACCGATGAAGCTCTACGAAGGCCCGGTGCGTGATGCGGCGCAGAAGTTCCCCGCCAACGTCAATGTCTCGGTCGCCCTGGCGCTGGCCGGGATCGGGCTGGACCGTACCCGCTACGAGATCTGGGCTGACCCCGGGGTCAGCCGCAATACGCATGTCATCGAGGTGGAGGCCGACAGCACCCGGTTCCGCATGGAGATCGCCGGTGTGCCGTCGCCCGGCAAACCTGCGACGGGCAGGCTGACACCCCTGTCCGCCATGGCCGCGCTGGAGGGGCTGGTCAGCACCCTGAAGATCGGATCGTGAGCTTCTGTCGCAACGAAGGCGTTGTCGGATGCTATGACCATCGCTAACTGAACATCCTGGGGAGAGGCAACATGGAAAATCCGACAGCCAACCGGCGGCGTGTCTATCTGATGCGGCATGGTGATGTCCGCTACTACGACGACGCCGGGATGCGGGTGGCGGACCCGGACCTGGTGCCGCTGACCGAACGCGGCCTGGATCAGGCCCGGATGATGGGTGAATTGCTGGCGGACACGAACTTCGACAAGGCCTATTGCACCGGCCTGTTGCGTACCCGCCAGACGGCAGAGGGCGCGCTGGGTGGCCGAACCGCGCCAGAGCTTGCTGTCGCGCCGGACCTGCGGGAGATCAAGTCGGGTGCCACCGATCTGATGACGCGGGCGGAGGCGGTCAACGAATTCGTCTATTCCATGGAACATGCCGCGAAACCCGGCGCCCGGTTTGCCCGCGGTGAGGCCTATGCGGATTTCTACGCGCGGGTGACCCGCGGTATCGAGGAAGTCCTGGTGCAGGACGACTGGAAATCGATGCTGATCGTTGCCCATGGCGGCACCAACCGGGCGATCCTGTCCTGGCTGACCGGTGGCGGGCTGGCCACGATGTATGCCTATGAACAGGACACGGCGGCGCTGAACATCTTCGACGTGGACGTGATCGACGGGGCCATTACCCGCCGCTATCTCCGCATGCTGAACTATCGCCCCGACGATGTGCTGAAAACGGTGGACTGGCGTACGACGCTGGAACGGACCTTCGCACAGCGGAAAACCGACTGAGGACCAGCGGAGGACCAGTTTGCGACCGACGGGTGCCTGCGCGGAACCGACGGCTTCAAAGCCTCTGGTTTCCTGTCTATGCTGCCACTCGAATTCTGCTTTCGCCCCCGCCGGGTTTGGAGATTGATCGATGAGCGCACCGGTGAAACTGGCCTATTCCGCTTGCCCGCATGATTGCCCGTCCACATGCGCGCTGGAGGTGGAAGTGCTGACGCCGGAACGGATCGGTCGGGTGCGCGGGGCGAAGGACAACAGCTATACCGACGGTGTCATCTGCGCCAAGGTCGCCCGCTATGCCGAGCGTGTGCATCACCCGGACCGGCTGATGCATCCGATGATCCGCACCGGGCCAAAGGGGTCCGGCGAATTCCGCCAGGCAACCTGGGACGAGGCCATGACGATGGCCGTGGAAGGCATTCAGGCAGCGGATCGGGAATTCGGTACCGAATCGGTCTGGCCGTATTTCTATGCCGGGACGATGGGGCTGGTGATGCGCGATGGCATCAACCGGCTGCGGCATTCGATGGGCTACAGCCAGATGCATAGCACCTTCTGCGTATCCATGGCCTTTGCGGGCTTCGTGGTCGGCACGGGCAAGCTGGCAGGTGCCGACCCGCGGGAGATGGCGAAGTCCGACTGCGTGGTGATCTGGGGCACCAATGCCGTCAACACGCAGGTCAACGTCATGACCCACGCGATGAAGGCGCGAAAGGAACGCGGTGCCAAGATCGTCGCCATCGATGTCTATCGCAATGGCACCATCGACCAGGCAGACATGGGGCTGGTGCTGCGCCCCGGCAGTGATGGTGCGCTGGCCTGTGCGGTCATGCATGTGCTGTTTCGCGACGGCCACGCCGACCGTGAGTACCTGGCGCAATATGCCGATGACCCGGCGGGTCTGGAGGCACATCTGCAGACCCGGACGCCGGAATGGGCGGCTGGGATCACGGGGCTTTCGGTCGAGGAGATCGAAGCATTTGCCACGCTGGTCGGGACCACACCACGCACGTTCTTCCGCCTTGGCTATGGTTTCACGCGCGGACGCAACGGTGCGGTGAACATGCACGCCGCGTCCTGCATTGCTGCCGTGACCGGCTGCTGGAAGCATGAGGGCGGTGGCGCGTTTCACAACAACGGCGCCATCTATAACTGGGACCGCACCCTGATCGAGGGGCTGGACGCGAAGCGCCGCCATACCCGTATTCTGGATCAGTCGCGCATTGGCCAGATCCTTGCCGGGGACGCGGATGCGCTGAAGGGCGGTCCGCCGGTGAAGGCGCTGTTCATTCAGAACACCAACCCGATGATGGTTGCACCGGACCTGTCGCGTGTGCACGCCGGTTTCGCGCGGGAAGACCTGTTCACCGTCGTGCATGAGCAGTTCATGACCGACACCGCGAAGATGGCCGACGTGGTGCTGCCAGCGACCATGTTCCTGGAGCATACGGACATCTATCAGGGGGGCGGGCATCAGCACGTCCTGCTGGGGCCGAGGGCGATCGAGGTGCCGGGAGAATGCCGGTCGAACCATGACGTCATCTGTGACCTTGCCAGGCGGCTGGGCGCTGAACATCGCGGCTTCGACATGACGGTCGAGGAAATCATCGACGAAACGCTGAAGGCATCGGGCCTGCCCGACTTCGAGACCCTGAAGTCCAGCCGCTGGATCGACGTGCAGCCGGATTTCGAAACCTCGCATTACCTGAAAGGGTTCGGGCACGCAGACGGCAAGTTCCACTTCAAGGCCGACTGGACGACGGCAATGCCGCGCGGTTTCGGGCCGAAAGGTGTACCCGACGACATGCCGACCTTTCCCGACTACTGGGGACGGGAAGACAAGGCGACGGCAGAGCATCCGTTCCGCATGGCAACCAGTCCGGCCCGCAGCTTCCTGAATTCATCCTTCACCGAGACTGCGGGATCGAAGAAGAAGGAAGGCCGGCCAGCCGTCAAGCTGCACCCTCTGGACGCCGAGAAACTGGGGGTCACGAATGGTGATCTGGTTCGCCTGAGCAACAGGAACGGGGCGACGCGGATTCACGTCGAATGCTTCGACGGCGTGCAGCAGGGCATCGTGATCGTCGAATCCGTCTGGCCAAACCAGGCGTTCGTCGACGGGATCGGGATCAACGTGCTGACCAGCGCGGAACCCGGTGCACCGGTCGGTGGCGGGCTGTTCCATGACACGGCAGTGAATATCGAGAAGGCTTGAACAGACCATGCATTTCGATTTTGGTGATTTCATCAAGCGCTGGGTGATCGCGCTGGTTCTGGTCTTTGCGACCTACAATCCGACACCCTGGTCATTCGTCACCTGGGTGCTGGACGACCTGATGGCGCAACTGCCTTACAAGGCACTGGCCGGGGTGCTGCTGTTCATCGCCTATGTGATCTTCCTGCGGGCCACATGGCGGTCCATTGGCGCATTCGGCATCCTGCTGGTCGTGGCGCTGTTCGGTGCCCTGTTCTGGGTGCTGGCGGATCTGCGGTTGCTCGATACGGCCAACCGTGACCTGGTCACCTGGCTGATCCTGCTCGTTGCCGCGACCGTTCTCGCCATCGGTGTGAGTTGGAGCCACGTGCGTCGCCGCATCTCGGGCCAGGCCGACGTCGACGACGTGGAAAGCTGAGGTCTGCCGAAGGGGCTGACAGTCTCGTCCGGGACCGGAACCGTTCAGGCGTCGATCTGGACATGCATGTCGAGCAGGATGAACGACCAGCTCTTGCCATGGCCATCCAGGTTCAGGGATCCGTTGACCCCACCGTCCAGTGCCGCAGTCATGACGAAATTCAGCCCGTGAAGTCGCGGCACCACATGGCGGGCGACCGTGCCGTGCACCTGCGCGCCGAAGTGATGTTTCACGGCGTCTGCCGTCACCTGATCGCGGACGGCGGCGAAGTGGGCCGGGTCATTCACCCATAACGAAATATTGGACGTGTTGCCCTTGTCACCTGCGCGGGCGTGAGCGATGGCGCGGAGCGGCAGGGTACGGCGGCTCATGTGTTCAGGACCTCGATGCGGGTGGGGACGTCGCCCCGGGGCAGGAATGCGTCATGCGTGACGATGGATGGGGTGATGCGTCCCCGAAATCCACCGCCACCAGCCGGACCGGAGCAGAGCAGTGATTCCACTTCCCACAACACGGCTTCTGCCCGTTCGCGACTTTCGAACCGACTGGCAACCCGCAGGCGGATATCCGTGTCTGGCGCGCTGTCGCCATAGTCAGCATGCGCATGCAGGGAACGCAGGCCGATCAGGTCGGAACGCAGTTCCTCGGTCACGCCGTGGACCCGACGCAGACGTGTCTCGGTGATCTCGGCAGCCAGACGCGCCCGGTCAGCGGCTCCACGACCGGCGTAGGATACCTCGGCTTCGGCCAGCAGGCCGCCATCGAACGCGACTGTGACCTTCAGGGTGTCTGGCTGTCTGGTGCCGGTCGCGCCGTACAAGGCGACACGATCGCCACCCCGGTCAGCGATGCGCACATTGCTGAAATCTGCCGTCACGTCAGGTGTCAGATAACGGGCCGGGTCATGCACTTCATAGAGCAGCTGCTCCTTCACCGTTGCTTCGGTCACCATGCCGCCAGCATCCGGCAGCTTGGTGATGGTGATCGCGCCGTCCGCACCCACCTCGGCAATCGGATATCCGACGAAGGCGAGATTCGGCACATCCTTGTGCCCTGGGTCAGCAAAGTAACCGCCGGTGATCTGGGCGCCGCATTCCATCAGGTGGCCGGCCAGGATACCTGCACCAAGCCTTGGCCAGTCCGCAGCGTCCCAGCCGAAGCGATGCCGCAGCAGTGCCAGGAACATGGATGGGTCAGCCAGGCGTCCGCCAATCACCAGGCTGGCGTCAGCCTCCAGCGCGGGCAGGATCGCGTCAGCCCCGATGTAGGCATTGGCCCCGATCAGGTCGCGCCCGATATCACCGACACTGCAGTTGGACAGGGGCAGGGACGTATCTTCATTGATGCGATCCGTCACATCGTCGCCCAGCACGACCGCAACCGATTGCCCGCGCAGACCACGATCGCGGGCGACAGACACGGCAGCATGCCCCGCAGCAATCGGGTTTGCGGCCCCCATGTTGGTGACAATGCGACAGCCGTTGCGCACGGTCAGGGGCCACACAGCCATCAATCGGGTCGCCAGCAGGGTGTTGTAGCCCGCATCCGGGTTGGCGCACCGGTCGCGGTGGCCGAAGGCGAGGGTGCGTTCACCCACGCACTCGAACACCAGCGCATCCAGTTTCCCGTCCCGCGCCAGATCGACCGCAGGGTCCAGGCGATCTGCGGAGAAACCGGCACCGCAGCCGATACGCATGGGATCTGTTATCTCAATTGACCTGCTTCGTCTTGCCTTCCCAATAGGGTTTGCGCAGTTCCGTCTTCAGGACCTTGCCTGCGCCGGAAAGCGGCATCGGCTCGGCACGGAAAGTGACGGAGCGCGGGCATTTGTAGTTGGCGATCAGCGCGTGGCAGTGGGCCATGATGTCCTCGTCGCTGGCCGTTGCCCCTTCGCGCAGGCGAACGATGGCATGCACCCGTTCCCCC
This sequence comes from Minwuia sp., assembly GCA_029210175.1. Lineage (GTDB taxonomy): Bacteria > Pseudomonadota > Alphaproteobacteria > Minwuiales > Minwuiaceae > Minwuia. The sequence goes on along the minus strand of JARGPL010000030.1, from coordinate 57,310 downwards.
CACTTGTCGTCGGGCACGCCGACGACGGCGCATTCCACCACGGACGCATGCTGATAGATGGCATTCTCGACCTCTGCCGAATACACGTTCTCGCCGCCGGAGATGATCATGTCCTTCACCCGGTCGACAACGAAGACGAAGCCGTCTTCATCCATCGTGCCGCCGTCACCGGTATGGATCCAGCCATCGCGTATCGTGGTGGCCGTCAGGTCCGGCTTGTTCCAGTACCCCTGCATGACGTTCGGACCCTTGGCGCAGATCTCCCCGACCGTGCCGCGGGGCACTTCGTTGCCACCCTCATCAAGGACGATCAGCTCCACACCCAGGGTGGCGCGCCCGACCGACTTGGCCAGGCCCGCCTTGGGGTCATCGAAGACATGATATTCCGGTTTCAGGACCGTCAGCAGAGGGGAGCATTCGGTCTGCCCATAGGCATGGTAGAACCCGACCTGAGGCATCAGTTCGATGGCACGACGGACCACCGCTTCAGGCATGGGTGACGCCCCGTACAGGATGCCCCGCAGGTTCGACAGATCGCGCTTCGTCACGTCCGGATGGTCGACCACCATGTTCATCATTGTCGGCACGAACAGGCTGTTGGTGACCTTGTGCTTTTCCAGCGCTTCCAGCGCCGTTGCCGGTTCGAACTTCGGGATGAAGCAATGCGCTGCACCCAGCAGGCTGGCCCCGAAGGTGGCTGTGCCGTCCGCCAGATGGAACATCGGCCCGGCATGCAGCCAGACCATGTCCGCCGAGAAATCGATGTCATGGACGACATGCAGTGCATTGGACACCAGGTTCCGGTGGCTCAGCATCACGCCCTTTGAAACACCGGTCGTACCGCCCGTGTAGAACAGACCCGCCAGATCCTCACCACAGCGGCCCGCGTCGTCGGCGGGGCTGTTGTCGCTGATCAGGCTCTCGTAGTGCACCAGCCCGTCCGGTGCCGTGCCATCGCCCACATAGACGATGTGTTCCACGGAGGGCATCTTGCCCTGCAGCTTCTCGAGGTAGGGCAGGAAGTCATCATCGATGAACAGCACGCGGCTGCCGGAATCGCTGATCCAGTATTCCACTTCCGGCGGGGCAAGCCGGGTGTTGACGGGCACGAAAACCGCCCCGGCCCACGGTACGGCGAAGAAATATTCGAGGTAGCGGTCGGAATTGTTGGCCAGCAAAGCCACGCGATCCCCCGGCGTGACGCCCAGTTTCTGCAAGCCGGCCGCCAGGCGGCTGATCCTGTCCAGAAATCCGGTCCAGTCCTGCGTGCGATCCCCGAACGTCGTCGCGGTCGCGTTCCGCGTGATCTGCGCGTTGCGTCGGATGAATTGCGTCAAGGCCATCTGCATCGGATCATTTCCTCCCCACCATCGATCCGGCGGAAGTCTAAGGCAAAAAGGACAGGCTGCAACATGTGGCTTCGGATGTCTGCTGGTCAGTCCATCTCGAAGAAGGTGATGAGGTTGCCATCATGGTCCAGGATGGCGAATTCCATGGCACCGTGGACTGCGTGTTTCAGCGGACCGTTGGGATGGACGATGCCCTTCGATGTGCAGGACGCGAACAGGTCATCGATGTCGGACACTTCGATGCGGCAACTGACCGTTCCGGCAAGGAAGGATTCGGCGCCGGAGATGATCGGATTTTGGCCGGTTCGCTTCTTCCAACTGGTATCGTCGGACAGCCAGAGGTGCAGGAAGACACGGTTGCGTTGCAGCACGGCAAAGCCCGGTCCCTGCGCATCAGGCGTGAAATCCAGATTGTCCCGGTAGAACGCGATGGCGCGGTCGATGTCCTGCACGGCAAAGGCCGGGGTTGCGGCGACAAACTCGGGCATCGGGTAGCCTTTCTTCAGGCAGCACCGTTCAGGCGGCCGACTTCCTCGGTTTCGCTTTCGCCTTTGCCGCGGTCCTTGCCGTTGCCTTCTTCGGCTTGACCGTCTTCGAAGAGCGGCGGGCGAGGACCTCGGCGAGGTAGCGGCCTGTATGGCTGTCGCTGACGGTCGCCACTTCCTCCGGTGTGCCGACGCCGACGACATAGCCACCACCGTCACCGCCTTCCGGCCCGATGTCGACGACCCAGTCTGCGGTCTTGATGACTTCCAGATTGTGCTCGATCACGATGACGGAATTCCCGGAATCGACCAGCGCGTGCAGCACTTCCAGCAGCTTGCGCACGTCCTCGAAATGCAGGCCCGTGGTTGGCTCGTCCAGGATGTAGAGCGTGCGGCCGGTGGCGCGCTTGGCCAGTTCCTTGGCCAGCTTCACCCGCTGGGCCTCACCGCCCGAAAGCGTCGTCGCAGGCTGTCCGACCTTGATGTAGCCGAGGCCGACCTGCATCAGGGTATCCATCTTCTCGCGCACGGAAGGCACGGCAGTGAAGAAATCCTGCGCCTCCTCCACCGTCATGTCGAGCACGTCGGAAATCGACTTGTTCTTGAACTTGATCTCCAGCGTTTCGCGGTTGTAGCGCTTGCCCTTGCAGACGTCGCACTGGACGTAGACGTCGGGCAGGAAATGCATCTCGATCTTGATCAGTCCGTCGCCCTGACAGGCCTCGCAGCGTCCGCCCTTCACATTGAAGGAGAACCGACCGGCCTTGTAGCCGCGTGCCTTGGATTCCGGCAGCCCGGTGTACCAGTCGCGGATCGGCCCGAAGGCCCCGGTATAGGTGGCAGGGTTGGACCGGGGTGTGCGCCCGATGGGGGACTGGTCGATGTCGATGATCTTGTCGAGCCATTCCAGCCCATCGATCCGTTCATGCGGTGCCGGACCTGCCTTGGCGTTATGCAGCCGACGCGCAACCGCCTTGTACAGCGTTTCGATGGTCAGCGTGGACTTGCCGGACCCGGACACGCCGGTGACGCAGGTGAAGGTGCCGAGCGGCAGGGTGACGGAGATGTTGCGCAGGTTGTTGCCGGTCGCGCCGACGATGCGGATGAAACGATCACGGTATCCCTGCCGCCGCTTCTTCGGCACCGGCACCTGTTTCATGCCGGACAGGTACTGGCCGGTGATGCTGCGCGGGGCCTGCATCACGTCTTCGGGCGTGCCGACGGCGATCAGCTCGCCGCCGTGCATCCCGGCCAGGGGACCGATGTCGATGACATGATCGGCAGCCATGATGGCTTCCTCATCATGTTCCACGACGATCACGGTGTTGCCCAGGTCGCGCAGGTTCTTCAGTGTTTCCAGCAGTCGCGCATTGTCGCGCTGATGCAGTCCGATGGACGGTTCATCCAGAACGTAGAGCACGCCCGTCAGGCCGGAGCCGATTTGCGAGGCGAGGCGGATGCGCTGGCTCTCGCCACCGGAAAGGGTGCCGGAATTGCGTGACAGGGTCAGGTATTCCAGGCCGACGTTGACCAGGAACCCCAGCCGTTCGTTGATTTCCTTCAGGATACGCCCGGCAATTTCCTGATGTTTCGGGGACAGCTTGTCGTTCAGTTCCGAGAACCAGCGCGCCCCGTCCAGGATGGAGAACTGGGCCGCATGGCCGGCATGAATGCCGTCGATCTTCACCGCCAGCGCTTCCGGTTTCAGACGATAGCCTTCACAGACGGAGCAGTTGGTGACCGCCTGGAAATGCTCGATCTCCTCGCGCATCCGCGATGAGTCGGTTTCCTTCCAGCGGCGCTCCAGATTGCGCACCACGCCCTCGAAGCTCTTCTTGGTGGCATAGCTGCGCATGCCATCGTCGTAGGTGAATTCGATGGTTTCATCACCCGACCCGAAAAGCAGCACATCCTGCACGTCCTTGGGCAGTTCTTCCCAGGGTGTGCTGGAGGATTGCCTGTAATGGCGCAGGATGCTGTCCAGCGTCTGCAGGTAATAGGGGCTGGTGGTCTTGGACCAGGGCGCAATGGCCCCGCCGCGCACGGTCAGCGTCGTGTCCGGTACCACGAGATCGGGATCGACATACATCTCCGTCCCCAGGCCATCACAGGCCGGGCAGGCGCCGAAGGGGTTGTTGAAGGAGAACAGGCGGGGTTCGATCTCGTCGATCGTGAAACCGGACACGGGGCAGGCGAACTTGGCAGAGAAGATCGTCCGCTCGCCGCCGTCCGCATTCTCCGTGATCGCGATGCCGTCGGTGAGGCCGAGCGCGGTTTCCAGCGAATCCGCCAACCGCGTGGCGATGTCATCGCGCACCACGACCCGGTCCACCACCACGTCGATGTCATGCTTCAGCTTCTTGTCGAGAACAGGCAGGTCCTCGATCTCGTACAGTTCCCCGTCCACCTTCACGCGCTGGAACCCCTGCTTGCGCAGTTCGCGGAATTCCTTGCGGTATTCGCCCTTGCGGCCACGCACGATGGGGGCCAGCAGGTACAGGCGGGTTTCTTCCGGCATGTCCATGATGCGATCAACCATCTGGCTGATCGTTTGGCTTTCGATGGGCAGGCCGGTGGCGGGGGAATAGGGGATGCCGATCCGCGCCCAGAGCAAGCGCATGTAGTCATAGATCTCGGTCACGGTGCCGACAGTGGATCGCGGGTTCTTCGATGTCGTCTTCTGCTCGATGGAGATCGCCGGGCTGAGCCCTTCGATGCTGTCCATGTCGGGTTTCTGCATCAGTTCCAGGAACTGGCGCGCATAGGCCGAAAGGCTCTCGACATACCGTCGCTGCCCCTCCGCATAGATCGTGTCGAATGCCAGCGACGACTTGCCGGACCCGGACAGACCGGTGATCACGACAAGCTGGTCGCGCGGAATATCGACATCGATACCCTTCAGATTATGTTCCCGCGCCCCGCGGACGCTGATCATCTTCTGCATCTCAAAACCACCGTTCCGGGGGATTAGCTCTGCACGGGCGGAATGGCCCCTGCGCTGTCTGAAGAGTGGGAACATAGGGTGCACGGGTGCACAAGGCCAGTACCACATGACCGCAGCCAGACTCTTCTGGCGACTCCCGAACTTCAGCGGCTATAAGGGCAGTATCAGTTCGTGGACTGTTCCATCCCTCTCCCCCTCCCGGCCACCCGTTGCCGGATACTTGCGTGGGTGGCCGGGGGGGGGAGAGTGGGTGGAACAGTCAGAAACAGAATCAAGCTACGGAGCGGGGACATGGCAGGCAGCGTCAACAAGGTCATTCTGGTCGGCAATCTGGGCGCAGATCCGGAAGTGCGCCGCATGTCGAACGGCGATCCCGTCGTCAACCTGCGCATCGCCACCAGTGAATCATGGCGCGACAAGTCATCGGGGGAGCGTCGCGAGAAGACGGAATGGCATCGCGTTGTCATCTTCAACGAGAACCTGGCCAAGGTCGCTGAACAGTACCTGCGCAAGGGCGCCAAGGTGTTCATCGAAGGCCAGATCCAGACCCGCAAGTGGACGGATCAGAACGGCCAGGACAAGTACAATACGGAGATCATCCTCAACCGCTTCCGCGGCGACCTGCAGATGCTCGACAGTCGTGGTGAAGGTGGCGGCGGTGGTGGTGGCGGCAGCTACGGTGGCGGTTCCGGTGGCGGCGGCTACGGCGGTGGTTCCGGCGGCGGCTCCCGTGGTGGCAACGACCGTGGCGGCAGTGACCGCGGCGGTGATGACTTCGGCGGTGGCGGTGGTGATCTGGACGACGAAATTCCGTTCTGATGCCGTTGGAACATCTCGCCTGCACAGGGATGCGGACCGGGATCTACAGTCTCTCGATGAATGGCTGAGAAATTGGGCGTTGTTCAGGTGTTCAAGGTTGCCAATCGCCATCTTGCCGCTTTTCTGTGTCGTCTGGCCCACAGGATGCCGAAGAACCGATTTGGCGACAGCGCGGTAAGCCTGACCAGATTCTACCAGTTTCACGGTCGGCTGCCCTACCGGAGAAAGTCGTTCAACGACCTCCTGTGCAGGATTCAGATCAATGGCGATCTGGACAATTTCCTGCGCGTGTACACGACGGACAAGGAACTGGCGAAGTCCTTCATCTCCAGCGTTGTCGGCGCGGAGCATGTCGTCGAGACGATAGCGATCATTCGGAACGAACAGGAGCTTGATGCCTTCGTGTTTCCGCAGAGATGCTGCATCAAGGGCACTGCCGGCTCAGGCCTGGCGAAGATCGTCGAGGACGGGGTGGTTGACCGCGATGCGCTGGTCCATTGGCTGTCCGAGAACCAGTACGACTTCACACGAGAGCGGAACTACAAGCCCCTGACACCGAAGATCATTGTCGAGCCCCTGATTTTCGACAACCCGGTCGCCGAGAACATCTAAGTGCTTCCTGTACAAGGGTAAGGTGAGGCTGATCCAGAGTGATTTCGACCGCTTCGGAAATTTCACCCGGCAGACCTTCGACCGGGACTGGAACAACCTTCACTGTGCGATCGGTGGGCCTTTTGCGACAAAGGTGAGGCCGCGCCCATCCAAATATCGAAGCAATGGTGCGCGCCGCCGAGGCCATCGGGAAGCATTTCGAGTTTGTACGGGTCGACATGTACACGAACGAGGAGCAGTTCTTCGTCGGTGAGATCACCCATAACCAAGGTGCCTCGGTGCAGAGATTCTTCCCGCCTGAAGCCGAAGGGAAGCTGAGCCAGATATTGTTCGGCGTTCGTGACGGCGCATCCGAAGGCTAGCCGTTCGTATCCCCGGCGATCTGGTCTTGCCTGGATGCAGGCGTCCGATTTCGTCCTGCCCGATTGACGGCATTCCCCGTTGCGCATAGGGATAGCGCCCGGTCGGGCGGGTGGTCCTGACCGGGGTATGGCGGCATGTGGCGTGGACCCGTGCCGGGTGGAGGAGATTTGACATGAGCCAGGCAAAGACACTGTTCGACAAGATCTGGGATGCGCATGTCGTGGAGACGCGCCCCGACGGGTCGGCAATCCTGTATATCGACCGCCATCTGGTGCATGAAGTCACCAGCCCGCAGGCGTTCGAGGGGCTGCGCAACACGGGCCGCACCGTGCGCCGGCCGGATGCGACCCTGGCCGTGGCTGACCACAATGTGCCCACCACGGATCGCTCCGCCGGTATCGCGGATGAGGAAAGCCGCATCCAGGTGGAAACGCTGGAAAAGAACTGCGCAGAGTTCGGTGTGCCTTACTTCGGCATGGACGACATTCGCCAGGGCATAGTCCACATCATCGGGCCGGAGCAGGGCTTTACCCTGCCGGGCATGACCATTGTCTGCGGCGACAGCCACACCGCGACCCATGGCGCATTCGGGGCGCTGGCGTTCGGCATCGGCACGTCGGAGGTGGAGCATGTGCTGGCCACCCAGTGCCTGCTGCAGCAGAAATCCAAGAACATGCTGGTGCGGATCGAGGGCGATCTGACCCCGGGTGTCACCGCCAAGGATCTGGTGCTGGCCGTCATCGGTGTTACCGGTACGGCAGGCGGCACCGGCTATGTCATCGAATATGCAGGCTCTGCCATTCGCGACCTGTCCATGGAAGGCCGCATGACAGTCTGCAACATGTCGATTGAGGCTGGTGCGCGGGCCGGGCTGATCGCGGCGGATCAAAAGACATTCGACTACGTCCGTGGCCGGGCGATGGCGCCGAAGGCCGGTGGCTACGAGCAGGCGGTCGAATACTGGAAGACCATGGTGTCGGACGAGGGCGCCCATTACGACAAGGTCATCGAGATGGCCGCAGGCGATATCGTGCCGCACGTCACCTGGGGCACCAGCCCGCAGGACGTGGCCCCGATCACCGCGCGGGTCCCGGACCCGGCAGAGGTCGATGACGAGATCAAGCGCGACTCGCTGATCCGCGCCCTGAACTACATGGGTCTGGAACCAGGCGTGAAGCTGACCGACGTGGCCATCGAGAAGGTGTTCATCGGATCCTGCACCAATGGGCGGATCGAGGATCTGCGCGCCGTGGCTGAAGTCGCGAAGGGGCGCAAGGTCGCGGACGGCGTGCATGCCATGATCGTTCCCGGCTCCGGCCTCGTGAAGGAGCAGGCGGAATCGGAAGGGCTGGACAAGATCTTCGTCGAGGCCGGGTTCGACTGGCGGGAGCCGGGCTGTTCCATGTGCCTGGCCATGAACGCCGACCGGCTGGAACCTGGGCAGCGTTGCGCCTCAACCTCCAACCGCAACTTCGAAGGCCGTCAGGGCCGTGGCGGGCGTACCCATCTGGTCAGCCCGGGCATGGCCGCTGCCGCCGCCATTGCAGGCAAGCTGGCCGACGTTCGCGACCTCTGAGCAGTCCGCAGCGGCAGGCAGTGCTAAAGGTTTGCGGCTTTTGCTGGCGCGGCCTGCGCGAACACGTCCTGAGCTGGCGCAAGGTGACGGTTGGCGGGCAACCGCGCCGTCACGGTCGTGCCCAGTCCGGGCTGGCTGCAAATGGTCAGCGATCCGCCATGCAGTTCCATCAATGCCAGGCTGATCGGCAAACCAAGGCCGGTGCCGTCACGGGCGGTATCGGCGCTGACTTCGGCCTGTCCGAAGGGCTGCAGCACCTTGGCGATGTCTTCCGCCGCAATACCTCGCCCCTTGTCAATGACCTGCAGCAGCAGATCGCCATTTGACTGCAGTCTGGCCTGAAGGCGGATGGTGCTGTTGCGTGGTGAGAACTTTGCTGCGTTGCTGAGCAGGTTCACCAAGACCTGTGTCAGGCGCAGCTTGTCCCCGGAAACCCGGCCAATGTCGTTCCCTATGCTGCAGGTGATATTCTGGTCGCGGGATTCGATGACTCCGCGGACCAGCGTCTGGCATTCGTCGAACAACTCGGCTGGTATGATTTCGCTTTCCTGCAGATCGGCACTGCCGGATTCCACCTGCGACAGATCAAGCACATGGCCGATCAGGCGTGACAGGTGAGAGCCGGAATCATGGATGATGCCGACATATTCCGTGTTCTTCGCGCTGCCCAGCGGCCCGAAGGTCTCATTTCGCAACATCTGGGCAAAGCCGGTGATTGCATTCAGGGGTGTGCGCAGTTCATGGCTCATGTTGGCCAGGAACGCGGATTTTATGCGGCTGGCTTCCTGTTCCCGGACCAGTTCGACTTCCAACTGCTCCTGCCGTGCCATGATGCTTACCCGACGCAGCATGGACAGGCGTACCCAGACCAGTGACCAGATGATGATCAGGATCGCGATGGCGGTGGGCACGATGTAGAGGTCAGCCAGCTGGCTGATGCCCCCATCGAAGGATGCGTGGACCAACACGAGGGTCTTGTCAGTGCCCGGCAGGGGGGCGCTAACCCAGACCCAACGGCAGCCTGGATCGTTGATCCTCTGTTCGTGGCTCTTGCGGTTCTCGTCCCAGGACAGGATCGTGGCGACGGGCAGGCTGTGGCTCTTGTTGTCGGTATCACGGCTCTCGCTCACGATCTGGCCATCGGCGCCGACCACAATGGCCAGCAGATCGCCCGTCGCCAGCGCCGGGCGTTCACTCAGCCAGGCTGAGGATTGCCAGACAGACGAATCCTGACCAGCAGCGTCGCCGATCACCATCTCCGTGATGGACCGCAACACTGTCTGCTGGCGAACCGTGCTCAGGGCTTCGGTGTTCTGGTATGTGATGAAACCAAAAAAGCCGAAACACGCGACCGCAAAGGCCGCTGTGAGGATGATCGTGCGTGTGACGTTCAAGTCAGCCAGCTTTCACCGTACTCAGGCTTGCGATCATGTAGACCGGGCAGAAGCGGAGGCTGCTCGAAACCACGTTGATCACCCCGAAGACGCCAATGATGACAGCGAGCAGGTCATTGAAGATGATCCCATCGTCAATGAAGCCCACCCAGATCAGCAGAGCGCCTGCAAAGAAGCGGATGATGGCATCGAGGTTTCCGAGATTTCTGGCGGGCATTGCGCTGGTTTCCATTCTTGTTTTTCTTGTTTCACCAATCGACTGCCCACCGGCAGGGCGTATCGGATTCTGTCTGGACTGAACGCTTCCCCGCAGGAACGATGCCGGAGCATTGCCGCCAGAAGTTAACATTTTGTGATTCGAGCCCGCCCGTCAGCGATACTGGTTCGACAAGATGGGCCATTGCCTGATCTGCGCATCCGTGACACGACTCCGGCGCCAGATGCGCCGACCTGGATTATCGGTCAGCCTGTCAGAGAATCGTCGCGGCGCGCCTCTTCGCTTTCAGCGACGGCCTTCGATCCTGTCCACAACGGCATTGTTTTCGGCGCGGACCATGCCGGGGATCAGGAACAGGTCGAGGCACCACCAGAGCGCCCAGGGGATCAGCAGCAGGTAGCCGATCAGGACCACGGCCAGTCCGGTGCCTGCACCCCAGAGCAGCAACATGAACAGACCGGAGCCGATGCGGCCCAGATAGAAGCGGTGCAGCCCGAGCCAGCCGAGGAAGAACCAGAGCAGATACGCGACGACCGCGGAGCGTTCATTGGCCTTGTAGCGCGCGGTCGATGTGTCTGCTCCGCCGGGGAATTCGGCATCGGGTTGTGGCATGGCGCATATCTCCACTGCTGCATGGCGCTTTATCTATGCGCTGCCGGGCGCTATGACAACGCGCGAACGGAGAGGGAGCCCGACCGATGCAGAAGTTCGACCGCCTGAAGGCAATTGCCGCGCCGATGAAGATTGCCAACATCGATACCGACATGATCATCCCGAAGCAGTTCCTGAAGACCATCAAGCGTTCCGGTCTTGGCAAGAACCTGTTCGACGAGATGCGCTATACCGATGGTGTGACCGAGAACCCGGATTTCGTGCTGAACAAGGAACCCTATCGCAGGGCCGAGATCCTTGTGGCAGGCGACAATTTCGGCTGTGGCTCCAGCCGTGAGCATGCGCCCTGGGCGCTGCTGGACTTCGGCATCCGCTGTGTCATCGCGGAAAGCTTTGCCGACATCTTCTACAACAACTGCTCCAAGAACGGCATCGTCGCCGTGCCCCTGCCGAAGGATGCCATCGAGTATCTGATGGCTGACGCGGCCGAGGGGCTGGAGATCGACGTCGATCTGGAGAGCCAGACCGTGTTTGCGTCCAACGGCAAGACCTTCAGGTTCGAGATCGACCCCTTCCGCAAGCATTGCCTGCTGAACGGCCTGGACGACATCGGCCTGACGATGCAGCGCGGTGACGCGATCGACGGATTTGAAACCCAGCAGAAGGGTGCGGCCCCGTGGCTGTACCGCGCCGCATCCTGATTGACCAGACAACGACCCTGAACCGGAGGACTTGAAACCATGGCATCCAACCGCAAGCTGCTGATGCTGCCCGGCGACGGGATTGGCCCGGAAGTGATGAGTGTGGTGCGCAAGGTGATCGACTGGATGGATCATCGCCGCGCCGTCAGCTTCGACGTGACCGAAGACCTGGTCGGTGGAGCGTCCATCGACAAGCATGGCATTCCCGTCACCGACAAGGTGGTCGACACGGCAATGAATTCCGATGCCGTGCTGCTGGGGGCGGTTGGTGGCCCGAAGTGGGACGACCTGCCGTTCGCGCAGAAGCCGGAGCGGGGCCTGCTGCGCCTGCGCAAGGACCTGGGCCTCTATGCCAACCTGCGTCCCGCGCTCTGCTTTGCGCCGCTGGTTGACGCTTCCACCCTGAAGCGCGAGATCATCGAGGGTCTGGATATCATGATCATCCGGGAACTGACCGGTGGCGTGTACTTCGGCGAACCGCGCGGGATCGAGGACTTGCCGAACGGAGAGCGTCGCGGCATCAACACGCAGGTCTATACCACCTCGGAAATTCATCGCGTTGCCGCCGTTGCCTTCGACCTGGCCCGCAAGCGGGGCAACAAGGTCTGCTCCGTCGAGAAGGCCAACGTGATGGAATCCGGTGTGCTATGGCGTGAGGAAGTGACGAAGCTGCATGCCGAATCCTTCTCCGACGTCGAACTCAGCCACATGTATGCCGACAATTGTTCCATGCAGCTGGTGCGCGCGCCGAAGCAGTTCGACGTCATCGTCACCGACAACCTGTTCGGCGACATGCTGTCCGACACCGCAGCGATGCTGACGGGTTCGCTGGGCATGCTGCCGTCGGCCTCGCTGGGCGATGTGGACGAGACGGGCCGCCGCAAGTCACTCTATGAGCCGGTGCATGGCTCGGCCCCCGACATCGCCGGACAGGGCAAGGCCAACCCGCTGGCGACCTTGCTGTCCTACGCCATGTCACTGCGCTACACCTTCGATCTGCCCGAAGATGCAGACCTGATCGAAACCGCCGTCAACAACGTGCTGAGCCGCGGCCTGCGCACCCCCGACATCATGGCGGAAGGCATGGCACAGGTGTCCACCGCGACCATGTCCGATGCCCTGTTGAAGGAACTGGACAAGCTGGCTGCCTGATCGCCAGGCATTCAGGTGATTTAATGTGCAGACGGACAAACGTTGACGTTGCGTCATCGAAAAGATGCGGTTAACGTTTGTTCAGCTTTGACCCGAGTCTCGGGAGGAAACTGCGCCAGAGGGCCGATCAAGAGCCCCATCGCAGTCAGCAGACCAAAGCCTCAAGAAGGAGCCGCACCGAAAGGTAGCGGCTCTTTTTTTTGGCGTTTTTGGATCGCAGAGTATTGACTCAGGGTTGCATTTTTGTAGTGTCAATCGATCTTGGAGGTGTGCGGTGCCATGGCAGTTGTTCTCGTGACTTATGACCTTCGCAAGCCGGGGCAGAACTATTCTGGACTATTCAAGGCGCTTCGCAAGCATACGCATTGCAAAGAATTAGAATCTGTTTGGTTGCTCGACACAACTGACTCAGTATCTGAAGTTCGTGATAGTTTGAAAGGGTTCCTCGACCAAGATGATATTCTATTTGTCGCTCGGTTAAGGAAAAACTGGGCGGCGTTGAATTATGGGTGCGGTGCTTGGCTTAAGGGTGAGAATAGAAATTGGTAGTGTTATTTGAAGTTATTTGATTGGTTCTTGAGAGGTGATGTTTAAGTTTTGTAGGTTTTTTTGATGATCTTAGGAGGAGCTGATGGATGAGATAGGAAAAGAAAACATATGGGTTCGATTAAGGAGGTTGGTAGTTCCAGCAATTTTGCTGGGGGGAAGTCCTTGGTATTACGATACTTTGCTTTTTTCTATTTCGAAGTACGTTAATCCACCAGAGTTGTTGCAAAAAAACCTAACTATGGGAAGAACTGCTCAGCAATTTGAGGGATGTGATAGTCAAAACCCAGTTCAAATTACAAAGAATCCTGAAGTTTTCTTGGGTATGGGTGGTACACATTTAGGTGGTTACGGTATTGATGCTGAATTGACTGGATCAAATGATGGAGACTCGTTGAGTGATTTTGAGCAAAGAATCAATAAAGTCATCAAGAATGCCCTTATCAAGCAGTCGTACCGATTTGTTGGGGTGGATTGGATAATTTCGGATAATAATATTATGTCTAGTCCGTCGGTCCTCAGAATTCCTGTAAACGGTTCTCGTTTAATCAGATTGGATTCCGCGCACGACCTATATCTTGGAACTTACGCTATTAATTCCGATCGTCCAGATTGTATTGCAACAATCGAAATTGACCTGGTTTTAAGGCGATAGACTGGAAGTCAGCCTGCGCCCGTATCCCAGGTTGCCTTGCCAAAACCCGCGTCGGCCGGAATGTCGATCATGCGTCGGCCATCCTTCACGTAGACATGCGGCGTCACGATGACCGGGGTCCGGGCCGCGGCACTCGCCATGGCTTCCTCTACCGTGCTGGATTCGCCCAGCAGGTTGAGGTTCAGGCGCGTGGCAAAGACCATGGTCACTTCGCCACGATCCACCTGCTCAAGCACGCCATGCGGGGTGGTCCAGACGCTTTCCACGGCTTCCTTGCCGTCGTGCAGGGCACCTGCCACCTGGGCCTCCGGTGCCTCGGCGATGAAGAACGGGGTGTCGAAGCGCTTCGGCATGACCGGCGGCGTGATCCAGTGGGCGAAGGCTTCCAGTCGATCGACGCGGAACAGCAGGCCCTCGGCCCTGGCCATCGCGCCCATGGTGATCTGGTTGGCTTCCAGCTTCTCGGCATAGAGATCCTTCAGTGCGGTGGCTTCCGTGCCGGTCAGTTCCGTTCCGTCTGCCTTCGTGGCAATCAGGACACCGGTTTCCTCGAACGCCTCCCGGATGGCGGAAACCTGAAACCCCAGTTGGGTGTCATCCAGGCCATCGGCACCGACAGTTGCCGCGCGTGCTTCTGCGTCACTGTCCTCAGGGTCGACCTTGCCGCCGGGGAAGACCATCGCGCCGGATGCGAAGTCGATCTTGTGATGGCGTTTCACCATGAAGACTTCCAGCCCGTCATCACCGTCGCGGATCAGCAGGATACTGCTCGCCGCGCGGGGCACGACATCGGCATACTTGCCATTCAGATCGGCGGCACCCGCCAGTACGTTGCCATTGGACATCAGCTATCCTCCCCAGGGTTGTCACGGCGATGTCCGACATTACGGCAGGGGGGTGCGAACCGGAAGTGCCGAAAGGCCGGCGGCATACCCCCATGCATCGCCTGCAAGCTGAAGCGCGGCATCCGTGGACGCAATGGTGGCACACAACCTGCTATCATGCCCGCCAACAGGGACATTTCCTGGCTGACGGCCTGTGCCATGCGTGTGACAACTCCGACAGGGGCTGGACTGGTGCGAAATGTCAGTCAAGAAGTGTCACAAATTGCAATGAGAGGGAGACCGATGAAACGCGTTCTGATCGCTATCGGGATAATTCTGGTGCTGCTGGTGGCTGTTGTCATCATCGTGCCCTTCGTGGTGCCGACCAGCACGCTGGTCGATTATGTGAAGGAAGAGGTCGAGAGCACGACGGGGCGCAAGCTGACCGTCAATGGTGATCCGAGCTTCTCCATCTTCCCCAATGTAAAGCTGACGCTGCCGGAAGTTGCCCTCAGCAATGCCGCTGGCGGCGAGGCCGATAATCTGGTGCAGTTGAAGGCGGCTGACATCGAAGTCGACCTGATGGCTGCCATCTCCGGCGAGGTCGTGATCAAGCGTTTCGTGCTCGTCGAGCCGGTCATCGCCATCGAGAAGGATGCCAAGGGCCGCTTCAACTTTGAATTCACACCGGCCGCCGGTGCGGCGGCACCGGCTGCCGACAGTTCGGCAGGAACCGGCGGCGATGGCGGCAGCGGCGGTGATGCACTTGCCCTGCGCCTGTCGGATGTGCGGCTGGAGAACGCGACGTTCAGCTATTTCGATGCGCAGACGGGCATGCGCCAGCGGCTCGACGGCATCAACGCAAAGCTTTCCCTGCCGGATTTCGCCGGTCCCTTCGACATGGAAGCCAGTGCTGACTGGCAGGGCCGTACGGTCACGGTCGTGACCCATGTGGACAAGCCGCAGGCCATTGCCGCAGGTCAGGAAACCGCGCTGCGGCTGACCGTGGACAGCGGCGACCTGTTCAAGGTTGATTTCAACGGCACCGCCAGTGCCGGGGTCGCGCCGAAAGGTGCGGGCCGGTTGACGGTGGCAGCTGACAAGCTGGGCGATCTGCTGGCCTGGGTGGGTGTTGCCCTGGGTCCGGATGTGAAGCTGCCTGCTTCCATCTCCCTGGATGCCAATGTCACCGGTGATCCGTCGGCGGTGGCGCTGAGCGACGCAGCCATCGGCTTTGATCAGAACCGTCTGACCGGTGCGATCCGCGCCGGGCTGGCGGGTGCGCGTCCGTCCCTGTTTGCGGACCTGTCCGCCGGTGACCTGGACCTGCGTCCCTACATGCCGGCGACAGCGAAGGAAGACGCCACAGCAACGAAAGCGGCGACAGCAGATACGGCTGGCGGCAGCAAGGACTGGTCCGACGATGTCATCGACCTGTCCGGTCTGGACGCTGCGGATGTGGACATGCGCATCAAGGCGGATTCGATCAAGACAGGCATCCTCGACACCGCCGCCACGGACATCAAGCTGGTGTCACAGGGCAAGCGTACCAACCTGACGATCGCGGAACTGGGTCTCTATGACGGCAATGCCACCGGTGCGGTCAGCATCGACCGTCGCGGTGAAAGCCCGAAGTTCGCCATCAAGCTGAATGGTGACGGGATCCAGGCACAGCCGATGCTGCAGCAGTTTGCTGACTTCGGCGACTTCCTGGGTACTGTCGAACTGGCGATCGACATGACGACTGCGGGCGCATCGGAGCGCCAGATCGTCTCGGCGCTGAATGGCTCCGGTGGCCTGACGGTGCGCGATGGTGCGATCATCGGCTACAACCTCGCCGCTGCGGTGCGAGGCGTTTCCACCGCCAATCTGGACCTTGATTACGACAAGGCCGAAAAGACCGACTTTGCCGAGATCTCCGCGACCTGGACGGCCAGCAATGGCGTCATCAGCAACTCCGATCTGATGATGAATGCACCGCTGCTGCGCGTGACGGGTGAGGGCAAGGTGTCCCTGCCGCCGCGCCAGATCGACTACCGCGTACTGCCGAAACTGGTGGCCAGCCTTGCCGGTCAGGGTTCCAAGTCCGCTGGTGGTCTGGGCGTTCCGATCAAGATCACCGGCAGCTTCGACGATCCGTCGATCCAGCCGGATCTGGAGGGCGTGGTGCGTGGCGTGCTGGAGGCACCGGGTGATGCCGTCAAGGGTGTGATCGATGGTGCCGGTGGTGCCGTGAAGGGCGTGACCGAAGGCGGCGCAGGTGCCGTCAAGGGACTGCTCGACAGTGTGACCGGCGGCGGCGCAGCGTCGGCTCCGGAAAGTGGGAGTGCCACCGAACCGACGAAGGAAGAATCCTCCAACCCGGTCGAAGGCGCGACGAAAAAGCTCAAGGGGCTGTTCGGGACAAACTGACCCGACACCGACCATCTGAGAGGGAATAACAAGAATGGATTCAGAAAAGACCTCGGAGGCGATGGAATTCCTCATCGCCTATGCGGCTGAATATGCCATCGCCGTGGTCGGCGTGATCGTCATCCTGGTCGTCGGCTTCATGGCCGCCGGTTGGGTTGGCCGCGCCGTCCGCAAGCTGCTGACCCGCACGAAGAAGACCGATCCCCTGATCGCGAATTTCGTGTCCAACATTGCCCGGTATGGCGTGATCGCGTTCACGATCATTGCCGCGCTGGACCAGTTCGGTGTGGAGACCACCAGCTTCGTGGCCCTGATGGGTGCTGCGGGCCTGGCCATCGGTCTGGCGTTTCAGGGGGCCCTGGGCAACCTGGCTGCAGGCGTCATGATCCTGGCGTTCCGCCCGTTCAAGCAGGGGCATTTCATTGAAGCTGGCGGCGTCGCGGGAACGGTCGACAGCGTGTCGCTGTTCGTCACAGAGATGCACACGGCTGACAATGTGCACATCATTGTCCCGAACGGATCGCTCTGGAACACGGCAATCAAGAACTTCAGCCATCATCCGACCCGGCGCTGCGATTTCGTGCTCGGTATCGGCTATGGCTCCAGCCACGTGGAAGCCATGAAGACGCTGCGTGCGATTGCCGATGCAGATTCCCGCGTGATGCAGGAACCGGCACCGCAGATCGTTGTGTCCAATCTGGGCGACAGCTCGGTGGACATCACGATCCGCCTCTGGTGCGCGGCTGCCGACTACTGGGGCCTGAAGTTCGATTACACGCAGGCCATGAAGGAAAAGATGGACGAAATCGGGGTTGAAATTCCGTTCCCGCAGCGCTCCATCCATATGATCAAGGACGCCGCCGACTGAACCTTTCGATCCGGCGCTCAGAGCCATCTGATCTGAATGCGGCATCGCCGGAGCAATCCGGCGGTGCCGTTTTCATGCGTGGTCCGGTGATGCCATCATTCCATGGAACGGACTGTTGTGCCGGATGACGGTTCGGTCGCTGGGTCCGGTTTCGGTGCGCGGCGCTGTCTGGACAGGCAAGGGGCGACGGGCCGGCCGTCCGTGGACCATCCGTCAGTTCGACTGGCGATCCAGAATGCGTGCGACGCGTTCCCAGCGTTCCTCCAGCGCCCTGTCGCGGGCGGTCTTGCCTTCGGCATCCCGCAGGTCAGGGCTGGCGCCCATCTCAAGCAGGGTCTTGACCACATCCTCGTGCCCGTTCCAGGCCGCGCGCATCAGCGGTGTGACGCCTGATCCGTCAGTGGCGTCCGGGTCGGCCTGCTGGCTCAACAGGTCTTCGGTAATCGACGCATAGCCATTGATCGCGGCCCAGGCGAGGGGGGTGCGGCCCTCGAAGTCGCGCGTGTCGATATCCACGCCCCGCTCGATCAGGAACTCCACCACCATTTCCTTGCCGCGCCATGATGCTGCGATGATGGCGTCGCGCCCCGCGGCATCGATGGCATTCGGATCGGCACCGGAACGCAGAAGCACCTCGATCTGCTCCACATTGCCGCCGGATACTGCCTTGCGCAGATCGCCGTCGAGCTGTCTCTGCTGTGCGGGCGCAATGGCGCGGTCGGTCTTTTCCTTCTCGATGAAGCGACGCCAGCGGCCGGATTCAATTTCAGCCTTCTGGCGTTCTTCCGCCGACATCTCCCGATCCAGTGCCTTCACGGCCCGTTTCGCAGTGCGGTTGCCTTCATCGGCAGCCATCTTCAACAGAACGAACGCGCGCTTGCGATCCTTTTCGACGCCGTCACCCTTCAGATGCTTTTCGGCGAGGCGAACCTGCGCCGGTTGATAACCACGCCTGGCCAGCCGTTCGAGGATCCGTGCGGACTTCGCGGGATCCTTCTCGGCGCCCCGTCCCTCATCAATGGCCTTTGCCAGATTGTATTCGGCGTGGGCATAGCCCTCTTCGGCGGCTTTCCGATAGCGTTCCACGGCGCTCCTGGCGCGGGCCTGCTCTTCGGCGGTCAGGGGCTTGTCTTCCGTCGGTGGCTTGCTCTCGCTCAGTACCTTCTCGGCGCTGGCGCTGTCCGGGACATCCGGCTTGGCCTGCGACTCTTTTTCCGCCTGCGCCAAGGCAGTCGCCGCGGCGTCGATCACACGGTCAAGCGCGGCAATGGCTGTCTGGCGTGATCGCTCGGCGCGATCAAGCGCGGTCTCGGCAGTCGCGCGTTCCTGTTCCGCCTTGTCGACGGCCCCTGCTGCTGCGGCCCGGCGTGCGGCCTCGGCTGCGTTCTGCGCGTCTGTCGCCGCACTGGTCACATCGCGTGCCGCGTCGGATGCTTCCTGCAGTGCCTTGCGGGCCGGCGGCGTGGGGGCGGGGTTGGCGGCCCGGGCCTGCAACACGGCTGCGGTCGTGGCCTGTGCCAGTGCCAGGGCCTTGGCGGCTGCGCTGCTTGCGCCATCGGCAGCCTGGGCTGCGGCGGCCAGCGAGTCGTCAGGGGTCAGGCGGGCCAGCTCCAACTGCTGCAACCGCTCCTTCAGCGCCGCAGCTCTGGCTGCAGCCTCCAGTGCGGCGGCATCGTCAGGCGCGGTCTTCTCAGCCAGTTCCGCCTGTGCCTGCAAGGCCTCGGTCTTGCGGATCTCGCGCGCGATGTCCTTTGGGTCTTCGGGGATGTCCGGGGCGTCGGTCGCCGGAGGGGCTGCATTGGGCACGACAGGCGGTGTCTGCCCCCCAAGCCGAAGCGTGCTTGGCGGTGCCGACAGGCCTTGCTCCTCCTGAGGTGTCAGGTCGGGGCCTTTTTCATAGATCAGGGATACATCGCCGGCATTCGGGGCGAGGGCCGCAGGTCCGGCCACTGGCCTCTCCGCACGTCTGGCAGCTTCAATTGCAGCCTGACGGACGTCGGGGAGTGAAATCTCAGGTGCCTGGGGCGGGGCTTCGATGGTCGCAGGTTCCGGCACCAGCACCCGGGTCGGTTCGGGCGCGGGTTCGGCCTCGGCCACTTCAGGTTCCGCCACAACCGGAATTTCAGGCTCAGGCTCGGGTTCAGAGACAGGTTCAGAGACAGGCTCAGGCAGCAGGGCGGACTCATCGACGAGTTCAACGACCAGCGGTTCCTGATAGACGTCCGGAAAGACCTGGATCGAAATCGGGAAGCCGCCGATGTCGTCCGGCTCTCCATCGAACAGGCCCGGCGATGCGACGGCCAGCCCGACAAGCAGGGCCACGTGACTGACGGCAGACACGGCGGATCCCCGGCTGATGTTCTCGCCGAAACTCAGGAAGATGGGTATGGCGCGCCGTGCGATCATGGGACGGATCAGAGGACTTTCGTTTCGAATTGCATCAGATCGTACAGGATAGGTGATTCCCGTACCGCCTGATGCCCCTGATCAAGCAATTAGCATGCCTCTGACGTCAACCGCCCGTGACGCTCATGTGACGGGTGAGGGCAGGCTGCTTCTGCCGCCTGTCGATCACGAAATCATGGCCCTTCGGCTTCCGGCCAATCGCCTCGTCAATCGTGCGGTCCAGCAATTCGCCACTCGGGTCCGTGCGCAGTGCGGTACGCAGATCCGCCGCATCATCCTGTCCGAGACACATGTAGAGCGTGCCAGTGCAGGTCAGGCGCACCCGATTGCAGCTTTCGCAGAAGTTATGGGTCAGCGGCGTGATGAAGCCGAGGCGCTGACCGGTCTCCTTCACGATGGTATAGCGCGCCGGACCACCGGTGGAGTAGTCGGTGTCTTCCAGCGTCCAGTCCTTCTGCAGGTTGGCCCGTACCAGAGACAGCGGCAGATACTGGTCCGACCGGTCACCGTCAATCTCGCCCAGCGGCATGGTCTCGATCAGGCAGAGGTCGATGCCCTGCGTGCCGCACCAGCCAACCATCTCCGAAATCTCATCCTCGTTCACGCCCTTCAGCGCGACGGCATTGATCTTCACGTTCAAGCCCGCTTCCTTCGCGGCGCGCAGGCCGTCCTGCACTTTCTCAAGGCTACCCCAGCGCGTGATCTTCTGGAATTTCTCGGGGTCCAGCGTGTCGATGGAAACATTGACGCGGCGCACGCCTGCCCGGCGCAGGTCATCGGCGAAACGGGGCAGCTGGCTGCCATTGGTTGTCAGGGTCAGTTCATCCAGATCGCCGGTCTTCAGGTGCCGCCCCAGGTCGTGAAACAGTTCCATGACATTGCGCCGAACCAGGGGCTCTCCACCGGTCACACGCAGTTTTCGCACGCCCTTGGCAATGAACGCCGTGCAGACACGGTCCAGTTCCTCCAGCGACAGCAGATCGGACTTGGGCAGGAACGTCATGTGTTCCGACATGCAATAGACACAGCGGAAGTCACACCGGTCAGTCACGGAGACACGCAGGTAGTTGACGGTACGGCCGAACGGATCAATCACGACATCTGGTCCCGGTACAAGAGTTCGAGACGTTGATATTGCGCGTAGGGTGGGCCGAGTAAAGGATGAACTGCGACGTTCAGTCCTTGGCACCAAGCTGGTTGAGGGCCGCCAGATACTCGGGGTCCTGGCGCCAGCGGCGCACCACAGCAGTTGCATCTTCCAGCGACATGCCGTCGTAGAATTCCTGCAGACGTTTCCGGTCTGCCGAAATCTGGCGCGCAAGCATCCCACGCGCCACACGCGTCAGCTCGTAGATGGTCAGGAATACCTGCCTGTCGAACTCCAGGGCGCGGCAGACAATGGCCAGGGCCTCACCGCCCGGTTCGTAGATCATCCGGCGCATCAGTTCGGGGCGCATCTCGGCTATGCGGGCCAGCGCATATTCGAACAGGCTGACTTCACCCTGGCGCAGTGCCTTGATCGCAAAGCCGACGTTCAGTTGTCCGGCAGCATGCAGTTTTTCCACCAGGCGCTGCGACGGGTCGGTCACTTCCACTTCGCCAGTGCTTTCAAGCACAGCGTCACGCATGGCGTTCAGCATGGTGTCGTCCAGCTCGGACGCGTCGAACTTGTAGTTGTCGACGATGTACTGGCGCAGTGCAGCTGACACCCATGCGTACATGCGCTTGGCCAGTGCCTTGGGCAGGTCCGGGCGGCGCAGCAAGGGCTTCTGATAGCGATCGACGCGCTGGCTCTCGGCGACCAGGTGTTCCAGCAAGGCGTCAGAAATCTGTGCCGTGTCGTTATCGAGAAGTGCCTCCACCACGTCCTCGCTGCCGGTTTCCACCAGCGCACCGGCGACGGCTTCCGAGATGTTGGCACGCATGGCGGTGGCCAGCTGATGCTGCAGTGTCCGATGCCGCACGACCTCTATCAGGTCGGCATCCCGGAGCGCGCGGTTGTTCATCAGGATGGGATAGGCCACCTCGATCTGATCGTTGGCCAGCATGGCCGCGAGTTCCATCGGTGCATGCGCCATGTCGTTGAGCCGTTCTGCAAGACGCTTGCGTACGCTCATTTCGACGTCATGACTCAGGCGGCGCAGGATGTCCGTCATCAGTTTCCGTTCGCTGCCGGTCAGCGTTTCGCCGTCGGTTTCGAAAAGGTTCCAGATATCCTCATAAAGCTGGGCACGTCCTTCGCGGCTCTTGCGCTGGGCAAGATCAAACAGACTGCCGATGTTGGGCCGTGCGTCTGACGGTGCGGTATCAGCCATGGTTCAACTCCTCGAAGGACTAGCAGGCCGAACTTATGGGAATGGGGTTAACAATCTGTTCGCATGCGCATCCGGTCAGGAACCGGCTCGACCAGAGTTACGGTTTCAGGTCATGCGGTTAGCTGAGAACCCGCCGTACGAAATCGAGGATGGCAGGCAGTGGCAGGGGCTTTTCCAGGACGGCGAACGCGACCTTCGCATTCCGGTTCGCCTCCACCAGTGACGCCGGGTGGCCCGACATCAGGATGATCCGGGTTTGGGGCAGGGCGCGCCGGATCAGTGCCGCAGTCTCTATGCCATCCAGTCCGGGCATCTGCACATCCAGCAGCACCAGACGCGGGTTCAGGCTCTTCGCGGCACTGACGCCAGCGAAGCCATTGTTTTCTGCATGCGCAGACAGCCCGCCATTGCGCAGGTAGGCGACAATCGCCGCCGCCGTTGCCTTGTCGTCGTCGATCACCAGTACGGAAACCGGGCCGGTTTCCTGTTCAGAGCCGCCTCCGGCCATCGCTAAACCTGATTTCCTTGCAAATCCCTGATTGAAGGACTTCTGTTTCGCACGCCAATCGGAAAAGGAACGTTAACGAAGTTGGCCCATGCTCTGGTTCGAACGCCCAGAAACACAGGTACTTCGTCATGGCCGATACAGCCCGACCCGCCCATTCCGCCGTCGAACAGACGGCTCTTTCCCCGCAGACCGAGTCCTATCGCGCAGCCACACGGCTGATCGAACGGCTTCATCGGTTGTACCTCGATGTCATCCGCGCTGAGCTGGATCGGTTGGGGGTCGAGGATCTGTCAGCCGTGCAGGCCCTGTTGCTCGCCAACATCGGAACGGCGGAACTCAACGTCAAAACGCTGATGGAGCGTGGTTACTATCAGGGCTCCAACGCCAGCTACAACCTGAAGAAACTGGTCGAGGCCGGCTACATCGAACAGTTCCGGTCCAGCCATGACCGGCGCGCAACCATCGTGCGGCTGACCGAACAGGGGCTGGACCTCTGCAGGCGCATTGATGCGTCGGAGGAGCAGTTCGCCACCAGCTTTGGCAGTGATGCAACGCATTTCACCGAGATGGTGGCGCGCATGACGGAACTGGAACGGGGCTGGACGGACCAGATCCGGTTTGGTCCGGGCGTCTGACCGGGATCGCTGGTTCCGGTCGGCTATTCGTCGACCTTGACCATGAAACGGGTGCCGCGCACACCGAGGATGGTCGATGGCGTCTCGACCAGCATCCGGTCCGTGCCGCGTTTTGCAATTCGACCGGAACGCGCCGAGAGCGTGCCACGACTGAGGCGCCCCTTGAAAGCGCCCTCATCCTTCACCTTGTCGTAGCTGTATTCCTGAATGCGGAACGTGGTTTCGGGACCCAGCGCGATCAGGGCACCATCCGTGAAGCGCATGCCGACAGCGCCGCCGGGGGCCGTTGCAACGGTATCCTGAGCTTCGATGGCCTGACCTTCGGCAGCAGTGCGTTTCTCGCCGTTTCGGTCGATGGTGACGGAGCCGCTCATTTGTTCAATGACAGCAACGGTTTCCGCTGCTTGCAACCCGCCCGCTGGCATCAGGATTGCGACACTGAAAGCAGCGAGAAGAAACAGGACTGCGATTGAGGTCACTTTGCGCATGATCGTTCCATCCCTAAACTTCTCCGACACGAACCCCGTCCGGTCCGAAGACTCTGGAGTGTAAGCCAAGTGAATGCCAGTCCCAAGTCCCGGCGTGCGGAGTTCACATGCGATCTGCGTGAGGTCCGCAACGCGACCCTGTGGGTGGAGCGCCAAGCCAGGGACCTGGGATTTGACGACAAGGCCGTGTCGCGGATGGCGGTTGCGTTCGAGGAACTGTTTGCCAACAGCGTTCATCATGGTGGCGCGTTGCCTGATGCCAGTGTGCGCCTGCAGATTCAGCGCGAGCAGGATGGGAGCATCCGCCTCGATTTTCGCGACAATGGAATCCATTTCGACCCGGTTGCAGACGCGGATCGGGTGACGGGTGACCCGGTCGCCGGCGCCGTCGGTGGTGTCGGAGTACGTCTGGCCATCAACCTGTCGAGCGCAATGACCTACACCCGTGAAAGTGACGGCAATCACGTCAGTCTGGTGTTCCAGAACCGTTGACGGGCCTCAAGAGCGGGCGGGTGGCGTCAGGCGCTGCCCTGCAAGGCTGCCTCATCTGAAGTAAGGCTTGTCATTCGATATCGATCACGAACGATGCCCAGAAGCTCTGCCAGTCCAGGGCCGTGTCCTCGGGCATGGGGATCAGGTGCACGGCGCTGATCATCCAGCGGCCAGCGAATGGCAGTTCGATGCCTGTCAGCCCGGCGGCATCGGAACGGTCACCGCCGACCAGTGTCTCGGTCTGCTTGTGGAAAGCCTGTACCAGAATGCCCGACAGGGGCTTGCCTTCGTAAAGCACGCTGACGGGCAGGGTTGTGCCGGGTGACAGGGTAAACGGGTTGCTGGCGGGCACCAGTTCGAAGCGCATGCCGACGGCCTCCGTCGCCGCCTGACCAGCAGACGGATCGCCCGACAGAACCCACGTCTTCGGAAAGCGCGTGTAATGCTCCCGCGCCGGCTGGTCGCTTGTTCCCGCCTTTGCGCGGGCGGCCAGCGCATGTTCCAGGCCGTCGCGGCGTGCGTAGGTTTCGAATGTTTCCGGATCGAGCGTGATCCTGTTGCCCTTGTTCTGGTAGACGATGGTGTAGAGGCCGGGCGCGGAAACAGCCACCTTGCCCGCCGGGTCTGAGGCAAAACCGGCGTCCGCCGAGACGGTGCCGACAGGACCGATGACATCGAAACGCACTGTCCGGTCCGGGATGTATATCTGTGTGTCGCCGACGAAGTCCTGCCCGACGGCCATGGTCAGGGACACGGTCTCGCCCGCTGCGGCCCGGGTCTTGGACGGTTCGATCCAGTACTCGTGCGCCGAAGCGGAAGCGATCAGCAACACACTGCCGATCAGGGCCATGGCGACCAGGCCTGAAATCCGGTATGCAGCTTTCACGTTCAAACCCATCCTTTGGAGCCTACAGATGCGGTCCCTTATAGCTGCAATGCTCTCAGCCGTCATGCTTGTCGGGCTTTCCGTCGCCGCAACTGACCGGGCCTCAGCCCACGAAATTCGGCCGATCGTGGCGGAGGTGCAGTTCGGTGCCGATGGCACGATGACAGTCGATCTCGACCTCAGTCTCGAAGCCGTACTGGCGGAAGTGGAACCAGGCCTCGCCGACACCGACGACAGTCTCAATGCAGCACGATATGACGAATTGCGCAGCCTGCCGCCGGAGCAACTGGCTGAACGGCTCAGCGCCCGACAGGACCGGTTTCTCGACGGTTTCAACCTGACATTCGACGGCCTTGCCGTGCCGCTGCGCGTGACCGGTGTCGAGGTTGCGCCCCTGGGCGACATCCGGCTGGCGCGCAATTCCGATGTTCGGCTTTCGGCGGCCATTCCGCCGGGCGCGGCCCAATTCGTCTGGGACTATCCGGGCAGCTATGGTGCGGTTGCCGTGAAGCTCCGCCGCGATGGCGATGAAGGGTTCACATCCGCGTGGCTGCAGCCGGGGGAGCGGTCGGAACCTTTCCCCATGCAGGGCCTGGTGCCGGAACGGGGCACGCTGGAGACGCTGGTGGATTATGTGGAGCTTGGCTACATCCACATCGTGCCGCGCGGCCTGGATCACATCCTGTTCGTGCTCGGCCTGTTCCTGCTCAGCACCCGGATGCGGCCGCTGCTGGTGCAGGTCACCTGTTTCACGGTTGCCCATTCGATCACCCTGGCCCTGTCGCTTTATGATCTGGTGGCGTTGCCGGCGTCCATCGTCGAGCCGCTGATCGCGCTGTCGATTGCCTATGTCGCGATCGAGAACCTGTTCATGCGTGGCCTCAGCCCGTGGCGACCGATCGTGGTCTTTGCCTTTGGTCTGCTGCATGGGCTTGGGTTTGCGGGTGTGCTGATGGAGCTTGGCTTGCCGCAGGATCAGTTCGTCACCGCCCTGATCGGATTCAATGTCGGTGTTGAAGTGGGGCAGCTGAGTGTCATTCTGGTGGCCTGGCTCGCGTTGGCTTTCTGGAAGATGACAGAGGAAACCTATCGCCGCACCGTGACCTTGCCAGGATCGCTCTGTATAGCCGCCGTCGGTCTGTACTGGACGTTCGAACGGGTTGTCTACGGCGTCTGAGCGCTGGTGATCGATGGGGCCTGCGACAGCCGCGCACTGCGACCGCCGGACACATGTCGGGCGGCGCGGCAGGTGCTATCTGAACAGTCATGGCAAACGCAACTTTCCAGGAACTGGAACCGCGCCCCGTCTGGGCCGCGATGCGCAAGGGCTGGCGGCAGCGCTGCCCGTCCTGCGGAGTGGGCCGTGTGTTCGACGGATACACGAAGGTGCACGACACCTGCGGCACGTGTGGGGAAGAGCTGCATCATCACCGCTCCGATGATCTGCCGCCGTACCTGTCGATCATGATCGTGGGTCACATCATCGTGCCGCTGGTGCTGATTGTCGAACAGACCTGGCACCCGTCCCAATGGCTGCACATGGCGATCTGGCTGCCGCTGGTCGTGCTGTTGTCACTTTATCTGCTGCCGCGTCTCAAGGGGGCCGTGATCGGCCTGCAGTGGGCCAATCGGATGCACGGTTTCGGGCTGGAGGATGAGGACGAACCCGTCCAGCCCTGATTGTGCGACCGTTGCGCCTGCCAATGACGGAAGCGGTTCGATGTCGGGGCCCGATGCGGGTCCGGCATGTGTCGTCACGGGCTGGACAGGCGGGGTCTGTGCGGCCATCTTGGCGCGCACTTGATACCAGCAGCGGACGATGACGATGGTCGAAAACCCCCATGATCCGAAAGACAAGCACCTGCGGCCAGAGGGGCAGAAGGCGCTGCGGCCACGCGATGCGGCAACCCTTGTCCTGTGGCGGCGAACCGCGAAGACTGTCGAGATCGTCATGGGCGAACGGCACGGCAAGCATGCCTTCATGCCGAACCGCTGGGTCTTCCCGGGCGGACGGGTCGATCCGACCGACTGGCGGGTGCGCAGCTCCACCGAACTGAAGCCCCATGTCGACGGGCACCTGACCAAGGCTGCGTCTCCGGCGCGTGCCCGCGCACTCGCGGCAGCGGCCATTCGCGAAACGTTCGAGGAAACCGGCCTCATTCTGGGCAAGCCCGACCCTGAACCTGATCGCAGCGTGCCTCGCAACTGGAAGGGCTTCTTCGAAACTGGCTTCGCACCGGATTTCGATGCCCTGGACTTTGTTGCCAGGGCTGTTACCCCGCCATTCCGCCCCCGGCGTTTCAACGCGCGCTTCTTCATGGCCGATGCCAACCGGCTGGCCAACGAAGTGATCGAAGGCGACGGCGAATTGCTGGATATTCACTGGGTGACGATCGAGAAGGCGCTGAATCTGGAAATTCCACGCATCACGGGCGTGATGCTGAAGTACGTGGAGGAATTCGTGTCCAATCCCCCGCCGCCGACGGCAGAACACAAGCTGCCGCTGTACCAGTACGTGCGCGGTCAGCACACGGATACATTTCAGTAAGCGGAGCAGGACAAGTGAGCGAGACAGAAGAAGAGACACAGCCCGTCAAGGGAATGCCGCGTCCTGTTCGTCCGCGAGATGCATCCAGCCTCGTCATCGTGCGGGGGGAGGGTGACAAGGCGGAGGTTCTGCTGGGCCGGCGTGCCGGACGCCACCGGTTCATGCCCCACATGTACGTCTTTCCCGGCGGCCGCCTCGACAAGGTGGATCTGACCGCAGACACCCTTGATACGCTCGATTCACGCCCCCTGCGTCGCCTGGCGGCCCAGTTCGGCGGCGAGACGGCGCATGGCCTGGCTGTCGCTGCGGTACGCGAGACCTGGGAAGAGACGGGGCTGCGCTTCGGCGAGATGCAGGGCGATAGATTCGTCCCCCGGCTTTCCGGCATCGACTATCTGGCGCGGGCGATCACCCCGCCCCCCATGCCGATCCGGTTTCACGCAAGGTTCTTCATCACGCATGCGGACGGCGCAGATGGTGGCGGTGACGCACCCCTGGCGGGGTCCGGCGAGCTGCTGGACCTGGACTGGCGGCCATTGCCGGAAGCCCTGAAGATGCCCATTGCCGACGTCACGGAGTTCATCCTTGAAGAGGTCGGTCGTCGGGTCAGGGGAACCTCGATCGAGGCCATTCCGCTTTTCAGTTACCAGAACAATGCGCCAATCATCCGCTACCACCGTTTCGAGCCTGAATGAGCGCCTGCCCGTGATTTACCTGCCATGAGCGCCGCGCTGGAACTGACCGACGCGCAGCGCCGGGCAGGCATGACGATTTCGATCCTGTGCATTGCCGTTGCCGCCCTTGCCATCGGACTGACGTTCCCGCTTCTGGCATTGCTGCTGGAAGCGAAAGGCTTCAGCGGCACGGCCATCGGCATCAACAGTGCCATGGGGCCGCTGGGCATTCTGCTCGCTTCCGCCTTCGTGCCCGCCTGGATTGCCCGCTTCGGCGCCAAACGCTTCATCGTCTTCTGCATTCTGACCAGCGGTATCCTGCTGATCCTGTTCAAGCTGCTGGACTGGTATCTGGTCTGGCTCGGCCTGCGTGTGATCAGCGGTGCGGTGATGGCGGGTCTGTTCGTTGCGTCGGAGAGCTGGATCAATCAGGTTGCGAACAACAATCAACGCGGCCAGGTCATGGCGATCTACAACATTGCCCTCTCGGCTGGCTTCGCATCGGGGCCGCTGCTGCTGGGTGTCGTCGGCGTCGATGGCTGGGCACCGTTCCTGATCGGCGCGGCGATCATGTTCGTGGCGGCGATCCCCATGGCCTTCATCACGGTAACGGCGCCCCGTTTCGATGGCACGCCAAGTTTCAATGTCCTGAGTTACGTGAAGGTGGCCCCGACGCTGGTGGGGGCGATCCTGCTCTATGCGATGATGGAGAATTCGACGAGTGCGATGCTGCCCGTCTTCGGTCGCCGCACCGGACTGGAAGACCCTGCGGCGCTGGCCATGCTGAGTGCGGTCGTCATCGGCGGCATGTTCTTCGCCTATCCGGTTGGCTGGCTGGCCGACCGCTTCGACAAGATCAGGCTGATGACATTTCTGGCAATCATCTGCGTACTGGGCATCCTGATCGTGCCGTCCACCACCGGCACCATCTGGCTGACATACAGCGTGCTGTTCGTCTGGGGTGGCGCAGGGGCGTCGATCTACACCATTGCACTGGCGCTTCAGGGTGAGCGGTTTTCCGGCGCGGACCTGGTTACCGCGAACGCGGCATTTGGTGTTCTCTATGGACTGGGGTCGCTGGTCGGGCCGGCGATCACCGGGGTCGCCATGGATCTGGATGACCCGAATGGCTACATCTGGGTGATGTCGGGCGTCAGCGCGATCTTCCTTGTCTTCACGATCATTCGACAGCGGGCCAAGCAGCGTGGCGATCCGGGCTGACGCAATGCTAGGTTAGGCAGGACAGGTTTCAAAAGGGGGAGGGTGCGATGCTGAAGATCTGGGGACGAACGAACTCGATCAACGTGCAGAAGGCCATGTGGACCATCGGCGAACTGGGTCTTGAGCATGAGCATACGACGGTTGGTGGACCGCACGGTGGCCTCGACACGCCCGAATATGTCGCGATGAACCCCAACCGCCGGGTGCCGGTGCTGCTGGATGGCGATCTGGCGATCTGGGAAAGCAATGCCATCGTCCGCTATCTCTGCGCCAGGCATTCGGCAGGCAAGCTCTGGGCCAGTGATCCGGGTCAACGCAGCCTGGCCGACCGCTGGATGGACTGGCAGGCGGCAAGCACGATTGCCGACATGACGACGGTCTTCTTCGGTCTGATCCGACTGCCGGAAGCCGAGCGCAACATGGATGCAATCAATGCCGCGACCGGTCGGGTGAACGATCAGATGGGCATTTTGGACGCGCAGTTGCAGTCCAGCGAATGGGTTGCCGGCAAGGCCATGAGCATGGGGGATCTGGCCGTTGGTGCATTGGTCTACCGCTGGTCCGAACTGCCGATCGACCGACCGGACCTGCCCGCGGTTGCGGCGTATTATGCGCGCCTGTCGGAACGCCCGGCCTACCGCCAGCATGTCATGATCCCCTTGTCCTGACGGGAGGTTTCCATGCCTGACCAGTCCCACTCTCGCCCGCCCCTCGATCCCCAGTGCCAGGCCGTGCTCGACGCTGCTGCTGCGGCTGGCGGCTTTGCATTTGAAAAGCCCGATCATCGGGCAATCCGCGCCGGATATGGCGCGACGACAGCCGCGTTCGCGCCGCCCACACCGGATCTGGCGCGGGTGCAGGACATGTCCGTCCCGGCCAATGGAGATGATCCGGCGATCCCGATCCGCATTTACCATCCGGTTGGTGTCGAAAGCCTAGCCCCCGTTGTCATGTTCTTTCATGGTGGTGGCTGGGTGCTGGGCGACATCGAGAGTCATGATGCGATCTGCCGAATCCTGGCTGTCCGGTCTGACGCGATTGTCGTGTCAGTCGACTATCGTCTGGCGCCGGAGCACCTTTTCCCGGCTGCGCCTGACGATTGCGAGCGTGCAACGCGTTTCATCGCCGCGAATGCAGCGGACTTCGGCATTGACCCGAACCGGATGGCCCTTGCCGGGGACAGCGCCGGGGGCAATCTGGCGGCTGTCACCGCACGCCGCCTGCGCGACAGCGGTGATGGCGCGGGGCTTGTGCTTCAGGTCCTGACCTATCCGGCGACGGATTTCACGGCAGAGGGCGGCAGCCTGGTGGAAAACGGCTCCGGCTACATGCTGACCAAGGCCACGATGGACCAGTTCCGCAGCTTGTATCTGGCCGATGAAGCCGCCTGGCGTGACCCCGATGCGTCCCCGCTGCTGGCGGACGATCTGGCCGGATTGCCAGCCGCACTGGTGCAGGTCGCAGGCTATGACCCGCTGCGCGATGAGGGGCTGGCCTATGCCATGAAACTGCGCGAAGCGGGCGTCGCGACGAAGGTCGTTGCCTACCCGTCCATGATCCACGGCTTCCTGCGCATGGGACGGCTGGTGAACATGGCTCAGGTGGGCCTGGACGATATGGCAGCCGCCTTGCGGGCGGCGTTCAGGAAGCCTGACCAAGCCGCTCATGATGATGGCCCATCCGTGGTCGTCGGGGAAGGAACATGATCATGATACCGAACCAGTCACGCAGCCCGTTTCTGACCGATGATCATGAGGCCTGGCGGGACTCGGTGCGCCGCTTCACGGAACGGGAGATCGAGCCGTTCGTGGAGGAATGGGAGGCCGCAGAACGCCTGCCGCGTGCACTCTATCGCAAGGCAGCGGACATGGGGTTCTTTGCGGCCCACTACCCCGAGGATGTCGGTGGGCTGGGGCTGGACGTGTTCTACATGATCGTTGCCAGTCAGGAGATGGCGCGGGCCGGTGCCGGTGGTGTCAGCGCCAGTCTGGGCAGCCACGCCATCGGATTGCCACCGGTCGTCCGCGCGGGTCCGGAAGCCATGAAGCGGCGGGTGGTGCCGCTGGTGCTTGCCGGTGAGAAGATCATGGCCCTGGCCATCACGGAACCGTCGGGCGGGTCCGATGTTGCCAATCTTGCCACCACGGCGCGGCGCGACGGCGACCACTACATCGTCAATGGCTCCAAGACCTTCATCACCTCTGGCATGCAGGCAGATTTCCTGACTGTCGCCGTCCGGACAGGTGGTCCGGGCATGGGCGGCGTGTCGCTGCTGTTGCTGGAGGCGGGGATGGAGGGCTTTACCCGCACCCCCCTGAAGAAGATGGGCTGGCATGCCTCCGATACCGCCACACTCTATTTCGATGATGTACGGGTGCCGGTGGAAAACCTGATCGGGGCGGAGAACCAGGGCTTCCGCATCATCATGCAGAACTTCAACTATGAACGGCTGATGATGGCGGCAGGCTGCACCAGCTTTGCCCGTGTCTGCTATGACGAGACCGTGGCCTACGCGCAGGAGCGCCAGACGTTCTCGAAACGCCTGATCGACCATCAGGTGGTGCGCCACAAGCTGGTGGACATGGCCATGCGCATCCATGCGACGCAGGCGATGCTGGAACAACTGGCCTGGCGGATCATGCAGGGCGACAATCCGGTGGCGGAGATCTGCATGCTGAAGAATCAGGCGACCCTGACCATGGAATTCTGTGCCCGCGAGGGCGTGCAGACGCTGGGGGGCGCGGGATACCTGAAGGGCCCGAAGGTGGAGCGCATCTACCGCGAAGTCCGCGTCAACGCCATCGGCGGCGGCGCGGAGGAGATCATGCGTGACCTGGCCGCGAAACAGCTGGGGTTCTGAAGGGCACTTCTGATGCTGCGCCGTCCGACAACGATTCCTGATTTGAAGGTGGCAGAAAGCCACCTTCGAATTCACACAGACAGGAGGCGCGCATGGCACAGTCCGTCAAGCTGAGTGACGAGGTGATGGCACTGGTGCGCCGGGAATCATCCCTGCAGAGCCGATCCGTGGCGGGGCAGATCACCCATTGGCTTCGTATCGGGCGTGCCATCGAAGAATCGGGCAGCTTCGACAACCGTCGTGTCATTGCGGCACTTGAAGCATCTTCCCCACCTGAGGATCTGACGGTCGAGGAGCATGAAGTCTGGCTCAGCGCATTTGGCGACAAGATGGCGTAGCCGAGCACGGAGGCGGAGGCATTCTTTGCCGAACGCCGCAAGCTTGGTCTTGGTGTGGGGCCTTCCGAATGCGGTGAGATCATTCGGGAACCTGATGCCTCGTGACACCCCTCATGGTCCTGCTGGCCGGTCCCGAGCAGAAAATCCGCGACCGGTATGGCAGGAACGGCCCCATCATCCGCCAGGCGATGCTGCTCTGCAACCAGGGGCACGTCTTCGACAATTTCCGCCTGAACACACCGCCCGAACGGATCATCGGTTTCACACTGGGACAGGTAACCTGTGTCAAACCGGAACTGCCTGTCTGGGCAATCGAAATCTATCAGCCGGATCTGCTGCGACAGCCATGCCACGGGCCGACATGGAAAAGGGGCGCCGCAATGACTGCGACGCCCCTTGTCGTTGTAACGCTCAAGGTCAGGAGCTGACGCGACCCGAAGGCCGCATCAGCAGGCTGATCAGTGGGCCAGAACGGCCAGCAGCAGCAACGCGATGATGTTCGTGATCTTGATCATCGGATTGACGGCCGGGCCGGCGGTGTCCTTGTAGGGATCACCAACGGTATCACCGGTGACGGACGCCTTGTGCGGCTCGGAACCCTTGCCACCATGATTGCCGTCTTCGATGTACTTCTTGGCGTTGTCCCAGGCACCACCACCAACGGTCATGGAGATGGCGACGAACAGGCCCGTGGCAATCACGCCCAGCAGCATCGCACCAAGGGCGGCCAGAGCGGACGCCTTGTCGGACACGGCCAGAATGACGAAGTACATCACGATCGGGGCCAGGACCGGCAGCATCGAGGGGATGATCATCTCCTTGATGGCGGACTTGGTCAGCAGATCGACCGCGCGGCTGTATTCGGGCTTGGACGTACCGGCCATGATGCCCGGATCGTCGCGGAACTGACGACGTACTTCCTCGACCACGGAACCGGCGGCACGACCCACGGCGGTCATGGACATGGCACCGAACAGGAACGGCAGCAGGCCACCCATGATCAGGCCAACCACGACGTAGGGGTTGGACAGCGCGAAATCGACGGTCACACCGGCGAAGTACGGATACAGGTCCGGCTTCGATGCGAAGTACAGCAGATCCTGCGTGTAGGCCGCGAACAGCACCAGTGCACCCAGACCGGCGGAACCAATGGCATAGCCCTTGGTGACGGCCTTGGTGGTGTTGCCGACGGCGTCCAGGGCGTCAGTGGTGTTACGCACCGATTCGTCCAGTTCCGCCATTTCCGCGATGCCACCGGCGTTGTCCGTTACCGGGCCGTAGGCGTCGAGGGCCACAACCATGCCGGCCAGCGCCAGCATGGCGGTGACCGCAATGGCGATGCCGAACAGGCCCGCCAGGCTGTAGGTGATGATGATACCGGCGGAGATGATGACCGCGGGGATCGCGGTCGATTCCATGCCGATGGCCAGACCCTGGATGATGTTCGTCGCATGGCCGGTTTCGGACGCCGAAGCCACCGAACGCACCGGACGATACTCGGTCGAGGTGTAGTACTCGGTCACCCAGATGAGCAGGCCGGTGATCACCAGACCGGTGAGCGCACACCAGAACAGGTCCATGCCGGTGAAGGCGACGCCTTCGATGGCACCGGTGCCGAGAATGTACTCGGTGACCGGGTAGAAGGCGATGGCCGACAGGACTGCCGAAACGATGAAGCCCTTGTAGAGCGCGCCCATGATGTTGTTGGACGAACCCAGACGGACGAAGAAGGTCCCGATGATCGACGCCGGAATGGCGACGGCACCGATGGCCAGCGGGTACATCATGGCGGCTTCCGCCGTCGTGCCCATGAACAGGATCGACGCCAGGACCATGGTCGCGACGATGGTCACGGCATAGGTCTCGAACAGGTCAGCGGCCATGCCGGCGCAGTCGCCCACATTGTCACCAACGTTGTCGGCGATCACCGCCGGGTTGCGGGGGTCATCTTCCGGGATGCCGGCTTCGACCTTGCCGACCAGGTCAGCACCGACGTCCGCACCCTTGGTGAAGATGCCGCCGCCGAGACGGGCGAAGATGGAGATCAGGGACGCACCGAAGCCCAGAGCGATCAGGCTGTCGATCAGTTCGCGACCGTCGACACCCATGCTGAGCAGCACGCCGTAGTAACCGGCACAGGCCAGCAGGGCCAGACCAGCAACCAGCATGCCGGTGACGGCACCGGCGCGGAACGCGACGGACAGGCCGGCGCCGAGGCTCTGGCGGGCCGCTTCCGTGGTGCGCACGTTGGCGCGTACGGACACGTTCATGCCGATGAAACCGGTGGCACCTGAAAGCACCGCACCGACGACGAAGCCGATGGCGACCAGCCAGCCGAGCAGCAGGCCAATGATGATGGTGACCACCACACCGACGATCGCGATGGTCTTGTACTGACGATTGAGGTAGGCGGAGGCGCCTTCCTGGATGGCGCCGGCGATTTCCTGCATCCGGGCGTTGCCCGCCGACGAAGCGAGAACGCTCCGTGCGGTGACGATGCCGTAGATCAGCGCCAGCACGCCGCAGCCGATCACGGCCCAAAGCATTGCTGTCATTTTTTCTTGTCCCCTGTGTTCAATACGCATGAACGGCCCGACACGTGTCGCGCCTGTGGTGACTGATGTTCTGGCTGCTGGAAGGATTCCCGAATCCGACACGCGGACCCCATCCCGGATCACTTCCGCCAGGTCAGTTGCGCTGGCTTATGCCAAAGTGCGGCGCACCATGCAAGGCGGTGCGGTAACAGTGTCACGCATGGCTGCTTGGCCTCAGACTCCGACGCCCGCTGTCCGACGCCGGTGCATGGCCAGCCAGATGGTGCCCAGCAGGGCCAGGCTGACCATCGGCAGGGCGGCACTGGTGACCACATCCCAGCCGAAGACATGCAGCAACTGTCCGGAACTGAGGGAACTGACGGCGACGACACCGAAGACCATGAAGTCGTTGATGCCCTGGACACGCGCGGCCTCTGCCGGGGTGTGGGCTTCGGCCAGCAGGGTGGTGCCGCCGACAAACATGAAGTTCCAGCCGATGCCGAGCAGGATCAGGGCGCTCCAGAAATTCAGGAACTCCAGTCCGGACAGGGCCACGGCGATACAGATCATGTTCAGGACCGCGCCGATCGAGATGATCCGCAGTACGCCGAACTTAGCGATCAGAATTCCGGTGAAGAAGCTGGGGGCGAACATGCCCACCACGTGCCACTGGATGACCGTGGCCGAACTGTTGAAGTCATGTCCGCAAGCCATCATCGCCAGCGGCGTCGCGGTCATGATCAGGCTCATGGCACCAAATCCGGCCATGGCAGACCCGGCAGCAACCAGAAACACCGGCTGCTTCGCGATCTCCCGGAACGGACGCCCACGGGTTGCCGCAGTGTGGCGAACCGGCTTCGGAATGCGCAGGCCGATCAGAATCAGAGCCGAGAGGATCGTCAGACCGGAAGCCGCGATATAGCTGCCGGCGAACGTGATTGGTTCGATCATGTCCTTGGTCCATTTGGCCAGCTCCGGCCCCATGAACCCGGCCACCACGCCACCTGCCATCACCAGTGACACGGCCTGGCCGCGCAGCGGTGCAGGTGCCATGTCGACAGCGGCATGACGGTACTGCTGCCCGAAGGCGGAGAACATGCCGACCAGGCCGGTGGCACAGCAGAACAGCCAGAAGTTGGCCTCATAGAGTGCGACAACGCCCAGCCAGGTGCCCGCCGTCCCCAGCATGGTACCGAAGATGAAACCGGCCCGCCGCCCGACCCGCCCCATCAGCATCGCGGCGGGAATGGTCATCAGCGCAGTGCCCGCGACGACCGCAGTCACCGGCAGGGTCGCCAGCGCCTTGTCTTCCGCCAGGCTGAACCCGATCAACCCACCCAGCGCGATCATGATCGACGAGGTGGAGGTGAACAGCGCCTGACAGACCGACAACAGGATGACGTTGCGGCGGATACTTGCGAAACCAGCGGGGGCTCCAGCCTCTGGGGATGGGTTTGTCATGATGCGGCGGACAATACGCAGCGCCTCCGCTCACCGCCAACCGCAAATTTGCACAGTTGGTCTGCGTGGAATGACCTCACTGCATGTGCCCCGGTGTCAGTCCCGACTTCTGCCCTGCTCAAACCGTCGCGATGGGTGTCGCCGGGCTGCCGACGGCGCCAGGCAGGCGCAGCGGCGGGGCGGTCAGCAGGAAGCGGTTGCGGTTGTTGGCGCGCAGCCAGTCGGCCAGTTCCGACAGGAACCAGAGTTCTGCCAGCGGCAGGCCAAGCTTGAACAGGCAATGGTGATGCAGCGGCAGGGCAGGGCGCGGGCCAGCCTTTGGCGTGGCGGGAATGCCCTCGACCGCGTAATTGTCGGCGATCAGCGCTGACACACCGGATGCTGTCACCCAGTCCAGCAGCTTCTGGTCGCGACCGTCCAGCACGGCGCAACTGTTTTCCAGCCTTTCCTTGGTCGGCTTGCGGTCCATGGCCAGGATCTCGTCGGCAAAGCCGGTGCGGAACACGACCATGTCGCCCGGTTCCACCGTCACCCCATCGTCGGCCATGATCTGCATCAGCTGGTCGTGGCCGATATAGGTCCGCGCCCGCCCGACATGCGCTTCCAGATCCACCATGACGGCGCGTCCCTGGATGCCGTGACAGGCGAAGTTCTCGATGCCGAGGGATTTCGCCCCGAACAGCTGTTCGTCACTGTCTTCCCCGTCGTAGGACCGGGGTCCGACGATATGCTCGCCGGCGCGAAAGCCGTTGTAATAGACCTTCTCGGCCGTGCCATTCCCGTCGGCATCGAAGAAGGAGCCGACGTGGGACAGGGCATCCCACTGCGTCGAATACTGCAGGCAGATCGTCACCTGGTCGTCGCTGACCACGTCGGTGTTCTGGCCGTCGATGCTCTTCAGCGGAAAGTTGATGTAGGGCTTGTCGCCCAGGAATGTCGGCTGCCGGTGGGGCGGGTGACGGCGCTCATTCAATGTATTGCCACCGGGATAGTCGAGCGGCAGGCTGAGGCAGAACGTCCGGCCTTCCTGCACCTCGGCCACGCCCTGGCGCACCTTTTCGGGTGTGATCAGGTTGATGCGTCCCAGTTGGTCATCATCCCCGAAATCACCCCAGTTGGACCCTTCGGGCCGGTTCTTCCAGCGTGTCGTCGCCATGATCGTGTTCTCCCCCAGATTTAGGTCCGTTGCTTCAGCGCAGGCGTGCGACCGCCAGGCTGGCCGGATCAAGTCCCTGATCCAGAATGTCGTCGGGCACCTTGTCCCCATCGATCTGTGCCGCCGCGATCCGCCCCATTGCGGGGGAGGTCTTGATGCCATAACCGCCCTGGCCGACCAGCCAGTAGAACCCGGCGACCGTGTCATCGAAGCCGTTCACCGGCGAATGGTCATCGACGAAGCAGCGCAGGCCGGCCCAGCGGCTGGCCAGACGGCGGACCTTCAGGTCAGTCGCGGTTTCGATCCGGTCGATGCAGATCGCGATGTCCATCTCATCAGGCTGGGCATCGCAGGGGTCGGACGGTGTTTCATCGGCGGGGGAGGCGAGGATGCGCCCGGCGTCGGGCTTGAAGTACCAGGCACCGCTGAGATCAAGGGTCAGGGGCCAGCCGGAGATATCGGTTCCGGGCGTGGCGTCGAACGTGACTGCCGTTCGCCGTTTCGGTACCAGCCCCACGGGCGCCGCGCCGACCATGGCACCCAGCGCATCGCCCCAGGCCCCCGCTGCATTGACCACGACCTCGGCACGTATCTGCCCGGCAGCTGTATTGATCAGGAAACCGTCATCGGAACGGTCGATCGCACGTACCTCTGTATCCGTCATGATCTGGCCATCGAGTCCGCGGAAGACCCGGATGTAGCCCTGCAACAGGCTGTGCACGTCTATATCCATGGCCATTGGTTCGTGCACGCCGCCGCTCAAGCCATCGGTCCGCAGGGCGGGGCAGATCTCTGCGCAGCGGGCGGCGTCCACCCGGCTCAGAACGTCGGGCCGGTTCATTTCCGTCATGAAGGCGTCAAGCCGTTCACCTTCGCCGTGTGCCGCAACCATAAGCGCACCGCGCGGGGTGAGCAGCGGATGGTCGGCATATCGCTCGGCGGGGGTTTCAAGAAACGACCGGCTGGCCCTGACCAGGGCGCGGATCACGTCGTTGCCATAGACTTCCGTGTACATGGCGGCGGAGCGACCGGTGGTGTGATAGCCGGGCTGTGATTCCCGCTCCAGAAGGGCGATATGCTTCCCGGTTCCCGCCTTTTCGGCCAGGAAACAGGCGGCGGAGGCCCCTGCCATGCCACCGCCGACAATGGCTATGTGCACGTGTTTCATGAAACGTCTTGCTCCCCTTGCCGATCAGCACATTGTCGGACGGCATCGCGTCGGTGACAATGCACGACACGTACTGGCGGAATGCGACCCGGTGATCGGGCAATTCTTGGGGAGGGGCAGGGACCATGGCGGATGAATTGATCAGGAAGTCGGCAGCCGAACTGGTGGTGGGCTATGAAAAGGGCGATTTCTCCCCGGTCGAGGTGACCGATGCGGTGTTTGACCGGATCGAAGCCATTGATGGAAAGCTGAACGCGTTCCGCCTGCTGGATCGCGAAGGTGCGACGGCGGCAGCCAGGGCATCGGCAGACCGCTGGCAGAAGGGTGCGCCCCTGTCCCCCATCGATGGCGCGCCGACCAGCATCAAGGATCTGTTCGCCGTCGAGGGGATGAGCAACCGCAAGGGTTCCCTCACCACACCTGACACGCCGGACCCGGCGGATGCGCCTGCGGTGGCGCGGCTGCGGGCAGCCGGTGCCGTGATCCTGGGCAAGACCACGACGCCGGAGTTCGGCTGGAAGGGAATCACCGACAGTCCCGTCACCGGCACGACCCGCAATCCCTGGAACACGGACATGACACCCGGCGGCTCGTCAGGCGGGGCGTCCGCCTCAGCTGCGGCCGAAATGGGTGTGCTGCATCTCGGCTCCGACGGTGGTGGCTCGATCCGCATCCCTGCCGCCTTCGCCGGGGTTTTCGGACACAAGCCTTCGTTCGGCCGGGTGCCGTACTCACCGCCCAGCCCGATGGGAACCCTGTCGCATGCCGGTCCCCTGACCCGCACGGTCGCCGATGCCGTCCTGATGCTGAACGCGATGAGCGGGGAGGAGACCCTGGACTGGTTCACGCAACCAAGCGACGGCATCCACCTGGCCGCCCTCTCCGGTGGCGTGAAGGGGCTGCGCGTTGCCTTCAGTCCGGCACTTGGCCATGCCCATGTGGATGCGGAGGTCGCGGAATCGGTCGCGGCGGCTGCGGCCCTGCTTGCAGAGCTTGGGGCACATGTGGAGGAGCGGGACCCGTTTACCCGGGACCCGGTCGCCATGTTCAATACGCTCTGGCAGTCAGGCGCGCACGGTGCCCTGCGCAACCTGAGCGCCGAGGATCATGCGAAACTGGATCCGGGGCTCGCCAAGGTGCTCGACGATGCACGCGACATAGAGCTCGGCACCTACATGGATGCGCAGCGCGACCGGGCTGCCTTCGGGTCCGCGATGAAGGTCTTCATGGCCGACTACGACCTGCTTCTGACGCCCAGCCTCGCGGTGCCTGCATTTGGTGTTGACCGGCTGGTGCCGGAAGGCTGGTCAGAGGATGCGCCGAACAGCTGGGTGGCCTGGACGCCCTTTTCCTACCCCTTCAATCTGACACAGCAGCCAGCTTGCTCGATCCCCTGTGGTTTCACGAAATCCGGCCTGCCGATTGGGCTGCAGATCGTTGGCCGGATGTTCGATGATGCAACCGTGCTGCGCGCGGCGCAGGCCTATGAGGATGCCAACCCCCTGCACAGGCACCACCGCCCGGAGATCTGATCTTGATCACGAAACCCGACCAGACCATCGCGCCCGAACCGCTGTTGTCGGTGCAGGAAATGTATGCGGCTGATGCCCACGCCATCAAGTGCGGTGTTTCTGGCGCGACGCTGATGGAGTCTGCCGGTGCCGGATCTGCCCGCGCCATCATGGATCGCTGGTCGCCCCGCCCCGCAATCGTTCTCTGCGGGCCGGGCAACAATGGCGGAGATGGCCATGTCATCGCCCGCCATCTGGCGCGTGCCGGCTGGCCGGTGCGGCTGGCGTCGCTGGTGGCCTTGGACCGGTTGAAGGGTGACGCTGCCATCATGGCCCGTCAGTGGTCGGGCACTGTGGAGTCCGTGACGGCAGATTGCCTGGCGGACGCGGAACTGGTGGTTGATGCCTTGTTTGGTGCAGGTCTGACCAGACCGCTGGAAGGTGTCGCCGCTGCACTCGCCGAGACTGCGCGCGCGCGCCTGACCGTTGCCGTCGATGTGCCGAGTGGCGTGTCCGGCGACAGCGGCCGCATCGAAGGGGAGACGGGTGCGGTCGCGTTTCGCGCCGATCTGACGCTGACGTTTCACCTGCGCAAGCCGGGCCACCTGCTGATGCCCGGTCGAAGGCTCTCGGGGGAAGTCAGGGTCATCGATATCGGTATCCCGGACACGGCAGTTGAAACCATTGGTCCCCGGACATGGGTGAACGGTCCCGCGCTCTGGCGACCGCTGTTGCCTGTGCCGGATGTGGAGGGCCACAAGTTCGGGCGGGGGCATGCACTGGTTGTTGGTGGTGGCATCAGCAGCAGCGGTGCGGCCCGGCTGTCGGCCATTTCCGCGCTCCGTGCCGGGGCAGGGCTGGTTTCCGCCGTGCCGCCGCGCAGCGCAACCCTGGTCTATGCCAGCCATCTGACGGCGGTGATGCTGAAGCCAGCGGACACGCCGCAGGACTGGACGGCGCTGCTGGAAGACCCCCGCCACAATGCGGTGCTGATCGGTCCCGGCAATGGCATCAACCAGCGCACCCGCGACTTCGCCATCGCGACGCTGGATGCGGATCGCGCGGCAGTACTGGATGCCGATGCGATCACGGTGTTTGCGGATGAACCGAAGGCGCTGTTCAAGCGGATCACGGCACCCTGCATCATGACCCCTCATGCGGGGGAATTCGCGCGCCTGTTCAATGTCACGGGTAACAAGCTGCACGATACCAGAGAAGCCGCCCGCCGCAGCGGCGCAGTGATCATTTCCAAGGGGCCGGACACGGTCATTGCCGCGCCCGACGGTCGTGCTGCAATCAATTGCAATGCCCCGCCTGATCTCGCCACCGCCGGATCCGGTGATGTTCTGGCGGGCATGGCGGTCGGGCTGCTGGCGCAGCAGGTGCCGGCGTTCGAAGCAGCCTGCATGGCGGTGTGGCTGCATGGCGCAGCCGCAGGGGTTGCGGGTCCGGGGATGATCGCAGA
Source organism: Minwuia sp. (assembly GCA_029210175.1). Classification (GTDB taxonomy): domain Bacteria; phylum Pseudomonadota; class Alphaproteobacteria; order Minwuiales; family Minwuiaceae; genus Minwuia. The sequence goes on along the minus strand of JARGPL010000030.1, from coordinate 15,115 downwards.
GGATCTGGCACCGAGCCTGCCCGCGGTCTGGAAGAACCTGCGGCAGGACGTGTGAAATTGTCTTCAAAACCTTGATCTGAATGGTGAATACCGTGAGCAGACAGACCAGCAGTTTCTGGACACGTACCCTGTCGCGACTGCAGGATTGGCGCAGGGACGATGTGGCCGGTGTGCGCCCGCTCAATGTCAGTGTCGACCTGGCGGGCGACGACCTCGAAACCATAGCCAAGCAGATCGATGCCTGCCTCGACGGTCGCGGGGGCGCGGTCTCGGCGCGGCTGCGGGCGGCCGAGCTCGGGCGCGCCTACCTGAGCCTGGACCAGGCGGGCCGTCTGCGTTTCTTCACCCTGCTGGCCGAACGGTTCGACGTGGATGAATCGATGGTCGACGATGCCGCGCGCGACCTCTCTGCAGCGGACAATGATGCGGATCGCGTGCTGGCGCGGCGGAACCTGCGACGCAGCCTGGCCACGCCACGGGTTAACCTGTTCCGGCAGTTCAACAGCCTGGATCGCGGTGTGAAGTTTCTGGTGGACATGCGGGCGGACCTGCTGCGCCTGCTGCGGGACAATCCGGGGCTGCAGGGTGTCGAGGATGATCTGCAGGATCTGCTGCGGGCCTGGTTCGACGTCGGCTTTCTGGAAATGGCGCAGATCACGTTCAATTCACCGGCGTCTCTGCTGGAAAAGCTGATCGCCTATGAAGCCGTGCACGAGATTCAGTCCTGGGCGGACCTGAAGAACCGACTCGACTCCGACAGACGCTGTTTCTCCTTCGTGCATCCCAACATGCCCGATGAGCCGCTGATCTTTGTCGAGGTGGCGCTGGTCAATGGCATCGCCGACAATGTGCATGACCTGCTGGATGAAGCCGCACCGGCAATGGACCCCGAACAGGCAGACACGGCGATCTTCTATTCCATTTCCAACTGCCAGCGCGGGCTTGCAGGTGTCGGCTTTGGCGATTTCCTGATCAAGCGGGTTGTCGACCGCCTGTCGAAGCGGATGCCGAACCTGAAGACCTTTGCCACCCTGTCGCCGGTTCCGGGCTTCCGCCGCTGGCTCGGCCAGCAGCTTGACGGCGAGCCGATCGTGCTGAGCGATGCACAGGCGCGACTGATCAAGGCCATAGCCCGCGAAACGGATGTCAATCAGGCCCTGCGCGGATTGCTGTCGAATGACAACTGGCCGAATGATCATGACATCGAAGGCGCGCTGAAGGAGCCGCTGCTGGCGCTTGCCGCACGTTACCTGTCGCTTGAAAAGGATAGCCGGGGCCGGCCGCTGGACCCGGTGGCGCGGTTCCACCTGAACAATGGCGCGCGCATCGAACGGCTGAACTGGCTGGGGGACCGGTCCCCGTCCGGCCTGCGGCAGGCGGCGGGAATGATGGTCAATTACCTCTACAATCTGGACCACATCGAACGGAACCATGAGGCCTATCGTGGTGAGGCGAAGATCGCCATCGCGCCTGCGGTGTCAAAACTGGCGCGATAGGCAAGCGGCAAGCTGTCGGGCTGACGTGAGGCGATGGCTGCCGGGGCGGTGAAACAGGCCGCTGTACGCTTGACGTGCCGGACACTGACGCGTATGGCTCCGCCGCGGCGATGCAGGCAGGAATGGCAGGGGATCGACGCAGGAAATCGGTCACGGCGCGGTGCAGCTCCGCGAGCCCGTGGATCAAGCGGGCGTGGCGGAACTGGTAGACGCGCCAGGTTTAGGTCCTGGTGACGAAAGTCTTGGGGGTTCGAGTCCCTCCGCCCGCACCATCGGCAACCGGGTCAGCCCTTGGGATGGCGCGGTGGCGCGATGCAATAGAGAGACATGACGCCCCGATCATTCGGACCGGGGCCGGATACGGGCCCGCCTGGCGGGCAGGTCGCACCAACAGGTGCGAGACGACAAACAAGGGATACGTTCTCGATGAAGATCGAACAGCTCTCGGCGGAAGGCCTGAAACGCGAGTTCAACATTGTCCTCACGGCTGCTGAAGTCGAGGAACGGATGTCGGCGAAATTGGGCGAACTCGGCAAGCAGGTCCAGATGAAGGGCTTTCGCCCGGGCAAGGTGCCTGCGCGTCTGATCCGTCAGCTCTACGGCAAGTCGGTGATGGGTGAGGTGCTGGAGGAAGCGGTCAACGAGAGCAGCCAGAAGGCGCTGGAAGACAATGACCTGCGCCCGGCCGCACAGCCCAAGATCGAGATCAAGAGCTTCGATGAAGGTGCGGACCTGGAATACACGATGGAAGTCGAGGTCATCCCCGATTTCGAGATCACCGACCTGTCGGCGCTGGAAGTCGAGCGCCTGAAGGCGGAAGTCGACGAGGACAAGGTGACGGAAGCGCTGGAGCGCCTCGCCGCCGACCAGAAGAACTATGTGAAGGTCGAGGAAGATCGCCCCGCCGCCGAAGGCGACCAGGTGCTGATCGATTTCCTGGGCAAGCTGGACGGTGAGCCGTTCGAGGGTGGCGCCGGCGAGGATGTGCCGCTGGTGCTCGGGTCCGGTCAGTTCATTCCGGGCTTCGAGGAGCAGTTGCAGGGCCAGTCCGTTGGCTTCGAAGGGGAGATCAACGTCACGTTCCCGGCCGAGTATGGTGCAGACCACCTGGCCGGCAAGGATGCGGTCTTCGAGGTCAAGCTGAAGGAAATCCGCACCGCCGGTGAGACGAAGATCGACGATGATCTCGCCACCAACATGGGGCTGGAGAACCTGGAAGCGCTGCAGCAGATCATGCGCGACCGCATTGGTGAGGAATACGGTCAGGTTTCCCGCATGCGCCTCAAGCGCAATGTGCTGGACCTGCTGGCAGAGCGTCATGACTTCGGCGTGCCGGAAGGCATGGTTGCCGAGGAATATGGCCAGATCATCCGTCAGTCGGAAGCCGAGAATGGTCAGGCCGAGGAAGCCAAGACCGAAGAGGCCCACGATCATGACCATGACCATGACCACGACCACGACCACGACCACGACCATGATCACAGTCATGACGAGAAGCCGGTCGATGAGGGGCTGGATGACGAGAAGAAGGCCGAATATCGCAGCATCGCCGAACGTCGCGTGCGTCTTGGTCTGGTGCTTGCCGAGATCGGTCGCCAGAACAAGCTGGAAGTCGGCCCCGAGGAAGTGAACCGCGCCATCATGGAACAGGCGCGCAATTTCCCCGGTCAGGAACGCATGGTGATGGAATATTACCAGAAGAACCCTGATGCGATGATGCAGCTGCGCGCACCGTTGTTCGAGGACAAGGTCATCGATTTCATCGTCGAAATGGCCAAGGTCGAGGAGAAGGTCATTTCCATCGAGGAACTGACCAAGGATCCTGACGCGGAAGACGAGGCAGCGGCCTGAGACAATGCCTGACCGGGCCTCTTTCCGGGGCCTGATCAGCACCTGTTTCACGGAGACTTTTCGACAGGGCTTTGCCTCGGCGTGAATCAGCGCCATATAGGGCATCTGTCTTTTCCCGCAGCGGTGTTTGAAACCGGACACCGCTGCGGGCTTTCCAAATCTTCGAGGAGCCGAGATGCAGGACCCCCGCGACGTATACATGAACACCCTTGTCCCGATGGTCGTGGAACAGACCAACCGGGGTGAGCGTGCCTATGACATCTATTCCCGGCTGCTGAAGGAACGGATCATCTTCATCGTTGGCCCGGTACACGATGGCCTGTCATCGCTGGTGACAGCGCAGTTGCTGTTCCTTGAGGCGGAAAATCCGACCAAGGAAATTTCCATCTACATCAATTCGCCGGGCGGTATCGTGACCTCCGGCCTCGCCATGTACGACACCATGCAGTACATCCGCCCGAAGGTGGCGACGCTCTGCATTGGCCAGGCGGCATCGATGGGGTCGCTGCTGCTGACGGCGGGTGAGAAGGGCATGCGGTTCAGCCTGCCGAATTCCCGAATCATGATCCATCAGCCCTCCGGTGGTTTCCAGGGCCAGGCGTCTGACATCGAAATTCATGCCCGCGAGATCATTGCCCTGCGCAAGCGTCTGAACGAACTCTATGTCGTGCACACGGGGCAGGACATCGACACGGTTGAAAATTCGATGGACCGCGACAACTTCATGACCCCGCAGGATGCGGTGAAATATGGTCTGATAGATGAGGTTGTCGAACATCGGCCGGTGCCTGTCGACGGGGCAGAAGCCTGATAATCGGGCCAGGCAGGCGTGTTAACCGAACCTTGATTCATGTCGGTTATTGATGCGGGCCCGCCTTGATGACCATCACCTGCGCCCGACCTCCGGGCGTCATGGTGCTCTGTCAGGGTTGAACGGCGCACGAGCGGCTGTCTAGAATGACGACAGCCATGAGAAGACTGGAGCGAAAATGACCAAGCTGAGCGGCAGCGACTCGAAGAACACCCTGTATTGCTCCTTCTGCGGGAAGAGCCAGCATGAGGTGCGCAAGCTGATCGCCGGTCCCACCGTGTTCATCTGCGATGAATGCGTGGAACTCTGCATGGATATCATCCGTGAGGAGAACAAGGGATCGCTGGTCAAGACGCGGGACGGCATTCCGACACCGCAGGAAATCTGCACGGTGCTGGATGACTATGTGATTGGCCAGTTCGTGGCCAAGCGCGTGCTGTCCGTGGCTGTGCACAATCACTACAAGCGGCTGAACCACGGCGGCAAGACCGGCGACGTCGAACTGGCGAAGTCGAACATCCTGCTGATGGGACCAACCGGTTGCGGCAAGACACTGCTGGCCCAGACGCTGGCCCGCATCCTGGATGTGCCGTTCACCATGGCCGACGCCACCACCCTGACCGAAGCCGGTTACGTGGGTGAGGATGTCGAGAACATCATCCTGAAGCTGCTGCAGTCGGCGGATTACAATGTGGAACGCGCCCAGCGCGGCATTGTCTACATCGATGAAGTCGACAAGATCAGCCGCAAGTCCGACAACCCGTCGATCACGCGTGACGTGTCGGGTGAAGGCGTGCAGCAGGCACTGCTGAAAATCATGGAAGGCACGGTCGCCAGTGTTCCGCCGCAGGGTGGACGCAAGCATCCGCAGCAGGAATTCCTGCAGGTGGACACGACCAACATCCTGTTCATCTGTGGTGGTGCCTTTGCAGGGCTGGACAAGATCATCGCCGCCCGCGGGCAGGGGACGTCCATCGGTTTTGGTGCTGATGTGCGCAGCCCTGATGATCGCCAGACAGGCGAGATCCTGGCCGAGGTCGAACCGGAAGATCTGCTGAAGTTCGGGTTGATTCCCGAATTCGTTGGTCGTCTGCCGGTTCTGGCGACGCTGACCGATCTCGACAGCGAAGCACTGATGCAGATCCTGACCAAGCCCAAGAACGCGCTGGTCAAGCAGTACGAGAAACTGTTCGACATGGAAGGTGTTGGCCTGACCTTCACCGAAGATGCCTTGCTGGGCATCTCCAAGAAGGCGATTGCCCGCAAGACCGGGGCACGTGGTCTGAGGTCGATTCTCGAAAACATCCTGCTGGATTCCATGTTCGACCTGCCAACCATGGATGGGGTCGAACAGGTCGTCGTGAACGGTGAAGTGGTGGAAGGGCGCGCCAAGCCCCTGAAACTCTACGCTGATCGCGCAGGCGAGATGGATAACTCCGCCTGATTGCGGTTTGTCTGCCCGCCGCGATCACGCGGCGCTTGAAGCATGAAACCGATTGCATAGATGATGACGTAAGGAACCTGGCGCCATGGCGCGCCGTGCGGTCCGTGCGTAAAGGAGAATTGTGTGTCTGACGCAGAGAATTTCGTGACGCTGCCGGTCTTGCCGCTCCGCGACATTGTTGTATTCCCGAACATGATCGTGCCGCTGTTTGTCGGTCGTGATCGTTCTGTCCGTGCCCTTGAAGCCGTGATGCAGGGATCGAAGGAAATCCTGCTGGTGGCGCAGAAGGATGCCGCTGTCGACGATCCCGGAGCGCCCGACATCTATCGTTATGGTGCGATTTCCACGGTCCTGCAGTTGCTGAAGCTGCCGGACGGCACCGTCAAGGTGCTGGTGGAAGGTCGGCGCCGTGCGGAACTGACCGACTTCATCGAGAACCCGGAATATTTCGAGGCAACCGCCCGGACGCTGACAGAAGACGAAGGCGATGCGGAAGCCGTCGCCGCCCTGGGCCGCACGGTGCTTGATCAGTTCGAGCAGTATGTGAAGGTCTCGCGGAAAGTCCCGAACGAGGTGCTGGCGACCGTCCAGCAGATCGAGGATTCCAGCAAGCTGGCCGACACGGTGGCCCAGCATCTGCAGCTGAAGCTGTCGGACAAGCAGGCCTTGCTGGAAGTGCTGTCGGTGTCGGAGCGTCTGGAAAAGATCAGCGGCCTGATGGAAGGCGAGCTGGGCGTGATCCAGGTCGAGAAGAAGATCCGTGGCCGGGTCAAGCGCCAGATGGAGAAGACCCAGCGCGAGTATTACCTGAACGAGCAGATGAAGGCGATCCAGCGGGAGCTGGGTGAGGGCGACGAGGGCGGTGATGAACTGTCCGAACTGGAACAGCGCATCGAAGAGACCAAGCTGACCAAGGAAGCCCGCGAGAAAGCCGATCAGGAGATGAAGAAGCTCCGCGCCATGAGTCCGATGTCGGCCGAGGCGACGGTTGTGCGCAATTACCTCGACTGGCTGCTGTCCATTCCGTGGGGCAAGAAATCCCGCGTGAAGCGCGACGTCAATGCCGCCGAGGTCGTTCTGAACAACGACCACTACGGTCTCGACAAGGTCAAGGAACGCATCCTTGAATATCTCTCGGTGCAGCAACGCGCCAAGAAACTGAAGGGCCCGATCCTGTGCCTCGTCGGCCCTCCGGGCGTCGGCAAGACCTCCCTCGGCAAGTCCATCGCACGGGCCACGGGGCGCAATTTCGTGCGCCTGTCGCTTGGTGGTGTGCGTGATGAGGCGGAAGTTCGCGGTCATCGCCGGACCTACATCGGTTCCATGCCCGGCAAGATCGTGCAGTCGATGAAGAAGGCGAAGTCGTCCAATCCGCTGTTCCTGCTGGATGAAGTGGACAAGCTGGGTGCTGATTTCCGCGGTGACCCGTCTTCGGCACTGCTTGAGGTCCTGGACCCGGAGCAGAACCACACATTCGCCGATCATTATCTGGAGGTCGATTACGACCTTTCCGACGTGATGTTCATCTGCACGGCCAACACGCTGCGCATGCCGCAGCCGCTGCTGGATCGCATGGAGGTCATTCGTCTGTCGGGTTACACCGAGGATGAGAAGCTGGAGATCGCCAAGCGCCATCTGATCCCGAAGCAGGTGAAGGACCATGGCCTGCGCAAGGGCGAATGGGACATCACCGACAATGCGGTGCGCGACATCATTCGCTACTACACGCGTGAAGCCGGTGTCCGGAATCTGGAACGCGAGATGGCGAAGCTGGCACGGAAGTCCGTCAAGGCGATCGTCACCGGCGAATCCAAGACGATCAAGATCACCAGCCGCAATCTCGACAAGTACGCCGGCACGCGCCGGTTCCGCTTCGGCGAGATCGAGGAGACGGATCTGGTCGGCGTCACGACCGGACTGGCCTGGACCGAGGTCGGCGGCGAACTGCTGTCGATCGAGGCGGTGATGCTTCCCGGCAAGGGGCGCATGCTGATCACCGGCAAGCTTGGTGACGTGATGCAGGAATCCATTCAGGCGGCGCGGTCGCTGGTGCGGTCCCGTGCCCTGGGCTTTGGCGTCGTTCCGCCGACGTTCGACAAGCGCGACATCCACATTCACGTACCAGAAGGCGCAACCCCGAAGGATGGGCCGTCCGCCGGTATCGCGATGGTGACGTCCATCGTCTCGGTGTTGACCAATGTGCCTGTGCGTCGCGATATCGCCATGACCGGCGAAGTCACGCTGCGTGGTCGTGTGCTGCCGATCGGTGGCCTGAAGGAGAAGCTGTTGGCTGCCCATCGCGCGGGCATCAAGACGGTGCTGATCCCGAAGGACAACGAGAAGGATCTCGACGACATTCCCGCCAATGTGAAGAAGGACATGGAAATCGTGCCGGTCGCGACCATCGACGATGTCCTGCCGCGGGCGCTGACCCAGCCATTGACCGCCGTAGAGTGGGATGAGGCTGCATATGAGGCCGAACAGCTTGCCGCACGTCGTGGTGAGCCGGTCGGTGAGGATGTGGTTACCCACTGATTCGTACCCCGGATCGGTCGGGTTGCGTATCGGATGTGCAGAGGGTGATGCATTCCGTCGCGGAAATGTCACGCTAAGTGCATGATTCAAAAAGGGGGAGAATCCTTGGGATTTCTCCCCCTTTCCCTTTGACGGGCCATAGGCCGCCCCCTATTCTTGCCGCGGATTTACGATATGACCGGCAATAGAGAAGGGGACGCCTTGTGAATAAGAACGAGCTGGTAGCAGCGGTCGCGGAAGCGGCAGATCTCTCCAAACGTGATGCAGGCAGCGCGGTGGATGCAACTCTTGCCGCCATCGAGAGTTCAATGGCCAAGGGCGAAGAAGTTCGCCTCGTCGGCTTTGGTACTTTCCTGGTTGCCAAGCGTGCCGCCTCTAAGGGGCGCAACCCGCAGACCGGTGCCGAGATTGATATTCCGGCTTCGAACCAGCCGAAGTTCAAGGCTGGCAAGGCGCTGAAGGATGCGGTCAACTGACCCTGTCCTGACGGATGACCAAGACACGCCGGTCGTATCCCCATCAGGTGGATACGACCGGCGTTGTCGTTCCGGCCCTGATTTGCTGCCGGATGATACCTTGCCTGGATGGCGTCAAGGATTGGCCGGATTGCCGATTCGATGATCGGCGCCCGTTGCTGGTGCCGGGCGGTTAGCTCAGCTGGTAGAGCATCTCGTTTACACCGAGAGGGTCGGCAGTTCGAACCTGTCACCGCCCACCACCACATCCTGATCATATTATCACCACGAAACGCGAGATATTGCGGTTTGCAGGCCCTCTGCGGCTTGCCCCTTGTGTCTTCGCGGGGTAATAAATCTCTGTAACTGCACGAGATTCACTGCACCGTACGGCTCCTTGATCCGGGCCTGGTCGATGTGCCGCTTCCGTAGGCGGCCATGACCGACAGCGGGCAATCCTGAGGACCTAATTCTTGGCAACCGAACAGGGCACTCCGCCGCCGGACTTTCCGTCGGACATTTCCGGAATCACGATCGAAGAGGAGATGCGTCGCTCCTACCTCGACTATGCGATGAGCGTCATCGTCTCCCGCGCGCTGCCTGACGCACGCGACGGCCTGAAGCCGGTGCACCGGCGCATCCTGCATTCGATGAACGAGAACGGGTTTACCTCCGACAAGGCGTACCGCAAGTCGGCCCGTGTCGTGGGTGAGGTCATGGGTCGGTATCACCCGCATGGTGATCAGGCGATCTATGACGCGATGGTCCGGATGGCGCAGGACTTCTCCATGCGTCTGCCCTTGCTGGATGGTCAGGGCAACTTCGGTTCCATGGACAATGATCCCCCCGCCGCCATGCGCTATACCGAGATCCGTCTCGACAAGGCGGGTGAGGCGATGCTGCAGGATATCGATCTGGATACGGTCGATTATCAGGAGAACTATGACGGCACGACGAAGGAACCCATCGTCCTGCCGTCGCGCATTCCGAACCTGCTGGTCAACGGCGCGGGCGGCATTGCCGTCGGCATGGCCACCAACATTCCGCCGCACAATCTGGGCGAAGTGATCGATGCCTGCCTGGCATTCGCGGAAAATCCGGCGCTGACAGCCGCAGAGCTGATGGAATTCGTCCAGGCACCTGATTTCCCCACCGGCGGGCTGATCCTCGGGCGGGCAGGCAGCCGTGCCGCGCTGACCGAAGGCCGTGGTTCGGTCATCATGCGGGGCCGCAGCCAGGTCGAGGAGATCCGCAAGGACCGCGAAGCCATCATCGTCACCGAGATTCCCTACCAGGTGAACAAGGCGGCGATGATTCAGAAGATCTCCGAAGCCGTGAAGGCCAAGCGGGTCGAAGGCATTTCCGAACTGCGCGATGAATCAGATCGTGATGGTGTCCGCGTGGTGATCGAACTGCGCCGCGATGCGATTCCGGAGGTGGTGCTGAACCAGCTCCATCGCTTCACGCCGCTGCAGACGAGCTTCCCGGTGAACAGTCTGGCCCTGCTGGCCGGTCGCCCTGAGGTGATGAACCTGCGCGACCTGATCGAGGCCTTTGTCCGCTTCCGCGAGGTGGTGATTGCCCGTCGTACCCGGCATCTGCTGGGCAAGGCGCGCGATCGCGCTCATGTGCTGGTCGGGCTGGCGATTGCCGTTGCCAATATCGACGAGATGATCCGCATCATCCGTGCCGCGCCCGATCCGGCCGCGGCGCGCACCGAACTGATGGACCGTGACTGGCCGGCGGAAGATGTCCGTGGCCTGGTGGCGCTGATCGATGATCCGACCCACAAGGTGGTCGACGGACGCTATCGCCTGTCGGATACGCAGGCCCGCGCCATTCTGGACCTGCGCCTGAACCGCCTGACCGCCCTTGGCAATGACGAGATCGGGGACGAGCTGAAGGGGCTGGGCGAGAAGATTGCCGATTACCTGGATGTCCTGTCCAGCCGGGCCCGCCTGATGGATATCCTGCGTGAGGAGCTGGCGGATGTGCGTGAACGTTTCGCCACGCCGCGCCGGACCGAGATTCTGGAATTCGAATTCGAACATGATGAGGAAGACCTGATCCAGCGTGAGGACATGGTCGTGACCGTCAGTCACAAGGGCTACATCAAGCGCGTGCCGCTCTCGACCTATCGCGTGCAGCGCCGTGGCGGCAAGGGCCGGTCCGGCATGGCCACCCGCGACGAGGATTTCGTCACCAAGGTGCATGTGGTCAATACCCACATGCCGGTGCTGTTCTTCTCCTCCGCCGGGCGGGTCTACAAGATGAAGACCTATCGCATTCCGCTGGCGCAGCCGAACGGGCGCGGTCGCCCGATGCAGAATCTGCTGCCGCTGGAGCCGGGGGAGGTCATTCAGACCATGCTGCCGCTGCCGGAGGATGAGGCGGACTGGCAGAACCATCAGGTCATGTTCGCGACCCGCAGTGGCAACGTGCGTCGCAATCTGCTGTCCGATTTCTCCAATGTGAAGTCCAACGGCAAGATTGCCATGAAGCTGGATGAGGGCGATGCCCTGGTCAATGTGCGCCTGTGCGTGGAGGAGGACGACATTCTGCTGGCCGTGGGCGGGGGCAAGTGCATCCGCTTCCGAGCCAGTGATGTGCGGGTCTTCAAGGGCCGCGATTCGACCGGTGTGCGCGGCATTCGCCTGGGCAAGGGGGAGGCCGTGATCTCCATGAGCGTGCTGCGCCATGTGGATAGTTCACCCGCCGAGCTGCGCGCCTACCTGCGCCATCAGAGCATGATCCGCCGCGGTGATCAGGCCGACGTCGAAACGGTGGCGCCAGAGGTGTCGGATGACGAGAACGGCTCCGATGACGATGTCAACCTGACGTCGGAGCGGATTGCCGAACTGGGTGCCGCGGAGCAGTTGCTGATTTCCATCACCGAGAACGGATTTGGCAAGCGCACATCTGCGTATGAATACCGTGTCACGGGCCGTGGCGGCCAGGGCATCGTCAATATCGTCACCAGTGAACGCAATGGTAAGGTCGTGGCGTCCGGGCCGGTGGAAGAAACTGACCACATGATGCTGATGACCAATGGTGGCAAGCTGATCCGTATTCGGGTTGACGAGGTCCGTCTCGCCGGGCGCAATACGCAGGGTGTGCGGCTGTTCGATGTAGGCAAGAACGAAGGCGTGGTCTCGGTGACGCGCCTGTCCGAAGCCGAGAACGAAGGCGAGGACGACGATCACGAAGAAGGCGGCGATGCAGCGGAGCAGGCGGACGCCTGATCGTCGTCGCCAACCTCTGAAGGGGAGAGCAGAGTTGAGCGAACATGGTATTGTCGGACTGTATCCCGGCACCTTCGACCCCATCCATCTGGGGCACTTCGACATCATCCGGCGCGCCGCGCGGCTGGTGGACCGCCTGATCATCGGCGTCGCCATCAACGCCGGCAAGGGACCGCTGTTTTCGCTTGAGGAACGGGTCCAGATGGTGGAGCACGAAGTGCGGGAGTTCGACGGGCAGGTGGAAGTCCGCCCGTTCGAAGGGCTGCTGATGCACTTCGCTGAGGAACTGGGCGCACGCGCCATTGTTCGCGGCCTGCGTGCGGTGTCCGACTTCGAATATGAAATGCAGATGGTCGGCATGAATCTGCGGCTCAACTCCAACGTGGAGACCGTGTTCCTGATGGCATCCGACAGCCACCAGTTCATCGCCTCCAAGCTGGTCAAGGAAATCGCCATGCTGGACGGCAATGCGAAGCCGTTCTTGTCCGCGCATGTGGCGGGCCTGCTGGAGGCCAAGGTGGCCGCCCGGAAGAAGTGAAGGTTGATCTCTTCGATTTTGACCTGCCACCGGACCGGATCGCCCTGCGGCCGGCGGAACCCCGCACAGCCGCGCGCCTGCTGGAGGTCCGGTCAGACGGACTGAACCATGCCACCATCGCTGATCTGCCCGGGTTGCTGCAGCCCGGTGACCATCTGGTTGTCAACGACACCCGCGTGATCCGTGCCCGCTTGCGCGGGCAGCGGGGGCAGAACGGCAAGCGCGGCGCGGCGAAGGTCGAGATCATGTTGCACATGAACCTCGGGCCGGATCGCTGGGCGGCCTTCGCGCGGCCTGCGAAGCGTCTCAGGCCGGGTGATCATGTGACATTTGATGGCGTCCTGACCGCAACCGTCGTGGAAAAGCGCGACGGCGGAGAGGTCGTGCTGGATTTCAACCTGCGTGACGCGGAACTGCTGGCCGCCTTCGATCGGGTCGGCGAACTGCCCCTGCCGCCCTATGTCGCGTCCCAACGCGCCGTGGATGATCGCGATACGGATGACTATCAGACCGTGATGGCCGACCGGCCCGGGGCCGTCGCAGCGCCAACGGCGGGACTGCACTTCACCGAGGGGCTGTTCGCGGAACTCGCGGCTCGCGGCATCGCCACGTCCCGCGTCACCCTGCATGTCGGGGCGGGCACGTTCCTGCCGGTGAAGGTCGATGACACCCAGGACCATCAGATGCATGCGGAGGTGGGGGAGATCACGGCCGAGACGGCGGCGCGCATCAATGGCGCGCGGGCAGCGGGCGGGCGCATCGTGTCTGTGGGCACCACGTCGCTGCGGCTGCTTGAAAGTGCGGCGGATGCGCAGGGCCTGATCCAGCCCTTTCATGGCGCGACGGATATCTTTATCACGCCCGGATACCGCTTCCGCGCCGTGGACACGCTCATGACCAATTTCCACCTGCCCCGTTCCACCCTGTTCATGCTGGTTTCAGCCTTTTCCGGCCTGGATCGCATGCGCGGTGCCTATGACGCGGCAATCGCTGCCAACTACCGCTTCTATTCCTACGGCGACGCCACCCTGTTGCATCGGGTGGAGCCATGACCGCGCCGGAGTTCCGTTTCGACCTGCAGGCAACCGACGGGCAGGCCCGCGCCGGGGTGCTTGAAACAGCACATGGCCCGATAGAGACACCGATCTTCATGCCGGTCGGCACGGCGGGCACGGTCAAGGCCATGACCGCAGCCGCCGTGAAACAGACCGGCGCGTCGATCATCCTCGGCAATACCTACCATCTGATGCTGCGCCCTGGCGCGGAACTGGTGCAGGAAATGGGCGGGCTGCACCGGTTCATGAACTGGTCGGGGCCGATCCTGACTGATTCCGGCGGCTTTCAGGTCATGTCCCTGGCCGAACTGCGGAAACTGGATGAGGACGGAGTGACGTTCCGCAGCCACATCGATGGCGCGAAGGTGCGCCTGACACCGGAAAGCTCCACCCTGATCCAGGACCAGCTGGATGCGACGATCACCATGGCGTTCGACGAATGCACGCCCTGGCCGGCGACGGAGGCTCAGGCCCGCGAATCCATGGAACTGTCGATGCGCTGGGCCGCGCGCTGCCGCACCGCCTTTCGCGCCCGCCCCGGATATGGCCAGTTCGGCATCGTGCAGGGCGGCACGTTCGCAGGGCTGCGGGCCGAATCCATCACTGCCCTGACCGACATCGGCTTCGACGGCTATGCCATCGGCGGCCTGGCGGTGGGGGAGGGGCAGGAAGAGATGTTCCGCACCCTGGACTACACAGCCCCGGTGCTGCCCGCCGACCGTCCCCGCTATCTGATGGGCGTCGGCATGCCAGCCGACCTGGTGGGCGCGGTGCAGCGCGGCGTCGACATGTTCGATTGCGTGGCACCGACACGGTCAGGCCGCAACGGTCAGGCCTTCACCCGGCGCGGCACCGTCAACCTGCGCAACAGCCGCCACCGCAACGATCCGCGCCCGCTGGACGAAAGCTGCCCCTGTCCCGCCTGTCAGGACCACAGCCGCGCCTATCTGCATCACCTGATCAAGGCGAAGGAGATCCTGGCGGCGATGCTGATCACCTGGCACAACCTGACCTACTATCAGGCCCTGATGCAGGACATGCGCGCCGCCATCCGCAACGGCACCTTCGATGACATGGCCGCCGCCTTCCATGCGGAACAGGTCGCAGGCGACATCCCGCTCCGCGATTAGCGGCTTACGCCACGTCATCCCCGCATCGGTCTTGACCCCGAAACCTGCCCCGCCTATCGTCCGCCCGCCGCGAGACCGGAGGCCTCCTCCGACCCTTCCCGCGCACCCTTGGGGGCCCTTAGCTCAGCTGGTAGAGCAACTGACTTTTAATCAGTAGGTCGTTGGTTCGAACCCAACAGGGCTCACCATTGTTTTCAAGGGGTTAGGTGGTATCCGAGAGATTGTTAGATTCTTTCTAGGCTCGGAAATGACGCGCGTAGCGGCGTTTTGGCACGATGCGCTATGTTCACGTTCACGTGAGGTTCTGATGGGCGACGAGAGCAAACAGACAGCGCCCGACGCGGCCAATGCCTCGGCCATGTCCACACAGAAACGGCGTCGCGACCAGCGATTGAAACGGTTGTAGATTGTCGTCGATGGTCCGTACTCGACAGGGCAATCGGACCAGCGGCAGCCGCTCTTGAGCACATGGATGATACCTGAGATCACTCGGCGATCATCAACACGCCGTGCGCCAGGCTGGTTCTTCGGCAAATGCGGCTCAATCGCCGCCCACTG
>JARGPL010000027.1 GCA_029210175.1 Minwuia sp. | reverse complement strand
GAATCCGTCCGGTTTGCAGAAAACCATTGCCTGAAGCCTTGAAATGGGCAGGAAGGCCGCAAAACCCTTGCCCCAAGTCATCAAGCCTCTGCGCCAAATTCAGGACGTATCAAAATTGCGGGTTAATGCGGGTGTCCAGCTGCTGTTCGACGGTCCAGCCATCGCGGAATGCGGCAAGCAACGGTTCTGACAGGGCACCATCACGACTGAGCGTATCGACCTCCGCCAGCAATGTTCGTTCCCGCGCGTCCCAGCAGACAGCATCCGGTGTTCCATCGACGGTCGCGGATGTTTGCTCCGGTGTGAAGCCCGCTGCCCTCGCGAACACGGTGACATGCACGCCCCATTCATATTCACAGCGCCAGTGTGCCGTGACCAGCAGGATCACGATCTCCCGTTCCCGCAGCTGCAGCGGGCTTGCGGCATCCAGCAGGTTGGGGACACCTTTCGCCAGAAATCTGGTGCTGTTGGCGAATGTGCGAAACAGGCTCAGCAGGTGCCCCTGGACACGCGGAAAGGCATCCAGCAGGGCGGCGGCGTCATCGGGGATCGCCTGGCCGATCTGGATCGGTGGGCCAACGTCTGGGCGAGCCGCAGCAGCGCGGATGGTTCGTCTCTGACCTGACCGGATGCGCAAGGCAGTCGTGGCTGGATTCAGGCCTTGCCGGCACCGCGGCCAAAGTGGGCCTGCCAGCCAGAGGGTGAGATGCCTTTCTGGCGCTGGAAGGCGCGACGCATGCGTTCCTCCGTTCCGAAACCGGCATCGACCGCGATCTGCTTCACCGATGCTGTATTGCGACCCAGAAACGCGCAGGCCGCCTCAACCCGCATGATCTCGACAGCGCGTGCCGGGGTCAGCCCGGTGGCGCTGCGGTAGCTGCGGGCGAAGGTCCGCTCACTCATCGCCGCCTTCGCTGCCAGATCTTGTACGGACAGGTCGGCGGTGATGTTCTGCCTGATCCAGGCATCCAGCTGGTCGAACCGACCGGTTTCACTGTCGCTTTGGCGTTCAAGGCTGGAACTGAACTGGCTCTGCCCACCCGGGCGTTTCAGGTAGAGCACCAGAGCGCGCGCCAGGCGCAGGGCCTCCGAACGGCCCAGATCGACCTCCACCATGCCAAGCGCCATGTCGATCCCGGCGCTGACGCCGGCGGACGTCCAGAGCCTGCCATCGACGACGAAGATCGCATCCGGATCGACTTCGATTTCCGGATACGCATCGGCCAGGTGATCGCACCAGCCCCAGTGGGTGGCGACCCGGTGGCCGTTCAGCAGCCCGCCCCGGGCCAGGATGAAGGCACCAAGGCATATCGAGCCATATCGCGATGCGCGCGGCGCGGTCCCGGCGAGCCACGTCTGCAGGCCGCCTGATCCGGCCGCCGCAAGTGCACTGCCGCCGCCGGAGACCAGAAGGATGTCGATCCCCTCCGCCGCCATTGCCGACAGGGGCCGCGTCGCCAGACCAAGGCCGGTATCCGTCGCGACGATACCGCCGTGTTCGGACACGAGGGTGATCCGGTAGGCAGCAGATCCGTCAGCGTCCCTGGCATCATTGAACACCTGCATGGGGCCGGTGACATCCAGCAGTTTGGTGGCCGGGAACAGCACCAGCACGACATGGCGTGGGGGCCGGGTCGGGTTTTTGGCAGAATTAGTGGGCATATTGACATTTATGCCAGTACCCGGCCATGCGATCAAGAAATCCGGGCAGCCGGACAGGCGCTGCCGTTGATGGAGGTGACGAAGTGCTGGAACTGCGCCCCAATTGTCAGATGTGCGACAAGGATCTGCTGCCCGACGCGGCGGACGCGCGCATCTGCTCCTATGAATGCACCTATTGCGCCAACTGCGTTGAGACGGTGCTGCACAATGTCTGCCCCACGTGCGGCGGTGGCTTCGTGCCGCGCCCGATTCGCCCGCGTCAGGCATGGCGGCCGGACATGAAGCTTGGACTGGCCAACAATCCGCCAGGCACCCAGCGTCGCTCCCCGCGATTCACCCCCGATGACATCGCGGCACATGTCGCACGAATCCGCCACCTGCCGCCGGATCAGCGCTGACCGTCAGTCTGCCGGCATCCCGGCCAGCATCCGCAGCGGTGAGACGGATGGTGTCCGGCCCGACACTTCCGTGATCAGCTTGGCCAGCATGGCGCGGGGGAAATCGTTGAAGCTGAGGGTCGGCAGCACGAAAGCGCCGACGCCGCCCGCGACCTCGGTCTCGAAATAGCGGACCAGCGCCTCCCGGTCCTCGTGTTCCTTGCGGTCCTGCAGGATGGGCAGGCCATTGATGACGATGCCGCGCAGGACCACCAGATCACGGGCCTCCGCTGCCTTGACGCCCTGGTTTGATGGGTCGTCGCCGGACAGGTCGATGATGCGCCGTCGCCCGTCATAGCCGTTGCTGTCGATCTCGTCGGCACCGCGCAGCAAGGCGGTGCCGATAGCCGTGAAACTCAAACCATCCCACGGTGGTTCGGTTTCCCGCGCAATGCTGTCGGCAAGGCTGTTGGCGCTTTCAGTGCTGTCGACCAGTGTCCAGGGCACGGCGATGATCTGGTTTTCCGGCCCGGCCCAGAACATGACAGCGACGGCGGCACGTCCCGTCGGCAGGTTCCGAATGGCCGAAATCAGACGTTCGTGCCGGAATGCGGCTGCCAGTCCATTGATTTGCGCGGCGTGTTCATCAACCGTGACGCTGTGCGACACGTCGAGTGCGAGCAGCAGTTCCAGATCAACGCTGACCCCCTGTTCCGCATGGGCTTTCCCCGCAGGCAAGTCAGCAAGAACAGCCATCAGAACTGCCACAATAATCGTTCCAATTGATCGTGCCACGCATTGTTCCTCCCCCGACGTCACGGTCATTGTTGCAAATGTAATCGCGCTGTTGGAAACTTGTTGCATTCAAAGAGCGGCAGCCAATGCAAAAAATTCGCCGCCTGGGAGGAGATAGCCATGTTGAAACGCGTACTTTGCGCGGCCGTGATCGCTGGGATGCCAGTGGTTGCCGGTGCGCAGACCATTGATGATCTAAAGAATGATGTTGCGACAACCGACAGTGTCCTGACCCTCGGCATGGGGTGGGACCAGACGCGCTACAGCGCGCTGGAACAGATCAATGCCGACAATGTCGGTCGGCTTGTGCCGGTCTGGAATTACAGCCTTGGTGACAACCGTGGCCAGGAATCCCAGCCGATCGTGCACAAGGGCGTCATGTATGTGACGACCCATGATGCGACGCACGCCATCGACGTGAAGACCGGGCGCAACATCTGGGTCAACCAGATCGAGTATCCGCCGGAAACGCCGCGGATTGTCTGCTGCGGTATCGTCAATCGCGGTGCGGCCATTCTGGATGGTCGCCTGTTCCGCGTGACGCTGGACGGCAATGTCATCGCCATCAGCACCGAAACGGGTGAGGAACTCTGGCGTTCGGCTGCCGCGTCCATCGACGACGGCTATTCCATGACGCTGGCACCGCTGGTGACACCGGCGGCGGTGATCACGGGCGTGTCGGGTGGCGAATATGGCACCCGCGGCTTCATCGACGGCTGGGAGCCGACCACGGGCAGACACCTGTGGCGCAAGTACGTGATCCCCGGACCGGGCGAGAAAGGCA
Source organism: Minwuia sp. (assembly GCA_029210175.1). GTDB lineage: Bacteria > Pseudomonadota > Alphaproteobacteria > Minwuiales > Minwuiaceae > Minwuia. The sequence goes on along the minus strand of JARGPL010000027.1, from coordinate 294,303 downwards.
ACGAGACCTGGCCGGGCGACACCTGGAAACATGGTGGCGCACCGACCTGGATCACCGGCTCCTACGATCCGGAACTGAATCTGGTCTATTGGGGCACCGGCAACGGCGGCCCATGGAACGCCGAGTTCCGCAAGGGCGACAACCTCTACATCACCTCCACCCTGGCCATGCGCCCGGAAACCGGTGAGATCGTCTGGCATTACCAGTACTCCCCCAACGACCCCTACGATTACGATGAGGTCGGGGAAAACATCCTGGTAGATCTGGAAATCGACGGGAAGAAGCGCAAGGCGCTGATCCATGTGGCACGGAACGGGTATCTGTACGTCCTGGACCGGACCAACGGCGAACTGCTGCGGGCCAACCAGTACGTGAAGCATCTGAACTGGGCCGACGGCATCGACATGAAGACCGGTCGTCCGATCGATTCGGAGATCACCAAGAAGATGCGGGCCGGCGAGGAAATCGTCGTCTGGCCGGGTGCCTTTGGTGGCAAGAACTGGTTCCCTGCGTCCTACAGCCCGAAGACAGGACTGGTCTATTCCAACACCCTGGAAATCGGCATGGGCTACAAGCCTGTCGAGCCGAAGCTGGTGAAGGGCACGTTCTACGTCGGTATCGACATGTCAAAGGCGCTGTTTTACTTGAAGGAAGGCGAAAAGCATTCCTATCTGCGTGGCATGGATCCGCTGACTGGCAAGGCGAAGTGGGAAGTCGGCTTTGACGTTGCCAACTGGGGCGGCACCATGGCGACTGGCGGTGGCCTGGTATTCACCGGCGCACAGACCGGTGAGTTCATGGCCTTCGATGCCGAGAACGGCAAGAAGCTCTGGCAGTTCCAGACCGGTTCCGGAATCATCGGCCAGCCGGTGACCTACACGATCGACGGTGTGCAGTATGTCACCGTCGCCTCGGGTATCGGTGGTGCCTATCGGAACTACTTCCCGCTGCTGGGTGGCGTGAATGCCCCCGAAGTGGTGGAGAAGCTGACCAAGGTGCAGCCGGGCGGGTCGTTCTGGACCTTTGCCCTGCTGAAGTAACCGTCATCTGACGCATGATTGAAGGGGTCGTCCGTGGTTCGGGCGGCCCCTTCTGCGTACTCTGTCCCTTTCCGGGCGCATGCTGTCGGAACAGACCTGATCAACAATGAACTGGAGAAGTCGGACAATGAGTGCTCGATGGATCAATCGCCTGTGCCTCGCCGGACCGCTGCTGGCCGTCATGGCGCTGCTGGCACCGGCCTCTGCCGCCGGATCAGCCGAGACGGGCCGGGAACTCTACAATACCTATTGCGTCATCTGTCATGGCCCCAACATGGTGAATTCCGGTGCCCGCGCCTTCGATCTGCGCAAGTTCCCGCTGGGCGCGCGCAGCCGCTTCATCAAGTCGGTGAAGGATGGCAAGAAGGGGCGCAACGAAATGCCTCCCTGGGGCGATATCCTGACCAAGGAAGAACTCGATCACCTGTGGGCCTATACCAAGACGCGAGGCAAGCTCTGATGCGTACCGTAGTGGGAAGGGTCCTTGCCGGGTTTGCGATTTCCGTCCTTGCGACCATGGCCGCGCTCTCAGCCGCACAGGCACAGGCACAGGCACAGGCACAGGCACAGGCACAGGCACAGGCACAGGCACAGGCACAGGCCGCGCCCCTGACGATATGTCTGGAGGAGGATTCTCCGCCCCTGTCGTTCAGCTTCGGCCCCAGAAAGGGCGGCTTCGACCATGGCGTCGCGGAAGAGATCGCGAAACGCATGGGGCGGCCACTGAAGATCCAGTGGTTCGAATCGGAAAATGACGAGGAGGCCGTGCCGGAATGGGAAGCGAATGCCCTGCTGTCCGATGGCCTGTGCGACATGATCGCCGGTTATCCGCTGCTCGGTTCGACCCTGGGCAAGCCGGAAACGGACAAGGGTGCGCTGCCTGAATATGACGGCATGAACCGCGCCGAACGCGGACGCCTCGTCATACTGGGCGTGCTGAGTGCGACACAGCCCTATTACCGCGCGTCCTATGGCGTCGTTGTCGGACCGGCGGCAAAGGGGCGTCAGATCGACAAGCTTGCCGATCTGAAGGGTCTGCGTCTGGCGGCCGAGGTCGGGACCATGGCCAGCGCCCTGCTGTTCCGCAACGCCGGTGGCGTGCTGACAGACGACATTTCCCACGTATCGGAAACCAAGGACCTGTTGCCGCGTGCCGCAGCCGGTGAGTTCGATGCGGTGCTGATCGAACTGCACAAGTTCGACAACTTCAAACGCCGCAATGCCGATGCGCCGCTGGATTGGACAGGCTATGTCCATCCCCTTGGCGTCAACATGGGCCTCGCGGTTCTGGAAAGGGACGCTGCGTTGCGCGACAAGGTGAACCTGATCCTGGACGCGATGCAGCGGGACGGCACGTTCGACGCCCTGGCGAAGCGCTGGCAGATGACGCGCTTACCGCCGGTGGCCCCCTGGATACTCGACCGCCTGACGCCGGGCATGCTCAACGCGGGGTGATCTGATGCAAGGGCCGAAGCCATTCCTGTTTGCGGCCCTGCTGGGTATCGCAGGTCTTGTTCAGCCCATGGCGGCCCTGGCGCAGGAAGATCCCCTGAAATGGTTGCCACCGGGTTCGCGGATCGAGATGACGCTTTCCGAACATCCGGCCCGCGCCATCATCAGCGAACAGCAGGGCGGCACGCCGGGGTATCTCGCCCGGCTGGGGGAACTGGTGTTCCGCAGCCCGCTGACGCTGGGCCGCGATGCCGCCCGGCGTGGCATTTCCTGCGAGGCCTGTCACACCAATGGCGCAGCCAACACGTCCTTCACGATACCCGGGGCATCCGATCAGCCAGGCAATGTCGACCTGACCCACAAGGAATTCCATTTCCGCGAAGACGACGGGAAGTTCAATCCGGTGAACATTCCCAGCCTGCGCGGCGTGCGCTGGACTGCGCCCTATGGCCATGACGGGCGCTTTCCGACGCTCAGGTCGTTCAGCCACAATGTGATCACGCGGGAGTTTGGCGGGCCGCCCCTGGATGACTGGCTGATGGACGCGCTGGTTGCCTGGCAGATGGAATTCGGGTTTCTGGACGGGGCCGATCCGTTCCTGCCGGGTGCCGCCTATCGCGCCAATTGCCAGTCCTGTCATGGCGACACCCGCCAGATGCCGCCACGGCGCGTGCATGACGTCGGAACCGGACGCTGGGTCGAGGCACCGGTGCTGCGTGGTCTGGCGGAATCCGCGCCGTACCTGCATGACGGGTCCGCTGCGACGGTTGCGGATGCGGTCGCGGCGCACCGGGATATGCGTTTGACCGCGGCCGAACAGGCCGAAGCGATCGCGGATGCGCAACGACTGGGCATGGTCACCCGGCGCTTCGACCCGGAAACGCTGGATGGTGACGTGGCCCGCCTGAACGGCTTCATCGATCTCATCAACCAGCAACTGCTGGACGAGGACGGGTCGCGGGCCGATATGGTCGGCGACATGGTGGCGATGGAGATCGGTCGCATCTATCGCCGTTTCGACCGGGAGGCGGCGGCCGCGCGGGGGCTGATCCGCGAATGGGCCAAGACCGTGGCCCGCGCCACACGGCTGGGTCTGGACGGTGAACATCCTGCCGCCCGCGACCGGCTGGCGGAGCTGAGGGCCGCGATCGCCGGCGACATGGCACAGTTGCAGGCGCATGCGGCGCAGTCCCTCTACGCCGCGGCTCAGGTGGCCCCGGACGGCGGTGAGCCTGAAAATGGAGACAGACAGTGAAATTCTACGATTACTTCCGCTCCTCCGCCGCCTATCGGGTGCGCATCGTCATGAACCTGAAGGGTGTGGAGGCGGAACGGGTCTTCGTGAACCTGTTCAAGGGCGAACAGCGCGAAGCCGCGTTCCAGTCGGTCAGCCCGACCGGGCTTGTCCCGGTGCTGGAACATGATGGCCACCGCATCCACCAGTCGCTGGCAATCATCGACTATCTTGATGCCCTGCACCCCGACCCGCCAATGGTGCCGTCCGATGCGGCGGGGCGTGCGCGGGTGCTGGGTCTGGCGCTGGCCATGTCGGCAGATATCCATCCCCTGGCCAACCTGCGGGTCCTGAACCACGTCGAGCACGAACTCGGCGCCGGCAAGGACGGCCGCGCCGCCTGGATCGCCCACTGGACCCACCTTGGCCTGAAGGGGCTGGAAGCACGATTGGCCAACGAGGCGGAAACCGGCAGTTTCTGCCATGGTGACGCGCCGGGCATTGCCGACGCCTGCCTGGTGCCGCAGCTGTTCTTCGCCCGGCGCTTTGACCTGGACCTCGACGCATACCCGACGCTGGTCCGCATCGACCGGACCTGCAACGCCCTGGCCGCCTTCGCCGAAGCGCATCCGATGCAGCAACCGGACGCGACCTGACCTGGCGATGCCCGACCGTCGTTCAGCCACTTGATGAGGTGTGCAAAGAAATGTACATTTGTATGTACAATTTTGTTCTGTGAGTCCAAGATTCATCTGGGACGCGGCAAAGAACGCCGAGAACCTGCGGAAACATGGCATTGCATTTGACGAGGCAGCGGAAATCTTTCGAGGGCTGACGCTGACCGGGGTCGATGACCGGGGTCGATGACCGGGGTTGATGACCGGTTCGATTACGGCGAATTGCGTGAAATCAGCCTTGGGATGATCGGGGCTTCGATCATTCTCGTCGTTGTGCACACAGATCGCGAAGGTGCGATCCGAATCATTTCCGCCCGAAAGGCCGACAGGAGAGAACGGAGACTGTTCCATGACTATCTCGAAAAAGCGCTTGGTCGAGATTGACGCAATTCCCGATGCGGCGATTGACCGGTCGGATATTGCTGCGCTTGACCCGACATTTTTCGCCAATGCGCGCCTGATGGTTCCAGGCGTGGCAGGCAAGACGCCGGTCACCTTGCGGATCGACGCCGATGTCCTGGCCTGGTTCAAGGCGCAGGGGAAGGGGCATCTGACCCGCATGAATGCGGTATTGCGGGCGTACATGGCTGCACATTCCGACCGCTGATTGCGGCACGACTTTCAGATATGGCCGCGCGCGACGGGGCGTGTCCTGTCATCGTTCAGCCTGAGACAAACCGGGCAGTGCGCAGGGGCTTGTCAAAGTGCGCGTCTGACTTAACATCATGAGGAGCGGCCCCGCTGGTTGAAGCAACGGGGCCGCCTGTTTTTCTGCCGGGAGGGGTAATCACCATGACCAAGTTCGGGATCGCGCAGGCCGTGCGTCGCGTCGAGGATATTCGTTTCATCACCGGTCAGGGGAACTACTCCGACGATCACCATTTCGATGGACAACTGCATGCCATCGTCGTCCGGTCCCCGCATGCGCACGCGAAGATCCTTTCGGTGGATGTCGAAGACGCGAAGCAGATGCCCGGTGTGGTGGACATCATCACCGGACAGGAATTGCTCGACGCCGGGGTCAAGGGGCTGCCCAGCCTCTGGCCGGTAAAGAACCGCGACGGCTCCAGGCGTTCCGAACCGGCGCATTTTGCGCTGGCCGTGGACAAGGCGCGCCACGTGGGCGACGGCATTGCCTTCGTGGTGGCAGAAACCATGGCTGCGGCCCGGGATGCCGCCGATGCCGTGATGGTTGATTATGATCCGCTGCAGGCCGTCTCCGACGCCCGCGCGGCCAAGGCCGACGGTGCCCCGCAGCTGCATGACGACACGCCGGGCAACCTCTGCTTCGATTTCGAACATGGGGATCAGGCCGGGACCGAAGCCGCCTTTGCCAACGCCCACAAGGTCGTGCGGGTGGAGGTCATCAATCAGCGCATCGTGGTGAATTCCATGGAAGCGCGGGTGGCCATCGCCACTTACGACAAGGAGGGTGATCGCGTCACTCTCTACACCCCGACGCAGGGGGGCTGGGGCATCAAGCGCCAGCTGGCCGGTTGCCTGGGGATGGAAGCCGATCAGATTCGGGTTGTCACGCCGGACGTCGGCGGCGGCTTCGGCATGAAGCTGTTCTTCTATCCGGAACACATCCTGTCCAGCTATGCCGCGCGGAAGCTGCAGCGGCCCGTGCGCTGGACCTCTGACCGGCAGGAAGCGTTCCTGACCGACACCCAGGGCCGTGACCACTGGTCCTGGGCCGAGATGGCGATTGACGAGAACGCGAAATTCCTTGGCCTGAAGGTGCACACGACGGCAAATCTGGGCGGTTACCTGTCCACCATGTCGTGCCTGATCCCGACGGCGGCGCATGCCAAGGTGCTGCCCGGTGTCTACGATGTGCCGACGATGTATCTCAACGTGCATGGTGTCATGACCAATACGGCACCGGTTGACGCCTATCGTGGTGCGGGACGGCCGGAAGCCATCTATCTGATTGAGCGGCTGGTGAACAAGATCGCCATGGAAACCGGTCTGGGGCCGGAGGAAGTGCGTCGCCGCAATTTCGTGCAGCCCGAACAGATGCCCTACACCACCGCAACCGGGGAAAAGTACGATTCCGGCGACTTCCCGCGCGTCATGGAACGCGCCCTGAAGGAAGCCGACTGGGATGGCTTCGCCGCCCGCCGTGCGGAAACCGAGACGCGTGGCTGGAAGCGCGGGCGCGGCATTGCCTACTATGTCGAGGCGACGGCTGGCATGCCGGAGGAATCGGCGGCCATCAAGTTCGAGGATGACGGCATGGTGTCGATCTTTGTCGGCACCCAGTCAAACGGGCAGGGGCATGAGACGGCCTTCACGCAGATCGTCTCCGAACGTCTTGGCCTGGATGCGGAGCGTATCCGGATCGTCATGGGTGACACGGACGCGATCCCGACCGGTGGCGGCACCGGCGGCTCCCGCTCTCTCGTATCCACCGGTACAGCGATCAACAAGATGTCGGACACGGTGATCGACAAGGGCAAGGCCGCAGCCGCGGAACTGTTCGAGACCAATGCCGTCGATATCGAGTTCGGTGACGGCAGCTTCCGCATTGCTGGCACCGACCGGGCCATCGACATCGTCGATCTGGCGGAAAAGGCCAGGGGCATGGCCCTCGCCGGACAGATCGAGACGCTCGACACCCGTGAAACCGCGGCATTGAACCCGATCACCTATCCGAACGGCTGTCACGTCATGGAGATCGAGGTGGATCCGGCGACCGGGCGCACGAACATCGACCGCTGGACGGTGGTGGATGACTTCGGGCGGGTGGTGAATCCGCTGTTCGTCGAAAGCCAGGTGCATGGCGGCATCGTGCAGGGCGTTGGCCAGGCACTGCTGGAGCACGGCCTGTATGACGAAGATGGCCAGATGGTTGCCGGATCGTTCATGGACTACGGCCTGCCCCGTGCCGACGATGTGCCCTACTTCGGTTTCAGCCGGGAAGAGATTCCCTGCGAATCCAACATGCTGGGCACCAAGGGCTGTGGTGAAGCCGGCTGCGTCGCCGGGCCGCCGGTCGTGATCAATGGCATCCTGGACGCACTTTCGGACATGGGCGTCACCACCATCGACATGCCCGCGACGCCCCAGACCATCTGGCGCGCCATCCAGGCCGCCAGGGGCTGACAAACCACGGGCTCGGCATCGCTGTCACCCCGGGGTCAGACCCGGGGTTCACGCTTGTCCGAGGTGACCGGCGCTCCAAAACGTGGGTCCGCGCTGCGCTTGTCCGGCATGACGGTTGGAGCGGTGGAACGCTGTCGCCCTCGCACTCACGGCGTACGCGGACTTGATCCGCGTACCCAGCCTTTCGGCATCTGAGCGAGGCGCTGGATGCCCGGATCAAGTCCGGGCACGCCGTCTGAGTTCGGGAAACTTCATCCCCAGCCGCCAATGATCGTCACCCCGGGCGCCAGACCCGGGGTCCATGCTTGTCCGAGGTGACCGGCGGGCGTGGCCTCAGTCGAAGAACAGGAAGGCGCGGACTTCGATGCTCTGTCTGGCCGGGGCGTCCGCCGGGGTGTCGGGATGGGTGAAGGCTGTGTGCGGGGTGAAGCGGGCGCGGCCATCGGTGGCTGAATCATAGCTCTTCAGCAACAGCACCTCGTCGCGCGTCATCTGCGGGAAATAGACCCAGCGATGCGCCGGATTGGGCGCGAATTCATAGATCTCGCCAACCCTGTCCTCATAGACCAGGTCCGTGGGGATCAGTTCCTCGTGGCGAAGGCTGTCAGCCTCTGCCACCGCCAGCGGTGAGCCGACGACGGGTCCGACGATCGGACGCCAGACATTGATCTCCGCCACCCGCTTCGCCAGCAGGCTCTCCGCCTCATCGTCCATCAGGTCACGCACCCGTTCCGGCCCGGACTTCACCGTGTAGTCCACATGGGCGCGATGCACCGGCAGCCGGGTCGGGGCTTCGGCCCTGTCGCCGCCACCGGTCACCCGGACGGTATGGTCGAAGATGCGGACGCGGCTTGCGCCGGTTTCGGCCTTCAGCAACGCCTCCAGCTCAGGGTAGTAGGTCTGTTCGACTTCGGCCCGGTCGTGGAAGTCCTGCACGTGGGTGGCGACGGTGCGGAAGGCGAAGCCGGAGCGGTCGAGATTGAAGTTGTCCGCCTCTGCCCGGCCATCGCGGATACTGACGGTGACGGGCTGGTCGGGATGCGACCGGCGGGTCTCGGCTGCCGTACCCTCCGGTGCGATGAACACCTGATGGCGGCGTCCGTCGTCTGGCGTGTAGATGATCTCCGCCTGCACGGCCTGCCCGGCCTGGAATGTCTCGTCTGTCCTGATGCGCTGTGCTGCCGTGGCCATGATGTCCTCCGCCCGTTTCTCGTTGCTGAATTCAATCTGGCGATGACGGCGCGGGTCCAAGAGCGAAAATCTCTCCACCTCGGCACAGTTTTGTTTTGCCGGACGGTCAGGACGACTATAACGCCCCCATGTCCGATACAGCGCACCAGACCCCCAACCCGATCTTCGTTGCCATCGACACCGATGATGTCGCGGTCGCGTCGTCCAGTGCCGCGCGCCTGGCCGGTGTGGTGGGGGGGATCAAGCTGGGCAAGCAGTTCTTCATGGCCAATGGCCCGGAGGGCGTGCGCGCCGTCCTGCCCGATGCGTTGCGCCGGTCCCTGCCGCTGTTCATCGATTTGAAGCTGCACGACATCCCCAATACGGTCGCCGGTGCGGTGACATCGCTGGCGCGCAGTCTGGCGCCCGCCTATCTGACGCTGCATGCCTCAGGCGGCGCGGCCATGATTGCGGCAGCGCGGGCGGCGGCTGAAACATTTGGTGCCGATCGCCCGCGTCTGCTGGCGGTCACCGTGCTGACCAGCATGAGTGATGCGGATCTGGCTGAAGTGGGTGTCCCGGGGAGGGCCGAAGCGCAGGTGGTGCGTCTGGGCAGACTGGCCATCGCCAATGGCGCGGATGGTCTGGTCTGCAGCCCGAGGGAAATTGCGCCACTGCGCGCGGCGCTGGGTGACGGGCCGCTGCTGGTGACCCCTGGCATCCGGCCTGCCGGTGCGGCGCTGGGCGATCAGAAGCGGGTCATGACCCCGGCGGAGGCCATGGCGGCGGGCGCGTCCCGCATGGTCATTGGTCGCCCGATCACGGGCGCAGCTGATCCGGCAGCGGCAGCGCAGGCCATTCTGGACGAGATCGGTGCCGATCATGCGGGGGTGGCCCGGTGACGGTTCAGACCAAGATCTGTGGCCTGAAGGACCCGGTCGCCCTGCAGGCGGCGCTGGATGGTGGTGCGGACGCCATCGGTCTGGTGTTCTACGCCCGGTCTCCCCGTGCCATCAGCCCGGCAGCAGCCGGTGCGCTGGTTGGCGGTGTGGCCGACGTGATGAAGGTCGGCCTGTTTGTCGACCCGGACGATGACCTGCTGGACAGCACGCTGGAAGGCGTCGCGCTGGACCTGGTGCAGTTGCACGGTGCGGAGACACCGGCACGGGTGGCGGAGATCGGTGCGCGCACCGGACTACCGACCATGAAGGCCTTCAAGATAAGGCATGTGGAGGATCTTGGCGCTGTCGCGGATTACGACAGCGCCACGTCATGGCTGCTGTTCGACGCCAAGGCACCGGACGATGCGCGCGATGCCCTGCCGGGTGGCAATGGCATCACGTTCGACTGGCGCCTGCTGGCCGGCCGGGACTGGCAGCATCCCTGGATGCTGTCAGGGGGGCTGGATGCAGACAATGTGGCCGAGGCGATCCGTATCAGCGGGGCACCATGGGTCGATGTCTCTTCCGGTGTCGAAAGTGCCCCGGGCGAGAAGGATCCAGCGCGAATTACGGCATTTCTGAACGCCGTGCGCGCCGTCCAGTGATTTGCAATGCGTTGCAGTGAATTTTCCGGCAGGTGCTGCCGGGTCTGAGAAAGAACAAGTTTCATGAATGCAATCAACAATCCGAACAGCTTCCGCAACGGACCGGACGGAACCGGTCATTTTGGCGATTACGGGGGGCGCTATGTCGCCGAAACCCTGATGCCGCTGATCCTCGAACTCGACGAAGCCTACGAGGCGGCGAAGGCCGACCCGAGCTTTCAGGAGGAACTGGACTATTACCTGCGCGACTATGTCGGGCGTCCCAGCCCGATGTATTTTGCGGAGCGTCTGACCGAGCATTTCGGTGGTGCCAAGATCTACTTCAAGCGCGATGAACTGAACCACACCGGCGCGCACAAGATCAACAACTGCATGGGCCAGATCCTGCTGGCCCGCCGCATGGGCAAGCCCAGGATCATTGCGGAAACCGGGGCTGGCCAGCATGGCGTGGCGACGGCGACCGTGGCCGCCCGCTTCGGTCTGCCCTGCCATGTCTACATGGGTTCGGTCGATGTGGAACGCCAGTCGCCGAACGTGTTCCGCATGAAGCTGCTGGGGGCGGAGGTCGTGCCGGTCACGTCAGGATCGTCGACCCTGAAGGACGCCATGAACGAGGCGCTGCGAGACTGGGTCACCAATGTCTCCGACACGTTCTACATCATCGGCACGGTCGCCGGTCCGCACCCCTATCCGGCCATGGTGCGGGACTTCCAGTGCGTCATCGGCAATGAGGCGAAGGCGCAGATGATGGAGAAGGAAGGGCGCTTGCCTGACCAGATCGTCGCCTGCATCGGTGGCGGGTCCAACGCCATGGGCCTGTTCCACCCGTTCCTGGATGACCCGGACGTACAGATCGTCGGTGTGGAGGCGGCCGGTCACGGCGTTGATACCGACAAGCACGCGGCATCCCTGACGGGCGGTCGCCCAGGCGTGCTGCATGGCAACAAGACCTATCTGCTGCAGACCGACGACGGACAGATCGACGAGGCCCATTCCATCTCTGCCGGTCTGGATTACCCCGGCATCGGGCCGGAGCATGCCTGGTTGAAGGATTCCGGGCGGGTCGACTATGTCTCCGCCACCGATGCGGAGGCGCTGGAGATGTTCCAGCTCTGCTCCAAGCTGGAAGGCATCATTCCGGCGCTGGAACCTGCGCATGCGCTGGCCCATGTCGGCCGTGTCGCGCCGACCCTGCCGAAGGACCACATCATCGTGATGAACATGTGCGGGCGCGGCGACAAGGACGTGTTCACCGTCGCCGACGCGCTGGGGGTGAAGCTGTGAGTGCGCGCATCGACCGGCGCTTTGCGGCGCTGAAGGCAGAGGGCCGGTCCGGCCTTGTGACCTTCGTGATGGGCGGCGACCCGGATTTCGAGACCTCGGCCCGTATTCTGGAGGCCCTGCCGGGTGCCGGTGCGGATGTGATCGAGATCGGGATGCCGTTCACCGACCCCATGGCCGATGGTCCGGCCATCCAGGTGGCGGGGCTGCGCGCGCTTGCCGCCGGGCAGACCCTGAAACGGACGCTGGAACTGGTGGCCCGGTTTCGCAAGACCGACGCGGATACGCCGATTGTGCTGATGGGTTATTTCAATCCGGTTCTGAACCATGGCATCGCGGCATTCGCGGTCGATGCGGCTGCCGCCGGTGTCGATGGTCTGATCATTGTCGATCTGCCGCCGGAGGAAGATGCCGAACTGCTGGCGGCGGCCGGGGCTGAGGACATCTCCCTCATCCGGCTGGCCACGCCGACGACGGATGACAAGCGTCTGCCGACCGTCCTGCGCAACACGTCGGGCTTTGTCTATTACGTTTCGGTTGCCGGGATCACCGGTGCGGGCCATATGGATACCGATGCGGTGACGGCTGCTGTGAAGCGGCTGAAGCGCCACACGGACATCCCCATTGCGGTCGGTTTCGGCATCAAGACGCCGGATCAGGCTGCGGCGGTGGCACGGGTCGCGGATGCCGCGGTTGTCGGCACGGCCATCGTGGATCGTGTGGGTCAGGCGGGGGACGATCATGACGCGGCGGTCAGCAGCGTGGTCGAACTGGTAAAGGCGCTGGCCGATGGTGTACGCTCCGCCTGACGGGCGGCGATAGTATCGCAGGCCCTGCCGTGCAGGCAGGGCCGAGGTTCGGATCTTACGGAGGTGTCCTTTGAGTTGGCTGACGAACCGTGTCCTGCCGAAGATCGGTCTGGGACGACGCAAGGACGGCCCGGACAATCTCTGGGAGAAGTGCCGCGCATGCGGGCAGATGGTTTTCCATCGTGACCTGGAGCAGAGTATCCGGGTCTGCCCGCATTGTGACCACCACATGCGCCTCACCGCCGGGCAACGCCTCGAACACCTGTTCGATGGCGGTGAATTCCGACGCCTGAAGACACCGGAACCGCCACTTGACCCGCTGAAATTCAAGGATGCGCGACGCTACCCCGATCAGATAAAGGACGCGCGCCACTCTGCGGAGGCGGACTTTGCGGTCGAAGTCGGTCTCGGCCAGATTTCCGGGCAGGCGGCGGTCGTCGCGGCACAGAACTTCTTCTTCATGGGGGGGTCCGTTTCACCGGGTGAGGGGGAGGCCATCGTCGCCGCCGCCGAGCACGCGGTGGAAGAAGACGCCGCGCTGATCCTCTGTGCCGCTTCGGGGGGCATGCGGATGCAGGAAGGTATCCTGTCCCTGATGCAGATGCCTCGCACCACGGTGGCAATTCAGCGTCTGAAGGAAAAGGGCCTGCCCTACATCAGCGTGCTGACCGACCCGACCACCGGCGGAACCACGGCATCGTTTGCCATGATCGGTGATGTCGCCATTGCCGAGCCGGGGGCGCTGATCGGCTTCGCCGGACCGCGCGTCATCGAACAGACGATCCGCGAGCAGTTACCGGACGGGTTTCAGCGGGCGGAATACCTGCTGGAACATGGCATGGTCGACATGGTCGTGCATCGTCATGTGCTGCCCGAGACCCTGGGGCGTATCCTGTCCCTGATGCGCGAACCGATGGTGGCACCACCGATGCCGTTGCCCGCGCCGGAGGCCGTGGTCATCCCGGAGCCCGATCCTGACACGGCGTTGATGAACACCGACACGACAGCACCGGAATCGGCGCCAGCGCCGGAAAAGGCGACCAAGAAGAAGCCGTGAAGACACCTCTGACGGATGCTGTTCTGGCACGGATCGGCGCGCTTGGTGCTGCCCGGATCGCGCTTGATCTGGATCGCCTGCCAGGCTTGCTGGACCGTCTTGGCGCGCCGCATCGACGCCTGCCGCCGGTGGTGCATGTGGCTGGAACCAATGGCAAGGGGTCCGTGGTTGCCTATCTGCACGACATGCTCCGGGCGCAGGGCCTGACGGTTCAGCGCTATGTTTCGCCCTATCTGGTGCGCCCGACCGAGCAGGTGCTGCTTGCTGACGGGGAGGTGGATGACGCTGTCTATGCCGCCGCACTCGAAAGGGTCGAGGTTGCGAATGCTGGCGCGCCGTTGCCGGTCTTCGAGGCGATGACCGCCGCCGCCTTCATCTGTTTCGCTGACGACCCGGCAGATGTCCTCTTGCTGGAATGCGGCATGGGTGGGCGGCTGGATTCAACGAACGTGGCGGAAGGCATTGCGGTCAGCGTCGTGACGCCGGTCGCGCTTGATCACATGGCCTTCCTCGGTCCTGATATCGCCAGTATCGCTGCCGAAAAGGCCGGTATCTTCCGGCCCGGCGTGCCGGTGGTGGCCAACCCGCAGGATTCCGATGCCATCCAGGTGATGCGGCAACATGCGGCTGCGTCGGGCGCGCCGTTCCTGCTGGCTGCCTGGGACTGGACGGTTGAACCGAAGACCGGGGCCTACCGCGGGCAAGGGCAGTTCACGATGCCGCAGCCCGGCATGGCAGGGGAGCATCAGTGGTTCAATGCCGGGCTGGCGCTGCGTGCGCTGGAGGTCCTGGCAGATCGGGTTGACCGGGTTGCGCCACCGGATGACCGTCAGGTTGCGGTGATCGCCGATACCCATGTTCCGGCCCGCCTTCATCGGGTGGCCGGGGCGGATGAACGAGAGATCTGGGTGGATGGTGGCCACAATCAGCACGCCGCCCTGGCGGTTGCGTCGGCCATGCGCCAGCTGCCATCCCGACCGCTTGTCCTGATTGTCGGGCTGCTCGACAATCGACCTGCCGCGCCGTTTCTGGCTGCATTCTCGGACATGCGCCCCCGGGTGATCGGGGTACCGGTTCCGTCGGGCCCGGTCTACGCGGTGGGCCAGGCCACAGCCCCGGCGCGGATTGCTGCCGCTGCGAAGGATCTTGATCTGGCCGGCAGTGCGGCATCGGACTGGCGGCAGGCGCTGGCGATGGTGGATCGCCGTCACAGGGTCCTGATCACCGGTTCGCTGTATCTCGTTGGTGAAGTACTGGATAATCTGCCCCACCCGTAAATTCCGAACCAATCCGGTTCAGAAATGAAGGACTTGCCCATGCTGACCGTGCATCACCTCAACAATTCCCGTTCCCAGCGCATCCTCTGGCTGATGGAGGAACTGGGTCTGGATTACGAACTGAAGAAGTACGAGCGCAATGCCGAAACCAACCTCGCACCGCCGGAACTGATCGCGATCCATCCGCTGGGCAAGTCGCCGGTGATCACCGACGGCGACAAGACGGTCTTCGAATCCGGTGCAATCATCGACTATGTGATCCGTCGTCATGGCGGCGGCAAGCTGCAGCCCGATCCGTCCACCGATGACTACGACAGCTATGTGCAGTGGCTGCAGTATGCGGAAGGCTCCGTCATGCTGCCGCTGATGCTGTTCATGTATGTGGGTCGCCTGGGCGAAGCCGGTGCGCCGCTGCACCCGCGCATCGAGAGCGAGATCGCCAACCATGTGGGCCACGTCAACCGCCAGCTCGAAGGCCGCGACTTCCTGGTTGGCGACAGCCTGACCGGTGCCGACGTGAACATGAGCTTCGTGGGCGAGATCCTGGGGGCATTCGGCAAGCGCGGTGCGTTCCCGAACGTCGATCGCTGGATCGACGCCCTGCATGCCCGTCCGGCCTGGAAGGTCGCGCTGGAAAAGGGCGGCGCGTACAAGTTCGCCTGACCATCCGACTACCTGACCACGCTGCGCCGTGCCTGTTCCGCAGGCGTGGCGTTTCGCGTGGCCCGGGTGCGGTTCAGTCTTCCTCGTCAGCGACCTCATCGCGGCGGATCATGGTGCCGACACCATGTTCGGTGAAGGTTTCCAGCAGCACCACGTTCGGCACCCTGCCGTCGAGGATGGTGGCGGAGCCGACGCCGTTGCGGATGGCGTCCAGGCAGGTTTCGATCTTCGGGATCATGCCGCCGGTGATGGCCCCCTGACCGCGCAGGACAAGCACGTCGCGCGGCGTCAGGACCTGCACCAGCTTCTTTTCGCTGTCCAATACGCCGGCCACGTCCGTCAGCATGATCAGCTTCGCCGCCGACAGGGCCGAGGCGATGGCACCGGCAGCGGAATCCGCGTTGATGTTGAAGGTCTCGCCATTCTTGCCGACGCCGATGGGAGCGATGACGGGAATCACCGAATCCAGATCGATGGCATTGAAGATGTCGGGGTTGATCAGCTTCGGTTCACCCACGAAGCCAAGGTCCAGGATGCGTTCGATGTTGGAATCCGGGTCGCGCCGTGACCGGTTCAGCTTCCGCGCCTGGATCAGGCCGCCGTCCTTGCCTGACAGGCCGATGGCCATGCCACCGGCTTGCTGGATCGCGGTCACGATCTGCTTGTTGATGGACCCGGAAAGAACCATTTCCACGATGTCCACCGTGGCGCGGTCGGTGACGCGCAGCCCATCGACGAATTCACTCTGGATCTTCAGCCGGTCCAGCATGGCCCCGATCTGTGGACCGCCGCCATGCACGATCACCGGGTGAATGCCCACCTGCTTCAACAGCACGATGTTGCGGGCGAATGCCTGCGACAGGGATGCGTCCCCCATCGCGTGGCCACCATATTTCACCACAAAGACTTCGCCTGCGAACCGCTTCAGATACGGCAGGGCTTCCTGCAGTGTCGCGGCCTTCTTCATCAGTTCGTCGTCCACGAACGGGTCCCCCTCCGCCTTGATTCGGCTTCTTTTATAGACCGCCCGCTGGCTAGGTCGCCAGACGTTCCAGTTCCGCGCGCAGTTCCGGGATGCCGGTGCCCTTCTCCGCACTGGTCAGAAACTGCTTCGGATAGGCTGCAACATGTTTCGACAGCCCCTGCACGGTTTCGCGCATGACCTTTTCCTGCTGCGGGATCTTCAGCTTGTCCGCCTTCGTCAGGATCACCTGAAACACCACTGCTGACTTGTCGAGCATGGTCATGAAATCCTCGTCCGGCGGCTTGATGCCGTGCCGGGCGTCGATCAGCAGGTTCACCCGTGTCAGGTTCGGACGGCCCTGCAGGTAACGGCGGATCAGCCGTGTCCATGCCTCGACCGCCGGCTTTGGCGCCTTGGCAAAGCCATAGCCGGGCAGGTCGACCAGCATCAACCGCCCCCCAAGATCGAAGAAGTTCAGTTCCTGCGTGCGGCCGGGGGTGTTGGATGTCCGGGCCAGCGCCTTGCGGCCGGTCAGGGCGTTCACCAGACTGGACTTGCCCACGTTGGACCGACCGATGAAGGCGGTTTCGGGCATGTCTGGCGGGGGCAGATGATCCAGATGGACGACGCCCTTCAGGAACGTGCATTCACCCGCAAACAGCTTTCGCCCTGCCTCGATGTCCGGTTCCGGATCGATCATGCTTCAGCACCGGCGCCGCGTCCGTGGTCGGACAGCATCACTTGCCAGCGCCGCCACTTGCGGCCAGCCGCTTCTTCTTCGCCGCCATCTGCCGCTTGATCACGTACTGCTGGCCAATCGACAGCAGGTTGTTGGCAGTCCAGTAGATGACAAGACCAGCGGGGAAGCGTGCCAGGAAGAACGTGAACACGATCGGCAGCATCATCATGATGCGCGCCTGCATCGGATCCGGCGGTGTCGGGTTCATCTTCTGCAGCAGCCACATGGACCCGCCCATCAGAATCGGCCAGATACCGAGGTGCAGCAGGTCGGGCGTATCCCAGGGGATCAGGCCGAACAGGGTGAAGATATTGGTGGGGTCCGGCGCGGACAGATCCTGAATCCAGCCATAGAAAGGCGCATGGCGCATTTCGATGGTGACGAACAGCACCTTGTAGAGCGCGAAGAACACCGGAATCTGCAACAGGATCGGTACACAGCCGGAAACCGGATTGACCTTGTTCTTCTTGTACAGGCCCATCATTTCCTGCTGCATCCGCTGGCGATCCTCGCCATAGCGTTCGCGGATCTTCACCATTTCCGGCTGCAGTTCCTTCATGGCGTTCATCGACACATAGGACTTGTAGGCCAGCGGCAGGAACAGGGTCTTGATGATGATGGTCGTGGCGATGATCGCCAGGCCCAGATTGCCGAGCAGACCGTTGAAGAAGTCGATGGCAATGAACAGCGGCTTGGTCAGGAACGGGAACCAGCCCCAGTCGATGGCGTTCTCGAACAGCGGAATGCCGAGCCGTTCCGCATAGCTGTTGATCAGGTCGACTTCCTTGGCACCGGCGAACAGCCGGTTTGTCTGGGTGATCTCGGATCCGGGGGCAATGGTCAGCGCTTCGGCCAGGAAATCCGTCTGGTACTTGTCCACGCCACCGACATAGGTGTGGCGGAAGGCCCCTTCGAACGCTGTCGCAGCGTCGGGGATCAGCATCGTCATCCAGTACTTGTCGGTGAAGCCGATCCAGCCCGCCCGTGCCTGCTCGGTGATGTCACCGTCTTCGGCAATGGTGTCGTAGTCGACTTCCATCACCTTGTCCTGCATCGACCCGAGCATGCCTTCATGCAGGATGTAGAAGCCGCTGGTCTCCGGCGTGCCATGGCGGCTGACGCGGCCATATGAATGCAGGGTCACGGGCTGACCGGAACTGTTGCGCACCGACTGCTCGACCGTGAACATGTACTTGTCGTCGATTGCGAACCGGCGGATGAAGGTCAGGCCCCCACCATTGTCCCAGGTCAGTATGACGGGTTGCCCGGGGGCGAGCACGGTCCGGTCGGCCGCCCATACGGTTTCGGCGGTGGGTACGGCGACGGCACTGCCACGGGCGTTCAGCCAGCCGAAGTCCACGAAGTACGGGTCCGGGGCATTGCGCGGGTTCAGCAGCTCGATTTCCGGCGACGTCGGGTCCGTGGTCTGGCGGTAGTCGGCCAGGGTCAGATCGTCGATCCAGGCACCGCGCAGACGGATGGAGCCGTGCAGGCGGGGTGTGTCGATGCGGATGCGCGGCTCGGAACCGATGGCATTGGCGCGGTTCATTGCCCCTGTGGGCACGGTGCCCGGCACACCTGTGATGCCAACTGCGGCACCGGAGCCGGCGACCGTACCGTTGCCTGCGCCGGGGATTGCGCCACCGGAACCCGGCGTGCCCGTTGCTCCTGCGGACGGGGCCTCAAGCGGCGGCGGTGGCGGCGGGTCGCCCGGAAACAGGGTCTGGAACCCGAAGAGAATTGCCACTGACAGCACGATGGCCAGGATCAGATTGCGCTGTTCGGACATGGATAGGCCTCGACGTCAGGGATCAGGGGCGGCGGTGGGAAGGACAGTCATGCGCCACGTGTGCCGCGCTTTTACGCGGTTCCGGCACAGGATCATAGCCATGACCGCCAAAGGGGTGACAACGTGACAGGCGCCGCAGCCCCAGCCAGCTGCCGCGCAGCAGGCCGTGGCGTTCCAGCGCCTCGATCGCGTAGGCGGAACAGGTGGGCTGAAACCGGCAATTCGGCCCGAGCCAGGGCGAAATCACGTACTGATAGAACCGAATGGGCAGGATGGCGATCTGTCTCAGCATCAGACCCGGTCCCCGCGCAGCAGCTTGAGGCGTTTCAGCGCATGCAGCAGGTCATCGGTCAGATCGCCGAAATCCCGGTCGACGGTCGCGGCCCGCGCGATCAGCACGTAATCGTTGCCGGTCTGGGCACGGGCAGGCAGATGTTCTGCGACGAGCGCGCGCAGGCGCCGCTTCGCGCGATTGCGCCGAACCGCGTTCCCGACTTTCTTGGATGCGGTGAAACCAATGCGTATCGCCGCGGCATCATCAGCCAGCGGCGGCATGGGTGCGGCCTGCAGCACCAGCCCCTGTGAGGCGGTGCGACGTCCCGACCGTGCGAGCCTGAGGAAGTCGGCCCGCCGTTTCAAACGACCGACTTCCATGCGGCCGCGCCTCAGGCGGACAGCCGTTTGCGACCCTTTGCGCGACGACGGCGCAGGATGGTCGCGCCGGCGACCGTGGCCTTGCGGGCGCGGAAGCCATGACGGCGTTTGCGCACGAGGTTACTCGGCTGGAATGTACGCTTCACGACAGGCTCTCCTGATCGAACGGAAAGGCCCGGCGGGTATGCCGGGCGCAAGAGATGGGGTGTATATTGGGGCCTCACGGTCAAGTCAACCGCGCCGGGGCTGCAATTCCACCACATCTGTCATATCTGAGGCATCATGGACGGCATGACCGTCCGCCCCGCCATCTCTGCACAGTGCCACTGACCCGCACGCTGGCCCCGCCGACCTGAACAGGAAGCATCCCCCATGTCCGACATTCTGGAAACCGATATCTGTGTCATTGGCGGTGGTTCCGGCGGCCTGAGCGTTGCTGCGGGGGCGTCCCAGATGGGCGCGCCCACCATCCTGATCGAAGGCGGGGAGATGGGGGGCGATTGCCTCAATTATGGCTGCGTGCCGTCGAAGGCGCTGCTGGCCGCCGGGCATCACGCCCACGCCTGGACAGGGTCCGCACCCTTCGGCGTGACCGCGACCGCGCCCACCGTCGACTTCCCGAAGGTCGTCGATCATGTCCGCGCGGTCATCGATGGCATTGCGCCGGTGGACAGCCAGGAAAGGTTCGAGGGGATGGGGGTCACGGTGATCCGTGACTGGGCACGCTTCATCGATGAACGCACGATAGAGGCGGGGGGGCAGCGCATCCGCGCCCGCCGTTTCGTCATCGCCACCGGGTCATCGGCTGTCGCACCGCCGATCCCCGGTCTGGCTGATGTGCCCTATCTGACCAATGAAACCCTGTTCGAGAACCGGGAACAGCCGGCGCACCTGCTGATCATCGGCGGCGGCCCCATCGGGCTGGAAATGGCCCAGGCGCACCGCAGGCTGGGATCGAAGGTCACGGTGTTCGAGGCGTTCCGCGCCTTTGGCAAGGATGATCCGGAACTGACCGCCATTGCGCTGGAACGCATCCGTGCAGACGGCGTGGACATCCGCGAAGGGGTGAAGATCACGTCGGTTGAACAGGATGCCGACGGGCACCCGGTCATCGTCCTGGACGGGGATGAGAAAGTCAGTGGCAGCCACCTGCTGGTCGCCGCCGGACGCCAGGCCAACGTGGCGAAGCTGAACCTCGACGCGGCGGGTATCAACCATTCATCGAAGGGCATTCAGGTCGACGCCCGCCTGCGTACCAGCAACCGCCGGGTCCATGCCATCGGCGATGTGGCCGGCGGGCTGCAGTTCACGCATGTAGCGGGCTATCACGCCGGAATCGTCATCCGCAACATGCTGTTCCGCCTGCCCGCGAAGGCAAGGACGGATGCGGTGCCGTGGGGCACCTATACGGACCCTGAACTCGCCTGGGTCGGCCTGCAGGAAGAGCAGGCGAAGGACGCCAATGGGGAGATCAATGTCCTCCGCTGGCCGTTCGCGGAAAATGACCGTGCCTCGGCGGAACGCGTCGGCACCGGCTTCATCAAGGTGATCACCACGAAGAAGGGCCGCATCCTGGGCGCAGGTATCGTCGGCGCCCACGCCGGTGAGTTGATCGGCCTCTGGGCGCTGGCCATCTCGAAGGAGATGAAGATCGGCGACGTCGCCGGTGCCATCCTGCCCTATCCCACCCTCGGCGAAGTCTCCAAGCGCGCCGCCGGACAGTTCTTCACCCCGAAACTGTTCAACGACCGCACCCGAATGATCGTGAAGTTCCTGGCGAAGTTCGGTTGAGGGCAATCGGAAACCTGTCATGCCGGACAAGCGGAGCGCCGATCCGGCATCCACGCCTTGCGGCCTGTGTCGGTGCGAGAAAGCGTGGACCCCGGGTCTGACGCCCGGGGTGACAGCGATGTGTGCGATCTACCGCGCCTTCCGCACCCCGGACGGCGTGCGCGGGCTTGGCCCGTGTACGCAGGGTGCCGCCCAACCCCTGAAAGGCTGGGCACGCGGATCAGGTCCGCTTGGCAGCGTCAGAGGTGAATGTGCCTGCGCCCCAAACCTGTCATGCCGGACAAGCGGAGCGCCGATCCGGCATCCACGCCTTGCGGTGCACGTCGGTGTGAGAAAGCGTGGACCCCGGGTCTGACGCCCGGGGTGACCTGTCGGGCCCGATAAGGCCCGGTCATTCCCTGATCCGGGCCAGACACACAAAAACGCCCGGTGGCGGGACCACCGGGTCGTTCAGTGCGATCGCTGTCCCGTCAGGGAAGGATCAGAGGCCGTCGCGCTGGGCGCGCTTGCGCGCCAGCTTGCGGGCGCGGCGGACAGCTTCTGCCTTTTCGCGCGCACGTCGCTGGGACGGCTTCTCGTAATAATTGCGAAGCTTCATTTCGCGGAAGATGCCTTCGCGCTGCATCTTTTTCTTCAGGACCTTAAGGGCCTGGTCGACGTTGTTATCGCGTACGCTGACTTCCAAGGCGTTCCTCTTTCGTCTTCAACATTGGCCTGCCCACCCGGGGGTGCCCCCGGTGCGGGGTGGCCAGAGAAATAGAATTCCATCCGGCGGACTCTCATCCGCCAGTCGCGAGGGTCTATACCACGCTGTTTCCGGGTCGCCAAGCCCCATGCAGGCACTTTGGCGAACGGGCCGTGACGGCCTTACTTCAGCACTTCCTCGGCAATGATCATCTTGCGGACTTCCGTGGTGCCGGCACCGATTTCGAGCAATTTGGTGTGGCGGTACAGGCGGTTGATCTCGCTTTCCCAGATGTAGCCGATGCCGCCATGGACCTGAACCGCCAGGTCCAGCACCCGGTTCATGGTGTTGGCGGCAAACATGACCGACGCGGCACTGAGCTTGTGCACGTCGCCGCGTCCGCCTTCACCTTCCACCAGGTCGTTGACCACGGACAGGCCGCGATAGGTGAACAGGCGAATGGCCTCCACCATCGTGTACATGTCGGCGATGTGGGACTGCACCATCTGGAAGCTGGCGATGGGCTTGCCGAACTGCTTGCGCTCCCGCGCGTAGTCCACCGAAAGCTCCAGCGCGCGTTCCGAAATGCCGAGGCAGATGGGAGAGATCATCGCCCGTTCCAGGTCCAGTCCGGACATGACGACGACGTGGCCCCTGTTTTCCTCACCGACCAGATTGGCGGCGGGTACGCGACAGTCATCGAACACAAGCTCCCCGGTCTGGCTGCCCCGGAACCCCATCTTGTTGAGTTTCTGCGCGACCTGGAATCCGGGGGCGTCCTTTTCCACTACAAAGGCGGATATGCCCTTCGCGCCCCTGTCGCGGTCGGTCTTTGCATAGATCAGCAGCACGTCGGCGATGGGGCCATTGGTGATGTAGAGCTTTCGCCCGTTCAGGATGTAGTCATCGCCGTCGCGGCGCGCCGTCGTGGCCATGGACCCCAGCGCATCCGATCCGGCCCCCGGCTCCGTCAGGCCGAGCGCGCCGATCAGGCTGCCGTCCACCAGATCCGGGACATAGCGCTTGCGGATGTCATCGTTGGCGTTGCGCAGGATGTTGTTCATGCACAGATTGTCATGCGCCACCCAGGCAAGTCCGAGGGCCGGGTTCCAGCGGCTGAATGCCTGCAGCACCAGGCCGGACCCGAAGATGTCCATGCCCGCGCCACCGTAGTCTTCCGGCGCAGTGACCCCCAGGTATCCCATCTTGCCCAGGGCGCGGAATTCCGCATCGGGCCACCATTCCTCATCGTCCATGCGCTGGGCCAGCGGACCCAGTTGTTCGCGCCCATACCGGTCAGCGGTGTCGAGAATCTCCCGCTGATCCGGGCTGAGGCCAAAGGACGGTGTCCCCCCCGGATTGTCACCGATCTCCATCACTGTCCTCCCCGACAATGTTGCCCACTTCGATTGTTCCGGCCCCTGTCACCGACAGGTAGATACCGCAGTCCACGTGCCCGAAGCCCGATTGCAGCACTTTCGGCATCTGCATGTCCCGCTCTGCCGTTTCCGGGTTCACGTTGGTCGCGCCGCAGCGGTCGATACGGGCCAGGCCCTGCAGCGTGGTGCCGCCCGCCCTGACCGCCTTGCCCACCAGATCGAACTCCGACCAGGCCGGCATGTCATCGACATAGATGTTGCCGCGGAACCGTAGCGGGTCGATGGGCTTTCGCGCCACCCGTTCGATGTCACGCACGGTCGCCAGGTTGATCAGCGACAGCACGGGCAGGCCGCAATCACTCAGTTCCGGACCATCGGTGGTGACGATCTTCGGCGTGCCGTTGATCTCTGCCTTGCCCCAGGCGGACAGGAACTGTTCGATCAGGCTGCGTCCGATGGGCAGGGACAGATTGCCCTTCGCAACCTGCCGACCGTCGCGCATCAGGGTCAGGGTTTCATCTTTGTCGGAGAATTCGGCCTGCAGGGTGGCCAGCCGTTCATGCTGCATCAGTTGCAGGTAACTGGTCTTCGGCAAGTGTTTCGGATCGGTCGGGTCAAAGCTGGTCGACCCGTGGGCAATCGCCCACCTGCGGTCAAACGGCATGCCCTGGCCGACCGCAAGGTCGACACGGTCCACGTCATCGACCGACAGTCCCTTGACCGGGTATCGGCATATTCTGGTGATCTGTGCCATGGCCAGAGAGTGTCCCGCCCTGCGGCAGGGATCAAGGGTCACATCAGGCCGCTGCATCCGGCGGCCGGATCTGGGGCAGGCTGCGGCGTCCCGCATGGACGCTGGTCGGGCATTTTCGCTTTTTGCGATCTTGCGGCGGTGCTGCCCAATGACAACATATGAGGTGTCAGGCAGCCCAGCGTGGGGGTCTGGCATCTGAACCGCGCGGCGACGCGCACATGACAGGCAACCTTTGTGAGACGCCGATGACGGGCCCGGATGGGGCGTTGGACGCGGGCTTGGAAATGAGGGAACCATGGACTTCGAGAAATATACCGAGCGGGCACGCGGCTTTCTGCAAAGCGCCCAGGGGCTGGCCGTCAGGTCCGGCCATCAGCGTTTCACCACCGAACACCTGCTGAAGGTCCTTCTGGATGATGAGGAAGGCATGGCGGCGACGCTGATCGCCGCGGCAGGGGGCGACGCCAAGCAGGCATTGCTGCAGACCGAAGTGGCGCTGGGCAAGCTGCCCAGGGTTGAAGGTGCGGGGGCCGGCCAGATCTATCTGGCACCGGAACTGGCGCGGGTGTTCGAACAGGCCGAGCAGCTGGCGACGAAGGCGGGCGACAAGTTCGTTACCGCAGAAATGTTGTTGCTGGCGCTGGCCATGGCCACCGACGCCGAGGCATCGAAGATCCTGAGCGCTGCTGCGGTTGCCCCGCAGGCGCTGAACACGGCGATCAATGACATGCGCAAGGGCCGCACCGCAGACAGCGCGTCGGCCGAGGATGGCTACGACGCCCTGAAACGCTATGCCCGTGACCTGACGGAAGCGGCGCGTGAAGGCAAGCTGGACCCGGTGATCGGCCGCGATGACGAGATCCGTCGCGCCATTCAGGTGCTGTCGCGCCGAACCAAGAACAACCCCGTGCTGATCGGTGAACCCGGTGTCGGCAAGACCGCGATTGCCGAAGGGCTGGCCCGGCGCATTGTCGACAGCGACGTGCCGGAAAGCCTGAAGAACAAGCGGCTGCTGGTCCTCGACCTGGGGGCCATGATCGCCGGTGCCAAGTATCGCGGAGAGTTCGAGGAACGCATGAAGGCGGTGCTGGAGGAAGTCCAGTCCGCCGCCGGCGAGATCGTGCTGTTCATTGATGAGCTGCACACCCTGGTCGGTGCGGGCAAGGCGGATGGCGCGATGGACGCGTCGAACCTGCTGAAGCCCGCCCTGGCGCGCGGTGAGCTGCATTGCATGGGCGCGACCACACTGGACGAATACCGCAAGCATATCGAGAAGGATGCCGCCCTGGCACGCCGGTTCCAGCCGGTGTTCGTGGCGGAGCCGACGGTGGAGGACACGATTTCCATCCTGCGTGGCCTGAAGGAGAAGTACGAGGTGCATCACGGGGTGCGCATCTCCGACACGGCCATCGTGACGGCGGCAACCCTGTCCAACCGCTACATCACCGACCGGTTCCTGCCCGACAAGGCCATCGATCTGGTGGATGAGGCGGCGAGCCGCGTGCGCATGCAGGTCGATTCCAAGCCCGAGGAACTGGAACTGATCGACCGGCGCGCGATCCAGCTGAAGATCGAGCGTGAGGCCCTGACGAAGGAAGATGATCAGGCATCCCGCGACCGGTTGCAGAAGCTGGAGACCGAACTGGCCGATCTGGAAGAGCAGAGCCGGGCACAGACCGCGCGCTGGCAGGCCGCGAAGGACAAGCTGGGCGAGGCGCAGCACGTCAAGGAAGAGCTGGATCGCGCCCGCAACGATGTGGAAGATGCGAAGCGTCGCGGCGACCTGGCCCGCGCCGGTGAGCTGACCTATGGCCTGATCCCGGATCTGGAGCGGAAGCTGTCGGAAGCCGAAGGCAAGTGTGCTCCGGCAGGTGTTCGCGAATCCGTGACTGATGAGGATATCGCCATCATCGTCAGCCGCTGGACCGGGGTGCCGGTCGAGAAGATGCTGGCCGGTGAGCGCGAGAAGCTGTTGCAGATGGAGAAGAAGATCGGGGAGCGTGTGATCGGCCAGGAAGAGGCCATCACCGCCGTTGCCCACGCCGTCCGCCGGTCCCGCGCAGGTCTGCAGGATCCGAATCGGCCCATCGGTTCCTTCCTGTTCCTCGGCCCGACCGGTGTCGGCAAGACCGAACTGACCAAGGCCCTGGCCGAGTTCATGTTCGACGACGATCAGGCGATGGTTCGCATCGACATGTCCGAATACATGGAGAAGCATGCGGTCGCCCGCATGATCGGTGCCCCGCCGGGCTATGTCGGCTACGACGAGGGCGGTGCCCTGACGGAGGCCGTGCGGCGCAGGCCGTATCAGGTGATCCTGTTCGATGAGGTCGAGAAGGCGCATCCGGATGTCTTCAACGTCCTGTTGCAGGTGCTGGATGACGGTCGCCTGACGGATGGGCAGGGGCGCACCGTGGATTTCCGCAACACGCTGATCATCATGACCTCCAACCTGGGCAGCGAACATCTGGCCGCGCTGGATGCCGACGATGATGTCGCGCTGGCCGAGGCACAGGTGATGAAGGCGGTGCGGGATCACTTCCGGCCCGAGTTCGTCAACCGGCTGGACGAGATCATCCTGTTCCACCGCCTTGCACGCGCCCACATGGGCGGCATCGTCGACATTCAGCTGCGCCACCTGCGGAAGCTGCTGGCGGAGCGGAAGATCGAACTGGAACTGGATTCCGGTGCCCACGACTGGCTGGCGGAGGCAGGTTACGACCCGGTCTATGGTGCCCGGCCGCTGAAGCGGGTGATCCAGCGGGAACTGCAGAACGCCCTGGCGGAACGCATCCTCGCCGGACAGATCGCGGATGGCACGACCGTGCATGTCAGCGGCGGGCCGGATGGTCTGACGTTCGACGAGGCAAAGGCCGTGCAAGCCGCCTGACTCCAGCCCTTCGCTCTCCCTTCCCTTCCCCCTCGACCGGGGGACTGGAAGGGAAGGGCAGGGGGTGAGCGGCGAAGCCGATCTGGTGGTGACGCGTGCGTCCTGTTTCGTTCCCGTGCGCCGTTGGCGAAAGCTACGCGGCGTCGGCTTCCCGCTGGGTTTGTTCCGCGGCCCCCGCTATGGCGCGAGGGGGAGGGTGAGGGTGAAGCAGCTGCCATTGTCGGACGTCTCGGTCAGGGCGAGTTCGCCGCCGTGGCGTCTGGCGATCTCGGCGCTGATGGCCAGCCCCAGGCCAGTGCCGGACCGTCCCTTGGCAATCTGCCGCCAGCCACGCGCAAACTTGGAAAACAGCTGATCGGGCTCCACGTCGCCGGCGCCGGGACCATTGTCGCGGACATGCACCTGCCAGCCGTCCGAATGGACTTCGCAGGCCACATGGACCCGGGGGTCGGGGGAATCATTGTACTTGATGGCGTTGGAAATCAGGTTGATCAGGATCTGGCTCAACCGGTCCCGGTTGCCCTCGACCACCGGTCCGGCGGCGGATGGCGTGCAGGTGATGACAACACCGGTTTCCGTCGCCAGTCCTTCACAGGCGGCAATGGCATTGGTGACGGCGCTTTCCGGGTCCAGGTGCTCGACCTGCCAGCGAACCTCCCCGCTTTCCAGATGGCTGAGGTCCAGGATGTCGTCAAGCAGGCTGGTGAGCCGCAGGCTTTCGTCATGGATGATGCCCATGAAGCGCTTGGCCTGCGCCGCCGGCATCTCATCGGCTTTCAGCAGGGCCTCGGCGAAGGACCGGATGGAGGTCATGGGGGTGCGCAGTTCATGGCTCACCTGGCTGAGGAAATCATCCTTCTCGTTATCCAGCCGCATCAGCCGCTGATTCGCTTGCCGCAACTGGGCAGCAGTCTGATGCAGGGTGCGGGAATTGGCCTCCAGTGCCTGGCTGTATTCGATGACCTGCTGGGTCTCATCGACCATGCGGATGATTTCGTCGAAGCTGATGGTCTCCCCCGATACGACCTCCGAGATCATCACACGGGCGGATGCCGCGCCCACGTTGCCGCCGATCTGTCGTTCGAGATGGGTGATGAAGGCATTGTCAGCCACGGGCACACCGTCGTCGCGCCCCTGTCGCTGGGCGAAGTCCAGGAACAGCCGGTCCGCCTTGTCGCTGCCCAGGATTCGCCGCGACAGCAGGCGCAGATCATCGATGGCGGCGGAGCGGACGAGCGCGCGGGATTCGTCGCCCGGCGCATTGCGGAATGCGTCCACGAACAGCGCGCTCTGCAATCGTTCCAGTGGTGCCATCTCGCTGAAGAGCGACCCGGCGATCAGCAGGGCGGTGTTGGCGGTCAGGCTCCAGACAATCGCATGTACCAGCGGGTCGAAACCGGTCAGGCCGAACAAGGCTTCCGGGCGCAGCATTTCCAATCCGAACAGGCCGTGCGCGATGGTGTCGGCAAAGAACGTCCCATCTTCCGCCAGACTGGGCAGCAGCAGTGTATAGGCCCAGAGCAGCACGCCGGCGATCAGCCCCAGCTTGGCGCCTCTGGCCGTCGCCTGCCGCCAGTAAAGGCCCGCCAGCAGGCTGGGCAGGAACTGCGCGACGCCGGCGAAGGCGATCAGGCCCATTGCGGCGAGTGCTTCGGTCTGCGCGCTGAGGCGGTAATACAGCAGGCCGAGAAACAGGATCAGCAGGATGGAGAACCGGCGGCTGAACAGCACCAGCGTCTTCAGATCGCCACTGTCATACAGGCCGAGCCAGCGCAGCCGCAGGACAACGGGCATGACGATGTGGTTGGAGATCATGATCGACAGCGCGATGCAGGCAACGATCACCATTGATGTGGCCGACGAAAAGCCGCCGATGAAGGCGAACAGGGCCAGCATTTCCTGGTTGCCTGCCATCGGCACGGTCAGCACGAACATGTCCGGGTTTGCCCCCTCCGGCAGGCGGGTGAGACCCGCGGCGGCGATGGGCAGAACGAACAGGCAGATCAGCAGCAGGTAGGCAGGGAACAGCCACCCGGCGGTACGCAGATGCGATTCGCGGGCATTCTCCACCACCGTGACCTGAAATTCCCGTGGCAGGCAGATGATGGCGGTGGCGGACAGGAACGTCAGCACGGCCCAGCGGCTGCCGAAGACGTTCTCGCGTTCCAGCAAGCGCTTGCTCATTTCCTCGGAAAACAGGTTCTCCAGCCCGCCGAAGGAGAAGACGACGTAAAGCCCCACCAGCAGCAGCGCCAGCAGCTTCACCAGCGCTTCGAACGCAATGGCCGCGACCACGCCCGGATGCTGTTCGTTGGCGTCCAGGTTGCGGGTGCCGAACAGGATGGTGAACAGCGCCATGCCGACTGCCACCCACAGGGCTGCATCGAACCCGGTGCCGTCGCCGGAAAGATTGCCCAGCAGGTCACCGCGACCGCCGCTCACCACTTCGAAACTGGTGGTCACCGCCTTCAGTTGCAGCGCGATGTAGGGCGTGGTGCCGATCACCGCGATCAGGGTCACGATGACCGCAAGCGTGTTGCTCTTGCCATAGCGGGAGGAAATCAGATCGGCGATGGAGGAAATGCGGTTCACATGGCCGATCCGCACCAGTTTTCGCAGCAGATACCACCAGCCAAGGAAGACGAGCGTCGGGCCGAGATAGATGGTGATGAACTCCAGCCCGTTGCGGGCCGCCGACCCCACGGCACCATAGAATGTCCAGGACGTGCAGTAGACCGAGATCGACAGGGTGTAGAGCAGGGGCGAATTGCGGATCCAGTTGTTGCCGCGGCGGCTCCAGCGGTCGCTCAGGAACGCCAGCAGGAACAGCAGTCCGACGTAGCAGAGCGCAATCGTGACGACCACATCAGCGGTCAGCATCGGGGCGCTCCTGCTGCGGTGGCGGCTGCATCGGGCGCGGCGGCGTTTCGGCGGCATCGCCATCCGTGATCAGGCGACGCGACAGGATGGCGCCCAGCACGATCAGCATGGTCCAGACGCCGAAGATATACAGCAGGATGCCGGGGATCCCGCCGAGCAACCGGGTGCTGAAGAAGATATCGACAAAGGGGGGCATGATCAGGATCAGCCCGAAGAACGGCAGGATGAAGGCGGCGTCGCGCAGTTTCTGGCGGGGCATCAGATCGGCCCCCGCATCAGGTGCGCGCCAGTTTCAGGACACTGTCGACGACTTCCTGATTGGAAAACGGCTTGGTGATGAAGACATCCACGCCCAGCGATTCAGCAACCTTGCGGTCCTTTTCCTGACCCTTTGCCGTCAGCATGACCACGGGCAGGGCAGCATGGGTGGCGCTGCCGCGCACGGCCTTCAACACTTCATAGCCGTCCTTCCTGGGCAGCATGAGATCCAGCAGCAACACATCCGGCGGGTCCCGTCGGATCTCGGCAATCGCGGCTTCGCCGTCGCTGACCGAACGGATCTCGCACCCCGCCCGTTGCAGGACGAAGGTCAGCAGTTCCACGATATTCGGCTCATCCTCGGCAATCAGGATACGCGCGCCGAGCTTGCCTGTCCCACCATTGGCCACGGCGGTCCCTCCCCCTCGTCGCCCTGCCGTCGTTGATCTGCGGCAGGGTCGTCCTGACGGTCAGTGTAGTGCAATTCCGGTCAGCGGGAACTCAGGATCGATTCCTCGCCACGGTGCAGGCAACTGGTGCGGGCACACAGGCGGCAGTTCGGGCCAACAGGTGTCGCCATCTGCCGTGCCGCGAAATCCAGACCATCCGCATAGACGGTCTGATCCGCATGCACGACATCACAGGCCAGCATCACCGCGTGCAGGAACGGAGCCTCATGAAACAGTGCCGGTTCGTGGCGCACGGTGCGGGCGATGAACAGATAGCGGCTGCCGTTGGGAAACTCCGCCAGTTGCCGGATCACCCGGTCGGAAGTCTGGAAGGCACCATACAGCGGCCACAGCGGGCAGCCATTGCCGCCGCGCGGGATCGGCAACCCGGCGATGGGAAACCGCTTGCTGATATGGCCGGACGGGTCGGCGCGCAGAAAGCCGAACGGGATCCCCTCCGCCCCCGGCTTGCGCAAGGATACGAGCCGCTGGCAGATCTGCTCGACACTGGCGGAATAGCGTTGCCGCAGCAGCTCCACGTCATAGCGGTGGCGGATCGCGTCCTCCAGAAACGTCTCGTAGGGAAACAGCGCCGCAGCGGCCAGCCAGCTCGTCAGAGCGCCCCGCGCCCGCGCCCGTGCCTCTTCGCTGGTCAGCAGTTCGTCGTCGGCGACCTCGGCGATGGCGTCCGGGGCGATCAACTGGCTGGCCAGTCGGGCAAGCTGGAACTGACGGGTAGGGGGCGGTGCATTGTCCAGGAACGTCAGGACCTTGTCTGCGGCATCGAAGTGGGTGTGATTGCGGAATCGGCTCAGATCGGCTTCCACGGGCGATCGGTTGAAAACGGAGATGCCGAACTTCTGCAGCAGGAATGCGGTCAGCGCGCCTTCGATTGTCTGTCCGCAAGCGCGCACTTCCCGCCGCAGGTCCCGCGCCGCGTCTTCCAGCGCCGGGAAGTAGCTCTGGTTCTGGATCAGGAAGTCATCCACTTCCTCCGCCGGAGAGAGCGACCGGTTGTGGGTGCTGCCGGCACTGAACAGAACCACCAGCTGTTCTGCCGTGCTGGACAGCGCGCTGCTCTGTGACAGCACGATCTCGATGAAGCGCGCGCGCTGTTCATCGGGCAGGTCGTCCACCGACGACAGGATCTCCATCGTGGAGCGCACGGCAGCGGCGTTGTTGAGTACCTGATGCACCGCCTCCATCAGGGCCGGGTCCTGGTCGAGGCGGTCGGACAGCGCCGTGATCTGCTGGTCCGCGTCCCGCAGGCCGCGCGACAGGCTCAACAGGGCACCGGCCCAGTCCGGGTGGCGACTGACCAGGGCGTTGGCGGTCGCCGGGTCGATGCGGTGCTGCAGGATGGACGGGTCGGCAGCCAGTTCGCCCAGCCGTTCAACCAGACGCCGTTCCCGGTCCCCGCTCAGGTCGTCGAGCTCCAGCTCCAGCTCTTCGGCGATGCGCTGCAACAGGCTGCCACCCACCGCCCGCCGGTCCGATTCGATGAGGTTCAGGTACGACGCCGAAATCTCCAGCCGCCGGGCCAGCGCAACCTGCGTCATGCCGCGTGATTTCCGACGGGCCCTGACTTTCATGCCAATGGGGGCTGCAACGGTCATGTCGCGTCCTCTCAGATGATCAATCGGTAAATAATTTACAGAAATACACACTCGAGCGTAGAGAAATTTACAAAATTATCCTGAATTATCAATGGTTGTTTGCCTCTGTTTACAGACAGGCGTACTGATCCTGTAACCCATGGCCCCGAGCCAGGGGCAAACAGGACATGTTTCCACAAGACCCGTTCGGGAGGGGAAAACCCATGACAACATCTGATGACCGCAAGACCGGTGGCCTGACGCGCCGTGGCGTGCTGAAGGCAGGCACGGCGCTGGGCGCCGGCGCCGTGATCACGCCGTCGTTCTTCGTGCGCAACGCCTGGGCCGAGGAATTCCGCAACAATCCCGGCAACGCGAGCAGCGTCAAGTTCGGCTTCAACGTGCCGCAGACGGGTGCCTACGCTGATGAGGGCGCGGACGAACTGCGTGCCTACAAGCTGGCCGTGAAGCACATCAACGGTGAAGGTGATGGCGGCATGCTGAACACCATGAAGCCGCTGGCGCTGAAGGGTGACGGCGTGCTGGGCAAGAAGGTCGAGTATGTCACGGGTGACACGCAGACCAAGTCCGACGCCGCCCGCGCATCCGCCAAGCGGATGATCGAAAAGGACGGCGTGATCATGTATTCGGGCGGTTCGTCGTCCGGCGTGGCCATCGCCCAGCAGAGCCTGGCGCAGGAGATGGGCGTCATCTTCATGAACGGCCTGACCCATTCCAACGACACCACGGGCAAGGACAAGCGCCGTTACGGCTTCCGCCATTTCTTCAACGCCTACATGTCCGGTGCAGCGCTGGGTCCGGTGCTGAAGGAAACCATGGGTACCGACCGTCGCGCCTACCATCTGACAGCGGACTACACCTGGGGCTGGACGCAGGAAGAATCGATCAAGAACACCACCGAAGCCCTCGGCTGGCAGACGGTCAACGCGGTCAAGACCCCGCTGGGTGCCGGTGACTTCTCCCAGTACATCACGCCGGTGCTGAACTCCGGTGCCGACGTGCTGATCCTGAACCATTACGGCAAGGACATGATCAACTCCCTGACCCAGGCGGTTCAGTTCGGCCTGCGCGACAAGCAGGTGAACGGCAAGGACTTCCAGATCGTGGTGCCGCTGTACTCGCGTCTGATGGCGCAGGGTGCGGGCGAGAACATCAAGGGCATCTATGGCACGACCAACTGGAACTGGTCGCTGTCGGATGCCGGTTCGCAGGCCTTCGTGAAGTCCTTCGGTCAGGAATACGGCTTCCCGCCGTCGCAGGCTGCACACACCTGCTACGTGCAGACGATCCTGTATGCCGATGCCTGCGCACGTGCCGGCACCTTCTACCCGCCTGAGGTCATCATGGCGCTGGAAGGCTTTGAATTTGACGGAATGGGTAATGGCAAGACCCTCTACCGCGCCGAGGATCACCAGTGCTTCAAGGACGTGCTGGTCGTGCGTGGTAACGAGAACCCGAGCAGCCAGTTCGACCTTCTCGAGGTTGTGCAGGAAGTTCCGGCGTCTCAGGTCACCTATGACCCGGGCATCTTCGGTGGCGAATTGGGCCCCTATAAGGTCTGAACCACGGAAGTTTCCGCGGTCGCCAACGAACGGCCGCGGAAATTCGGACTGGTCCGGTCGCCCCACCTCCCCGGGATGGCCGGACCAACTTCGTTTCAGCAGCACGAATGTGCTTCATGATGCGATGCACTGACTCCAGACGGGTGGGATCATGGACGTCATACTTCTCCAGCTACTGAATGGCCTCGACAAGGGCGGCGCATATGCGCTGATCGCGCTTGGCCTGACCATCATCTTCGGCACGCTCGGCGTGGTGAACTTCGCGCACGGGGCGCTGTTCATGCTTGGTGCGTTCTGTGCCGTTTCCGTGCAGGCCGTCCTGACCATCTCCAAGAAGGTCAAGGACGAGAGCATCACCTTCTTCGATGCCTACAAGGAAGTGCCGTATCTGGAAGCCTGGTGGGGTGACACCGGCGCCATGATCATCGATTACGCCGTGCCCATTTCGATCCTGGTCGCCATCCCGCTGATGCTGCTGATCGGTCTGGGCATGGAACGCGGCCTGATCCGCTATTTCTACAAGCGCCCGCACGCGGAACAGATCCTGGTGACCTTTGGTCTGGCCATCGTCGTGCAGGAACTGATCAAGGCCCAGTTCGGTGCCAACCCGATCCCCACTCCTGCCCCGGAAGTGATCGCAGGCAGCGCCAGCATCGGCCTCTGGTTCGGGCTTGGCGAAGCGGTGGTCTATCCCTGGTGGCGGCTGATCTATCTGGCCTTCGCAGGCGTGGTCATCGCCTCCGCCTTCGCCTTCCTCAATCTCACGACCTACGGCATGGTCGTCCGTGCCGGGATGGCTGATCGGGAGACCGTCGGCCTGCTCGGCATCAACATCCAGCGACGCTTTACCATCGTTTTCGGCATGGCGGCCGTCATCGCCGGAATGGCTGGCGTGATGTACACGCCGATCCTGCCGCCTGATTACCACATGGGCATGGACTTCCTGGTGCTGTCCTTCGTGGTTGTCGTGGTCGGCGGCATGGGGTCGTTGAGCGGCGCGGTGCTGGCCGGGTTCATGCTCGGCATCCTGCAATCCTTTGCCTCCATGAACGAGGTCAAGTCGATCTTCCCCGGCATCGATCAGATCATCATCTACCTGATCGCCGTCGTCATCCTGCTGGTTCGTCCTCGTGGCCTGATGGGTCGCAAGGGCGTCATGGAGACCTGACCGATGTTTGCTGGCCTGACACGTAACGACAAGCTGCTGTTCATCGGCTTCACCATTGCCGCGCTGGCCATGCCCTTGCTGGCCTGGCCGGTGGGCGCGAACTATCCCGACCTGCTGCAGAAGTTCGCGATCTACGGCATCTTCGCCATCGGCTTCAACATCCTGTTCGGGTTGACCGGATACCTGTCGTTCGGCCATGCCGCGTTCCTGGGTGTCGGTTCCTACGCGGCGGTCTGGATGTTCAAGGGCGTGACCATGAACGTCATCCCGGCGGTGATCTTCGGTGTCATGGTCTCGGGCATGTTCGCGGCCCTGATCGGTTTCATCAGCCTGCGCCGCTCCGGCATCTACTTCTCGATTCTGACGCTGGCCTTTGCGCAGATGTCCTACAACCTCGCCTATTCGGTCCTGACACCGATCACCAATGGCGAGACCGGGCTGCAGCTGTCGCAGGATGATGCGCGGATCATCGACCGGCTGTTCGTCGAACAGGGCGCGGGCCTGCCATCGACCAACCTGTTCGGGCTGGAGATGAGCGGCTATCCCGGGTTCTACTTCTGCTGCGTGCTGCTGATCATCGCCTTCTTCATCTCGCTGCGGATTCAGCGCTCACCCTTCGGCATGATGCTGCGCGCGATCAAGACCAACCAGGTGCGCATGAACTACACCGGCTTCAACACCCGGCCCTATGCGCTGACGGCCTTCATCATTTCGGGCATGTATGCCGGGCTTGCAGGATCCCTGCTGGCGGTGACCGATCCGCTGGCCGGGGCGGAGCGGATGCAGTGGACCGCCTCGGGTGAGGTGGTGCTGATGACCATCCTCGGCGGTGCGGGCACCCTGATCGGACCCATCCTGGGCGCCGGGCTGATCAAGTACTTCGAGAACATCTTCTCGTCCTACAATGACGGCCTGTTGAGCGAGAGCTTCTCGTTCCTGCCGGATTTCCTGAACGACACGCTGGTCTTCATCATCGGGCCGTTCGTGGGGGAGGGCTGGAGCCTGCTGCTCGGCATCGTGTTCATGGCCATCGTGATCTTCCTGCCCGGTGGCCTGATGGAAGGTCTGACGCGGATTCATGGCTGGTACCGACGGCGCGGCGGTGGTGACACCCGTGCCGCAGACGCCGCCAGTTCCCGTCAGGCAGCCGAGTAAGGAATACGGACATGGCCATCCTTGAAGTCAACGATGTGAACAAGGCGTTCGGCGGCCTGAAGGCACTGAACGCGGTCAACCTTTCGGTCGAGGAGGGTACGGTTCATGCCATCATCGGTCCCAATGGTGCTGGCAAGTCGACCCTGCTGAACTGCTTCGTCGGGCGCCTGATCCCCGACACCGGCAGCGTCATGTTCAACGGCAAGTCGCTGCTGGGCATCAAGCCGCACGAGATCAACCAGACCGGCGTCGCCCGTGTGTTCCAGACGCCCGAGATATTCACAGATCTGAGCATCCTGGAGAACGTCATGATCCCCGCCTTCGCCAAGCTGGACGGGGCTTTCCGCATCAATGCGTGGAAGACAGTCGGCAGCCGCGGCGAAGTACGCGACATGGCCGAGAAGGTGCTGGTGGAAGTCGGCCTGCATGAAAAACGCGACGTCATCTCGTCCAGCCTGTCACGCGGTGACAAGCGCAGGCTGGAAATGGCCATGTGTCTGGTGCAGGAACCGAAGCTGCTGCTGCTCGATGAACCGACCGCCGGCATGTCGCGTGCCGACACCAACAATACCGTGGACCTGTTGCAGCGGGTCGGCACGCATATCACCAAGATCGTCATCGAACACGACATGCACGTGGTGTTCAGCCTGGCCGACCACATCAGCGTGCTGGCCCAGGGCACGGTCATCGCGGGCGGCAAGCCCGCTGACATCAAGGGCAATCCGAAGGTGCAGGAAGCCTATCTCGGAGGATCGCACGCATGACCGCAACAACTGCCAGCCCGGACCCGACCGCAGCCGCCGCAGGTTCAGCCGCCGCAGAGTCAGCTGCAGGTACAGGCGCGGCCTATTTCTCCTGCGCCGGGATGCAGAGCTATTACGGTGAGAGCTACATCGTGCAGGACATCAGTTTCGACGTGAAGGAGGGCGAGGTGCTGGCCCTTCTGGGGCGCAATGGCGCGGGCAAGACCTCCACCCTGCGCACCATCGCACGGATGGATGATCCGCAGCTGGTCAGCGGCCAGATCTGGCTGGACAGCAAGCCGCTGCACGCCATGGCCGACTGGCAGGCGGCGCAGTTCGGCGTCGGGCTGGTGCCGGAAGACCGGCGCATCATCCAGGGGCTGACAGTCGAGGAAAATCTGAAGCTGGCGCAGATCGAGGAACCGATCGGCTGGACCCTCGACCGCATCTACGGCCATTTCCCCCGCCTTGCCGAACGGCGCAAGCAGGAAGCGGTGACCATGTCCGGCGGCGAACAGCAGATGCTGGCCGTGGCCCGGGCGCTGGCCCGCGACATCAAGCTGCTGCTGCTCGACGAACCCTATGAAGGGCTGGCGCCGGTCATCGTGCAGGAGATCGAGAAGATCGTGGCGGAGATCAAGGACCTCGGCATCACCACCATCATCGTCGAACAGAACGCCGTCGCCGCCCTGGAACTGGCCGACCGCGCCATCATTCTCGACACCGGCCAGATCGTCTTCAGCGGCAGCGCCCAGGAAGTTCTCGACAATACCGAACTGCGCCACGACTACCTGGCGATCTGATCGCGGGATCGGGCCGGTGATGCCGCCAGAGCAGGCGGTTCTCTCAGCTTCGATGCATCAATCAGGTGTCACGCCGGGCAAAGACCCGGCGCCCACGCTTTCATGCGGTTGCGTGCGTTACAAGGCGTGGATACCGGATCGGCGCTGCGCCTGTCACGCCACCACACCATCCTACTCCGCTTTCTGCTGCCAGATGTCGTTCCACCACCTTGTCGCCTTGCGCGGCGGGATGGACATCTCGCTGCGCACGTCATCGATGGACCAGCCGGTCAGGCTGGCCAGCCGCTGGGCTTCCTGTTCCATGCGGTGGGGCAGGGACTGGCGGTAGAGGTCGGCGGCGGGGCAGGTTTCCTTCCCATTCCAGGGATGGCGGATGACATAGCGGGTCTGGAAGTTCTCCCGATTGTCGGTCAGGCGGAACATCAGGTCATGGGGGTGGGTGTCGGCGTCATAGCGCAGGTGCAGCCGGGTGACGAAGGCGTCCACCGGGCCGTTGCCGGGCATCGGCATGATGCGGGTGCCGGGGCGGGGCTGTGGCACCGTGCCGGGCAGGGGCTTCGGCGACATGTCCGGCGTGACCCACCAGGCCCCGAGGGTGCGCAGTTCATCGCGTGACAGCGGATCGGCGGCACAGGGGTCGCACCAGCTCATGTCCCAGGCATATTCCATGAAGGCGACACCGGGTTCGCGGCGCACCTGTTCGGCGAACAGCGCGCGATAGACCTCCGCGAACTTCTCGCGCACGTGCACCGGAAATTCATCGCCGCTCGGCATCTTCACGGTGCGATAGTTCGCGGTCTCGACCCTGCCGCCCCGGGTGATGGTGAAGACGAAAAGTTCCTGCTGGCCATCGGCGTTGAGCATGCCGAGGCGGATCGGCAACATGAAATCGGGGCTTTCGAAGGCGATCTGCAGCGGGCGCAGGTAACTGCGGCCCAGCCGGTCGCGTTCGCCCAGGTTCACCTTGGCGACAAAGAACTTCATGCCCATGGCAATATAGTCGCCCAGCACCTTGTCAGCCGCTTCAGGCACGCCATACCCGTTTTCGCGCAGCCAGGTGGTCAGGCCGCCTGACTGTTCGGCAGACAGGATCTGGATGTCGTATTCGCCGACGGTGTATTCAGCTTCCACCGTGACGCCGAGGGACTTGTTGCGCGCGGCGGCCCCTTCCGCGTCGGCCGTCGGGGCAGATTGCATGGTCATGGCGCGCATGCGGCGCTGCATGCAGGGGTTCTCGTCGAAATACTCCACCAGGCGGGGGGCGGTGAAGGCGTCCAGATGATCGACCAGCGCCGGTTCGGCGACATTGATCTGGCTGCGTTCCAGCACCATGGGTGTCGGGATGACGACTGCGAACTCCGACGGGTCACCCTGATAATCGTTGGCCATGGTGATGACCGTGCGGTCGAGGTCGCGCGCGATGGCGACCTTCGATGCCTTGTTGAACAGGCTGGTGTCGCCCTTGGCCACATAGAAGCCGCAGAAGGCGGAGGCCGGACCGGCTGCGCCCGCGAACAGGATCGCCAGCATCACCATCAGTCGTGTGTTCAACCGCATGCATCTCACTCCTCTGCCCGCCGGGCCATTGATCTGTTTCATCATGCTGCCCAAGCCCGGTGGCGACAATGAGGCACGATGGCGGGCAGCGGGACAGCTCGCGGCGGTGGGCGGGGCGGTGCTCTACGGCGTTGCAGCCATCCATGGCCAGCGTCGGTTCGGCCATCTGAGTGCGCCGGTGACGGCCGCTGGAGCCATGCTCTGGGCCACGGTTGTCCTGGTGCCGCTCAGCCTGTTGATCGCTCAGCCTGTTGATCGATCAGCCATGGGACCTGCGCCCCTCGGTTCAGGCGATGGCGGCGGCGGGCATGCTGGGCCTGTGCTGCACCGGTATCGCCTTGCTGCTCTATTTCCGCCTGCTGCGCACCCTCGGCAGTCTCGGTACTGCCAGCCAGGCGTACCTGCGCGCCGGGATCGGGGTCGGTCTCGGCATGATCTTCCTGGGGGAGGAAATCTCCCTGACCGTGACGTATCTGGCCCATAATCCCTCCCGTGTGTGATGGCAAAACAATACACCATCACACTGAGACACTACCTCTGGTTGACTTTGTTTGCATGCCCATACTTGTTTATGCCATCGTGGTGATTGTCTTGCGGAACCGCGCGAGCGCGAGGCCGAACAGCGCGGCCCCGATCGCAGCTATGGCGATGAACTGCGGCCACACGACGGCCAAACCCGCGCCGCGATAGAGGATCGCCTGGGCCAGCATGACGAAGTGCGTGTTGGGCGCGGCCAGCATGATGTACTGGACGATTTCCGGCATGCTCTCGCGCGGCGTCGTGCCACCGGAGAGCATCTGGAGCGGCAGCAGAATCAACATCAGCAGCAGTCCGAACTGCGGCATGGAGCGGGCGAGCGTGCCGAGAAAGATGCCCATGGAGGTCGTGGCGAACAGATGCACGGAGGTACCGGCCAGAAACAGCGTGATCGATCCTTCGATCGGAACGGAAAGTAGCCCCTGCACCATGAAGACGAGGGCGAAGGCGGATGCTGCGAGCACCACGAGGCCCATTGCCCAGACCTTGCTGGTCATGATCTCGAAGGGAGTGATGGGCATCACCAGCAGGTGTTCGACCGTGCCATGCTCGCGCTCGCGGATCAGCGCCGCGCCGGTCAGCACGATCGAGAGCATGGTGACGTTGTTGATGACCTGCATGATGGCACCGAACCAGGATTTGTTGAGTTGCGGATTGAAGCGCACCCGGAGCGCCAAGCCTACCGGCGGCTCTGCGATGTCGCGATAGCGTTGCGCGAAGGCGCGCACCTCGTCGGCAACGATAGTCTGGATATAGCCGCTGCCGGTAAAGGCCTGGCTCATGCGCGTCGCATCGACGTTGAGTTGGATCGTTGGCCTGCGTCCCGCCAGCAGGTCGCGCTGGAACTCGGGCGGGATGTTCAGCGCAAAGGTGTCGAGGCCTGCGTCCATGCGGGCGTCCATCTCGGCTCGGGTGATGAACTTGGGCAGCAAAAAATAGGGCGGATAGAAGGCGCTGGCGATCCGCCCCGACAGCGGCGAACGGTCCTCGTCGACGATGGCGATTGGTGCCTTGTTGAGAGTTTCCGGCATCGCCGTTGCCGCCGTATAGATCGAAAAGGTGAAGGCGTAGGCGATCAGCACCAGCATGATCGGGTCGCGTGTCAGGCTGCGCAGCTCCTTGACGCCAAGATGCAGGATGTTGGCAGCGCGCATGGCTCAGTTCTCCTGCTTCTTCAGCAGGACGGCGGACAGTACGAGCAGCACCGGCACGGCCAGCGCCAGCGGGATGAAGGAGGCATACAGATCGGAAAAATCCAGGGCCTTGGAGAAGGTGCCGCGCGCGATGGTCAGAAAATGCGTGGTCGGATAAATCTCGCCGATCAGCCTGCCCACCCCTTGGAGCGATGAGACCGGGTCGATCATGCCCGAAAAGCTCGCCGCTGGCAGGATGGTAAGCACCGCAGTGCCGAAGATGGCGGCGATCTGGCTGCGCATAAAGGCCGAGATCAGGAGGCCAACGGCGGTGGCGGCACCGACATAGAGCAGCGCACCAGCTGTTAGTGTCAGAAAACTGCCCTTCAACGGCACGCCGAATACGGTCACCGCAAGCAGGGTGAGCAACAGAAAGCTCAGCGCGGACAGCACGACATAGGGGAGTTGCTTGCCGAGCAGGAACTCGAGCGGCGTGGTGGGCGTGACGTAGAAGTTGGTGATCGAGCCCAACTCTTTTTCGCGCACCACACTGAGCGCCGCGAGCATGGCCGGGATCAGCATGAGCAGCAGTGGGATCACCGCCGGCACCATCGCCACTAGGCTCTTGACGTCGGGGTTGTAGCGGAAGCGGGTTTCCAGATTCACCAGACCTGCCAGCGCGTCCTCATGGCCGGCTTCGCGGGCCTTGGTCGCGAGCCAGTGGGCATGCATCCCTTGCACGTAGCCCCGTGCGGTCTCGGCGCGCGTCGGCATGGCGCCGTCGATCCAGGCGCCGATCTCCGCCGCCCGTCCGCGGGCGATATCGCGGGCAAAGCCTGATGGGATCTCGATGACCAGGCTGAGTTTTCCCGCACGCATCCGCCGATCAAGATCGTCATAATCGGTGATCGGCGGTTGTTCGACGAAATAGCGGGAGCCGGCGATGTTGAGCGTATAGTCACGGCTGGCGGTGGTTTGATCGCGGTCGAGAACCGCGAAGGTCAGGTCCTCCACGTCCAGGCTGATGCCGTAGCCCATCACGAACATCAGGATGACGCTGCCAGCGAGCGCGAGCGTTAGCCGGACCGGGTCGCGGCGCAGCTCCAGGGCTTCGCGCCGCGCGTAGCTGACCACGCGGCGGGGATCGAAGAAACGCCGCCATCCGCGGAGCCCGCTTTCGGTAGCCGTCGCTTGAGCCGACGTCGGCGCGGGTGTCAGCTCGGACTTCAGGGGGGCATCGGCTTCCACGACAACGGTCGCATCTTCGAGATACCCGACGAAAGCATCTTCAAGCGAATCTGCGCCGCGCTGCTTCGTCAGGGCTGTGGGTGTATCGGTGGCCAAGACCAGACCGGCATGCATCAGCGAGATGCGGTCGCAGCGCTCGGCTTCGTTCATGAAATGGGTCGAGATGAAGATCGTCACGCCATCGTGGCGCGACAGCTCGACCAGCATCCGCCAGAAGGCATCCCGCGCTACCGGATCGACGCCCGAGGTGGGCTCGTCCAGGATCAGCATTTCGGGTTTGTGGATCATGGCTACGGCCAGCGACAGGCGCTGACGATGACCGAGGGGCAACGCGCCGGGCAACATATCGGCGACCCCGGCCAGGTCGAAGCGCGCGACCATTTCCTCGACGCGGTGCGGGATTTCTTCGACCGGAACGTGAAACAGACGTGCGTGCAACTCCAGGTTCCGCCGCACTGTGAGCTCCGTGTAGAGCGAAAAGAACTGCGACATATAGCCGACGCGACGGCGGGTCGCGAGGTCGTGAGGATCCACCTCGTGTCCGAACAGCCAGGCCCGCCCCTCGCTCGGCGGCAGGAGGCCGGTCAGCATCTTCATGGTGGTGGTCTTGCCGCAGCCGTTGGAACCGAGAAAGCCGAAGATCTCGCCCCGTTGAATGCGCAGGTTCACATGGTCCACTGCCGTGAACTCGCCGAACCGCATGGTCAGGTCTCGGGCTTCGATCGCGACATCTCCTTCACCCTCCGGCCGCTGCGGGATCTCAACCTGCATGTAATCCCGGCTCTTTTCTTCGGGCAGCAGACGGATGAATGCGGCTTCCAGTGACGCCGTGCCTGTTTCCTCAAGCAGCCCCTCGGGCGTGTCGCTGGCCAGCACCCGCCCGGCATCCATCGCCACCAGCCAGTCGAAGCGTGCCGCCTCCTCCATATAGGCGGTGGCCACCACCACGCTCATGCCGGGCCGAGTGTGGCGGATGCGCCCGATAAGTTCCCAGAACTGCCGCCGCGACAGCGGATCGACGCCGGTGGTGGGCTCGTCGAGGATCAGCAGGTCCGGATCGTGGATCAGCGCGCAGCACAGGCCGAGCTTCTGCTTCATGCCGCCGG
Source organism: Minwuia sp. (assembly GCA_029210175.1). Taxonomy (GTDB): domain Bacteria; phylum Pseudomonadota; class Alphaproteobacteria; order Minwuiales; family Minwuiaceae; genus Minwuia. Next base: position 251,129 of record JARGPL010000027.1, on the reverse strand, counting down.
ACAGCTTGCCGGCCGGTCGGTCGAGGAACGGCTTGAGCCCGGTGGCCAGCGTCAGCGCCTCGATGCGGCGCGCCCGTTCGCCGCCATCGTGCCCGAACAGGCGGCCGAAGAAGTCGATGTTCTCGAACACCGACAGCGTCGGATAGAGGTTCTTGCCGAGGCCCTGCGGCATGTAGGCGATGCGCGGACAGACCGTTCGGCGGTGGCTTGCCTCTGTCATGTCGCCGCCGAGCACATCAACTTGTCCGGCTTGAATTTTACGTGCACCCGCGATCAGCGCCAGGAGGCTTGATTTGCCGACTCCATCCGGGCCGATCAGCCCGGCCATGCAGCCCGCCGGGATATCAAGGCTGACTTCAGAGAGCGCATGCATCGTGCCGTAACGTAATGTTACGTCACGCAGGCAGGCAACTGGCGGAGCGGCACCCCCGCCCCCCCCGGTCTGTGCAAGTACATCCCGATTCATTGCGGCAACCTGGTCTGGAGTTCAGGCGGCCAGTTCACCCTCGGGTCGAGCCGCACATAGGCCATGCCCGGCAGGCCGGTCTTGACCTGGTGGAGGTGCTTCCTGAGCAGGTCCGGGTCGATCCGCACCTTGATGCGGAACATCAGCTTCTGGCGTTCTTCTTCCGTCTCCACCGTCTTGGGCGTGAACTGGGCGACGTCTGCGACGAACGAGATTTGGGCCGGGATCACATATTGCGGGGCGGCGTCGAGCACGAGCCGCGCCTCGGTCCCAAGCGCGACGCGCCCGGTTTGTTCCGTCGGCAGGAAGAAGGTCATGTAGACATCGCTGAGATCGACCATGTTCAGTACCACGCCGCCGGGAGAGAGCACCTCGCCGGGTTGGGCGACGCGGTACTGGACACGGCCGTCACGCGGCGACCTCAATACGCTGTCGTCGATGTCAGCCTGGATGCGCTGGATGGTGGCCCGGGCTGCTTCCACGGTGGCCTCCGCCCCAATGACATCCGACTTGGCCCGGCCAATGGCGGCTTGCGCGGCCGCCGCCTGCGCCTCCGCGGCGCCGACCGCGGCTTTCGCTGCCTGAAAGGCGGCGCGGTCGTCGTCCAGCTTCGAGACGGGGACGGCGCCTTGCGGCGCGAGCTCCTCCGAGCGGGCGACCCGCCTTTGCGCGGCGTCGAACTCTGCCTTCCTCTGAGCAATGAACGCCTCGGTGGCCTGCTTCTCGGCTTCGCGCTGAGTCACCTGGCTTTGCGCGGTCTCGATGCCGATAAGCGCCCGGCGCAGCTTTGCCTCGGCCTCCCGGAGTTGCGCCTCCAGGACGGCCGTATCCATTTTCGCCAGTTCCTGCCCGGCGCGGACAAAATCGCCTTCGTTGGTCAGAATGTCCTTGACCCGGCCTGCGGTCTTGGCTGCGATGTTGATCTCCACGGCCTCGATCCGGCCGTTGCTGCCGGCGAACCCATCCGGCAGCCCCTGCGGCTGGAGAAACCGCCAGGCGGCGGCGGCCGCCACGCCGACAAGCGCGACGACCGCGATCCGGAACAGCCAAGTCTTGATCGGTTTGCTCATCCCCTCATCTCGTCGTTGTTTGACCTGGCGTCGAGTTGCGGCTCCACCCGAGATCGGTCGCTCTGCCGCCAGCGCGGCGCGCGATGACCGGCGCAGGGTGACCGTAACCGGACGGTCTCGGCGGCTTTCAATAGCAACATATGCAGGCTCGCGCCTTGATCTCTCTCAAGTGCCGCCACAGACGTGACCCCTGATTTTCCTCCAGCCTTGATTAGAGTCCGGCCCTGACTGTGCACTGAGCCCATTGTCTGGACCGCCGGAGGTTAGATTTTCCGGCCTGATCACGATGACGGGCTGGTTTCGCCGCCGGGATCATGTACGGCGATCGGGACGTTGTATCCGATCGCGCTGTGAGGTCTGACCTCGTTGTAGTCTCTACGCCAATCCTCCAGCTTTTCGCGGGCATCGGCAAGCGTCATGAACCAGTGCGCGTTCAGGCATTCCGTCCGGAACTTGCTGTTGAACGCTTCTATGAACCCATTGTCCGTTGGTTTGCCTGGGCGAGAGAAGTCCAGCGTCACACTGCGGGACTATACATCTAGACATGCTTTCGATGCGATCCCAACAGCCGCATTGATGACCTCATGCCCCGGGCTTATCCGCTCAGCCTGCCCCTCAGCGACGTGGCCTGCAGGCCTGATAGCCAGAGTTGAGCCGTCAGTGTGCCGACCTGCCCTCTCGGTCGCCGCAGTCGAAAAGCAGCATTGTCCGCCGTCTACCCCTACCCGGGCGCAGGTCTCATACGTTGACAGACGTGCGCAAAATCTCAGGGTCGTCCCGTGCGCGCGGAATTCCTCAGAGGAATCTTCGGCTCCGACGCGATCTCGTTGCGGCTATCCCAGCGGCGTGCGATCGCTTCAAGGGCGTCCAGCGCATCGCCCAGTCCCTTCCCGTGCTCCGTCAACCCATAAGTGACTTCGGGCGGGATCGTCGGGTTGTGTTGGCGATAAACAAGCCCTTCGCTTTCGAGCAAACGCAAACGCTCAGTCAGCACCTTCGACGAAACACCAGTCAGCTGCCTCTTCAAAACACCGAATCTGAGCGGCCCATCCCGCCTCAAGGTCCACAGGATATACATTGTCCAACGCCCCATAAGGACGCGGAACATTGCTTCGACGGGACAAGATGGCTCATGGGCGAAACGGGTCATGGGTAGTTACTACGGGGTACCTACTTTTCAACGGAGAGTTGCTTCCGTTAGGATATTAAGCGAGAGACGGGGGCTTGGCAATCGACTGGCGGCTCCGCAATCCCAAGGAAAGTGTTCAGGAGGCGTAGAGATGATTTTGGTGATCGGCGCGACCGGCAATATCGGGTCCGAAGTGACGCGGCAACTCGTGACGAAAGGCGTGGGGGTCCGGGCGCTTGTCCGTGACAAGGCCAAGGCCGAGGCCGTGCTGGGAACGAAGGTGCAGTTGGTGGAGGGCGATCTTTCCCGCCCTGAAACGGTGGCGGCCGCCATGGACGGCGCGGACAAGCTGTTCCTGGTCACACCGCTGCATCTTGATCAGATCGCCATGAAATCCGCGGCGATTCAGGCGGCGAAGACGGCCGGCGTGAAGCATATAGTCATGTCGACGGGCACTGGCGCGGGGCCCGACGCCGGTGTCGAAATCGGACGCTGGCATGGAAACAACCAGGAAGAGGTGAAGGCGACGGGCATCGCTTACACTTTTCTCCAGCCGACCTTCTTCATGCAGAACATGCTCATGTTCGCAGACACGATTCGTGAGCAGGGCGCTTTCTATATGCCACTAGGCGATAGCAAGGTTAGCTGGGTCGATGCCCGCGACATTGCCCAGGTCGGCGTGGTGGCCCTGACCGAGGCCGGACACGAGAACAAGGCGTATCCGATTACCGGTGGCGAGGCGGTCAGCTGCGCGGAGATGGCCGCGATTCTGTCCGACGTCCTCGACAAAGGCGTCAACTATGTCGACGTCCCGCTCGCCGCGGCAAAGGAAGGGATGATGTCGGCCGGGATGCCGGAGAAGCTGGCGGACCTGATGAACGAGCTTTACGCTCTGGGTCCGGCCGGTCATCTGGCCTATGTTGCCGATACGGTCGAAGCGGTGACAGGGCGCCGCCCGCGCACCTTCCGTCAGTTCGCCGAAGATCACGCGGCGGCCTTCAAGGGATGAAGTCTGCGGTTCGAATGTTCAGGAGAACCCGGCTGCAGCAGGTCGGGGCCTGGATCGTAGGTGCGCCTTGAGCAGGCTACCCACGCTCTTCGTGCCCCATGGCGGCGGCCCCTGTTTTTTCATGGAGTGGAATCCGCCCGGCACGTGGGATCGGATGGCGGCCCACTTGCGCCAAATTCCCGAAGACATCGGCGCGCGCCTGAATGCCATCGTCTTGATATCCGGTCATTGGGAGGAAGAGGTCGTTACAATCCAGAACAATACGTCGCCGCCGCTCCTTTATGACTACTACGGCTTCCCGCCGCACACATATGAGATCAAGTTTCCGGCCGCTGGCGCCCCGGAGCTTTCCGCTCGGATCGCCGCGTTGCTGGGCGAGGCGGGCATTGACTGGAAATACGATCACGGCCGGGGCTTTGATCACGGCGTGTTCATCCCCTTGAAGGTTGCGTTCCCCAATGCCGATGTCCCGATCGTGCAGGTCTCTCTGCTGGCAAGCCTTGATGCCGAGGATCATATCCGGCTGGGGCAGGCGCTGGCCCCCTTGCGCGACGAAGGCGTGCTGATCATCGGCAGTGGCATGACCTACCACAACATGCAGACCATGATGGCCAGCATGCGCGGTGGCGGCGTTGACGTCGGTTCTCCAGACCCTGGGTCGCAGCGCTTCGATGCGTGGCTGGAGGAGGTTCTCACCAAGGCCACGCCCGAGAACCGCATCGATGCGCTTGCTGCCTGGCACAAGGTGCCCGCCGCCCGTGACGCTCATCCACGTGAGGAACACCTTCTGCCGCTTCACGTCGCGGTCGGCGCGGCCGGTACTGATCCGGGACGCAAGACGCTGACGGATGTCGTCATGGGGGCAGTGGAATCGGCGTACCGGTTCGGGTGATGTTCCGGGCCATCATGGCCCATTCGGCCCCAACCAAGTCAAACGGCTATCACACTGCGGGACTATACATCTAGATCTGTCCATCAAATGATGGAACCGCACCAGCCCGCTCCCCCACCCGGCCATCCACCCAGGATGATCCAGTGGGTGGCCGAATGGGGGAGCGGGCTGGTGATGCAATCCAACAGTGGAACGATCCGGGGTCAGGGCGCGGTCGCACTCACCATGACAGCGATCCCGAGCAGCAGGACAGCCACCTGAAACACCTGCCGGAACTGCCGTTCTGGCAGCAGGCTGCGGATGCGCCGCCCGATCACCATGCCGATGAGCGCAGCCGGAACGCCGAGCGCCGACAGCATGCCGATATCGAGGGTCAGCAGCCCCTCCGCGCCGAGGCCGCCCAGCAGCGCCAGGGTGGAGACCGTGAACAGCATGCCCATCGCCTGCACCAGCCGGTCGCGTGGCAGACCCAGCGCCTGCAGGTAGATCACGCCCGGCACCACGAAGGATCCGGTCAGGCCGGTGAGCAGGCCGTTCAGCCCACCGGCCAGAAGACCGGCCGGGCGTTCCCGCCGCTCGGCGATCCGCAGCTTCCAGCCACGCAGGCCGCTCAGGCCGTGCAGCACCAGCAAGGCACCCATCAGCACCACCAGCAGCCTGGGATCGAAGCCTGACGCGAGGCGCAGGCCGACAAGCGTGCCAAGCACGGCAATCAGCAGGAAGGGCCAGAGCCGTCGGGCCAGCGACCGCAGGCGGCTGCCGTCCAGGGCCTGCCAGATGTTGGTGATCAGCGAGGGCAGCAGCAGCAGCCCCATCGCATCGTACAGACTCCCCGCCATGGTAAGGATGGCCAGCGCGATGGTGGGCAAGCCAAAGCCGACGACGCCCTTCGCCACCCCAGCGATCAGGAATGTCGCGATGACGATGGCGATGAGGGCGGGGTCAAATATCAGTCTGGCCGCTACTTGCTGGTCATGATCCAGACGCCGTCCCAGTCATCGCCCGGCGGTGTGTCCTTCATCAGGGCGCAGCGTTCGATGTAGGTGTTGGCCAGCTTGTCGGAATCATTGGCCTTCAGCGCTTCCTCGAAATAACTGATGGCCTTGTCCCATTCCTGGTGGCGATAGCGCTTCACGCCTTCGTTGAAGTTGCCCAGCGCGTCCATCAGGTTGGGGAAGGACTGGTCGTTGTGGTAGTCGAGGCATTCGAAGACGCCGACGGGCTGGGTCTTGCCCTTCACCACCACCTTGTCGATGTCGCGCAGGCGGTAGACGCCCTTCAGCTTCGCCACCGTGTATTCCGACAGCAGGATGCGGGCATTGTATTGCTTGCAGGCGCTCTCCAGCCGGGCGGCGAGGTTCACGCCGTCACCGATCATGGTGTAGTCCATGCGCTTCTTGGAGCCGATGTTGCCAGCGACGATGGAACCTGTGTTGAGGCCCAGCCCCATGTCCACTTCCATGTCGCCGCGCGCCTTGCGTTCGATATTCCATTCCCACAGGCGGGTGATCATGTTGATCCCGGCACGCAGGCCACGATCCTCATCATCCTCATGCGGTACGGGAATGCCGAAGGCGGCCATGATGGCGTCGCCGATGAACTTGTCGAGCATGCCGCCCTGTTCGGAGATGCAGTCGACCATCAGCTCGAAATAGTCGTTAAGCAGGGCAACGGTGCCCTGCGCCCCCAGGGATTCGGTAATGGTCGTGAAACCGCGCACGTCGGAAAACAGCACGGTCGCCACCGTGTCCCGTCCGCCCAGGATTTCCTCCTGATTGCCGCCCTTCAGCATCTGGTCGGCCAGACCTGGATCCATGTAGCGCGACAGGGTGGACTTCACCCGCTTCTCGTTGGAGATGTCCTCCATCATGATCAGGGTGCCGAGCGGCTTTCCGTCGCCGGAGGTCAGCGGCAGCACGTTGATGTTGGCAGAGACCTTTTCCTCGCCGAAGACCAGTTCCGCATCGACGGAGGTATCGCCCTCCCGGCTTTCCTCCACCCGTTCGATCTTTTCCAGCAGCCAGGCATTGCCCTCACCGAAGACGTCCGACGCCTTCTGCCCGATGACGTACTTGGCCAGCGTGCGCATGATCCGTGCACCGGCGGCATTGCAGGTCTTGGCCTCATGCTCCTCATCGAAGGTGACAACACCGTTCGACATGGATTGCAGCATGCTCTCGTTGTAGTTCTTCATCGCCTGGATATCGCCGAACAGCTTGGCGTTCTCCAGGCCGATGGCGATCTGTGCGGTGAAGGCCTTCAGGCGGCTTTCATCCTCTTCGGAGAACGGACCGCCGCGCTTGTTCAGCGCCTGGGTCACGCCGATCACCTTGCCCGCCTTGTTCACCACCGGAACGCAGAGGATCGAGCGGGTGAAGAAACCGGTCTGCTTGTCGAAGCCGGGGTTGAAGCGCAGATCGGCATAGGCGTAGGGAATGTTCACCGTGTCGCCGGACACGAACACGGCACCCGCGATGCCCAGGTGATTGGGCAGGCGGATCTCCACCGAATCAAGCCCTTCGCCGACGTGGCTGAACAACTCGTTGGTCTTTTCGTCATTGATGAACAGCGTGGACCGTTCCGCATCCAGCATCCGGGTGGCTTCGGACATGACCCGCTGCAGCAGCCGGGTCAGTTCCAGTTCGGATGTCATGTCGGACACGACGTTCAGAAACTCGATCTCGCGCTTGCGCGTGCTTTCCATCCGCTCGACCAGCTGCATCGACTGCAGGGTGATGGCGCACTGGGTGGTCATCCCCTCCAGTACCGCCATGTCGAGTTCCATGAACTCGCCTTCGGCCTTGTTCAGCACCTGAGCGACGCCGATGACCTCGCCCTTGGCATTCTTCACCGGGGCGCAGAGAATCGACTGGGTGTGGAAACCGGTTTCCTTGTCGACATCGGAATTGAAACGGTCGTCCTTGTAGGCATCGTGAACGATCTCGCCGACGCCGGAATGGAACACCGCCCCGGCGATGCCGGCATTGTCGAGGATGCGGATCTCGTGCGTGCGAATGCCCTGCGCGACACGCGAATAGAGCTCGCCGGTGGAACTGTCGTGCAGGAACAGGGTCCCGCGCTCGGCACGGGTCTCCTTCACCGCCACGGTGATCAGGGTATCGAGAACGGCGTCCAGCGTGTCCAGCGCCGCGACCTGGCGCGAAACGTCGAGCAGCATCTGCAGATGGCGCAGATGCTCCGACTGGGACATGGCGCCGTCCTTGCCGCCAGAGGCGCCTGAGGCGCCTGACTTTCGGGCCGGGCTGTCATACATGCTGCTTCTCCTCCAGCCGATCACGCAGCTTCTGGATGGTTGTCTGCAACTGGGCGAGTTCGTTCACATGCAGGCGCTTGTTCTTCTGCATGTTCTCGCGTTGCACGGCACGCAACTCATCCATCTCATCGCGCAGCGCCTGCACTGTATCATGCAATTGCCGGTTCTCGGCGGCCATTTCGCGCTTCACCCGCTGCACCGCCGCTTCCGCCGTCACCTTGGCCTGGTCCATCTCGTCGCGCAGGGATTGGGCCATGGCCTTCAGGTCGCGTATCTCCGCCGCTGCCCCCTGACGTTCGGACTGAACCAGCCGCTGGGTCTCGACGCGCTGTTCCTCCAGCGTGTCCCGCAGGGCCTGCGCGGTATCCTTCAGTTGCTGGATCTCCGCCGACGCGGCCTGCTTCTCCGCCTGCACCAGACGCAGGGATTCATTCAACTGCTCGGTCAGCCGGTCGCGCAGGGACTGGGTGGTGTTCTTCAACTCATGGATTTCTGCCGCGGCTGCCTGCTTCTCTGCCTGGATCAGCCGCTGGGTTTCCATGCGCTGGGCTTCCAGCGTGTCACGCAGGGCTTGTGATGTGTCCTTCAACTGCTGAATTTCGGCGGCCGCGCCCTGTCGTTCGGCCTGGACAAGCCGACCGGTTTCCATCCGCTGGGCCTCGACATTGTCGCGCAGCGCCTGGGTCGTGTCCTTCAGTTCGCGAATCACTGCCGCCGCCCCCTGGCGCTCGGCCTGTACCAGCCGCTGGGTCTCGACCCGCTGTGCCTCGAGCGTGTCTCGCAGGGCCTGGGTGGTGTCCTTCAGCTGCTGGATCTCAGCCGCCGCGGCCTGCTTTTCCTGCTGCACGAGACGGGCGCTGCGGCTGCGCTCATTCTCCATCTCGTCGCGCAGTGCCTGGGCAGTGGCCTTCAGGGTGCGGATCTCGCCCTGCGACGCGACTTCAGTCTGCTGGACCTTGCGCCGCGACTCACGATCCTTTTCGTCCAGCGCATCGCGCATCGCCTGGATGCCGCGCTGCAACTGTCGCAGTTCCGCATTCTGATCGAGGGTTTCAACTGCCATTCTGACCTGTCTTGCTGTCTTCAGGACAGCTTATCAGCCTGATTGATAACGGAATCCTAGCGGATTTGACGCCGCAGCGGTAGAGGCACACAGGGTGGCGAAAATCACACGAAAGTTCGGTGGTGATTTATTGTGCATTGCACCAAATTTGGGCTGTTTCCTGTGGATTATGCAGGCAATGTCAGCTCTGATCGAAAAATGTGCATAATTTTCGATATATATTTCAATAAGTTAATTTCCTTCACCGAAATTCGAAACTGGTATCAGCCTTGCTGAGTACGTCCCTCGGGGAACGCCCATGATGGCGTCAATTTCGCTACGAGGAGTGCGATACAAGATGTTCAAGAAAACCCTGCTGGTTGCCAGCATTGCGGGCATGGCCATTCTTGGCTCTCAGGCCACAGCGTGGGCCGGAAGCCATTCCGAGGATGAATCCTTCGAGTTCCCGGGCGCGTTTTCCGGCAATGTCAGCCTGGGGTCCGAATACCGCTTCCGCGGTGTGACCCAGTCCGACAAGGAGCCGACGATCCAGGGTGGCTTCGACTGGGGCCATGACAGTGGTGTCTATCTCGGTACCTGGGCGTCCAATGTCGAATTCAACGATGCCCACATCGAAATGGACTTCTACGGTGGCTTCACCAATGAGGTCGGCGCGCTGTCCTATGACGTGGGTGCCATCTACTACTGGTATCCTGGTGCGTCCGACCGCTTCAACTTCAACTTCGTCGAAGGCTACGTCGGTCTGGGCTATGATCTGGACTTCGCGGCCCTGTCCATCGGCGCTGCCTACTCCCCCGAATTCTTTGGCCAGACGGGTAACGCGGTCTACACCAACGCTGGTGTCGGTGTGCCGCTGCCGGGTGACTTTTCTCTGGACGCGGGTGTCGGTTACCAGGTCGTCGAACAGGCCACGAACATTGTCGACTGGTCGGTTGGCGTGTCGAAGTCCTTCATGGGCTTTGATTTCAGCCTGTCCTATGTCGATACCGATCAGACGGCTGTCGGTTCCGAGGCCACGGTGGTCTTCGCCGTTTCCCGCTCCTTCTGATTCTACCTGATCGCTCTGCTTCGGGGCGCCCTCCGCCCTGGGGCAGAGGGCAGCGCCGGAACGACCTGAACCCCGCCCGTCGACAGGACCGGCGGGGTTTTGTCGTGGCAGCCCGAAACATTTATTGTGCGGTGCACAAAAATTCCTCTTGACGCTGCAGGTGCGAGGATGCATATACGGATCATGTTGCAGCGCACAAAAAACCAAGAGCTGCACCCAAACAATGCGATGCAGGAGCGAAACAGATGACCAAGGCTGCTTTTCCGTTTGCTGATTTCAGCAAGATGATGACCGAGATGAAGATGCCCAACGTTGATTTCACGTCGATGATGGCCATCCAGCAGAAGAACTTCGAAGCCGTGACCGCTGCCAACCAGCTGGCCATGGACGGTTTCCGTGCCGTGTTCGAGCGTCAGGTGACCATTGCCCAGCAGGCCGTCGAAGAGGCCCAGACTGCCGTCAAGAGCCTGAGCGAAGGTGGCGCCAAGGTTGACGTCGAAGCCCAGTCCGAAGTGGCCAAGGCCGCCATGGAAAAGGCTGTTTCCAACGTCCGTGAGCTGACCGAGATGGTGACCAAGTCCCAGGGCGAAGTCGTTGATGTGCTCCAGAAGCGCATGATCGACGGTATCGAGGAAGTCAAAGGCCAGATGAAGGTCAACTGAGACCCCATCAAAGCCGACTGATCTGGAGAACCCGTCGCAGGAAACTGCGGCGGGTTTTCCGTGTCTGGTGCCCGGGCGAACTATCTCGTGCCGATCGGCGGTTGTCGTTTGAACGACAGGTCGCGGCGGGTCATTATCCGCCGCACCGATCCCTTGCCCCTGATCCGTGGAGCGTCCCCGTATGCGTACCGACGAAGTCCATGATGGTGATGACGCGACCGAAGACAGGGGCCTGACCCCCGAACTGGTGCGGGCGATCCGCATTGCGCTGGATACAGGTGACCATGAGACGGTGCGGGAGGCCCTGCGCCAGCTGCATGCGGCTGACCAGGCCGACCTGTTCGAGCTGTTCGACCGTGACCGGCGCGAGATGCTGTTCTCCGTTGTCGGGGATACCCTGGAACCGGAAGCGCTGGCCGAGATGGATGAGCCGGTGCGTGATGCGCTGGTGGAGATGCTGGGACCGCGGCGGGTTGCGGAGGCGATTTCGGAACTCGACGAGGACGATGCGGTCTACGTTCTCGATGCCCTGAACGAGGAACAGCAGCGGGCCGTCCTGAATGCGGTGGCGGAGGATGTGCGCCGACCGCTGGAGGAAGGTCTGTCCTTCGAGGAGGATTCGGCCGGTCGCCTGATGCAGCGCGACTTCGTTGCCGTGCCCGCCTTCTGGTCCATGGGGCAGGTGATCGATCATCTGCGCCGCACGGAAGACCTGCCCGACGAATTCTACGGTCTCTACGTCATCGATGCGTCCTTCAAGCCCATCGGCTGGGTCCCGCTGGACCGGGCCATGCGCGCCAAGCGCCCGGTGCGCATCGGTGACATCATGGATGCCGATCCGATCAGCCTGCCGCTCGACATGGACGAAGGCGACATTGCCTACCAGTTCCGTCAGTACGGTCTGGCATCCGCCCCGGTCGTTGACAGTGATGGCCGGATGATGGGCGTTGTCATGGTCGATGACGTGGTGGAAATCGTCGAGGACGAGGCGGAGGAGGATCTGTTCCAGATCGCCGGTGTGCGCCAGGACGATCTGAACATCAGCGTCCTGCGGACCACGAAAGCCCGCTTTGCCTGGCTGCTCATCAACCTCGGAACGGCCCTGCTGGCATCTGCGGTCATCGGTCAGTTCGATGCCACGATCGAGGCCGTGGTGGCGCTGGCGATCCTGATGCCCATCGTTGCGTCGATGGGGGGCAATGCGGGCACCCAGACCCTGGCCATCGCGGTGCGCGCCCTGGCCACCAAGGATCTGACGACATCCAACGCGCTGCGTCAGGTTTCGAAGGAACTGATTGTCGGTGGCATCAATGGCATCGCGTTCGCCATCCTGATCGGACTGGCAACGCTGCTCTGGTTCCAGGATCCGATCCTGGGCGGTGTCATCGCGGCGGCCATGGTCATCAACATGGTGGTCGCCGGGCTGGCCGGCATCCTGATTCCGCTGGGTCTGGACCGTGCCGGCGTGGATCCGGCGATTTCCAGCGCGGTGTTCCTGACGACGATCACCGACATTGTCGGTTTTCTCGCGTTCCTCGGCCTTGGTGCCTGGTTCCTGATATAGGCTCTCGCCGTTGCGAATTCGCGTGACACGAACGCGCCGGCAGGGGATTCCAGCAGCATGACACCATCCGAAATCAGTCTTGCGCGCCTCACTGATATTGCGCCGGCCGAGATAGCGGCGCACATGTCCGACCCTCGCCTGGCAGAGCACATGCCGCTTCTGACATCCGGCTGGGACGTGGCGGCGGTCAGCCGGTTCGTCGCTGCCAAGGAGGAATGTTGGACCCGTGACAGCCTCGGGCACTGGGCCTTTCTGGCGGACAACGCCTATGTCGGCTGGGGTGGTTTCCAATGGGAAGACGGTGCATGGGACTTCGGCCTGGTGCTGAAGCCCGACTGCTTTGGTCTCGGGCCTCGGATCGCAAGGCTGGCACTGGCTTTCGCTGTCGCCGACCCGCGGATTCCCCTCGTGACCTTCCTGCTGCCCCCGTCGCGAAGGAACCTCGGTGCGCTGAAGCGGCTTGGCGCGACATTCGCGGGCAAGGTGGAACACGCGGGCGCGACATTCCTCAAGTACCGCCTCGAGACGCAATGAAATCCCGGTTCAGGGGGCAGGGGTCCGGCGCAGACGGTGCCGGTTGCTGGGGCACGAATGGTCCCGGAAACAGCAACGGCGCCGACAGAAAAGGTCTGTCAGCGCCGTTTCCGATTGCAGATCGTCCGAAGGATCAGGCGGCAACCGCCGGGGCCGCTTCGCGAATCTCGGGCTCGACGTAGGCTTCGAACTGCTTGAAGTTCTCGTTGAAGCGCGCGACGAGGTCCTGTGCCTTGGCGTCGTAGGCGTCGCCGTCGGCCCAGGTGGAGCGCGGGTTCAGCAGGTCGTCGGGCACGCCGGGGCAGGAGACCGGAACCTCGAAGCCGAAGTTCGGGTCGGTGCGGGTCGCGACATTGGCCAGCGAGCCATCCAGCGCGGCATTCAGCAGCGCCCGGGTGTGCTTGATCGGCATGCGCTGGCCAACACCATAGACACCACCGGTCCAGCCGGTGTTCACCAGCCAGCAATCCGCGCCGTGCCTGGCAATCTTCTCACCCAGCAGGTTGGCGTAGACGGACGGATGCCGGGGCATGAACGGAGCACCGAAGCAGGTGGAGAATGTCGCCTGCGGTTCCTTGCCCAGACCCTTTTCCGTGCCTGCGACCTTCGCGGTATAGCCGGACAGGAAATGGTACATCGCCTGCTCGGGGGTCAGACGGGCAATCGGCGGCAAGACACCAAAGGCATCAGCGGTCAGCATCACGACATTCGCCGGATGGCCTGCAACACCGGTCTCGCTGGCGTTCGGAATGAAGTCGATGGGATAGGATGCGCGGGTGTTCTCGGTCAGGCTGTTGTCGAACAGGTCAAGCTCCCCGGTCATCGGATCCATGACCACATTCTCCAGCACGGTGCCATACATGCCAGTGGTCTTGTGGATCTCCGGCTCGGCCTCAGCCGACAGGTTGATCACCTTGGCGTAGCAGCCGCCTTCGAAGTTGAAGACGCCGTCATCAGCCCAGCCATGCTCGTCATCGCCGATCAGCATGCGCAGCGGGTCCGCCGACAGGGTGGTCTTGCCGGTGCCGGACAGGCCGAAGAAGATCGCCGCATCGGCTTTCTCGCCCACATTGATGGAACAGTGCATCGGCATGATCGACCGTTCCGGCAGCAGGTAGTTCATGATCGAGAAGACCGACTTCTTGATCTCACCGGCGTAATGCGTGCCGCCGATCAGGACCAAGCGGCGGGCAAAATTGACCACGATGAAACAGTCGGAGCGGACACCGTCGCGGGCAGGGTCGGCGCGGAAGTTCGGGGCCTGCACGATGGTGAACTGCGGCGTGAACCCGGCCAGTTCGTCTGCCGTCGGCTGAATGAACATGTTGCGGGCGAACAGGTTGTGCCAGGCGCGTTCCGTGATCACGCGGACGCCCAGCCGGTGTTCCTGCGCGGCACCGGCCCAGCAATCCTGCACGAACACCTCACGGCCAGTCAGGTAACCCTGCATGCGTGACAGCAGGCCGTCGAATGTCTGTTCATCGATGTCCTTGTTGACGGCACCCCACCAGATGTTGTCGGCAGAGCTTGCTTCCCGGGTGATGAACTTGTCCTGCGCGGACCGGCCGGTGTGCACGCCGGTCTCGGCAACCAGGGCGCCGCCGCGCGCGATGCGCGCCTCATTGCGGGACAGGGCGGCGGTATAGAGGGCTGAAGTGTCGTAATTCCAGTGCGCCGTGGCGACACCCGCGAAGCCCTGCTTGTCGAGCCCGTGGCTGCTGATCGTCGATCCGATATTGTCCAAAATCGTTCTCCCCGCGGGCCGCTGTCTCGTCGACATGCCCTGTCGTCCGTCAAAGCCTGAGAAATGCCCCTTGCGGCATGAAACGGGAGCGTATCCCGCCGTCTGATCCTGCGCTGTAGCAAAAGTGTCGCCAACATAGCCAGACGGCCTCGGGCCGCAACAGGGATTCCGCAGAAATGCTGCGAAATTCGGTCGCGTTTGCCCGTCGCGTGGCTGTCATGCATCGTCGTCTGCCGGACTCCCGGGCAACCGAAGTGTCCTGAAACGAAAACGCCGCCCTCGAATCGAGTGCGGCGTTTCCGAATTCAGTACAGCAGGTGCTGTTCGGTCAGAGCTTGCGCTCCACCATCATCTTCTTCAGTTCGGCGATGGCCCGGCCCGGGTTCAGGCCCTTCGGACAGGTCTTCGCGCAGTTCATGATGGTATGGCAGCGATAGAGCTTGAACGGATCTTCAAGATTGTCGAGCCGGTCGCCCGTCGCCTCGTCCCGGCTGTCGATGACCCAGCGATAGGCCTGCAACAGCACGGCAGGGCCGAGATAGCGGTCGCCATTCCACCAGTAGCTGGGGCACGACGTGGCACAGCAGGCGCACAGGATGCACTCGTACAGGCCGTCGATCTTCACGCGCTCATCGCGGTCCTGCAACCGTTCCCGATCGGGCGGGGCCGGCGTCTTGGTCTGCATCCAGGGCTCGATGGATGCGTACTGGGCATAGAAATGCGTCAGATCGCCCACCAGGTCCTTGATCACCTCCAGATGCGGCAGGGGGTAGATCTTGATGTCCCCGCTCACTTCCTTGATGCCCTTGGTGCAGGCGAGGGTGTTGGTCCCGTCGATGTTCATCGCACAGGAACCGCAGATCCCTTCCCGGCATGACCGTCGGAACGTCAGCGTGGGATCGATCTCGTCCTTGATGCGGATCAGCGCGTCCAGGATCATCGGGCCGCAATCATCCAGATCGACTTCATAGGTGTCGACGCGCGGATTCTCGCCGGAGTCCGGATCGTAGCGATAGATCTTGAACTTCTTGGTATTGCTGCCGGATCCGACCTTCGGCCACGTCTTGCCGTTGGACTTGATCCGGGAATTAGCCGGTAGATTGAATTCGACCATGTCGTGTCCCCCAATCCAGGGCCGGAAACGTGATCCGGCCCGGGTGTTCGCCCAGATGTTCGTTCAGGCGATCAGTAAACGCGCGCTTTCGGCTTCACATATTCCATCTCGTTGGAGAGGGTATAGGTGTGCACCGGGCGGTAATCGATGGTGACCTTGCCGTCCTCGTCGAACCAGCTGAGCGTGTGCTTCATCCAGTTTTCGTCGTCGCGGTCGGGGAAGTCCTCATGCGCATGCGCACCACGGCTTTCCTTGCGGTTCTCGGCTGAATGCATGGTCACGACCGCCTGACGGATCAGGTTGTCGAGTTCCAGCGCTTCCACCAGATCCGAATTCCAGACCATGCTGCGGTCGGTCACGCCAATCGACGGCATCTGCTTGTAGACCTCATCGATCAGGCCCTTGCCCTCGCTCAGAACTTCCGACGTGCGGAACACGGCGCAGTTGTTCTGCATGACACGCTGCATGTCGCCACGGATGCGGGACGTCGGCGTATCCCCCTTGGCGTGGCGCATCTTGTCGAAGCGATCCAGTGCCTTGTCGAGGGACGCCTTGTTGGTGTCCTTGTGCGACGCACCGGGTTCCAGGATCTCCTCGCACCGCTTGGCGCAGGCACGCCCGAAGACCACAAGGTCGATCAGGGAGTTGGAGCCGAGGCGGTTGGCACCATGCACCGATACGCAGGCAGCTTCGCCCGCGGCCATCAGGCCGGGCACCGTCGCGTCCGGGTCGCCGTCACGCAGGGTCAGAACCTCGCCTTTGTAGTTCGTCTGGATGCCGCCCATGTTGTAGTGGACGGTGGGCAGCACCGGGATGGCTTCCTTGTTCACGTCCACACCCGCAAAGATGTGGGCGGATTCGGAAATGCCGGGCAGGCGCTCGGCAATGATCGCCGGGTCCAGATGATCCAGATGCAGGAAGATGTGGTCCTTGTCCTTGCCCACGCCGCGGCCTTCGCGGATTTCCATGGTCATGGCACGGGACACGACATCACGGCTGGCCAGGTCCTTGGCCGACGGCGCATAGCGTTCCATGAAACGCTCACCCTCGGAGTTGACCAGATAGCCGCCTTCGCCGCGCACGCCTTCGGTAATAAGGCAGCCCGCGCCGTAGATGCCGGTCGGATGGAACTGGACGAATTCCAGATCCTGCAGCGGCAGGCCTGCGCGCAGCACCATGCCGCCACCGTCGCCGGTGCAGGTATGGGCGGACGTGCAGGAGAAGTAGGCACGGCCATAGCCGCCGGTCGCCAGGATGACCATCTGCGCCCGGAACAGGTGCAGGCTGCCGTCCGACAGATCCCAGCAGAGGACACCGGTGCAGGCACCTTCCTCGTCCATGATCAGGTCGATGGCGAAATATTCGATGAAGAAATGCGTGTCGTTCTTCAGGGACTGACCATACAGCGTATGCAGCATGGCATGACCGGTCCGGTCAGCCGCGGCGCAGGTCCGCTGTGCGGCAGGGCCTTCACCGAATTCGGTGGTCATGCCGCCGAATGCGCGCTGGTAGATGCGGCCCTCTTCGGTGCGGCTGAACGGAACGCCGAAATGTTCCAGTTCCAGCACCGCGTTCACGGCATCACGCACCATGTATTCGATGGCGTCCTGATCGCCCAGCCAGTCCGACCCCTTCACGGTGTCGTACATGTGCCAGCGCCAGTTGTCCGGCCCCATGTTGCCCAGCGAGGCGGAGATGCCGCCCTGTGCCGCGACCGTATGGGAACGGGTCGGGAAGACCTTGGAGACGCAGGCGGTGTTCAGCCCGGCCTCCGCACAACCCATCGCGGCGCGCAGGCCGGCGCCGCCGGCCCCCACCACCACGACGTCGAACTTGTGCTCGGTTATTTCATAGGCGTCTGACATGGTGCTCAACCCCCGAAGGCGATCTTGAGGACGGCAAGCGCACAGATCAGGGCACCGATCCAGCAGCCGAACGTATTGACGAACATGAGGAACAGTTTCGGCGCGTGGCCGTGCACATAATCCTCGATAACGACCTGAAGGCCCAGCTTCAGATGCCAGAACACCGCCACGATCAACAGCAACAGCACACCGGCGACGACGGGATGACCCATCACACCGGAAGCCGTGGCGTAGTCGGCGGTGGTCAGCCTGACAGCCAGCACCACGAAGGCGAAGACCAGGGGGACCAGCGCAATGGCCGTGACCCGCTGCATCCACCAGTGATCAGTGCCACCACGGGCGGAGCCAAGGCCCCGGACGTTCTTCAGCGGCGTATTGAGACGTGATTTCTGCATGATCAGCCTCCCCATCCATAGGCAGCTATCCATGCCAGTACGGTCAGAACGGTCGCGCCGATCACCACCATGTAGCCGCTGCGGGTTACCGACTCGATCTCGAAGCCCCAGCCGGCATCCCAGTAGAGATGGCGCAGCCCGTTGCACAGGTGAAAGAACAGCGCCCAGCTGAAGCCCAGCAGCACCAGGCGGCCAATGATGCTGCCCGCGATTTCCATGACGTAGTTGTAGTACTCGGGACCGCTTGCCAATGCGACCAGCCACCAGAGCATCAGGATCAGACCGCCTGCCAGAGTCACGCCGGTGCCGCGATGCAAGATCGACAACATGGACGTGATCTGAGGACGATAGACCTGAAGATGCGGTGACA
This sequence comes from Minwuia sp., assembly GCA_029210175.1. Classification (GTDB taxonomy): domain Bacteria; phylum Pseudomonadota; class Alphaproteobacteria; order Minwuiales; family Minwuiaceae; genus Minwuia. Next base: position 232,930 of record JARGPL010000027.1, on the reverse strand, counting down.
ACGGGCGATTCGTGTTCGCCATGTCTGACCCCCTGCTTGCCTGCCATACGCTCACACGGGGAATGATCATCCCGATGGAGCGCCATGTAATTGCGATGCCGCGACGACCCTACCCCAGGGCATGCCGCGCCATCTCCCCAATCCTTGGACGGCAGCGGGATCAGTCTGATCTTTCCCGATCCCCCAACCGTTCACGCCACAGTGTGCGGGTTGCGGCCCTGTCCTGTCAAACGAAGCTTCGGTTAACCAAGTACTTGTTGATGGTGATCAATTGCCTGCCGTCATCGCATTCGGTTGCTGACTATCCCGGTTCGGGTTTATATGTGATCCACACGCCGTTTTCGTGAATTGGAATATTGCCCATGAGACCAGCACCCGGAGCCTCACCCCTGGCGGGTCGACGCGTACTGCTGATCGTCGGGGGCGGCATCGCCGCCGTGAAGGCGCCGGACCTGATCCGCCGCCTGAGGGAGCGGGGGGCGTCCGTCCGCTGCGTGCTGACCCGGGCCGGGCATGAATTCACCACACCGCTGGCCCTGTCTTCCCTGTCGGAGGACCGGGTGTTCACGGACCTGTTCGACCTGACCGACGAATCCGAGATGGGGCACATACAGCTTTCGCGCCAGGCGGATATCGTGCTGGTCGCCCCGGCGACGGCCAGCCTGATGGGGCGGATGGCGAGCGGGCAGGCACCCGATCTGGCCGCGACATTGCTGCTGGCCACCGACAAGCCGGTGATGATCGCGCCCGCCATGAACGTGCGCATGTGGCTGCACCCTGCGACGCAGCGCAATCTGGCGACATTGCGCGGCGACGGGGTGCTGGTCGTCGGACCGAACGAGGGCGACATGGCCTGCGGTGAGTTCGGACCCGGGCGCATGGCGGAACCGCTGGAAATCATCGCGGCGCTGGAAGCGCATTTCGGCCCCCGCCCGCTGCAGGGTCTGCGGGCGCTGGTCACGTCCGGCCCGACACACGAACCGATCGATCCCGTGCGCTATATCGCCAACCGGTCATCCGGCAAGCAGGGCCACGCCATTGCGGCAGCCCTGGCGCAGGCAGGCGCTGAGGTCGTGCTGGTCAGCGGCCCGACACATCAGCCCGATCCGGCGGGTGTCGCCGTGGTGCGGGTGGAGACCGCGCGGCAGATGCTGGCCGCCTGCGAGGCGGCGCTGCCTGCCGACATCGCGATCTGTGCGGCGGCGGTCGCCGACTGGCGGGTCGCGAAAGAGGCGGGTGAAAAACTGAAGAAGGAAAGGGAATCCGGACCGCCGAGCATGACCTTTGCCGAGAACCCCGACATCCTGGCTACGCTTTCCAGCCTGAAACAGGGCCGTCCGGGACTGGTGATCGGCTTTGCCGCCGAGACGGAGAAGGTTGTCGAGCACGCCATCGCCAAGCGCAAACGCAAGGGTTGCGACTGGATTGTCGCCAATGATGTCAGCCCGGCGACAGGGACGTTTGGTGGCGACAACAACAGCGTCACCCTGATTTCCGACAGCGCCCCGGAAAGCTGGCCGCCGCTCAGCAAGACCGAGGTTGCGGAACGGCTGGTGCAGCGCATTGCAGCCAATATTGCTGGCCCTGCAGTCCGGAAGGGTGAAACGGCATGATCCAGGATATTTCCATCGAGATCATGCGCCATCCGAAAGCGGCTGACCTGCCCCTGCCAGCCTATGAGACACCTGGCGCGGCGGGCATGGACCTGCGCGCCGCGCTGCCCGGCGGGCCAATGACCCTGGACCCGTCCGGAGGCCGTGGGCTGGTCCCCACCGGCCTGTCGATCGCGTTGCCTGCGGGCTTCGAGGCGCAGGTGCGTCCGCGCTCCGGCCTGGCGCTGAAACATGGCATCACGGTGCTGAACAGCCCCGGCACGGTGGATTCGGACTACCGCGGGGAGATCGGTGTGATCCTGATCAATCACGGGACCGAAGCGTTTCAGATCAGCCATGGCGACCGCATCGCCCAGATGGTGCTGGCGCAGGTCACCCGCGGCAACTGGCAGCAACGCGACGAGCTGGACACGACCGGCCGGGGTTCCGGCGGTTTCGGCTCCACCGGTGGTACAGCACGTGATTCTGCGGGGGGCGGCGGATGAAGGACGCGCTCCGACTGCCGAAGAAGACGCTCTATGCGCTGGATGCCGTGGTCGACGTTGCTTACAACGCGCGGCCCGACCCGGTACAGTCCAAGGACATCACTGACCGACAGGGCATTCCGCCGCGGTATCTGGAACAGGCCATGCAGCAGCTGGTCCGTGCCGGAATTCTGAAGGGGGTGCGGGGGCCACGTGGCGGCTACACTCTGGCACGGGAAAGACGACGCATCAGCGTGGCCGAGATCGTCAGGATCATTGCCGCCGATGACGAGGAATCCGACGAAGGCGGCTCGGCGCTGGGGCAGGAAATCATTCGCCCGTTCTGGACCGAGATTCAGGACGAGATCATGGAACGGCTGGAGACCGTGACGCTGGAGGATCTGTGCCAGCGGGCGCAGGCGGCGGGGATCGAGCGGGCCAACAAGCCGTCACGGGACTTCACGATCTGATCCAGTGCCTTATCTGAACAGGTGAATACACATCAACGGCCAGCTTGACGGGCCGTGCCAACCCTTGGGGGGACCAGGACCATGAGCACCGAAAACCGTTTCACGCCGCCGCGCGGGCGCATCTATGACTCCATCACTGAAACCATTGGCTCGACGCCGCTGGTGCGCCTGAACCGGGTGACGGGAGGTGCGGCCAAGGGCGTGCAGGTGCTGGCCAAGCTGGAGTTCTTCAATCCGCTGTCGTCGGTGAAGGACCGCATCGGCGTGGCCATGATCGAAGCGATGGAAGCCGAAGGCACGTTGAAGCCCGGCGGGACGATCATCGAACCTACATCGGGCAACACCGGGATCGCGCTGGCATTCGTCGCCGCTGCCAAGGGCTATCCGCTGGTTCTGGTGATGCCGGAAAGCATGTCCGTGGAGCGACGCCGGATGCTGAAACTGCTGGGCGCGAAGCTGGAACTGACCCCGCCGGAAAAGGGCATGCCGGGTGCCATTGCCAAGGCGAAGGAACTGCTGGAAGCGACGCCGGGTGCGGTCATGCCGCAGCAGTTTTCGAACCCCGCCAATCCCGACATCCATGTCCGCACGACCGCCGAGGAGATCTGGGCGGACACGAAGGGCAAGGTCGATGTCGTGGTGTCCGGTGTCGGCACCGGCGGCACGGCGACCGGTATCGGTCGGGTGCTGAAACAGCGCAACCCGGATGTGAAGCTGGTGGTGGTGGAGCCGGAAGACAGCCCCGTCATTTCCGGTGGCAACCCCGGTCCGCACAAGATCCAGGGCATCGGCGCGGGCTTCGTGCCCGAGAATCTGGATACCTCGCTGGTCGACGAGGTTCTGACCATCGGCAATGAAACCGCTTTCGAGACCGCCCGTCGTCTGGCGCGCGAAGAGGGGATTCCGGTGGGCATTTCCTCCGGTGCTGCCGTCGCCGCATCGCTGGAACTGGCGCAGCGCGCTGACATGGCGGGCAAGACCATCGTTGTCATCCTGCCGTCCTTCGCCGAACGGTATCTGTCTACCGCCCTGTTCGACGGTCTTTGAGCATGCGTCACGCGAGTGCCCATCCGTGAGCGATGCCGGAGATGCCTATTGGCAGGTGATCACCCTGACCGATCTGCCGACGATGCAGTCCGTGGAGGCGGCGCTGGGCGACCTGCCGCTGTCCACGTCTGTCTTCAAGGCCGAAGACGGCCGCTGGCGGGTGACTGCAATTGTCGATCATGAACCGGATCTGGCGCACTGGCCGGTCCCGGGAGAGAGTGAATGCGCACCGCTGGAGATGCGGGACTGGGTGGCCGAATCGCAGGCCGCCCTGGCCGCGCTGGATATCGGGCGTTTCCGCGTCCGGGGCGGCTGGGACACGCCGGCGATCACTGGACAGATCGACCTGGTGATCGAGGCCGGGCAGGCGTTCGGTACCGGCAGGCATGAGAGCACGGAAGGCTGCATGATCCTGCTGCAGCAGCTGGCCCGCCAGCGACGGGTCCGTCGTGTGCTGGACGTGGGCACCGGTGCCGGAATCCTGGCGATTGCGGCGGCACGGCTGACCGGTGCACGCGGGGTCGGAACCGACATTGATGCCGTTTCCGTCACCGTCGCCATCGAGAATGCCGAGCTGAACGATGCCAGGCACCTGACGCGCTTTGCCACGGCGGATGGCACGCGCCATCGGCTGGTGCGGGACGGCGGACCCTATGATCTGGTCTTTGCCAACATTCTGGCGCGTCCGCTTGCCGCCATGTCACCCATGATCGCCGGGCAGGTCGCGCCCGGTGGCGACCTGATTCTTGCCGGCATCCTGACATGGCAGGTGCCAATGGTGCTGACCCGCTATCGCCCGCTGGGCCTGAAGCTTGTCACCCACCACCGCCAGAATGAGTGGTCTGTCCTGCGCCTGCGCCGACCGAAGAAATAGTGCATGCTTGCCGATGGGCAGCACCTTCCCGAACATGGAGCGAAACATCTTGTCCGACCGCGTGACACGCCTCCGGGCGGCCATGAAGACCGCTGGTATCGATGGCTTCCTGATCCCCCGCAATGACGAACACTTCGGCGAGTGGGTTCCGGCCTGTGGGGAACGTCTCGCCTGGCTGACCGGTTTCAACGGCTCTGCCGGGATGGCCATCGTGCTGGCCGACAGGGCGGCGATCTTCATCGACGGGCGCTACACGCTGGCGGTGCGCGATCAGGTGGATCTGGCGATCTTCGAGACCCGGCATGTCACCGAGGAGCCTGCAAGCGCCTGGCTGAAGGACGTCATGCAGCCCGGGCAGAAACTTGGCTTCGATCCATGGCTGCACACACAGACCGGGCTGTCGGCCCTGGCGGATGCCGCGAAGTCGGCAGGTGCTGAATTGGTGGCGGTGGATGCCAATCCCGTGGACCAGATCTGGGATGACCGGCCCGCGCCGCCGATGGCCCCCGTGGTGCCCCACGACATGGCCTACGCGGGCGAAACGGCGGAGGCGAAGCGGCAGCGCATTGCCGAACTGGTCACGCAACAGGGGGCGGATGCAGCAGTCCTGACCCTTCCGGAATCCATTGCCTGGCTGCTGAACATCCGGGGCGGGGATGTGCCGCGCACGCCGCTGCCGCTCGGTTTTGCCGTGCTGCATGGTGACGCCCGCGTCGATCTCTACATGGATCCGGAGAAGATCGCATCCGCCACCCGGGACCATCTGGGCAATGCGGTCGCCATTGTGCCGAAGGCCGGATTTGCCGAGGGCCTCGGGTCCCTGAAGGACAAGCGCGTGATCATCGACCGGCCCAGTGCGGTGCAGGCCGTCACCGACCGGCTGGCTGCCGTGGGTGCGGAGGTGAGCGCGGGCGAGGACCCGACGATGTTGCCGAAGGCCTGCAAGAACCCGGTCGAGGTGCAGGGCAGCCGCACAGCCCACATCCGCGATGGCGCTGCGGTCAGCCGCTTCCTTGCCTGGCTGGACCGTACGGCGACGGATGGATCGGTTGACGAAATGACTGCCGCAGACAAGCTGGAGGGGTTCCGGCGGGAGAACGAGCTGATCCGCGACCTGTCCTTCGATACCATTTCCGGGTCCGGCCCGAACGGGGCCATCGTGCATTACCGGGTCACGCCGGAAACCAACCGCACCCTGCAGCCGGGGGAGCTTTTCCTGGTGGATTCAGGTGCGCAATATCTGGACGGCACCACCGACATCACCCGCACCGTCGCCATTGGCACACCCAGTGCGGAAATGCGGGACCGGTTCACCCGCGTGCTGCAGGGCCATATCGCGCTGGCCAGCGTACGCTTTCCCAAGGGTACGACCGGCAGCCAGCTTGATCCGCTGGCCCGCGCGCCACTCTGGCAGGCCGGGCTGGACTTCGACCATGGTACCGGCCACGGCGTCGGCAGCTACCTGAGTGTGCATGAAGGCCCGCACCGGATTTCCAAGATGCCCAGCACCGTGGCGCTGCAGCCGGGCATGATCGTGTCGAATGAGCCCGGTTACTACAAGGCAGCGGCCTTCGGCATCCGGATCGAGAACCTGGTCACCGTGGTGGGGCAGGTGGTGGAAGGCGGAGAACGCCCGACGCTCGGGTTCGAGACCCTGACCCTCGCCCCCATCGACCGGCGGCTGATCATGACTGGACTGCTGACGGAGGCGGAGCGGGGCTGGATCGACCGGTATCACGCGCGGGTGGCGGAAACGATCCTGCCAGTGGTCGACGCGGAGACGGCTGAATGGCTGCGGGCCGCGACCGCACCGCTGCAGGGATGAAACAGGACCGTGCGCCAGCGTTCGGCGTCTATGTCCACTGGCCGTTCTGTGTCTCCAAATGTCCCTATTGCGACTTCAACAGTCACGTTCGTGAAACCGTTGATCAGGCACGCTGGCGTCAGGCCCTGCTGGCCGAGATCGCGGCCTGGGCAGCGCGTGTGCCGGTCCGCCCGGTCGACACCATCTTCTTCGGGGGTGGCACGCCGTCGCTGATGCCGCCGGAAACGGTTGCCGCCGTGCTGGGCGCGATCAGCGATACCTTCGGTCTGGCCGATGATGTGGAGATCACGCTGGAAGCCAATCCGTCTTCCATCGAGGTCGGGCGGTTCCGCGATTTCCGCAGCGCCGGTGTCAATCGTGTCAGCCTGGGCGTACAGAGCTTTGATGACCGCGCGCTGGGTTTTCTTGGTCGGGCGCATGACGCAGGGGCGGCACAGCGCGGTATCGCTGTCGCGGCCGCGGAATTCGACCGGTTCTCCTTCGATCTGATCTACGCCCTGCCGGATCAGACGCCTGGGGAATGGCGGACCATGCTGCGTTCGGCCCTGGACCTCGCGGGCGATCACCTGTCGCTCTATCAACTGACCATCGAACCCAACACGGGATTTGCGGGTCAGGTTCGGCGCGGGGTGTTCGACCCGATGGATGACGACCGCGCGGCCGATCTGTTCGACCTGACAGCCGGGATCACGGCGGATGCCGGTCTGCCCGCCTATGAAACATCGAACCATGCGCGACCCGGCGGGGCCTGCCGCCACAACCTGCTGTACTGGCAATATGGCGCATGGATCGGGGTCGGGCCCGGCGCGCATGGCCGCCCGGTCATGAAGGGTGGTCAACGTCACGCCACCGCCAACCACCGCAAGCCGGAAATCTGGCTGGAAGCGGTCGAGGCGCATGGTCTGGCGCTGCAGGAAGACCGCCCGGTACCAGCCGGGGAGCAGGCCGAGGAAGCCCTGATGATGGGGCTGCGCCTGTCGGACGGGATCGACGCGGAGATGTTTCACGCCCGCACCGGCGGCCAGACCCTGACCGAGGTGATCGACCCCGCAGCCTGGCAGAGTCTCGCGGAAGACGGACTGGTTGAAACAGACGGTTCCATCCGTCGGGTCACGCCCCGGGGCCGTTTGCTGCTGAACAGCATCACCGGTGCCCTGCTGCGGGCGCGGGCCGGTGCAGACGATCAGATGGCGTAGCGATTCAGATGAATGTCGCGTCGGTGGGCAGGCCGAACAGGACACGGCCCGTCACGCGGTTCTGGCATCGGGGCCTCCGCGATGCGGAAATCGTCCGCCTGGGGCGGCCGTCACAGAACCGGTCCAGGACGATCCGTCGTGTCATCGCGTTCATGCACTTTCCCCCGTCAATGTGCGCCGCACGGCATCCTGCCAGCCGCGATAGCGTGCGTCGCGGGCCGCCGCCTTCTCCCTCGGCGCAAATCGCCGGTCCAGTTTCCCGGTTTCGGCAAAGCGATCCGGTGCGGGATAGTACCCGGCATCCAGTCCGGCCAGATAGGCCGCACCCAGGGCCGTGGTCTCCAGCACCGTCGGGCGATCCACTTCCACGCCCAGGGTGTCGGCCAGGCACTGCATGGTCCAGTCGGATGCGACCATGCCGCCGTCCACGCGCAGCACCGTGTCGGCCTGCCCGCTGGCGGGCCAGTCCTTGCGCATCGCCTCCAGCAGGTCGCGGGTCTGATAGCAGACCGATTCCAGCGCCGCCCTTGCCAGTTCCGCCGGGCCTGTGTTGCGGGTCATGCCATACAGGGCACCGCGGGCGTCCGCGTCCCAGTGCGGCGCGCCAAGGCCGGTGAAGGCCGGCACCAGATAGACCGCCTGACCAGGGTCGGCCCTTTCCGCCAGGACGCCGCTTTCGGATGCCTTGCCGATGATGCCCAGGCCATCGCGCAGCCATTGCACTGCCGCCCCGGCCACGAAGATCGATCCTTCCAGCGCATAGGTCCGCTGCCCGTCCAGCTGGTAAGCCACGGTGGTCAGCAGCCGGTTCTGCGACGCGACAGGCGCGGCACCGGTGTTCAGCAGGGCGAAGCAGCCGGTGCCATAGGTCGATTTCATCATGCCCGGGCTGAAACAACCCTGTCCTACCGTCGCCGCCTGCTGGTCCCCGGCAATGCCACGGATCGCGATGGCGCCGCCGAACAGCGCCGGGTCCGTTTCACCGAACAGGCCCGATGAGTCGCGGACGTCGGGCAGCAGCGCCTGCGGCACACCGATCAGGTCGCAGAGTTCAGCTGTGAAACAGCCGTCATGGATGTCGTAGAGCAGGGTGCGGGACGCGTTTGTGGCATCCGTCGCATGCACCTTGCCGCCCGTCAGTCGCCAGAGCAGAAAACTGTCGACGGTGCCGAAGGCCAGTTCCCCTGCCTCCGCCCGTGCCCGCGCGCCATCGACGTTGTCCAGGATCCAGGCGACCTTGGTGCCGGAGAAATACGGGTCGAGCAGCAATCCCGTGCGGGCCGAAACCATTGCCTCATGCCCCGCGGCTTTCAGCTCGGCGCAACGGCTTGCTGTCCTGCGATCCTGCCAGACGATGGCATTGTGGATCGCCTTGCCGGTCGTGCGGTCCCAGACAATCGTGGTTTCGCGCTGATTGGTGATGCCGATGGCGGCGATGTCTGCGGCTGTCGCTCCGGCTTTCCGCATGGCCTCCCGACAGGTTGCAAGGGTGGTGGACCAGAGGTCTTCCGGGTCATGTTCGACCCAGCCCGATGCCGGGAAATGCTGCGGAAATTCCGACTGCGCCACGGCGGCAACCGTCATTTCGGGGTCGAACAGGATCGCGCGGCTGGACGTGGTGCCCTGATCGATGGCCATGATGTAGCGCGTCATGCGTGGTCTCCTTCCCCGCCGTGTTGTTCTCGCCCCGCCTCATCCCAGGACCAGAACCGGATCGGCAGGCTTTTCCGGGACGCTGCAATCCTGTCGGTCAGCGTCGCATGGTCCAGCAGCCCGGTCTGCGTGTCGATATGGGCGACCACCGACGCTGCGTTGATTGCCGCGCCGCGCAGGGCATCGTCCACCGGCATGCCCTGGCAGGTCAGGGCAGCGAAGGTCGACCCGAAGGCATCGCCTGCACCCGCCGTGCCTGCGACCTCCACCTCCATCACCGGGCAATGTCGCAGACCGTCCGCATCGGCGAGGTAGGATCCATCCCGTCCCGCCGTGACCAGCACCATGGCCGGGCCGCGTGACAGGATTGCCTGAAAGAACGCGCGCGCTGACATCTGGAACCCGCCGGACGTGAAACCGCGCCCGATGAGGGACAGCGGCGGTTGATCCGCGTCCAGGGGCAGGGCCGTCCCGCCCTCGCCGAACTCGCTGATCAGCGACGGCACCAGCGCGTCGCCCTCGGCACGGTTGATCGACAGGATGGAGACCCCGTCGAGGCAATCGTAGAACGCATCCTGTCGCGCCGTGAGCTGTCGCAGTCCGGGGTTGGTCGCGACCATCGCCCCGGCAGCCGCGGCACGCCGGACCAGTTCGCCGAAGCACGCCGCAGATTCGTTCGACAGGCCGGAGATGTAGACAAGGTCCGTGGCGAACGCGTCATCGCGCAGGTCGGACGGTGCCAGCAGGGTATTCGCGCCCCGGAAGGTGAAGATCGCGGCATTGCGGTCATGCGCCGCGACCATGACGGATGCGCCGGTGGGCAAGCGCCCGTCACGCAGGGCAAACCGCGTCGAGACCCCTTCGTCGGACAGGCGTGTCAGAACCTGTTCAGCCCGCCTGTCCTGACCCAGCTTGATCAGACTGGCCGTATCCAGGCCGAGCCGGGCCATGGCAACCGCCGCATTGACCGCCCCGCCGCCGCAATGGGCCGAGATGTCGCGCGCTTCGGTCTTGCGCCCTTCTTCCAGCAGCAGGAACCCGGTGTCGGCATTGCTCAACGCCATGCGCTCGATACGGTCGCTGTCGATCAGGGCGATGGTATCGATCATCGCGCCACCAACGGTCAGCGCCTTCATGCCTTGCCTCCCCCAGGGGTCGTTCCGCGCCCGGACGGGCCGGAATCAACCAAGGCAGGCACAATGCCCGAGCCATCAAGGGCGCAGCAAGCTGTCAGACGAAATTGATGTCGCCGATGACGGGTGTCGCCCCGGACATGTCGGCAATGGCCACGTATCCGGCCTGGGCGACGTCCGGATCGAAGATCAGGTGGGTCCCGTCGAAGACCAGCGTCGCACCGGCGGCCACGCCGATCGCGTTGGTGCCATCATAGTCGGCGCCGCCCGTCAGGGCGAGGCCTGGCGTGCCGAAGACGGCATTGGCGAATTCGAAGGTATCGACACCGGTGGCGAAGTCCTGAATGTCGTTCACGGCGGACCCGACGTTGGCAATCGTGTCATTGACCAGGATCCCGGTACCGTCGGTCAGGGCTTCGAAAACGAAGACGTCGCCGCTGCTGCCGCCGGACAGGGTATCGATACCGGCCCCCCCGATCAGACGGTCGCTGCCTGCCGCCCCGTTCAGATCATCATTGCCTGCATCGCCTTTCAGGGTGTCGTCACCGGCTTCCCCACGCAGGCTGTCCTGACCGGCACCCCCTTCGACGCTGTCATTGCCATCGCCCGTGAAGGCAAGGTCGTCACCGTCGCCGCCGAACAGGTTGTCTGCGACGTTGATCCCGGCAGGCGTGTCAAAGCGGTCATCGCCGCCGCCCAGCGTGAAGGTCATGTCAACCGACCCACCCCCGATCGTGTCGTTGAAGCCGGTGCCGATGAAGGCTTCGATGCTGGAGAAGGTATCGCCGTTCGCATCGCCCGCCAGACCGCCCTCTGCAGTGTTGCTGAAAGCGCCGGCAATGCCGGGCCCGTCCGTGTTGGCGAAAGCGAACGCCACTCCCGCTCCGGCCTCACTGAATGATGCTGTATCAGTACCGTTGCCGCCGCTCAGATCATCAGCATCGGCACCGCCCTGCAGCGTGTCGTTGCCGTTGTCGCCGGAAAGCTGATCGGCACCCGCACCACCCTGCAGTGAATCGGCGCTGTTGCCGCCAAACAGTTCGTCCGCGCCGTCGCCACCCTGCAAGGTGTCGTCATTGCTGCCACCCAGCAGGCTGTCGGTGCCGTTGCCGCCGCTGAGCAGATCCGCACCTGAGGCACCTGTGAGGGTGTCGTTGCCGTCCGCGCCCTGCAGCGTATTCGCAGATCCATCACCGGTGAGGGAGTCGTTCTCTGCCGAGCCAAGCAGGTTCTCGATCGCCGTGAAGGTGTCGCCCTGGGCATCACCGCCTGCGCCAGTGCCTGCGCCAAGGTCGACGGTCACGCCTGCGCTGGAACCGTCGAAGCTTGCCGTATCAGTGCCCGTACCGCCGTCCAGTACATCTGCGTCCAGCCCGCCACGCAACGTGTCGTCGCCGCCGCGCCCGGAGAGTTCGTTCACGCCGTCGTTGCCCAGAATTTCGTCGCCACCGGAACCGCCGAGCACGTTCTCTATGTTGCTGACGTCGTTGCTGCCGATCTCCGTACCATTGGCGCGCGCCCCTGCCAGGTCGACACGCACGGTCTGGGTCGCCGCATCGAAGCGCAATGTGTCGGTGCCATCGCCACCATCCAGCGTGTCATCTCCACCACCGCTGTCGCCGTCGATGATGTCATCACCGTCCCGGCCTTCAAGCCGGTTGTTGCCGTCATCACCGCCGAGCGTGTCACTGAAATCGGACCCGAGCAGGTTCTCGATCGACGTGAATGTATCGCCCTGGGCATCACCGCCAGCGGCGGTTCCGGCCGCCAGATCGATACTGACGCCGGTGGTGGAGCCAGCGAAGCTGGCGCTGTCGGTGCCTGTGCCGCCATCGAGCTGGTCGCCGCCTTCGCCGCCCTCGAGGACATCATCGCCACCATTGCCGTTCAGCCGGTCGCTGCCCTTGCGGCCCTCAAGCCTGTTGGTGCCTGCATTGCCGGTCAGCGAATCGTCGAAATCGCTGCCAATGGCGTTCTCGATACCCTGAAAGGTGTCGCCAGACGCATCGCCGCCCGTACCTGTTCCCGTGCTCAGGTCGACGGAGACGGCTGTACCTGACGCACCATAATCGACCGTATCCGTGCCCGGCCCGCCTTCGATGACGTCCGCGCCCGGTCCACCGATCAGAAGGTCATCACCATTCCCCCCCTGCAGCAGATCCTTGCCCGGCCCGCCGATCAGCGTGTCCGCGCCATCACCTGCGGCAAGCGTGTCGTTGCCGATACCGCCATCCAGGGTTTCGCCGCCGTTGCCGCCGCTGATGCTCTCATCGTCATTGTCGACCGGAAAGGGCTCTTCCTCGACGTCATTCAGAAACTTGCGGGGGCGTGGTGGCAGGCGCGAACCATCGTCGCGGCCCTTTTCGAGATCGAGCAGCGCCAGCAGCGCGTCATCCGGATCAGAATCGTCATCCGCATCATCGTCGGCAGCGGGACGTGGCGGTGGTGGCGAGGCGGGGCGTTCACTGTCGCCTTCCGATTCTGCTTCCGGCTCGGCTTCCTCTTCGTCCTGCGCGGCGGCGAGGTCATCCAGCAGGGATGGGTCTCCCCCCCGATCATCGGTCGCCGGGGCCGGTGCAAGCTGAAACATCTGGCGCAGATCGCCAGGATCACCGAAGCCGGTTTGCTGCTGAAAGGCCAGCAGTGCGGCAAAGCGGTCCGCAATCGACGCGACCGGCTGGACCTGTGGTGCCAGGGGGGCTGCGCCGCTGCCTACGGATGTGACGTCGAACGCGCGTTCCAGAAGGACGGACCCGCCCTCGCCAGTGACGGCAACCTTGCCGACGCGGCCATCCTCTTCGGGAAGGAGGACAATCTCTGTATCGGCCATCGCTTACACACCCAGACGGTCATGCGCCGCGGCCCCCGACCAGGCTGCAACACAACGCATTCAGATATCCCCCAACAGCATCATGCAGCCTGCGGGGAGCTTATTGAAGGGCAAAAAGGTGACCGGTCGTTCCAATATACCGTGCTGTTGCCTCAAAGGCTCCAATGGCGACGCGCGTAGTCGGCGGCTTCCCGGATGGCGACCAGCCCTTCCGGGATGGCCTTGGTCAGCATCATGAAGCCGTGAATCTGGCCCGGATACTCATGGTGGATCGTATGCACGCCCGCATCGCGCAGCCGGTTGGCGTAGGCCAGCCCCTCATCGCGCAAGGGGTCGAAACCGGCGGTCTGCACCAGGGCTGGTGGCTGCCCTTCCAGGTCCGCCGCCAGCAGGGGGGACGCTTTCAGGTCCGTCGCATCATTGATGGATACCAGATACTGGTCGCGGTACCAGATCACCCGATCGCGCGGGATGATCGCACCATCCTCGAACTCGTCATGGGACGGGGCTGTCATGCCGAAATCGGTCGCCGGATAGATCAGCCACTGGAAATCCGGCACTGGCAGACCTGCTGCCGCCGCTTGCTGTGCCACGACAATGGACAGGTTGCCACCGGCGGAGTCGCCACCGACAGCGACCCGTGCCGGATCCCCCCCGATCTCCGCTGCATGGGCGCGCAGCCAGCCATAGGCGGCGAGACAGTCATGCACGCCGCCGGGGAACCTGGTCTCCGGTGCCAGGCGATAGTCGATCGCGACAACCATCGCCCCTGACCACTTGGCGAAATGAGCGCAGAGACCATGATGGGATTCCAGGTCACCCTGCACCCAGCCGCCGCCGTGGAAGAAGGTGACGACGGGCAGCGACTGCGCGTCGCTGTCGGCATAGATCCGCGCGGGCAGGGGACCATCCGCGCCGGGCACGGTGATGTCCTCGATTCGCTTCAGATCCGGGGCCGGTTCATCCAGCAACTGCACCAGGGTGCGGATCTGCTGGCGCAATTCCGGCAGGGGCGGAAAATAGCCGGGCACCCGCACCGAGCGCGAAAACTCGGCCACGACCTGGGCTTTCGGGTCCATGACGCGCCCGGCGCTGCGCTGCTGGCGGCCTGCCAGAAGGGGCAGCACATCCGCCTCCGCCATCAGGCAGTGCTGCAATTCAAAGTCTGGCGTGTCGCTGCTGGCTGTCTCGGTCATGGCGCGTTTCTCCCCCTGTTGCACCGCCCCGGCATTGGTGTCGCCACCCTAGCCGCTGCATTGATGCTTCGGCCAGTATGGCGTCGGCAATATTCAGTGTGTAATGCTGAGGGCATGACCGAAACGCCGCTTCTTCAACTGGACCGCCTGACCCGATCCTTTCCCGGAATTGTGGCGAATGACCAGATCAGCCTCACCGTGCAGCAAGGCAGCATTCATGCCCTGCTGGGCGAAAATGGTGCGGGCAAGTCGACGCTGGTGAAGACGATCTATGGCTCGCTTCGCCCCGACAGCGGCCAGATGATGCTGGATGGAAAGCCCTTCGCCCCGGCGAACCCGGCGGCGGCGCGGCTGGCCGGTGTCGGCATGGTGTTCCAGCATTTCTCCCTGTTCGATGCGATGACGGTGGCGGAAAACATCGCCGTTGCCTTGCCTGCCGACCTGGTCGATTCCGACCTGACCGATCGGATTCGCGATGTCTCCGCGTCCTACGGTCTGGTGCTGGACCCGTTCGCGCGGGTGGATCAGCTCTCTGTCGGGGAACGCCAGCGGGTGGAGATCGTGCGCTGCCTGCTGCAGTCCCCGCGCCTGATCATCATGGATGAACCGACTTCGGTGCTGACGCCGGGGGAGGTGGGGCGGCTGTTCACAGTTCTGCGCAAGCTTAGGGATGAAGGCCGCTCGATCCTCTATATCTCCCACAAGCTGCGCGAGATCCGGAACCTCTGCAGTGCCGCGACAGTGCTTCGGCGCGGCAAGGTCGTTGCTACCTGTGATCCGGGTCAGGAAACCCCGGAATCCCTGGCCCGGATGATGATCGGCAATGCCGTGCGACATCATATCCGCAAGATACAGGAACCCGGCGCGGTCCGGCTGTCGATCGACAGCCTCGACCTGCCCGCCGAGACCGAGTTCGGGGTCAGTCTGAAGAACGTGTCGCTTCAGGTCCGCAGCGGCGAGATCGTCGGTATAGCCGGGGTTGCAGGCAATGGCCAGGACGAACTCATGGCGGCCCTGATCGGGGAGCGGCGCTGCGCGGAATCGGACACCATCAGCATGGATGGCGCGCCTGTGGGCAGGCTTGGCCCCACCCGCAGACGCGACATGGGGATGTCGTTCGTGCCGGAGGAAAGGCTGGGCCATGGCGCAGCCGCTGCCATGAGCCTGACCGAGAACACGCTGATCTCCGCCCGTGGCCGACGGAATCTCGCGCGGCGCGGCTTGCTGGATTTCGGCGCGGCAACCCGCTTCGCGCGCGAAATCGTGCTGGCGTTCAATGTTGCCACCACTGCCGTGACACGCCATGCAGGCAGCCTGTCCGGCGGCAACCTGCAGAAATTCGTCATCGGGCGGGAAGTGCTGCAGGGACCGACCGTGCTGATCGCGGCGCAACCCACATGGGGGGTGGACGCGAAATCGGCGGCTGAGATCCACACGGCGCTGGACCAGCTGGCCCGCGCCGGTGCTGCCATCCTGATCATCTCGCAGGACCTGGACGAGCTGTTGTCAATCTGCGACCGCTTTGCAGTGCTGGCCAATGGCCACCTGTCGGATGTGCGCACCAGCGCCGATGTGACAGTGGCGGAAATCGGCCTGCTGATGGGTGGACCGACCGGCGACAGCGCCAAGGACGGCGACAGGGAAGACGCCGCATGATCCGGCTGGAGCGACGGCCGGAAACGTCAAGGGTCATGCTGTGGCTGACGCCGGTTCTGGCGCTGGTCCTGACCATTCTCGTCGGCATGGTGCTGTTCGCCATTCTGGGCAAGGACCCGGTGCAGACCGTTGCGGTGATCTTCCTCTCGCCCTTTTCCGACCTCTACAACCTGTCGGAACTGATCGTGAAGGCGACACCGCTGATCCTGATCGCCATCGGCCTGTCGCTTGGCTTTCGCGCGGGCATCTGGAACATCGGCGCGGAGGGCCAGTTCACCATCGGCGCGCTGGCGGGCGGGGCGACGGCCCTTGCGTTCCATGGCACGGACAGCCTGTTGCTGATGCCGCTGATGTGGGTCGTGGGAACGGCGGCTGGCATGGCCTGGGCCGCGATCCCCGCATTCCTGCGCACGCGCTTCGGGGCCAACGAGATCCTCGTCAGCCTGATGCTGGTCTATGTCGCGACGCTGTTGCTGTCGGCGATGGTAACGGGCCCCTTGCGAGACCCGGACGGATTCAATTTCCCCGAAAGCCGCCTGTTCGAAGGGTCGGCCACCATGCCCCTGCTGATGGAGGGCACGCGGGCGCACATCGGTTTCATTGCCGCGCTGGTTGCCGCGCTGGCGGCCTGGCTGTTGCTGGGGCGTCATGTGGTCGGGTTCCAGATCAGACTGCTGGGGGAAGCACCCCGTGCCGCGCGGTTTGCAGGCTTCACGGAGTCGCGGGTGATCTGGTTCTGCCTGCTGGTTTCCGGCGGTCTGGCCGGACTTGCCGGACTGTTCGAGGCGACGGGACCGGTCGGACAACTGGTCCCCGGCCTGCCGGTCGGTTATGGCTTTTCGGCCATCATTGTTGCCTTCCTCGGGCGACTGAACCCGCTGGGAATCGTCATCGCGGGGTTTGTCATGGCGGTGACCTATCTGGGTGGCGAGGCGGCGGAGATCTCCATGCAGCTGCCGAACGCCATCACGGCGGTGTTCCAGGGGCTGCTGCTGTTCTTCCTGCTGGGCATGGACGTGCTGTCCACCTATCGCATCCGCCTGCGGCCCGGATTGCGGAGGGTCGCCTGATGGAACTGTTCATCAATATCGTCGTCGGCATGATGCTGGCTGCCACGCCGCTGCTGTTCGCGGCCACCGGGGAACTGGTGGTGGAACGTGCAGGGGTCCTCAATCTGGGTGTCGAGGGCATGATGGTGATGGGCGCGGTCGCGGGCTTCATCATCACCGCGGAGAGCGGCTCCCACTTCGCCGGTATCGCGGTCGCCGCCGCTGCCGGGGCGGCCATGGCGCTGCTGTTCGGCCTGATGACGCAGGTTCTGCTGGCCAATCAGGTGGCGTCCGGGCTGGCGCTGACGATCTTTGGCCTGGGCCTTTCGGCGCTGCTGGGCAGCGGCTATTCGGGGTTCTCTGTCCCGGCGCTGGCACGGATCGAGGTGCCGTTGCTGTCAGACATCCCGTTCCTCGGACCCCTGCTGTTCAACCACGAACCCATGTTCTACCTCTCGATCATCCTGCTGCTTCTCACTGGCTGGTTCCTGACCCGGACCCGTGCCGGGCTGATCCTGAAGGCGGTGGGGGAAAACCATGATGCCGCCCTTGCCATCGGCCATCCGGTCGTGCTGATCCGCATGCTGGCGCTGGCCTGGGGCGGGGCGCTGGCGGGGCTGGGGGGCGCCTATCTGTCGATCGCCCGCACGCCACTCTGGTCGGAAGAGATGACGGCTGGCCGGGGCTGGATCGCACTGGCCATCGTGGTGTTTGCCGGCTGGCGTCCGGGCCGGGCGCTGATGGGGGCGTACCTGTTCGGCGGTGTCACGATCCTGCAACTGCATGTGCAGGGCCTCGGCGTCGCGATCCCGTCCCAGTACCTGTCGATGCTGCCCTACCTTGTCACCATCGCGGTGCTGGTCGCCATTTCCGCCAATCCCACCCGCCAGATCCTGCGCGCGCCGGGCAGTCTGGGGCGCACATTTCATGCGCAGGGATGATGCCATGCCCAAGGACGGGATCAGGCGCAGGGTGAGGGCAGGTGTCGATTCCATCGTCAACCGGAATGCAATAGGCTCCTGCCATGGATGAAGCGAACCCCTCCTTCGAAGGTTTCTTTCCGGTCCCTGACTGGGCTGCGCATCGCTGTACCTGGATGGCCTGGCCCACGGACCCGACGGAGATGCCGGCGGGGTTGCTGGAAAGCCGCGTTGCCTTCGCCCACATCGCCCGGGCCATCGCGAAGTTCGAACCGGTGCGGATGATCGTGCCGGCCCCGGATCTGAAGGAAACCGCCCTGACTCTCGGCCCGGCCGTCGATCTGCTGGAACATGACGTGGCGCATGGCTGGATCCGCGATCTGGCCCCCACTTTCCTGACCAATGAACAGGGGCGCACCAAGGGCGTGGCATGGAAGTTCAACGGCTGGGGCGGTCGCCACATCGTGCATGAGGAAGACCATGGCTTCGCCGAGGAACTGGTGCGCCTGATGCAGGTGCCCTATTACCGCGGCCCGATCGTGCTGGAAGGCGGTGCGGTGCAGACCGATGGGCTGGGCACCGCACTGGTCAGCGAGCAGACCTTGATGAGCCCCAACCGCAATCCCCTGGTCGGCAAGCGGGATGTGGAAGAGATCCTGATGAACTTCCTGGGCATCGTCCGGGTTGTCTGGCTGGGCGAAGGCATCAGCGGGCTGGTGGGCGGCGGCGGGCACGTGGGCCGGTTCTGCCGGTTCCTTGCCCCGGGCCGTATCGCACTGCATTCACCCGATGATCCGGAACACCCGGATTTCCGTGCCATGCAGGACAATGTGGAGCGGTTGCGCCACGCGACCGACCCGTTCGACCGGCCTTTCGAGGTGGTGGAACTGCCGGTGCCGGATGCCATACGCCCCGCGTCGCTGACCTATGCCGGGTTCTATCTGGCGAACGGTGCGGTGATCGTGCCGAAGTTCGATGATCCGCAGGACAAGCGTGCCTTCGACCTGATCGCGGGGGCATTCCCCGACCGTCAGGCGGTTGCCGTGGATGGCGAAGTGGTCGGCGGTGCCCTGCATCATCTGGCCCTGGGGGAGCCGGAAGGAAACCATCTGTCGGACTGATGGAAAGAACAAGAAAACCATGACAAGAACACTGGGCAGGGGGGACGGAGATGACAGGACGATTGCAGGGCAAGCGGTGTTTCATCACGGCAGCCGCCCAGGGCATTGGCCGTGCGTCCGTCGAAGCGTTCGTGGCGGAGGGTGCGCAGGTCATCGCGACCGACATCAATGGTGACAAGCTGGCTGAACTGAACGGCATGGCCGGGGTCGAGACCCACACGCTGGATGTCACCGATCAGATAGCGATCGAGGCCATGGCGGCAAAGGTCGGGGCGGTCGATGTCCTGTTCAACTGCGCCGGATACGTGGATCACGGGTCCCTGCTGGACACCGACATGAAGGGCTGGGATTTCAGCTTTGAACTGAACTGCCGGGCCATGTTCATGATGGCGAAGGCGTTCCTGCCCGCGATGCTGGCCAATGGTGGTGGATCGGTCATCAACATGGCGTCGGTGGTCAGTTCGGAGATGGGCGTGGTCAACCGTTGTGCCTATGGCGCGACCAAGGGCGCGGTGATCGGCTTCACCAAGTCGGTCGCGGCGGACTACATCGGTGACGGCATCCGCTGCAACGCGATCTGCCCGGCCACGGTGCAGACCCCGTCGCTGGATGACCGGATCAATGCCTTCGATGACCCGGTTCAGGCCCGCAAGGATTTCGTTTCACGCCAGAAGATGGGGCGCCTCGCCCGGGCTGACGAGATCGCATCGCTGGCGCTGTATCTGGCAGCGGACGAAAGCCAGTACATCACCGGCCAGGCGATGGTCATCGACGGCGGCATGCATCTCTGACCACCGCGCAGCAGGATCGGCGTGGCCGTGCAGGAGCTTGAGTGAATGATGGATCTGGCGCACTGGATCGAGGGCTGGGCCGACCAGACGCCTGACAAGCCCGCCATCGTGGCGGATGAACAGACGCTGACCTATGCCGGATTTGCGCGGGCAATCGATATCGCATCCCGTGCGCTGGTGCATGAACTGGGCGTCCGGTCGGGCGACCGGGTGGCGCATCTGGGCGAGAACTCGGTTGCCCGGATCGTGCTGTTCTTCGCCTGTGCAAGGGCGGGCGCCAGTCTGGTCACCCTGAACTGGCGACTGGCCCCGCCGGAGCACGGGTTTCAGCTGACGGACAGTGGCGCGTCGGTGCTGTTCGCCGATCCGGCCTTCATCGCCCACGCCACCGCCATTCCCGATGCCTTGTCCGACATGAAACGCATCTGTCTGGGGGCCGCGCATGCCGATCTGGCCGAATATGCGGCTGTCGGCCGCCCTGATCCGCGCTGGGATGAGGTGCCGGTGATCGTCGCGGTCCCGCACCCGGGCCAGACCGTCGATGTGCCTGCCCTGCTGGCCCTGTTCGAAGGCCGCCTGGCGCGATTCAAGCACCCGAAGGATGTGGTCACGATCGGCGCGCTGCCGCGCAACGCCCTGGGCAAGGTGCTGAAGTATGAACTGCGCGCCATGCTGGCCGGGGATTGAGCCTTTGAAGCGTGATCGGGGCATCAGGGCAATGCGCGGTGATTGGTCTGTTTCGCTCCGCGTCTTTCCGCTGTAGACCAGCGAGATGTACGCAATCCCCTTTCCCGTCATTGACCCGGTGCTGGTGGAATTCGGCCCCATCGCCATTCGCTGGTACGCGCTGGCCTATGTCGCCGGGCTGGTCCTGGGCTGGCGGCTGGCCATGGGGTTGGCTGATCGCCGCGATTCGCCCCTGACGAAGGATGATGCGGATGCCTTTCTGGTCTGGGCCACCATCGGCGTTCTGATCGGCGGGCGGCTCGGCTACGTGCTGTTCTACCGGCCCGGATATTACCTGGAGAACCTGTCGGAGATCCCGCAGGTCTGGTCCGGCGGCATGGCGTTTCACGGCGGTCTGCTGGGGGTCATTGTCGCGGGGCTGCTGTTCTGCCGGGTGCGAAAGCTGCCGCCGCTGGCATTCGGCGACATTCTGGGCGCGGTGGCCCCGGTCGGCCTGTTCTTTGGCCGCATCGCGAATTTCATCAATGGGGAGCTCTGGGGCCGCCCGGGCGATGTCCCCTGGGCCATGGTCTTCCCCCGCGCAGACGGTCAGCCGCGCCATCCCAGTCAGCTCTATGAGGCGCTGCTGGAGGGGTTGGTGCTGTTCGTGCTGGTGCAGGTGCTGATTCACCGCTTCCGGGCGCTGGAACGGCCCGGCCTTGTCATGGGCACGTTCATCGCCGGGTACGGCATATCCCGCTTCATCGTCGAGTATTTCCGCCAGTGGGACGCCGGGCTGGACCCGCTCTTCGGGCTGTTGTCGCGGGGGCAGCAACTGTCCATCCCGATGATCGCCATCGGGCTGTTCTTCGTCTGGCGGGCACTGAAACAACCGGATGGACGCAAGGCATGACCAATGCACTGGAACAGGCGCTGCTGGCCGAGGTCGCCGCCGACGGGCCGATGCCGCTCGACGGGTTCATGCGCCGGGCGCTGTTCGACCCGGAACACGGCTATTACACGACGTCGGAGCCGTTTGGCGTGGCGGGTGATTTCATCACCGCGCCGGAGATCAGTCAGATGTTCGGGGAACTGCTGGGTCTCTGGGCTGCTGACATGTGGCAGAAGATGGGGGCACCCGCCGACATCGTGCTGGTGGAGATCGGGCCGGGACGTGGCACGCTGATGGCCGACGCGTTGCGCGCCATCCGCCGGGCTGCGCCGGGCATGCTGGATACGGGCACGGTCTGCCTGGTGGAAGCCAGCCCCAGGCTGCGCGCCGCCCAGGCGGAGCGGTTGTCGGATCACGCGATCACCTTCACCGACCGGCTGGGCAAGGTGCCGAAGGGACCGATGCTGCTGATCGGCAACGAGTTGCTGGACGCCCTGCCGATTCGCCAGATCACGCAGCAGGGCGGCGAGATGCTGGAACGGTGCATTGGCGTGCAGGATGGCGCGCTGGTGATCGTTGACGCGCCCCTGCTGCATGAGGTGCCGGAGGACATGCCTGTCCTGAAGGATGGCGATGTCTTCGAGGTGTCGGAGGAGGGGCTGCGGCTCGTCGAAGCGGTGGGCACCCGGCTGGCCGTGCAGGGTGGCGCGGCATTGTTCATCGATTACGGTCATGGCGAAAGTGCCACAGGCGAGACACTGCAGGCCGTGCGCCGCCACGCGTTTCATCCCGTGCTGTCCGACGTGGGCAGTGCCGATCTGACCGCCCATGTGGATTTTGCCGCCATGGCGCGCGCCGCGATCCATGGGGGTGCCCGCGCCTGGGGGCCGGTCAGTCAGCGCGATCTGCTGCGCCGTCTGGGGGTGGAACCGCGCCTGGCGCAGCTGGTTGCCAAGGCCGATCCGCAGACCCGCGATGCACTGGTTGCGGCCTATCACCGGCTGACGGACCCCGACAGGATGGGTACCCTGTTCAAGGCACTGTGCCTCACCGCCCCCGATATGGAAGCCCCGACGGCCTATGAAACTGACGACGCTTTCCAGCCCTGACCTGGCTGCCCTGCCGGGCATTGCCCATGCCTTCTTCACCCGCAGGGGTGGGGTTTCGCGCAAGATCTATGCGGGCCTGAACGCCGGTGCCGGATCGAACGACGATCCGATGGCTGTCATGATCAATCGGGACCGGGCGCGGCGACATCTGGGCGCGCGTCGTCTCACGACAGTGCATCAGCACCACAGCCCCGATGTGGTGGTGGTGACGGACCCCTTCGACGGTCCCGCGCCGAAGGCGGACGCCATGGTCAGCCGGACGCCGGGCATGGCGCTGGGTATCCTGTCGGCGGACTGTGGTCCCCTGCTGTTCGCGGATGCCGAGGCCGGGGTGGTCGGTGCCGCCCATTCCGGCTGGAAGGGCGCGCTGGACGGTGTCCTGCAAGCCACGGTCAATGCCATGGAAGCGCTGGGGGCCGACCGGTCGCGCATTGTCGTGACACTGGGGCCGACGCTGGCGCAGGCGTCCTATGAGGTCGGACCGGAATTTCAGGCGCGTTTCTATGATCAGGCTGCCGACAACGCCCGTTTCTTCCACCAGCCGGACAGCGCGCCGCGCCCGTTCTTCGATCTGCCGGCCTTCATCGCGTTTCAGGCCGGGAAGGCCGGGGTCGGCATCTTTCGGGATCTGGCGCGCGACACCTATCGCGAACCGGATCTGTTCTACAGCTACCGCCGGTCGGTCCACGCGCAGGAGCCGGATTATGGCCGGCTGATCAGCGCCATTGTCCTGAAGGAGGCCTGATCGTGGCCCTGCATTTCGATCCGTCCGAGCTTGTCGACCGTCGCGCCCGCGCCTGTGCCGCCATGCAGCAGCGCGGGCTTGAGGCACTGTTGATCTTCCGTCAGGAAAGCATGTTCTACCTGACCGGCTATGACACCTTCGGCTATGTCTTCTTTCAGGCACTGGTGCTGACAGCGGATGGCCAGACAGCCCTGCTGACCCGCGCCCCTGACCTGCGGCAGGCGCAACTGACATCGGACATCACCGATATCCGCATCTGGGAAGACCGGGAGGGGGTCAACCCGGCGGACGACCTGCGTGACATGATGGGGGACATGGACCTCGATGGCGCGCGGATCGGTGTGGAACTGGATGCCTATGGCCTGACCG
Organism: Minwuia sp.; assembly: GCA_029210175.1. Lineage (GTDB taxonomy): Bacteria > Pseudomonadota > Alphaproteobacteria > Minwuiales > Minwuiaceae > Minwuia. The sequence goes on along the minus strand of JARGPL010000027.1, from coordinate 209,311 downwards.
GCCACAACCTGCGCCGCCTCGACCGGGCGCTGGAGGGGTTCTGTGCCATGTCGGATGCGTCGCTGCTGATCAGCAAGCTGCGTATCGTGAAGAGTGATGCGGAAATCGCCTTTGTCCGGCGCGCGGCCGAACTGGCGGATGACGCCTGGGATGCCGGTATCGCCGAGACAGCCCCCGGTGCATTCGAAGGGGACATCCTGGCAGCAATGCAGGGGGCGGTGTTCCGGGGCGGCGGCGATTACTCGGGCAATGAATTCATCATCGGTTCCGGTCCCGGTGCCCTGCTCTGTCGCTATTTCAGCGGTCGGCGGAACCTGGATGCGAACGATCAGCTTACCCTGGAATGGGCAGGTGCCTACCGCCATTATCATGCGGCGCTGATGCGCACGGTGCCCATCGGCACACCGCGACCTGCGCACACCGACATGCATGCCCGCGCCGTGGACGCCCTGCTGGCCTGTGAGGCGACCCTGAAACCCGGAGCCACGATGGGAGAGGTCTTTGCCGCCCATGCCCGGGTCTTCGATGATGCGGGGCTGTCGGCCCACCGGATGAACGCCTGCGGCTACGGGCTGGGCACCACGTTCGCACCCAACTGGATGGACTGGCCGATGTTCCATGCCGACAACCCGGTGGAGGTGGCGCCGGGCATGGTTTTCTTCCTGCACATGATCCTGATGGACAGTGACAGCGGCACCGCCATGACGCTGGGCCGTACATCACTGGTGGTCGAAGGCGGGTCAGAGGTGCTCAGTCGCCTGCCGCTCGACCTTGTTTCACGATAGATCGTTCCACTGTTGGATTGCATCACCAGCCCGCTCCCCCACCCGGCCACCGGCTGGATCATCCTGAATGGATGGCCGGGTGGGGGAGCGGGCTGGTGCGGTTCCATCATTTGATGGACGGATCTAGGCTTCGTCTGGCAACCCTGCCGGATGAAGACATACCGAAAGGCCCCCTGGCCATGCCCTGGCTCATCATGATGATCATGTTCTTCCTGTTGGTATCGATGGCCAGCTGTGTCCTTTTCTGAGGCCCGCGTCCGTCCCGCCCTGATCCTGCTGCTGTGCCTGACCCTGGTGGTTGGCGCATGCGGGCAGGTGCCGCAGCCATTTCGCCCGGGACAGAAGAACGCTGCCGTTTCGAATGCGCCCGGCCCCAGCACCGCGTTGGTCGTGGCGGACATCGGCGGTGCGGATGCCGTGGCCCTTGACAGTCTGACCAACCGGCTGGTGCGCGCGCTGCAGAAGGCGGAGATTGCTGCCACCCGTGCGCTGATTGCCAACCGCTATCAACTGGTGGGGGAAGTGCAGCGCCTCAGGGACGACGGCCCGGACACGATCTTCGTGTTCCGCTGGTGGCTGCTTGATCCGGAAGGTGAGACGGTCGACAGCGTGTCCCACACCATCCGCTCAACGGCCCGCGCCTGGACCAGTGCAGACCCCGCCACGATAGAGACGCTGGCGGAGCGGGCATCGGCGCACGTCATCCGGCTGATCAATGGGGATCTGCCGATTGCTGAACCACCGGCGCCGGAAGCGCGGATCGCACTGGGGCCCTTCACCGGCGCGCCCGGTGACGGGAATCAGGCGCTGAATGAGGCGATGCGAACGGCGCTGATCAGGCGCGGCTTGCTGCTTGGCCCTGAATCCGCTGCCACCCGCGCGGTGCTGGAACTGCATGTCGCGGTGGCACCGGCTGATCAGACAACCGACCAGGTCACCCTGCTCTGGCTGATCCGGGATGCGGACGGGCGGGAGCGGGGACGGCTGGAACAGCAGAACACTGTGCCTGCCGGGCGCTTGAGCGGGCGCTGGGGGGATGTTGCGACGCTTGCCGCAGGCGGTGCGGCACCGGATCTGGCCCGTATTCTGGCGGCGCTGGCGGACACCCGGCAATAACGTGCATCCAGCCCTCCGGCTGATGCACGTCAGAAAACCGTCATGCCCGATGGACAGTGCCGGGCACGGCTGATAAACGTCCCGCTTCTGCCGCCGCGCCACATTTCAACAGACGGACGATCAGTCCCATGAAGGTACTTGCCGGGAACAGCAATCCTGCCCTGGCCGCCCAGATTGCCGATTATCTGGGGGTCCGCCTGACCAACGCATCCGTGAAGCGTTTCGCGGATGAGGAAGTCTATGTCGAAATCCACGAGAATGTTCGTGGTGAGGACGCCTTCGTCGTCCAGTCGACATCCTTCCCGGCCAACGATCATCTGATGGAACTGCTGATCTGCATCGATGCGCTGCGTCGCGCGTCGGCCCGGCGGATCACGGCGGTTCTGCCCTATTTCGGCTATGCCCGCCAGGACCGGAAGCCGGGGCCGCGTACCCCGATCTCGGCCCGGCTGGTGGCCAACCTGATCGAGAAGGCGGGTGCCGACCGGGTGCTGACCGTTGACCTGCATGCCGGTCAGATCCAGGGCTTCTTCGACATTCCCACCGACAATCTCTACGGCGGTCCGGCGCTGGTCGGTGATATCAAGGCCAATCTGGGTGACCGCGATCTGATGGTTGTGTCACCTGACGTTGGCGGCGTGGTGCGGGCGCGTTACTTTGCCAAGCGCCTTGACGCAGACCTCGCCATCGTGGATAAGCGCCGCGAACAGGCGGGTGTGTCTGAAGTGATGAACGTCATCGGCGATGTTGACGGGCGTCACTGCATCATTGTCGACGATATCGTGGACAGTGCAGGCACGCTCTGCAATGCGTCGACAGCGTTGCTCGAAAGGGGGGCACTGTCGGTTTCTGCCTATGTGTCTCATGGGGTCCTGTCGGGTGGCGCGGTCAAGCGCGTGTCCGAATCCTCACTTGAGTCGCTGGTGGTGACTGACTCGATCTGCGCCACGGACGGGGTCGCGAAGGAGCCGAAGATCAGGCAGGTGCCCATCGGGTCCCTGCTGGCGGAGGCGATCAAGCGCATCTCGACCGAAACGTCGGTGTCGAGCCTGTTTGACTGAATTTGGGCAGGTTGCGGAACCTGTCAGAACCATGTGTACAGATGCGGTTGCGGGCAACGGCCCCAGACCGGACAAGGTGCAGGAAAGTGGGTGCCGCACAGGCCCCCGCCTTCGCCACAAGGAGTTGAAGACGATGTCGGACGTTGATGCGATGGAAGTCACTGCACGGGAACAGACCACCACCGGTGGCGTGAAGACGCTGCGCCGGTCGGGCATGGTCCCCGGGATCATCTATGGCAACAACCGCGAACCCGCGATGGTCGCCATTGATCGCCGTGCCGTCGTCAAGGAACTCAACCGTGGCGGTTTCATGGGTCGGGTCTACGAACTGGACATGAATGGCCGCAAGCAGCGCTGCCTGCCGCGCGACGTACAGCTGCATCCGGTGACGGATGTGCCGCTGCATGTCGATTTCCTGCGTCTCGCCGACGATGCCAAGATCGCGGTCATGGTGCCGGTGCTGTTCATCAACGAGGAAGAGAGTGTTGGCCTGGAACGTGGCGGTGTGCTGAACATCGTCCGCCATGAGGTCGAGCTGCTTTGCCCGAACGACAATATCCCGGAAAACATCCAGATCGATCTTACCGGAACCGACATCGGTGACTCGCTGAAGATCAGCGACGTGAAGCTGCCGGGCGATGTGGAAGTTACGATCACGGATCGTGATTTCACCATTGCCACGATCACCGGCTCCTCCGCCGTGGTCGAGGAAGCGGCTGAGGAAGCGGCCGAGGCCGAGGCCGAAGCAGCGGCAGATGATGAGACCGATGGTGACGGCGGCGATGGTGAGGCAAAGTCGGAGGACTGATCGCCTCCTCCACCGGGAGGTCGTGACATGCGTCTCTTTGTCGGTCTCGGGAACCCCGGCGCGAACTATGCCGGGAACCGCCACAATATCGGCTTCATGACCATTGCCCGTATCGCGGAAGTCCACCGCGCCACGCCCTGGCGACGCAAGTTCCAGGGGGAGGTCGCGGAAACCCGACTCGGCGCCGAGAAGGTCATTCTGCTGCGCCCCGCCACCTACATGAATGAATCCGGTCGCGCGGTGCAGGAAGCGGCCCGGTTCTATCAGCTTGGCCTCGACAACATCACCGTGTTTCATGACGAACTGGACCTGGCCTTCGGGCGCGTGCGCGTGAAGGTCGGCGGTGGTCATGCCGGAAACAATGGCATCCGGTCCATCAGCCAGCACATGGGGGCGGATTTCCAGCGGGTCCGTCTCGGCATTGGCCATCCGGGCCACAGGGACCTGGTCAGCCGCTACGTGCTGTCGGATTTCAGCAAGGTGGAGCGGGCATGGGTTGATGACCTGTCGGACGCCATCGCCGCCGCCGCGCCGAAACTGGCCGATGGGGATGCGCCGGGGTTCCTGAACGATGTGGCGCTGAAATGCCCGGCGCCGAAACCCGACCCGAAGCCAGATAGCAAGTCAGCCTGAGGAGAAACCGCAGATGGGATTCAAGTGCGGCATCGTTGGTCTGCCCAATGTTGGCAAGTCCACCCTGTTCAATGCGCTGACGCAGACCGCCTCGGCGCAGGCGGCAAACTATCCGTTCTGCACCATCGAACCCAATCTGGGGCAGGTGGGTGTGCCGGATCCGCGCCTGCTGAAGCTGGCCGAACTGGCGGGGTCGAAGGAACTGATCCCGACGCAGCTGACGTTCGTCGACATTGCGGGCCTGGTGCGCGGCGCGTCGAAGGGTGAAGGGCTGGGCAACCAGTTCCTGAGTCACATTCGCGAAGTCGATGCCATTGTCCATGTGCTGCGCTGCTTCGAGGATGATGACATCACCCACGTTGACGGGCGCATTGACCCGGTCGCCGATGCCGAAACGGTCGAGACCGAACTGATGATCGCCGACCTGGAGAGCCTGGAGAAGCGCCTCGCGCCGATGGAGAAGCGGTTCAGGTCCGGCGACAAGACGCTGAAGGCGGACGTGGAACTGATGGCCGGGGCGCTGGAACTGCTGCGGGAAGGCAAGCCGGCGCGGATGCTGGACGTGCATGAAGATGACATGCCCCGGTTCCGCGCGCTGCAGCTGCTGACCTCCAAGCCCATCCTCTATGTCTGCAATGTTGATGAGAATGATGCGGGTCAGGGCAACGCCCATACCGCACGCGTGGCCGAAATGGCGAAGGCACAGGGTGCTGGTGCGCTGGTGGTCTCGGCCCGGATCGAGGAAGAGATCGCACAGCTGGGCGACCCGGAGGAACGGGAGATGTTCCTGACGGAGATCGGTCTGGAACTTGCCGGCCTGGACCGCATCATCCGCGCGGGCTACGACCTGCTCGGCCTGCTGACCTTCTTCACTGTCGGCCCGAAGGAAGCCCGGGCCTGGACCGTCAAGTCCGGTGCCCTGGCCCCGCAGGCAGCAGGCGCGATCCACACGGATTTCGAAAAGGGCTTCATCCGCGCCGAAACCACCGCCTATGACGATTACGTCAGCCTGGGTGGCGAACAGGGCGCGAAGGATGCGGGCAAGATGCGTCTGGAAGGCCGGGAATACACGGTCCGTGACGGCGACGTGCTGCATTTCCGCTTCAATACCTGAGGGAAACTGCGGCAGCCTCGGCGCGCGGGCGCTGTCCTTGCTCCACCACCGGGGCATCGGTATGGTCACACCCGAGGCAGACCATCCTGCCGCCCCCTTGAATCATTGTTGGAGCAAATGAATGCCGATACATGCGGCACTCAACCACAAGACGATTTACAATTATGACCGCAAGGTCACGCTTTCACCGCAAACCATCAGGCTGCGTCCGGCGGCGCATACGCGCACCAACATACTCAGCTATTCGCTGCGGATTTCGCCGGAAAACCATTTCATCAACTGGCAGCAGGACCCGCTGGGCAACTACATGGCCCGCGTCGTGTTTCCTGAGCCGGTGGACCACTTTCATGTTGAAGTGGACATGGTTGCCGAAATGGCGGTCCTCAATCCGTTCGACTTCTTCCTGGAGGAATATGCGGAGCGGTTTCCCTTCGCCTATGAACCGGGTGAGGCGGATTCGCTGGAGCCCTATCTGGACCCGGAGCCGGCAGGACCGGAGCTGCAGAAGCTGATCGACGGGATCGACCGCAGCGAGCAGCGCACCATCGACTTCCTGTTCACGATGAACCAGCAGCTGCAAAGCCAGATCGGCTACGTCGTGCGGATGGAGCCTGGCGTGCAGACGCCGGAAGAAACCCTGGGCCTGGCCAAGGGTTCGTGCCGCGACACTGCATGGCTGATGGTCCAGGTGCTGCGCCACATGGGGCTGGCCGCCCGTTTCGCGTCCGGTTACCTGATCCAGCTGCAGCCTGATCAGAAGCCGCTGGAAGGCCCGACGGGCCCGGAAAGCGACTTCACCGACCTGCATGCCTGGGCCGAGGTCTATCTGCCCGGCGCGGGCTGGATCGGTCTCGATGCCACGTCCGGTCTGCTGGCGGGGGAGGGGCATATTCCCCTCGCCTGCGCGCCATCACCGACAAGTGCTGCGCCGATCACCGGGCGCGTCGGCGCGTCCGAAGTCGAATTCTCGCATGAGATGACGGTTACCCGGATCTATGAATCGGCCCGGGTCACCAAGCCCTTTTCCGATGATGCCTGGTCCAGGGTCGATGCCCTGGGGCAGGATATCGAGGCCAAGCTGGTAGCCGGTGATGTCCGCCTGACCATGGGCGGGGAGCCGACGTTCGTGTCCATCGACGACATGGATGGTGAGGAATGGAATACCGACGCGCTGGGCCCGACCAAGCGCAAGCTGGCATTTGAACTGATCAAGCGGGTGCGGAACCGGTTTGCCCCGGATGGCTTGCTGACATTTGGTCAGGGCAAGCAGTATCCGGGTGAGCCCTTGCCGCGCTGGGCCTTCGGCCTGTTCTGGCGCAACGATGGGTTGCCGATCTGGGATCGGGCGGATCTGATCGCCAGCGAGGACGAGGACTACAGGCCGACGGTGGAGGACGCGGAAACCTTCATCCACCTGATGTGTGACCGGCTGGACGTCAATCGCCAGTATGCCATTCCCGCCTTCGAGGATCCTCTGGTCCATCTGAAGGCCGAACAGCAACTGCCGATCAACCTCAATCCGGATGATCCTGCCTTCAAGAAGGACCAGGACCGCAGCCGCCTGGCCGATGTGCTGCGGCGCGGGCTGGACCAGCCGAAGGCCTATGTCCTGCCGGTGATGCGCGGACACGACAAGGACGGCGAGCACTGGATCACGGGCCCGTGGGAGTTCAAGGCGGGGTACATGTTCCTGCTGCCGGGCGATTCGCCCGTGGGGTTCCGCCTGCCCTTGGGGGCCTTGCCGCATCTGGAGCCGGATCAGTATCCGAGCACGACGCCGGTCGATCCCTATTCGATCGAGGGTCCGTTGCCGGTTCCCGCCGAACTGGCGGCACGTGTCAGCCCGCGGACGGCGGCGACCGCAGCGCCCGGCGCGACTGCCACGGCTGCTGCGGGTGGCACGGCGAAGGCCGCGCCTGCTGAGAACGTCAGTGAAGTGGTGCGTACGGCCATGGTGGTGGAACCGCGTGCGGGCCGGCTGAACCTCTTCCTGCCGCCCACCGTCAGTGCGGAAGACTATCTGGAACTGATTGCAGCGGCTGAGGATGCCGCGGTCACGATGAACATGCCGATCCACATCGAAGGCTATGAACCTCCGCCGGATCCGCGCATCAGTGTCATCCGCGTCACGCCGGATCCGGGTGTGATCGAAGTCAACGTGCATCCGGCGACCGACTGGAGCATGCTGACCAGCATCACGAAGGGCATCTATGAGGAAGCCCGCCAGACCCGCCTCGGCACCGAGAAGTTCATGGTGGATGGCCGCCATATCGGCACCGGCGGTGGCAACCACATCGTCGTCGGCGGCGCCCGCCCGGCGGACAGTCCGTTCCTGCGCAGGCCGGACTTGCTGGGTTCCCTGATCCGCTACTGGCAGAACCATCCGAGCCTGAGCTATCTGTTCTCCGGCATGTTCATCGGCCCGACCAGTCAGGCACCACGGGTGGACGAGGCGCGCGACGACACGCTCTATGAGCTGGAGATCGCGCTGTCACAGCTGCCCAAGCGGGACGAGGATGTGCGGCCCTGGACAGTCGACCGGATGCTGCGCAACCTGCTGATCGACCTGACCGGCAACACGCATCGCTCCGAGATCTGCATCGACAAGCTCTATTCCCCCAGCGGCCCGACGGGCCGGTTGGGCCTTGTGGAGTTTCGCGGCTTCGAGATGCCGCCGCATGCGGAGATGTCGCTGGCGCAGCAGCTGTTGCTGCGCGGCCTGATCGCCCGGTTCTGGGAACAGCCCTATACCCGTCCGCTGATCCGCCACGGGGATGCGCTGCGCGACCGCCACATGCTGCCCTATTACGCCTGGCGGGACTTCGAGAGCGTGATCGCCGAGATGCAGGAAGCCGGTTTTGCCTTCGATGCCGAATGGTATCGCGCGCAGTTCGAATTCCGGTTCCCGCGCATGGGCGAAGCGACGTACCACGGCATGGAGATCGAGATCCGCAACGCCCTGGAACCCTGGCATGTGCTGGGGGAGGAATCCGGCAGCAGCGGCACCGCCCGCTATGTGGATTCGTCGCTGGAGCGGGTGCAGGTCCAGATCTCCGGTCTGTCCGATCCGGGGCGTTACATGGTGGCCTGCAACGGCCGTCATGTGCCGCTGGCCCCGACATCGCACGCGGGTACCTGGGTCGGTGGCGTTCGCTACAAGGCCTGGGCGCCCTACAGCGCACTACATCCGATGATCGATATACACAGCCCGCTGACGTTCGACCTGATCGATACCTGGTCAGGCCGGTCGGTTGGCGGCTGTCGCTATCATGTGGTGCATCCTGGTGGGCGCAATTACGAGACATCGCCCGTGAACGGGGAGGAGGCGGAAGGCCGTCGTCTGTCGCGGTTCGAGCCGATTGGCCATTCGCCGGGGCAGGTTGGTGTGCCGGTGCGCGAACGCAATGAACGGTTCCCGCACACGCTCGACCTGCGTGCGCCGATCATGCCTGCGTGAGGCACCCACGGCCATGAGCGACAGTTCCGGCACCGGCGATGACTGGCTTTCCGGCCCACTCAGTCTGGGTTACAGCCCCGTCCCCGACGTGCACGATGAACTCGTGTCGGCGGACGGGGACGTGCGCCCGGGGTGGCAGGGTGTCTCATCATTCCTCGCCGATCTGAGCACCGACGAATGGGACCGGCGCTGGCAACAGGGCCAGCAGGCCATGCGCGAACAGGGCGTGACCTACAATGTCTATGTCGGCGGCGAAGGTGATCCGGCGGCCTGGCGTCTCGACCCCGTGCCCCTGGTGGTTTCGGGTGCCGAGTGGCAGGCGCTGGCCAGCGCCCTGACCCAGCGCGCGACCTTGCTGGACCTGGTGCTGCGCGATCTGCTGGGGAAGCAGACGTTGCTGCGGGACGGGCATCTGCCACCGGCACTGATCGCCGGGCACCCGGGGTACTTCCTGCCCTGTGTCGACCCGGAAACGGCGAACCGGCCGCATCTGCATTTCTATGGTGCCGACCTGGCCCGTGCCCCGGACGGCCAATGGCGGGTGATGATGGACAGGACGGAGGCCCCTTCGGGTTTCGGTTATGCCCTGGCCAACCGAAACATCCTTTCGCGGGTGTTCCCGGAACTGTTGCGGTCGGCGGGGGTGCATCCCGTCGGCACGTTCTTTCGGGACATGCGGGCGGGGCTGGATGCCATCTCGCCGGGCATGAACACCGATGGCCGCACCATTCTGCTGACCCCGGGCCATGGCAACGAAGCCTATTTCGAACATGCTTTCCTGGCCCGGCAACTGGGCTGCACCCTGGCGGAGGCCGATGACCTGACCGTGCGCGGCGGGCATGTCTTCCTGAAGACACTGGAAGGCCTGCAGCCCGTGGATGTCATCCTGCGCCGAACCGATTCGGCCTGGTGCGATCCGCTGGAATTGCGCGGTGATTCCACCCTCGGCGTGCCCGGTCTGGTGGCGGCAGCGCGGCAGGGCAATGTATCCGTCGTCAACACGCTGGGGTCGGGCGTGGTTGAATCGCCCGGACTCATGCCGTTCCTGCCCGGTCTTTGCCAGCGCCTGCTGGGTCAGGACCTGCAGATGCCGTCTGTCGCCACCTGGTGGTGCGGGCAGGCGGCGGAACGCGAACAGGTGCTTGCACAGCTCGACCGCATGGTGGTGAAACCGGCCTTTCCCGCCGACCCGGGGGAACCGGCCTTCGGGCGCGCGATCTCGGAAGCCGCACGTACCGCGATCGCGGACCGGATCCGCGTCCGCCCCGACCGCCATATCGGACAGGAACACGTGGGTCTTTCGACGGCCCCCACATGGTCCCGCCACGGGCTGGAACCGCGCGCCGTGATGCTGCGCATCCTGCTCTGTCGCAATGGCAGCGGCGGCTGGTCGGTACTGCCTGGCGGCCTCGTCCGTGTGGCCCCCGACCGCCGCGGCCGTGTCGTGTCGATGCAGCAGGGTGGCGGGGCGAAGGATGTCTGGGTTCTGGGACATTCGAAAGCGCCCGAAGCCGCGTCAGCGGGGGACCGTCGCCCGGTCCCGGCTGCGGCGGCGATCCGTCGCGCGGGGGGCAACCTGCCTTCGCGTACTGCCGACAGCCTGTTCTGGCTGGGCCGCTATCAACAGCGGGCCGAGGCGCAGGCGCTGCGGCTGCGGGGGGCGATTGCCTGCATCGATGAACGCCTGCTGCCTGTCGCGACGGCTGAAGAAACCGCTGTCCTGCATGGTCTGCTGGTCAATCTGCTGCCCCGTGAAAAGGCGGCGACGGATGCCAGGGGCATGTTGCGACAGGCCGGCCAGTCAGCCTTCGATCCGGACAATCCCATGGGGCTGCACGACAGCATCCAGCAACTCTACCGCAATGCCGACACGGTGCGCGAACGCCTGTCGCAGGACAGCTGGCTCGCTGTCGACCGCGTCAAGACCGCGCTGCAGGCGGCGGAGCGTGTCGCAGGGCGGCGCGGCACCCGCCAGGATCTGCTGCTGCCGCGCCTGGATGACATCATCTATGCCCTGCGCGCGCTGGGGGGCGCGCTGAATGACACCATGAGCCGGGGCTATGGCTGGCGGTTCCACGACCTGGGACGCAGTCTCGAGCGGGCGCAGCAGACGGTCGAACTGTTCGGTGCCACCATGTTGCGCCAGGGCGGTGACAATGCCCTGGTGCTGAATGCGCTGCTCGACATCAGCGACTGTGCTGTCACCTATCGCGGACGCTATCTGGCCGAACCGGAACTGGTGCCCGTGCTGGACCTGCTGGTCGCGGACCTGGAGAACCCCAGGTCGCTGGCGCATCAGCTGCAACAGTTGCTGGACCATGTGGAGGCTTTGTCGCGGTTGCGCGGGCCGCTGCTGGGGGAGGATCAGCGCCTCGCCATCGCGGCGTTTTCGGCGGTGCGCACGGCGGATATCGCCCATCTGTCCACATCCCAGCCGGACGGCAGCTGGCCCCTGCTGGAACGGCTGGTGGAATACCTGCAATCGCATCTGTTCGATCTCGGAACCGCCGTGGCGCAGCGATATTTCAGTCACGTCACGGGCCGTGGCGCGCAGATGGCCATTGGCGGTGTCGAGGCCGAGACGGAGGGGGAGGCTGAGGCCGAGCCGGATGACGCAATCGCCCCGGTTTCCATCGTCGATATCAATGGTAACGACGAATCAACGGTTCCACGGGATAATCCGGCATGACCGACTGGGCCCGATACCGCATCCGCCACCGCACCGCCTATCGCTATGGCGCGGATGTGCTCGTGTCCCAGCATCTGCTTTATCTCACCCCGCGCACGACGCCGCATCAGCAGTGTATCGAGAGCCGCATCGTGATCTCTCCGGTTCCGGGCGCGCGGCCCGCGCCACGCACCGACCTGTTCGGCAATGTCGCCCACCATTTCGATCTGGATGTGCCGCATGACCGTTTTGCGGTCACGGCCAGCAGTCTGGTTGCGGTGGCCCAACCGAACTGGCCGGAGCCGTCAGCAACCCCGGCATGGGATGACCTGCCGGACCGGTTTGAAGAGGCCCGCGCGGCGGACGATCATCTGCTGGATACCTACAGACAGCGGATCGAGCCGCTGTCGCTGGCCAATGGCCTGCACAATTTCGCCATGCCATCGTTCCCGGCAGGCCAGCCCGTGCTGGCCGGTGCCCTTGATCTGACGCGGCGCATCTTCAGGGACTTTGCCTACGATCCGGAGGCAACGACCGTGACGACGCCACTTGCCACGGTGCTGCGCACCCGGCGCGGGGTGTGCCAGGACTTCGCGCGGGTGATGATTGCCGCCCTGCGCACCCTGGGACTGGCGGCAGGCTATGTCTCCGGCTATCTGGTCACCGAACCGCCGGAGGGTCAGGCCCGTCTGGTCGGCGCCGACCAGTCGCATGCCTGGGTCAGGCTGCACATTCCGGGATTCGGCTGGGTCGATCTGGACCCGACCAACGGTGTCCTGACCGGCAATGGCCATATCACCGTCGCCTGGGGACGCGGATTCCGTGATGTCGTGCCGGTGAAGGGCGTCATCACCGGTGGCGGCGAACACGAACTCAAGGTCGAAGTCGACGTGATACCCGAAGCGGAGATACCGGCCTCCGCCGATGCCACGCCTGCCGGACAAGCGGCCTGAGCACGGCATTGTTTGACGCCATCACCCGGCAACTCAGGGCGAAGGTCGAAGCAGGTGAGTATGGCTCCACCAGCGAAGTGCTGCGTACGGCAGTTCGTTCCTGGCTGAAGCATGAGGAAGAATACGAAACCCGGCTGGCGGCCATTCGCGCGCGTATTCACGCATCCCTTGATGACCCGCATCCACCGCTGACGGCAGGGGAAATGCGCCGGGGCCTGGATGCCCTGCATGCGGCGCATGAAGATGCCGTGGAATGGAGCGCCTCGACGTCACTTGCGCGCCGTCCGCGCGGGAGGACCAGCGCCGCATCTTTGAATTCGTTCTATTCCGCCGCGTCGCCTTCCGGCAGCATGCGTGCTGCATGCAATGCCTTCCGCTTCGCGCCTTCCATGTCGTAGTGCTTGCGCGTCACGATCCGCTGGGCATAGAGGCCACCCCCCGCCTGGATGTTGGTGACATAGCGCCAGCCCCCCATGGCGTCGGCGGTCAGGTCGCGGATGGCATGGAACAGCTTGATCCGGGTTTCGCCATCCACATTCGGGCTGGCGGACATGTACTTGCGGATCAGCGGCCCGACCTCGTTGTTCTCCAGATCGGCGATGCCGGGGGCGGTCAGGACCGAACCGCCGGAGATGTCGTGCAGGTGGCGGCACATCAGGTTGTACTGGGTCGCTGCCTGATACTTGCCCGCATTGGTGAACAGTTCCGACGGGAACGCGGCCCCGTTCTCCCCGATCGTGCAGTTGGCGATCGCGGCCTCCAGCGATGCCCGGATCAGGGTGGCGTGGATGATCATTTCGGAGATCTTCTCGCGCACGTGGGCGACCTTCTCCAGGCCGTTCGCTTCCGCGATCAGCTGCGCGAAGCCGACAAGTTCGTCGGCCTCATCGGACATGAAGGTCAGGCCACCCAGCCGTTCCCAAAGGCCCAGGGAATGGGCGAACTGGCCGGCGTGCTTGACCTCCCCGTTCAGGAAGATCCGCTCCGTCGGGACAAACACGTCGTCGAAGATCACGAAACCTTCCGGCATGTGGTTCTGGCGGCTGACGGGGAAGTCGCGGTCATCCTCATGCCGGGGCGCATAGGATGTATTGACGATCTTCACACCGGGCGCGTTCACGGGAATGGCGCAGGCGATGGCATAATCTTCCTCGCCCGGCTTCATCGCCTTGGTGGGGATGACCATGGTCTCGTGACCCAGCGAGGCGCCGGTGATGTGCAGCTTGGCACCGCGGATGACGACGCCGTCGCTGCGCCGTTCGACGACGCGGGTATAGGCATCCGGGTCCGGCTGCTTGCCGGGGCTGAGCGACCGGTCGCCCTTGCCGTCTGTGATGCATTCGGTGATGCGGATGTCGCGGGCCTGTGCGTCCTGGACCCAGGCATTGATCCGCTCGGCATATTCGGGGTGTTCATCACCGATGCGCCCGGCGGCGGTCATCAGGGTCATGATGGACTGGTTGGTGGTGTTCGCCACGATGTCCACGGACCGCAGCAGCGGCAACCTGGCCTTCAGTTCCTCGGCGGAGCGGGGCACATCCATCAACGGGCTGGTCGCCTCCGGCCCCGGTTGATAGAGCAGGTCATAGCCCTTCGCGATCACGTCAGCCGCTTCGCCCATCAGCTTGTCGGCCATGATGTCGTCGACCCTGCGCCCTTCGAAATAGGTCGCGCGTCCGTCGTTCAGCGATGCCTTGTATTCCTCACCCGTCAACATGGCGTCTGATCCTCCCCGATCATGCATTCATGCTTGCCGATATGGTGACAGGCCTTGGCGGCGGGTCAAGACGGGGGCGGCAGATGGCTGGTTTGCATGTTGCGGCAGGCATGAACCGCAGTGCAAACTCGCACCAGATCGCAGGGGAGGATCACGATCATGGCTATCTTCACATTCGTCAATCAGTGCCACATCGAACATGGGGCCATCGACATGCTGGCGGAAACGCTGGCCACCCTGGGGATCAAGCGGCCGCTGATATGCACCGACAAGGGCCTGGTCGATCTGGGCATTGCCGATCAGATCCGGGGGCGGATTCCGAACGATGTACAGGTCAGCCTGTATGACGGCACGCCGGAAAATCCCACCGAGATGGCGGTGAAGGACGCGCTGGCCATGTATCGGGAGAACGACTGCGACGGCATCATCGCGCTGGGCGGCGGGTCGTCGATGGACCTGTCGAAGGGCGTGTCCCTGCTCGCCACGCATCCGGAGCCGCTGATCGAATACAACATCATGACCGGCGGGGTGATGAAGATCGGGGCCTGTGCGCCGATGATCGCGATCCCTACCACATCCGGCACCGGGTCCGAAGTCAGTCGCGGCGCGGTGATCATTACCGAGGATGGTCGCAAGCTGGTTTTCGGCAGCCCTAACATGATCGCGAAGGTCGCGCTCTGTGATCCGGAACTGACCGTGGGGTTGCCCAGGCGCCTGACCGCCGCGACCGGCATGGACGCCGTGACCCATCTGATGGAAGCGGTGATGAGCCCGACGGAGAACCCGGCGGCGGAGGCAATCGGCATCGACGGCCTCTGGCGCGCCGTGGGACAGGGGCATCTGGAAAGCGTCGTGGCCAATGGTGAGGATCGCGAAGGCCGCAAGCAGATGATGATTGCCGCGGCAGAGGGCGCGCTGGCCTTCACCAAGGGGCTGGGTGCGGTGCATGCCATGAGCCACGCCGCAGGCCGCATTCGCGAACTCAACCTGCACCACGGCACCCTCAATGCTGTCTGCCTGCCCGCCTGCCTGCGCTACAACCAGCCGGTGCTGGGCGACAAGGAAGACCGCATGCGCAAGGCCATGGGCCTGCCCGACGGCGCGCCGCTGGACAAGGCGATCGAGGAACTGAACGCCCGCATCGGCATGCCCGCCAACCTGCGTGAAATGCGGATCACCGACGACATGGTCCCCGGCATGATCGAACACGCGCTGGACGACCCCACCCGCGCCACCAATGCCCGCCCGGTGGATAAAGCCGGTTTCGCCGAGCTGTATCGCGATGCGATGGGGGATTGAGCGTGCAGGTGGGATGGGGATGGCAAGGTTGGCCATCCCGCCGTTTCGAGTAGACTTCCGGTGCAGGTTTCAGCGCCCGTCACGCTCCGCAAAGTGCGGATGCCGGATCGGCGCTGCGCTTGTCCGGCATGACGGTTGGAGCAGTGGAACACTGTCGCCCTCGCACTCACGGCGTACGCGGACTTGATCCGCGTACCCAGCTTTCAACATCTGAGCGAGGCGCTGGATGCCCGGATCAAGTCCGGGCACGCCGTCTGAATTGGGGAAACTTCATCCCCAGCCGCAAGGACCTGTTACCCGGGGTCCGTGACCGTCAGGGTCGCGCCGCCCGCCAGCAAGGTGCCCTCCGGCCGGTCGAGGCGGAGCATGGCGAGCACGTGGTTCCCGGCACCGCTGCGCACCGTGCCCACGGATTTCCCGTCAACGGTCACCTCCGTTTCCGCAGCGGGCAGATCGCCATCGACGCGGCAGGGCAGCAGCATCTTGCGGACATTGCCGCGATACTTGCTGCGGGCCGTGATTTCCTGCCCGACATAGCAGCCCTTGCGGAAGTCGATGCCATTGACCTGATCGAAGCGGGATTCGAGCATGAAGTTCTTTTCCACCTCGATATCGCGGCTGCCGTCCGGCACGCCCAGTGCCACGCGCCGGGCGTGATAGCTGGCCGTGTCGTCGGACACATCGGGCAGGGGCAGGTCAACCGGCCACAGTGCGCGTTGTCCCATTGCCGGATGGCGGGGATCGTCGAACACCAGCGCCCCGTCCGCAGCGGCAATGGTGCCAGCCGACGCCAGCACATGCCAGTTGGCGCTGGCGTCGTCGATGCTCACCTTTGACCGCAGCTTGTACATGGTCAGGCGGCGTTTCAGGTCACCCAGGCGCGGTGCTTCACCTTCCAGCAACAGCGACATGCCGTCAGCGGCAGGCGTGACGAAGAAGTCATGCAGGAACTTGCCCTGCGGCGTCAGCAAAGCGGCGTAGACTGCCTTTCCGACGGGGATGTCCGTCACATCGTTGGTGACCAGCGCCTGCAGGAATGCCTCTGCCGCCTCGCCACCGATCTGCAGGACACCCCGATCCGGAATTCTGACAATCGTCATATCTGCTTCCCCAATTCCTGAAACGCCCATGGCCGCATCGCGAGCCAGCCTATTCAGCGGCCATGTTGTCGGACCGCGTCCATGCATACTGCCTTGAATGGGGGTCGGTCGGGGTTTCCACAAGGTGGTTGGTGTAGTTCGAGATGACCTTGTGGGCGATGACACCCACGATCTCGATGACATTGCGCTTGGTGAACCCGGCATCGATAAACGTGTCGATGGCCGCCTCATCCACCCAGCCCCGGTTCTCCACCATCGCCAGGGTGAATGTCCGCAGCGCATTCAGCCGTTCATCTGCAAACGGCGTGTTGTTGCGTGATGCGTCGATCACGTCCTGCGGAATCTTCTCCGACATCGCGATCCGCGTGTGCCCGGCCATGCAGTAGGTACAGTTGTGATAGCTGTTGATGGCGAACCAGACCACATGCCGTTCGGTTGGCGTGAAGGACATCTTCATCACCGCCCGGCTGAGCGCCATGTAGGCCTCCGTCGTCGCCGGTGCCTCGATCATGCCGGCAATCAGGTTGGGCATGAAGCCATAGCTCTTCTCGACCTTTTCGATCAGGGCCTTGCCATCTTCGGGGGCGGTGTCCCTGGTGTGCAGCTGAAAGCGCGTCATTGTTTCCTCCCGTGGGTCATTCCGATCAATCTTTCGCGGCTGGCCCGGCAATCAAGCATCGCCGCTGCAGGGCGTGCATGCGTCGCAACGGGAACACTGCCCGGTCGCCCTTGACGCAAGCGGTGGCGGCAAGCGCACTACAGGTGGCATTTGAGCGAGGGCACGGAAGGAAGCGACGATGACCGACGATCTGATCCACCTGGCACGCTGGCACAATGGGGAAAAGAGTTTCTCCCCCTTCACAGACGCGGAGATGCAGCGTCGGCAGGATGCCATGCGCGGAGCCATGGCGGCGGCCGATCTGGATGCCTGCCTGTTCTCCAGCTACCACAACATCTGCTATTTCTCGGGCTTCATGTTCTGCCAGTTCGGGCGCCGTTATGCGCTGACCCTGACACCGGACGCGGCCACGACCCTGAGCGCGGCCATCGATGGCGGGCAGCCCTGGCGGCGGACATTCGGTGACAATCTGACCTACACCGACTGGCGGCGGGAAAGCTATTTCGACGGACTGAAACAGCTGCTGCCCGGCGTACGGCGGCTGGGGATCGAGTTCGATCACGTGACCCTGCAGTTCCGCGCCCTGCTGGAGGAACATCTTCCCGGTGTGGAACTGGTGGACTGTGGTGATGCGGCCATGGCCCTGCGGACCGTGAAGTCCGCCGAGGAGCATGCGCTGATCCGGGAAGGGACGCGGATCTGCCGCATTGGTGGTGAGGCGGTGATGGATGCCGCCCGTGCCGGTGTGGCGGAGCATGAGGTCGCCATCGCGTCCACCAACGCCATGGTGCGCGCCATTGCCGACAGCTTTCCCTTCGTCGAGCTGATGGATACCTGGACGTGGTTCCAGTCGGGCCTGAATACCGATGGTGCCCACAACCCCGTCACCAACAAGCTGATCGAACCGGGCGATATCCTGTCGCTGAATACCTTCCCCATGATCTTCGGCTACTACACGGCGCTGGAGCGGACCCTGTTCGCCGGATCGGTCGACGAGACATCGCTGGACCTTTGGCAGAAGAACTGTGCGGTACACGTCCGGGGCATGGAACTGATCCGGCCCGGCGTCCGCTGCTGCGACATCGCCATCGAACTCAACGAGATGTATCAGGGCTGGGACCTGCTGAGATACCGATCCTTCGGCTATGGCCACAGCTTCGGCGTGCTGTCGCACTATTACGGTCGGGAGGCATCGGTGGAATTGCGAGAGGATGTCGAGACGGTTCTGGAACCGGGCATGGTCGTGTCGATGGAGCCGATGATCATGCTGCCGGACGGCACCCCCGGAGCGGGCGGCTATCGGGAACATGACATCCTGATCGTGACCGAGGACGGCGCGGAGAACATCACGGACTTCCCGTTCGGACCGGAGAAGATGATCCTGCCATCGTAAGGATCAGGAGGCGGAAGGGGGCAGGGACAGGAGCGCGTCGGGTACATTGATACCCGCCCGGAAAACCGGCGAAATGCCCATGGAAGCGGCAGTCCGGCGGGGTGGTTGCATCATGCTCACAAAGCTGACATCTTTGCCCCGCAACACGCACGAAGCTCCAGCCACCGCGGCAACAAGCGGGGCGGAGGAACAGGGACGACAACGCTGATCGCCACGACAGCCTCTGGCTGGAACCGGGCAGGGCGTTCGAACATGCAGCACCCGCAGGCAATGCGGGGCAAACAGGGAATAGAGGCAACCGCGTGACAGGCCTTCAATCGACGGGCGACCCTTTCGTCCGGTTTCAGGAAGTTCAGAAGAGCTATGATGGCGAGACTCTCGTCGTCAAGAATCTCAACCTTGACATAGCGAACGGCGAATTCCTGACCATGCTCGGCCCATCCGGCTCCGGCAAGACCACGTGTCTGATGATGCTGGCCGGGTTCGAGACACCCACACATGGCAAGATCGTGCTGGACGGGGCGCCGTTGAACGACGTTCCCCCGCACAAGCGCGATATCGGCATGGTGTTCCAGAACTACGCCCTGTTCCCCCACATGACGGTGGCGGAGAACCTGGCGTTCCCGCTGCATGTACGGAAGATGGGCAAGGCAGAGATCGAGGAACGGGTTCAGCGGGCGCTGGACATGGTGCAGCTTGGCATCTTTGGCGGTCGCCGCCCGATGCAGCTTTCCGGCGGCCAGCAACAGCGTGTGGCCGTGGCCCGGGCGCTGGTCTTCGATCCGAAACTGGTGCTGATGGACGAACCGCTGGGCGCGCTGGACAAGCAGCTGCGCGAACAGATGCAGTTCGAGATCAAGCACATTCATGACAACCTCGGCATCACGGTCGTCTATGTGACGCATGACCAGTCCGAGGCCTTGACGATGTCGAACCGCATTGCCGTGTTCAATGACGGCATCATCCAGCAGCTGGCCCCGCCAGCCGACCTGTATGAACGCCCCGACAATGCCTTCGTTGCCCAGTTCATCGGCGAGAACAACAAGCTGATCGGCAAGGTGACGGCGGTCGACGGTGACCAGTGTTCGGTGGAACTGGACAGTGGTGAGAAGGTTGCCGCCATGTCGATCAGCCATGCCGGTGTGGGCCAGAAGAGCATGCTCTCCATTCGCCCCGAACGGGTGATGATCGGTGACGAAGCGGCTGACTGCGATGTGCAGGTCCAGGCCCACGTGCAGGAACTGATCTACCTCGGCGATCACATCCGCACCCGTCTGACGGTGTGTGGCCGTGAGGATTTCGTCGTGAAGATTCCGAATTCAACAGATCGTGCCGGTCTCGTGCCCGGCAACGAAATTTCCATTGGCTGGCGCACTCGCGATTGCCGGGCGCTTGATCTGCCCGACAATCTGTGACCGCGCCCCACGTGGAAACAAGAACCGCACGAGAGAAAAGCTCAAGGAGGCTCAGAATGAACAGCTTCAAGACAGCCCTGATCGCAGCCGCGGTGGCCAGTGTCGCCGCCGGTGCCGTGACCAGCGTCCAGGCCGAAACCGAACTGGTTGTCGTATCCTGGGGCGGTGCCTATTCAGCCAGCCAGCAGGGTGCGTATCACGACCCCTACATGGCCAAGAACCCCGGCATCAAGATCATCAATGACGATTCGTCCAACGCTGCCGTGGCCAAGCTGCGCGCGATGAACGAAGCCGGCAACGTCACCTGGGATCTGGTCGACGTGGTGGCCGCCGATGCCATCCGCCTGTGTGACGAAGGCCTGGCCGAAGTCATCGACCATGACAAGGTTCTGGCCCCGGCGCCCGATGGCACCCCGGCTTCCGAAGACTTCGGCAATCTGCTCGTGTCCGAATGCTTCATCCCGCAGATCGTCTATTCGACGACCTTCGGCTATCGCACCGACCTGCTTGCTTCCAAGCCGACCAGCGTCTGTGACGTGTTCGATCTGGCCAAGTTCCCCGGCAAGCGTGCCCTGGAAAAGAACCCGATCAACAACATGGAGTGGGCCCTGCTGTGTGACGGCGTTGCGCCGGACCAGGTCTATGAAGTGCTTGGCACCCGTGAGGGCGTCGAGAAGGCTCTGGCCAAGCTTGGCACCATCAAGGACAGCGTTGTCTGGTGGTCCAAGGGTGCCCAGACCCCGCAGCTGCTGGCTGACGGTGAAGTCGTGATGGGCTCCACCTACAACGGTCGCCTGTTTGCGGTGATCGAGGAAGAGAAGCAGCCGATCGCGATGCTGTGGGACTGGCAGGTCTTTGACCTCGACGGCTGGATCGTGCCGACGGGGACCAAGAACAAGGCCGCGGTGATGGAATACCTCCGTTTCGCGACCGACACCCAGCGTCTCGCTGACCAGGCCAAGTTCATTTCCTATGGTCCGGCACGCAAGTCCTCCGCACCGCTGGTGGGCAAGCATGCCACCCTGGGTATCGACATGGCCCCGCATATGCCGACCGACCCGGCAAATGCCAAGACCACCCTGCTCTACAACTACGAGTTCTGGGCGGACAATCGTGACGATATCGATGAGCGTTTCCAGTCCTGGCTGCTGCAGTAATGCCGGACTGCCGGTATCGCGTCACGGGATACCGGCCATGACGTGAAGACTGGTTCCGGGGCGGGTTACGCCCGCCCCGGTTTCCGTCGCCATACCTCAACGCATCGCGACAAGTGCGCTCAGGCATGGCATCGGAGGCGCAGGAGGCTCAGGACCGACCAATGACCGCGACCGACATCCAGAACGGCCCGACCGGGGCAATCGTCACGGCAGATGGGCAACCCCTGAAGGTTTCGCTGGCGCGGGCATTGCGTCGCCAGCGTCTCTTCGCGCTGGCTCTTGTCGCGCCGCTGTTCATCTTTGTCACGATCAGCTTCATCATCCCCATCGCCGACATGCTGTTCCGGTCCGTCGAGAACAGCATCGTCGAGGAGATCCTGCCCGAGACCGTCAAGGCGCTCGAAAGCTGGGACGAGAATTCCGGGGAATTGCCCGATGAAGCGGTCTTCGCGGCCATGGTCGCGGACCTGAAGGTCGCCAAGGCGAATCGCACGAATTCCAAGGTCGGTCAGCGGCTGAACTATGAACGGTCGGGCATGTCGAGCCTGTTCCGCGGCTCCGGCCGGAAGGCTGTCCGCATAAAGGAGGGGCCGTACAAGGAAAAGCTGATCAAGGCCGACAAGGACTGGGGCAAGGTTGTCACCTGGCAGGTGATCAAGCAGTTCTCACCCAATCTGACGCCTGGCTACTACCTCGCCTCTGTCGATGCGATGCAGACACCGGACGGATCGATCCAGTTCGAGGATTCGGAAAAGGCGATCCACACCAAGCTGTTCGTCCGCACCATGATCATGTCGGTGGCGATCACCATCACGACGCTGTTGCTGGGTTTCCCCATTGCCTATCTGATCGCCACTCAACCGGCGAAGATCAGCAACCTGCTGATCATCCTGGTGCTGTTGCCATTCTGGACGTCCCTGCTGGTGCGCACGACATCCTGGATCGCGTTGTTGCAACAGAAGGGCGTGATCAACGATTTCCTCGTCCTTGTCGGGCTGATATCCGAAGACGGGCGATTGGCCATGATCCACAATGCCACTGGCGCGGTCATTGCGATGACCCACATCCTGCTGCCGTTCATGGTGTTGCCGCTCTACAGCGTCATGAAGACGATTCCGCCGACCTACATGCGGGCCGCCACGTCGCTTGGCGCCCATCCGTGGCCTGCGTTCTGGAAGGTCTACTTCCCGAACACCGTGCCGGGCATTGGTGCGGGCGCGATCCTCGTCTTCATCCTGGCCATCGGCTACTACATCACGCCGGAACTGGTGGGCGGCACGTCAGGTACATTCATTTCCAACCGTATCGCCTTCCACATCCTGAATTCCCTGAACTGGGGTCTGGCTGCGGCGCTGGGGGCGGTCCTGCTGGCCATCGTGATGGTCTTCTACCTGCTGTACGACCGCATCGTCGGCATTGACAACATGAAGCTGGGTTAGGGGACAGAACAATGGCTGCCATACCTCCCTATGCCTCGATGCCGGAACGTATCTGGTATTACGCGTTTCGTGTCATCTGCGCGGCGGTGTTCTTCTTCCTGATCTTCCCGCTGATGGTGATCGTGCCCCTGTCGTTCAATGCGGAGCCGTTCTTCACATTCACGCCGGAGATGCTGGCGTTCGATCCAGCGGGCTATTCGCTGAAGTGGTATGATGACTTCTTCGGCAATCCGAACTGGCAGGGCGCGGTCTCGAACTCCTTCGTCATCGCCATCTTCTCCACCATCCTGTCGACCACGATCGGCACGCTGGCAGCACTGGGGCTTTCGCGTCCCTCCATGCCCTATCGCACACTGATCATGAGCATCCTGATCTCTCCGATGATCGTGCCGCTGATCATTTCCGCTGCGGGCATGTACTTCTTTTATTCACGCATCGGTATCCAGGGCACGCATCTGGGTGTCATCCTGGCCCATGCCGCGCTGGGGACACCATTCGTGGTGATCACCGTGACCGCGACGCTGGTCGGTTTCGACAACAACCTGATCCGCGCGGCCAACAGCCTGGGTGCCGCGCCGGTGCGCACGTTCTTCAAGGTCATCGTGCCGCTGATCACGCCTGGCGTGATATCGGGTGCGCTGTTTGCCTTCATCACCAGCTTCGATGAAGTGGTGGTGGTGTTGTTCGTCGGCTCCGTCGATCAGCGCACGATCCCCTGGCAGATGTTCTCCGGCATTCGCGAGAACATCAGTCCGACGATCCTGGCGGTGGCGACCCTGCTGACCCTGGTTTCCATGCTGCTGCTGTTCTCGCTGGAACTGCTGCGGCGGCGGACCGAGCGACTGCGCGGCATCAAGAACACCTGACTTTCCGGAAAACGGCCTTTCGGCGCTGATTGCTGGTCGCAGGCCGGATACCGGGCGGCGATAGCGGAACAGCGCGCGCATGACCGACTGCAAGACTGGTTGCCTGTCACCAGTCCTGCTTGTCGGAGAATGTCGATGCCTCATGACGTCGTTCTGCGTTTCAGCCGCGAGGAATATGCGGCCCGTCTGCTCAAGACCCGGGGCGCGATGGCGGCCGCCGGAATCGACCTTCTGATCATCAGTGACCCGTCGAACATGGCCTGGCTGACCGGCTATGACGGCTGGTCGTTCTATGTGCATCAGGCCGTCATCGTCGGCCCGGACGGTGACCCCGTCTGGTTCGGACGCGGGCAGGATGTCAACGGGGCCAGGCGCACCGTCTACATGGATATGGCCGATCTCGCGGGCTACGAGGACCATTACGTCCAGTCGATGGAACATCATCCGATGGAAGTCTTGGCGGCTGAGATCGTGGCACGTGGCTGGGCCACCGGCACGATTGGCGTGGAGATGGACAACTACTATTTCTCCGCCCGCGCCTTCGCAGTGCTTCAGGCCGGGTTGCCGAACATGCGCTTTCAGGATGCGACCGCGCTCGTCAACTGGCAGCGCGCCGTGAAGAGCGCGCAGGAACTGGACTACATGCGCAAGGCAGCGCGCATCGTCGAATCCCAGATGACCCGAATCTTCGACATGGCCGAGCCGGGCATGCGCAAGTGCGACCTGATCGCGGAGATATATGATGCCGGCTTGCGAGGGGTGGACGGTCATGGCGGCGACTACGCGGCGATTGTGCCGCTGATCGGGGCTGGTGTTGATGGCTCCGCGCCGCATCTGACCTGGGACGACAGCCCCCTGCGGGACAATGAGGGCGTGTTCTTCGAGATCGCCGGTTGCTATCACCGCTATCACTGCCCCCTGACCCGCACGGTCCATTTCGGGGAACCGCCGGAGCTGTTCCGCCGGGCGGAGGCGGCCGTGCAGGAAGGCATGGAACTGGGGCTGGCGAAGGCGAAGGCGGGCAATACATGCGAGGATGTGGCGCTGGCGTTTTTCGACGAGTTGCGTCGTCATGGTTTCGAGAAGAACAGCCGTACCGGTTATCCCATAGGGCTGTCCTATCCGCCGGACTGGGGCGAGCGGACCATGAGTTTCCGTGCTGGAGACCGGACCGTGCTGCAGTCCGGCATGACCTTTCACTTCATGACTGGACTCTGGCAAGCCGACTGGGGTATCGCGATCACAGAAAGCATCGTGATCGGTGATGACGGCCCGGAATGTCTGGCCAATGTTCCCCGGGAACTGGTCGTCAAGCATGCAGCCGATGCGACAATCACGGTCGGCGACGTGCCCGCTTCCGACCCGACGAAGGAGCGCCCCTCGGTCTGAAGGTCGAGAACCAGGGCGATTCAGAGCCTGACAGGGGAAAGACATCTTGAAATTGCCCGAACGAATGTGGGGCATGGTGCTGGTCGGGCACGGTGGGCTGGACCAGTTGCAATGGCGCGATGATCTGCCGGTCATGGCCCCGGCGGAAGGCGAAGTGCTGATTCGCGTCCTGGCGTCATCGGTCAACAATACCGATATCAACACCCGCACCGGCTGGTATTCGAAGGCGGTACGCGGCGACACGGCCAGCGGTGCGACGACAGGCAATGCGAACACCAATCCCGACGACGCCAGCTGGTCAGGCAAACCCATCTCGTTTCCGCTGGTGCAGGGGGCGGACTGCTGCGGCGAGATCATTGCCGTCGGCAATCACGTCTCCCCGCGCCGGGTGGGCGAGCGGGTGCTGGTTCGTGCATTGCAGGATGTCACCAATGCCGACGGCAGCCATGAAACCCACACCCTCGGCACCGACAGTCCGGGGGCGTTCGCCCAGTACATGTGCTGCCGCGCACATGATGCGCTCGCCGTCAACTGCGACTGGACGGACCAGGAACTGGCCTCACTCCCCTGCGCCAGCTCGACCGCAGAGGCGATGTTGCAGCGCGCTTGCGTGGGTGAAGGCGAACAGGTGCTGATCGCCGGCGCATCCGGAGGGGTCGGTTCGGCCGCGATACAGCTTGCGCTGCGACGCGGTGCCAGGGTCACCACCATTTCTGCCGCTGACAAGATGTCCACCCTGTCAGCCATGGGGGCAGATGCCACCCTGTCGCGGACGGACGCCATCCCCGGCGCGGCCTTCGACGTGGTGATTGACCTGGTGGCAGGTCCAGCCTGGTCCGCGACAATCGATGGCCTGCGCAATGACGGGCGCTACGTGGCGTCAGGCGCGATTGCCGGTCCCATCGTCGAACTGGACGTGCGGACGCTGTATCTGCGCGACCTGAGCCTGCTCGGGTCCACGCGCCAGCCCGACAATGTGATGTCGGACCTGGTCGGCTATGTCGAGCGCGGCGAGATCCAGCCGCTGGTTGCCGCCGAGTACGCACTGCGTGACCTGCGCGCGGCGCAGGAGGCATTCATTGCAAAGAAGCATGTCGGCAAGATCGTAATCCGTCATGATGGGGTTGGCGGGGCCTGATACCGGGTGACGGCAATTGGCCAGGTTGAAAGGCTGTCCCGCGAGAAACCAAACTCCTGGGGAGAACTGAACATGGCTGGCGATTACGCGAAATTCTCTACGTTCGATGTGGACTGGCCCGCAGACAGGGTGCTGCGGCTGACCCTCAACAATCCTGAAACCCTCAATTCCCTCAACAAGACCGGTCACAACCACATGACCTATGTCTGGAACGAGATCGATGCCGATCCGGACGTGTCAGCGGTGATCCTGACGGGCAAGGGCCGGGCGTTCTCCGCCGGTGGCGACTTCGGCATGATCGAGGAAATGGTCGACGACTATCAGGCCCGCGTGCGGTCGTGGAAGGAGGCGAAGGACCTCGTCTACAACATCATCAATTGCGGCAAGCCCATCGTGTCCGCCATCAATGGTGTCGCGGTCGGTGCCGGACTGGTCGCCGGATTGCTGTCCGATATTTCGATCGTGGCAAAGTCGGCAAGGATCGTCGACGGGCATACGCGGCTGGGCGTCGCGGCGGGGGATCATGCGGTGATCAACTGGCCGATCCTGTGCGGCATGGCCAAGGCGAAATATCACCTCATGCTCTGTGAGCCGATGACCGGCGAGGAAGCGGAGCGGATGGGTCTCGTCTCCCTCGCCGTCGATGATGACCAGTTGCAGGCCAAGGCGCTGGAAGTGGCTGAACGACTCGCCAATGGCGCACCGTCCGCAATACGGTTCACCAAATATGCGCTGAACAACTGGTATCGCATGGCTGGGCCGGCCTTCGACGCCTCCGTGGCGCTGGAGATGCTGGGCTTCACCGGCCCTGAAGTGCGCGAAGGCCTCGCCGCCCATCGCGAGAAGCGCGCGCCCAACTTCGATCCCACGTCGGAAGCCTGAGGCCGGGCAACACCTGTCACGCCGGGTCTTCGCCCGGCGTGACAGGTGTGAGCAGGTCGGCGAAGTCGTGCCGATGCGGTGAAGCCGCTGCGCCTACGCGCCTTCCAGGCCAACGATGGCGATGGAGGACACGTTCTGATGCGGGAAACCGCCCAGATTGTGTGTCAGGCCGATCTTGGGATCAGAGAGCTGGCGTGCACCGGCACGTCCCTGCAGCTGCATGTACATTTCGTAGAGCATCCGCAAGCCGGAGGCACCGATCGGATGGCCGAAGCACTTCAGGCCGCCGTCGATCTGCGCCGGAACCTTGCCGTCCGCATCGAAGAACCCGTCCAGGAAGTCCCGCCAGGCATCGCCTTCCTTGGAGATGTAGAGGTCTTCCGCCGTCACCAGTTCGGTGATGGAGAAACAGTCATGGCATTCGAACATCGACACTTCATCGCGTGGATTGGTGATGCCGGCTTCCTTGTAGGCGCGCTCAGCCGCGTGCCGGGTGGTCATGAAATACGACCCGTCCCAGGAGTTGTGCTGCGATTCCATGCCGTTCGACACGGCCAGCTGCAGCGCCTTGACGGTCACCAGGTCCTTCTTGCCCAGCTTGCGGGCGATTTCCGGGGTGGTGACGATGGCGGCGGCGGAACCGTCGGACACGCCACAGCAGTCGAACAGGCCCAGCGGTTCGGCGATCATCGGCGCGTTCAGCACGGCATCCGTATCGATCACCTTCTGCAGATGCGCCTTCGGGTTCTTGGCCCCGTTGGCATGGCTCTTCACGGACACCTGCGCCATGGCGCGCTTCAGATCCTTCGGATCGACACCATGCTTGGTCTGGTAGGCCGTGGCGAGCTGCGCGAACGATCCCGGGGCGGAGGCATTGGCCCAGGTCATGGCCGATACGGCACCGGCCATGTTCTGCGGCAGACCGCCATAACCCGTGTCCTTCAGCTTCTCGACGCCCACGGCCAGCGCGATGTCAGCAGCGCCGGAGGCCACGGCATAGACCGCGCCGCGGAAGGCTTCGGTTCCTGACGCGCAGTAATTTTCCACGCGGGTGACCGGGATGTAGGGCAGACGCAGGGCAACGGACAGCGGCACGGCGGACTTGCCGACATGGATTTCCTCGATGGCGGTGGAGAACCAGGCGGCATCGATCTGACTGGTCTCGATGCCCGCATCCTTGATGCATTCCTCGTAGGCTTCGATGATCAGATCATCCGCATCGCAATCCCAGCGCTCCCCGAACTTCGAACAACCCATGCCCAGAATGGCAACGCGATCTCTAATACCCTTGGGCATGTCTGCCTCCTCTTCCGATCCGTTTCAGGCTTTCCTGCTTTCCCGCAGTGCCCCTTCAGATGCGAAAAGGGCCAGGCTTGTGCCCGGCCCTTCCCTGTTTCGTCACGCCGTCTTGCGGTGGTCGGGTGCGGCCTTCCAGAAGTATTTCTTGAAGCCGCGCCGTTCGTCCTCGACCTTGATGCGGAACACCATCCTGAGCGGCATGCCGACTTCGACGCCGCCCTTGTCCACGTCGGTCAGGTCGGCCATCAGGCGCCCACCACCTTCAAAGGTGACCATGCCGAAATGGGTGGGCGGGTCCGGTGAGTAGGTCAGGCCATCCGCTGTCCAGCTCTGCACGGTGCAGGGCACGTCGGAGAAGCGGTAATCTTCCTGGCTGTGCCAGGCACCGCAGTTCGGGTTCACGCAGATATGCGCCTTCGGGTACTGCACGGTGCCACACTTGGTGCACTTGCCGCCCTTGAAGCCCAGCACCATTTCCCGCTTCCGATAGAGCGTCGACAGCGCGGTCTGGGCGTCGGTCTCTGCCCGGATGCCCTTGTCGCGATCGATCAGATCGTTGAAGGCGAGATAGCGGTTGTAGTTGGTTTCCGCCTTGCCGCGCGCCAGCGAGGCATCGACACCACCAAGCGCGGGCTTGAACTTCGCGATGGCATCCGTCGCCCGGAACAGCATCAGATCACAACCCTGACCCCAGCCGATCACCAGGATCACCTGGCCAGGCTTGGCGGTCTGCAGCGCCTTTGACAGCATGATCAGCGCGTGGGCCGCACCGGCTTCACCCATCACCGCATGCAGATTGTCCTGCACGGCGGCGTCGGGAATGCCGGCACCCTTGGCGATCTTCTGCGGCACGCCACGGATCAGGGCGGGCATGACCATGATGTCCACGTCCGCCGGGGCCACATCGACCTTGGCGAACAGGGCGTCGATGCCGCGCGGGACAATCTTGAAATAGCCCTCGTCGCGGATCCAGCGTTCTTCCCAGTTGTAATCGAAGTCGCGGTTCTGGCCGCGGTAATGGTCAACGAAGTCCACGGACATCTGATGGCTGCCGAGATATTCGGCCACCACATTCTCCTGCCCGAGCAGGAACGATGCGGCACCGTCCCCCATCTGCAGTTCCTGGGCACCGGAGGCAGCGGTCTGGCGATGGTCTGCGGCGAGGTAGAGGATCTGTCCGGCACGGTCGCCCATGCCCTCCAGCGCGTCGATCATGCCGGATGTGCCTGCGCGCTGGGACGAGGTCAGATCGACCGTCTTCAGGTCTTCCCCGAGATCCAGTGCGGTCGCGGCCACGGTGGCATTCTGGCGATCGGCAAAGGGCAGGGTGGTGGATGCCAGGTAGATGGCGCGCAGATCCTTCGGCCCCTTTTCCCCCATGCAATCACGCCCGGCCTCGACCGCCATGGTCAGGCTGTCCTCGTCCCAGTTGCACATGGACCGCTCGCCCTTGGCGAGACCGGCCAGGCCCGGGTTGAACCAGCCATTGGCCTCCACAACTGATTTGCGCTGCAGCCTCAGCCGCGGCACATAACCGCCAAATCCGGTAATTCCTGCCATTCGCTCTGTCCCTCACCCTGGTTGTCGCTTCGCCCCTGTGCCCCGACCCCGCAGGGGCCCGGACAGCAGACGACGAACTCAATCGAACAGACGGTTGCTTGTTTCGCCGGTGCGCCGGATGCCCGATCCGAATTCGGCATTCCGCGCCGCACGCTGGCGACCTCCCCGTCGCTATCCATGAGTTAACCTGACAGCGGCCCCGACGGCAAGTCCGCGCATCCCCGCGTCAGGTCAAGGCAGGGATGCGCGACGGGCGGGCTTGTGGTGCACCTGCAGCCCCGTCACACTGGCTCGATCCAGCGACCGTGATAGTCGCAGTGCGCGAGAACCTGCCGTTCCGGCTCCGGCCAGAGGGTGTAGAAGAGGTCGGCATGTTCGGGATTGTCCTCGCTCGGTTCCATCCTGACCCATGCCAGCGGGGCGTCTTCGGTGGCCATGGCACCTGCGACTTCGATGGTGGAGCGCAGCGATTCCTGTATCCCGACCGGCATGTACTGCCAGAAGATCGAATGATAGATGACCGTCGTTACGCCTTTCGGCAGGCCGACGAGACAGGCTTCGGCCCAGTCGGCGGCATTGGCGCGCGCCAGACGGGTGTTCTGCGCCAGGGCGATGGCGATGGCCGCGTCCATGCGTTCCAGGCGATCCTGCTGGTCCGGCCAGATGTAGCTGCGCAGCCGCAGTTGCTGTGCCGGATCGGCCACCTGCAACGGATTGAGATCGCAGCCGCGACGTCTGACGACCTCCAGCGGGGCCAGGTTGTCCGGCGCGCGGCCACGCCATTCCGGGGCGAGACGGACGCCTGATTCGACATCCCCCCAGGTGGTGCCTGCGAAATCATAAGCAAAGCGGTCCCAGTTCTGGTTCAGCCCGGCACTGGCACCCAGTTCCAGCATGGCCAGCGGGTTGCCGGTATCCAGCGCCGCGCGCTGAAAGCCGAGCAGCAGAACGGCGGCGCGCCCGGTCTCGTTGGTCTGGGGCGGATGGTCCAGGAATGCGCTGAGGAATTCGTCGTCTCGCACCATCGTATGTGAGACTGCGGCCCAGAGAGCTTCATCATCCGGCCCGGCATTCGGCGGGTAACAGGCGGCCAGCTCCGGTGCCCTGTCCGACAGTACACAGGCATGCAGGGCACCGGCAAAGCGCAAGGCAAGTGCGTCGTCGCGCATCCGCTCATCCGACCAGCCCAGCACCCGTGCGGCAAAGGTTGTTTCCGGTGTCAGCCGGTCGGCGCCGAGCCGCAGCAGTTTGGCTGTGAAAGGGGATTTCATTCGCTCGCAAGCTTCCGCCTGCCGCTCAAAATGACGGCGGGTCAGATCGCCCATATCGATACACTCCACTCTGGTTCGGGGCCGAGCATAACCGGCACATTCACGTCGGCCACCCCATACACGACAGGTCTGCTCGCAGTTGCGAAACAAACATGCTTGACAGGGCGCGCACGGGCCGCTAATGCCCCCCTCGAACGCAATCGCACGGACATTGGACGGACCGCTGTTCGACCCGTCGGCAGTCCCCCGGTTCCCGTCACGGCGTGAGCGTCTCTAATGAGCTTTTGTTCTAATCTGGCCATTGTGGCTGGGGCTATTGGAGAAGTGCCATGCCGTTCCCCAGACGG
Organism: Minwuia sp.; assembly: GCA_029210175.1. Lineage (GTDB taxonomy): Bacteria > Pseudomonadota > Alphaproteobacteria > Minwuiales > Minwuiaceae > Minwuia. Next base: position 177,825 of record JARGPL010000027.1, on the reverse strand, counting down.
ACCTGACATCGTGATTGATGCGTGACTGCGCAGTGCCCGTTTCGGGATGCCTGTCACACCTGATTTCCAAGACTGGAATATCGTACCCGCCGCCCGCCGAACCCCTCGGGCGTATGGGCCGTACTCATCTGCGTTCATGGGGATGACACAATGGACTTCACCAACACTTCCTTCGCACCTGCGGAGATCATCGATACCGACACCCTGGCCGAAGAAGGCCACAAGGATTTCTTCATCAGCAAGGACGGCGAGAACTTCGCTGGCACGCATCTGCTGATCGACGTGCGCGATGCATCGCGGCTCGACGATATCGACCATATCGAGAAGACCCTGCGCGAGTGCGTCACCGCTGCCGGTGCGTCGCTGCTGTCCATCGACCTGCACCACTTCACCCCGAACGGTGGTGTTTCCGGTGTGGCGATTCTGGCTGAGTCGCATATCTCCATCCATTCCTGGCCGGAATACGGCTATGCCGCACTGGACGTCTTCATGTGTGGTGACGCGCAGCCGCAGAAGGCCGTGCCGGTTCTGCGCCGGGCGTTCAAGGCAGGCGACGTGCAGGTGGAAGAGATCCGCCGGGGCAAGGGCCTGGTGGGATGACCACCCGCGACCCGAAAGCCGATCCCGAAACCTGGATCACGGAATCCCTGCACGGGTCATTCCGGTCCAGCTATCGCGCGGATCGGGTGTTGTTCGACACCGAAACCGGCCAGCAGCGGCTGATGCTGGTGGACAACGCCATCTTCGGGCGGATGCTGTCCCTGGACGGCGTCACCCAGGTGACCGAGCGTGATGAGTTCATCTATCACGAGATGCTGACCCATGTGCCGATGCTGGCACATGGCCAGGCGCGGTCGGTGCTGATCATCGGCGGCGGTGATGGTGGCATCCTGCGTGAAGTGCTGCGCCACCCCGGTGTGGAACGCGCGACGATGGTGGAGATCGATGCCGGTGTCGTCGCATTCTCGCAGCAATGGCTGCCCAGCGTATCCGACGGTGCCTTTGATGACCCCCGACTGAACCTGGTGATTGCCGATGGCGCAGCCTTCGTGCGGGAAACGCAGGACCGCTTCGACGTGGTGATCATCGATTCGACGGACCCAATCGGGCCGGGTGAAGTCCTGTTCACCGACAGCTTCTATGGGCATGTGCAGCGCCTGCTCAATCCGGGCGGAGTTGTGGTGACCCAGAACGGTGTGCCGTTCCTGCAGGCTGATGAACTGTCAGGCACCATGCGGGCGTTCCGTGCCCTGTTCCAGGTTGCCACCTGTTACCTGGTGACCGTGCCCACCTATGTGGGCGGGGCCATGGCGCTGGGGTTCGGCACCGACAATGCGGACCTGCTCGCGGTATCCGAGGCAGAGCTTGCCGCCCGGCTGGCGAAGCTCGATTTCTCGCCTGGCTATTACACCCCTGCGGTGCACCGGGGTGCCTTCGCGCTGCCCGGATATGTTGAAAAGCTGGTTGAACCTGACTGACCCCCATCGCGCGCCCAGCCTGTCTACCTACCTGCCAGCCTGTCTACCTACCTGCCAGCCTGTCTCCCTACCTGCCAGCCTGTCTCCCTACCTGACCGTCATTCCATATTCCTGATCCCGCCGATCCCGAAAAGGCCGTCGTCCCATGACCGACCGCATCCGCGACTACCTGTCCGCAACGCCGCATGACACCGCCACCCTGGTGGTCGATCTGGATCGGGTGCGGCAGAATTACGAGGGCTTTGCCCGGGCATTCCCCGATACCGCGATCTACTACGCGATCAAGGCGAACCCGGCACCGGAAGTCCTGTCCCTGCTGGCCGACCTGGGCAGCAGCTTCGACGCCGCGTCGGTGCCGGAAGTCGAGATGGCGCTGGCCGCAGGCGCATCACCCGACCGCATTGCCTATTCGAACACCATCAAGCGCGAGCGTGATATTGCCCGCGCCTGGCAGATAGGCGTGCGCCAGTACGCGTTCGATTGCGAGGCCGAGCTGGAGAAGCTGGCGCGGGTTGCCCCGGGCAGCCGCGTTGTCTGCCGTCTGCTGTGCGATGGTGAGGGGGCTGAATGGCCGCTGTCGCGGAAGTTCGGGTGCGTGCCCGAGATGGCGAAGCGCCTGCTGGCCCGCGCCCCAGGCATGGGCCTGGTGCCGTTCGGGCTGCAGTTCCACGTCGGGTCGCAGCAGACCAATTCGCAGATGTGGGACCGTGCGCTGGCCACCTGTGCCAGCCTGTTTCGCGATCTGGCCGATCAGGGTGTCTATCTGCGCATGGTCAACCTGGGTGGCGGGTTCCCGACGCGATACCTGCGTGACGTGCCGGAAGTCGGGCGCTATGGCCAGTCGATCCATGATGCGCTGCGTCGCCACTTCGGCAACCGGTTGCCGCAGACGGTGATCGAGCCAGGTCGTGGCATGGTGGGCGATGCGGGCATCATCCGCTCGGAGATCGTCCTGATCTCCCGCAAGTCCGACGACGATCCGATCCGCTGGGTCTATCTGGACATCGGCAAGTTCGGCGGTCTGGCCGAAACCATGGATGAGGCCATTCGCTACCCCATCCGCACCGACCATGACATGGATCCGATGGAGCCGACGATCCTGGCCGGTCCCACCTGTGATTCGGTGGATGTGATGTATGAAAAGGCCCCTTGCGACCTGCCGATCTCGTTGCAGATCGGGGAAACGGTGCTGATCGAATCCACCGGGGCCTACACCACCACCTACGCCGCGAACGGTTTCAACGGTTTCGCACCGCTGACCTGCGTCTGCATCTGACAAGCGGATCGGCACGCCCCCCGGGTCTCACTGCGGGGACCGTGCCGGTTGTTCCTCCGGATAGCAGGCCGCTCTACTTCGTGACCGCGCGTTGGGCGATGGCGGCCCAGACCACATCCAGTTCCGCCGCCATTTCGGTCAGGGCCTCGCCGCCGTCATAGGGGGCGAAAATGGCGCTGGGCGCGCGCCAGGTCAGGCTGGCCGTGCCGTCGGCATTGGCCGTGATGTAGAAACGCGGCGGGGCCTCGATCCCCGAGGGCACGCTGGCTTCCAGCATCCGCACCGCATAGTCGTTGCGATAGACGCCGACGACCATGTTGCCGGGAATGGTGACGCCGCGGCGGCTGGCGCCCACACTGGCGGACGCGCGGGTGACGACGAAGAATCCTTCTGCCTCAACGGCCCGGTCGAGGCTTTCGACCAGTGCGCCGAAGCCCATGTCCGTCTTCACGGTGGTGCTGCCCGGCAGGCCATCAGCCCGGGCCGTGCCGACAGCGCCCATGACGATCACGATCATCAGGGCCAGGGCGGTGCGCATGTACGTCATCTCGATCCTCCGGAAGGGTGAGACCTGATCATCCGGTGCGGTGCCCGCAGGCTCAAGCGATCCCGTCCGGCTTCACGGCATTGTCAACCGGACCTGCCGCACCCAGATCATGGGGCATGAGCGAACCTGACCTGGACGACATAGCCGCCCTCGGCGCCAGGGCGATGACCATCATCCCTGAGAATCTGCGCATCCACTGCCGCGATCTGGTGATCCGCGTGGCCGACCAGGCGACACCGGAGGAACTGGCGGAACTGGACATCGATGACCCGCTGAACCTGCTTGGACTCTATGTCGGGCAGGGCATGCCGCTGCGGGATTCCTGGGACACGGGGACGGAACCGGATCAGGTCTGGCTCTACCGTCGCGCCATCCTTGCCTATGTGCGTGAAACGACGGAGCCTCTGGGCCAGGTCGTGCAGCATGTGCTGATCCACGAGATCGGCCACCACTTCGGGTTCTCCGACGATGACATGGACCGGATAGAGGAAGAGGCATGAAAAAGGGGGCTGCGGCTTGGCCACAACCCCCTCTTCATTTTCCGTCAGGCCCGGAGTCTCCGTCAGCGAGACCGGGGCCTGGCCGGCGATCAGAACCAGCGCGCGTCGCGGAACTGGGCCGATGCCTCATTCATGCGCTTGGTTGCCAGGGCAACGCTGCGGGACATGACGTCCTGACAGGCGGTGCTGACCACGTCCATGTGGGTGGTCCAGGCTTCCAGTGCGTTCTCGGCATATTCGCGCTGAACGGTGGCCAGGTCGGTGACACCATCGGCATTGCCGATCCTGTCGACGATTGCGGCGTTGGCGGCCATGCGACCCTGCACGAAGGTGCTGGTGGTTTCCTGCAACTGCAGCGCCGTCTCGACGGCCGTGCGGTTGGTTTCAGCCACGACGTCGATGCCTTCGCGGACGACCGTGAAGAGGTCCGTTGAAAGCAATTCGGCAGGCGCGGCGGCCAGAACCGGCTTGGCGACCTTGGCCGGAACTGCCTTCGGTGCAGTGGCCTTGGGTGCAGCAGCCTTGGCAGCCACGGCAGGTTTCCTGGCGGGCGCGGCCTTCTTCACTGGTGCCTTTGGTGCAGCAGCGGTCTTCTTCGGCGACGCCTTCGCTGTGGCAGCCTTGGGCGCAGCGGCCTTCTTGGCCGGCGCAGCCTTCTTCACGGCAGCGGCGGTTGTTGCGGGCATGGCCGGGGCTTCGACCTTCGCCTCTGTCCTGGCAGCAGGCTTTGCGGCAGCGGCAGGCTTGGCCGTTTCATTGCTGGCGACGGCAACGACCTTGGGGGTGGCTGCCTTGGGGGCCACGGCATCGGCCTTCGGCGTTGCTTCTGTTGTCTTCTCGGTCATCTGAAATTCTCCGTACACACGTGCGCCATCAGACGCACTGGAACCATGGCATACAGATAGCAATTCATGCTGCATTGCACAATGTTATTTTGTGCAGTGCGGCAAGGAATCTCGGAAGCGGCGGTTTCCCGCAGGTTATTCGGGGATGTCGGACCGCCCGCCATGGGTGCCGGACCAGCTGACCGGGTCATCGAGGAATTTCTCGACCTCATCCAGGGTCCTGGTCTCGAAATAGCCGCTCTCCCGCGCGGCGACCAGCACGTCACGCCATGTGGCGAGGTAATGCAGATCGATTGCCGCCTTGGCAAAGTTCGCCGGGGCATGCGGGAAGATGTCGTAATAGAACACGACAAAGGCATGATCCACCTGCGCACCGGCGTTGCGGATGGCCTCGCAGAAGTTGATCTTGGACCCGCCGTCGGAGGTCAGATCCTCCACCAGCAGCACCCGTTCCCCCTCGTGCAGGTTGCCTTCGATCTGTGCCATGCGGCCGAAGCCCTTCGGCTTCTTGCGGACATACTGCATGGGCAGCATCAGCTTGTCGGCGATCCAGGCGGCATAGGGAATACCTGCCGTCTCGCCACCGGCGACGCTGTCGAAGGCTTCGAAACCCACTTCACGGCCCATCATGTCCACGGCCAGTTCGGTGATCTTCATGCGTACGCGCGGGAACGCGATCAGCTTCCGGCAGTCGATATAGACCGGGCTGGCCCAGCCGGCGGTGAAGATGAACGGCGTTTCCGCGTTGAAACGCACCGCCTCCGTCTCGATCAGCATGCGGCTGACAAGGCGCGCGGCCTCCTGCGATGCTGGATGGTTCCTGTTGACCGCCATGTTCGTATGCCCCCGGTTTCCGCCAATGCTGCCATCGAAACTGATTCCCGATCTCCGCGCGTTATAGGGTGTTTCGACAGCAGAGGAAAAGGGCAGAACGCGGCAGACGGCGCGGATCGGGAAACAGCGCCACCGCTGGCGCGCAGATGCAGACAGGGACGGATGTTTGCGGTATCAAAATGCCCAGACCATTTCCTGGGGAGGACGATCCATGAGCTACAAACCCTTTGACCTCAACGGCAAGGTTGCCCTGATCACCGGCGGCAACGGCGGCATCGGCCTGGGCTTTGGTGAGGCGATTGCCATGGCAGGCGGCGACGTCTGCATCTGGGGCCGCAGCGCGGAAAAGAACGCGGCTGCGCTGGCACGGCTGAATGAAGTCAGCGGCGGCGGCACCCACACGGCACTGATCTGTGATGTCACGGACGAAGCCGAGGTGGAGAAACATTTCGCCGAGACGCTGGAAGCGCATGGCCGCGTCGACGGCTGCTTTGCCAATGCCGGCATGTCGGCCCGCGGCAAGTCCTTCAACGACATGACCATGGAAGAGTTTCGCAAGGTCCTGTCGGTCAATCTGGATGCCGCGTTCCTGACGTTCCGTACTGCCACCCGCCACATGGTGGAGCGCGCGAAGAATGGCGATCCGGGCGGACGGCTGGTGGGCACCGCGTCGCTGGCCGCGATTTCCGGCCCCGCCCGCAACGAACATTATGCGGCGTCCAAGGGCGGTCTGATTTCCATGACCAATGCCATGGCCATCGAATTCGCCCGGTATGGCATCACTGCCAATTCGATCCTGCCGGGCTGGATCGAGACCGAAATGACCGAGAAGACGTTCGCGGACCCCCGGTTCCACGGCAATGTCATGCCACGTATGCCCATGCGCCGCTGGGGCAAGCCGGAAGATTTCGGTGGTATCGCGGTTTACCTGATGAGCGACGCCTCCAGCTTCCATACCGCCCAGAACTTCCTGATCGATGGTGGATACTGGGTCTTCTGATCCGGTGCGCACCATGGCAACATGCTGTCATGACCCATATCCGAAAAGCGCTGAACGGTCTGGCCTGCATGTTTGCGCTGGTCGCCCTGCTGGCATTTCACGGCGCGCAGGCCGACCAGCGCGATCCGTTGCTGGACAGTCTGTTCGCCGATCTGCAGGCCGCAGAAGGACCCGCCGCGCTGAAGGTGCAGAACCGCATCTGGGAAGTCTGGCATGACTCCGGCAGCCAGATGGTCGACCTCTTGCTGATGGATTCACGCGAAGCGATCCAGATGGGGCTGTTCGGCCAGGCAGAGGAACAACTGGACGCCGCAGTCGAACTCGCACCGGAGTTTGCGGAGGGCTGGAATCGGCGGGCAACCCTGCGTTTCATGCGCAAGGACTATGTCGGGTCGATCGAGGATATCCAGAAGGTGCTGGACCTGGAACCGCGCCACTTCGGTGCGCTGTCGGGTCTCGGCCTGATCTATGATCGTATCGACCAGCCGGAGGCAGCCCTGCACGCGTTCGAGGAAGCATTGCTGATCAATCCGCACATGGCGGAAATCCGGCAGCGGGCAGACGCCATCGCCAAGGAACTGAAAGACAAGGAGATCTGATCGCATGGGTGATGACATCCAGACCAGGAAGGTGGCGGGCGCGATCGGGGCCGAGGTCACGGGCGTTGATCTGTCCCGCGACCTGACGCCCGGGACAGTGGCTGCGATCCGCCAGGCCCTGCTGGACCATCTGGTCATTTTCCTGCCCGACCAGCCGTTGGCGCCGGAACGGTTCCTGACTTTCGCGCAGGCCTTTGGCACGCCTGTCGAATATCCGTTCGTGAAAGGACTGGACGCGTTCCCGCAGATCATCGAGGTGGCGAAGCTGGAACATGAAACCAGCAACTTCGGTGGCATCTGGCATTCCGATACGGTCTATCTGGATGAGCCGCCGATGGGCAGCATGCTGCTGGCACGTGAAATTCCGCCGCAGGGGGGCGATACCCTTTTTGCCAACCAGTACATGGCCTATGACGCCCTCAGTCCGACGTTCCAGGGCCTGCTGGACGGGCTGACCGCGATCCACAGTTCCGCCAAGGCCGATGTTTCAAAGACCCGGGAGGATCGCATCAGGTCCGGCGGCACGGCGGAGGCGGGGAAGGACTATCTGTCCTACCATCCTGCGGTGCGGACCCATCCTGAAACCGGCCGGAAGGCGCTGTTCGTCAATGTGGCGCACACCGTCCGCTTCGACGGCATGACGGAGGATGAGAGCCGCCCGATCCTGAATTACCTGTTTCAGCACCAGATCCGACCGGAATTCACCTGCCGCCTGGTCTGGTCCCCCGGCACCATCGCGTTCTGGGACAATCGCTGTGCCCAGCACAATCCCATCAACGACTATCACGGGTACCGCCGGGTCATGCATCGCATCACCCTGGCCGGAGACCGCCCCGCTTGAGCCGGTTCGACCTGCAGCCGGTGCCGGCCATGAGCATGGCCGCCGGTCGCATTGATGCGCTGGGGGCCGACATCACCGCGCTTGCCGGGGGCGACTGCCGCGTGTTGCTGGTGGCGGACCCGGGTCTTGCCGCCGCTGGACTGATCGACCGCGCGCTGATCGCGCTCCGGGCCAGTGGCGCGACGGTGCACCTGTTCGACGATCTGCAAAGTGATCCGAAGGAATCCCAGGTCGGTGCCGGGGTGTGTGCCGCAGATGCAGCGCGGGCAGATGTCATCGTGGCGCTGGGCGGAGGGTCGGCACTGGATGCGGCGAAGCTGATCGCCAATCTGACCGGGCATGACCGCCCGGCCCGCGATTTCCGGCTGATGGCCAATCCCCTGCCTGAGCGCAGGGCGCGGCTGATCGCCATTCCGACAACTGCCGGGACAGGCAGTGAAGCAACAGCCACCAGCATCCTGTCGGACGCGGCGGGCATCAAGTACTGGTACTGGGGGCCGGGGCTGCGCCCGGATCTGATCCTGCTTGATCCCGTGCTGACGGTGGGTCTGCCACCGGCGCTGACTGCAGCAAGCGGCGTCGATGCACTGGTCCATGCCGTGGAGGCGCTGACCAATGCGAAGTCGTTCGCCGCCAACGAGGCGACCGGACTGACCGCGATCCGTCTCGCCGCCGGCAACCTGCGCCAGGCGGTGGCCGAACCGGACAACCTGGATGCCAGAAGTGCCATGCTGCACGCGGCCTGTCTCGCCGGGACCGCCATCGACAATGCGGGTACGGCCATTGCCCACAACATCGCCCATGCCCTGGCCAGCCTGACCCCGATCCATCACGGACGGGCCGTCGCCATCGGCATGCGCGCCAGCCTGCCCTGGAACCTCGATGCCGCACCGGCGCGCTATCAGGCGGTCTCTTCGGCGCTGGGGCTTGGCGTGCCCGGTGCGTTCGGGGACTGGTTTGCCCGGCTGGTGGATGACTGCGGCATCGACATGAAGATTTCCGGACTGACCGTTGACCGGTTGACGGCACAGATGCTGGCACCGGAAAACGCGCCGATGCTGGATGCCAATATCCGCCCGGCGACAGCAGATGATGTGCACATGCTGGCCGGGCGGGTGTTGGCGCTTGCCTGATCCCGGGCACTGTCGCCATGACCGGGTGAACGGCCTCGACCCAGCCCTGCAGCGTTATCGCTACCGGTGTCACGCGATAGGCCGTATGACGTGGGCTTCCTTGACCCGCGCGCAGGCACGACTCAGTTGAACAGTTCAAACACGCTAGGTGGCGCCGGTTTCATGGTGCTGTCGACACTGGGGTTCAGTGTCATGCATGCCATGATCCAGTATCTCGGGTCGCAGGGGTTGCACGGCTTCGAGATCGCGTTCTTCCGCAACGTGTTCGGCTTCTTCGCCCTGCTGCCGATCCTGATGCGCCACGGACTGACGCCCTTCAAGACCACGCGGCTGCCGCTGCATGGCATTCGGGCCGTCGTCAATTCCGTCGCCATGTTGCTGTTCTTCTATGGCATCACCACCGGCATTGCGCTGGGCATGGTGCAGGCGCTGACGTTCACCGCGCCGCTGTTCGTATCCGTGCTGGCAGTGGTGTTCCTGGGGGAGCGGTTTCGTGCCCATCGGACAACGGCACTGGTCATCGGTTTTGCCGGTACGCTGATCATCCTGCGTCCGGGCATAGCGGAAATCCATCCCGGCGCGATCTACATCCTCTGCTCGGCGCTGATCTGGGGTGTCGCGATGATCATCATCAAGCGGCTGACCGCAACGGACTCCGCCGTCACCGTGGCACTTTACATGGTGCTGTTCATGGGGCCGATCTCCGGCATTGCCGCCGCCTTTGTCTGGACCTGGCCCACGCCGGAGCAATGGCCCTGGCTGGTGGCCATCGGCATCGTCGGGACCATGGCTCAGTTGAGCTTCACGCAGGCGTTCCGCATGGCGGACGCCACCGCGGTTCTGCCCTTTGATTTCGCCAAGCTGATCTTTTCCGCCGCGCTGGGCTACGTCTTCTTCGCGCAGGTGCTGGATATCTGGGTCTGGATCGGCGGCGTTCTGATCTTCTTCGGCGGCTTCTACATCGCCTGGCGGGAGCGGAAGGTCAAAGGCGTGGTGGAAACCCAACCGGACCCTGCGCGCGACGCCTGATTCCACACATGCAGAAACGACGATTCAACGGGAGAACCACCATGACCACCCAGCCTGAGCCCGACTACGCGACACCCTTCAAGGGGTTGAAAGTGCTGGACCTGAGCCAGGGCGTGGCCGCACCGCACTGTGGCATGCTGCTGGCCCTCTATGGTGCCGATGTGGTGAAGGTGGAACCCTTTGCAGGTGACTGGATCCGCCCCATCGGCGTCCAGAAGGGGGAGCATTCGGCCCACAGCGTCTATTACAGCCGCGGCAAGCGCTCCATCGCCCTGGACCTGAAGAACCCGGACGGGCTTGCCATCGTGCAGAAACTCGCCGCCGAGGCCGATGTGATGCTGGAAAGCTTCCGTCCCGGCGTCGCGGAGCGGTTGGGGGTGGGGTACGCGGCGATGCGGGAACGCAATCCGGCGCTGCTCTACGTGTCCGTGTCCGGTTTCGGGCAGACCGGTCCGTACCGGGAACGCCCCTGCACCGACACCGTGGCCCAGGCATTCTCCGGCCTGATGAGCCTGAACACGGCACCTGACGGGACGCCGGTGAAGGTCGGCGCGGTGATCGTGGATACCCTGACCGGGCTGTTCGCCTATCAGGCCGTCGCGACCGCGATCTACGCCCGGCGGGATGGCGGTGCGGGACGGCATCTGGATGTCAGCCTGATGGGTGGTGCCGCCGCATTGCTGGCACCGAAGGTGCTGGAAGCGGCGATGACCGGCACGACGCCCGCAGCCTTCAACCCGCCCGCAGGCAATTATCAGACAAGGGATGGCTGGATCGCCGTCACCCTGGTGCGCGACACGGATTTCCCTGTGATCTGCGAAACGATCGGCCTGCCGGAGATCGGCAGTGACCCGCGCCTGAAGACATTCGCGGAACGGGGCAAGCACCTGGACGTCATCCGCGAAGCCTTCCTGCCCCGGTTCATGGAGCGGACATCCGCCGAATGGCTGGAGCTGCTGAAGGCGAAGAACATCCTCTGCGACCCGGTGATGGATCTGCCTGCCTGGCTGGACCACCCGCATGTGCAGGCAACCGACACGGCCCCGGTCGCCGCCCAGCCCGGCTTCGGCGACAGCCCGCTGGTCCGTGTCCCGGGCGCCCTTCAATCCCCCGCCGACATCGGTGACGCACCGGAAATCGGCGAGCAGGGTGCGGAAATCCTGGCAGGACTTGGCTATGGCGCGGATGAGATCAAGGCCCTGGCCAGCGGCGGCGCGGTGCGGTTGCGTTAAACTGGATCGTTCCAATGCAGGAATGGGCCATCTTCTCAACCGAATGAGGTTTTGTGATGGTTCGTCAGACTCGTGCTTCCACGACGACATGACGGAGACGCTGACGGCGCGCTTTCCTCATTCGAAGGGACGACTCAGCGCAGGATCCTATTCTTCAATGCCGCATTCCGGTTGGCGATCTGCCTGTCTTCCTCGTGCTCGGCGGCAAGCCTTCGTGCGCATGTCTGTTGCCAGCCGTGGTATTCCGAACGACAAATGATCTCGTATTCAGGGAAATTGCCATCGCGGGTAATGTCTGACGCCCGGGGCTTTCCGACGATCATGAACGGGTTTGCTATCATGACTGGCTCCCTTGCAAAAATGCCTCGTATGCAACCTCAGGAAACTCTTCTTTGCTATTTTTCCATGATATATTACAGCAATAATCCGATAGATGCTACTGCGAATGGTGCAAGTGATTCCGACACCAGGCCAACCTGAGGCAAACATTGAACGGTGAGCCAGGTTCTTCGTGTCTGTCGCCGATGGGGCGGAGCAGCGTCTGTCTTTCTTGTTGGCCGGATGGGCTAGGCTCCACTTGTCTGCGCACCGAGACCGGTGCCGGGCAAAAAAAATGGGCAGTTGCCGAATACGCAACTACCCCTCAATCGACGGTGGTGGCATTGCCACACGACGGTGATGTCATTGTCCTTGAGTTCCTCCATATCTTTGTTTCCAGTACATGAATTCGTCTCCATAGGTCTTGAGTGACATTTTTTCCCCATTTACCTGATACGGTCTGGTGGGGACGTTGTCATTGAGGACGATGTCAGTTGCCAAGAGATCGTCAGTACCGCCCGGAATGCTAAACGTGACGGGTGTGATGACCTCTTGCCCATGGGATTCGGACTTGTCGGGGATTGCCATGTCCCCAGTCGGTTCCTCAGGTGGCCCGTCCCCCATGAGGATGCGGCGCAGGATAAAGAGCGTAATCATGTTTGCTCCTCTGTTGTGCCATCTCAGCCGTTCGACCGAACGCCAAACTGTCGCTGGATGTAAATCAGGAAGCATTATTCACGTAATTATTACGGTAATATGTCAGCAGGGTCTGGCGCGGTTACGCATATCTGAGGCGTTTGGTATTTTTCCGGTAATTTTCTTGCCGACTCGCCTGGCGAGGCGTATCCAAAGTCAGACATGACACAGTAAGGATCGACCAATGGGTTCCGCCCGAGATATCGACCTGACACGGTTCGCTCTTCAGACACTGATCAGATACCTGCTTGGACAGACTCAGTTCACGCTGGGCGAACTGCATGAGCGGATTCGTGCGCACGGTGATGGGTTCTCGCGTGAACAGGTGCTCAATTTTTTGAATCGGCAGGCCAGCGGCCGAACTCACGCGCGCCATATCGAAACGCTGCGGCCTGTCGTTCTGCAAATCTTCGATGAGATGGACCTCTGGAGTGAGCCGTTCTTGCGAGAGCTCCGGGATGTGCTCATGCCACCGGTGACCTCGGTGGCAATATCTCGAACGCAGGTTGCCAAATCCGGGCCACCCAGTTTTGGCGACTGGTCGGACCCTTCGCACGTGCATAGTCCGTATTCCGATATTGTGGATGGCATGTGGCTGCTGGCTCGTGTCTCAACGCACTTCACATCACGCCAGAACGATCCAGAGATCAGCCTCTCGTTCCTTGATCTCTCGCTGCCTCCTGACCCGAACAGCAGACTGAAGCCCTTTCACCACTATCTGGTGGGCAAGTTCGATCGATCCCTCGACGTATACGATGGTTGGGTCCTGCCAGATAGAGAGCGGGTCAATCTACTCAGTACCGGTGCAGGTGCACCTGGCAGCCGTATCTCGCTCATATCCGGAATCGCGCGGCCACCTTCCAAACCCGGACGCCGTCCGGTCATGCGCGGTCAGATGCGTGGCTATTCCTACAATCGGACACCATTCGCCGCAAATTTCCATGCAGAGCGACTGTACTGTGGCGTTGAGTCGTACCCTGGGGAGTTGGAAAAAAAGCGGCAAGAGATGCAGCGCAAATGCGGTGTTTTCAAGGAGTCAGACTTTGATGACAAATGCAGCCCGATCTATTGGGATCTGATCCGGCCGCTATTGGAAAAATCGGAGCTTGGCTATCTGCTGACGGACCTCTGACCTTCCCCTCACCGGAACGCAGGCATCACCTCTGCCGCGAACAGGCGGAGGGATTGTTCCAGGGCGTCGGTGGGGATGCCGGGCAGTTGCATGCGCAGGATGATTTCTGTCGGGGCCAGGCGGTCGATCAGTTCCTGGATGTCGCGGCGCATCACTGCCGGGTCACCGACCATGTAGCGGGAGGCGAAGTTCTGGAACTTCACGGCGGAGGCTTCGGTGACCAGATCGCCATTGTCGTTGCGCAGGCCGCGCTCTCCCTCCGCTGACTTGCGGGCATAGAGGCTGAACATCTGCTCCAGCGCCGGTCCTGCCAGCCGCTCCGCCTCCGCCGTGGTGGGCGCGACGAAGGCTTCGCGGATCACCGGGCGTTCGTCGGGGACATACCCCACCTCCGCCGCGACCTTGTCGTAGCGTTCGAAATGTTCCACCAGTTCCCCCAGCGCATGCCGGGGCGACGCGGAAACCGGCACCCTGCGACGGGCGGCACGGGCCAGCAGCTTCGGCCCGGACACGCCGTACCAGATCGGCAGTTCCTTCTGTACCGGGCCCGGCATCAGCCCGACATTCGGCACCTGGAACAGCTTGCCATCGAAGCCGATATCGGAGGGGTTGGCCCAGCCGTGCTGCAGGAAATCGATGATCTCCTCATGCAGGCGGAACCGGTCTTCATAGGTCACGCCATAGGCCTGGAATTCCTCCGACACATATCCTGGTGAGGTGCCAAGGGTGACCCGTCCGGCGTGCAGGTTGTCGAGGGTCATCAGGTCTTCCAGCAGGCGCAGCGGCTGGCACAGGGTCACCACCATGATGTTGGTGGCCAGGCGCATGCGTGTCGTCAGGCCGGCTGCCTTGGCCAGTACCAGCAGGGGGTTGGGCGCCCAGCCATTGGCCTGGAAATGATGTTCCGTGGTGTGGAATGCGTGGAACCCCAGATCCTCGGCCAGGGGCAGCAGGCGGTCCATCTCCCGGAACGTATCCAGGTGCGACATGGATGAACCTGGCTCCACCACGAAACTGTACATCAGCGAAAACTTCATGGCGGGCTCCTGTCCGGTCATCCTTGCGGGAACCGATTATGCCCCAGGCCACCGGTCCGGATAAGTGGCGCGCTTGGGCGTCAGACGCCAAATGCCTGCCCTGATGCGCATGGGCGCAATGATGGGGCGCGTCCGCCGGGCGGTTTGCGGGTCACGCCAGCCGGTGTTCCGCGTTCAAGGACAGTTGCGGGGCGTGATGCCCTTTTCCCGCGCGTAGGCTGCGGCTGACTCCTCGACCATGGGGCGCACGATGGTCTGATCGGTCTCGATCCAGTCGGTATCCTCCACCCAGGCATCGCCGTTCCACTGCAGGAACTTCACGTGGGAACTGCCGCCATGGTCGCGGCAGCTCAGGTGAATCTCCGGCAGCAGCCCGACGGCACCCAACCGCGCCAGCCGGTCGCGGTCGATATGCAGCTGTTCAAGGGCGGCCTGCACCTCCGCCCCGGTGACCGGCCGGTTTTCCCCCACCATGGCCATCGCATCGCGGATCGCTTCCGTGCCGAGGATGCCCATGGCCACAGCGCGATTGAAATAGATGGTGCCGACCCTGCGCGGGTCCATGTCGCCCCGGCCGTCGTCATAGAGGTACTTGATCATGTCCTGAATGACGGGGAAGTCGGTACCGGCGGAATGGAACCCGGCCGCACGATACCCGACCGCGGCGGAACCTGCGGGGATGACGTCTTCTTCCGACCCCGACCACCAGACGCCGATGATGCGTTCTGCGGGGAACCTGACCCGCTGGGCTTCCTTCAGCGCGGTCGGGTTCATGACGCCCCAGCCGCGCAGGATGATGTAGTCCGGCTTGTACTGGCGCGCGACCTGCAGCCAGATGGATTTCTGGTCCAGTCCCGGGTGTGGCACCGGGAAATTGCGGAACTGGAAACCGTATTTCTCCGCCTGCCGCTCAAGGACGGGAATGGTCTCCTTCCCGTAAGCGGAATCATGATGCACGTTGGCGATCTTCAGGCCCTTCAGCTTGTCCATGCCCCCGGCCAGCTGGCCGATGAAGCGGATCTTCGCGGTCGACTGGCTCCAGAAACTGGTCGTGGCGGGGAACAGATAGGGGAAGACCCGGCCATCCGAGCCATCTGCCCGACCGGCCCCGATGGTGATGATGGGAATCTGGTCCGTCTGCCCGCGCTCGATCAGGGCATAGGTGCCGTCGGTTGACAGGGGGTGGAAGAACGGCGCACCCGTCGCGCCCTTGTTCTTCAGTCGCTCATAGCAGGCAACGACCCTGTCCACCTTGTAGGCGGTCTCGCACTTTTCCCATGCCAGCTTGACGCCGTTGATGCCACCATCGCGCAGGTTGAGCATGCGGTAGTAGTCCGCCATGCCATCGCCGAAGGCCGATCCGCCCGCCGCGTAAGGGCCGGTCCAGTAAGCGGCGATGGGAATGAACTGTCTGGGTGCTTCCTTGGGCTTGCCGAGAGACGTCGCCTTGTCCTGCGCCACAGCAGCCGAAGCTGCGATGAGCATGCAGATGATCATCCCTGCAAGTCCGCCACCACGCATCGTTTTCTCCCTGCTTGCCCGGCCCGACAAGGGCGCTTTTCTTGACCCGATGACATAGCACGCGCGAACCGCGTGCGCCATTCGGGCAGGGGACCGCCGCACCTGCGAACAGACAGGCGATGCCTGGCCGTCAGGGGGAAAGCTGCCCCAGACGTCGCTCGCGATGGAATACATACAGGCCCGCGCCGACGATGATCGCCACGCCGACCCAGGTGATCGCGTCGGGAAAATCATTGAAAATGAAGTATCCCAGCACCGTCGCGCTGATGATCTCCAGATACTGGAACGGGGCGAGCACCCCGGCTGGCGCGCGCCGGAACGCGTGGACAACCAGCATGTGGCCGATGGTTGCGATGACGCCGAGCGCGAACAGCATGCCCCAGGCGAACAGGTCAGGCTGCACCGCCGTCAGGGCCGGTATCTCCGCCAGCTCACCCAGGGCCAGGACCACGGCCATGGTCATGCAGCCGAAGACGCCGGCCCAGAACTGCATCTGAACCGCATCCGTTGTCTGTGCCATGGTTCTGGTCAGGACCAGATAGACCGCGAAGCAGCCCGCCGCCAGCAGGGGCATCAGTGCAGGCCAGCCAGCCCAGCCGAAGCCGGGCCGGATGACGATCAGGGCACCGATGAAGCCGATGACGACAGCGGACAGGCGACGCCAGCCAATCGTCTCCCCCAGGAAGAGGGCAGACAGCAGGGTCAGGATCAGCGGCTCCACGAAGAAGATGGCGATGGCGTCCGCCATGGGCAGATATTTCAGCGCCGTGAAGAAGAACGCCGTCGCCAGCGCGATCAGGGCACCCCGCGCCGCATGCAGGTGGATCTGCCGCCAGGGGACGCGTGGCAGACCGTCCGCCAGCACGATCAGCGGCAGCAGCAGCAGGGACTGGAACAGAAACCGGCTGGCCGCGATCTGGCCTGCGGGCACCTGATCCCCCAACAGCTTGGCGATGGCGTCGATCACCGGAATCCACAGCATGGCGGCGGCCATCATGACCATCCCGACCTCGACCGCCGGTCGGGGTGTGCCCCGGGCGTTCATTGCCTCTTCTGTTCGGCGGCTATGGCCTCTGCAGCCTCCGCGATCAGTGCCGGGCCGCGCCAGATCATGCCGGAATAGAACTGCACGGCCGTGGCTCCGGCACGGATCTTCGCTGCGGCGTCGGCACCGGACATGATGCCGCCGACCCCGATCAGCGGCATCTTTCCCTCGGTTGCATCCCTGAAGCGGGCAAGCACTTCCGTGGAAGCGGCCATCAACGGCGCGCCGCTCAGCCCCCCGGCTTCGTCACGGTGTTCGCTCGACAGGCTGTCAGGCCGTGCGATGGTGGTGTTGGCAATGACCAGCCCGTCGATGCCGAGGTCCAGGGACACCCTGGAAATGTCGGTGATGTCTTCCGGCGTCAGGTCCGGCGCGACCTTCAGGAACAGGGGCGTGGACAGCTTGCCCTGATCACGCACCTGGTTCAGCCGCTTGAAGATTTCCGTCAGCGCCGCGCCATCCTGCAAGGCGCGCAGGCCCGGCGTGTTCGGCGACGAGACATTGATGGTGGCATAGTCCACATGCGGTCCGACGATGCGCAGGCATTCGGCATAGTCCGCCGTGCGGTCGACACTGTCCTTGTTGGCACCCAGATTGACCCCGACGATGCCGGCGCGGCGCTGGCGTTCCAGGTTCCGGACCACGGCCTCGGCCCCGTCGGAATTCAGGCCGTAGCGATTGATCACCGCGCGATCCTGCATCAGGCGGAAAGCGCGCGGCCTGGGGTTCCCCGGCTGCGGTTTCGGGGTCACGCCGCCGATCTCGACAAATCCGAAACCCAGCGCCAGCAGGCCGTCCACGGCAATGGCGTTCTTGTCCAGCCCGGCGGCCAGTCCGACGGGGGTGCGCAGCCGCAGCCCGGCAATCTCCACCGAGTTGTCAGGCACCTTCACTGCAGCCATCCGCGCCAGCGCAGGGTGGCTGAGGGCGCGCACCGTCAGATCATGCGCCCGTTCCGGGTCCATGCCGAACAGCACCCGACGGGCGATTGCGAACAGCATGCTCATGCGACAGGCTCCTGATACTCATCCGGCCTTCGCTGATACAGGCTTGTTCGCCGCAATGCCACCGTGCGGCTTGTCCGGGGACGCATCTGAAACTAAGACGAAGCATCAGAGACGTGGGGGAGGGACGACGCGATGGCTGCCAGATTCTATCATGACGGTACATGGTACACGGAGAACCCGCGCCTGACCGGCCCGATGGACCATGCCTTCTGGATGGCCAGTGTCGTCTTCGATGGTGCCCGCGCCTTCGAAGGTCTGGCCCCGGACCTGACACCGCATTGCCAGCGGGTTGTCCGGTCTGCCCGCACCATGTTGCTGGAACCGAAGGAAGATGCGACCAGAGTCGAGGAACTCTGTCGCGAAGCCCTGGCCGACCTGCCGCGCGACCGGGCCTATTACATCCGTCCGATGTTCTTTGCCCGCACGGGCTTCGTCTCGCCGGACCCTGATTCAACCGAATTCACCCTGGCGGTCTATGAGTCACCGCTGCCTGCAGCTGGTGGCGGCCAGAGTGTCTGCCTGTCCACCCACCGACGCCCGGCGCGCGACATGGCCCCGACCGATGCCAAGGCGTCCTGTCTGTATCCGAATTCGCAGCGGGCCCTGCGGGAGGCGGCGCAGCGCGGCTATGACAATGCCCTGCTGTGCGACCCGTCCGGCAATGTCGCGGAACTGGCGACCGCCAACATCTGGATGGTCAAGGACGGGGTGGCGATGACCCCGGTCTGGAATGGCACGTTCCTGAACGGCATCACCAAGCAGCGCATGGCGGAACTTTTCCGCGCCGACGGGATCGAGGTGCAGGAAGTCACCCTGACGCCGCAGGACTTTGCGGCGGCGGACGAGATCTTCACCACCGGCAATTTCGGCAAGGTCGTGCCGGTGACCCGCTACGAAGGGCGTGACCTGCAGCCGGGGCCGATCGGGCGCCGCGCGCATGGCCTCTATTTCGACTGGTCCCGTTCGGAGGGGTACTGATGAAACTCGAAGGTATTCGCGTCCTCGACCTGTCCCTGTTCCTGCCCGGTCCGTTGCTGACCCAGATGATGGCGGATCACGGGGCGGAGGTGATCAAGCTGGAACCGATCAACGGCGGTGAGCCGAACCGGGAAATCGGTGCACGCCGGGCCGATGGCGTGACGGTCTATTTCCAGAACACGCACCGGGGCAAGAAATCGGTGCAGTTGAACCTGAAGACCGAAGCAGGGCGGGAGGCGCTGCTGAAACTGGCCGAGACGGCGGACGTGATGATCGAGGCGTTTCGCCCCGGCGTGGTCAAGCGCCTGGGTGTCGATGCGGAAACGGTGCGGGCACGCAACCCGCGCCTGGTCTATTGTTCGATCTCCGCCTTCGGGCAGGACGGCCCCTATGTGAAGCGCCCGGCGCATGATCTGGCGACGGAGGCGCTGGCCGGGGTGTTGAGCTGCAATGTTGGTCCCGACAACAGCCCTGCCATCCCGGGTGTCGCCAATGCCGACATGCTGTCCGCCACCATGGGCCTTTCAGCTGTGCTGATGGCGTTGCTGCGGCGCACGCAGACGGGGCAGGGCGACACCATCGACCTGTCCATGATGGATTCGCTGATGGCTGCGATGCCCAACCTGCTTGGCACCGTCTTCGCCGAGAAGAAGATGCCCGTGGTGAAGCATGAACGCACCTGGGGCGGCAATGCGATGTACAACATCTACGAAACGTCCGACGGCAAGCATGTGGTGCTGGGCGGGGCGGAAATGCATTTCGCCAGGGCCATCCTGACCAAGCTCGGTCGCCCGGACCTGATCGAAGCCTGTGAGCCGCCGCCCGGACCGACGCAGAAACCTGCCATCGATTACCTGCGTGAGACCTTCCGCACGAAGACCCAGGCAGAATGGGTGGCGTGGTTCGACGATGTGGATGCTGCCTTCGCCCCGGTCAACGACCTGCGTCAGGCCTGCGATGACCCGCAATTGCGCCACCGTGGCATGATCTTCGAGGATGATCAGGGCTATGAGCATGTTGGTGTGCCGATGAAGTTCGCCGAGGAACCGGGGCGCGCCGACATCGCCCTGCCGACCCTGAGCGAACATACCGAGCCGCTGCTGCGGGAGCTTGGCTATTCGGACGCAGACCTGGCTGCAATGCGCGCAGACGGGGTATTCTGAGCGGGCGCTGGTCGCGGTTCGTTGTCATGCTAACCTGAGGAGCAGGGGAGAGACGCCATGACGACCAGCGACAGCACTAACTTCGACGCCATCATCATCGGGGCCGGGATTTCCGGCATGTATCAGCTGCACCAGTTGCGCAAGCTCGGCATGTCGGTGCAGGTGCTGGAGGCCGGAAGCGGCGTTGGCGGCACCTGGTACTGGAACCGCTATCCGGGGGCACGGTTCGACTCAGAGAGCTATTCCTACGGCTATTCATTCTCCGAGGAGATCCTGGATGAATGGCAGTGGAGCGAGCACTTCTCGGCCCAGCCGGAAACCCTGCGTTATTGCAATTTCGTCGCCGACAAGCTGGATCTGCGGCGCGACATCCGGTTCAACAGCCGGGTCGACAGGGCCAGATGGGACGATGCTGCAGGGCAATGGACCGTCACTACGGAAGATGGCCTGTCTTTCACCGGTCAGTACCTGATCACCGCGATCGGACCGCTGTCTGTGCCAACCTGGCCGACCATCGATGGCATCGACGATTTCGGGGGACAGTCGATGCATACGGCGAACTGGCCGCACGAGCCTGTATCGTTCGAGGGCAAGCGCGTCGCCGTGATCGGCACCGGTGCCACCGGCGTCCAGACCATCCAGGAAGTGGCGAAGACCGCCGGACAGCTGACCGTGTTCCAGCGCCGCCCGAACTGGTGCGCACCGCTGAAGAACAGCCCCATCACGCCGCAGCAGCAGACCGACATCCGGGCGCGTTACCCCGAGATCTTCGAACGCTGTCGCCAGTCCCATGGCTGTTTCATCCACGACGCCGACCCCCGCCGCGCACTGGGTGTCAGCGAAGAGGAGCGGCTGGCGTTCTACGAGGAACTATACGATTCCCCGGGTTTCGGCATCTGGATGGGCAATTTCCGCGACATCTTCATTTCGGAGGCGGCCAACAAGACGATTTCCGACTTCGTGGCGGACAAGATCAGGGGGCGGGTGAGGGACCAGGACACTGCCGAACGCCTGATCCCCACCGACCATGGCTTCGGCACCCGCCGTGTGCCGCTGGAGACGCACTATTTCGAGGTCTACAATCAGGACAACGTGCGGCTGGTGGACCTGCGCGACACGCCGATCACCCGCATCACCGAAACCGGCATTGCAACATCGGCAGAGCATCTGGAATTCGACATGATCATCTACGCCACCGGCTTCGATGCTGTGACCGGTGGCTTCGACCGGATCGCGTTCGAGGGACTGGAGGGCCAGACCCTGAAGCAGAAATGGGCTGACGGTCCAGAGACATTCCTGGGGATGATGGTGCCGGGGTTCCCCAACATGCTGACCCTGGTCGGGCCGCACAATGCGGCGTCGTTCTGCAACATCCCGCGCTGCATCGAACAGAACGTCGAATGGGCCACCGATTTCCTGCGCCACATGCGCGACAAGGGCTTGTGCAGGCTTGAGGCGCAGCCTGATGCTGCCCTGGAATGGACACAACATGTTCATGAGAGCGCCGAGAAGATGCTCTATACCAAGGTCGATTCATGGTTCATGGGCATCAATTCCAATGTCGAAGGCAAGAACAAGCGGACGTTCCTCCTCTATGCCGCCGGGGCACCGGACTATCGTGCAAAATGCGATGAGGTCGCCGCCGCAGGCTATGCGGGCGTTGCCCTGCAGTAACCGCCGGGCGCTGCTGCTGGGCGGCGGGGCGTTGGCGCTTGCCGCGCTGTTGCCGCGCGGGTCCCGTGCCGCGATCCTGTCATCGGATCTGCCAGCAGACCTGCCGGCTGACATTCATTTCGACGTGCACGTTGCCGGGTCGAAGGTGGGGCACCACACGTTGACCTTCACGCAGGGGCCGGGTGCGGATGAACTGACCGTCCGGGTGGATGTCCGCATGCGGGTACGGCTGTTCTTCGTCACCGTCTTCGACTATACGCAACAGACGGAGGAAGTCTGGCGTGGTGACCGGCTGGTCCGCTTCACCTCCACCACCCTGGACGGCGACAACCGCGATGCGGTGACGGCCATTCAGGGCCTGGACGGGCTGGATGTGGAAAGCCTGCGTTTCGGGGGTCGCCGCCTGCCTGCCGACACCTGGCCGTCCACGGCTTTCTGGCGGCTGGATGCTGTTGGCCGGACAGAGTTCCTTGACGCCGCCCGGGGCGATATCCGCAAGGTCGCCATCGCCGAACAGGAAGCCGAGTTCATCGACGCCCGGGAAAGACGCCATCTGGCGCGGCGGTTCCACGTGGATACCAGCCGCGACTTCGATGTCTGGTACAGCGTGACCGGTGCCTGGCTGAAACTGCAATGGTCGGGTTTCGGCATGACAGCGGACTACCGCCGGATTGCGTGAGGTCAAAAGCGCGGCTTGGCCAGTTAAGCATGCTGACCATTCATTTTGTATGAAGTCACTTTCGTAAACATAAAAATTGAAATATCGCAATTAGTAGAGGTATATTTTTCTTAGACAAAATTCATGCAAGCGGAACTGGATAACGGAGTTGTTTTATGAAAAATAGGAACCGAAAGTTTCTTGTCACAACAGTGATCGGATTCGCATTTTTTGCACTTTTTTCAGCTGCTTATGCGCAAGGAGAAAGTCTTGACGACCGAGTGAATGCTGCAAATTCTTTGACAGATTCGATGATTCGTGCCTGTACCCTGGGTCAAGATGTGCAAATAAGGGTCGATGCGTCCGGGAGTTTGAGCATTTTTCGAAGGGGAGTAGAGGGCAAATTCGTGGCAAGCCGAAAAGAAATACCTTCCATAATTCAATTCTTGCAAGACGACGACCGTTTGATAATCAGCCAGTCGGCTATGGAATGCACTTCTAAGTATTTTGGCGTGATAATGGATTTAGTGAATATTAACTCACCTGGGGAGATAAGAAGGCCTATTTCTTTGCCGTTCTATGAAGATGACGATTTGATATTGAAGGTTGTCAATTGTGTGAATGTTTCTAGAAGCACAAAATGTAGATTTTCGTTGTCTATGAAGCGTAATATGAGAATAGCGATAAAGGGTGATTCCCGAATTTTGAACAAATTGGGAAGTACATATTTTGCATCTACAATAAAAATTGGAAATAAATCTGGATCAGTTCATGGAAAGAAGAGATCGTATGTTTATGATGATCTTTTCGTCGGTCCAAATTACGATATTGGGATCATTTTTGACGGAAAAATCGATTCAGGTGAATTGACGACGGTCGCAATAAAGGTAAATTCGCGCAGTCACTTCATTCTGAATAACGTTGTGGTGAATTGAAGAATGAGCGCGTTTTGATCGCTTGCTCAGACCGATAGCAACCGGTCCCGCAAGGCACTGTCCGCGGCCAGTTCCTGCATGCTGCCCTCATGGGCGATCTGACCGCTTTCCAGGACAACGCAGCGGCTGGCGACTTCGGCGGCGAAACCCAGGCTCTGCTCGGCAATCAGCAGGGTCAGCCCCTCGTCGCGCAGCGTGGCAACCGTGTCGGCGATGCGGTCCAGCACGACCGGGGCCAGCCCCTCCGCCGGTTCGTCCAGCAGCAGGATGCGCGGGTTGCCAGCCAGGGTGCGGGCGATGGTCAGCATCTGCTGCTCACCGCCGGACATGCGCCCCGCCCGGCGGTCGCGCATGGCGTGCAGTTCGGGGAACAGGTCGTAGAGTCGCTTTTCGGGCCATTCCGGGGCATCGCTGCGGGCCGGGCGACGCCCGACCTCCAGGTTCTCGGCCACGGTCAGTTCCGGGAATATCCGCCGTTCCTCCGGCACGTAGCCGACGCCCAGGCGCGCGATCTTTTGCGGCGGCAGTCTGGTCAGGGACTGGCCTTCGAAACGCAGGTCCGTCGCTTCACGCCGCACCATGCCCATGATCGCCTTGATGGTTGTCGACTTGCCTGCGCCGTTGCGGCCCAGCAGGGCCATGGAATCGCCCTGTGCCAGGCTGAAATCCAGTCCGTGCAACACGGTGGCCGGGCCATAACCTGCGGTGAGGCCCGCGACCTGCAGCATCATCTCAGCCATGGGCCTCGGCCCCCTCTGTCCGACCAAGGTAAACGCGGCGAACCTCCGGGTCGCGGCGGATCTCTTCCACGGTGCCCTCAGCGATCAATTGTCCGCGCGCCATGACGATTACCCGGTCGGCGTGGCCGAAAACGGCTTCCATGTCATGTTCGGTGAACAGGACAGCGAGGCCGGACCTTTCCACGATGCGGCTCACCTGATCCATCAGCAGGGCACGATCAGCGGCGGCCATGCCGGCCGTCGGCTCATCCATGAACAGCAGGCGAGGCGACGACGACAGCGCCATCGCGAGGTCGAGGCGCTTCACGTCCCCATAGGGCAGTTCCGTGACGCTGCGATTCGCCTGTTCCTGCAGGCCCACCTGTTCCAGCAGTTCGCCAATGCGGACACTGGCATCCGGGGCGCGGCGAAAGGACAGGGTATGGCGGGTGGCGGCATCCAGCGCGGTCTCCACCGCCTCCGCCACCGTCATGCTGAGGAAGGATCGGGCGATCTGGAACGTGCGGCCAATGCCGAGGCGGACGATCTGGCGTGGCTTGCGACCGGTGATGTTCCGGCCATCCAGCACGACCTTGCCCCGGTCGGCGCGCAACTGGCCGTTCAGCAGGTTGAAACAGGTGGTCTTTCCCGCCCCATTGGGGCCGATCAGTGCCAGCCTTTCGCCCGCATTGACGTGAAAGCCGACGCCGGCAACCGCAGCCACGCCGCCGAACGACTTTGCCAGATCCTCCACCTGCAGCAGGGCGCTCATGCGGCTTTCCGCCTGCGGATCAGGGTGCCGAGACCGGCCATGCCGCCCGGTGCCAGCATGGCGATGAGCAGGATCACACCGCCCAGCATTGATCGCCATGCCTCGAACTGGTTGAAGACATCTTCCAGCACCACGAAGGTCGTGGCCCCGATCAGCGCGCCCGCCAGCACATCGACCCCGCCAAGCAGGACCATGATCAGCGCATCCACCGACTGCTGAATGGCCAGCACATCGGGGAAGACGCTGCCCTTCTTGAACACGTAGAGGCCGCCGGCCAGACCGGCGACGGTGCCCGCCAGGGTAAAGGCCATCCACTGCTGGTTCTGCACGTTGATCCCCAGCGCTTCGGCCCTGAGTGGCGCGTCGCGGGCGGCGGTCAGGGCGCGCCCGAATGGACTGCGCGTCGCCTGTCGCAGCACGATGACAGCGATGACCGCGAAGGAGAGGGCGAGGTAGTAGAACGCGGTACCGTCGCTGAACAGCTTCGTCGGCCAGACGCCGGTGATGCCGTCATCGCCCCCGGTGAGGCCCTGCATCTGTGTCGCGGCGGCCCAGACAATCTGCGCCGCGGCGAGCGTCAGCATGGCGAGGTAGACACCGGAAAGGCGGACACAGAACCAGCCGAAGAACAGGGCTGCTGCAGCGGCGGCAACCGGTGCCACGGCCAGCGCCCAGCCCATGCCCGCATCCAGATGGTACACCAGCAACGCCGCGCCATAGGCGCCGACGCCGAAATAGGCCGCGTGGCCGAAGCTGACCATGCCCCCTGGCCCCATCAGGAACTGCAGCGACATGGCGAACATGCCCAGGATCATGATGTCGATGATCAGTACGGTCATGAAATCATCGGCAAAGAAGGGCAGTATCATCATCACCGCCAACAGACCGAACCACACTTTTGCAGGCAGACGCAGGGTACCGATGCCGGGACCGGGCGGTGTTTCAGGGGCGGATGGCGGACGACCCAGCAGGCCATACGGGCGGATCACCAGCACCACGGCCATGGCGGCGAAGGCCACGATCAGCGTGATCTCCGGCAGGATCAGGATTCCGAAAGCGTTCAGTTCTGAAATCAGGATGGCGGCGAGGTAGGCACCGGGTATCGACCCCATGCCGCCGACCACGGTGATCACGAAGACCTCCGCAATGATCTCCAGATCCATGGTCAGGGTGACGGCGTCACGCGGCACCTGCATGGCACCGCCCAGCCCCGCCAGTCCGGCACCCAGACAGAAGACGGCAGTGAACAGCTTTGCCTGATCCACGCCCAGCGCGGCCGCCATCTCCCGATCCTGCGTCGCGGCGCGGACCAGCACACCGAACCGGGTGCGGGCGAACAGCAGCCAGAGCAGGAACAGCGTGATCGGCCCCATGGCGATCAGGAACAGGTCGTATTCGGGGATGCGTTCACCGAAGATGGTGACGACGCCCGACAGGCCCGGCGCACGGGGGCCGAAGCGGTCGGCCACCCCCCATATCCATTCCGCCACATCCTGCGCGATCAGCACGATGGCGAAGGTGGCGACCAGCTGGAACATCTCCGGCGCGCGATAGATGCGGCGCAGCACCGTGACCTCGATCAGGCCGCCGACGACCGCCGAAACCAGTGCCGCGACGGGCAGGGCAAGCCAGAATCCGGGCACCTTGCCGAACAGGCCGATGACGTCCATCGCCACGTAGGCACCGATCATGTAGAGGGAGCCGTGGGCGAAGTTGACCACCCGCGTGACGCCGAAGATCAGGCTCAGCCCGGCGGCCACCAGAAACAGCGACGACGCGCTGGCCAGCCCGGTCAGTGCCTGTGCGAAGTAAAATCCCATGCGCCCGAGTTGGCTGGATTCTCAGATGCCCGTCAAGCGTTTGTGATGTTGCCCCCGGGTCCGGCACCCCGGGGCGACAGCGTTGTACCTTTCCGACTGTCATGCCGGACACGTGCAGCGCTGATCCGCGCAGCAATCCGCTCAACCGCTGCTGCGGGGGATATCCACGCCGCGATGGATGGACACCGACAGCACCAGCCCGAAGCCGATCAGCAGGGTCAGCATGGCCGTGCCGCCATAGGAAATCAGCGGCAGGGGCACGCCGACAACCGGCAGGATGCCGGTGACCATGCCGATGTTGATGAAGATGTAGAGGAAGAACGTGGTCGCGATACCCAGCGCGACCAGCCGTCCGAACTGATGGCGTGACCGGAAGCCGATGGCATAGGCGTAGATCAGGATCAGGATATAGAGGCCCATCAGCGCCAGTCCGCCGATCATGCCGAATTCCTCCGCCAGCATCGTGAAGATGAAGTCGGTGCGCATTTCGGGCAGGAAGTTCAGGTGGCTCTGCGTGCCTTCCAGAAAGCCCTTGCCGGAGACGCCGCCGGACCCGAGCGCGATCTTGGACTGCATGATGTGGTATCCGGCGCCCAGGGGGTCGTCCTCCGGGTTCAGGAAGGTCATGATCCGACCTTTCTGGTACTCATGCAGTTGCGACCAGGCGATGGGCAGGGCGGCCAGGGCCGCAGCCAGTGCCAGCGCGAATTTCCACAGCCGGACCCCGGCGAGGAACAGCACGATGGACCCACCGGCGGCGAGCAGCAGTGCGGTACCCAGATCGGGCTGTTTCAGCACCAGCAGGGTCGGCATGCCGATCAGGGCCAGCGGAGGCAGCAGATAACCGATGCGCCCGGTGTCATCCAGCGACAGGCCGTGGAAATAGCGGGCCAGCGCCAGCACCAGCGCGATCTTCATGATCTCGGACGGCTGCAGGTTGAAGAACCCGAGGCTGATCCAGCGGGTGGCACCCATGCCGGTCATGCCAACGAATTCGACAGCGACCAGCAGCGCCAGTGCAATGCCGTAGATCAGGTAGGCCCAGCGCATCCAGAACCGGATATCGATCAGCGCGATGGTCAGCATCATGAACGCGCCCGCGCCGAAACGGATCATCTGACGGCTGGCCCAGGGCTGGATATCCCCGCCCGCAGCCGAATAGAGCATGGCGAAGCCGACCGAGGACGTCAGTGCGATCAACAGCACCAGACCCCAGTTCAGTGCCATCAGTTTCTGGCCGAGGCGGAGGTCGTTCGGGTCGTTGCGATAGCTCATGGCCATGGCTCAGCCCTCCCTTTCCGACGCGGCAGCAACGCGGCGCGGGCGTTGCGATGCGGGGTCGAGTTCCAGTGCCGCGAGCATGATTTCCCGCGCCACGGGGGCGGCGGCTGACGAACCGCTGCCACCATGTTCGATGATCACGGACAGGGCGTAGCGGGGTTTCTCCACCGGGGCGTAGGCCACGAACAGGGCATGGTCACGGGTGCGCCACTCGATATCCTCATTCTTCAGCACACCGGTTTCGCGTTCCGCCCTGCTGATGCGCCGGACCTGCGCCGTGCCGGTCTTGCCCGCCATGGTCCAGCCGTTTTCCCTGATCTTGTGGGCACGGGCAGTACCGCGTTCGCCGTTGACCACATGGTTCATGCCACGCTGAACCTCGCGCAACGCATCCTGCGAGATGCCCAGGGGCGGTGCCTCCACATCCGGGCCATCGCCAAAGACAAGCCGCGGGGTCACCGCGCGCTCCCCATTGGCCAGCCGGGCGGTCATGGTGGCCAGCTGCAGGGGCGTCGCCAGCAGATAGCCCTGGCCGATGCCGAGGATCAGCGTTTCGCCGCCCTGCCAGGCCTCACCGATCGCCCCTTCCTTCCAGGCCGGGTTCGGCACCAGTCCGGCCTTTTCGCCCGGCAGTTCGGGCAGCAGTGTCTGGCCCATCCCCAGCCGTTCAGCCATGGCCGCAATCTTCTCGACGCCAACGCGGCGGGCGACGTCATAGAAATAGACATCGCAGCTCTGTGTCAGGGCATCGTCCAGGTTCATCCAGCCGTGCCCCCAGCGTTTCCAGCAATGGAACGTGTGATTGCCCAGCACATACTTGCCATTGCAGAAGACCCGGTGGGCAGCACCGGCGACATTGGCCTCCATCGCAGCCAGCGCCACGACCATCTTGAACGTGGACCCGGGGGGGTAGCGCCCGGCGATCGTCTTGTCGGTCAGGGGTTTGCGGCTGTTGTTCAACAAGCGCTGCCATTCCCGCGTGCCGATGCCGACGTTGAAGGAATTGGGATCGAAGCCAGGCGTCGACGCCATGGCGAGGATGTCGCCATTGTGGATGTCCATCACCACCGCCGCCCCACTCTCCGGACGCAGGGCCTGGGTGGCGGCGCGCTGCAGCCGGGCGTCGATGGTCAGGTGAATGTCGGTGCCGGGGCGCCCCTCCGTCCGCGACAGTTCCCGGATCACGCGACCGAAGGCATTGACCTCCACCCGCTGGTTCCCGGCAGCGCCGCGCAACGTGGTTTCCTGACTGCGTTCCAGCCCGCGCCGCCCCGTTCGGAAACCCGGCAGTTCCAGCAAGGGGTCGCCGTCCCCGTCCTTGAGATCCTTCTCGCTGACCGGGCCGACATAGCCGACCGTATGTCCCAGATAGGGGCCAAAGGGGTAGTCACGGGTCTGTCCGACGTCGAGCTGGATGCCGGGCAGGTCGGGGCTGCGGATATTGATCCTGGCGAATTCCTCCCAGGTCAGGTTGTCGACCACTGAGATCGGCACGAAACTGCGCTTGCGCTTGGCATCGCGCAGCACGCGCGCGCGGGTCTGGTCGCTGACCGGGACGATGCGATGCAGCCGGTCCAGCGTCTCTTCCAGCGATCCGGTCTGCTCCGGCACGATCAGGACGCGGAAATTCTGCCGGTTCGTTGCCACCGGCACGCTCCGACGGTCAAGAATGCGCCCGCGCGGCGGGGCCAGCAGGGCCAGGTTGATGCGGTTCTCGTCGGCCTGCATGCGATACTGATCGCCTTCGACGACCTGCAGGTAGTACATGCGCGCACCCAGGGCCGCGAACAGCGCGGCCTTCATGCCGCCAAGCATCAGGGCGCGGCGGGTGAACACCGGATAGCGGGCCTTTTCGACGCGCCCCCTCATGAATCGGCCCCATCATGTGTGGTCCGGTCAGGCATAGGCCTGTCCCGTCATGCGATGGCTGAGCAGCAACAGGGGTGCGGCAATCAGCGGGAACAGGGTCACGGTGATGGCCACCTGCAGCAGGGCCGCCGCTGGATTGACGATGTCGAGGAAGTAGGCGCAGGCGATGAGCCATGAAACCACCGCTGCAGCCAGGGCAATCAGCGCGAACACGGCCCAGCCCAGCAGGAATGGCCGCCCGATCAGAACCCGTCGCTGACTGGCGGACAGCACCTGCACACCCAGGAACACAAGCGCGGTCAGACCCAGCGGACCACCCGACAGCAGATCGGTCAGCAGACCGAGGGCGAATGCCAGCCAGTGGGGCATCAGGTCCGGGCGCTGCAGGGCGAAGACATGCACGGCAATCAGGCCGAAGGCCGGCAGCATGGGGCCGAGGAACGGCACGCCGATGGGCAGGCTGCCCAGCATGACCAGCATGACCGATATCAGACCCGGAATCGCCATGCCCAGACGCCAGAGGCCAAGCTGCGACAGGCCTGGCCCGTCGCCGGCCCGTCGTGCGCTCGACTTCCTGCGACGGCTCTTCATGGTCCGTCCCGCTCGCTTCCCAGTTCCGGGCGGCGATAGCGCAGGACATTCACCCGTTCCAGCCGACCAAGGTCGACAAACGGACGCAACCTGACCTGACCGTCGGCGACGGAAGACACGACGCCAACCACCAGACCCGGCGGCAACAGGCCCCCGTGGCCGCTGGTGACCACACGGTCGCCCGGGCGGACAACGGCCTCCGCCTCCAGGAAGGCAAGCAGGGGACGACCGCTGTTGTCGCCCGACAGGATGGCACGCCGCCGATCACTCTCCAGCATCACCGGAATGCGGCTGTTCAGGTCGGTGATCAGCAGGATGCGCGCGGCGTTGCGCCCCGCCTCGGTGATCCGGCCTACCAGTCCGAGTTCACTGACCACGGCCTGATTGGCTTCCACCCCGTCCCGCTGCCCCGCAGCCAGCAGCAGGGTCTTCACGAACGGGCCACCTGATTCCCCGACGACGCGCGCGGTGATGTAGGTGACGTCGGACCGGGCGCGGACATTCAGCAGCCGGCGGTACTGCGCATTGTCGCGTTCCAGTGACCGCGCCGCGTTCTGCCAGTGCAGCAGGCGCGCGTTCTCTTCACGCAGCCGGGCATTCTCGTCATAGACCCGCGACAGCTGTTCGATCTCCGTTGCCAGGTCATTGACGGCGGACACGGGGCGCGAAATCACGTTGAGGACCGGGGCGAGGATATCCAGCAGACCCGTGCGCACCTGCTCGACCGGGCCGATCCCGGAACGACCGGCAACCAGCAGGGTCAGGCCGAGCGCCAGCAGGAACGCGAACGCGAACCGGTTGAACAGCAGGCCGAGCGGGCTTGCCATGCGGGTGGCCAGTGGTTTGTTTGAACGACGCACGCCGTTTACTGCTCCGGGCAGGTCCGAATCGTCGCGCTTTCAGCGACGCTTAACTGTTCCCTCGTTTACTAGCGCCGATCAAGCGGCAATGGCCAACGGAATCTCGAAAAACCTCAGGTTTCTGGCCAGAAAGCCCGTTTCAGGTCAAACGGACAGGATCCGGCCCCGGTTTCGGCATCCGGCTGTTCTGGATCTGTCCATCAAATGACGGGAGCGGGCTGGTGATGCAATCCAGCAGTGGGGCGATCTAGGCATCCATCCAGGTGCGCATTTCGGCAGTGACCGCTTCCGGCTTCTCCAGGGTCGACAGGTGACCGCAATCCTCGATCACTGCAAGCCGGGCACCGGGGATCAGGTCAGCCATTTCCTCATGCATCTCAAGGGGGGTCAGGGCGTCCTGCCGCCCGCAAAGCGCCAGGGCCGGAACATCGATGCTTTGACAGACGTCATGCGCAGACTGGCGCGCCATCAACGCCCGGGTCTGGCGCACGAAGCCATCCTTGCCGGTGTCCTCCGCCATCTGGCGGATGCTGCCGAGCAGGGCGTCGTCGTCCAGCCGGTCGGCATGCACGAACAGCGGGATCAACCGGTCATGAATGCCGTTGAAACGCCCCTGATCCACCAGGGCCAGCAGATCCTTGCGCCGGATGGTTTCCGCGTCCGTGTCCTTGCTGGCGCGGGTGTCCATCAGGGCAATGCGTTCGACCCGTTCAGGTGCCTGTCGCCAGATCTCGAAGGCGATGTAGCCGCCCATGGACAGGCCCGCCAGCGCGAAGGTTGCCGGAGCGGTATCCAGGATGCGGCGCGCGATGGCCGCAATGGTGTCATCGCGCGTGTGATCTGCGACCGCGATCCTGGCTCTGTCCGCCAGTGCCTCGATCTGGGGTTCCCAAAGCTGTCGGGTACAGAGCAGGCCGGGGATGAGAAGCAGGTCTTGTCGGGTCATGAAATACTCCAGCCGTGCGGACACGCCACACCCCGAACACAGTGTTCGCGATTGACAGGGCACCTCACCTTCAGTACTTCCCCCAAAGTCAGACGACAAGCATCTGACGTGTCATGGTACTGTCGTCAAAGAATTGGACACTGTTCAGGCCCCGGATCCGAGAGCGATGAAGTACGGAAACGCAGGCGGAACCCGACGTATCACCATCAGATGCAAAATCCCAACGGGAGCACGCACATTAGCGCAATGACATTTCAGGACCTGGGTCTGAGTGACGAGGTCTGTAAGGCAATTTCCGAGGAGGGGTATGAAACTGCCACTCCGATTCAGCAGAAGTCCATTCCGCATGTGCTGATGGGCAAGGACCTGCTCGGCACGGCGCAAACGGGCACCGGCAAGACCGCTGCGTTCCTGCTGCCGATGATCGACGTCATGGCCCAGGGCCGGTCGAAGCCGCGCATGCCGCGCGCACTCGTGCTGGAACCGACGCGCGAACTGGCTGCCCAGGTGGCGGACAGCTTCGACAAGTATACCAAGTACCAGAAACTTTCCCGGGCGCTGCTGATCGGTGGCCTTGGCATGAAGGAGCAGGAGGCCGAACTCGACGGCACCTGCGACATCATCATCGCCACCCCGGGTCGGCTGCTTGATCTGTTCGATCGCGGCCGCATGATGCTGAGCCAGATCCAGTTCTTCGTCATCGACGAGGCGGATCGCATGATGGACATGGGCTTTATGCCTGATGTCGAACGGATCGTGTCCTGCCTGCCGCCGCGCCGTCAGACGCTTTTCTTCTCGGCCACCATGCCGCCGTCGATTCGCAAGCTGGCTGACAAGTTCCTGGTCGATCCGCGTGAAGTGGAAGTGGCACCGCCCACATCCACTGCGGCAACGGTTGAACAGTACATCACGATACTTGACGAGCGTGACAAGCGCGATGCCCTGCGGGCGTTGATCGCGCAGGAGAACATCCGCAACGCGCTGATCTTCTGCAATCGGAAGTCCGACGTGAAGATGCTGCACAAGTCGATGCTGAAGCATGGCTTCGATGCCGTGGCCCTGCATGGTGACATGGACCAGCTGGACCGCATGGCAACGCTGGAAAAGTTCAAGTCCGATCAGGCCAAAATCATGGTCTGCTCCGATGTGGCGGCCCGTGGCATCGACATTCAGGGGCTGAGCCACGTGTTCAACTTCGATGTGCCGTTCCACGCCGAAGACTATATCCATCGCATCGGTCGTACAGGGCGCGCTGGCATGAAGGGCCGTACCTTCATGCTCGCCACTGCCAAGGAAACCAAGTCGCTGGATGCGATCCAGAAGCTGATCGGTGGCAACATCAATCACATCGAGATCGAGGGATTCGGCAAGAAGACCGCGCCGGCATCGAAGTCGGCACCGAAACCGGCGGCTGTTCCGAAGGACGCTGCCGCCGATGAAGGTGACGTGCCGTCTGCAGAAGATGCGCCGAAGGAAAAGAAGCCCCGTCGCGCCCGTCGGTCTGCGAAG
Organism: Minwuia sp.; assembly: GCA_029210175.1. Taxonomy (GTDB): domain Bacteria; phylum Pseudomonadota; class Alphaproteobacteria; order Minwuiales; family Minwuiaceae; genus Minwuia. Next base: position 143,980 of record JARGPL010000027.1, on the reverse strand, counting down.
CCGAAGGATGCGGACGCAGAAGCGGAAGCAGGGAAAGAGGCCGCACCGACCGCCGCCGAGGCTGTCGGGACAGACGCCGATACCACCCAGGAAGCTGCGCCAAAGACACCGCGCAAACGCGCACCCCGTCGTTCGGCCAAGGCCGACAAGGCGGAAACGGGCGACAAGGCGGAAACTGTCGACAAGGCGGAAACTGTCGACAAGTCGGAAACGGGCGACAAGGCGGAAACTGTCGACAAGGCGGCCAGGGCAGATACCCCCCCTGCAGCAGAGGCGGCCCCGGTCAGGTCTTCGGATCGACAGGCAGCCCGCGTGCCGTCAGGGGATGGCCCCGAGTCAGGCCGCCCGGCCCGCGCGCCCCGCAGCCGTTCCGGCAACCGCAACCGTCGCGATGACGGCGATACGCCGGTGGGCCTGGGCGATCATGTCCCGGCATTCCTGCTCCGCCCGCTGCGCGTCAATTCAGACTCCGAATCCAGCGACGCTGCCTGAACCGTTCCGTAACCTGATGGAGCGGTATGGTTGCCTGTTTCCGGACAGTGATGGCGTACCAATGTGTCGCAACAAGCGAACAGGACAACGGGTCTGATGCTGCACGGATGTGTCTCGACCGCTTTCGCTGCCAGAGCAGCGATGCAGTGATCGCAGCCTCCAGCAATTGAGCCGAGTCCAGCTTGTGGTCTGAACCCAAGGACGGTCTGGTCGAGAAAGGGACAGAGCAGAATCTGCCCTGTCATCATCTCAAATGTGCTGCAAACGGTTGGTGAATAAGGAGATCCCCCGCCGACCGAAGTCGACGGGGTAACTCTTCGTTTGGAAAAATCCAAATTACCGTGGTTTCCCAACCGATTTCCCTGACCGCAGGATTGCCTTATTCGCCGCCGCCGTCAACAATTGAATATGTTTTTTGTTGTTGATTGGAGGTTGCAATGGCGGGCAGGACCGTTCTCGACAGGTTGGAGGCGGCTTGTGGCCGTTATCCGATAGACGAAGAGCTCGTTCTGGGTCTGGACGTCGGCATTGCCTCCATCGGGTCTGCGATGGTCCGGCATGGCACGGAACCGGCAATCCTGCATTGCGGCAGCCGCTGTTTCGATGCGCCGGAAAACCCCAAGGACCGAACGCTGAACAACGCCGTCCGGCGGGAAGCGCGGCTGCACCGGCGGACCATTCGACGCCGGGCCGGTCGCATGAAGCAGGTGCGGTTGCTTTTCGTCGAGTATGGGCTGATCGCCACCCCTGACCCGGATGCGTTTCACCACCGAAGAGATGCACCGGATCCCTGGATCGCCCGTGCGGACGGACTGAAGGCGCGGCTCGCTGATGATGCCTTCGCGGCTGCCTTGCTGCATATCGCCAAGCATCGCGGCTTCAAGTCCAGCAGCAAGTCGGATGCGGGCGAGAACGCGCCCGATGAAAACAGCAAGATGCTGGCCGCCATCGCGGCCCGGCAGGAAATCATGCAGCCCTATGGTTCCATCGCCCGCCTGATGATGGAACATGAGGAATTTTCGAAGCGCAAACGCAACCGGTCAGGCGAATACAGCAGAACAGCGCTGCGCAACGAACTTGAGGATGAGGTGCGCACCCTGTTTCAGGCGCAAAGGCGCCTCGGCAACCGTCTCGCGTCGGAAGATCTTGAAGCAGCCTTTCACGAAATCGCCTTCTTCCAGCTCGGCCTGAAAGGCAGTGAGGACCTTGTCGGCCATTGCCCGTTCGAGCCGGAGGAGAAACGCAGCCCCCGAATGGCCCCCTCGTTCGAAAAATTCCGCTTCGTGGCGAAATTGAACACGGTTCAGGTCAGGACCGAGGCCGGTCTGCGACGCCTGACAGCGGAGGAACTTGGCCACGCGCTGGCTGATTGGGGCATGACCACCAAGAAGTTCACGTGGAACGCGCTGGCGAAAAAGCTTGGTTTTCGCGACGGGACCGTTTTCACCGGAATTGATCCCGAAAAGGCAAAGAAAGACGTCGCCGCCGGAGATGGCGCCATGGAGGGGTCGCGAACTTTGTTTCAACATATCCCAACCGCATCCATTGAGGCGCTCAAGGCCCGCCCCGAGGTGCTTGATCGTGCCGCAGCCGTCATCTCGTTCCGTGAGGACCTGGAGGATATTCGTGCGGGCCTGGAATCAATTGACGGTCTGGAACCCCACCTGATTGAAGCCCTGATGACAGGGGTGGAAGCAGGCAAATTCGCCAGATTCACGCGAACCGGTCATGTTTCGGCCAAGGCCGCGCGGAACATCCTGCCCAACCTGCTGCAGGGCATGGTCTATTCGCAAGCCTGTGCCGCCGCCGGCTATGACCACACAGCAGAGCGTCGGATCGAGATCACGGACATCGCCAACCCCGTGGTGCAGCGGAGCCTGTCGGAAGCGATCAAGCAGACGGTAACACTGGTGCATGTCTTTGGTGCCCGACCGGGGCGGATCATCGTCGAACTGGCCCGTGACGTCGGCAAATCGGCGGAAGAGCGGGAGAAGATGACCAAGGGTCTGGAAAAGCGGACAAGGGCAAAGGAGAAAGCCCGCGAAACGCTGCAACAGGAACTTGGGTTGGGCAATCGACCCACGGATGAACAATTGCGGCGCTATGAACTGTGGAAGGAACAGAACCAGCGATGCCTCTATTCCGACGAACATATTTCCCCATCCATGTTGCTGAAGCAGGGCGTGGAGATCGACCATGCGCTGCCCCGCAGCCGCAGCCAGGACAACAGTTTCCAGAACCAGGTGGTCTGCCTGACCAGCGCCAACCGCGAAAAGGGCAACCAGACACCGTTTGAGTGGTTCGGCCATGACGCCGCCCGGTGGGAGGCTTTCAGGGTTCGCGTCGGTGCACTGAAACAGATGAAGCGATACAAGCGGAACCTGTTGCTGATGCAGAACTTCGGGGAACGGGTGGACGGTTTCGTCGCGCGGAACCTGAATGACACGCGCTATGCCTCCCGCGCGCTGCTGGCGGCACTGCGCCTTCTCTATGCCGACGGCGGCGAACCGGAGCCGTCTGACATCGGCTATACCGGAATGGGAGACACCAGACGGCGCCTGTTTGCCCGCCCCGGGGCCATTACCGCCATTCTGCGCCACGCCTGGGGCCTCGGCGATGTCAAGGACCGGCGCGATGACCGCCACCACGGGCTGGACGCGCTGATCTGTGCCGCTGCGCGCAGTGACTGGTTGCTGCAAGGACTGACCCGTCAGTACCAGAGGCTGGAAGAACAGGACAGGAGCCGCTGGACACCCCCTGTGCCTGCCCCGTGGCCAGGTTTCCGCAAGGACGCCATTGAGGCCTATGGGAATATTTTCGTTTCACGGTCGGAGCGGCGGCGTGGTCGCGGGGCGGGACACCCGGCCACGATCCGCGCCATCGCGCAGACAGCCGACGGAGAACGCATGGTGATGGAACGCAAGTCGGTGGATGACCTGAAAGCGCCCGACCTGAAACGCATACGCGACGGCGAAGGCCGCAACAGGCCGCTTTTTGATGCACTGCAGAGCTGGATCGACGCCGGGAAGCCAAAAGATAAGCCACCGCTTTCACCAAAAGGCGATCCAATTCGAAAGGTTCGGCTTGATGCGGGCAGCAAGAGTGGATTCGAAGTCAATGGAGGCCAGGTCGACAATGGCGACATGGTCCGGGTTGACGTGTTCAGAATGGCGGACAAGAAGGGTCGGGAACGCTATTTCCTGGTGCCGATCTATCGCCATCAGGTCATGAACCGGACAGCCTGGCCGAGTCCGCCCAACCGAGCCATAGCCCGCAATGTGCAGGAGTCGGATTGGCCGATTGTCGGTCCCGATGCGCACTTCTGCCTGAGTCTCTATCCAAATTCATATGTCCGGATTGTCAAATCCGACGACACTGAGGTTGAGGGATATTACAGGGGTGTGGACCGGTTCGACGCCAAGATCGGCCTGTCCAGTCACTACTCGAGAACAATTTCTCGTGTCGGCACCCCTACGTCACAACTGATCGAGAAGTTCTCGGTAGACCGACTGGGTAATCTCTCACCGGTGAAACAGGAGCAGCGGACATGGCATGGCGCGGTCTGCACCTGAGCCAGCCTGCACGGTTGTCGCTGCGCCACGGCTCATTGCAAGTGGCGCGGCATGAACAGCAGGCGCTGTCGTTTCCGCTGGAAGATCTTGGCTGGATCATCCTGGACACGCCGGAAGTGACGGCTACGGCGGCTGTCATGGCGGCCTGCATGCAGAATGGTGTGCCGCTGGTCATCTCCGACGCCAGGCACATGCCGTGCGGCGTGCTGATGCCATTCCATCAGCATTGGCAGCAAGCGGGCATCGCGCGACAGCAACTGGCTGCATCCGGCCCGCTGCGGAAAAGAATCTGGCAGCGGATCATCCGTTGCAAGCTGACCAATCAGGCTCTGACGCTTGATTCCTGTCAGGCAGAGGGCGGGCAGGCATTGCGCGAAATGGCGCGGCATGTCGGTTCGGGTGATCCGAAGAATGTGGAGGCGCGGGGCGCACGGTTCTACTGGGGCCGATTGTTCGTTGCGTTCCGTCGCCATGACGCCGCGGACGTGCGCAATGCGATGCTGAATTACGGCTATGCCATCCTGCGGGCCTGTATCGCACGCACCCTGGTTGCATCGGGGTTGTTGCCCGCATTCGGAATCCATCATGCCGGTGCGGCCAATCCATTCAACCTGGCCGATGACCTGCTGGAGGTCTTTCGCCCGGTTGTCGATTTCAGGGTGCACGCCATCAGCGGCCTGGGTCAGCCCTCATCCGGTGCAGAACTGTCGCTTGCCGACCGCCGTGAACTGGCTGCCATTCTGGCAGAAACCGTCATCATCAACGGGGAACAGCTTGCCCTTCAGCCCGCCATCGACCGGGTTGTTGCCTCGCTGGTGCGGGCGCTGACAGACGGCGGCGCGGACGCGCTGGAATTGCCGGTGGTGTAAACAATCATGCGCGCAGAGGAAATTCGGTTCATGTATCTGTTCGTCTTTTTCGACCTGCCGGTCGGCACCAGACCGGAACGCCGGAATGCAACCAGGTTCCGCAATTTCCTTCGCAATGATGGCTATGACATGATGCAGTTCTCGGTCTACACCCGTGTCTGTCGCGGTCAGGATGCCGCCGACAAACACCTCGCGCGCGTGGAGAAGAATCTGCCACCACGTGGCAGTGTCCGTGCGCTGCAGGTCACGGAAAGGCAATATGCCCGCATGAAACTGCTTGTCGGAATGCCCAGTGCGCAGGAACAAACAGGAACCGGTCAACTTGTTCTGCTATGACCAGTTCCCGTTTCTCCCAGCAATTGCAAAGCCTTGCCGTGCTCGTAGCCTACCTGAGGGAAATCGGCAGGGAAACCACGGCTAATGCAGCGGACCCTACGCGGCCTACGCGAGCCTACCTGAGGGAAATCGGCAGGGAAACCACGGCGACACCGTCAGCCTGTGCGCTTACCGTCACAGCCTACCTGAGGGAAATCGGCAGGGAAACCACGGCCAAGTGCCTCATTGCGCGGGCTGGTCTTTTAGCCTACCTGAGGGAAATCGGCAGGGAAACCACGGCTTTACAGGACGGCCAATATAGAGCCGGGCGAGCCTACCTGAGGGAAATCGGCAGGGAAACCACGGCCTTGGACACCACCGCACCAAGCGCTTCCTTAGCCTACCTGAGGGAAATCGGCAGGGAAACCACGGCCGGCCATGCGGCGCAGGCGGGTGGCGGTGGAGCCTACCTGAGGGAAATCGGCAGGGAAACCACGGCCCATGTTGAGCACGACAACATTGTCATCCAAGCCTACCTGAGGGAAATCGGCAGGGAAACCACGGCGCCAACATGAACAACGGCTCCTTCTGGGGCAGCCTACCTGAGGGAAATCGGCAGGGAAACCACGGCACAAGCAACGTGCACATCTTTCCACCCAACAGCCTACCTGAGGGAAATCGGCAGGGAAACCACGGCGCATTGAGAGCCAGGGCAACACGTCCGATGAGCCTACCTGAGGGAAATCGGCAGGGAAACCACGGCCGAAGGCCCCGAAAACCCTCCGACGGCCTGAGCCTACCTGAGGGAAATCGGCAGGGAAACCACGGCGACAATCACCATCAAGGCAGAGCTGCATCTAGCCTACCTGAGGGAAATCGGCAGGGAAACCACGGCACTGGTCCGGGTCATTCGCCAGGCAGTCCCAGCCTACCTGAGGGAAATCGGCAGGGAAACCACGGCCATGCCATTCATCGCCTCGATCGTGGCTATAGCCTACCTGAGGGAAATCGGCAGGGAAACCACGGCCTCGCGGTCCCTGACCTTCGCCCTGCCGCGAGCCTACCTGAGGGAAATCGGCAGGGAAACCACGGCCCATGAAGGCATGTTGTCCTTGAAGGGCGGAGCCTACCTGAGGGAAATCGGCAGGGAAACCACGGCGCAAGCGCCCCCCGCCGGGGGCCATGGCGAAGCCTACCTGAGGGAAATCGGCAGGGAAACCACGGCAACGCACGCGCGATGCCGGACACGGTGCGAAGCCTACCTGAGGGAAATCGGCAGGGAAACCACGGCGCAGCGGCGCACGCATTGTCGAAACCGAACAGCCTACCTGAGGGAAATCGGCAGGGAAACCACGGCGGATTCGGCGGAATCCAGTGTCATCGATTTAGCCTACCTGAGGGAAATCGGCAGGGAAACCACGGCGACAGAAGCCCACACCGAAACAACCGACCGAGCCTACCTGAGGGAAATCGGCAGGGAAACCACGGCTGGCCGACCAGCGCATCCGCAACAATGCGCAGCCTACCTGAGGGAAATCGGCAGGGAAACCACGGCGGAGCAGGCGCATGAGGACCCTGGCATGAAAGCCTACCTGAGGGAAATCGGCAGGGAAACCACGGCCAAGTCGGCCCTGCGGTTCAGCGGGGCCAAAGCCTACCTGAGGGAAATCGGCAGGGAAACCACGGCGTATCGGGCGCGGTACCAGGCCGATACGGCAGCCTACCTGAGGGAAATCGGCAGGGAAACCACGGCGGCCCCAAGTGTCTACGCGTTCGACGTGTCAGCCTACCTGAGGGAAATCGGCAGGGAAACCACGGCGACCAGTTTCAGCACCGCCACGGAGTGCTGAGCCTACCTGAGGGAAATCGGCAGGGAAACCACGGCACCGGCATCCGAAAGCGGTACTGGGTACAGAGCCTACCTGAGGGAAATCGGCAGGGAAACCACGGCTGCGTGTCCCAGAATGTGTGATCCACCGGCAGCCTACCTGAGGGAAATCGGCAGGGAAACCACGGCTTCTCGAGGGCGTAACTCAGGGTGAGAAGGAGCCTACCTGAGGGAAATCGGCAGGGAAACCACGGCGCTCCGTGCGCTGCGCCATGGCGGCAAGTTAGCCTACCTGAGGGAAATCGGCAGGGAAACCACGGCGCCGCTAGTGTCGTCAACGTCCGCCATTACAGCCTACCTGAGGGAAATCGGCAGGGAAACCACGGTTGGGGCGTCCGCATCCCAGAGTGGGGCGTCGCAAGAGGGAGCTGCACCGGACCTCACCTTCAGGCCGTTTCACCGCGCAGTCGCCCCAGGGCGCGTGTTCGCCCGATCAGCGGTAACAGCGCCTTCATTTCGGGTCCGTGTTCCTGGGCGGTCAGGGCGAGGCGCAGTGGCCGGAACAGGTCGCGGCCCTTGCGCCCGCTCTCGGCCCGCACGGCCTTGGTCCAGATGCCCCAGGTTTCCGGATCCGGCTCCCCTTCAGGCAGCAGTTCGGCTGCGCGACGGGTAAATGCGGCGTCCTCGATGACGGGTTCGACCGGCTTCGAGACAATGTCCTGCCAGATCGCGACATCGCGCAACTGTTCCAGATTGCCCCTGACCGCTTCCCAGAGCGCGGGATCAATCGGTGCGCCGAGACGCTCCGCAGCCTGTTCCACACTCAGGCCATGCACCAGCGTGGCCGAGAGTTTCTGCAGCTCGCGTTCATCGAAACGCGCGGCGGCACGTCCGAACGTGGCCAGATCGAAACCGGCAACCGCCGCGTCGTGGGTTGCAAAGGCCTCCACCGGCTGTGCGGTGCCAAGGCGCGACAGCAGACTGACCAGCGCCATGGGCTCGATCCCCTGTTCGCGCAGTGCCTGCACCGTGCGGCTGCCGTCCCGTTTCGACAGGGGCGCGCCGTCTGCTTCCACGATCAGCGCGAAGTGGCCGAACGTCGGCACGGCGTGTCCCAGGGCCTCGAACAGCTGAATCTGTGCAGCCGAGTTGGCGACGTGATCCTCACCCCGGATGACATGACTGATGGCCATCTCGCCGTCATCAACCACGGATGTGATCGTGTACAGCGGGCGGCCGTCCTCGCGGATCAGCACGGGGTCGGACAGGGATGCGGCATCCACATCCTGGGTGCCGCGCACCAGATCATCCCAGACCACCCGCGTCTGGTTCAGCAGAAACCGCCAGTGTGGCCGCCGTCCCCCGGCCTCCAGCGCGGCCCGTTCCGCATCGGTCAGTTTCAGCCCGGCCCTGTCATAGACCGGGGGGCGGCCAGCGGCGCGTTGCAGCCCGCGCTTCCGGTTCAGTTCATCCGGTGTCTCGTAACAGGCGTAGAGCCTGCCCGCGTCACGCAGGTGCTGAACCGCAGCGTCATAGCGTGCGTTCCGTTCCGACTGCCGCGCGAAGTCATCCCAGTGCAGGCCGAGCCATTCCAGATCGCCAAGGATCCCGGCCTCGAACGCGGCGGTGGAACGTTCCGTATCGGTATCATCGATGCGCAGCACAAACTGGCCGCCATGCGCGCGGGCGAACAGCCAGTTGATCACCGCTGCCTTGATGTTTCCCAGATGCAGCTCGCCGGTCGGGCTGGGTGCGAAGCGGACGCGGGGGGCGGGGGGCTGCACCGTCTCAGATCGCGTCGCGGAAGCGGTTGGTGATCGGATAGCGCCGGTCACGGCCAAAGCTGCGGGTGGTGATCTTCACGCCCGGCGGGGCCTGGCGCCGCTTGTATTCCGCGACATACAGCAGATGCTCGATCCGTTTCACTATGTCCGGCGCATGACCACGCTCGACGATCTCCTCGAATGCCATTTCCTTCTCGACCAGGCACATCAGGATGTCATCCAGCTGGTCATAGGGGGGCAGGCTGTCGGCATCCTTCTGGTCGGGGCGCAGTTCCGCCGACGGCGGCTTGTCGATGATGTTCTGCGGCACGACGCGCCCGGTCTTGCCCAGGGCATCGGATGGCCGGTGCTGGTTGCGCCAGTCGGACAGGGCGAAGACGGTGGTCTTGTAGAGATCCTTCAGCACCGAATAGCCGCCTGCCATGTCGCCGTAGATGGTGGCATAGCCGACCGACATCTCCGACTTGTTGCCGGTTGTCAGCAGCATGTGGCCGAACTTGTTGGACATGGCCATCAGGATCAGCCCGCGCGCGCGGGACTGGATGTTTTCTTCCGTGATGTCGGGGTCGCGGCCTTCGAACACGTGCGCCAGTGACGCCTCCACCGCATCGACCGGGTCGGCGATGGAGACGGTGTCCAGCCGCGCGCCCATCAGGCGCGCGTTCTGGGCCGCGTCATCCAGGCTTTCCTGGCTGGTGTACTTGGACGGCAGCATGACGCACCAGACCCGGTCAGGTCCCAGCGCATCAGCCGCCACTGCGGCACTCAAGGCGGAATCGATGCCGCCCGACAGGCCAAGCAGGACACCGGGAAATCCGTTCTTGTTCACATAGTCGCGCAGGCCCAGCATCATGGCGCGATAGATACTCTCCAGCCGCGACCGCGGGGTGGCGTCCGGGCCCTTCTCGCAGACCCAGCCGTCCCTTGTCCGGTTCCAGGTGGTCAGCACCAGGGCGCTCTCGAACTCCGGCATCTGCACTGCCACGGAACAGTCGGCATTGATGACGAATGACCCGCCGTCGAAGACCAGCTCATCCTGGCCACCGATCTGGTTGAGATAGACCATTGGCAGGCCGGTCTCTGTCACCCGGCCAACGACATGGTTCAGGCGCACATCGACCTTCGCATCCTCGAACGGGGAACTGTTGGGCACCAGCAGGATCTCGGCGCCGGTCTCTGCCAGGCACTCGACCACGTCAGGGGTCCAGATATCCTCGCAGATCGGCACGCCCAGCCGCACGCCACGGAAATTGACAGGGCCGGGCAGGGCACCGGCGGCGAACAGCCGCTTCTCGTCAAAGACGCCATAGTTGGGCAGATCATGCTTGAAGCGGGCGGCTTTCACCTCGCCTGCATCCAGCAACAGGACAGCGTTGTACAGCTTGCCGTCTTCCCGCCAGCAGGTGGTCAGCAGCATGGCCGGGCCACCGTCGGCGGTTTCTCGCGCCAGTGCCTCGGCGGCGGCGATCGCATCGTCCTGCAGCGCCTGTTTCAGCACCAGGTCTTCCGGCGGATAGCCGATCAGGAACAGTTCCGGAAAAAGCACGAGGTCAGCGCCCAGGTCAGCAGCCTCGGCACGGATTTCACGGGCAAGCGCAAGATTCCCCTGCACATCACCGACGGTCGGGTTGGCCTGGGCCAGCGCGATCTGAAGCTTGTCTGTCATAAGGTTTCATTAGCCGCGCGTCGCGTCCGCTGCAAGCGGGCAGGACATATAGACATGCCGCGCATATAGTCGCTGTAACTGCCAGAAACGACTGACCCTGGGAGCTTGCCAGAAGGCAGAGGCCGACCCAGGGTTTACATCACGAAGATAGTTTGCATGACGAAAAATTTCAACACGTCTGAGGAACTTGAGGAATTTCTGCGATCAGTTTCAAAGGAACGTCTCAACACATACCTGCACCAGGCGAACGGAGATATCCAACAGGCGATCACGAAATATCAACAGAACACCGCAATATCGGAGGCGTTCTATACACCGTTGCAGTGCCTCGAGATCTGCCTGCGAAACCAGATGAATTTGAGCCTCATCGATACGTTTGGTGACGAGTGGATGACATCTGGAGGTCTGGTGCTGCAGCCCGATGCCAGGCAGCAGATTGGAAAGGCACAAGACCGCGTTGCACGCGGCAAGCGGCAGGTGTCCAACGGAGCTACCGTTGCAGAACTCAGTTTCGGCTTCTGGGTCTCGCTGATCGGACCCCGGTACGATCAGGTACTCTGGCGGCGATCACTCTATCGTGTGTTCTTGCATCGCGGGCGTCCTCTGCGACGACAGCAGGTCCACGGGAGATTGAACGCATTGCGACGGTTCAGGAATCGGATTGCTCACCACGAACCTGTATTTCAGAAGGATCTCAAGGCCACGAGCAATGAGATATTGGAAGCCATTCACTGGATGAGTCCGGCATACGCAGGTTGGACCATGACACAGAGCCGCGTCCCCGATGTTCTGAAAGTAATAGCGCGACTGGAAGTCGGTCGTCTCTGACAAAATCATGCGTCTGTCCGAAGGCCGGTCAGCCAACCGGTTTGCCATCGTCGCGACGGATGGCCACGACGGCGGAGCGGGGGACGCTCTGGCCACCGTCGGGGAAGTGGCTGTCGCCCTTTTCCCCCGGATGCTGCACGCCGATGAAGACGGTGCGGCGGTCAGGCGCAAAGGTGATGCCGGTGATTTCGCACTGCCTCGGCCCAACCAGGAAGCGCCGGATCTCGCCACTGACCGGGTCGGCGACCAGCATCTGATTGTTGCCCTGTCCGGCGAAGTCCCCGGCGTCGGAATAGTTGCCGTCTGTCTGGATCCACATCAGGCCACGGCTGTCGAACCCCAGGCCATCCGGCGAATTGAACATGTTTTCGGCGGTGACATTGGTGGAACCGGCCTGGGCGTCGTCGTGGACTGTCGGGTTACCAGCCGTCACGAACAGGTCCCAGTCAAAGTGGTCTGCGGCATGGTCGCCGTCGTCCGGCACCCAGCGCACGATCTGGCCGTACAGGTTGGCTGCCCGCGGGTTCGGGCCACCGACTGGCGTCGGGTCACCCCCGGCGTTCGGCTTGATGCCCCGGTTCCTGTTGTTGGTCAGGCAGCAATAGGCTTCGATCCGATGCGGGATTGCAGCGACCCATTCCGGGCGATCCATGGTGGTGGCACCCACGGCGGAAGCAGCCTGGCGGGTATGGATGCGGATTTCAGCGTCCGTGGCCATGCCGGTTGCTGCCGGGGTCAGTTCCACCCATTCTCCGCGCATGTCATCGGTGAATCTCGCGACATAAAGCCGGCCGTTTTCCAGCAGATCGCGGTTGTCGGCACCCAGGGCATACTTGCCATCGCTGACAAAGCGGTAGAGGAATTCACCGCGTTCATCGTCCCCCAGATAGACCACCACATGGCCGTTGGCCGCGACCACCACTTCGGCATTCTCATGCTTGAAACGGCCCAGCGCAGTGCGCTTCTTCGGCACGGACGTGGGGTCCAAGGGATCGATCTCGACGATGTAGCCTGCGCGATTGGGCTCGTTGGGGTGTTTCGATAAATCGAACCGTTCATCGGCGGTCGCCCAGGCGTACCCCCAGTCCTTCCGGCCCACACCGTAGCGGCCGAGCGCGTCGGAAGGCGTGTAGGTCGGGTCGCTGGCAGAGAAATAGGCGTTGAAGTTCTCCTCGCACGCCAGATAGGTGCCCCAGGGCGTGCGACCGTTGCCGCAATTGTTCCAGGTGCCCAGCGACCGGGTGCCGCTGGGCTCGGCAGCGGTCTTCAGCAGGTCATGACCGCGTGCCGGGCCAGTGATGTCCATCGGCGTGTCTGCCGTGATGCGGCGGTTGAAGGGGGAATCCTGGACGATCTGCCAGAACCCGTCCCGTTCAATCACCTCGACCACGCTGACGCCATGGGCGGCCTTGCCCTTGCGTACGTCATCGGCATTTTCCGGCAGCAGGCTGGCCCGGTTGCCATGGATGATCGCGCGGTTGGTATATTCATTGTTCACGGCCAGGATCGTGCGGCCCTGGTGGGCGAACATGGCCATGCCGTCATTGTTGTCACCAAAGGCGCGTTCCTGGCTGGCCCCGGTGCCCCGGCTTGCCTGATCGAAAGCGGCGGCGTCAGGAAACATCGGGTCCCCCCAGCGGGCCACCACATGCCAGGAGAATCCGTCCGGTACCGTGATGGTATCCAGTCCGTTCGCGGCGACGGCGTCGAAGCCGAGGCGGCTGCCGGCTGCAGATGCATCCGCGCTGGTGCGGGCCGGCGTCAGGGCGGTCGTACCCATCACGAAGGCGCTGGCACCGAAGGCAATGCCACCGCCCAGGAACCGACGGCGTGACAGGGCGCGGTCCACGACCGCATCGAAGTCGGTCGCTGTCGGGCGCGGGCTGTTGATCTCATCGAAGTCATCGAAGGAGATATCGTCTGAGGATGATCGGATGGTGTCTGGCATTGGTGCTCACCTGTTGCGCATGGACGACCGAATTTCCGGCGGTCGCCTCGTGGCGATGCTTTGCCAGAATGATCTTGCAGGGGTGTGACAGCAAGCCGCCGCGACAGGGATTGCGCGGGTCGCGTCAGGCGATGTCGTCCAGCAGTGCAATGCCCGCATCGGTCATGTCAGCAATTGCGGCGGCGAGTGACCCGTCCTGATCAATGGCGCGGCAGGCGGGCAGCATGACACTGACGTCCAGACCAAGCCGCCGTGCATCCAGCGCTGACCAGGCGACACAGAAATCCGTCGCCAGCCCGGCCATGACGACATGACCAAGGCCCCGGTCCCGCACATAGCCTGCAAGGCCGGTGGGGGTGGCGCCGTCATTTTCGAAGAACGCCGAATAGCTGTCGAGGGTCGGGCGGCAGCCCTTGCGAGTGATGATCTCTGCACGGTCGATGTTCAGACCGGCGTGAAATGCGGCACCAACCGTGCCCTGCACGCAATGGTCCGGCCAGAGTGTCTGCGGCCCGTGACTGGCAGGGATGGTGCTGAATGGTTCGGCACCCGGATGGCTTGACGCGAAGGACGCGTGACCGGCGGGGTGCCAGTCCTGCGTCAGGGCGACATGGCTGAACCGGTCGCTGAGCCGGTTGGCCAGCGGCACCACGGCATCGCCGTCTGCCACCGCCAGCGCGCCGCCGGGGCAGAAGTCGTTCTGGATGTCGATCAGCAGCAGCAGATCGCGGGCGGGGTCCAACCGTGCCATGGGTTCAGGAAAACGCCTTGAAGGTGATGGTGGTGAAGGTGTCCTTGACGCCGGGCAGCATCTGGATCTGCTCATTGACGAAATGCCCGATGTCCTGGGTGTCGGACAGGTAGCATTTCATCAACAGGTCCCACTCCCCCGAAACCGAATGGACTTCCGAGACCTGCTCGACACTTTCCACCGCTTCTGCGGCGACGATGTAAGCCTGGCCCAACTGGCACTTCACCCAGATGAAGATGGTCTGCATGACGATATCCCTTTGCTGATGGTCGCCTGGCGCATGAATTGACCCGGCCCCGGTGCTTCGGTCCTTGTTACTCCAGAACCAGCGCGTCAACCAGCAGGGACTGGGCCGCATCCACCTGTTCGGCGTCGGTGCCATACAGGCGCGCAACCGGTTTCCTGGGTCCGGTGGCCGTACCTGTGGGCACCAGCCGACCAATCGCACCACCATTGCCGAGCGCCTGCAATGCGGCGCGCAAGGGGCCGGTGGACCAGCTGGCCACCGTGCCACGCCGGGGGGCGATGACGTCGCGCCGGGTCTGGGGCAGGGGCGCATGCAGGCCCGGGTCGCTCATCACCTTCGCGCCGAAGATGTCAGCGAAGCGTTCCGCCGCCGTGCCGGACTTCAAGGCTCCGTCGATGGCATAGGCAGCACTGGTCTGGTCGAACACGCGCAGGCCGGACAGGATGAAGGTGCCGGTTTCCTGCACGGCCAGATGCAGCGCACCGCCATTGGCCCGCCCGTTCAGCAGGCCGACGACTTCATGGAACCGGGCCCTGCCCAGGGTGCGCCCCACCGGCAGTTTCGGTGTGAAGGGAGGCTCCCCGATCCAGAACACACGCTCCGCCGGTATGCGCTCCGCCACCGCTGGTCCGCTGCCGGGGATCAGCATCAGCCCCGACTTGGCGCGGCGGTCGATATCGAAGGCCAGAAAGTCGTCGATAGCTGCGATCACCTCCACACCGGACGCGGCCAGCACCGGCGCCAGGGCCAGGACGAGCGCCGAATGTGGCTGTTCGGTGGATAGAAGACCGATGGTGGTGGGCATGGGGTCTCGTCTGCCGGAACGGGGTGGGGGCGATCTTGCCGGGCGAATCACCCAAGCATCGCATGGTCGCCACGATTCGGTCAGCCGACTTCACCTTTTGCTGAAGCCCTTGCCGCGTGGCCTGCCCGTGGCGATATGGCAGGGACGCAGAGACAACTGACCGGGAAATCCGCCATGCCGTACCTTCGTCCCCTTCTTTGGGTGCTTGTCGCTGTCTTCAGCCTCAGCCAGGTCCAGGCGGCGAGTTGGGAACGCCTGTTCGCGCCGAAATCGGACCTCTGGGAGGTATGGACCCCCCATGACCCGGCATCGACTGTTCAGGTGGACCACAGTGGTTGGGATGCCGTTCTGAAAACCCATGCGATGCCCGGACCGGACGGCGTGATGCGGTTCGATTATCGGGGGCTGGCAGCGAACCGTGCCGGGCTGGATTCCTATCTGGAAACCATGGGCGCAGTGCCCGTATCAGCCCTGAACCGGCCCGCGCAGTTCGCCTATTGGGTCAACCTCTACAACGCCCTGACTGTCCGGCTGATCGTTGACAATCCGGGCGTGGAGACCATCCGTGACATCGACATCTCACCGGGGTTGTTTGCCAGTGGTCCCTGGGATGCGGAACTGATCACCGTGCAGGGACGGCCATTGACCCTGAACCAGATCGAACACCGCATCCTGCGACCGATCTTCAAGGATCCACGCATCCACTATGCGGTCAACTGTGCATCCATCGGCTGCCCTGACCTGCGGGCCGAAGCCTTCGTGCCCGACCGCCTGGAAGCACAGCTGAACGCGCAGGCCGCGACCTTCATCAATCACCCCCGTGGTGCCCGCATCGATGGTGACGGCAATCTGCATGTATCGTCGATCTTCGTCTGGTTTCGGGAGGATTTCGGTGGCACCGAAACCGGTGTCATCGAACACATGCTCCGCTACGCCCGCGGCGGCTTGCGGGGGCACCTGACGATCCTGAGGCAGATTTCAGGCGACGATTATGACTGGCAACTGAACAAGCCTGTACCGGATCGGGCCGGGTGATTCTGATCGCTCCCGACCACAGGGCTTGACCTTCCAGTAACTGGAAGTTGCAAGCAGGGTCTTCCACCTGATCGGAAAGGCCTGAATGCCATGGTTCATACAGACGTATCCGGCGAAACGGAACGGGCGGCGATCCTGAATGCGGCGATACAACCTGTCGATGGCGCGGTGAAGGACCCGGTCTGCGGCATGACCGTGCCGCTTGATCAGGGCAAGCCGTCGCTGGTGCACAAGGGCCATACGTTCCATTTCTGCGGCACGGGCTGCCATGATCGTTTCGGCACCGATCCCTTTTTCTATCTGTCCGGCAACAAGGCCCGAAAGGCCGCGATGGTCGCGGATGCCGCTCCGAAGACGGCGACCTTCACCTGCCCGATGGATCCGGAAATCGTTCAGGAGGGACCGGGGACCTGCCCGAAATGCGGCATGGCGCTGGAACCGATGGACGGCGTGGCGGATGGGCCGAACCATGAGCTGATTGATTTCACCCGGCGGCTCTGGGTCAGTGTCGCCGCGGCAATTCCGATGATCATCCTCACCATGGGACCGATGGTCGGCCTGCCGGTGCGGGACTGGATCGGCCACCTGACAAGCCTCTATGCCGAACTCGTGCTGGCAACCCTGGTGATGGTCGTGGTCGCCCGACCATTCTTTCATCGTGGCTGGACGTCGATCCGCACCCGGAACCTGAACATGTGGACCCTGATCATGGTCGGGGTCGGCACCGCCTACGCCTATTCCGTGGTCGCAACGCTGGCACCGGGCCTGTTCCCCGCAGGGCTGCGCACGCCGGAAGGTCACATGCCGGTCTACTTCGAGGCGGCGGTGGTCATCGTTGCCCTGGTGCTGGTGGGGCAGGTGCTGGAACTGCGCGCGCGGGAACGGACGGGCGACGCCATCCGCAGCCTGCTGGACCTGGCCCCGAAAACGGCGCGGCGGATCACACCCGACGGCGACGAATACGATGTGCCGCTGGACAACATCATGGTCGGCGACCGGCTGCGGGTTCGTCCCGGGGATGCGGTGCCCGTTGATGCCGTTGTGCTGGACGGCCAGAGCGCGGTGGACGAGAGCATGCTGACCGGTGAGCCGCTGCCGCAGGCCAAGGCCAGGGGTGACAGCGTCACCGGCGGCACCCTGAATCGCAACGGATCGCTGGTGCTGGAGGCGTCGCGGGTCGGCGATGACGCCATGCTGGCGCAGATCGTCGGCATGGTTGCGTCGGCGCAGCGGTCGCGCGCGCCGGTGCAGGCGCTGGCCGACCGTGTGGCGTCCTGGTTCGTGCCCATCGTCGTGGCGATTGCCGTCGTCGCCTTTGCTGCCTGGATGATCTTCGGGCCGGAACCGACGCTGTCGTTCGCCATCATCTCTGCGGTTTCCGTGCTGATCATCGCCTGTCCCTGCGCCATCGGGCTTGCCACGCCGATGTCGATCATGACCGCGACGGGCCGCGGGGCGCAGGCCGGGGTGCTGGTGCGCGACGTCGAGGTGCTGGAGCATCTGGCCGGCGTCGACACGGTCATCGTCGACAAGACCGGTACACTCACCGAAGGGCGACCGGTACTGACGGACGTCATCATCGGTGATGGCCACGTGGAGGCGGAGGTGCTGGCCCTGGTGCGCGGCCTGGAGGCGGCGTCCGAACATCCACTGGCAGAAGCCATCGTGACGGGTATTGCCGAACGCGGGATCGGTGCCGCAGCCGTGTCCGACTTCCAGTCCGTAACGGGCCAGGGGGTGCGCGGCAGTGCCGATGGCACGGAGATCGTGCTGGGCAATGAAACCATGCTGCAGGCTGCGGGCGTCACGCTGGTGCAGGATGATGATGTGGCCAACGGTCTGCGGCGACAGGGCCGCACCGTGATGCACATCGCCGTGGCCGGTCGTCATGCGGGGATGATCGCGGTCTCCGATCCGGTGAAGGCAGGCGCCGCAGCGGCGGTCGCAGCCTTGCAGGACGCTGGCCTGACGGTGGTCATGGCGACGGGCGACACGGCTGTCACAGCCCAGGCTGTGGCCGATCAACTCGGCATCGATCAGGTGCATGCGGATCTGCTGCCTGTGGACAAGAAGGCGCTGGTTGACCAGTTGCAGGCGTCGGGCCACAGGGTCGCGATGGCGGGCGATGGCGTCAACGATGCCCCGGCGCTTGCGGCTGCGGCTGTCGGCATCGCGATGGGCAGCGGTGCCGACGTTGCGGTTGAGAGTGCGGGTATCACGCTGCTCCGCGGTGATCTGGATGGCATCCTGCGTGCCCGCAAGCTGTCACAGGCGACCCTGCGCAACATCCGCCAGAACCTGTTCCTCGCCTTTGCCTACAACAGTGCCGGTGTGCCGATCGCGGCGGGGGTGCTCTATCCGCTGACCGGCATGTTGCTGTCACCCATGCTGGCGGCTGCGGCGATGAGTCTGTCGTCGGTCTCGGTCATCTCCAACGCGCTGCGGCTGCGCCGTATCGATCTGGACAGGTGAGGCCCGGCACCGGACCGCTGCGGCTGTCGTTGGTCGCCCACCATCGCGCAGTTCGGCGAGCAGGAAGACCTGACTGAGGTCTCCTGCGCCATGGCGAAAGCGACGGATCTGGGGCATGATGTCCGTTGGAAATCATTCAGGACGATGACGGCTTTCATGACATCTGACACTTGTCCGCAATATCGCTTCTCCGCTGCGCCGATGATGGACTGGACGGATCGGCATGACCGGTACCTGCTGCGACTGATATCGCGTCGGGCGCGGCTCTATACGGAAATGGTGACGACCGGTGCCCTGCTGCACGGGCCGCGCGAAAGGCTGCTGCGTTTCGATGCGGCGGAACATCCTGTGGCCCTGCAGATCGGTGGATCGGATGCGCCTGATCTGGCCGATTGTGCACAGATGGGTGCGGATGCCGGTTATGACGAGATCAATCTGAACTGCGGGTGCCCGTCCGACCGGGTTCAGAATGGCGCATTCGGTGCGGTTCTGATGCGTGATGCCCACCGTGTTGCGGAATGCGTCAGTGCGATGAAGGCGCGAGTCTCGATTCCGGTCACCGTCAAATGCCGGATCGGTGTTGATGAGCAGGAACCGGCCGAGGTTCTGCCGGACTTCGTGCGTCGGGTGGTGGACGCGGGTGCCGATGCCGTCATCGTGCATGCGCGCAAGGCCTGGCTGGCGGGTCTGAGCCCGAAGGAGAACCGGGATGTCCCGCCGCTGGACTATGGCCTGGTGCATGGGTTGAAGCAGCAGTTCCCGGCGGTCCCGATCATCCTCAACGGCGGTCTGGAAACGCTGGAGGATGCCGTCCTGCACCTGGATCATCTGGATGGCGTGATGCTTGGCCGGGCCGCCTATCACCGCCCGATGCTGCTGGCTGGGGTGGATCGTGTACTGTTCGGTGACACGGCCCCGGACCCTGACCTGGCAACAGTCGTCGCCGGATACATTGCGCATGTGGAGCGGGAGATGACGGCAGGGACGCCGCTGCCTCACATGACCCGACACATGATGGGGCTTGCCAATGGTCTGCCGGGTGCCCGCACGTTCCGGCGTATCCTGGGGGAGGAGGCGCGGCAGCCGGGGGCGGGGCCGGAAACGATCCGCC
This sequence comes from Minwuia sp., assembly GCA_029210175.1. GTDB lineage: Bacteria > Pseudomonadota > Alphaproteobacteria > Minwuiales > Minwuiaceae > Minwuia. The sequence goes on along the minus strand of JARGPL010000027.1, from coordinate 124,257 downwards.
GGGCACTGGCCGCCGTGGACGTCGCAGGTGCACGACAGGCCGCATGACAGGCCGCATGACTGGAAATTGATCGGCAGTATGTGCATCTGGCCTGTATCTTGCTTATCCAGTTGCGATCGATGACTTGCCGAACCGCCAATCGTGCGGATGATGTGGCCAACCTGATCGGGGTTCCTGATCGTGGCCAACAACGGATTGAAACGGGAGATGGTTCATGACGGCTTTGAATGATGGTTCCACGGTCGGGAATCGTCGCAGCCTCAGCGCGCCGCCTGCGGGTTCCCGTGTCGCCGCTTCTGCGGTACGACGCCCGTCACCTGCTGCGCCGCGTGCGCAGGCATCAGCGCCCGCGCGCCGTCCACAGACTTCGGACACGGCGGCTGTTGGCGGTAATCTCTCGGATTGCAATTCAACGGGGGGCAGGTCGCCCGCCAGTGGCAATGTGGATACCAGCCTGCGTGACCGGATCAACCGTCTGTCGTCGGCCCGCACAGATCTTCTGCGCAAGCGCGATGGCACGGCCCGCGACGATGGCCGGACTCCGGTCGCCGCAGCGCGCCAGGCCGCACCCGAGGCCGCCGCCGTGGCAGAGCCCGCACCAATCTTCACGCGGGATGAACCTGTTGTCATCGATCCCGTGCCGACGCCAAGGGCGGCCCAGGTCGATCTCTCGCCGGAACCAGGGCCAGAGCCTGTCCGTCAGCCAGAACCTGTCCGTCAGCCAGAACCTGTGCGCCAGTCAGAGCCGATGCGCGCGCCAGAGGCCCGGCAGGCGATGCCAAGGGAGGCTGCCCGGGAATCCGCCGAGGCCCCTGTCACCCAGTCACACCCGCGCCAGTCGGCCCGGCGGCGCGATGATGCGCCGAAGCCCGAGGATCGCAGTGCTGTGGAGCCCGAGAGCCTGCCCGCGACCCGGCGTGCAACCGAACCGGAGATCCGCCACGATCATGTGCGTGAAACCCGGTCGAAAACCAGTGCCGACATTGCTGTGCTGGTCGATGAAGTGAAGACGTTGCGCCGCGAGTTGGCGGAACTGCGCAGTGAAATGCGCGAATTGAAGGATTCCGGACCCGGCGGGCTTGGGCCTGTCGAGCGCGCGGTGCAGCGCCTGGCGCAGCGCATGGACCGGGTCGATGGCGGCGCGCAGCCGCAGATCGCCGATGGTCGGCTGGAACAGCGCCCGCCACAGCGCAGGACGGGTTTTCTTGGTCTGTTCAGCCGTCGCTGACCGCCGCGTCGTTACCCGGCCCGCAACGTACTGCAACGCAACGCTCAGTCTTCCGATTTGACCAACCGCCCGCGGGGCAGGTTCAGGGTCGCAGATGTACCGACGCCGGGCGTGCTTTCCAGGTGCAGCGTCCCGCCATGCAGACGGCAGAGGCTGTCGGCAATATTCAGTCCCAGGCCCGTACCCTCATGGCCCCGCGTGGTGTGATAGGCGGCCTGACCAAACGGCTCCAGACCCTGTTTCAGTTCCGCCGCTGACATGCCGATGCCGGTATCGGTGACGGTGATCTGACACCCGGTGCTGTCATTCATGTGGCCCTCGACGGAAACCGTGCCGCCTGGTTCGGTGAACTTGACGGCATTCGAAAGCAGATTGACGAGGATCTGCCCCATCCGGCGTTCATCGCATCTGAGGTGCATGCTGGCGTCGCTGACGTGGACCTGCAGGTCGATCTGCTTGCTGTTGGCCTGGGGGCGGACGTTGGTCATCGCGCCCTCTATCAGGTCCTGCAAGGGCACGACCTCGTCGGAGAGCTCTATGTGGCTGGCCTCGATCTTCGCGATGTCCAGGATATCGTTGATGATGCCGAGCAGGTGGCGACCGCTCTGGCGAATGTCGCCTGCATACTCGGGATATTGCTTGTTCTCGATGGGGCCGACGACTTCCTGCTCGATCAGTTCGGCAAATCCGATGATCGCGTTCAGGGGCGTGCGCAATTCGTGGCTCATGTTGGCGAGGAAGGCCGTCTTGGCCAGGTTCGCCTGTTCGGCCACGTCCTTCGCGCGCAGCAATTCCTGCTCCACCATGATCTCGCGGGTGACTTCACGCCCGCCACCGCGATAGCCGGCAAAGGTGCCATCATTGTCGAAAAAGGGTGTGCCACTGATGGACAGATAGATCCGTCCCTTGTCCGGGTGCTCACGGGGATGCACGAAGTCGCGAAACGACTCGTGTCGCTCCAGCACCGCGACATGGTTCCACCAGTCTTCCCGGGTCACGATCCTGTCGACGACGGGGTCACCGCCCTCCAGCAGCTCACGGCGGCTGCGGCCCAGAAGGGCCGATTCCGGGACACCGGCAATCTCTTCAAAGCGCGATGAGAACCATCTGAATCTCAGGTCCGCGCCCATTTCCCAGAACCAGTCGGATGTCGCCGCCGCAAAATCCAGCAGACGTCGTTCTGCGCCGTCGGCCTGCGACGTGCTCCCCGGGTCGGCGATCTGAGCATCCATGCGTCGATCACCCTCCCCGACGCTATTCGTCGTCGGTTTCGCCTGCATCGCAACCTGCCCTAACGCGTACAATACAAAGAGTGGCAGAGGTTTCCTTCAGTACCCTTAACGGCGCCAACTCCGTCAAGCATGGCTTGCGCCATAATACAAGCTAACCGAGTGGCGGGCTTCCGCAAAGAACAGCCATCGTTCGACAAAGGCGCCGAGCAGGAACGACAGCGCGGCGAGCGGGGCAAGCAGGTGGATACCCCCGGCCATCAGCTGGATCAGGACAGGCAGCACGATCATCAGCCCCAGGGCCATCTGGCGCAGGCGGCCTGCATGCTTGCGGGCCACACGGAATCCCATTTCCTCTGTCAGCCAGTTCTCGGTGACATGCGGCCTCTCGAACAGGCTGACATCTGATGCATCGCCCAGACCTGTTGCCGTGCCCACCGTTGATATGCCGGGCGATGCCAGGTTTCGCCACCACTGGATCTTGATCGCCATCAGGCCGAGCAATGCAAGCGCGGTAACAGCGATCAGGACCAGATCGGCTGCGCCATGCACTGTCGTCGTCAGGGCCATGGCGACCACTCCACCCCCCGCCAGGGCAGCGAGAAGATAGGCCAGGCTGGTCAGCGGCGTGGCCCAGGCCCGCACGGCGCGGATGCTCTGATAGATCATGCCGGTGCAATAGACGGTCAGCAGCGCCCCGATGGCCGCAAGCACCGTCGCCGCATGCCAGAGGACATCGTTGACGAAGACCCCCCAGAGGGTCAGGCAGATCGGGGCAAAGGTGGCGAGGGCCAGGACCCCTTCACGACTGAGCCAGCTTGTCCGCCACTGGCTGAGCGCATGGCGCGCCCGGGCTGGCGACTTCAGATGCAACGTGGAACTCAACAGCCCGGCGCTGATCATGACGAAGGCCAGGGGATAACCGATCCGGGCGACAGCCCTGTCCGGGTCGATCATGCCAAGGGCAGACAGCCAGACAATCAGGCCGTAGCCGGTGCCCGACATGACTGTGAAGAAGATGACCGAGAATGCAGGTTTCATCCGACTTTCTCCAGGGCACCGTCGAGCCATTTCCAGAACCCGGTCAGTGGCGGGCCGCTGTCGCCGCGTGCCGCCGGGGTGGGCAGGCTGACCCGCTTGCGCGGGGGCAGATACTTGTTCACGGGGCGGGTTTCCTGTTCCGGCATCAGGTCATAGCCACCACGCGCCGCGACCAGCAGGCTGACATCCGATGTCGGGTCGGCCAGGTCGCCGAAATGCCGGGCGCTGGACGGGCAGGTCCGCACGCAGGCGGGAATGCGGTCCTCCTCCGGCAGTTCGTCGCTGTAGATACGATCGACGCAGAGCGTGCACTTCTTCATCACCCCTGCGACGGCATCCATCTCCCGCGCGCCATAGGGGCAGGCCCAGGCACAGAGACCGCAGCCCATGCACTTGTCCTCATCCACCAGGACAATCCCGTCCTCCGTTCGTTTCAGCGATGCGCCGGTCGGACAGACGGTGACGCAGGGCGCGTCGTCGCAATGCAGGCAGGATTTGGGGAAATGGACCAGCCGGGCATCATCGCCATCATCCACCTCGAAACTGTGGATGCGGTTCAGCCAGGTGCCGGAAACATCCGCGCCATAGGGGTCGGTGTCCGACAGCGGAGCCAGATCGCCGCCGGTGTTCCATTCCTTGCAGTTGACGGCACAGGCATGACATCCGACGCAGGTGTCGAGATCGATCACCAGCCCCAGTTTCTTCTCGGTATGTGCGGGCAGGGCGGTCATGTGCGGCGGCTCCTGTCCGGATGCCAGGCTGTGGCGGCTGGTTGATCCGTTGCACCGACCAGAGGTCGCTGTTCAGGGAACCGGGGCAGGGTGCGGGCTGTATCACCATCGCGAACCTTCTCCAGCCGGACGCGCAGGTCAAACCAGGCCGCCTGTCCGGTGATGGGATCGGAATTGGCGTGCCGTTCCCCGTCACCGCGATCCGGCAGCAGTTCATGGATCAGGTGGTTGAGCAGGAAACCCTTCTCCGCCTCCGGTGCGTCGGGGCTGAGGTTCCAGGCCCCCGACCGCTTGCCGATGGCGTTCCAGGTCCAGATGGTGCTGTCATTGACTGCCGACATGCGCTTCACGGGCACCCGGATGCGCCCATGGTGGGACACGACGTCGATCAGGTCGCCATCGGTCAGTTCCATCTCGTCGAACAGGCCCGCCGGGACATGCATGTCGTTGGCGGTGTGGATCTGGCGCAGCCAGGCGTTCTGCGATCCCCAGCTGTGGTACATGGCCATCGGGCGCTGGGTCAGGGCGTGCAGGGGAAAGTCGCCATCCGGCAAGCCTTCGCCTTCGAACGGCGGATACCAGCGCGGCAGGGGCGTGAAGGTCCGGGCGATGCGTTCGCGCAGGTGCGCCGGCGGCTGCCGGTCACCATGCCCCTGTGCGGCCAGCCTGAATTTCTGCAGCGGTTCGAGATAGAGCTGGAACGTGACAGGCGCGGGCTTGTCGAAGAAACCCATCTCCACCGCGAAGTCCTGATAGGCCTTGTTGGCGAACTTGAAGAACCGCGTTTCCTCCGGCAGTTCCCTGCTCCAGAAACTGCCGTTGGCGATGTAGCGGTCCAGCTGGTCGGGATTGACGTCACCCCGGCCCTCCGCCTTGCCATCCGCACCCCTGAATCCGGCCAGCGGGCCGATGCCGGGCTTGCGAATGTGATTGACGATGTAATCGGCGTAATCCTTGTAGATCGGGGCGCCATCCTCCCCCACGAAGCCGGGCAGGCCGAGGCGGGAGCCGAGATCGATCAGCACGGTCTGGAACCCCCGGACATCCCGGTCAGGCGGGATCACCGGCCAGCGGATCGCGTCGGCGATCATGTCCGGTTCCGCGATCGGGCGGTCCAGCAGCGAAATGCAGTCATGCCGTTCCAGATAGGTCGTGTCGGGCAACACCAGATCCGCGTAGGCCACCATTTCCGACGCATAGGCATCCGAATAGATGATCTTCGGGATCACGTAATTCCCGTCATCGTCCGTCGCCGTCAGCATCTCCATGGTGCCAGCGGTGTTCATGGACGAATTCCAGGCCATGTTGGCCATGTAGAGAAACAGGACATCCACCGGGTACGGGTCGCGATTGGCTGCGTTCGCAATCACCATGTGCATCATGCCGTGGGCAGACAACGGGGCGTCCCAGGAAAACGCCTTGTCGATGCGAATGGCGCTGCCGTCATCCTCCAGCAGCAGGTCTTCCGGTCCGCGGGGGAAGCCCAGGTGCGGCCCCGACAGGGGCTGGTTCGGCATGATCCGGCCTGATGCGCCTGCCCCTGTCGGCTTCGGGTGTACATCGACGGGCTTCGGATAGGGTGGTTCGAACCGGAACCCGCCAGGGCAGTCCACCGCGCCGATCAGGACCTGCAGCAGGTGCAGGGCACGGCAGGTCTGGAAGCCGTTGGAATGGGCCGAGATACCGCGCATGGCGTGAAACGCCACGGGGCGACCGGTGAAACGGTCATGGGTTTCACCGTGCATGTCTGTCCAGGGCTGCGCGATGCTGATTTCCTCATCGAAGGCCACACGACCGATCTCCATCGCCAGAGCCCTGATGCGGCCGGCGGCGATGCCGGTCTGCGCCGCCACGGCATCTGGCGCATAGTCCGGGTCCATGGCGGTTTCGGCGATCAGTTCGAACGATGGCCGGGCGCTGCCGCCACCGGGCAGGTCGACACGGCCATGCAGCGCGGGGTGGCTGGTGCGGGCGACGATCTCGCCACTGTCGCGGTCCAGCATCTGCGGCGCGCCGTCGGCGTCGCGCAGGAACAGGCCGTCATCAGCCTTCCCCGGTCGGTCGATCACCAGCCATCCGGCATTGGAATAGCGCATCAGGTAATCCAGATCGACGCGCCCGTTGCGCATCAGTTCCTGAATCAGGCTGAGCACCAGCAGGCCATCGGTGCCGGGGCGGATGCCGAACCAGTCATCGGCGACGGCGGAATAGCCGGTGCGGATCGGGTTTACCGAGACAATGCGGACGCCGCGTTGCTTCAGCTTGGCGATACCGGCCTTGATCGGGTTGGAATCATGGTCCTCCGCCACGCCGAACAGCAGGAACAGCTTGGTGCGGTCCCAGTCCGGCTGGCCGAATTCCCAGAACGCGCCGCCGATGGTGTAGATCCCGGCGGTTGCCATGTTGACGGAACAGAACCCGCCATGGGCCGCATAGTTGGGGGTGCCGAACTGCTGCGCCCAGAAACTGGTGAGGGACTGGCTCTGGTCGCGTCCGGTGAAGAAGGCGAGACGCCTGGGGTTGGTGGCCCGCGACCGGGCGAGCCAGGCCGTCGCCATGTCCAGCGCCTCTTCCCACTCGATCTCCTCGAACTTGTTCTCGCCACGCTTGCCCACCCGTTTCAGCGGCTTGCGCAGCCGGGCAGGGGAATAGTGCTGCATGATCCCGGCGGATCCCTTGGCACACAGCACGCCCTTGTTCACCGGGTGGTCACGGTTGCCACCGATGTAGCGCACCTGATCCCCCTCCAGATGCACATCGATGCCACAGCGGCAGGCGCACATGTAACAGGTGGTCTTGGCGATCCGCCTTTCGGCGTCCGGGTCCTTGGTAGGTGCGTTCACGGTGTCTCCCCTCAGCCGCTCTGCGACCATCATCAATCAACTCACCGGGTTTCACACCCCGGACATTGAGTTTGGACGATACGGCGGCCCCTCCGCAAGGCGCTGCCATGAATGGGGGTATTGATCCCTTCTATCCACCTGCGCAATTCGGTTTTGTCCCGGGCGACCCGGCGCGCTATGTTCCGCCCAGTACCTCACGCTGAACGAGACAACTGTCACTGAAACAGGGGAGATCACACATGGCTGATGCAGTCATCGTTTCAACCGCACGCACGCCGATCGGCAAGGCATTCCGCGGTGCTTTCAACAATACCGGTGGCGCCGAAATGGGCGGCCATGTGGTGAAGCACGCGGTGGAGCGTGCGGGCATCGAGGGCGGCGAAGTCGAAGACGTGCTGATGGGCTGCGCCAATCCGGAAGGCACCACGGGCGGCAACATTGCCCGCCAGATCGCGCTGCGCGCCGGTCTGCCGACCACCGTGCCCGGTGCGACCGTCAACCGTTTCTGCTCCTCAGGTCTGCAGACCATCGCCATGGCGAGCCAGCGGATCATCGCTGACGAAGCCGATGTGCTGGTCGCCGGCGGTCTGGAATCGGTCAGCCTGGTGCAGAACGAACATGCCAACCGCTACCGCTCCAAGGACGAGTGGCTGGAGAAGACACACCCCGGCATCTACTACTCCATGATCCAGACGGCGGAAGTCGTGGCCAACCGCTATGGCCTCAGCCGCGAATATCAGGACGAGTATGGCCTGCAGTCGCAGATGCGCACCGCAGCGGGCCAGCAGGCCGGCAAGTTCGATGACGAGATCGTGCCGATGACGACCACCAAGATCGTCACCGACAAGCAGACCGGTGAAACATCCGAAGTTCAGGTCACCCTGGACAAGGACGAGGGCAACCGTGCCGACACCAACCTGGAAGGTCTGTCGTCCCTGAAGCCGGTGATCGGTGACGATGGCTTCATCACGGCGGGCAATGCGTCCCAGCTGTCCGATGGTGCCTCTGCCGCCGTGGTCATGAATGCCAAGGTCGCCGAACAGAAGGGCCTGCAGCCGCTGGGCATCTTCCGTGGCTTCGCCGTTGCCGGTCTGGAACCGGACGAGATGGGCATCGGCCCGATCTATGCCGTGCCGAAGCTGCTGGCGCGTACCGGCCTGAAGATGGATGACATCGACCTGTGGGAGCTGAATGAGGCTTTCGCCGTGCAGGTGCTCTATTCCCGCGACAAGCTGGGTATTCCGAACGAGATCCTGAACGTCAACGGCGGCGCGATCTCCATCGGCCACCCGTTCGGCATGTCCGGCGCCCGCATGGTCGGCCACGCCCTGATCGAGGGCAAGCGCCGTGGCTCCAAGTACGTCGTCTGCACCATGTGCATCGGCGGCGGCCAGGGTGCCGCCGGCCTGTTCGAGGTCGCGTAAGGCATTTGTTTCAGGGGGCTTCACCCCCCTGAAATAACGCAATGAAAAAGGGCGGCACCTGATGAGATGTCGCCCTTTTTTCTGGCAGATGCTGCCGAGCCTCAGGCGGTTGGGCGAGCCAACGCCTCATCAATCAGCGCAATACTCTCCGGCACGCCGTAGAGGGCGACGAAGCTGCCGAAGCGCGGGCCTTGCGACTGGCCGAAGAGGACTTCGTAGAGCGCGCCGAACCAGTCGCGCAGGTTCTCGAAGCCATTGTCCTTGCCCACCGTGTAGATCAGGTTCTGGATTTCGGTCGCGTCATTGGTTTCCGGCAGGTCCCGCAAGCGTGCAACCAGATCCTGCAGGGCGGCGCGTTCCTGATCGGTCGGATCGCGGAACTGCTTCTCCGGCTTCACGAAATCGCGGAAGTAATTCAGGGCATAGCCGACCAGGCTGTCCAGCATCGGGTTGGTTTCCGGTGTGGCATCCGGTGCGTAGCGGGTGATGAAGCCCCAGAGGACCGCCTTGTCTTCCGTATTGCAGACGCTGGCGAGGTTCAGCAGCATGCCGAAGCTGACCGGTGCCGCGTCACTCGGCGGGTGGCCTTCGTGGATGTGCCAGACCGGGTTCATGAGCCGCTTGGCCGGGTCTTCGGTCGGGAACCGGGTCTTGTGGTTCAGATACTCGTCGACCGTCTTCGGGATGATGTCGAAGTGCAGCCGCTTGGCCCGGCGTGGCTGCTGGAACATGAACAGCGACAGGCTTTCGGGGCTGGCATAGGTCAGCCATTCGTCGATGGTCAGGCCATTGCCGGTGGTCTTGGAAATCTTCTTGCCCTGTTCATCCAGGAACAGTTCGTAGTTGAAGCCCTCCGGCTGGGTGCCGCCCAGAATGCGGCAGATGCGGCCCGACAGGCGCACGGAATCGATCAGGTCCTTGCCCGCCATCTCGTAATCCACGCCCAGCGCGCGCCAGCGCATGGCCCAGTCGGCTTTCCACTGCATCTTGACCTGGCCGCCCGTCACCCCGGTCTCCACCAGCTTGCCGCCGGCGCGTTCATAGACAATGGTGCCGCGGTCGGCATGCACTTCGCGGATCGGCACCATCAGCACCTGGCGGGTGTCCGGGTCGATGGGCAGGAACGGGCTGTAGGTGGCGCGTCGTTCCGGGCCGAGCGTTGGCAGGATGACATTCACCACTTCCTCGTGGTGCTGCAGGAACAGGGTCGCCACCTCGTCGAATGCGCCCGCGCGATAACAGTCGGTGGCGGAGCGGAATTCATAGTCGAAACCGAACTGGTCCAGGAACACCCGGAGCCGTGCATTGTTGTGGTGGCCAAAGCTTTCGTGCGTGCCAAAGGGGTCGGGCACTTCGGTCAGGGGCTTGCCGATGTGCTGTTGCATCGCATCCGCGTTGGGGATGTTGCCGGGCACCTTGCGCAGGCCATCCATGTCATCGGAAAAGGCGATCAGGCGGGTCGGCACATCGGACAGGCATTCGAAGGCGCGGCGCACCATCGTGGTCCGCGCCACCTCACCAAAGGTGCCGATGTGGGGCAGGCCGGACGGGCCATACCCGGTTTCGAACAGCATGTGGCCCTTCGGATTCGGACGCTGCTCATAGCGTTGCAGCAGTTTCCGCGCTTCCTGGAATGGCCAGGCGTTGGATTCTTCTGCGAGTTCTCTGAGCGTCGACATGGGGCAGGGCCTTGTGGAACGAAGGGCTGGATGCGGGATCGAAGGTCTGGTGCGTGGGGATTACAGCGGTGCAACGCCCTTGTCACGTGCGGCCTGCATCGTGCGGCGGCTGTCAGCCATCCGCATCGAGGCCCATGGACCAGAAATCCGCCTCCAGCCGGGTGGCGGTCGCGAACAGCCGGCTCACCCGTTCATAGCGTGCTTCGGTCAGCCGCTCCGTACCCAGCCGGTCGATGCGGGCGATGGCGCCGCGCATCACGTCCGCATAATCGTCACCTGAATACATCTCGATCCAGCTCAGATACGGGTTGCCGTCGCGTTTCGTTGCAGGGTCGGCGGCCAGCCGCGCGCCGATCTCCCCATAGCCGATGACGCAGGGGGACAGGGCGACGTGCAGGTCGAGAATGTCACCCGCCATCCCGGCATCCAGCACGAACCGGGTGTAGGCGGTGCATTCGGCGGCTTCGGGGGCCTGTTCCATCTCGGCGGCACTGATGCCGTACCCGGCGCAATAGCCGACATGCAGCTGCATTTCCGTGTTCAGGATACCGTTCATGGTCTCGGCGGCCGACTGCATGTCGGCCAGGGTATCCGACTTGTAGACCGCCAGCGCATAGGCCCGCGCGAACTGGATCAGGAACAGGTAATCCTGCACCAGATAATGGCGGAACGCGGCCTCCGCCAGGGTGCCGTCCGCCAGTCCGGCGACGAAGGGATGCTGTGTGTAGGCCTGCCAATCGGCAGCGCAATCGGCCTTCAGGCGTGCGAACAGGCTCATGCGGGTATCGTCGCGGCCGCTTCCGGCCAGACAACGGGAAAGGTCGGGCAGTCCATGCGGTCACCGGGTTCCAGCCCGACATCGGGGAACGGTGGCGACATCTGGCCCTTGCGGCGGGCAAAGCGCGCGTCGTCCCCGGTCCAGCGAAAGGCCACGGCGCGGCGGCGGTGCTGCCCCTTGTTGCCCGGTGCGCCGTGCAGGGTGCGGGCGTGGAACGCAATGGCGTCGCCTGGCTCCACAGCGAACCTGAGAATGCGGTAATCATCAGGGTTGGCGTCAATGTCCGGCACCGAAGCCCCGTCGTGGTCTTCGTAATCGCTCTCGTTGGAGAAATAGCGCGGGCGGTAATGCACGCCCGACAGGTGCGATCCGGCGACGAAAGACATGGTCACGTCGACCGGTACCGGATCGAGCGCGATCCAGGTGGAACCCACCTGATCGCCATCCACCGCCCAGTATGGCTGATCATGGTGCCAGGGTGTTGCGGTCTGGGTGCCGGGGTCCTTCACCAGCACATGTTCGTGGAACAGGTTGAGGCGTTCACTGCCAAACAGGGCGGCGACCTTTTGCGCGATGCCGCTTTCACGGGCGAAGGCGCGATAACCGTCGATGCGGTCCCAGTTGCAGTAGTCGCCGAAATAGAATCCGTCCGCACCTTCCGGCGTGTAGACCTTGCCGAAGGGGCCAGGTGCTTCGATGTTCTGGTCCACCGCCTGCCGCAGCCGGTCCAGCCAGTGTGCGTCCGCCGCACCCTTCAGAACCACCACGCCGTCGCGCCGAAACGCCTCGATCGTTGCGCTGTCCAGCATGCCAGTGCCTCCCTTGTCATTCGCCACGAGCGGAAATGTAGCGTTCACCCGGCGATTGCGCCACGGTCATGCGACAGGCGCAAGGATCATGCAGATGGCGTTGCCGGAAACGCCCCGACGTCGGGGCAGGGACCACAGGCGCTGAGGGCGGGAAATCCGGATTGCCGAACCACGTACTGCGCCCTGACGCCGACGCTGAGGTCAGTCGTTGAAGGTCAGCGCGGGGGCGTCGTCAAGGGGGCGTCGTCATGGGGGTGTCGTCAGTGCGGCGTGCTGGGGCGCATGCCCATGGCGGCGCGGGCATCGGTCAGCAACTTGCGCTCCCGACCCGTATCGATGGAAATGTGGGCGGTCATGCCTGCACGCAGCGGCGGGCGGTCCTGATTGGGCAGCAGTCGCAGCCGCACCGGCACCCGCTGCACCACTTTCACCCAGTTACCTGATGCGTTCTGTGGTGGCAGGATGGAAAACTCGGCCCCGGTCGCAGGCGCGATGCCCTGAACGGTGGCGAGCCAGGTCACGCCGGGATAGGCATCAACCTCGATCTCGGCCTTCAGCCCCTCATGAATATGGGTGAGCTGGGTTTCCTTCAGATTGGCTTCCACCCAGGTGTCACGGTCATCGACCAGGGCGAAGATCGGTTCACCCTTCTCCACATACTCACCGGTCTCCAGATGAATGGCGGTCACGATGCCGTCGGACGGCGCCAGGATACGCGTGTAATTGAGCCACAGCATGGCCTGATCACGCTGCGCCGCTGCGGCCAGATAGACAGGATGTGATTCAACGGGGCGATTGACGTCACCCCCGATGGAGATCAGGGCTTCCTTCACCCGTTCCTGCTGCGTGGCGACCTTGCGGCGGGCGGCAGACAGATCGGCAGCTGCTTCTTCATATTGCGCGGAGGCGGCGATGCCCCGTTTGGAAAGGCTGTGATAGCGTTCCGTCTGTTTTTCCAGATGGTCGATGCGGGCGCGGGTTTCCGACAGTTCGGCCTGCGCGGCGCGATATTCGATCTTCAGCCGTGCGACCTGGCTGGCTGCACGCGACAGATCAGCCTCCGTTTCCGCCAGCCGGATCTCATGGGCGCGGCTGTCCAGTTCGATCAGCACGTCGCCAGCCCGAACCCGCTGGTTCTCGGTCACATGCACCGCGCTGACCCGGCCATCAAGATCGCTTGAAACCGCGAACTTGGTTGATTTCACATAGGCATTTTCCGTGGTGATGTAGCGGCCACCCAGCGCGTAGCCGAACCCGGCACCGGCAATGATCAGAACGGGGATGACAACCAGCAGCACGAAACGTCGCAGCGACCGCTTGCGTCGGCGTGCCGGGCGTACCGATGCCACGTCACCGCCGGAAGATGCTGTGTCCACATCCTGCGCGTTGTTGCTGTTTTCCGTTGTCGAAATCTCTTTGCTCGAGTCGGACAAGACGGACCTCATTGAACTGACAATACCTAAAGGCTATCGGTCTGACAGCCCGATCACCAGCATTGAAACTGCATGGCAGCGTTTCATCCACGCATGAATGATTTCCCGAGACCCTGCCCGGATCGCAGAAGATGCCCCGTCCCGTGATCAGCCAACATGCTGATCCGGTGTCACTTTGCGATGGTGTTTTCGATCGGTTCTATCGCGTAGATGTAGGTCTCTATCGCCTGCAGGTCTGCGTCTGTCAGGTACTTCAGGCCATCGTCTATGGCTTCCGCCATCGTGCCCTGCACATTGTCGAAATCGGGTTTCATGCCGCTTTTCAGCAGGCTGACCAGATCGCCCCTGCCCCAGTCGCCGATTCCGGTGGCGTGCGGGGTGATGTTCGGCACCGACTGGTTTTCCGGCCCGTCCACGGTGCCTGACATGTACTGGTCGCGCTTCAGACCACCGAAAACGTTGCGTGGTGTATGGCATTCGCCGCAGTGGGTCAGGGCATCCACCAGATAGGCGCCGCGGTTCCATTCCGCCGACTGCGCGGGATCGGGTTCGAACCGCCCTTCATCGAAGAACAGCGTGCGCCAGCCGCGCTGCATGAACCGCCAGGAAAAGGGGAAGCTGACATCGTGTTCGCGGTTCGGCTGTGCCACCGGATCGAGCGAGAACAGGAACGCCTTGATCGCCAGGGCATCGTCCCGGGTCATCCGTGTGTAGCTGCCATAGGGAAAGACCGGGAAATAGCGTCCGCCGTCGGGCGCGACACCTTCATGCAGGGCGCGGACAAAGTCGTCGTCCGACCAGCGGCCGATGCCGTGATCCGGGTCCGGCGTGATGTTGGGACTGTAGAATGTTCCGAAAGGTGTCTTCAGCGCATGTCCGCCAGCATAGGCGACCCCGTCCTTCTTCGCCGTATGGCAGGCCAGGCAGCCACCGGCACGGACAAGATAGGCACCCTTTTCCACGGTGGTCTCAGCCACGGCGGAGCCCGCCATTCCGGCGAGGAGAAGCGCAGGGACGGCAAGGACCGACGCCAGGCCGGGCAAGAGCCCGACCCGACGAAGGCCTGTACGGAAATGCTTGCGCAGGATCACGCCGATCAGCTCGGCTTCGGACCACGGTAGGTCTCGTGGCAACCGCCGCAGGTCTTGCCCGTGGCGCCCAGTGCTGCACCGATCTTGCCAGCGTCCATGGTCTTGGTCGCCTCGACCAGGTCAGCGGATGCAGCAACGAACTTGTCATTGGCTGCCTTGAAGCCGGCCCAATCGGTCCAGATGTTGGCCTTAGCGCGATATTCGCCCGACCCTTCCGGGAACCATGACGGGACCTGCTGGGACAGGGTGTTGATCTTCATCGCTGCGGCCACGGTGGCATCGCTCGCCTCGGCATTGCCCTTGGCAACGTCGGAGATGGCCTTCATGGCACCGCCGATTTCCTTCATGCTCGCAACGCGCTTGTCGGACATGCTGCCATGTGCGCCCGCGAAAGCTGCCCCGGCAAACACGGTGGCGGCAATGCTCGCCAGAATGATCTTCTTCATCAAATTCCTCCTCAAGGTTCCCGACCGTCAGGTCGACGGACTGCCGCACTTGCGGCATTCCAGGCATCAGTGCCCCCATCATCCCGCACCAGACGTGTGATTAACAAGGAAACAGCGACGTTTATTCAGCGCCGAGTTCATCACACCAGCGTGACGACGTCACCAGATAACCGGACCGAACCGGCTGGACATGATCAGAAACCCAGATGTGCGCCGCCAACCAGCAGGCCAAGACCAAGCAGCAGACCCACGGCAACCTGCCCCGTCAGCCAAAGCGCGATCCCGGCAACAGCAAGTACCGCGATCTGGAACGGACCGGCATGGGCGATCTGCGGGGCGACGACGGCTGCGATGGCGCAGCCGGGCAACACGTTCAACAACCGCCGTAACCGCCCCCTGGCCGGGACATGGTTGCCGATCGCATAGCCGAGATAGCGGGATGCGAAGACGACCACGGTCAGCATGCCGATCGCGATCCATGCCGAAAGCGTATCAACCATCCGCGCGCTCCGGCAGGATCAGGCCGGTCAGGGCCCCGGCCCCGACACCGATGATCAGGGAGAACTGCGGATCCAGGAAATGGTCTGCCGCCACGGCGGCGGCAGCAGCAACAAGCCACGGCAGCACGGGGCCGATGCGGCTGCGCGCAACCATCAGCAGGATCAGGAACAGGAACGTGATTCCGCCGTATCCCAGTGCTTCCTGGGTGACCGGATCCAGCACCCCGGGCAGGCTGACCCCCAGCGCGACCCCTGCCATCCAGGTGACCAGCAGGGTGAGGGAGCAGGTGAGATACAGCACACCGACATCAGCCCGATGGCGTTCCCGCATCGTCAGGGCCCAGGTGGCATCGACCAGCAGCCAGATGCCAACCAGCCGGTGCAGCGGGGACATCTGTCGCAGGATCGGCGTGAGGGTCAGGCCCATCAGGATGTTGCGGGTGGAGACCAGACCGGCGGAGAGTGCGATGGCAAGCAGCGGCAGCGGATCGTTCCAGAACGGCAGCACCGCGAACTGCGCTGCACCGGCGAAGGCGGTGAAGCTGAGTACCAGTGTCTGCTCATCCCCCATGCCCTGCACATGCGCGGCAGTGCCATAGACGATGCCGAACGTGAACGCGCCCAGCGCAAACCCGAAGGTCATGCGCAGCCCGTCCATGATGCTGCGGCCCAGAGTGTCGGATCCGTGGTTCATCCTGCCGCCATGCTGTGAAGATGCCGGGGAGATCCGGCACCGCGCAACCTATGGCGCAGTGCGGTCAGGTCAAGCGCGAATGCCGTGGATCCGGAGCGCCGACACCGGTATCTACTGTACTTCGAAATCCGCCGCCTGAACGGTACCGGACGTCAGGCGCGCAATCTCGAAGCTGTTGGCGCTGGACCCGCCGTCGGGGTCGAAATGCAGGCGGTTGTCGCTTTCGTCAAAGAAGAACGTGGCTTCGTTCGTGCCGATGTTCACGCCGCCGGGGTTGTTGGTCAGGTCGAAGGCGGCGCTGACGAAGTTCTGCCCGTCGGTCAGGCTGTTCGCCCCGCCGCCGACATTGTTGAACCCGCCCCGATCGATCAGGAACCTGTCGCCGCCGCTGGCGAAGTCGGTGATCGTGTCGCCGCCGTCATCGACCGTGTCATAGCGGAAACGGTCGTCGCCCTGGTTGCCGGTCAGTTCGTCGGAACCAAGACCGCCGAATATCTCATCGACATTGTCACCACCGGAGATGCTGTCGTCGCCACCATCACCCTGCAGCGTGTTCAGCCCCGAGAGGGCCGCGATCTGGTCATTGCCGTCACCCCCGCGCACGGTGTCATTGCCTGCATCACCATTGATGCTGTCGGCACCGGTGCCGCCGTCGATCAGGTCTGCGCCGGACCCGCCGGATATCGTGTCGTCACCCGCGTCGCCGAAGACCGTGTCGGCACCCTGTTCGCTCTGGATGAAGTCATTGCCGTCGCCACCATTGATGGAGTCCTGACCCAGACCGCCACGCAGGCTGTCGGCGCCATTGTCACCGCTCAGGGTGTCGTTGCCGTCCTCACCCAGGATGTCGTCGATGCCGTCACCGCCGGTGACGAAGTCATTGCCGCCCCGTGCTTCGAGGCGACCCGCGCTGGCGTCACTGAAGATCTGATCGTCCTGATTGGTGCCGATGACATTTTCGAATCCGGTCAGCGTGTCGTTGCCGATGCCTGTCCCGTTGGCATTCCCGATGCCCAGGTCGACGATGCCCAGGTCGACGGTGACGCCGCCATTGGCGATCGTGGAATAATCGATCGTATCGCTGTCGGTGGCGTCACCCGCATTCAGGCTGTCGTTGCCGGCGCTGCCGATGATCGTGTCATTGCTGGCGAAGGTGCTGATCGTATCGTTGCCTGCGCCACCATTCATGCGGTTCGACCCGGCATCGCCGTTCAGCAGGTCATTGCCCGCACCGCCGAAGATGCCTTCGATGGAAATGAAGGTGTCGGTGCCGAAGCTGCCTGCGTTGACCGTCGCATCGGTCACGGTCATGACCAGATCTTCCGCCCCCAGCGCGGAATAGTCAGCCACGTCCAGCCCGGTGCCGTTCAGCGTATCGTCGCCGTTCAGCGTGTCGTCGCCCGCTTCACCCGCCAGCGTGTCATCGCCCGCCAGCCCCGTCAGGCTGTCGTTGCCCCCGTTGCCGACAAGACGGTTGGCGCTGTCGCTGCCGGTGATGGTGTCGTTGCCCGCGCCGCCGATGACGGTCTCCAGGCGGGACAGCTGATCCGTGCCCGAATCGGCGCTGGTGGCAAAGCCGCGCGAGAGGTCCGCCAGCAGGTCGGTATCCAGATGGTCGTAGGTCACCACGTCACCGGAGGTGGCATCCGTGCCCTGCCCGTTGCCATCCAGGGTGTCGTTGCCCACGCCGCCGCGCAGCGTGTCATCGCCGGCCTGGCCCTTGACGTTCAGGCTCGCCGTCGCCGAACGCCCGTCCAGATTGTCGTTGCCGGAGTCGAGCTCCGCCACGACATCGCCTATGCCCGTGGCGGCAAGATCACCTACGGTCACGCTGTCATTGCCTGTGGAGCCGGTGATGCCGACCCTTTCGACCGCCGCGTCGCCGGTCACTGTCTGAACCGTTGCACCGGTTGTTGTCTGTACGGTCACATCCGTTTCGGAAGCCGAAATGTCCACGGCACTGCCTGCGGTGTCATTCAGCAGCAGGTTGATCTCGTCCGCCGCGCCATCACCGCCAGCAACCGCGTTGGTGCCCGCGTTGGTGGCGTTGAAGCGGAAACTGTCGTTGCCCGCATCGCCGCTGAGGGTGTTGTTGCCCGCGTCGCCTTCCAGCGTGTCATCGCCATCACCACCGGACAGGCTGTCATCGCCCGCATCGCCGCTGAGGAAGTCGCGACCGGCCCCGCCGTCCAACGTGTCATTGCCGCCAAGTCCGGCCACGATATCGTTGGTCACGCCGAGGGTTTCGGTGTTGGCCGTATCATCCAGCACGCGGAGGCTGAACAGGGCGTCGTTGAAGGACGCTTCCTCGACATCGGCGAACAGCGTGTCGGATTCGCCCGTGCCAACCTGGGTCACCACGACGGCGGATGCATCGGACAGCGCGTTGACCTCGATTGTCCGCTCCGGGTCGGTCGTGACCCCCAGGGCGTCGTCGGCGATCTCCACCCGGTCCGTGCCATCACCGCCGCGCAGGCTGTCATTGCCTGTGCCGCCGGCCAGCGTGTCATCGCCCGCATCGCCATTGATGTCGTCCGCACCGGCCCCGCCGCTCACCACGTCGGTGCCCGCCCCGCCGGACAGGATGTCCGCGGCCGTGCCGCCCGTGATCGTGTCGTTGCCGTCGCCGCCGAACATGATGTTGCGGGTATTGTCCGCTGTCAGGGCATCGTCTGCCGCGCCGCCGACCGTCAGTGCCAGGACTTCGCCGGAGAACTGCAACTGCTCGAAGGTGCCGTCCAGCCGATCCGTGCCTTCGTCCACATCGCCTGTCAGGTTGTCGGTGATCGTGACCGATGTTCCGTCCCCGGACGCAGACAGGCTGAACTCCGCCACATTGCCAGCGAAAACGGCACGGTCAGCCGTTCCTGCGCCGCCGGAAAGCACGTCGTCGCCGACACCACCTGTCAGGGTGTCATCGCCATCTTCACCCAGCAGGGTATCGACACCGGCGTTGCCGGAGATGTCGTCGTTACCGTCCCCGGCGAGCACGGCATCGCGTCCCCCGCCTGTGGCGATGGTGTCGTTCCCGGCAAGTGCGGCCACGATGTCATTGCCATCGCCCAGGGTCTGGTTGTCGGCGTTCACGGACCCGAAGGTCAGATCGAAGGTTTCGCCAGCGAACCGGATCTGTTCGACGTCGTTGCCGATGGTGTCGCGGCCCTCTGCCGTGCTCTCCACCGTGATGGCCGAGCCATCGGCTTCCGCTGTCCCCGTGATGTCCTCGATGGCGCTGTTGAAGATGGCGAGATCGTTGCCGTTGCCGCCGAAGATCTGGTCGTCATCAACGCCGCCTGCCAGGGTATCGTCGCCGTCCTCGCCCAGCAGGGTGTCGCCGCCCGCGCCGCCGGACAGGCTGTCACTGCCCGCACCGCCGAACTGCACATCGCTGCCAGCGCCGCCGTTGATCGTGTCGCTGCCCGTACCGCCAACCGCGACCGCGCCGCCGTCCTGCTGGTTCAGCAGGTCATCCCCGGACGTGCCAAAGGTCGTGTTCAGCCCGGTGCCCGCGAATTCCAGGATCTCGATGTCGGTGGAAAGGGTGTCGACGCCTTCCGAACCGACCGTGTCGGTCAGGATCACCGACAGACCGTCGGCAGAAGCATCGGCGGTGAAGTTCGATGCAATGCCGCTGAACGTCGCCCGATCGGAACCGCCGCCGCCGGCCAGCACATCGTTGCCGTCGCCGCCGCTTACCGTGTCGTCGCCTGCGCGTCCTACGAGGATGTTGTTGCCGCCATCGCCGATCAGACTGTTGGCGCCAGCATCGCCCAGGGTGATGTCGAATATCGAGCCGTTGAAGTCGATCTCGTCGATCTCGGCGCTCAACGTGTCGGTGCCTTCCGCGCCCACCGTGTCCTGCAGGGTGATGTCACCGCTGGTGTCATCGACACTCTGATCGAAGTTGTTCTTGTCGCCCGCGTAGACAGCCCGGTCAGTACCGGTACCGCCGATGATGCGGTCATTGCCTGCGCCGCCGGTGAGCAGGCTGGCATCGGTGCCGCCGGAGAGCAGATCGTTGGAAACACCGCCCGTGAGCGTGTCATCGCCTGCACCGCCGAAGAGTTCCAGCGACAGGCCTGCGTTCCGGCCATCGATAATGTCGCTGCCTGCACCGGTCCGGATGATGACGGTATTGTCCAGGATGCCGGATCCGGTGAGGTCGCCAAGAATCACCCGATCATCATTGGTTCCCAGGTCGATCTCCAGTTCCTCGACATTCTGGATCGTGACCTGGGTGTTCACGCCGTCCACGTCGAAATTCATCACCGCACGGCCATCTTCCGTCTGACCGGTGACGATGTTGGTCTGGTTTTCGTCGGCCTGAATGATCAGCGTGTCGATACCGCCGCCGCCAATCAGCGTCGCGTCACCCTGCGCGATGTTGTAGCGCTGTGTGCCATCGAAGCTGATGATGTTGTTGTTGTTGTCATTGTCGTCGCCGACGATCTGTTCATCGTCGTCATTGCGATCGGCCAGATCATCGTCGCCGACGCTGCCGATCACCTGTTCCTCACCGGATACGTCGCCGATTTCCTCTCCGGCGGCAATCTCGACCTGATCGTCGTCCAGACCCAGCGCGGCGCGAAGCTGCGCCAGGACGCTCGGGTCCTCGATCGGGGGCAGGTCAGACAGACTGTCCAGATCGGTATAGGCCAGAACGCCGGGTGCGAAGGAGCTCAACAGGGTGTCGACGTCGATGTTGCTCAGCGCTGTCGGCTGGCGGAACATGGACAGGACTTCCATGCCCTGCAGGGGCTGATCCAGAACCAGCACGGCACCGGCGGTCGCGACCGCAACGGACCCTGTGGTGAAGCCGCTGGTGCTGGGCAGAAGGACAAAGGTGTTGGCCTGGGCTTCGGGTGCTGCCTTGCCAATGACCCGGGCACCGCGAACCGTCAGATTTGCCACCGGTGTGCGCACGTACAACACGTCAGCGCCGCCACTTTCCGCAGCGGTATTGTCGACCGCGAACTGGCCCTGGATGACGAAAAACTGCGGTTCGCGCGAACTGTCGTCCGTCGGGGCTTCCAGCAGGATGCGGCTGTCGCTGTCGAAGAATGCCGCAGCGCCGTCAGCTGTAACCAGTTCGACGGCACCATCCCCGCGGGTCAGGATGATGTCGCCGGGGCCGACGCGTTCGCCCAGTTGCAGCGGTCCCTGACGGCCATCCACATGCACCACGAAGACGTCACCGACAACGGTACGGACCGAAAGCGTGCCCTGGACCTCGCTGGTCAGCAACTGCACGGTTTCCGCCCGGTCCGCATCCTCGGTCGCGCCTGCGACCTGATCGGCGGGAAGCACGAATCCAGCAACATCGGTCATCGCGTCGGAGAGCGTGACCTCGGCGCTGTCGCGGCTTGTGGGCTGGTCCATGTTGTCCGTCCTCAACCGTTCATGTGGCACCAAACGAGTGTCACAATCTGTGAATACAGCCTTGGTACGCAAGCCTGATGCCATGCCCGCGCACGCTGAATTGGACGATCAGGCCGCCCGTGCCGCGAGGATCTTAACATAGGCCGCAACAGTTGCCTCGGCGACGGGGGTCAGTTGCGCGACAGCCGCACGGGCACCATCCAGATCATTGTTTTCAAACATGTCTTCGGCGACCTGCGCCGCATCGAACAGACGCATGCCACCGACTGTTCCGGCACTGCCTTTCAGGCTGTGGGCTTCCCGTTCCAGTTCGGCGCGATTCGATTCGTCAGGGGCCTGCTGTAACTTTTCCAGACGCGCGAGCGTGTCTTCCATGAAGTCATTGATCAGGTCGGACAGGAATTCATCGCCCACGTCCCGGGCGAACTGATCCAGGATTTCGTGATCGATCAGGGGCACCTTGCTGTCCGCAATGGCCGGACCGGTGTCCGCGTTCGTATCATCGACCAGGGTTCCGGCTGTCTCTCCGGCGCGTGCCTCCGGCTTGTCAGGCGTGCCGGAATCCGATGCCGCATTGTTCAGTTCCGCCGGTGCCTTGTTGTCTGCAGCCGGGCCGCCGGTTGCCCTGGCGCCGATCACGGCCCAGCGGGCAACGAGTTGCAGCAGTTCCACCTTGTCGAAGGGCTTGGCAATGAAATCGTCCATGCCCTTGGCCAGACACTCCTCGCGATGTTCCGGCATTGCATTGGCCGTGACGGCAACGATGGGCACGGCCGCCCGGTTGCCACCAAGGGCACGGATGCGCGCCGTGGCCTCGAACCCGTCCATGTCCGGCATCTGCACGTCCATCAGAACCACTTCGAACGGCGACTTGCTGATGGCCGCCACGGCAGCCCTGCCATCCTCCGCCGTTTCCACGATGTAACCTGCCTTCTGAAGCATGATCCGGGCGACCTGCAGGTTGATCCTGTTGTCGTCGGTGATCAGGACACGGCTGCCCTGTGCCGCGATGTCGCCGATCTGCTCGGTTCCGACCTGCTGAGGTCCGGCATCTTCCAGATCGCGCCCGGTGATGGCTCTTGCCAGGGCCAGCTGCCGGACCGGTCGGGTGATGAAACCGTCGAACCCGCGCGCCAGCAGGTCGTCGGCCCGACCACGGTGTGCAGGGGCGAGCGCGATCAACATGCGCCCGGACACCATGCGCCGCAGCGCGCGGATGGCAGAAACCTGTGCCGATTCCACAAGTTCCCCGGCGATCAGCAGGTGATCAACGGTCTCTGATGGCGGCTGCATGTCTTCGGCCTGATGCGCGACGCTGAGGCCCAGCCCGCGGGCGCGGGCGGCAAGGCCGTCACGCAGTACGCTGTTGGCGGACAGGACGGCGACGGTGCGGCCATCGGTCATGCGCAGCAGGGACGCAAGCGGGTCTCTGGCTGGCTGTTCGGCGGCGGCCAGCGTTGCCTCGAACCAGAACGTGCTGCCTTCACCCTCGACGCTTTCGAGGCCGATCTGGCCGTTCATCAGCCCCACAAGCCGCTTGCAGATGGCCAGACCCAGCCCGGTCCCGCCATACCGGCGCGCGGTTGACGCATCGACCTGCGTGAATTCCTGGAACAGGGCGTTCTGGCGGTCCTTCGGGATGCCGATGCCGGTGTCGCGGACATCGAAACGGATCACCGGCGCCTCTGGCGTGCCGCCCGCCATGGAAACATCCAGCGTCACGCCACCCGTGTCGGTGAACTTGATGGCATTGCCCGCAAAGTTCAGCAGCACCTGACGGATGCGGGTCGGGTCGCCTTTGAGGACCTTCGGGATGGACGGATCAAGGATGACCACCGCTTCAATACCGCTCTCGAACGCGCGGGCAGAGAGCAGGTCCGTGACACCATCGACCAGATCCGACAGGTCGAAGGCCACGCTTTCGAGCTCCAGCCGCCCGGCCTCCAGTTTCGAGAAGTCGAGGATGTCGTTGATGATCGTCAGCAGCGCCTCACCGGACAGACGCACGGTATCGGCATACTGGCGCTGTTCGCCGTTCAGCGGCGTTTCCATCAGCAGGTTCGTCATGCCCAGAACCCCGTTCATCGGGGTGCGGATCTCATGGCTCATCATGGCCAGGAACCGGGACTTGGCGACGTTGGCGTCCTCCGCCCGCTCCTTGGCTTCCATCAGGGCGCTTTCGTTCTCCTTCTGCGCCGTGATGTCGGTGTGGACGCTGACCCGCCCGCCGTCCTCCGTCCGGAACTCACCGACCAGCAGCCAGCGATTGTCGGTCAGCTGGGTCTCGACAGGCCCGCGCGGGTTGCGGTGCCGCTCCAGCCGCTCGGCGATCCAGACCTCGGGGCCCCGGCCATCGGTCAGAATGCGACGTGATGCCGCCTGCCGGATGATGTCCTCGAACCGTTGACCTTCGGTGACCTGGCCAGAACCAGTGGAATAGAATTCGCGGTACTTGGTATTGAACAGGATCAGGCGGTCGTCGGCATCATAGAGCGCGAAACCGTCCGTCATCGCCTCGATGGCTTCCAGCAACTGGGTGCGGGCGGCACTCTCGCGTGCCTCCGCCCGGGCAACCTTGCGGTAGAGCCTGCGGGTCCGGCGGATTTCCCGGATCAGGAACCAGACCAGCGTGCCTGACCCGATCAGGGTCGCCACCGCAGACAGCAACAGCTCGAAGTAGATCGGTTCCAGTCGATCGACCCGCGACTGGGTGACGGTCAGTTCGCTCGAATTCGTCAGTTGCTGCAACGACTGGAACAGGGACACCAGGTCCGTCCGAATTGCGCTGTAGCTGCGGAAGTCGCCGGTTTGCAGACCCATCAGACGCTTGTCATTGACCTCGAACGTCCGCTCGATACTGGCGGCAATGCTGCCTGCGCCCAGGCTGTCGCCCTTGTCGCTCTGCATGGCGACGAGGAACGTCGGCAGCCGCTGCTTCAGGTATCCCAGCCGTTGCTGGAATTCCGGCTGCGACATGCCAGCGGTCCCGAGGACGTAATTGTCGAGTGTGCTGAGAAACAGCGAAAGCTCGCTGCGCGTGTGTGTCGCACCCCAGACAACGCTGTCATAGCGGCTGGAACTGGCGTTATATTCCTGCCGAAGCGTCAGGATCGAGAAGACCGTTGTCGCCATCAGGATCGCGATTGTCAGCCCCAGAAGGCCGAAGCGCACGCGCCCTGATCCACCGGACAGGTTGTCGTCCGTGGTGTCGATAACAGATCTGCGTCGAAGAACATTGACCAGGCGCATGTGAAATCGCAATTTGACTCTGTCGCTCACGGATGTTGCGTTCATCGCGAACACCCTGCAGACGGTGATACTACGATAAACCGGTTCGTGGCGATATTGGGGGAAGATCAGACTGATGAGCAGAAATGGTGCGGCGCAGATATTACTGGTGGAGGATACGCCCACCCTTGCGCGCAGCTATATCCAGTTCCTGCGCGACGAACCCTACGAGATCCACCATGAGGAACTGGGCAAGCCGGCACTGGCGTACATCGAACGGCACCGGCCGGACGCCATTCTGCTGGACCTGAAGCTGCCTGACATGGACGGGATGGACATCCTGCGCCATGTGACCGAAATCGACGACAGCCTGCCGGTCATTGTCATCACGGCCCACGGGTCGGTGCAGACAGCCGTCACGGCGATGCAGGCGGGGGCGTCGGATTTCATCGTGAAACCGTTCAACGCCGACCGGCTGAAGGTGACGTTGAAGAACGTGCTGGAACGCACGGAACTGCGCGATATCGTCAATACCTACCGTTCCGAGATCGACAAGGACGGGTTCGAGGGTTTCGTCGGCAGTGCCCTGGCGATGCAGGCGGTCTATCGGATCGTGGAGGCTGCTGCCCCGTCCAAGGCCACCGTTTTCGTGACCGGCGAGAGCGGAACCGGCAAGGAAGTCTGCGCCGAGGCGATCAAGAACCGCAGCCCGCGCCGCAATGGCCCCTTCATTGCCATCAACTGCGCCGCCATCCCGCACGACCTGATGGAAAGCGAGATCTTCGGTCATGTGAAGGGCGCCTTCACCGGGGCGCTGGGGGAACGTGAAGGTGCGGCGTCCATGGCCGATGGCGGCACGCTGTTCCTGGATGAAGTCTGCGAGATGGACCTGGACCTGCAGGCCAAGCTGCTGCGCTTCATCCAGACCGAGACCTATCGCAAGGTTGGCGCTTCCCGGACCGACAAGGTCGATGTGCGCGTGATCTGCGCCACAAACAAGGATCCGATGGCAGAGGTGAAGGCCGGGCGGTTCCGCGAAGACCTGTATTATCGGCTGCACGTCATACCGCTGCATCTGCCGCCGCTGCGTGACCGCGATGATGACATCGTCAAGATCGCGCGGGTGTTCCTGGCAAAGTTCGCCGAGCAGGAAAATCGGAAGTTCAGGGACTTCGATCCTGCGACTGCCGCAATCCTGATGTCGTACGAGTGGCCCGGCAATGTGCGCGAACTGCAGAACGTCATGCACAACACGGTGGTGCTGCATGACGGGGAACTGGTGACGCCCGACATGCTGCCGCCGCCGCTTTCGCTGGTGACGCCGGTGGTTTCGGTCGCACAGGTGCCAGCCCCGTCCGTGCCGCAGCCAGAAGGTGAAATCGCCCGTGCCCGTCCGTCGGACGTGAAGAGCCTTTCGGAGGATATTCGCCCGTTGGCGGCGGTGGAGCGGGACTACATCGAAGGGGCCATAGAGCGCTGTGGCGGCAACATCCGCACGGCTGCGGCCCTGCTGGGCATCGCACCACAGACCATCTATCGCAAGCGTGCCGCCTGGGAAGAGGATGATGCCGCGCTGGCGGCGACGGGCTGACCGCGACATTGGCCCTGCGCACCCGCCTGATCCATGCGCCGGGGGCGTTAGTGTTCAGGCAACCGCCGCGACAAGCCGGTCCGATCGTACGGGCAGGACCCGGTCTCCGGTCATCATCCATGCGTGAAACATCTTCGGGAACAGCGGTCTGAAGGCGGCGTCCATGACGTCGAGCCCACCGGTATAGGCCCCGAATGCAGGCACGATCAGCCGCAGACCGTCGGTTGCGAAACAGCGCGCCCGAACCTGCCGACCCCGCCCCCTGATCCGGGCCTTTGGGTGCAGATGCCCCGCGACTTCGCCCGGCGCCCGCCCCACGACGGGTTCATGGCGGAAAAGCAGCGGGCCGCAGGGATATGTTTCCAGAATGCGCCCGCCGATGCTGTCAGGCGGTTCGGGATCGTGGTTGCCGGTGATCCAGATCATTTCCTGGCGCTGCGACAGGGCCGCAAGCCGGTCTGTCTCATTCGCGCTGAGGCGGCTGAACGCGTGCCGGTCATGAAAACTGTCGCCCAGGGCGAGCAATCGGGCGGGCCGGTAGTGCTGCAACAGGGCTTCCAGCCGGGTCAGCGTGGTTGCCGTGTCGTAGGGCGGCAACAGGCCATGCCCGCGCCGGGCCATGGCGGAACCCTTCTCGAAATGCAGGTCCGATACGATCAGCATCCCCTCCGCTGGCCACCAGACCGCACCCGATGGATCAGGCTGCAGGCGCGCACCATTGACGACCATTTCCGTTGTCGTCATAGCAGCACCGACGCCTCTGCCATCAGGCCGTCGGCGGCTTCGGCTATGATGTCGCCCATGGCTTCGCCGATCACCGGTTCCTTGCCGATTTCCAGCATCACGGGGACGGCGAGCGGTGAGATGCGGTCCAGCCGCTGCAGGTGAATGTGACCCTGCACCCGGACCAGCATGTCGCCCAGCCTGCGCACGTCCAGCAGGCCGGTGGCCGCGTCCTCCCACGTCGCGCGCAGCAGGATGTGGTCCGGTTCATGTTCGCGCAGGACGTCGTAGATCAGATCCGACGAAATGGTCATCTGGCGGCCGGACTTCTCCTGACCCGGAAACCGCCGCTCGATCAGTCCGGCGATGGTGGCGACGTTGCGGAAAGTGCGTTTCATCAGGATGGATTCGTCCAGCCAGGCATCCAGATCGTCCCCCAGCATGTCCGGTGCGAACAGTTCGTCCACGTCCTCGACCGGGCGCAGCGACCAGACCGCGATCGCATAGTCGCTGGCGACAAAGCCCAAGGGCCGTAACCGCATCCGTTCCATGCGCCGGGTCAGCAGCATGCCGAGCGTCTGGTGCGCCAGCCGTCCCTCGAACGGGTAGGCGACGAGGTAATGCTTCTTCGCGCGGGGGAATGTCTCCACCAGCAGCTGGTCCGGGCGGGGCAGCACGGATCGCCAGCTCTGTATCCCCAGCCAGTCGCGCACCTGCGGCGACAGGCCCGGGTGCTGGCCGGGGTCTGCCAGGATGGCGCGCACCTTCTCTGCCAGAAAGGTGGACAGCGGGAACTTGCCGCCCTGATAGCTTGGCACGCTGGCTTCTTCCCCCGGTGCGCGGGTGACGATGGCGGTGGTTTCCTGCACGGACTGAAAGCGCAGGATCTCGCCCGCGAAGATGAAGGTATCGCCGGGGCTCAACTGCTCGATGAAATACTCCTCGATCTCGCCGAGGTTTCGCCCGCCCCTGATGCGCACCTTCAGCATCGGCGCTTCGACAATGGTGCCGACGTTCATGCGGTACTGTTGCGCCACGCGCGGGTTGGCGACGCGCCACCGCCCCTCGACGGTCTGGCGCAACCGGTGATAGCGCTCATAGCGTTTCAGCGAATAGCCGCCGGTGGCCACGAAATCGATCACCCGGTCGAAGGTCTCCCGATCCAGTTCGCGATAAGGCTCCGTCGATATGACTTCCCGAAACAGGTCGTCGGCTGCGAACGGCGCGCCACAGGCAACTCCCAGAACGTGCTGTGCCAGAACGTCGAGAGACCCGTCCCGTGCAGGCGGGGCATCCACCTGGCCCTCTGCCAGCGCCTCCAGCGCGGCAAGGCATTCCAGTTCCTCGAACCGGTTGGCGGGGGCGAACATGGCCTTGCTTGGCTCATCGAGGCGATGGTTGGCCCGACCGATCCGCTGCAGTGTGCGCGCGGCCCCCTTCGGCGCCCCGACCTGGACGACCAGATCCACATCGCCCCAGTCGATGCCGAGGTCGAGGGTGGAGGTGCAGACCACGGCCCGCAGGGCACCCCGCGCCATGGCCGTTTCCACCTTGCGGCGGCGTTCCACATCCAGGCTGCCGTGATGCAGGGCGATGGCCAGCCCGTCGTCGTTGGCCCGCCAGAGTTCCTGAAACACCCGCTCGGCCTGGCTGCGGGTATTGACGAAGACCAGCACGGTGCGGTGGGCGCGGATTGCCCGATAGATCTCCGGGATCACATGCATTGCCGTATGGCCCGACCAGGGGATCCGCCCCTCCGCGCGCAGGATGGCGACATCGGGGCGGGGGCCGGGTGGACCACGGATAATCGTTGCCGGCCCCTGCGCCAGTCCGACGAAACGGGCCAGCCGTTCCGGCTCTGCCACCGTGGCCGACAGACCGACCCGGCGGTGGCCCGGGGCAAGGGCGCCCAGCCGTGCCAGATCCAGCGCCAGCAGGTCGCCGCGCCGGGTGTCGGCAAAGGCATGCAGTTCGTCGATGATCACTGCCCCCAGATTACGGAACATCTGTTTCGCCTCCCGCGCGGCAAGCAGCAGGGCAAGCTGTTCGGGGGTCGTCAGCAGGATGTTGGGCGGGGTCTTCTTCTGGCGCTGGCGCTTCGACTGCGGCGTGTCGCCGGTGCGTGTTTCAAGCGTGATCGGCAGGCCCATTTCCTGCACCGGCGCGTCGAGGTTCTGCGCGATGTCGTAGGTCAGGGCCTTCAGCGGTGAAACATAGAGCGTGTGCAGACCGGGTCGTGGTTTCGCTGCCAGGTCGATCAGGGTCGGCAGGAACCCCGCCAGCGTCTTGCCACCACCTGTCGGCGCAATCAGCAAGGCATCGCCACCACGGGCAGCGACCTCTGCCAGCCGGATCTGGTGCGGCCGGGCCTGCCAGCCGCGCTGACAGAACCATTCAGTGAAGGCCGTGGGCAGGATATGGGTGGAAACAGACGCATCGTTCATGCGTCGATCCTAGCGGGCAGCGCGCCGATGTTCTTCTTTTATTCGGCTGCGTCGTTGAGATAATTGACGCAGATTCGCTGCGGCGCATCGCCTTTCAGCGGCTCCCCGGTCATGCCGCACTTCGGGGCACCTTCGGATTGCTTGCAGCCCGCGTCGGGGGCCAGATGGCGGCAGCAGGCGACACAGACGCCGAAGGGCTTGGAACCGAGTTCGATCTGCAGGCTGGCCATCAATCGGCCAAGGCCACCGACCATCTGGGCCGCCGTCGCCTCATCCATCTCGCCGACAATCGTCTCGATACAGCGCACGGGATCGCGGGCGATCATCCGCTTGCCTTCGTCCGTCAGGTCGATCAGGCAGACACGCTTGTCGCGATCGCTCGGCGTGCGCGCGATCAGCCCCTTGGATTCCAGGGCCGAGACGGTCTGGGAAATCGTGCCCTTCGTCGCGCCGAGGAACTCGGCAACGCCGCCGGGGGTGCGGGAATAGCGGTTGGCCCGGTTGAGATAGCGCAAGGCCTCCCACTGTGCCGGGTTCAGCCCATCCACATACTGCAGTTCGCGGGTCATCCGGCCAAGTCGGTCAATCAGTTCGGCCACACGCGCCGCATGGTCCATCGCGCCGGGCAGGGCGGCGGGGGGGCGTGCATCAGCGTTGTCACTTCTGGTCTGGCCGTCGTTCACGGTCATTTGGTTTCGACTCGAAAATTAATGCTTGTGAGGCTCGAACGTGCTGCATTAAGGTATCGAGGCGAAACCAATTTGCCAAGGGGCAGTCGGTCGCAGCAAGGCACGGTCCGGGGGAAAGCGAATCCTGGCGGGTTCGACGGGCGGAGCCGGAAAGACGGGTGACGACAATGATTCATGATAATGCGATGCAGTCGGTACGGCAGGAACAGCAGTTCATCTCCACGGCGATGTCCGCGCCCCTGCTCTCGTTCGAACACGAACAGGATCTGGCACTGCGCTGGCGCGACCATGGTGATGAGCGTGCCTTGCATGAACTGGTCTCTGCCTACATGCGCCTGGTGGTCTCGGTCGCCGGACGGTTCCGTGCCTATGGCCTGCCGCGTGCTGATCTGGTTCAGGAAGGCTGTGTCGGCCTGATGCAGGCTGCGGCCCGGTTCGAACCGGAACGGGGCGTGCGGTTCTCCACCTACTCGACCTGGTGGATCCGGTCGTCGATGCAGGAATACGTGCTGCGCAACTGGTCCATTGTCCGGTCCGGTACCAGCGCCGCGCAAAAGGCCCTGTTCTTCAACCTGCGCCGCCTGCGCGCCCAGATCGACGGTGCAGGTGTCACCAGCCTGACCGAAGAGGCCCGTGACCAGATTTCCGAGAAGCTGAAGGTCTCGACCCGCGAAGTCATTGCCATGGCCAACCGGCTGTCGGCCAAGGACCAGTCCCTCAATGCCCCGGCGGGTGAGGAAGGCTCCGACGAATGGGGTGACTTCCTGGTGGACGACCGGCCCTCTCCGGAAGAGGTGACGCAGACCGTGCGTGACGGGGCGACCCGTGGTGTGTGGCTGCGCGAAGCCCTGTCCGACCTGACCGACCGCGAACAGCTGATCGTCAAGGAACGGAAGCTGAATGAGGAAAAGGTGACGCTGGAGGAACTGGGCGTTCAGCTAGGCGTGACCAAGGAACGGGTACGCCAGATCGAGCACAAGGCCCTGCAGAAGCTTTCCGATGGCGTGTTGCGTCGCGCCCGGGATGCGGCAGATGCGGGTCGCCCGATTGCCATCACCGACGACATGGCCGCCTGATCGCGTTCAACCGCCTGACACAACAAGCAATCAATCTGGAGCAGATGATGAGCGGGAAGATCACGGCAGGCGGTGCCATGCCGTCCATTACGGTGCCGAAACTCGGCGGCGGTGAACTGAACCTGGGTCCGACGGGCGACTGGCGCATGGTCATCGTCTATCGCGGCAAGCATTGTCCGATCTGCATGCGCTATCTCAGTGGCCTTGATGCCCTGAAGGACGAGATCACGGAACTCGGGCTGGATGTGGTTGCTGTTTCCGGCGATTCGGAGGCACAGGCCCAGGCGGCTGTCGAACAGACCGAGGTCAAGGTGCCGGTCGGCTATGGCCTGACGGTGGCGCATATGAAGCAGCTTGGCCTGTACGTCTCGACCCCGCGCCCGAACGAGACCGATCATGAATTCCCGGAACCCGGCATGTTCGTGGTCAATGGCGAGGGTCAGGTGCAGATCGTCGACATCTCCAACGCCCCGTTCGCACGACCGGAGATTGCCAGCATCCTGCGTGGCATCAAGTTCATCAAGGAAAAGGGCTATCCGATTCGCGGCACGGCCTGATCCGTCACGCCAATCGGTCATCCGTGACCTGGGGAGCAGGGGGCACATTGCCCCCTGTTTTCGTTTGCGCGACTGTAGCGTCCCCTGGATTCGCCCGACCAGCCCACTGGAGAGAACCGACATGACCCGAGAACCCACCCTGCGCGCCGCCCCCATGCCGTCTGACTGCAACGCCAATGGTGACATCTTCGGCGGCTGGGTGCTGTCACAGATGGATATCGCCGGCGGCGTCGCCGCATCGCGCCACCTGGGCAGCCGCTGCGTCACCCGCGCCATCGAGGCCATGACGTTCGAGGCACCGATCCGCATCGGCGACGTCGTGTCCCTGTTCACGTCGATCACCGGGGTTGGCCGGACGTCCGTAACCGTGCACATCGAAACCATCGTGCACCGGAAGTTCGGAACCGAGACTGTGAAGGTGACGGAAGGCGACTTTGTCTTCGTGGCGATTGATGCGGAGGGGCGCCCGACGGTCCATGGCGTCAGTGCCGATGGCGGTGACCTGACTTGATCCGCATCGAGCATGAGGGTGCGGTGGCGAGCATCGTGCTCGACCGCGCCGAAGCCCGCAACGCGATGACCGCCGGCATGATGGCCGACATCGCCCGCGCGGTTGATGACATTTCCCGCGACAGCCAGGTGCGGTGCCTCGCCGTCCGGGGCGAAGGGGAGCATTTCTGCGCCGGGCGCGACCTGACGCAGGGGGAGGACCGCAATCTCGGCCCCGCCGTGGAACGCCATGAAGCCTGGACGGAGGTTTTTCGGCGTCTCGACCGGCTGGCGATACCGTCAGTCGCGGTGGTTCAGGGCTATGCCGTGGCCGGTGGTTTCACGCTGGCCATGGGGTGTGACTTCGTGATCGCGGAGCGGACCGCACAGTTCGGTGTGCTGGAGATGCGCTCCGGGTTTCCCGCGGCGGTGAACACGCCCCTGCTGGCGCAACTGGTCGGATCGCGGCTCGGCCTGGAAATGCTGCTGTTCGGTGAGATGATCGACGCGGCCCGGCTCTACGAGATGGGGCTGGTCAACCGGCTGGCGGACGGTATCGGTGATCTGAAGCGCATTGCCGACCGTTTCATTGGCCGGGCCGCGGCGCTGAACCCGGACGGGGTGAAGCTGACCAAGGCACTGCATCGGGCCGCCCGCGCCATGCCGCGCGATGACGCCCTGGCCATGGGGACGCAGCTCAATGCGCTCATCGCCACATCAGGAACCTTTGATGCCGCAGCAGAAAAATTCAAGAAACGAAGCTGATATTTACGCAGGGGAAATTCGCGACTGGTTTGGAATGAATAACTAAAGACCAGCGAAATCCATTCGTTATCCGAGATGTGGTCTGGATTGGACATGAACACTGTCCCGGATTCGCGTATTCTGTTTTCGGGTTTCATTGCGCGGTCGTGCCGATTGCCGTACACTTCGCGGTGAGTTGTCGTGAACATATTGGCCCGATTGGAGGGCCGCTCTGCACGATCCCGGCCTGCCACAGGACCTGCATATCAGCTGCCCTTGACGGCCTGACCGACAGAACAGCACTCCAGCGGACCCCGGATGGGAGGTTCATGGAATGCTTGTTTCAACCCTGCTGCATGCCAAGGGTGGCGATGTTGCCATCACACGCCCCGACGCAACCGTGGAAAGCGTTGTCGCACGTCTGAAGACCGAGAAGGTGGGCGCGCTCGTCGTGTCCGACGACGGTCACCGCATCAATGGTATCGTCTCCGAACGTGATGTCGTGCGTGCCATTGCCAACAACGGCTGCGATGCGCTGAAGCGGACAGCCGCCGATATCATGACCGGTGACGTGATCACGTGCGGCAAGGATGAATCCGTCGCCGAACTGATGCGCATGATGACTGAACACCGTATCCGCCATCTGCCGGTGGTGGAGGCGAATGTGCTCTGCGGCATCATCTCCATCGGCGATGTGGTGAAGAACCGCGTGGACGAACTGCAGCACGAAGCGGACGCCATGCGCGACTACATCCGTACCGGCTGACCCAGGGTCCTGCCACCGTTCGGTCAGACCTTCCGGCGCAACAGCCCGCGGAAGATCTGATCATCGCCGATGGCGCCGAGCAGCTTGCCGTCCTGCAGGATCAATACCGGCCCGCCGGAGCGTTCGCGCCAGTCGATCACCTGCTGCATGATCACGTCGGGCGCGGCTGTCACCATCTGTCCGGCACCCGGCGGTACTGCCGGGTCGCCGGGGATCAGATCCCAGGTCTCTCCGCTGCAGGTCACCGCAGCCGGTGCGCCGGTATCGTCCACGGCCACCTTGAACCAGCCGAGGCGGTCGAGACACAGCAGGCCTGCGTCATCCCGTGGCAGATCGGCAACCGGGCGCATCATGGTCGCGGCGCGCATGACCTGAAGCGGGTTCATGTGGGCCACGAATTCGGCCACATAGTCGTTCGCGGGGTTCAGCACGATGTCTTCCGGCTGCCCCGTCTGAATGATTTCCCCGCCTTCCATGATGGCAATGCGGTTGCCGAGCTTGATCGCCTCATCCAGGTCATGGCTGACAAAGATGATGGTCTTCTTCAGGCGCGATTGCAGGTCCAGCAGTTCGTTCTGCAGATGCGCCCGGATCAGCGGGTCGAGTGCCGAGAAGGGTTCGTCCATCAGCAGGATCGGTGCATCGGTGGCAAAGGCGCGGGCCAGGCCAACACGCTGCTGCATGCCGCCTGACAGTTCATGTACCCGGCGATCGGCCCAGACCCCCAGGTCCACCAGGCCCAGCTGATGGCTGACGCGCTTGCGCCTCTCCGCCAGGGGCACGCCTGCGAGTTCGAGCCCCAGGCCCACGTTTTCCGCCACCGTGCGCCAGGGCAGCAGCGCGAACTGCTGGAACACCATCGCGATGCGGTGCATCCGCAGTCGCCGCAGGTCCTGGGGGGAGCAGGTGGCAACATCGACGTCCCGGGCACCGTCATTGACGATGACCTGACCACGGGTGACCGGGTTGAGACCATTGACCGCCCGCAGCAGGGTGGACTTGCCGGAACCGGACAGGCCCATCAGCACCACGATCTCGCCTTCGTGTATGTCCAGGCTGGCACCCTTCACGCCGACGACCTGACCTGTTTCCTCCTGAACCTCCGCGCGGGATTTTCCGGCATCGATCAGGGGCAGCGCGGCATCGGGCCGGTCGCCGAAGACAATGTCCACGTCGCGGAAACGGACGATGGGTTCACGTTCGGACGTCAGACTCACTTGCCCGGCCCCTTCGGTGTTTCATCCCGGCGGCAGAGCCGGTCGAGGATGATGGCGATCAGCACGATGGCCACCCCGACCTCGAACCCCTTGGCAATGTTCACGGTGTTCAGCGCCCTGAGCGTTGGCACCCCGAGACCGTCGGCACCAACCAGCGCGGCGATCACCACCATGGACAGCGACAGCATGATGGTCTGCGTCAGCCCCGCCAGGATGGACGGCAGGGCGTAGGGCAGTTCCACCTTCCACAGCAGTTGCCAGCCGGTGGCGCCGAATGCCTGACCGGCCTCGATCAGCGGCTTCGGTGTCGATGAAACACCAAGGTGCGTCAGGCGGATCGGGGCAGGGATGGCGAAGATCACCGTGGCGATCAGGCCGGGCACCATGCCGAGGCCGAACAGGATCAGTGCCGGGATCAGATAGACGAAGGTCGGGATCGTCTGCATCAGATCCAGGATCGGGCGCAGCAGTCGGAACAGCCAGGGCCGGTGGGCAGCCGCCACGCCGATGGGAACGCCAACCACCATGCAGACCACGGCGGCGGACAGCACCAGCGCCAGGGTCTCGGTGGTTTCTTCCCAATACCCCTGATTGATGATCAGCAGCAGCGACAGGGCAACGAACACCGTGAAGCCGACGGACTGTTTGAGGAACCACGCCAGCGCGGTCACCAGCGCGACGATGATCAGCGGGTGCGGTGTCTGCAGCAGCCACAGCAGGCCATCGATTGCGGTTTCCATGCCGATGGAGAAGGCGTCGAACCACCAGGCAAAATTGTCCGTGATCCACTCGACCACTGTCTTGGCTGCCTTGCCGATGGGAAGCTTCTGCTCGGTCAGCCATTCCATGACGGGTTCCTTCCCCTAATGGTCCTGTTACTTCGCCTGCGCGGCCAGTTCTGCCAGCAGGGCGTCCCGGTTCTCGTCCAGGTTCGGCGCATGGCGGCGCAGGGTGCCGTCGGGGTGCCCGGAAATCTTGATCGGGTTGCCGCCCATCTGGACATGCCCGGCGATCGGGTCTTCGGTGTGGACGATCATGTTGCGGGCGGCCACATGCGGGTCCGCCATCACCTGCGCCACATTGTTGATCGGGCCGCAGGGCAGGCCCCGGGCCTCCAGGATCGTCAGCCACTCGGCAGTGGTCTTCGTCACGAACAGGGCGTCGAGCACCACCTGCAGCTGTTCCACGTTCTCGACACGGGTCGTTGGCGTGTCGAAGCGCGGGTCGTTGCCCAGTTCCGGTGCACCCAGCGCTTCAGCCAGGTCGATGAACGCCTTGTTGGTGCCGCAGGCGACGATGATATGGCCGTCGCCGCTGGTGAAGGCCGCGAACGGGGCGATGGACGGGTGTCGCGCGCCCAGCGGGCCGGGCACTTCGCCGGTGGCCGTATATCTGACAATGGCGTTTTCCAGCAGGGCGACCTGACAGTCGAGCATGCCGATATCCACCATGGCACCCCGCCCGGTGCGGGTCCGCTCGAACAACGCGGCATTGATGCCCGCTGCAGCGAACATGCCGGCAGCGAGGTCGCCGATGGACGAACCGACGCGGGTTGGCGGACCACCGGGATGGCCGGTCAGGCTCATCACCCCGCCCATGCCTTGCACGACCATGTCATAGGCCGGTCGCTTGGCGTAGGGACCGGTCTGGCCAAAGCCGCTCGCCGCCGCAAAGACCAGGGATGGCCAGCGCTTTTCCAGCATGTCCCAGCCATACCCGAGCTTTTCCATGGTGCCGGGGCGATAGTTCTCCACCAGCACATCCGCCTGATCCAGCAACTGCTCGAAGATGGCGCGGTCGGCATCCACCTTCAGGTTCAGGGCGATGCTTTCCTTGTCGCGGTTGAGGCTGATGAAATAGGCCGACTTGCCGTTCAGGAACGGGCCGATGGACCGGCTGATATCACCGACTTGCGGTTCTTCCACCTTGATCACACGGGCACCGAGTTCGGCCAGCATCAAGGTGCAATAGGGGCCGGCGAGAACGCGGGTCAGGTCGATGACGGTGATCCCGGTGAGCGGGCCGCCGCGGTCGGAGGGGGCAAGTGTCATGGTCAGGCAAGCTCTTTCAGTTTCCGCGCCGCTTCCACGGCGAAATAGGTCAGGACGCCGTCGCAGCCCGCGCGCTTGAAGCCGAGCAGGCTTTCCAGCATCACCCGCTCCAGGTCCAGCCAGCCGTTGCCCGCCGCTGCCTGCAGCATCGCGTACTCCCCCGACACCTGATAGGCGAAGGTCGGCACGCCAAATGTCGACTTCACGCGATGGCAGAGGTCGAGGTATGGCATGCCGGGCTTCACCATCACCATGTCGGCGCCTTCGGCGATGTCCAGGGCGACTTCCCGCATGGCTTCGTCCCCGTTGGCCGGGTTCATCTGATAGGTGGCCTTGCTGGCCTTGCCCAGGTTGGCTTGGGAGCCGATGGCATCCCGGAACGGACCATAGAAGGCGGAAGCATACTTGGCGGCGTAGGACATGATCATCGTGTTGACGTGGCCTTCGGCCTCCAGCGCCTGGCGAATGGCACCGACGCGCCCGTCCATCATGTCGGAGGGGGAGATGATGTCCGCCCCGGCTTCCACCTGATTGAGCGACTGGCGTACCAGGATCTCGACCGTTTCATCATTGGTGACGTAGTCGTCACGGATGACGCCGTCATGGCCGTGGGACGTGAAGGGGTCCAGCGCCGCGTCGCAGAGGATGCCGATCTCCGGCACCTCCGCCTTCACGGCGCGAATGGCGCGACAGACGACGTTGTCGGGGTTGGTCGCCTCCGTCCCCTCCGCGTTCTTCTTGTCGGTATCAAGGGCAGGAAACAGCGCGATTGCCGGAATGCCCAGATCTGCCGCCTCCGCCACGGCCCGGGGCAGGCTGGCCACATCGTAACGCTTCACGCCGGGCATGGCGTCGACATCCTCGACACCCGATCCCTCATGCACGAACAGCGGCCAGATGAAATCCGCCGGCGTCAGGACCTGCTCCGACACCATGCGACGGGTCCAGTCCTGCGCCCGTGTGCGGCGCATGCGAACGCGCGGAAATGCGCCCTGCGGCAGGCTCTGCTGCCGTGCTGAAACATGGGTTCGGCCCCGTGTTACCGGTTCATCATTCATCGTTCTCTCTTCCCCCAGTCCGCTGCATCGCGCCGACGATAGACCATTTGGCCCATCGACGGAATCGGTGAAGGCGTGCGTCTGCGAACAAGCAGCGGGCTTTCCGTCCCGGCAATTGTTGCTTGCCAATGCCGGTTGTTGCCCCTGACAATGATTGCCCTGCCGGAGACATGTTCAGGCGGGGAGGAGTGGTCGCATGAATGACGACCGCCCTGTGGGGACGAAACGGAGGAGACATTCATGAGGAAATCAGTCATTGCAGCCAGCATGGGCCTTGCCCTGTTCGCTGCCGGCACTGCGATGGCGGGCAGCCATGCCGCATCCGAGTGCAAGCCGTCCAAGTGGGGCGCGGATGACCAGATCGGTGCCGCCAACCATGTGACACCGAAGCAGGTCATGATGGCATCCAAGCTGATCAAGACCGGCAATTCGCACGAGCTGGGCATCGTGATCGACAGCTCGACCCCGGCGTTCTCGCCGCGAGGCCTGATGCTGCAGGTGGTCTCGCCCGGCCAGGCCGGTGGCAACCGTCTGTCCCAGTTCGGCTATGAAGCCATCTACAATGACGACATCGCGCAGCTCTGGTTCGGCATCGGCTCGCAGATCGATGGCCTCGGGCATCTGGGTGAGAACGGGATGTACTACAACTGCAACACCGACAAGGAAATCTCGCAGGTGACCGGCCTGACGAAACTTGGCGTGCACAACATCCCGCCGCTGGTGGGTCGTGGTGTGCTGATCAACATGGCCAGGCATTTCGGTGTTGAGGTCATGGAAGCCGGTCAGTCCTTCGGCTCTGCCGACATCCGCGCGGCCGCCAAGGCGCAGGGCGTGGAAATCCGTACCGGCGACGTGGTCCTGTTCCACACGGGCTGGACCGACGGCAAGCTGGAATCCGAACCGCAGACCTGGGTTGCGGGTGAGCCGGGCCTGAACAACGAAGCCGCTGTCTACCTTGCCGCGCAGGATGTCATGGCTGTCGGTTCCGATACCTGGGGCCTTGATGCGGTTCCCCCGGCAAATGGCGACAAGCTGTTCTACGGCCATGTCACCTTGTTGCAGAAGAATGGCATCTATATTCTGGAGACCATGAACACGGGTCGTCTGGCAAAGGAAGGCGTGACCGAGTTCATGTTCGTGCTCGGCCAGGCCCGGATCAAGGGCACGGTGCAGATGATCATCAATCCGGTGGCCCTCTGGTAAGAGAGACCGCTTTCGGGTTACGGGGAAGGGGAGCCGACGGCTCCCCTTTTTCGTTTCAGGACCGGAAGTACGTCAAAATGCTTGAAAGTCAGACGCGCAAGATCGCCATTCTGGGGGCGCCGGTCGATTCCGGGGCCAGCCTGCGTGGCTGCCAGATGGGGCCGGACGCCATGCGCATCGCCGGACTGGGGGAGGCGCTTTCGGACCTGGGCCATGACGTGCGCGACTTCGGCAATGCCGAACCTGCGCCGCTGGCCCGTGAGGTGCCGGAACGCGGGCGCGGGCGCAACATCGCCATGACAGCAGCCTGGGCGGACAGCCTGATGGGCCACGCAACCCAGATCGCGGACGCGGGCTGGACGCCGATCTTCGTCGGGGGTGACCACAGTCTGGCCATCGGTACCGTGGCAGGCATTGCCCGGCATGCCGCGACGCAGGGGCGGGAACTGTTCGTGCTCTGGCTCGACGCCCACGCCGATTTCAACACGCTGGAAAGCTCTGAATCCGGACATACCCATGGCATGCCTGTGGCGATGTTCTGCGGCATCGACGGAGCGGAGGTCTATGGCGCGCCGCTGGAGCATCCGGTGAACCCGCGCAATGTCACCATGATGGGCATCCGCTCGGTGGATGAGACGGAACACGACCTGGTGCTGGCCAACCACATCGACATCCATGACATGCGGGCGGTGGATGAGGTCGGGTTTGCCGGTCTCACCCGCGCCTTCATCGACCGGGTGCGCGCGGCCAGCGGGCTGCTGCATGTCAGCCTGGATGTGGATTTTCTCGACCCCGACATTGCCCCCGGCGTTGGCACCACGGTGCCCGGCGGGGCCACGGTTCGGGAGGCGCATCTGATCATGGAACTGCTGCATGACAGTGGTCTGGTGACCTCCGTGGACCTGGCCGAGATCAACCCCTACCTGGATGATCGGGGCAAGACCTGCCGACTGATGCGGGACCTGACGGCCAGCCTGTTCGGCCGCCGCGTCATGGGGCGTCCACCCCGGCGGGGCTGATCCCGCTAAGCCCTGGCTCTTGCGGGCAGCAGCGCCGACAGGGCAATCGCAAGCAGGGCGATGACGGCAGATGCGGCAAAGCCGGGTCCGAAGTGGTCAGTCCATTCGGCCAGCGCCCCGGCGCCGACCGGGCCGGC
Organism: Minwuia sp.; assembly: GCA_029210175.1. GTDB lineage: Bacteria > Pseudomonadota > Alphaproteobacteria > Minwuiales > Minwuiaceae > Minwuia. The sequence continues at coordinate 83,960 of JARGPL010000027.1, read as the reverse complement.
CGCCTGGCCGGCGGCAAACATCAGGGTGATGGCGGCAAGTGCGCCGGCGGCCCGCTCCGGACCCACCTGATCCCCCGCTGCGGCGGCCATGATCGTCGGAATGCTCCAGGCAGAAATGCCGAAGCAGATGATGGAGCCGTAAAGCGCCACCTCCCCGAAATCGCCCGCGACCAGCGCGAAGGATACGGCCTGCGCCAGCGACGCGGCCATCAGACCGCCCCGTCGCCCGATCCGGTCCGACAGCCCGCCGAACAGCGCGCCGGAGAAGATGGAACAGAAACCGGCAATGCTCCAGAACAGCCCCGCCTGTCCGGCGTCCATGCCACGTTCATCGATCATCGCGGTGACGATGAAGGTGGTGTAGGTCATGTAGGTCAGGCCATAGCAGCTGTATATGACCCCCAGATGCAGCAGGATGAGCCAGCCCCTGCGCGGCTTCGGGCCGCCTGTGACCGGCGGAGGCGCGGGAATTCCATAGGGCCTCAGACCAAGCTCTGACGGGCGGTCGCGCAGTGCCAGACTGCACAGCACCAGGGTCACGGCAGCGATCAGCGCGAACAGCAGCCACCCGACCTGCCATCCGGCGAAGCCTGCGTGGGGTTGCAGCGCCGGGATCAGCAGCCCCGACAGCACGATGCCGATCCCGGCCCCGGCAAGCATGGTGCCTGCCGCACGGCCCCTGTGGGATGCCTCGAACCAGCTGGATGCCAGGCTCATCGCCGGAACATAGGCCCCGCCCGCGCCCATGCCGGTGAGCGTATAGAGAGCCAGCAACATGATGAAACTGCTGGTGAAGGCCATGCCTGTCATGCCGATGATCAGGGCCAGCAGACCGGCCAGGATCATCCGCCGCTGTCCCGCGGTCCGCACGATCCGGGGCACCCCGACCACCATCACCAGATAGCCGATGAAGTAACTGGTGCCCAGCAGACCGCCCTGGGCATAGTCCAGTCCCACATCGCCGCTGATGCCCGGCAACAGCATGCCGAACGCGAAACGGGCGAGGCCGAGACAGCAGCCGACGACGAGCGCACAGAGTATGACGATCACCCACGCGCGGTGCATGGCAACCCCTTGTTTCAGCCGAATCCCTCTGCCGCATCTTTCCATGTCGCCAACGGGTACTCTACCCTTCGCGCATTCATCTGAGGGGAAGAGTGCATGCGTGTCGGTGTTGAGGTCGGGGGAACGTTCACGGATCTGGTGGCGATTGGTGATGATGGCCGGTTGCTGGTCACCAAGGTGCCATCGACACCGGCACGGCCTGATGAAGGCGCGCTGAACGCCATCGACAGTGCCGGTATCGATCTGGCGCGGGTGGATGACCTGGTGCACGGCTCCACCGTTGCCACCAACGCGATCCTGGAACGCAAGGGCGCGCGGGTGCTGATGGTGGTGACCGAGGGGACGCGCGATATCCTGTTCATCCAGCGCCACAATCGCCGACAGATCTATGATCTCTTCTACAGGAAACCGGAACCGGTTGTGCGCCGCCGCGACGTGGTGGAAGCGCCGGAGCGGATTGATGCCACCGGCGCGGTGGTTGATGCGCTGGACGTGGAAACCACGCTCACCCGCATCGCGGAGCGGCTGGATGCGGAGGATGACTATGGTGCCGTCGCGATCTGCCTGCTGAACGCCTATGTGGAGCCCGCGCACGAACAGGCGGTGGCCGATGCGGTGCGGAAACGGTTCCAGAACCTGAAGGTCACCGTGTCGTCGGACGTCTGCCGGGAGTTCCGGGAATATGAACGCGCATCCACGACCGCACTTGCGGCCTACGTTCAGCCCGTCATCGACGCCTACCTGGGGCGTTTCGGTGCCGAATTGACCCGGCGTGGCCACACGGGCCGGTTTTCCGTCATGCAATCGAACGGGGGCCGTCTGCCAGCAGCGGGGATGGCGCGCTCTGCCATCACGGCGCTGTTTTCCGGCCCGGCAGCCGGGGTCGTCGGCGCGACACGGCAGGCCGTGCGATCCGGCTTCGGCAACATCATCACCTTCGACATGGGGGGCACCTCCACCGATGTCTGCCTGGTGCAGGACGGGCAGCCTGACCTGTCCGCGGCGACGGAGATCGATGGCCTGCCGGTCAAGACGCCGGTCATCGATATTGCGACGGTCGGTGCCGGCGGCGGGTCGCTGGTCTGGATCGATGACGGCGGCCTGCTGCGGGTCGGGCCGGAATCGGCGGGTGCTGATCCGGGACCGGCCTGCTATGGCCGGGGTGGCCAGCGCCCCACCATCACCGACTGCCATCTGGTGCGCGGCACGATCCGGGCCGAGACGTTTCTGGGCGGCAGCATGCAGCTTGATCGGGCCGCGGCAAAGGCGGTCATTGCGCCTGTCGCGGACCAGCTTGGCCTGTCACCGGTGGAGGCTGCGGACGCCGCAATCCGGGTTGCGGAGGCCAATATTGTCCGGGCCATCCAGCGCATTTCAACGGAGCGCGGCCACGATCCGCGCGACTTTGCCCTGCTGCCGTTCGGTGGTGCGGGACCGATGCTCGCCTGCCGGGTGGCGGAGGATCTTGGCATCAACACCGTGCTTGTGCCGCCCGCTGCAGGCGTGCTGTCGGCCTATGGGTTGCTCGCGTCCGATTTCGTGCATTTCGAGAGCCGGACGCATCAGGTGCGCCTGGAGGATGGCAATGCCGCCGAGATCCGCGGCGTGATTGCCGAGGTCGGTGCGGCCGCGGCGGCGCACCTGCGGGATCTGGGGCTGGACGGTGATGTGGGACTGAAACTCGGCCTCGACATGCGCTATGTCGGGCAGGCGTTCGAGATTCCGGTCGACCTGGGGGACCGGGCCCCGGCGGATCTGGCGCCGGCCACGATCCGTGACCTGTTCGAGGCCGCGCACCACCGGGTCTTCGAATTCGACAAGGCCGGGGGATCGGCGATCGAGATCGTCGCTTTCCGCGCCGGTGCCTCCGTGCCGCCCGGCGTGCAACCGGACCTGTCCGGCGATGCAGCCGTGACCGAGATTGCGGACCACACCGATTTCCACGAACATGGTGCGCAGCACACGGGTGCGCCCTGCACCACACGACCGGGGCAGGGTGTTCCGGTCACCGGCCCGGCGCTGGTGGAAGATGGCACGTCGACCATCCTTGTGGCGGATGGCTGGCGGGGCGCCGTCGATGCGGCCCACAATCTGATCCTGCGACGTGATGAGGAGAAGCAGAATGCCTGATACAGCCTTCAACAATGTTTCAGCAGTTGACCAGGCGATCATCACCCAGGCCCTGATCGCGGCAGCGCACGAGATGGGGATGAAGCTGATCCGCTCTGCCCATTCCACCATCGTGCGGGAGGCGGAGGACTGTTCGTCCGCCATTCTGGACGCACACGGCAAGGTCGTGGCGCAGTCGGAACTGATCCCGCTGCAACTGGGTTCCATCGCCCATACCTTCGGGCCCTGCGCCAAGATCACCCCGCCCGCCGATCTGAAGGAGGGTGATTTCTACATCACCAACGACCCCTACAACGGCGGCCAGCATCTGCCGGACGTCTTCCTGTTCTCCCCCATCTTCGTGGAGGGGCGGCTGATCGGCTTCTCCGCCACCGTGGCGCATCACATCGATCTGGGTGGCGGCGCGCCGGGCCTGAACCCGGATGCAACGGACGTGCATCAGGAAGGCATCATCTTCCCCCCGTCGCGCTGGAACCTGGACCGCGACTGGCGCAATGATGGCGCGCTGCAACGTCTGGTGCGGGCCAACATCCGCATGCCTGACCATACCATCGGTGATTTCGAGGCGCAGTTCGCCGCCAACCAGATCGGGATCGAGCGGGTGCGCGACCTGTGCGCGCGCCATGGTGCGGCAAGGGTCGAGACCGCGATGACCGAAATGCTCGACTATGCGGAACGCCGGATGCGCGCGGCCCTGCAGGCCGTGCCGGATGGCACCTATTACGGTGAGGACTTCCTGGACGACGACGGCAGGGGCAGTGGCCCGCTGAAGATCGCGGCGAAGGTCACCGTCAGTGGCTCCGACATTGCCGTCGACTTCGCCGGCAGCAGCGATCAGGTGAAGGTCAACATCAACAGCCCCTTTGCGTCTACCGTCGGTGCGGCGCTGTCAGTCATCAAGTCGGCGCTGACGTCCGCCGATCTGCCGTTCAACACCGGTTGCGCACGGGCGGTGACCATCTCCGCCCCACACGGGTCGATCCTGAACCCGATCTATCCGGCGCCGGTCAGGGCGCGGCTGCTGCCCACATATCGCGTGTTCAATGCGGTGATGAAGGCACTGGCGCAGGCGGTGCCGGAGCGTGTCATCGCCACCGGATATGACACCACCTATGCCTGCTGCCTCAGTCATCTGGGGCCAAGGGGCTACAACATCTATCTGGAGATCTTTGGCGGCGGTTACGGCGCGGGCCCGGACAATGACGGCTGTGATGCCGTGGACAGCCCGCTGTCCAACTGCGGCAACATCCCCATCGAGGCGCAGGACATGGCCTATCCGTTCTTCCGCGTCCGCGACTACAGCCTGATTGCTGGATCAGGTGGTGACGGTCGGCATCGGGGCGGCCTCGGGTTCCAGCGCGTCTATGAGATCGCGTCTGACGACGTGACGTTCGCGGCCTACGGCGACCGGTTCGAGATCGCGCCGGAGGGTCTGTTCGGCGGGTCGCCGGGGCAGAAGGCTGCGGTCTGGGTGCAGCGGGGAGATACGCGCATCGATCTGCCGTCAAAGATCAGCATGCCGCTGGAAAAGGGCGACCTGCTGTTCGTGCAGACTGGCGGCGGCGCGGGTTACGGCGTTGAAACCGACCGTGCGGAAGCAGATCGTGCCAGGGACCGGATCGACGGGTTTGTCTGAGAAACAGCTGTGTCGCTGCGATTCTACCGTTGGCGAAACAGATGGCGTTTGCCGTTTCGGAGCCTGACACCCAACCGTATTTCCAGGTTCTCGTCGCCGGCGACTGCAGTCCAGAGGTGGTCCTCGACGCCCGGCTGATCTTCTGCCGCCTGTGCCACGAGAATGCTGTCCGTGTAATAGACCATCTTGCGCATGTAGGCGTAGGCCCTGTCTCGCTCGGCTTCTGTCAGGTCGTCCCAGTACCGCACGGCGATGGCCACCCGATCCGCGGCGTATGTGCGCGAGAAGGGCCCGTCGCTCAATGCGCGCAATCCATGGGTTCGGGCGTCGGAGGCACGCCCCGAACGGTGTGCGGCGGCAGACCTGTGATACCAGAACCGGCTGCCGATGGGGCGCTGTGCCAAGGATCGTCTGGCCATGCGTTCGACCGCCAGCAGATGGCTCAGCCTGCTCATGAAGATCGGATCGGTGATTGCCGTGTCGTAGCGTGCGGCGATTGCGTGGTCGTCATAGAGGGCCGTCGAAAACATGCGACGAAACGGCATGCCCTCGACCTCCGGCCTGGTCAGGATCGGAAGATCCGGCAGCGCGCGATATGCGGTGGTGCCGAAGACCGCGATGACCAGCGACAGGAAGATCGGGACAGCCAGCCGACGCAGGATGCTTCCGGACCTGGCCGGGCGGTCGTTTGCAGTGGCACCCATCTTCGATACTGTTCCTGTCGTGTCCTTGCCGATCTCGCTCAGTTCGCTGTCTACCACATCCGGCGACGGGTGGAAGGGGGGTGACGTCTGGCGCAGATGTGCCGCGCCGCTACGTCTGTCCCCCATTGTGGCGCGCGCCATAAACTGGCATCAGGGTCGCTATCACCGGTCGGGCATGAACCGATCCAAGGTCAAGGAAACATAACCGTCATGAGGCTCTATGACAGCCGCAAGCGCATCCTGGTCACCGGCGGCGCCGGTTTCGTCGGTTCGCACCTGTGTGACCGCCTGCTGGGCCAGGGGCATGAAGTGCTGTGTGCAGACAATCTGTTCACGGGCACGAAGCGCAACATCGAACATCTGCACAATCACCCGCGTTTCGAATTCATGCGCCATGATGTGACCTTCCCGCTGTATGTGGAAGTCGACGAGATCTACAATCTCGCCTGTCCAGCGTCCCCCGTGCATTATCAGCACGACCCCGTGCAGACGACCAAGACATCGGTGCATGGTGCGATCAACATGCTGGGTTTGGCGAAGCGGCTGGGGTGCAGGATCCTGCAGGCATCCACAAGCGAGGTTTATGGCGACCCGCATCAGCACCCGCAGACCGAAGAATACTGGGGTCACGTGAACCCCATCGGGGTCCGGTCCTGCTATGACGAGGGCAAGCGCTGCGCCGAGACCCTGTTCTTCGACTACCACCGCCAGCACGGTCTCGCGATCAAGGTGGCGCGCATCTTCAACACCTATGGACCGCGGATGCACCCGAAGGACGGGCGTGTCGTGTCGAATTTCATCTGGCAGGCCCTGAACGGCACCCCGATCACCATCTACGGTGACGGCAGCCAGACCCGGTCATTCTGCTATGTCGATGATCTGGTCGATGGCCTGGTTCGGCTGATGGAAAGCGACGACAGCGTCACCGGACCGATCAACATCGGCAATCCGGGGGAGTTCTCCATCCTGGAACTGGCAGAAAAGGTCCTGGCCCTGACGGATACCGGATCGAAGCTGGTGCGCGAACCGCTGCCTGCCGATGATCCGATGCAGCGCTGTCCCGACATCACCCGCGCCCGCAACCTGCTCGGCTGGGCACCGACGAAGCCACTTGCGGAAGGACTGGTGCCGACCATCGCGTATTTCAGGTCGTTGCTGGCTCAACATCAGGCAGCTGCCCGATAGCAGCCCGCTCCGGCACAGGGAACTCCTGCGCCAGAGCCTGGTTGCCCGAACCTACTGGATGACGATGCGCGGTCCCTTGCGCCCGCCGCCGCTCAACTGTTCGTCGATCTTCGCCGACACGGTATCGGCGATCCCGCGATAGATCATCGAATACTCCCCGTCCGGATCGGAGGAGACAATGGGCAGTCCGTCGTCGGACGTCTCGCGGATCGACATGTGCAGCGGAATCTCGCCGATGAAATCGGTGCCCAGTTCGGCCGCTGTTTCGCGCGCGCCCCCATGACCAAAGATTTCCGACCGCTCGCCGCAGCTGGGGCAGAGGAAATAGCTCATGTTCTCGATGATGCCGAGGACGGGCACATCGACCTTGCGGAACATGGCCAATCCCTTGCGGGCATCGATCAGGGCAATGTCCTGTGGCGTGGAGACCACGACGGCCCCTGTCAGCGGCACCCGCTGTGCCATGGTCAGCTGCGCGTCGCCCGTGCCCGGCGGCATGTCCACGATCAGCACGTCCAGCTCACCCCAGTTCACGTCGCGCAACAGCTGTTCCAGCGCACTCATCACCATCGGGCCACGCCAGATCATCGGCGTGTCGCCTTCGATCAGGAACCCGATCGACATGCAGACGATGCCGTGATTGGTCATCGGATCGATGGTCTTTCCATCTGGCGAATGCGGCTTGCCGGACAGGCCCATCAGGCGTGGCACTGACGGGCCGTAGATGTCGGCGTCCATCAGACCGACCTTCTTGCCCTGCTTCGAAAGGGCCACGGCCAGGTTGACGGCGGTCGTCGATTTGCCGACGCCACCTTTGGCGGAAGCTACCGCGACGATAGACTTTACCCCCGGGACGCCCTGTTTCTGCGGCGGCTTCGGGCCGCTGGCCTTTTGTGGCGGTGGTGTGGCAGCGCGATCCGCATTGTGAGCTGTCAGCACGGCGGTGACAGATGTCACGCCAGCCAGACCCATCACGGCGGTTTCGCAGGCCGCACGCAGCGGTTCCTTGGCCGCACCCTTGGCCGGATCAACCTCTACCGCGAAGCCGACATTGCTGCCTTTCACCACCAGACCGGTGATCATGCCCGCCGAAATCACGTCCTGACCGATGTCGCCATCGACCACCGTCGCCAGTGCCCGTCGCACATCCGCCTCGGAAATATCCGCCATTGTTGAAAAACTCCGCCCTGTTACCGATATGACCGCTATGAACATTGTTGTCCTGACCGGGTTTGCCCCGACAGGGACAACGTCATATAACGCGCTGACCATGCCCCTGAAAGGGGTGCGGACCAGCAGAGAATTTTCTTCGATCCTGTGACACGTGAAGCAAGGGACTACAGATGCCCTGGAATAATCAAAGCGGCGGCAATGGCGGCGGTGGATGGCAAGGCGGCGGCGGTGGAAACCGTGGTCCGTGGGGCCAGGGACCGTCCGGCGGCGGTCAAGGCGGCGGTGGCGGGGCCGGTGGCCCCGGACCGAATATCGAAGACCTGATCAAGCAGGGTCAGGATCGCCTGAAACGCTTCAGCCCCGGGGGCGGCGGTTTTGGCCGCCTGGGGGTGATGGTGGTTCTGCTGCTCATCCTGGTGATCTGGCTGGCCAGCGGTTTCTACCGGGTCGATACGTCCCAGCAGGGTGTTGTTCTGCGCTTCGGTGAGTGGGTCGATACCACGGACCCGGGCCTGAACTATCACTTGCCCGCCCCGATCGAGACCGTGCTGCTGCCCGAAGTGACCCGGGTACAGCAGCTGGATGTCGGCTTTCAGCGCGTTGGCACGGACCGCCGTCGTGACCTGAAGGATGAGAGCCTGATGCTGACGGGTGACGAGAACATCGTGGACATCGACTTCACGGTGATCTGGCGGATCGGTGATGCAGGTCAGTATCTGTTCAACATCGAATCGCCCGAAGCCACACTGAAGGCCGTGGCCGAGAGCGTGATGCGTGAAGTCATCGGTCGCCGTCCGATCCAGGACGTGCTGACAGCGCAGAAGGTCGAGATCGAACAGACCGTGCAGGAAGACATCCAGCAGACGCTGGATGAATATGGCGCGGGCATGCTGATCAGCGAAGTGAAGCTGCAGACGGTGGATCCGCCCGCAGAAGTCATCGCGGCGTTCCGCGACGTGCAGGCGGCCAAGGCCGACCGGGCGCGAAAGGTGAACGAGGCGCAGGGTTTCGCGAACTCGATCATTCCGGAAGCCCGTGGTCAGTCGGCGAAGATCCTTGAAGAGGCCCAGGCCTACAAGGAACAGAAGATCGCCGAAGCCGAGGGTGAGGCATCCCGTTATGCCGCCATCGTCAATGAATGGCGGACGTCGAAGGAAGTGACCAGCCGCCGTCTCTATCTGGAGACGATGGAAGAGGTCATGCGCGACATGAACAAGATCATCATCGAAGACGGTGATAGCGGGCAGGGGGTCGTGCCCTATCTGCCGCTCAATGAGTTGCGCAACAAGAGTCAGGAGGCAAACTGATGAACAAGGGTCTCATCGCAATTGCCGTCATCCTGGCGGGTCTCGGCATCGTGGGCTTCAGCTCGGTCTATACCGTGCATCAGACGCAGCAGGCACTTGTGCTGCAGTTTGGCGCGCCGCAGCGGATCGATACCGAACCCGGCCTTCACTTCAAGATTCCTTTCGTGCAGGACGTGGTGGCCATCGAGAAGCGTATCCTTTCGCTGGACATCGAGCCTGAGGAACTGATCACCAGGGACCAGAAGCGGATGGTCGTGGATGCCTTCAGCCGTTTCAAGATCACCGACCCGCTGAAGTTCTATCAGGCGGTCCGGACCACTGGTCAGGCCCGCTCCAGGCTGCAACCGATCCTGATCTCCACCATGCGTGGTGTGCTGGGTGCGGAGGAATTCCTGACGCTGCTTTCCGGTGAACGTTCAACCCTGATGGCCAAGATCGCCGACGAGATGAACAAGAAAGCCGGTGATCTGGGTGTCGAGATCGTGGACGTGCGCATCAAGCGTGCGGATCTGCCGGAAGCCAACAAGAACGCCATCTTCAACCGGATGCAGACCGAACGGCAGCGTGAAGCCCGTGAGGAACGCGCGCTGGGTGATGAAGAGGCGCGGCGCATCACGGCCCGTGCGGAACGTGACCGCACGGTCCTGCTCGCCGAGGCTGAGAAGCAGTCGGAGATCCTGCGTGGTGAAGGCGACGGCGCGCGTGCTGCCATCTTCAACAACGTCGCCAACCGCGATCCGGAGTTCTACTCCTTCTACCGCTCCCTGCAGGCCTATCGGGCCGCGCTGGGCAGTGCGGACACGACCATGGTCCTCAACCCGAAATCGGATTTCTTCAAGTATTTCCGTGACATCGGGTCTGTACAGGGCAGTGGCCGCTGATCCGGCGACCATACCTGCCATGAAATCACGCCATTTCTCAGCGCCTGGTCACAGGTTTCTGAGAGATGGCTGATCTTCTTGTGGCACTTGCTTTGGTGCTGGTGATCGAGGGGGCGCTGTACGCGCTCTTCCCCGATGCCATGCGCCGGTCAGTCGCAATCGTCCTCTCCCAGCCAACGGAGCGCATCCGCATGATCGGACTTGGTGCGGCCATTCTTGGTGTCGCGCTGGTCTGGCTCGTACGGGGATGATGTTTCCCGAACGGTCTTGTTGACCTGACGGCAGCGAATTAGTACGCTAGCTTACCAATTATGGGAGGCAAGCATGCGGCGCGACCGTCAACTCGAATTGATCCGGCGACTTCTGAAGTACATGGATGAAGGTCAGACGGCCTATGCGCCGGAAACCTATCGCAATGAACTCTCAGCCTATGCGGACCCGGCGCGGTTCCAGCGGGAACGGGAAATATTCTACCGCCAGCGCCCCCTGGTCTTTGGCCTGAGCGGTCGCCTGGCGGAACCGGGTGATTTCGCGACGGAGACCATCGACGGCAATCCGCTGCTGGTCACGCGGGGCACCGATGGCATTGTCCGGGCCTTCCTGAACGTCTGCCGTCATCGCGGCGCGCCCGTGGCGGAGGGCTGTGGCAAGGCAAAGATGTTTGCCTGTCCCTATCACGCCTGGACCTACAATCTGGACGGCAGCCTGAAAGGCATTCCTGACGCGCGCAGCTTTGACGGTCTGGACAAGAGTGACCTGGGTCTGGCCGAAGTGCCGGCGCTGGAAAAGGACGGCATGATCTGGGTGGGGCCGCTGGACCGCACCACACCGATGCCGGAAAACCCCCTGGGTACCATGTCGGAAGAGTTCGCCGAATGGGGCCTTGGCGACTACCACTATTTCGGTAATTACCGGATGGTGCATCCGATGAACTGGAAACTGATCATCGACACTTTCCTGGAAGGTTACCATATTGGCGTCCTGCACAAGGAAACCATCGCGCCCTATCTGGAGACCAACCGAAGCACCTTCGACGCCTATGGTGAGCATCATCGGATGGTCGTGCCGCGCAACACGATTCGGACACTGGTGGACCAGCCTGAAGATGAACGCGATCTGATCGCCCATGCAGCGGTGGTCTATGGCTTCTTCCCCACCAGTCTGGCAGTTATTCAGGGTGCCGCCAACTTCGAGCTCTGGCGGGTCTGGCCGGATCAGGGGCGGCCCGGCTGGTCGGTTGTCGACCTGAGTGTCTATGTCCCTGAGAAGCCGACGACGGACAAGGCCCGGAACTTCTGGCAGAAGAACATGGATCTGGCGATCCGGACCGTGGAATCGGAAGATTTCGAACTGGGCCGGATCATCCAGAAGAATGCGGAAAGCGGGACGCAGGATCATACTGTCTATGGCCGCAATGAACCCGCCATGACGCATTATCACGCCCATATCCGGTCGCATCTCGGCCTCAACGAAACAGTCTGAGACCAGACATGCACCAGGATGCCCAGGTGGCAATGATCCATCGCCTGTTCGGTCATATCGATGCGGGCACAACCAGCTATGCCGACACGATTCAGCACAATCCGATCACGCGCTATACCTGCGCCGAACAGTTTTCACGCGAACGCCAGGTGCTGTTTCGCGAAACGCCGCTGCTGCTGGGCCTGAGTGCCCGCATCGCCAATCCGGGTGATTACGTGGTGGAGGACGTGGACGGGCTGTCCATCCTGCTGGTTCGCGACCGTGAAGGTGGCGTTCGCGCCTACCACAATATCTGCCGCCACAGGGCCGCCCCGGTCGCGACCGGTGCAGGCAACGCGCGCCGTTTCACCTGCCCGTATCACGCCTGGACCTATGGTCTGGATGGCGCCCTGAAGGCCGTGCCCGATGCGGACAGCTTCGATGGCATCTGCAAGGCGGAGAACGGGCTGTTCGAGGTCCCGGCGGCGGAAAGGCATGGCCTGATCTTCGTGCGCCCCGGTGGCGGTGCTGCGATTGATGTGGATCAGCATCTGGCGGGGCTGGAGGATGACGTCTCAACCTACGACTTCGACACTTTCCACCATTACCGCAGCCTGACGATCGAGCGGCAGATGAACTGGAAGCTGTGTCCGGAAACCTTCATGGAAGGCTATCACCTGCAGTACCTGCATCGGAACTCGGTGGGGTCGATCTTTCATTCCAACCTGATGGTCTTCGATCATTTCGGGCCGCATTCCCGTCTCACCCTGCCGCGCCAGCGGATCGCGAACCTGCGCGACAAGCCGGAGTCCGACTGGCACCTGGTGCCCGAGACGGCGATGATCTACACGTTCTTTCCCAATGTGACACTGGTGGTTCAGGCCGGTCATGTGGAGATGTGGCGCAGCTATCCCGCCGATGGCGTACCAGGCGCATCCCGGGTCCAGGTTTCGGTCTTCACACCGGAAGCCGTCGAGGCCGAAAAGGCCCGCGCCTTCTACGAGAAGAACATCGACCTCGCCATTCGGACGGTTGATGGCGAGGATTTTCCGCTCAGCGAACACATCCAGACCGGACATGGGGCGGGCGCGCATGACGCCGTCATCTATGGCCGCAACGAACCGGCGCTGATCCACTATCACCAGAGTCTTGTTGCTGCACTGACCGGGTAACGAATCTGGCGACAGGTACCACCAGGTCAGACCATGGTGTGCGGTCGGATCAGTCGGCTTCCCGGTTCTTCAGGTGTTGTTCAAGGAAGGCATGAGCCGCTTCCACGGCCTGCTCGATTTCCTGCAGCACCGCAGGGCGTCGGGCTTCGACGGCGCGCCCCTCCAGTTTCTCGGCATAGGCGGCCAGGCGCGCCACTTCGTTGGCCCCGATGCCGCGGGCGGCACCCTTCAGGCCATGTGCGGCATCCTTCCAGGCCTTGTCGTCGGGACGGCCCTGCATGATGCCGAGATAGCGGTCCGTCGAGACCCGGAACAGCAGGGCCAGTTCCCCCTCCAATCCGGGATCGCCTGACGTGTAGGTGGCAAGATGTTTCATGTCGACCGGCGGAGCTGTCGCCCGCGCGGCACCAAGCGCGGTATCGATCGCCTGCGACAGAGGGGAAAGGGCCACGGGCTTGGTGAGCCATGCACGAATCGGTGCGTCCTGCCAGGCGGCCCGGTCACCGTCGGCGGGGGACAGACCGATTAGGGGCAGGGGTCCGTCCTTCAGCTGTCGTGCGATCTCCGGCCCGGTTGGTGGCGGCATGTCGATGTCCAGTATCGCCGCGTCGAACTGCAGGGCGGCGATGGCTGAAAGCGCTTCCGCGCCATTTTCCACCACGGTCGCTTCGTGCCCCAGCTGAGCCAGCAGCCCCGCGATCTGTGACCGTGCCGCCGGGTTGTCGTCAGCCAGCAGGATATGCAGTCCGGTCTCGCTCACGCTGGTTTCCGGGCTTCCAGCATGCTGTCCATCCTCGCGATCAGATCCGTCGTGATCTCGTCACGATTGATCTCGTTCAGGATCTCGTGGCGTGCGCCGTCGTACAGACGCAGCGTGACATCTGTCAGGCCTGCAGTCTGATAGATGCCCGACAGCCGCTCCACACCCTTGCCGAAGTCGCCGACAGGATCGCACGCGCCAGCCGCAAGATGCACCGGCATGTCCTTCGGGATGCGCTGAACATTGGCGGATGCGGCCAGGCCTGGCAAGGCGTCCAGCAGGCTGATCCAGCTGGCTGTGGATGCGACGAAGCCGCAGCAGGGATCGGCGACATAGCGGTCCACCATCGCCGGATCACGGCTCAGCCAGTCCATATCGGTCCGGGCGGGCTGGAAGGTCTTGTTCATGCCATCGAAGCCGAGGCTGTGGATCAGCTTGCTCTGCCCCCTGCGCCCCAGACGCAGCCTCTCGATGCGCGCGATCACGCGACCGATGGCAGCCAGGGGCGGGGGTGGACCGTTGGACCCGGACAGTACCGCCCCGTCGATCAGTTGCGGCCAGGACCAGAGTGCCTGCTGCACCAGGAACGACCCCATCGAATGACCGAACAGGATCATCGGCAGGTCCGGCTGCGTGCCGCGCCAGGCGGCGACGCCGATCCGCGCATCGTCCACCATGCGGGTCCAGCCGTCGTGATCTGCAAAATGTCCGAGGCTTGAATCCTGGGCCGCCGTGCGCCCGTGTCCTCGCTGGTCATGCCCGGCGACACTGTATCCGGCGGCGTTCAGGGCGGTCGCGAAAGCGTCGTAGCGTTCCATGTGTTCAGCCAGACCGTGCACCAGATAGACCCGCCCGCGCGGATCATCCACATCCCAGCGCAAGCCCTTCAGACCCGTTCCGTCCGGCGCGTCGAACGCCCAGTCGGCCCCATTCATACGGGTTCTCCATCAGGTGCTGCCGGTTCGAACAGTCCTTCGATCATCTCGACCAGTTCGCTCAGCTGAAAGGGTTTTGTCAGATATCCGCGGGCACCCTTGCCGAAGGCGAAGTCCCGTGTCGTCTTTTCGCCCAGGGCAGTCAGGACAATCACCGGAATGCTGGCAAGGTCGGGACGGTCCTTCAGAACCGTCAGGGTGCCGAACCCGTTCAGCGAAGGCATCATCATGTCACAGATGATCACGTCCGCCCGCTGGGTCTTCAGGGCCGCGATCCCCTCAGCGCCATCATTCGCTGCCGACACCGTGTAGCCGGCAAAACCCAGCCCCTTGACGATGCGCTCCCGAATATCAGCCTCATCCTCTATCACCAGGATCCGGCGCGAAGGTACTTTCAATTCGCCCTCTCTCTGGTCCCGCTCAGCGGCAACCTTACCCTGGCCGTGGTACCGGCCCCCAGTTCGCTTTCCAGTTCGAACGTGCCGTCCAGCATGGCAATGGCACGATCAACGATGCTCAGCCCGAACCCGACCCCGCTGACATTCTCCACGTTTGCCCCGCGGCTGAACGGCTCTCGCACATGGTGCAGATCCTTTAGCGGTATCCCGATGCCCTGATCAATGACCGAGATCACGAGAACGCCGCCTTCTTCGGTGATCCGTGTGGTCACGGGCTCCTCGGCAGAGGAATACTTCAGGGCATTCTGCAGCAGGTTTCCGATGATCTGCTGCAACAGCCGACGGTCGCAATGTACCGGTTCTGCCGTGTGGCGTTCGTCCTCGACACGCAGCATCCGCCCTTCACTGGGCAGCCGGTTGCGCCAGAAACCCTCTATCATTGCTGGCAGGTCGATCATTTCCGGCGTCAGGCGCTGGGTTTCACCCTTTTCCAGCAACAGCGCCTCACCCAGCAGGGCATCCATGTCGCTGACCCGGTCGCGGATGGTGTCGAGCTCACGCTGCGCTTCCTCCGGCGACAGGCGGTCGCTGAAATGGCTCAGCAGATCGGCCGCCGCCTGAATGGTGGCCAGCGGGGTGCGCATCTCATGGCTGACAGTGGAGATGAAGCGCGATTTCAGCTCGCGCAGTTCCACCTCCCGATCCAGGGCGCGGGAAATGGCCTCCGCTTCCCGCCGCGCCCGTGCCAGTCGACGGGCATAGAGCGCCGCCAGCAGGATGATCGCGGTCAGACTGACGACGATGGGCACCAGCAGGTCGTGTAGCAGCCTCGTGCCCGGCCGGCTCGCGTCCCAGGTGATGTAGGCGGTCGCCCAGGTCTCGTCGGCCGAGATGGGGGCGTAGATACGGGTTCCTGTTGGCAGACTCATGCTCACCGATGCGTCTTCCAGCAGGAACGATCTCGACACATCGGCCAGGAACGTATCATCGATGGGAGAGGCAAGGATCAGCACCGCCCGGGGCCTCCGGATCAACTGTGCTTCTGTCGGGTATTCCGAAGTGAAGGCGCTGGCGGCGATCGTATGCAACATGCCGCCGATCACGCCATAACGGACAACTGCAACCGGCGCACTCATCGGGGCGGCGTTGGCCGCCCGCACCAACTCCGACAGCAGGTCTGTTGGCAGATAATCCTCACCGGTTGCATCAACCACTTCGCCCTGATGAAAGACCATCGCGGTCGTGCCATCTTCGGCAAGGACGATCGTGTGACTGATTCGGGACGATTCGGCGATGTAGGATCCGACGTTGCCGTCAGCCCACACAATGTCCGGCGTGACAATCAGCTTCTCGTATGCGGTGTCCCAGTAAGAGAGGTCCCTGGCGAGGAATGCCATGCGGCTGGCCTCCGCCTCCAGCGCCGTGCGGGCCAGGGCCACGTCCCGGTTCTCCGTCTCGTGGTCCAGGCGTTCGGCGGCAAACCAGGCGATGGCGATGATGGCGACAACGGCCAGGCTGAGCAGCAGCACCATGGGCACGATCAGCCCACGCACCGGGTCGCCGGTGGGACGTTCATCTCGCAGCAGCCCGGCCGCCGAATGCGGCGTCTCGGGTTCTGTCATGTCCGTGCCATGATCGCGATTTGCCGAAGCATCCATGCTTGAATGTCACCAACCTGTCGTTAACGAAGCGTGTGCCAATCTGAAGACGCAACGAAATGTGGGAGAATGCGGTGCTCACCACACCAGAAAGTCCTCTGCCGGACAATGCAACTTTCCGGGCCATCGTCGATCAGTCCATGGACGGGATCATTGTCCATCGGGATTCGCGGATCGTATACGCCAACGCGGCTGCCGAACGGATTTACGGGTTTGCCCGTGGCGCGCTGATCGGCACGAACCCTTACGACTTGCTGGCGGTGGAAGACCGTGCCGGCGCCGCGGCACAGTCAACGCGTCGTCTGCAAGGGGATGTCGTGCAGGAGCGGTCGGCGTTTCGCGGGATCCATTCCGATGGAGGACAGATCGAGATCGAGGTTCTGGCATTTCTCGTGGAATGGGCTGGTGGGCCCGCAATTGCCGTGTCGATCAATGATGTCACCGCGCGCAACACGGCCATTGCCCGCAATGATGAGGCAGAGGGCTTCATCCGGCAGGCGCTGGAACTGGCACCGCTGCCGTCCCTGATCATCGTCGATGATCATTTCCGCTACGCCAACTTGAGCGCTCGAAAGCTGTTCAGTCCTGATGGACAGGCGCTCGTCGGCCAGTCGGCCATGTCCCTCTACAGGGACCCGGAAATGCGCCAGACCGCCATGGAAATGCTTGCCAGAGATGGCGTGATCAACGGTCTGGAGGCACCGATGGTGCGCCATGATGGCGTCACGATCACCTGCCTGATCTATACCGTGAAGACAGTTTATGGCGGACAGGAAGCGTTCTTCACGACCATGGTAGACCAGACCGAGCTCCGGGCCGCCCAGGCCCATACCCGGCGGACGGAGGCCATGCTGACGGCAGTCATGGAGCATGCGCCGGTCGGGTTTGCCTTTCGTGACCTGTCGGGACGGTTCGAGCTGATCAACGCGCACAATGCCGATCACTGGGGTCATCCTGTCGCAGAGATCATCGGTCGGCGGGCGGCGGATTTCTCGTCGCCGGAGGCCGCGCAGTGGTGCCAGATTCTGGACAATGAGGCAGTCCGGACAGGCAAGCTGGAGCGCGAGGCGACCTTTGATTATGACGAAGTCGAAGGTGCCCGTCGGATCCGCTCCATCCGCTTCCCCGTCAGGGACACGGCAGGCAAGATACTGGGTGTGGCAAACTTCGCCGTGGACATCACGGTTGAATGGCGCGCGCAGGAAGCGATGAAGGCAGCCGAGGCCGAGGCCCGGCGTGTGGCGCGGGTGCTCAGGTTGATCGTCGAGCACGCTCCGATTGCCTTCACCTATCGCGACAGGGATCGCCGGGTCCAGATGATGAACCCGATCGCCGCCGACTGGATCGGGCATACGGAAGAAGAAGTGCTGGGCAAGGTACTGGACGCCATGCCGAACTTTGCCGCGACCGACTTGACCCGCGATATCGATGCACGGGTTTTCGAGGAACACGAGACCTTTGACGAGACAATCCGCATGGCCGTCTCTGGCGGGCGGACCCTGTCGGTCCGTGCCATACGGTTTCCTGTGTTCGAAAGCCCAGGCGTGCTGGCCGGTGTCTGCAACATGGGCCTGGACCAGTCAGGGACAGTGGCTGCGCAGGAACTGATGTCCGCGACGCTGGACGCGGCTCGCCTCGCGATCCTGCGAACTGACGACCAGGGCATCATTGAATCCTTCAACCCCGCAGCAGAGGAAGCATTCGGCTATACAGCGGCGGAAGTCATCGGGCAGGACACCTTCATGTTGCTGCACGAGGACGCTGCGCAGGTGCATCGCGCTGCCATCGCCCGGGTCGAGGAAACAGGGGAGAGCCCGTTCATCGGCAAGAACATCGCCCTCGACTGCGTCAGGAAGGACGGCAAGACTTTCATTGCCGATCTCTGTGTGGGGGAGGCCATCGTCGATGGGCAGCGCAAATACATCGGCACCATCCGCGATCTGACCCAGTTGCGGGCCGCCGAACAGCAACTGCGCCAGGCCCAGAAGATGGAGGCTGTCGGGCAGTTGACCGGCGGCATCGCTCATGATTTCAACAATCTGATTGCGGTGATCTCGGGCAATCTCGAATTGCTGGGCGAATCGGATGGTCTGGATGACAGGCAGACAAGCCTGATTGAATCAGCGCAACGCGCCACCGGCCGGGGTGCCGACCTGACCTCTCGCCTGTTGAGCTTTGCCCGGCACCGTCCGGTCGCTCTGGAAACCTTCGATGTGGGGGAAAGTGCCCGTGCCGCACTGGGCATCCTGAACCGGACCATCGGCAACGACATCCGCCTGCATCTGGACGGGGGACAGGGGCTGTGGGTGCGATCCGATCCGGCACAGTTCGATACCGCGATCCTCAATCTGGTGGTCAATGCCCGCGATGCCATGCCCGAAGGCGGCGACATCCGCATAAGTATCAGGCGGTCATCACGTGTTGGCGAAGTGGTGATCGCTGTCAGCGACAGTGGTACCGGAATGCCCGAAGATGTGCGGGCAAGAGCATTCGAGCCGTTTTACACCACGAAAGCGGTCGGCAAGGGAAGCGGGTTGGGTCTGAGCATGGTCTATGGATTTGCCAAGCAGTCTGACGGACGCGCGCTGATCCGCTCGGGTGATGCGGGCGGAACCTGTGTGGAGATACATCTGCCACTCGTCGACGTCACGGGTTTCGAGGGCGCAGCCGCAGGACCCGATGCGGTGCCGAGTGCCACGATACTGCTGATCGAACCGGACGGGGCATCGGCGACGCATTTGACTGAAGACCTGGAGGCCCTGGGGCATGAAGTGATCAGTTTTCCGGACACCGAACGGGGAATGGGCTTTCTGCGCCTTACCCGGAAGATTGATTTTCTGCTGGTTTCCGACGCCCTCATCGGCGACGAACCGGAAGAGTTCCCGGTGATCTGGGCATGGAGGAACCGGCCTGAATTGAGGGCGATTCTGCTGACATCCGGTGAGGGCCGGTTGCCGGCAGCCTTCGACAATGCGCCTGACCAGCCGCACCTGCCGACACTCGTGAAGCCCTTTTCAACCGACGATCTGATCCGCAGTTTTGGCAATGCGAGGGAAAGCCAGCACCATGTCCAGTGACGCAATCAAACGCATCTTGATCTGCGATGACGAGCCGGATTTCCGTGCGATCGTGCGCGATGTGGTCGAAGGCATGGGCTTCGAAGCCATCGAAGTGGCCCAGCCTGAGCTTTTCGCCGATACCTTCGCCCGATGCATCCCTGAAATCGTGGTGCTGGACATCGTCATGCCCAACATCGACGGCCTGGAACTTGTCACCTGGTTGACGGGGGAGGGGTACAAGGGCCGACTGGTGCTGGTCACCGGATTCAATCCCAATTATGCCCGCGCTGCCAGAACGCTGGCGGATCTGAAGGGAATCGCCAGCGTTTCCGTCTTGCAGAAACCGGTCGCGCTGGCCGATCTGAGGGCAGCGCTCGCCTGATGACAAGCGGCTCAGCAGGGGCGGCGCAGCGCCGGGAGGTCAGTCGGTACCTGCGACCTTGCGGGGCGCGGTGACTTCTGTCGGCTTCTCGGGTTTCTCCGCCTCCTCGCCAAAGACCTGAATTTCGCCTGCAATGCGACCGCCGGCCTCGATCTCCACTTCGCCGTAGCGCAGTACGCCCTTGAGCTTGCCTGTGGAGCGGACAATCAGACGATCCCGGCAGTTCAGGGTGCCTTCGAATTCGCCAGCAATGTCAGCGGTTTCCACATGACACTCTCCGGAATAGCTGCCGCCGGGGCTGACACGGAAACCCGTGGCCTCCACGCGGGCATCGACGGAGCCCTCGATCACCAGTTCGGCGCAATTGCTGACTTCGCCCTTCAGGGAAATGCCGCTGCCGACAAGCAACCGCGATTCCTCGTCCTGGGTCGTGCTGCGGCGTTCGCGCATCGGGGCATCCTGTCTGGGGCGCGGAATGTCAGGGCGCGGACGTCGCGCGATCAGATCTTCCGTCGCCATGGGTGTGCTGGTTTTCGGTGCCGGGCGCGGGCTTTCGCTAGCGCCGTCGCCGTCCTGTCCGTTCGGTTTGCGGGTGAACATGGTCGGTGGCCGCCTTCCTGGCTGGTCTGAACTCTCAATTGACGCTATCCATAATCATCTTCGATCGCGGCGACAATTGGGCGAAGGACAGGTTTTTTGCCGGTCACCGTTTTGACACGGACGCGTGGGGTGGCATGCTGTCCCTTCGCAGCAGCTTGGGGAGGCGCACATGACGGACGCATACATCATCGGATCCTTTTCCACCCGGTTCCAGAAATGGCCGGACAAGTCCTTCAAGGACCTGACGCGAGAGGCCTATATGGGCGCGCTGGCAGATGCGGGCATGGAGAATGGTGACGACATAGAGTTCGGCTGGTTCGGCAATTGCGGCATGTGGCTGCACAATGACCAGGGATCGATCCGTGGCCAGGTCTGTTTCACCCCGCTGGTGAACGAAGGCCTGTTTCCCGCCCGCGTGCCGATGGTGAATGTGGAAGGCGCGTGCGCCACCGCATCCATGGCCCTGCATGGCGCCTGGAAGGACATCCTTTCCGGCCAGACCGATGTCAGCCTGGCGCTGGGGGTCGAGAAGATCTGGTTCCCCGACGAGCCGGAGAAGATCCAGCGCAGTTTCTACGCCGGTATCGACAACTTCGATCCTGAGGAATGGCAGCAGTATTACCGAGACGCCGGTGAGGAAGCGGGCAAGCCGTTCGAGACCGGGCCGGACCGAACGGTGTTCATGGACACCTATGCCATGCAGGCCTGCTATCACATGAAGAAGCATGGCACGACCCAGCGCCAGATCGCGGCAGGGGCAGCCAAGAACCACAACTACGGCGCCATGAATCCGAACGCGCAGTACCAGTTCGAGATGACGGTCGATCAGGTGATGGAAGATCGCCCGGTCAGTTTCCCGCTCACCCGATCCATGTGTTCGCCCATTGGCGACGGGGCCGCCGCAGCGGTGGTGGTGTCGGAAGATTACTACAAGGGCCTGCCCCAGGCCGTGAAGGACCGCGCTGTCAGGATCAGGGCGAACACTCTGTCAGGCGGCAAGTACAAGCGCCTGGATGAGCCGTCGCTGTCCATGACTGCCGCCAGGAAGGCCTATGCGCAGGCCGGTCTGACCCCGGACGACGTCCAGGTCGCGGAGGTGCATGACGCCACCAGCTTCTGCGAAGTGCTGCAGGTGGAAATGATGGGCTTCTGCGATATCGGCGAGGGCGGTCGTTTCGTCGAGGCGGGGGAGACCGGGCCGGGCGGCAAGGTGCCGGTGAATACCTCCGGCGGACTGGTCTCGAAAGGCCATCCCGTGGGCGCGACCGGCCTGTCGATGATCTATGAACTGGCGACGCAGTTGCGCGGCGAGGCCGGTGACCGTCAGGTGCCCGATGCCCGCATCGCGCTGGCGGAGAACGGCGGTGGTGTCATGGGTTTCGAGGAAGCCGCCTGCTCGGTCACCATTCTGGAACGTGCCCGCGACTGACGGATGCCAGGGCCGATCAGGCGTCGCATCCACAGTGCATCGAGCGGAGGAGGATCGACATGCCTGTCAGGGTAGGAATGGGTTTCGGTGAATTGCCGTTTTCTGGGGCATCGCCGTTCTGGGACTGGATCGACATGCTGGAAGACGGTGGCGTCAACAGCTACTGGCAGTCCGATCGGCTGGCCTCCGCCCGCCCACACCTGGAGCCGATGGCCGTGCTGGGCGCGATTGCCGGGCGTACGCGGAAGCTGAAGTTCGGCATGAACGTCGCCTCCCTCGCACTTCGGGAGCCGGTGCTGCTGGCCAAGCAGTGCGCCACGATCGACTATCTCAGCGGTGGCCGCTTGCTGCCTGCGTTCGGCATCGGGGCCAAGCTGGCACCGGACTGGGCCGCGACGGGGACACCGACCGCCGGGCGCGGGGCGCGGGCCGATGAGGCGCTGGAGATCATCATCCGGCTCTGGAAGGGGGAAACGGTCGATTTCGACGGTCAGTTCTTCCAACTGAAGGGTGCGCGGATATCACCGACGCCGATCAACCCCCGCATCCCGATGTGGATCGGCGGCGCCACCAAGGCGGCAGTTGAACGCACGGCGAAGTACGGCACTGGCTGGCAGGCGGCCTTCGAAAGCCCCGCCCAGCTGGCCCCCGTGGTGCGTGCCATCCGTGAAACGGCCATCGCCCAGGGACGCCCCGTGGACGAAGACCACTTCGGTGCGGCTTTCCCGTTCCGCTTCGGCAGCATGGATGAAGAGGTCGTGGCCGCGGAGGCGGGCCGCTTCGAGAAGCGGCTGCGCAAGGACCCGACCGGGTACTTCGTGGTCGGCGATGCTGACCTGATCCTGCGGCGGATCCGCGAATACGTCGACGCGGGCGCATCCAAGTTCATCCTGCGGCCCATTGGCGGCAGCGATGAGGACCTGATGGATCAGACCCGCAAGTTCATTGATCTGGTGCAGCCGGAACTCTGCGCGATCCCGCTACCCCACGCGGCGTGAGGGCGGCGGACCTGCGAGGTGCGTGACGGGTGCTACTTCCCGCCGCTCTTGGTCGGGCGGGGGTCGGCAATGCCCAGTTCGGCCAGGGCGGCCTGCCAGTCTTCCTCGAAATAGCTCTTGTCGGCGCAGCGGGCGTTGTAGTCACTGACCAGCTTGTTCAGCTGGTCGCGGCGCTGGTCGAGGGTCGGCAGCATTTCATCGTTGAAGGTGTCGATCATCGTGCGGTGGCGTTCGACGCGGGTGTTGTATTCGGTGACCGCCGCCGGATCGGTGCCGTCGATCTGTTTCCGCCGCTTGTCGAGGTCGGCTTCCAGCGCGCGGATCCGTTCACGGTAGGTCGTCATGCTCTGCTGATAGGCCACCAGGCGCTTTTCCTGGTCCACCAGCCGCTGGTCCTGTCGCATGCAGGCACGGATGTCTGCGGGGGTCAGCGTCCCCTGCTCATAGACCTTGATGACTTCCGCGTTCCCGGTTGCCGTCTGCTGGGCCATGGCTGGCCCCGCCAGCAGCACAGTGGCTGCCGCCCCGAGCATCAGGATCCTGCCGAGTGTTCTCATCACAACCTCACCGCAACGCGTGAATTGACTGCCTGCATTATCGGCAGCCGGGCAGGGCGAATACAAGGTCGCTTTGTGACCAAGTGGTGACGGGCGCCGCGTGCGACGCCCGTCCCGGTCCGGAATGCGTCTCGGTTCAACCGAGTGCTTGCTTGATCTTCTCGATCAGGGCCGCCCGATCGGCGCGGGCCTGCAGGGCCTGATCCATCGTCACCTTCACGAACCGTGTCGGCGTGTGCGGCTGCATCTGGCCAATCAGGTCCATGTCGGCGGAGATGACGGTTCCCAGCATGAAGTAGCCACCACCGGACACCGCATCGCGGTGCAGGATGATCGGTTCCGTCCCGCCCGGCACCTGGATGGAGCCATAGGGATAGCAGCCATCCACGATGTTCGACGGATCGGACCCGGCACCGAAGGGCCGTTCGCGCTCAGTGAACTGGATCGGCTCACCGCCGCGGAAGCGATAGCCGATACGGTCAGCTTCCGGCGCAACCTTCCAGGTGTCGGCATAGAACTGGGCACCGGATTCATCGGTCACCCAATGCCAGTAGATACCGGGCAGAACCCTGATCTCTGCCGGTGAATCCGGCCCACGACGCAGGGACGCATCAAGGGTCTTGCCTGCCGTGCCCTTGGCCTTGCCCACCGGAATCTCGTCACCGACGGCAATGGTGCGACCCTGGAAGCCGCCGAGTGCACCCAGGGTGTAGGTGGAACGGCTGCCCAGCACGACGGGCACGTCGATGCCGCCAGCAACCGCGATGTAGGCACGTGCGCCACCTTTCAGGTAGTCGAAGCTGAGCACCTGGCCTGCCTTCACGGGGAAGGAGTGCCAGTTGTCCTGTGCTTCGCCGTCCACTTTCGGTGTCATGGCTGCGCCGGTGACCGCAACAACCGTGTCGGCGGTGAATTCCAGCTCCGGGCCCATGAAGGTGGCTTCCAGCACGGCCGCGTCGGACGGGTTGCCAACCAGCAGGTTTGCCGCCTGCAGGGCCAGCTGATCCATGCCGCCGGACTGCGGGATGCCCAGGTGGTAATAGCCGTGACGCCCCATGTCCTGGACGCTGGTGGCGAGGCCGGGATTGAGAACCTTGATCATTTCAGTGCTCCCTCCAGCTTGGTGTTGCAGGCATCTGCGTCGGCATTGAATTCGTCGAGGGAGAACCGCACGTCGCGGATCTTCGGCTCGTAGGTATTCGCGTCGACCTGCTCCACGGCTGCGTCATAGGTGTCGCGGTCGATGGGCGAGAATTTCACCAGGTCCCCCGGTTTGAAGAAGACCATGAAATCACGCAGATAATTGATCTGCTGCTGCGGGTCGAAGATCGGCATCGGCGTGACGCCGAACATCTGATAGCCGCCGGCACCACGCACCGAATAGATGCAGCTGAAGCAGCCGCCGTAACCGACCGTCAGTTTCGGGGTGTCGGTGCGCGGGCGCAGGTACTTCGGCACCTCGATCTGCCTCTGGCGCTCCACGGTCTGATACAGGAACGGCAGACCGGCAACAAAGCCGACCATGGACACGAACCAGGGCGACCCGGAATGGGCGGCGATGAAGTCATCGACGGTTTCATAGCCATTGATGCGCGCCGAATAATCCAGATCCGTGCCGCTGGGATCCTGATGGCGTTCACGGAACCGCATCAGCGTCTCGTGCGTCCAGGGGTCGTTGTACAGCACGGGCACCTCGACAATGCGGGTGTCCATGGTGGCATCCGCATTCTCTGCCTGCACTTCCAGCTTCTGGATTTCTGCCAGCATGTCATCGGGCTTGATGATGTCGGGGTCGAACTTCACCTGGAAGGAAGCATTGGCCGGGCAGATCTCGGTCACGCCGCGAATCTGGCTCTCGCGGATCGCGTTGGTCATGGAGAGGCTCTTGAAGAAAGCCTCCAACGACATTTCGGTGTCGACTTCGCAGAATACGTGCTCGTCACCACCGAAGGTGTATCTGGATTCCATTGAGAGAAAACCTCCTCTGGATCGCGTCAGGACGGGATCGGATTGGCTTCGAGCCAAGGCTCGAGATATTGCGTGTGAATGGCATTCTTCATGACATCGGACGACTGCGCCAGAGCCTGATGCAGCGGGATCGTCGTCTTCAGCCCGTCGATCTTCAGCCCATCCAGGGCTTCGGCCATGCGCTTGATCGCGGTGGCCCGGTCGGGACCGTGCACGATCAGCTTGCCCAGCAGTGAGTCATAGAATGGCGGGATCGTGTAGCCTTCGTAGAGCAGCGTGTCGAAACGCACGTGGTCTGCCGTCGGCACGACCAGCCGTTCGATGGTACCGGGTCCGGGCATGAAGTTGTTCGATGGGTCTTCCGCGTTGATCCGGCACTCGATCGCATGGCCGTTGATGGCGATCTCGTCCTGCTTCATGCGCAGTTTCTCGCCCCCGGCGATGCGGATCATTTCCTGCACCAGATCAATGCCGGTAATCATCTCCGACACCGGATGTTCCACCTGGATGCGGGTGTTCATCTCGATGAAATAGAACTTCCCGCTGGCGTCGTCGAACAGGTATTCCAGCGTGCCCGCGCCGCGATAACCGACGGATCGGGCCAGGTCCACGGCGGATTTGCAGATGGCCTGTCGCTTGGCGTCATCCAGCGCTGCAGACGGTGCCTCCTCCCAGACCTTCTGGCGGCGACGCTGCATGGAGCATTCACGCTCGAAGCAATGCACCGCGTCAGTACCATCGCCCAGCACCTGAACCTCTATATGCCGGGCGTTGCGCACCAGCTTTTCCATGTACAGGCTGCCGTCGCCGAACGCCGACTGCGCTTCCGACCGGGCCTGGGATACCAGTTTCGCCAGTTCGTCCGCAGTGTCGGCGATCTTGATGCCGCGCCCGCCACCGCCGGCAGACGCCTTTATCATCACCGGATAGCCGATGCGCTCGGCGGCTTCGCGGGCGTCGTCAATGGTTTCCAGAACGCCGACGCTGCCAGGTACGGTCGGCACGCCCGCGTCCTCGGCTGCCGCACGTGCAGCGGCCTTGTCTCCCAGGCGGGAGATGGTGTCCGGTGTCGGGCCGACAAAGATCAGCCCGGCATCTTCGACGGCCTGTGCGAATGCTGCGTTCTCTGACAGGAAACCATAACCGGGATGAATCGCGTTCGCGCCGCTGTCCCTTGCGGCCTGCAGTACGGCGTCCACCTTCAGATACGACTTGGCGGCATGTGGCGGGCCGATATTCACGGCCTCATCCGCCATCTGCACAGCCAGCGAATCCGCATCCGCCATGCTGTGCGCCTGAACGGTCCTGATATTCAGGGCCTGCGCGGCCCGGATGATGCGGACAGCGATCTCGCCACGGTTGGCGACGAGCAGTTTCTTGATGGCCATGACGGCGGCTCAGCTGAGGTCGAGCAGCGGCTGACCGGCCATGACGGCCTCTTCATTGTCAGCCAGGAAGCTGGCAATGGTGCCGGCCTTGTCGGCCTTCACTTCATTGAAGGTCTTCATCACTTCCACCAGCCCGATCACGTCGCCCACGGCGACGGCATCGCCTTCATCCTTGAAGTTGGGCTCATCCGGGGACGGCTTGCGGTAGAAGGTGCCGGGAAGCGGTGAAACAATCTGTTCGGCCATGTCATTTTCCTCTGGATTGGGGGGTCCTGCGGGTCTCTGGCTTATTCGGCGGCCTGGGCCATGTAGGGCGTGATGGCGGCGTAGACGGCCTCTGCCACCGCCTGCGCATTCGGCGTATCCGAGTGGACGCAGATGCTGTCGGCCCGGACGGCCACGTCGACGCCCCCGGTGGACAGGGTCTTGCCCTCCTTCACCGCGCGGACGGCGCGGGCGGCGGAGTCTGCCGGGTCCACCGGATCATGCACGCGGGTGACGATCAGGTTGCCTGCATCGCCATAGAACAGGTCGGCGTAATACTCCGCGACAAGTTCATGCCCGCGCGCGGGATAGATTTCCTCGTGCAGGGTGCCGATCATGCCGAATATCGGCACCTTGAACACGTCTGCCGCATCGGCCACGGCGTGGGCAATGTGTTCCTGGTTCGCCGCCATGCCATAAAGCGATCCGTGCGGCTTGATATGGTTCAGCGTCATGCCTTCCGCTTCCAGGAATCCCTTCAGCGCACCGATCTGATAGATCAGGCAGTTGGCCATTTCCTCACGATCCATCTTCATCTCGCGACGGCCAAAGCCCTGCAGGTCGGGCAGTGACGGATGCGCGCCGACACGCACGCCATGGCGCTTGGCCAGTTGCACCGTGGTACGCATGTGATTGAAGTCGGATCCGTGGAAGCCACAGGCGACGTTGGCCACCGTGATGAACGGCATCAGCCCCTCATCATCACCCATCTTGTAGAGCCCGAAGCTCTCGCCCATGTCGCAATTGATCTCGACGGCCATGATCTGCCTCCTTGCCTGCGTCCTCAGTCGGTACGTGTCAGGATATAGCTGCCGCTCTCATGAAGCGAGGTCTGCCAATCCGGTTCAATGACGATGGTGGTCGTGGTTTCCTCGATGACGGCCGGGCCGGCAATGACCGCACCTGCACCAAGTCTGGACCCGTCGTAGACCGGGCCATCGATGGCAGCACCGTCGGCGGTGAAGATCATCGGGCGGTGCGACTTGATGGCATCCGCGACATCGGCCCCCGCTGCCAGTTTCGGCATGTCAGGGCGGTCAACACGGCCATACAGGGTGCTTTCCAGGTTCACCACCTCGATCGGGGTGTTCTTCTCGGAGTAGGTGTAGAGCTGTTCATGCTTGGCATGGAACGCATTGCGCAACTGGTCGACGGATTCGGCGTCGATGGTGAAATTCTCGATATCCACCGAGCATTCGTGCACCTGACCGACATAGCGCATGTCGATCCGACGGCGGATCATGATGCGATCATTCTCGAAACCGTCAGCCAGCAGATGCTTGACCCCGGTCTCCTCGATATCCGCATAGGTGTCATTGATCTGGGCGTAGGCCGCATCGCCTTCCAGTCGCAATGGGCAGGTGGCCATGTAGTTGTACTTCACGTCGGAAATGATCTGGCCGAAGGCGCAGAGGCCGGATGCCAGCTTCGGCACCAGCACCGTGCTGATCCCCATTTCCTTCGCCAGAGCCGTGATGTGCGCAGAACCTGCGCCACCTGCGGCCACCAGCACGAAGTCACGCGGGTCGTAGCCCCGTTCCACCGACACGCGGCGGATGCCGTTGACCATGTTGTTGTTGACGATGGTGAACATGCCGTGCGCTGCGCGCTCGACACTGATCCCCAGCGGATCGGCGATCTTTTCCTTCACCGCCGTGTAGGATTTCTCCCGATCCAGCTTCATCCGACCGCCAAGCAGGGCATCGGGATTGACGTAGCCGAGGACCAGATTGGCGTCGGTCACGGTCGGCTGATCGCCGCCGTTGCCGTAACAGGCTGGCCCCGGATCTGAACCGGCGCTCTGCGGTCCGACCTGCAGCAGGCCGAGATCGTCGATCAGACCGATGGAGCCGCCACCGGCACCCAGGGTCTCCACCTGGATCATCGGCACGCCGATGCGATAGCGCAGGAAATCGATGTCCTTGTTGATGTTCGTGTTGCCGCCGCTGGTCAGCGTGATGTCGAATGACGTGCCGCCCATGTCGACGGTGATCACATCGTCATGACCGAAGGGGCTGCACACATAGAGACCGGCCTGCGGTGCGGATGCCGGGCCGGAGTTGATGGCATAGACTGACCGGTCGGACATGGCCTGCCCGATGGCCAGACCGCCATTGGACTGGAAGTACCGCACCGGGTACTTCGCCCCGAGATTGCGGAAATAGTCATCGATGCCGCCGACGTACTTCTTCAGGGTCGGACCAAGGTAGGCGTTGGTGATCGCTGTGGACGTGCGGGTGTATTCGCGGATCTGCGGGTACAGTTCCGACCCGACCGTCAGGAAGACATCGGGCAGCATCTCGCGCACGATCTCGGCTGCCCGGCGCTCGTGATCCTGATGCAGCACGGACCAGACGAACGAGATCGCGACCGTCTCCACGCCTTCCGCCCTGAACATTTCGCAGGCGCCGCGCACGTCCTGTTCGTTCAGCGGTGTCATCACGGACCCGTCGGATACCACCCGCTCCGACACGCCGCGCCGCAGGTAACGCGGCACCAGCATCTTTGCTGGCGGATAGGTGGCGTCGTAGCGATAGCCGTCTTCCTTGTGCCCCAGCCGGATCTCGATCGAATCCTCATGCCCCCTGGTGCAGATCAGACCGACCTTTGCGCCCTTGTGCTGGATCAGCGCGTTCAGGCCGACCGTCGTGCCGTTGATGCACAGGTCACACTGGGAGATGATCTCCTCCGCGGTCTGGCCCACCGCTTCCGAGATCAGTTTCAGACCGTTCGAGATCGCTTTGGTCGGGTCATGCGGTGTCGACAGCGCCTTGAACAGGTGGACCGTGCCATCCCTGTCAGCCAGAACGAAATCGGTGAACGTGCCTCCGGCATCAACGCCGAGACGATATTTGGTGCGCATGTTTCCTCCACGCGGGGCGTGATCAGTCGCTGTCGGTCTTGTCCTTGCGCCTATTCGGCGGCGATGGTCGCACCCCGTGTGGCGGCCGTCGCATCCATGTCGACGGCCAGCTTCGCCGGGTCGGAGAAGATGACGCCATAGTCGCGTGCCGCCCCCTCGATGGATACCAGGCCGTTGCGAACGTCCCAGATCACGGCGTCGACGTCGCGTTCATAGGCATTGCCGTAACCGCCGCCGCCAGGGTTCTTGTTGGCTGCCCGCTCACCGGGGTTGATCACTTCGATGACGTTGTTCTTGATGGTCTCGACCTTGCCGCCACGGCTGATCTCGATCCGTCCGACCTTGGGTTCCACCATGCGGGAGAATGCGCCTGCCGCACCCGATGCCGGGTTGTGGCGGCCTTCACCAAAGGTGATGAAGTCCATGGGCTTGTCCAGCGGCTCCACTTCCCAGCAGGTGCCGGAACCGCCACGGAACTTGCCCGCACCGCCGCTGTCGGTCATCAGGCTGTATTGGTGGATGACGATCGGATAGGAATATTCCAGCAGCTCGATATCGCCCGATGTAAGTGCACCAAAACAGCATTCCGGGCCGCATGCGTGCCAGCCATCCTGCGTCGGCGTCGCCCCGGCACCGGAGATGATCGACGCCAGGATCATCGACACGTATTCCTCATCATGGCGGGTGTCCCAGCCGGCAATGTTGCAGCCGTTGGCATGGCCCCAGCCCGCCGAGACCTTGTCGGGGGCCGCGGCCTCGAATGCCAGGCGGACTGCGTCTGTCAGTGTTTCCATCGGTGTCGTGGTGCAGTTCATGTGTGGCGCGGGTTCTTCCGCGTTGCACAGCGTGCCCTTCGCGCCCATGTCGACCGACACGCAGCGATAGAGCCCTTCGTTGTAGGGCGGTGGCACCTGCGCGAACATCATGATGCCCAGATAGACGCCGGAGAAGGAATTGCCCTCGTAGGAATTGATGAAGTAGGGAATCTGGGGTGGACTGTCGATCGCCACGTGACAGCTGTCGCCGGTGACCGTCACCGTCGCCGTGATCTCCAGCTCACCAAAGCCGTGGCCGGCATCTTCGACCGAGGACTTGCCGACGTAGGTGCCGTCCGGCACCGTCGCGATCAGGCTGCGCATCTGGAGGTCGGCCATGTCCATCAGTTCAGCGATGCAGTCCTGGACCTGCTTCAGACCATACTTGTCCAGCAGCGCGATCAGGTTCCGCTCACCCACCTGAACAGCACCGAGCTGGGCGTTCAGGTCACCTTCCTGGTCGCGCCGGGCGCGCAGGTTGGTCAGCAGCAGGTTGACCACGTCATAGCGGCGCACGCCCTTGTCGTAGATCTTCACCGGCGGGATTCGCAGACCCTCCGCATAGATCTCCGTCGCATCGGGGTTGTAGCCGGCGGGGACCGGGCCGCCGATGTCGGTCAGATGGCCCTTGCAGACCGTCCAGAACACCAGTTCGCCCTTGTAGAACACCGGCTTGTACATGCAGGTGTCGATCATGTGGCTGCCCATGTAGGCGGGATCATTGTGCAGGATCACGTCACCGGGATGAATGTCGTCGCCGAAATACCCGGCGACACATTTCATTGCCGGGATCAGGCTGCCCAGGTGAATCGGAATGTCCTGCCCCTGCATGATCATCTCGGGCACATGGTTGAACAGGGCGTTGGAATAGTCATGCGCCAGATTGAACACGCTCGACCGCGCCGTCTTCTCCAGCGCCAGCGTCATCTCCCGCTGAGTGGTTTCCAGAACACCGCGCACGACGGAAAGGGTAATCGGATCAACGGCTGACATGGCCGGGCGTCCTCCAGAACAGCGAAATACAAGACCTGTCAGAACGATAGCAGGCGTGTTCGCCCCGGCAATGATGAATGCCCGGGGTCGACTTGCCGTCCCGTCAAAGTGCGCTTCTGTCCAACTCTGCCAGCAAGGCGTCTGTCGTGACCTGTCGGCAATAGCCACGATTGAGGCGCAGGGATGCCTCATGCCGTTCCGTGGTGCGGGTGCCGCAGGCATCCGTCACGACGGTCACCAGATACCCCATGTCGCAGGCATCGCGGACGGCAGAATCGACACACTGGTCTGTCAGCAGACCGCTGATCACCAGTTGCCGAACCCCGAGATTGCGCAGGACATAGTCGATGTTGGTGGAGATGAAGACGCTGGACGACGTCTTCGGAATCACGATCTCGTCCCCCGCCGGGGCAAGCCCGTCGATGACCTGCGCATCGCGCGATCCCTTCGGCACGTTGAAGCCGGTGATCTTGTAATCGAGGCTGCGGTCGCGCCCGTCCAGGGTCAGGCTCTCGATCACCGTGTACATGACCTCGATGCCCGCCTTGCGGCAACCGGACTGCAGGCGCTGCATGTTGGGCAGCACGGTGCGCTCGAAGTTGCGGAAGAACGCGCCGTAATGCGCCTCGAACCAGGCCGCGTCCATGCCATCGTATTCCGACCCCTTTCGGTCGGCGCTGAAGTTCTGGACGTCGATGAACAGCAGGGCGGACACATCCGGGTCGAGCGGCAGGTCGCGGGTGGTGGGGTGGTTCCGGGTCACGGGCTGGTCTCCACATCGTCGATGGCGCGGGCGAGCAGGTCGGCCCAGCGTTCAATGCCCTGTTCATCCTGCAACTGGTCGTTCCGGACCTCTACCAGCACATGAGGCAGGCCATTGGCTTCGCCATGCACGGGCACGGTGAAATCGCTGATATCGTCGACTTCGTAGGGGGCGTTCTGCGCCACGACCAGATCCGGTGCATGGCGGCCGAACGATGCCATGAAACAATCCGATACGGCAGGCATGCGGTTGGACAGGAACCCGGCGTGCATGGGTCTGGCGACCCCGGTCATGACCGGCGTGAAACTGTGGATAGAGACCAGCAATGCAGGCCGAAGTTGCTGAATTTCCCCGGCAATCCGGGCATGAAACGGCGCGTGGATGGCGGCCATCCGCGCGTCTATATCCGGCGCTGAAAGGGCGGTGTTGGCCGGAATATGGGTGCCGTCGCTGATGCTCGGCACCAGATCAGGGGACTGGGGGCCGCGATTGCAGTCGATCACCAGCCGACTGTAGTGTTGTGCCACAAGCCGCCCTGAAACACGTTTCATCAGCGCCAGGGAAAGCGCCATGGCGCCGATGTCCCAGGCGATGTGGCGGTCCATTTCTGCGGCTGGAATACCCAGATCACCCATGCCGACAGGGATCGCCCTGCCACCATGTTCGCATGTCAGCAGGACCCGGCCGCCTTGCGGTCCATCAGGTCCGGCGCGGTGAAACAGGACGGGATCGGCATCTGCGGCGGTCAGCAAGGTGCGGCGGTCAGCATGGTGCGGCAGTCAGCATGGGTTACTCCAGTTTGACTGGACTATGCGACGGCGGGATGATTCCCTGCAACTGCTGCGGTATCAGCCGCACGCGTGTCTTCTTTCTGGAGCGTATGTCATGGGTACCAGCGATCAGATCATCATGGCCTGCTGTTCCGATATTGCCGGACAGGTCAGGGGCAAGGGGTTCCCTGAGAGCGACCTGCCGACGCGTCTGAAGCGCGGTATCGGCTGGACCCCGACCAACGTCATGATCAACTGTTTTGATGTCATTGCCGACAGCCCCTTCGGCGCGCTGGGTGATCTGGCGCTGATCCCCGATCCGAATGCCGGCTACATCATCCGGGATGCCGGTGGTGAGCCTGTGGAACAGGTGATGCTGGGCGACATCGTCACGCTGGAAGGCGACCCATGGAACTGCTGCACCCGGTCGATCCTGAAGCAGGCGCTGCGTCGGCTGGATGAGGTTGCGGGTCTGAATGTCACCGCCGCCTTCGAGCATGAATTCCAGCTTCTCGACAGCGCAGAGGGCGCATCGGGCGACAGCGGAACCGCCTATTCGCTGGGCGGTGCCCGCAGCGGCGCGACCATGGGGCGGCGGATTTTCCAGTTGATGGCACGCAACAACCTGCGCCCCGACACCTTCATGAAGGAATTCGGGGCCGACCAGTTCGAAGTGACGATGAAACCGTCCGATGGTCTGGGGGCGGCTGACCAGGCGACCATGCTGCGTGAAATGGTCCGGGTCGCTGCGGCGGAGGGTCGGCGTCGTGCGACCTTCACCCCGATCAGGACCCCTGCCGGTGTCGGCAATGGGGTGCATGTGCATGTCAGCCTGAATGACCGCGATGGCAAGCCGGTGACCTATGATCCGGACACGGAAACCGGCCTGTCGGAAGCCGCAGCATCGTTTGCTGCGGGACTGACGACCTTCCTGCCGTCAATCCTGGCTCTGCTGGCGCCGAGCGCGATTTCCTACCTGCGGCTGACACCGCACCGCTGGAGCGCGGCCTACAACAATCTCGGCCTGCGTGACCGGGAAGCATCGGTGAGGATCTGTCCGGTGACCGCGCTGGACCCGCTTGCCATCGCCCGCCAGTTCAACCTGGAAATCCGGGCCTGTGACGCCGCGGCCAGTCCGTACCTGCAGCTCGCGGCCATCATTCATGCCGGAACCGAAGGCATCGCCCGCGAACTTGCCGCGCCGAAGGTCACAGAAGCCGACCTGAGTGTGCTGAGTGCCGAGGAACTGGCGGCCATGGGGATTGCCCGGCTGCCCACCAGCCTCGACGAAGCCCTGAAGCTGATGGCGGGGGAGGCCGCGATCACGAGCTGGTTCGGTGAGGAAGTGGTCGCCGTCTATCAGGCCCACAAGCGTGGCGAACTGGCCGTGCTGGATGGCCTGTCACCTGAAGACCAGTGCGCGCGATATCTGGAAGTCTATTGAATCAGCTGATCGACAGATGGAACCGCATCAGCCTGCGCCGCGCATGGCTCGTGTGATCAGCACTTCCACCACCTGATCTTCCCCCAGCACCTTCTTGGCCTGTCTGGTCAGTCGTTTCGACACGGAGGCGAAGTCGATGGTGCCGTCGCCCTTGGCGATTGTCTTGCTGTAGAACTCGCGCAGGAACGCGTCGTGCAGACGGGGTTTCAGGGGACTGGCATCGTCACGCGCCGAATCATCCACCATAACGATGCTGACATTCAGGAAGATGTAGTGACGGACATGCGTGCCCTTCATGATCGGCGCGGTCAGGCCGTCCAGCCGGAGGTATACCGGGTCGGCGTCCATGGTGAGTTCGGGAATCGCCGCTTCCACATGCGCCTGGTCGTCCTTGCTGCCCAGCATCATGAATGCAGCAGCACCGCCGCCGCCCAGAAGCACGACCAGACCACCAATGATGATCAGCTTTTTCATGGAACTCGCACGCCCTTTTGCCTGAACTGGAAACTCGATCCATGATCCTAGGGACGAAAGCTGACCAAACGCTTAAGGCGTGGATGGAATGTCAGAAATGCTTCCAGCCGTTGTCCTTCAAAGTCAGCGGTCGGCCTGCGGCAAGGGCCTGAACACCTGCGCCGCCCGTCATGCGCCCGATACGGGTCACGGGTGTCTGGCTGGCGTCTGCTGCGGCGCGAATGCTGTCGCGTCTGCCGGGGCTGGCTGTGAAGACCAGTTCATAGTCATCGCCGCCATGCAGCGGCAACAGGGCCAGATCGGGATGGTCGATCAGGACTTCGCGGGCAGCGACCGACAGAGGCAGCAGTTCCAGATGCACTTCCGCGCCAACGCCCGACTGGCGGGCGACATGGCCGAGGTCGGCGAGCAGCCCGTCAGAGACGTCCTGTGCGGCGCTGGCCAGTCCGACAAGGGCGGGACCAAGGGTCGTTCGCGGTTGGGGCAGATGATAGCGTTGGGAAAGAAATGTCGCGTGTTCGGGCTCGACCTCCAGGTCATCGCGCAGGACCCGCAGCCCCAGGGCTGAATCCCCCAGTGTGCCGGAAACGTAGATGTCATCGCCTGCAAGCGCGCCATTGCGGCGCAACAGGCCGTCGCGCGCTGCCGTGCCAAGTGCGGTCAGCGAAAAGGTCAGGGGTCCGGGGGTGGAAACGGTATCGCCACCGAACAGGCCAACGGAAAAGCGCGCCTGGTCACGGGCCAGACCGTCCACGAACCGGCTGATCCAGTCGCGGTCGGTTTCGGCAGTCCATGCCGTGGCCAGCAGATAGCCGCGCGGCACAGCACCCATTGCGGCCAGATCGGACAGGTTCACCCGCAGCAGCTTGCGGGCAATCATGTCGGGCGGGTCGGAGGGCAGGAAATGGACACCGGCCACCATCGCGTCCTTGGTGACGACCCAGCCCTGACCCGGGGGCAGTTCCGGCAACAGGGCGGCATCGTCGGTCAGCGCGAAGGCGCCGTCTGCGGCCAGGGGGGCCAGCAGGTCCGAAATCACGCCAAACTCACCACCGTCGATGGTCACCGCCGTGCCCTCATCTCCGCTACCAGTCCTTCCCTGTCGCCCGGCTCACCGGCGTCTGCTGTCGTCGATCTCGCCGGGGCGGATTTCCCGTGCCATGCGGTCGAGGACACCGTTCACGAGACCGGTCTCCCCGCCCGCAAAGAACGCCATGCCCAGGTCGACATATTCGTTGATCACGACCTTGGCCGGTACATCCACGCGCGCCAGCATCTCGTAGGCTGCGACCCGCAGCAGTGCGCGCAGCAGGGTTTCCAGCCGGTCCATGGTATAATCAAGGCTGAGGGAGCGTTCGACGATCCGGTCGAGTTCCAGCCGCCGGTCGACCGTACCTACGACCAGATCCTGGAAGAAATTCCGGTCGGCGACCAGCACGGCCTCCCCATCGATGTCGTGGCCCAGGCGGTGATCCTGATACTCGGCGACGACGTCAGCCACCCGGCCTTCGTTGATTTCAAGCTGATAGACAGCCTGCACAGCGTGCATGCGTGCGGTGCTGCGCTTCCGCCGGTCTTCGGCACTTGATCGGCCGGCACGGGGGTTGCTCATGAGTCGGTTTCAAGCTCGCGGCGGATTTCAACCATGCGCAGCGCGGCGCGCGCCGCGTCACCACCCTTGTCCTTCTGGGCTGGGTCGGACCGGGCGAGGGCCTGGGCCTCGTTCTCCACCGTGATGATGCCGTTGCCGACGGCGACCCCGTCATAGATCGTCAGATCCATCAGGCCGCGCGCGGATTCGTTCGACACGATCTCGTAATGCAGGGTCTCGCCGCGGATGACACAGCCGAGCGCCACATAGCCGTCATAGGCCCGGTCGCCCCGGCTGACGGCAGCCTCTGCCATGGTGATCGCGCCGGGCACTTCCAGCGCGCCGGGCACTTCCAGCCGGTCATAGGTGCCATCAGCCTTTTCGATCGCCGCAATGGCGCCTGCGGCCAGGCCCCTGGCGATGTGTTCGTAATAGGGGGATTCGACGATCAGCAGGTGCGGTCCGGCCATGCTCAGATTTCCTTCAGGGGGCGGGTGCCGGCGATCTCTAGATCATAGCCCTCCAGCCCGACAACGTTCTTCGCTGAATTGGTCAACAGCACCATGCGGGTGATGCCGAGGTCGGTGAGGATCTGCGCGCCGATGCCGTAATCACGCAACTCGCGCAGCTGTTCGACATTGCCGTCCTCCTGCAACTGCAGGAATTCCGACATGCGCAGTTCGCGTGTTTCGCGCAGAAAGACCACAACGCCCCGGCCCTCTGCGCCGATGATGCGCATGGCCTGTTCCAGCTGCTTGGCCTTGCCGCCGACCTCACCAAACAGATCGTTGCGCGGATCGTAGGCATGCATGCGGACCAGCGGCGGCTCACCACCGGAGATGTCGCCCTTCACCAGGGCCAGAGGCTCGGCGTAGGCAACATCGGAATTGAACACGACCAGATTGAACTCCCCGCCGAACTCGCTGGTCAGCGTGGTCTCGTAGCTGCGCTCCACCAGTTTTTCGGAGCGGCGGCGATAGGCGATCAGATCGGCAATCGTGGCGATCTTCATGTTGTGGAACTGGGCGAACTTGATCAGGTCCGGCATGCGGGCCATCGTCCCGTCATCGTTCATGATCTCGCAGATCACGCCTGCCTTGTTCAGTCCGGCCATGCGGGCAATATCGACCGCCGCCTCCGTATGCCCGGCGCGACGCAGCACGCCGCCATCCTTGGCCACCAGCGGAAACACATGACCCGGTGTCACGATGTCGTTGGCTGTACGGTCAGGGTCGATCGCCACCTGAATGGTCAGCGCCCGGTCGTGGGCGGATATGCCTGTCGAGATTCCATCCTTGGCCTCGATGGACACGGTGAAGGCGGTCTGATGACGCGCCTTGTTGTTCTGGGACATCAGGGACAGGCCAAGCTCATCCACCCGATCCTGCGACACGGACAGGCAGATCAGTCCGCGCCCGAACTTGGCCATGAAATTGACCGCCTCTGGCGTGGCGAACTGCGCCGGGATATAGAGATCGCCCTCGTTCTCACGATCTTCATCGTCGACCAGGATGACCATCTTGCCGTTGCGCGCATCTGCGACGACGTCCTCGATGGAGGAGAGATAGCGGGTATATTCCGATGACATGTCTACATCCTGAAACGAACGAATGAATGGTTGGCGGTCAGAGTCCCGCCGTGTCCTGCAGACGCGCCACATACCGCGCCAGCACGTCGATTTCCATGTTTACCCTGTCGCCAACCCTGGCGTCACCGAATGTGGTGCGGGACTGGGTATGGGGAATGATGTTGATCCCGAATGTTGCGCCATCGACCGAATTGACCGTCAGGGACGCGCCATTCAGCGACACGGAGCCCTTTTCCGCAACGAAACGCGACAGCTTGTCCGGCGCGCGAAACACGAAACGACGACTGTCGCCCACGGTCTCCAGCACTTCGATGACGGCCACGCCGTCAATGTGACCGGTGACGATGTGGCCGCCCAGTTCATCGCCCACACGCAGCGACCGTTCCAGATTGATCCGCGCGCCTTCACCCAGGGCACCAAGCGCCGTGCGGTCCAGGGTTTCCTGACTGACATCCACGGCGAACCATCCGTCACCCTTGGCAACGACGGTCAGGCAGATGCCGTGGCACGCGATGGAGGCGCCCATGTCGACCGTCGCCATGTCAAAGGCGGTTTCGATGGTCAGGCGCATGTCGCCACGCGGTTCGATGGCGCGTATGCGGCCGATGTCTGTGACGATGCCGGTGAACATGCAGTCTCTTCTCAACACGGGAACAGGGTCGGGTGTGAGAGGGGTTTTACGCCTGCCTGCGCCATGTTTCCAGCAGATCATCACCCAGCGGGATGGTGGTCATGCGCTGAAAGCGGGGCGCGTCGGCCAGTGTGGTGTCATCCAGCGCCGCAAGTGCAGGCAATCCGGCGCCCCCAAGCACCAGTCCGGCGCGGTACCAGCAGACCCGGTCAACCAGCCCGGCATCCAGGAACGACGCGGCGACACGCCCGCCCCCTTCCACCAGCAGACGGGTGATTCCGCTGCTGGCCAGACTGTGCAGGACATGTCCGACATCGGGGCGTTCCGCATCATCTGCGGTCACGTGACGAACATCCGCCCCCGCATCGATCAGCGCGTTTCGGCGAGCAGGATCACACGCCCGATCTGCAAAGATGATCAGCGGCGTCGTGGCTGCACTGCGCACCATACGTCCTGTCAGCGACAGGCGCAGCTGGCGATCCAGCACGACCCGTGTCGGCGATTGTGGTTCCAGACCCGGCAGGCGACAGGTCAGTTCGGGGTCATCGGCCATCGCCGTGCCCGCACCGATCAGGATGGCGTCGTGGGTGGCACGCAGCATGTGGCCTGATGCCCTTGCCTCAGACCCCGTGATCCACTGGCTTTCGCCGCTGGCCGTGGCAATGCGGCCATCCATGCTGCTGGCGACCTTCAGGGTGACAAGCGGGCGGTCTGCCGTGCGGTGCAGGATGAAGCCCGCGTTGATGTCGCGCGCCGTGCTTTCCAGAACGCCCGCATCGACCCCGATACCAGCGTCGCGTAGGCGGGCAAGGCCTTGGCCGTCAACCCGGCTGTCGGGGTCGGTCATGGCGACGACGACCCGTGCCACGCCTGCCGCGATCAGCGCATCGGCGCAGGGGGGGGTCTCTCCATGATGGCTGCAGGGTTCCAGGCTGACATAGGCGGTGGCGCCGGTGGCGGCGGCGCCAGCCTGGGCAAGTGCCATGGTTTCCGCATGTGGTCGCCCGCCCGGAGCTGTCCAGCCACGCCCAACGACATGTCTGCCTTTGACAAGAATACATCCGACAGCAGGGTTCGGTGCCGTGCGGCCCAGCCCGCGCCGGGCGAGGCGCAGGGCATGGTGCATGTGCTGTCGGTCTTCCGGTGCGGTGGGGGCGGGCATTCAGCTTCCATTCAGCGACACATGCGTGGGTGCCCGATGGAATCACGTCCCGTCGGCGAATGCCAGACCTGACAGGCGTCGGTATCGGATCAGGTCTCTGTCTGTTTGGTTCCGGCCGTCAGGCAGCGGACGCGGCGCGACCTTTCAGGCAGGCTTCGATCTTCCGCAACAGGCGGGGCATGTCGATCGGCTTGGTATCGAAATCGCTGCACCCGACTTCGACACTGCGCTGACGGTCACTGGACAGGGCATGGGCCGTCAATGCGATCACCGGGATCGCCATCGTGTCTGGATCCGCCTTGATCAGCCGGGTCGCATGCCAGCCATCCATCTCGCCCAGCGCGATGTCCATCAGGATCAGATCAGGACGCCTGTCCTTGGCCATGGCAACGCCTTCCGCGCCATCGACGGCGAAGACAACGCTGTAGCCGCGCCTTTCCAGACGCCGACCAAGCATGTCGCGGTTCATCTCGTTGTCTTCGACAAGCAGGATATCAGCCATGCCCGATTTCCTTCTCCCGCACAGTTGCAGATACGCGCTTCTTGTTCCTCGATCTCGATTCTGGAAGGGCAGTGGCACCGTGGTGCTCAGGATCTGATCATCCGCAAACCGGTACCGAACCTTGCATGCGGGGCGTTAAGGTGGGGTTAATCGACCTTGCCATCTGGCTCGATCAAGGCATGCTGTGGCAAGGCAAGATGCTGTTGGGGGGAGAAGCGAGATGCTGGAACAGGCCGAGGATTTCAGGGCGGAGAGTGAAGCGTTGTTCGGGCTGGTCAGGGACCTGCCGGAAAGTGCATTCGTTGAGCCGACGGCGTTCAAGGACTGGACCATCGATCGGGTTCTGGGCCACCTGCACATGTGGAACTGGGCCGCCGACCTGTCCCTGACCGACGCGGACCAGTTCAAGGAATTCATGCAGGGCATCATGCGCCGCCGGGAAGCGGGCGAGAATGTCGGTGACGTGGAGCGGGAATGGCGGGACGGCATTGGCGGTCAGGCGCTTGTTGCCGCCTGGCGGGACTACTATCAGGGCATGGCAGACCGTTTCGCCAAGGCCGATCCGTCCGCACGCGTGCCCTGGGCCGGTCCGTCGATGAGTGTCCGGTCATCCATTTCCGCACGGCTGATGGAGACCTGGGCGCACGGGCAGGAGGTCTATGACATGCTGGGCGTGGTGCGCCAGAACGCCGACCGCATCAAGTCGATTGCCGTGCTGGGGGTCAACACGCACGGCTGGACCTACATGGTCCGTGATCGCAAGGCCCCGACCCCGGCACCGCATGTCCGGCTGACCGCCCCGTCCGGTGCGATTTGGACATGGAATGATCCTTCGGAGACCGAGTTGATCGAAGGCGCGGCGGAGGATTTCTGTCAGGTGGTGACCCAGGTGCGCAACATCGCCGACACGAAGCTTTCGGTCACCGGACCGAACGCGACCGAATGGATGTCGATGGCCCAGTGTTTCGCCGGTGCCCCCGAAACGCCCCCGGCACCGGGCGCGCGCAGGACGATGCCACGCGCCTGATCATCCGAGCCAGTCGATGGCCAGGACGAGCGTGACCACAGCCAGAGCCGTGGCGAGCAACATGAAAAGCCCGTCCCGTGCGGTCAGCGCCAGCCCGAACAGCAGGATCGCCGTACCGGGCAGGTAGACAGCGAACGGCACCAGTTCCAGCGGAATCATCAAGAACGCCAGCCCGACACAGAGCAGCGCAGCGACCCGTCGGGCGACCTCGTTCGTGGCCCATTGGAGACGGCTGGTGAACAGCCAGTCGATCCGCCGCAGCCATTTGTGTCCGGTGTCACGCAGGCGTTCGACCCTGTCGGTACTGAACCCCTGACGACGCAGCCTTTCGGGCACCCAGGGGTGTTTGCGGCCAAACACCAGCTGAGCCGATACCAGCACGATGACCACGGCCAGCATGCTGGGTACCGTCGGAATGGCACCGATCGGTGAAACCGCCAGCAGGCCAAGCGCAATCAGTATCGGTCCGAAACCGCGATCGCTGAAGATCTCCAGCAGGTCCGCCACCGTGACCTTCGTGCCGTCCACCGCCTCGATTGTCTGGTCGACCACGCTCTGCATGGGGCGGTCATCCTGTTCGTTCATCGGGTTTCCTGTCTACTCATGGCCCTTGAAACATGTGCGCGCCGGGGGTGTCTTTCCAGCCGTTGACAGGCCTGTGTATTGACAATGGGGCTTCGCGCGCCGATTTTCCCGGAATGTCACCCCGCCCGTCAATGCGTCCGATGATGGCCTTGCTTGCACTTGTTGCAATGCTGGTGGGCGCGGTTGCGCCCGCACATGCGGTCTGCGGACTGATGGCGGCATCCATGGCCGTATCCGATGACGATGCACCGCATACCGGGCACGCTGACCTGGCACCGGACTCGATGGTCATGACTGACGCCGGTTCCGAGACCTCCGCCGGTCAGGCGGACATGAACAGCTGCGGCATGTGCGTCGGCGACGGGGTCTGTGATCACGGAACGTGTACCATTGCCATGGTCTCAGCGCCGGACCGGTATGCCGAACGTCCTGTTGGTGATCATGAACGCAGCCTGACGCATTCCATGCGCTCGTGGGCCGACGGCTATCAACTGCCGCCCCCGCGCCTCCTTTCCTGAACCGACACGTCCGCGACCCGTAGATCGGGTCCGCAATTTCGTTTCATCAGGAGAATGACCATGTCTTTCAACAACGCCCGGCGCGTGCGCGCGCTTGTCCTCGCCCTTGCTCTTTCAACAGTTTCAACTGCCGCGGTTCTTGCCGCAGGCAGTCATGGGGGCGGCCACGGCAAAGGACCCGATATCGGGAAGCCGGGCACCGCGTCCCAGGTGTCCCGCACCATTGCCGTGACCATGCGCGACAACTTCTACGAGCCTGAGAAGCTCGAACTGAAGGAAGGCGAAACCATTCGTTTCGTGGTGACCAACAAGGGTGAATTCGTCCACGAATTCAACATCGGTACCGCCGCCATGCATGCCGCGCATCAGGAAGAGATGATGGCGATGATGGAAAGCGGTGTCCTGGGGGTCGACCGGATCAATCATGAAAAGATGAACCACGGATCCCATGGCATGAAGCATGACGATCCGAACAGCGTGCTGCTGGAACCCGGGCAGACGGCCGAGATCATCTGGACCTTTCCGGCCCATGCGACGCTGGAATTCGCCTGCAATGTGCCCGGCCATTACCAGTCTGGCA
This sequence comes from Minwuia sp., assembly GCA_029210175.1. GTDB lineage: Bacteria > Pseudomonadota > Alphaproteobacteria > Minwuiales > Minwuiaceae > Minwuia. Next base: position 40,544 of record JARGPL010000027.1, on the reverse strand, counting down.
TGATGGGTGGAATTCACCTCGGTCACTGATGGCCCCGGCCTTCCGCAAATTCGATTACAGGACACACAACATGTATCCAGCCAAGATGCTCCGGGCCGCTGTGCTCGGGTCCGGTCTGGCACTTGCCGCCGCAGGCGGTGCCCAGGCCGGTGAATACAATCTGACCGTTGACGAGGTCACGATTGATACCGGTGAATTCACCCGTAGCGGGATCGGTTTCAACGGGGCGAGCCCCGGACCGGTGCTCCGGTTCAAGGAGGGGGAGGATGTCACGATCAACGTGACCAACAATCTCTCCGAGATGACATCCGTTCACTGGCACGGCCTGATTCTGCCCTATCAGCAGGATGGCGTGCCGAAGATCAGCTACCCCGGTATCGCACCGGGCGAGACCTTCACCTACCGCTTCCCGATCACGCAAAGCGGCACCTACTGGTTTCACAGCCATTCCGGCTTTCAGGAACCGGACGGGGCCTATGGGGCCATCGTGATCGCACCGGAAGATCGCGAACCCTACCGATATGATCGCGACTACGTCATCCAGCTGGCTGACGCCCATCCGCATTCGGGCGACCGGATCATGCGGAATCTGAAGATGATGCCGGACTACTACAACCGAAAGCAGCGGACGCTGTTCGACTTCTTCGACGATGCGTCCGAGAAGGGTGTGGGCCCGGCGCTGGATGACCGCAGCGACTGGGGCAGCATGCGGATGATGCCGACGGATATCGAGGACCTGCAGGGCTTCACGCCGTTGATCAATGGCAAGGGTCCGGGACAGAACTGGACCGGCCTGTTCAAGCCGGGCGAGCGGGTACGCCTGCGTTTCATCAATTCGTCCGCCATGACCTATTTCGACATCCGCATCCCCGGACTGAAGATGACGGTGGTGCAGGCGGACGGCAACAACGTGCAGCCTGTCGTGGTTGATGAGTTCCGCATTGCGGTTGCCGAAACCTACGATGTCATTGTTCAGCCGCAGGATGATCGCCCCTATACGATCTATGGCGAATCCATGGGCCGCACGGCCTATGCCCGCGGCACGCTGGCCACGCAGATGGGCATGGCTTCGGCCGTACCAGAACTGCGCAAGGCGCCGCTGTTGACCATGGGTGACATGGCCGGGCACGGCGGCATGGATGGTATGGACCATTCCGCGATGGGCCATGGCGCGAAGCCCGCAGGCGAAGTGGACCACGCTGCAATGGGTCATGGCACCATGCCGATGGCTGGCATGGACCACTCGAAGATGGATCATTCCGCCATGGGTGGTGAGAAGCCGATGGCTGGCATGGACCGCTCGAAGATGGATCATTCCGCCATGGGTGGTGAGAAACCGATGGCCGGCATGGACCAGTCGAAGATGGACCACGCTGCGATGGGGCACAGCATGCCAGCGGACAATGGGGATGCCGATCCCTTCTATGCCCCGGGCAGCGGCCTGACACCGACGGCAGCGGATGGTGGCAGGTTCCTGTCCTATGCGGACCTGAAGGCCCAGAAGCCGCTCTATGCCCATCGCCCTGCCACGCGGGAGATCGAGCTGGAACTGACCGGTAACATGGAGCGCTACATCTGGTCGATCAACGGGGTGAAGTACGCCGATGCCGAACCCATTCGTCTGCAGTATGGCGAGCGGGTGCGGTTCAAGTTCGTCAACACCACCATGATGACACATCCGATGCACCTGCATGGCATGTGGTCGATCCTGGACAATGGCAACGGCAAGTGGAATCCGGTGAAGCATGTGGTCAGCGTTGCCCCTGCAACGACGGTTTACATGGAGACCGAGGTGGATGCGCCGGGTGAATGGGCATTCCATTGCCACCTGTCCTATCACGCGGACTCCGGCATGTTCCGCAAGGTCATTGTCGAAGGCGGACCGGGCGACGATACCGCCAGCGCTGCTGCGACACGGGGAGGCTGACCCGATGATCAGGAAACTGCTGTTGGCCGGGGCTGTTGCCCCGGTCCTGTTCGCGGCTGCGCCGGTACTGGCAGAGCCGAACGTCTGGGGTATCCAGGCCGAGCAGGTGGAATACCGCGTGGGCGAGGACACCGATGTTGCCGCCTGGGACATCGACGCCTTCTATGGCAATGACGAACTCCGCTTCGTCTTCCGCAGTGAAGGCGAATATGGCGTGAAGGAGGAAAGCTTCGAGAGCCTGGAGAATCAGTTCCGGCTGACGACACCGGTCAGTGACTTCTTCGATCTGGTGGGGGGAATTCGCGTCGATACTCCGAAAGGGCCGGATCGGCTGCATGGTGTCATTGGCCTGCATGGCCTTACCCGGCAATGGTTCGAGGTGGATGCCGACCTGTTCGTGTCCGACCATCCGTCCGCGCGGTTCGAGGTCGAGTACGAAGGCTTGATCACCAACCGGATCATCCTGGTACCCAGCATCGAACTGGATATTCCGTTCACCGATGACCGGGCATTCGGGCAGGGTGCGTTCGGCCCGAAGCTGGAAGTGGGGGCGCGGCTGAGCTACGACCTCATCGACCGGCTGCTGTCACCCTATGTGGGGGTGCATTACGAACGCTCCTTCGGGCGCAGTGCCGACTTCATCCGTGCAGGGGGCGAGGATGCCGGTGCCGCATTCTTCGTCGTCGGCGCGCGGGTGCTGTTCTGACGTGATGTGAACGACGACGATCTGTTGCCACTTGCCGCCCTCCCCGATCCACATCAGGATCATGATTCTGGATCGGGGAGGGTCGGTTGAATGGATTTCGAACTCAGTGAAGAACACCGCATGCTGCAGGATCTGGTGCAGCGGTTCGTCAATGACGAACTGATGCCGCTGGAGCCGGAGGTTCTGGCGCGGGAGGCGCGCGGAGAAGGTGCTGCGCTGACCGCCGAGGAGCGGGCGCGGGTCGACGCGCGCTCCCGGGAGCTGGGCCTCTGGGGTCTGGACGCGCCGGAGGATGTTGGCGGTGTCGATCTGCCGACAGTGGCCATGATTGGCGTCAACATGGAGCTTGGCCGCACGGTCACCCCCTACATGCTGCCGCCCGATTCCCCCAATCTGCGGATGCTGATGGCGACCGTGAATGATGATCAGCGCGAACGCTATCTGGCGCCTTACGTGAAGGGTGGCACGGTTTCCGCCATCGGCATTTCCGAACCTGGTGCTGGGGCGGACCCGGCGGGCATGCGAACCCTGGCCGTGCGGGACGGTGATGACTGGGTGATCAATGGTTCGAAGATCTGGATCAGCCGGGCGGAAGAAGCGGATTTCACGATCCTGATGGCGGTGACGGATCGGGAAAAGGGGGCCCGTGGTGGCATTTCCGCGTTCCTGGTTGATCGCGGCACGCCGGGTTTCAACATCGCCCGCCGCATTCCGATGATCGGCGGTGCCTTTACCTATGAGATCGCGTTGCAGGATTGCCGCGTGCCGCACGCCAACCTGCTGGGCAAGGAAGGGCAGGGTTTCGCGCCGATGCAGGTGCGGCTGTCGACCCGGCGGCTGGAGATGGCATCCTGGTGCATCGGCATGGCCGAACGGGCGTTGGAAATGATCTGCGAGTTCGCGCCGCAACGGACCACGTTCGGTGCACCCCTTTCGGAGCGTCAGGCCATCCAGTGGTGGGTTGCCGACGCTGCAGCAAAGATCCGCGCCAGCCGACTGATGGCCTATGAAACCGCCTGGAAGCTGGATCAGGGACAGGACGTCCGCACGGATGTGTCCATGATCAAGGTCTATGCGACGGAGATGGCCTGGGAGGTGCTGGACAATGCCATGCAGACGTTCGGTGCCATGGGCATGACGCGCGAACTGCCGCTGCATCAGATGGCGGCGCAGATCCGGCTGATGCGGATCTATGATGGTCCGTCCGAGGTACATCGCTGGGTGGTTGCCCGGAAACTGCTGGGCCTGAAGCGCTGACACGGTGCCTGAAGTGCCTCGGCCACGCAGCCGTTGCGGTCATTGCACCGGTTTCGCCGCCGGGACCTGACCGCACGTTCAGTATGCTGGCTGGCAAAAAAAAGGCGGGTCGCGAACGACCCGCCGAGTCAAACAGGGAGGCTTCACGTCTGGGAGACGTCGGACATTGCTGAACAGGGAGGCGCCAGAAATGCCCGGTGATATTGCGCTGCAACATCGACAGGTAGAGACTTAGGGTTTTGGATTGCGGAAATAAAGGGCATGCCCTGCACGCGTGTCATGCAGTCTTGGTATGGCTCGAAGCCCCCGGAAATGCTGGCTTGGGACCGATATCGGAAGGTTACTGGCCGGTTGTTGCAAATCGGCCATGCCTCGAAACCGTTCAGAAACGGGTCTCGGAAACTTTCTGAATCAGGAAATCCCGGAAAACGGTGATCCGTTTCGAGTTCCGCAACTCTTCCGGATAGACGAAGAAAGTATCGAATTTCGGCCCGGCGATATCGTCCAGTACACGCACCGGCTGGGAGTGACCCTGGATGATGTAATCCGGCAGGGCTCCGATACCGAGTCCGCTTTCCACCGCCTGCAGCAGACCGTAGATATTGTTGACCTTCAGCACCGGGCGACGCGGCTTGTCGGGGTTCGCACCCAGTTCCATGAGCCATTCACTGGCCCGCACCGGATTGGGACTCTCGTCCCCGTAGACGATCAGCGCATGCTTGTCCAGGTCTTCCGGCGTCTTCGGCATGCCCCGGCGCTTCACGTAATCGGGCGACGCGTAGAGGTGGAAGTGCACCGTCATCAGCTTGCGCTGTACCAGGTCAGGCTGGGTCGGCGGCCAGAGCCGGATGGCGATATCCGCCTCCCGCATGGTCAGATCGACCTCCCCATCCGTCAGCACCATGTTGACGTTGATGTCGGGATAGGCCTCGATGAATTCCCGGATGCGCGGCGTCAGCCAGGTCGAACCCAGGCCAATGGTGGTGGAGACCTTCAGTTCGCCCCGAGGCTTTTCCTTGGCGTCTGTCAGCATGGCTTCTGCCATCGCAAGCTTTGCGAAGACGTCCCGCGCGGTCTGATAGAGCAGTTCGCCCTGTTCGGTCAGAATCAGGCCACGGGCGTGACGACGGAACAGGGTCGTGCGCAGGCTTTCCTCCAGGGCACTGACCTGGCGGCTGACTGCAGACTGGCTGAGGTTCAGAAGGTCACCCGCATGGGTGAAGCTTCCGGCGTCTGCAACCGTGTGAAATATGCGCAATTTGTCCCAATCCATGGGGGTGAAAATATCCTTCCCCACGGAATCGACAAGCGAAATCAGGAAGATTTCGTGTTTGGCGGTCCCGATGCGCGCCTGGCGTGCCTATTCAGCCGCTTCTGCAAGGGCGTGTTCGGCGATGAACTTTTCGGCCTCGAGTGCAGCCATGCACCCGGTGCCGGCAGCGGTGACGGCCTGGCGATAGGTCTTGTCCTGCACGTCCCCGGCGGCATAGACGCCGGCGATGTTCGTGGCCGTCGAGTCGGGCGCGGTGAGGATGTAGCCTTCGTCATCCATCGTGACCTGGCCACGGAACAGGGCAGTATTCGGATCATGCCCGATGGCGATGAAGACGCCGTGCATGGGAATTTCGCGCGTCTCGCCCGTGCCCACGTGGCGCACGCGCACGGCCGTGACACCCAGCGGGTCGGTATCGCCCAGGACCTCATCGAGAACATGATCCCAGACACATCTTATCTTCGGGTGCTTCAGGACACGCTGCTGCAGGATATTCTCGGCGCGCAATGAGTCACGGCGATGAATCAGCCAGACCGTGGAAGCGAAATTGGTCAGGAAAAGCGCTTCTTCGGCTGCCGTGTTGCCGCCACCAACTACGCAGACCTCCTTGCCACGATAGAAAAAGCCGTCGCAGGTTGCACAGGCCGATACGCCAAAGCCCTGGAACTTCTGCTCGCTCTCCAGCCCCAGCCACTTGGCCGATGCACCAGTGGAGATGACGACCGTTTCCGCGATGTAGCTGTCGCCATTGTCGCCCCTGGCCACGAACGGACGGCGGGTGAGATCGATCTCCGCAATCATGTCATTGATGATCCGGGTGCCGACGTGCGCTGCCTGCTGTTCCATCTGCTGCATCAGCCAGGGACCCTGAATGACCTCGGCAAAGCCCGGGTAGTTTTCGACATCCGTGGTGATGGTCAGCTGCCCGCCAGGCTGCAGGCCATGCACCATGACGGGCTCCAGCCCGGCGCGCGCGGCATAGACTGCGGCGGTGCAACCGGCGGGGCCTGACCCGACGATCAGGACTTTCGTGTGTATCGTCTCGGCCATGGCTGTTCCCTCATGAAGTGGCGACCCAAGCTATTTCGCATCGCCCGCCCGCATGTCAAGTTGCGGCTGCAGCGATCACGTCAGGGTGTCGGCCAGAAACATGGATACGGATGATAATGGATATTGATGAGTTTCGCAGCCACGCCCACCAGATGGTGGACTGGATGGCCGACTACATGGATCGCGTGGAGACCCTGCCCGTGCGCGCCCAGACCGCACCGGGCGATGTGGATGCCACGCTGCCGCGAACCGCACCACAAACGGGGGAGCCGATCCGCCAGATCATGGCGGACTTCGATCGCGACATCATGCCGGGGATCACCCACTGGCAGCATCCGAACTTCTTTGCCTACTTTCCGGCGAATTCCAGCCCGCCGTCGGTTCTGGCGGAAATGCTGACAGCCACCATCGGCGCGCAGTGCATGCTGTGGCAGACATCCCCCGCCGCGACGGAGATGGAGACGCGGGTACTGGACTGGGTTCGGCAGATGATCGGGCTGGAGGACGGGTTCCACGGTGTCATTCAGGATTCGGCCTCTGGCGCGATCCTGTGCGCCCTGCTGACGGCGCGGGAACGGGTGACGGGGGGCGACGCCAATGAGAACGGTCTGGCCGGTGGCCCGCCCATGGCCGTCTATTGCTCCGACCAGACCCATACGGCGACGGAAAAGGGCGCGAAGATCGCCGGCTATGGCCGCCAGTTCGTGCGCAAGATCGAAACGGACGCTCAATTCGCCATGCGCCCGGAGGCACTGCGCGCCGCCATCGTCGCCGATCTGGCTGCCGGTATCCGACCAGCCTGCGTTGTCGCCTCGCTGGGTGCCACCGGGGTCGGGGCGGTCGACCCTCTGGTGCCCATCGGGAAGATCTGTGCCGAGCACGGCATCTTCTTCCATGTCGATGCGGCCTGGGCAGGTTCCGCGCTGATCCTGCCGGAACACCGCTGGATGCTGGAGGGCCAGGGACATGTCGACAGCCTGGTCTTCAATCCACACAAGTGGCTGCTGACCAACTTCGATTGCGCGGCGCATTACGTCCGCGACCCTGATGCGCTGATCCGGACGTTTGCGATCGACGCGGCATTCCTGCAGAGCCGGGAAGGACGTCAGGTCATCGATTACCGGGACTGGGGCGTGCCGCTGGGCCGCCGGTTCCGGGCGCTGAAGCTCTGGTTCGTCATCCGCAGTTACGGGGTGGAGCGGTTGCAGGAGATCCTGCGGGCGCATATCACCATGGCGGAAGATCTGGAACAGACGATTTCCGCCGCACCTGATTTCGAGATGATGGCGCCGCGCGTGCTGTCGCTGATCAATTTCCGGTTTCGCCCGGCAGGCGCTGACGCGGATGCCTGTGACGAGATCAATGAGCGCCTGCTGCATGCGCTGAATGATTCCGGTGAAGCCTACTTCACGCCAAACCGCGTCAGGGGCCGATACGCGATCCGGATATCCATTGGCCAGACCCGTACGGCAGAACGCCATGTGACGGCAGCGTGGACGTTGATCGAAGACACAGCCCGGAGCCTGGTTTCCGCTCAGTAATCCGGCAAGTCGGCGAGGCAATGTTCACAGCGGTTTCGCCATCTGATTCAGCCCCCAGTTCCTGTGGATAACCTTGTTGGTGCATTTCCGACAGGATGCCTAGGGGGCGGTAATCATTACGCTTTCATTACGCTGATCAAGAAATAGGCAAAAAATGCCAAGCCATTGTTTTCAAACGAGAAAGATGGGTGCGGTTTTACTGAAACAAAAAAACTCAAGCGTTTCGGGGGCTTGGCGACAAGCGATGGTCTGCTTGTGCAAATCGTTTCCGGTGAGTCAACTGGGTATTCACGGATTTCCGCAACTTGTCTGAGCGATTCTGGTCCGGACTTCGCCAGCCCAGCGGAATCAAGGGCTCACCGATAGTCAACCATCCAGGTCTGCGACATCCTGCGTCAAAGGTGGCCAGGGCAGGAACTGTCCACCGTCAAGTGCCAGCATCTGCCCGGTCATCGACGGGGCGTTCAGCAGAAAGCCGACAGCCGCCGCGATTTCCTCCGGTTCGGCACCGCGTTGCAACAGGGTGGATTGCCATTGCCGGTCAAACTGTTCGGCACTCTGGCGCTCGTTGGGCAGCACGGGTCCTGGTCCGATGCCATTGACCCTGATGCGCGGTGCCAGGGCCATGGCCAAGGTCTGCGTCAGGCTCAACAACCCGGCCTTGGACAGGGTGTAGGACACGAACCAGGGCGTCGGCTTCCAGACGCGCTGGTCAATGATGTTGATGATGTTGCCGCCCCGGTCCTCCGGCAATGCCGTCGCCAGGGCCTGCGCCAGCAGCAATGGTGCCTTCAGGTTGACTGAAAGATGCGCGTCCAGGCTCTGCAGCGTCAGGGACTTGATCGAGTCGTTCTCGAACAGGGATGCATTGTTGACCAGCAGATCCAGCGGCTTGCCGAGAATCGCCTGTGCCCTGGGGATCAGGGTGGATGTGGCATCCATGTCTGCCAGGTCTGCCGCAATCGTGATGGCACTGACGCCGAGGGCGCGCGCATCGGCAGCCGTCTGTTCGGCCGCGTCGGCGGAATTGCGATAGTGGATCGCCAGATCGATACCTTGCCTGGCCAGGTGCAGTGCGATTGCCCGCCCGATACGGACGCCGCCACCGGTAATGAGCGCCGCAGACGCGCCCGTGGTTGCCGGTACCTCCGCAGGGTCGGTATGGGAAACGTCGCCCGACATCGTCAGAGCCCGGCGAGCTTGTCGATCGGCATGCCCGACAGCCCGTTGAACTGTGCGTAGACGTACCCCGCATAGGCGGCGAGGAAGAAGATGCCTGCAACGCGCCCGATCGGCAGCCTGGCAAAGGCGAAGGGGAACAGGATCAGCGCCGCGCCGAGCATGACCCAGAAATCAAAGTGCAGCATCTGCGCTGGCACGGGGATGTGGCTGACCATTGCCGTGATGCCCAGGATGCCGAGGATATTGAACAGGTTCGACCCGAGGACGTTGCCAATGGCCACGTCACCATGCCTGCGGAATGCCGCGACAACCGATGTTGCCAGTTCGGGCAGGGATGTGCCCAGGGCCACCAGCGTCACGCCGATCACTTCATCTGGCACGCCGGCGGAAACGGCAATCTCGCGCGCGCCCTCGACCAGCAGATGGGACCCGGCAACCAGACCGGCGACACCCAGGATCATCATCACGGTGATCAGCAGGCCATTGTTCGGTACACCGTTGCCCAGCTCCGCCACCTCGTCAGCGACACTGTTGTCCCCGCCGGAGCGGGCGTTGCGATAGGCGTTGAAGAGAAACCCGATCAACAGGGCCAGCAACAGCAGGCCCGGCCAGAAACGGATGCCGTCGAACCAGGCAATGACGATCACGATCAGCGTTGCACCGACCATGGCCAGCCCTTCACGGCGCATGACCGCGCGCTCGCACAGGAACGGTGCGATAAGAGCAGGGGCGCCGACGACCAGCAGCACGTTGGCGATGTTCGACCCCACGACATTGCCGATGGCGATGCCGGGCGCATCCTCCAGCGCGGCCTGAATGCAGACCAGCAGTTCTGGTGCTGAGGTGCCGAAGGCCACCACCGTCAGGCCGATGATCAGCCTCGAGACCCCAAGGCGATCCGCCAGGGAAACAGCACCACGGACCAGCGCCTCACCACCGACCAACAGCAGGACCAGCCCTGCCGCGACCATCAGATACATCATCAACGGACGCTTCCCCTTGCCTGCGTGGCGTTCATTCTCGTGCTTCTCCCGGCCCGGCCATCTGCAGCATATGGCGATGAGCCAGGCAGATTGAACCACCCCCTTGGCATCGAAGCGCCCAGCAGGGACTCTCTTGCATGCGAATAGCAGTCACGCAATGTTCCTTATGGTCCACAGATCACCATATGATGATTCAGTGGTTGGTGAATGGCGGGGACAACACGATGCCCATAGTACGCACGATCCTGATGGAAGCTGCGCGCAGGATTGCGAGCAACCCGGAACTGCGCGCCCGTGCAGTGGATGTGGCGCAGCAGGAAGTGATGCCGCGGGCGCGGACCGCGGCCCGCAAGGCCGGGGAAGAAACCCGGCGCCAGCGCCAGCTGTTGCAGGAAGACCTCGAAGCCGCCCGCCATCATGCCGGGGAACAGGCATCGAATGCCGAGATCGCGGGGCGATTGCTCCGCCGCGTCGCCAACCGGGTGAAGGACGGCGAATAGAAACGGGAATTCTTTTTAATGACCGAGGTTTTCAGCATGGTCACTGCGTCCGCGATCTTCGTCGTCATCCTGGCCATTCTGGCCATCGTGCTGGTGATGGCTGCGGTGAAGGTGGTGCCGCAGGGCAATGAATATACCGTGGAGCGGTTCGGTCGCTTCACCAACACCTTGCCGCCGGGGCTGCACCTGATCCTGCCGATCATCGACCGTGTCGGCAGTCGCCTGAACATGATGGAACAGGTGATGGATGTTCCGGTGCAGGAGATCATCACCAAGGACAACGCGATGGTCGCGGTCGATGGTGTTGTCTTCTTTCAGGTGATGGATGCGCCAAAGGCAGCCTATGAAGTGCGGCAACTCGAAATCGCGATCCTGAACCTGACCATGACCAACATCCGCTCCGTCATGGGTGGCATGGATCTGGATGAACTGTTGTCGAAGCGGGACGAGATCAACAGCCGTCTTCTGGCTGTCGTGGATCAGGCGACGGATCCCTGGGGCATCAAGATCACCCGGATCGAGATCAAGGACATCAATCCGCCGCGAGATCTGATCGATTCCATGGCGCGGCAGATGAAGGCAGAGCGTGAGAAGCGTGCCGACATCCTGCAGGCGGATGGCCACAAGCAGGCGGCGATCCTGCGTGCCGACGGCGCCAAGCAGGCCGCGATCCTGGAAGCGGAGGGACGTCGCGAATCCGCGTTTCGCGACGCCGAGGCGCGCGAGCGTGAGGCGCAGGCGGAGGCGGAGGCCACGCGCATGGTGTCGGTCGCCATTTCCGAAGGTGACGTGCAGGCGATCAATTACTTCGTGGCGCAGAAATACGTCGATGCCCTGGGGCGTATCGCGACATCTCCCAATCAGAAGATGTTCTTCATGCCCCTGGAAGCATCCAGCGTCATTGGCGCCATTGGCGGCGTCAGTGAACTGGCGCGCGAGGCCATGCAGCAGCAGGCTGACAAGCGCGCGACGAAGTCGGGCAGCGTCCCCAGCGTGCAGGAATAGCCGATGTTCGTCATCAACCTGCTTCAGGATCATGGCCACTGGACCTGGGCCAGTATCGGGCTCGTCCTGATCGTGGTGGAAGTTGCTGCACCGGGGGCGTTCTTCCTCTGGGTCGGCATCGCCGCTGGTGTGACCGGCCTTCTGGTCGCGGTCATCCCGGATTTCGGCTGGCAGGTGCAGCTGGCCGTGTTTGCCGTCCTGTCCGTGGTTTCCACGATTCTGGGGCGGCGCTATTTCCGCTGGCGGCCGATCAGGACAACCCATACCGGCCTCAACCGCCGGGGCACGAACCTGGTAGGACGGGAGTATGTGCTGCAACAGGCGATCGTGAATGGCGGATCGCGCCTGCAGACCGGCGGCACCACCTGGCAGATCGAAGGCCCGGACCTTGCCGCAGGTGAGTCGGTGCGCGTGACCGCCATCAATGGTACCTGCCTCGTCGTCGAGAAGGCTTGAGCCCTGTGACAGGGCAGGGCATGACGGGGGCAGCGATACCGCTTTTGCCGTCACGGGTCTGATCATGCTGCTGCGCTTGTTTACTTGTCTGTTTCTGCTGCTGGCGACAGCCGCGCCCACGGTACCGGCTGGTGCGGTGGAAGACGCCGCCGCGACCCGCGGCAGTGTCACCGGGCTGCCCCTGCCGCGGTTTGTTTCCGTAAAGGCAGGCACGGCAAACCTGCGTGCAGGGCCGGGCCAGAAATATCCTGTGCGTTGGGTCTACCAGCGCAGGCATCTGCCCGTGTTGATCATTGGTGAACATGACAACTGGCGCGAGATCCGCGACCCCTGGGGCGATGAGGGCTGGTTGCATGCCGGCCTGCTTTCCGGACGGCGCACGGCAATGGTGCGCGAAGACCTGATCGCCGTGCGTGACCAGGCAGCGGATGCGGGTGCGGTGGTGATGTATCTGGAACGCAGGGTGATCGTGACGGTGGAATCCTGCCAGGATGCATGGTGCCGTATCAATGTTGACGGGCGGGCGGGCTGGTTGCCCGTCGCGGGTCTGTTCGGTGCCGAATAGCCGGAAAGGGTGAGCGCCATGCATGTGATCATTGTCGGTGGTGGCATCTGCGGCCTTTCCACGGCGTTGAGCCTGCACAGGGCCGGCATCGCCTGCACGGTATATGAGGCCGTGCCCGAACTGCGGGCGCTCGGCGTCGGTATCAACCTGCTGCCCCATGCGGTGCGCGAACTGGTTGAACTCGGACTGGGTGAGGCGCTGGCGGCAGTTGCGATCCCGACCGCGGAACTGATCTATGCGAACCGCCATGGCCAGCGGATATGGCAGGAACCCCGCGGTCTGGATGCAGGATACAACTGGCCTCAATATTCCATTGCCCGTGGCGATCTGCAGATGATTCTGCTGGACGCGGTACGTGCCCGGCTCGGCCCGGATGCCATCCGCACCGGCCATGCATTCACGCAGCTGACGCAGACCGATTCCGGTGTGACGGCAACCTTCACGCATCCTGCCGGTGGTGGGGCAGACACCCAGGTCGAAGGTGATCTGCTGGTCGCGGCCGACGGCATCCATTCCACAGTGCGTCGCCAGTTCTATCCCGATGAGGGAGATCCGATCTGGAACGGCTGCGTGCTGTGGCGGGCAACGACAGAGGGGCCACCTTTCCTGACCGGGCGCTCGATGGTCATGGCCGGGCATGCGAACCAGAAATTCGTCTGCTATCCGGTGTCGAGGGCCTTGCATGACACGGGGCGGTCGCTGGTCAACTGGATTGCCGAAATACGCTATCCCACCGACACCCCCTGGCCGCGCGAGGACTGGAACCGTCCCGGCAAGGTCGAGAGCTTCCTGCCCGCGTTTCAGGACTGGGATTTCGGTTGGCTGAATGTGCCCGACATCATCCGCCAGGCTCCGGCAATCTATGAATTTCCAATGGTTGACCGCGACCCTGTGCCGACCTGGTGCTTCGGTCGGGTGATCCTGGCAGGGGACGCGGCCCACCCGATGTATCCCATCGGGTCAAACGGTGCGTCCCAGTCGATCATCGATGCACGGGTCCTGGCGTTTCATCTTGCGACCGCTGGGGATCCGGTGGATGCGTTCCGGCGCTTTGATGCCGAACGGCGTCCGCCGGCAACGGCGATCGTTCTTGCCAATCGCGGCAACGGACCGGAGCAGGTAATGCAACTGGTGGAGGAACGGGCGCCGGACGGCTTCAGTGACATTCACACGGTCATCAGCGCGACGGAGCTGGAGGAAACGTCCAGCCGCTACAAGATGACTGCGGGGTTCGTGCCGGATGCCTTGAACAATCGGCCATCGCTGGACGTGCGACGTCAGGGCGGTTAGATCGCTCCGCTGTCAGATTGCATCACCAGCGCGCTGGTGCGATCCCATCACTTGATGGACAGATCTAGTTGTCGGGCCGTGTGGACCGGGCCTTGCGCCGGGGTTTCGACCGCTTCGGTGCCGATGACCAGCTCTGGGCCCAGGCGACTCCGATCAGCAACACGAACAGATAGGCGACCGCCGGGCGGTGAAGCGGATAATCGATGGCGTTGTGCAGCGCGGCCATGACAAGCACGACGAGTCCCAGCGCGGCATAATGATTGTCGCGTCGGCGCACCGCGAAGCCATCGGCAATCTGCCAGGCAACAAGCAACAGCGCCGCCCAGAACAGCAGCGCCATGATCGGTCCCATTTCCACCAGATGTTCCAGAAAAACATTATGGGCGGCGTCCCAGCGGTAGAAATAGAGTTCCTCGAACTTCCAGGGCTCTGCCGCGATCTCGAACGTGCCAAGTCCGGTGCCTGCCAGTGGTCCGGCCATCACCATCTTCAGGGCTGTCCCGTACATCGGCACCCGGTCAAGCAGGGCCCGGCCCACCAGCGAATCCCGATCCACCCATGCGACCGTGAGGGTGATCAGCACGGGCGCCACGGCAATGAGAATCAGCAACGCCCTGCTGGAAAGCGCGCGCCACCTTGCTGGCGCATAGGCGAGCACAAGCACCGTGATGACCCCGACCATGGCAACAATTGCGCCCGCCCTGGAAACGGAAAGACCGATTGCCATGATCCCTGCCGGAAGGGAGAGCAGCAGCAGCATGCGGAAAGTCACTTCGATGGGCTGGCGATATGTGCCGGTCGCGCCATCTGCAGACAGCGGTGCACGAAACAGCCAGACCATGCTGCTGACCATGCACAGGGCGACATAGAACGCGAAGCTGTTGGCATTGTTGAACGTGCCGGTCGGGATATCAGGACCTGCACGTCGCTGGACGCCGAACAGTGTTTCGCTGCCGGTCAGCACCTGGACAACAGCGCCCATGGAGTAGAGCAGTCCGAACAGGCCGACGGCGAGCAGGATGGTGTTCGCGATCTGATGCTGGCGCCCCAGGCGGCAGGCGATCCAGAAGACCATGCCATAGGACAGCAGGCGCAGGATGTACTGGCCCGAGATTTCCGCATCCAGCGTCATGCGTCCCGGAGCTTCGATCCGCGCGAAAGCCGGGTGCCAGAACATCCGCGGCAGGCCGTCCAGCGTCTGGATCAGAGCCCAGAGGATGACCGCGAAGAAGAGCAGGACCGGCACCCTCAGCCGTTCAAGGGTCGCGCGCGCGGACCGGTGGTCTGTCAGGTCAATGACACCGGACAGGATGAAGACCGCACCTGCAACAAGCGAAAGCGGTATCCAGACCCAGGGCTGATATCCAGCGAAGGGAACGACCGACAGCAGAACAAAGAGAAGTGTCGTGCCGGCCAGAACGAGATCTCTGACTCTCAGATCACTCACTTGATCTCGGTCACCAGGTCTGACCAGACCCACATCCGCTGGCCCGCATCTGCAGCAGGGGACACGATTTCGTAATGCCCCCAGCGGCCATCAAGCTCGATAAGTCGCATCCGGTTCTCCGGGGTGAGGCGCACCACGACAGGGAATGTCGTCCCCGGGCCGGCGCGGCCGTTCACAGTGGACCCTGTGACCTGCCATTCGGCGATTGCAGCAGGCAGCGGTGCTGCTGCAGCAGCCGGAGCGGGTGCAGAAGGCGCAGAAGTGACCGGTGCGGGCGTTTGGCGAATGACGGGTTCATTGACCACGTTCGTATCCGAAGCTGCGGGACCTTGATCATCTCCGTCAATCAGGGTGCGGCCATCCCGTTCCAGCCTGACGATCTGCCAGCAGCGCGGGATTGGCTGCATACGTTCGCAGACAAGCCGGGCGATGCCGTAGACAGGTTCGACGCGGCCGGTACCAGATGCTTCACCGCGAAAATCCCACAGCTTTTCGCCGACCTTGACGCCCGGTACGAAGTTGGTGAAGACGATGCCTGCACGCTGCTCGACGGTCAGGCGAATGCCTTCGGCGACCCGGTTGCGCTGTTCGGCGGCGGCGATCGCTTCGGGGCTAGGGCCGGACAAGGCATACAGCAGTCCAACAATGGCCAGAGCCAGAATCACGATGCCAGTGACGAACCATTCCAACTGCTTCATCTGTCCATCCCGATACAGGTCGTCTGATACACCAAAGGGTCTCTCATGCGGTTGACGCGCGCTGTCATCATAGTCGCTGCGCGACCGATACCGGCAACAGTGCCATACCTCGCCGCACGGTGTCTAAGGGTGACATCGCCCGGCGTCAAGCATGCGCCAGCCGGTTCGAACGCAAGCGATGCAACGATCACGAAGCAGCGCTTCCGGCTGGCGTGCATCCGGTCATTCGGCGCGATCCAGCAGCCGATAGACCAACAGGCCGAGGTGTTCCTTGAGTGCCACTGTGGTGGCATTCAGCGCGCCGGCGTTTGGAACCAGATCCAGGACCGTGAAGCGGCTTCGGCCCGCGACTTGAACCTCCGCAGTGGCCGGCATGACGTCCAGCCCTGCCTTGCGGAATGTCGCCAAGGCCCGCTTCATGTGTGTTCCGGATGTGATCAGCAGCGCGGACCTGTCACCCGACCGCCGCATGGCGGCCAGCGCACCCTGCGCGTTCTGCCAGGTATTCCTGCTTGCGGTCTCGATCTCGATCACGGCGGCAGGCACGCCCCACTGCACCAGCAGATCCCGAATCATCTCTGACTCGGGCGCAGCCTTCGGCGACCATGGCAGGTTGCCGCCGACCACCAGCAATCGCGGAACAGTTCCGTGATGCCAGAGTTTGGCCGCCAGCCAGATACGGTCAGTGGCGCCGCCCATGTCGGGCATGATCCGCGGCGGTGCCTGGCCGCCCAGGGCGCCGCCGAGAACGATCCCCACATCCGCTCTGGGTGTCTCGGCAATCGGTCGTGGGGGATAGTCTCGCTCCAGGGTGGATGCAAGCCAGACAGCCGTTGGAGAAACCGACGACATCCAAAGGACGGCAAGTCCACCGCATACAAAGGAAATTCCGATCTCCTGCAACCAGGTACGCCGCCGTTGCAACAGGATCATCACAATCCCCGCGAGGATAAGAAGAGAAGAAATCCCGACAGGGTAGATGATCGCCTGCAGGACCTTCGAGAGGAAGACAGTCACGGTACCAGCAGCCTTCTGAAAGAAATATCCGCGGACGGGCGAATGACAGCGATCACTTCGTTGGTCCCGGCGCAATTCATGGCGTTGTTAAAACACCAACCCGAGGGTATGGTCCGCGCCAATTTTCCGTTTCACCTGATTAGCATTTGGTTGAGCATGAGCAACACCGCAATACAATCGACTTTTGGCAGCAAGGCTCAGGAGCAGACTGGCGCGCCTGGAACGACAGACAGGTTCGACGTCCGCCGCATCATCTCGATCGCCTGGCGGCGCAAGTTCCTGATCGCAGGGGTGACCCTGCTCTTCGTTCTGGCGGGGCTCTATCAGTTGTCGCGCGTCGTGCCGATCTACACGACCAGTGCCACGATCATGCTGAACAATCGCGAAACGCGGGTCATCGATATCGAAAGCGTCGTGTCTGGCCTGCCTACCAACAACGCTGCGGTTGGCAGCGAGATCCAGTTGCTGCGCTCTACCCAGTTGCTGGAGCGTGTGGTCGAGAAGCTTCGGCTGGAACGGGATCCCGAGTTCAACTACGCCCTGCGTCCCAGGGTGCCCTACGCGACCCTGTACGGGTTGGAAAAGGTCTTGCCGCAGTCGGCCATCCGAATGTTGACCGGCGCGGACGGCAAGGTCGTGCAGCCGCCCCCCTTCGATTCCTTTGATCCGGACGGGCCTGAGATGCAGGCGGTGAAACGTGGTATCGTTGGCACGTTGCGTGGCAACATGACGGCCGGTGTGGTGCCGGGCACGATGGCCATTCGGGTCGGCTATTCTTCGCCCGATCCCGGCAAGGCCCAGTTGATTGCCAATACAATTGCCGAGCAGTACATCATCGATCAGCTCGAAGCGAAATACGAGGCGACACGCCGGGCAACATCGTGGCTGAACGAACGTCTGGAAGACCTGAAGAGTCAGGTTGAAGAGAAGGAAGGCGCCGTCGCAGCCTTCAAGGCGCGCCAGACCAACCGTACAGGTCAGGGTGTCGAACTGACGTCGCAGCAGCTGACTCAGCTGAATTCCGAACTTGTGCTGGCCCGCGCTGCACGGGCGGAGGCAGAGGCACGATATCGTCAGGTCGCTGGTGAAGGCACCGAAACTGCGGCCGAGTCACTGTCGTCGCCCCTTGTCGAGTCGTTGCGTCAGAAGCTCGCTGATCTGGAGCGCCAGGACGCGGAGCTGTCGACCCGCTATGCGGAGCGCCATCCGCGCATCCTGAACGTACGTGCCGAACTGGCCGATACGCGAGCCGCCATCAACCGGGAAGTAGAAAAGGTCGTACGCTCCCTGCGAACCGAACTGAACGTGGCTTCCGCACGGGAACAGGCGTTGCAGCGCAGTGTCAGCCAGCTGGAACAGCGGGCCATCTCGCAGGACCAGTCGTCCGTCGAATTGCGCCAACTGGAGCGGGAAGCCGAGGCGACGCGTGTGCTCTACACGAGCTTCCTGTCCCGCTTCAAGGAAACCAGTGAACAGGGCCAGATCCAGCAGGCCGACTCCCGCATCATCTCCCAGGCGGAGCGGCCCGGCCGCCCGGCCAGTCCCAACAGGTCACAGTCGATGCTGATTGTTACCATTCTCGGGCTGGCGGTCAGTTTCGGGCTGGTGCTGTTGCTGGAGCAACTGGACAATGCGTTCCGGTCGCCGGAGCAGCTGGAAAGCGTGCTGGGGCTCGTCACGCTTGGGTCGATACCACTGGTCAAGGGTTTCCGGAAGAACCGTGCTGATGTTCTGCAATACGTCAGTGACAAGCCGACGTCCGGTCTGGCAGAAGCCTGTCGCAGCATGCGTGTGTCGTTGATGCTGTCGAACGTCGACAAGCCGCCAAGGGTGGTGCTCGTGACATCGTCCCTGCCGTCCGAAGGCAAGAGCACGACATCGGTCCTGCTGGCTCAGGCCGTGGCGAGCCAGGGCAAGAAATCCATCATCATTGATTGTGATCTGCGTCGTCCCTCGCTGCATCACACGCTGCGGCTGGACAATTCCATCAGCATCCTCGATGTGCTGACGGGGCGCCATGAACTGGATGAAGCGATCCACAAGGATCATCCGTCCGGTGTGCATGCGTTGCCTGCGAAGGAAACCGCCGCACAGGCGATTGATTTGCTGTCATCGCGCGCATTCGACCGGATGGTCGAAACGCTGAAGGAAACCTATGACACGATCGTGCTGGATGCGGCACCGACCCTGGCGGTTTCCGACGCCCTGGTGATCAGTCAGATCAGTGATGCAGTGATCTATGTGATCAAGTGGGACGACACACCGCGTGAAGTCGTGAAGTCCGGTCTGGATCGGCTGAAGGAAAACGGCGTCCGGGTGACTGGCGCTGTACTGGCCCAAATGAACATGTCCAAGCAGGCGCGCTACGGGTACTATTATTCCGGTGCCAGTTACTACTATGGCAAGTACAAGAACTACTACAAGAACTGAGCCGTGATGCCCGCGGGACGGAGGATGGTTTCGCCAGACATCTGTTCCTGACGGGGTAGACGGGTGTGGAATGCGAATGACGAAGGTTGATGCGATGATCGTTGTCAGTGGGCCCATCCGCGTCGCGGCGGACAGCCGTGAAGCGGCCCAGGCCGCCATGATCGAAGTGGCGGCAGAGACCCGGAAGGAAGCCGGGTGCATTTCCTACGCTTTCTATGCCGATCTGACAGAAGCGGGGGCGTTTCGCGTGTTCGAGGAGTGGGAGAGCGACGCGGCCCTGAAGGCCCATTCCCGGGCCCCGCACATGATCGTGTTTCGGGAAAAGCTTGCCGGTCTCGAATTCATTTCACGTGAGATCGGGCGCTATGTGGTGACCGAGACAACGAACCTCTGAATCCATCATCGGGGCGCTGTGCCGCGTGATCTGCGGCCCAGCGTTTCGTTGACAAGCGGCTGCTTTCGCCAGCTTACGATCGCAATCACCGGCAACCTGATCAAGCCGGGCAAGTCCGTCGGCGTGTCATCAGCCGACGGAGGCAGCCTGCCATGCGCGCGCTGTGGGTGCCTGGTCGCGGTATTCACCAAGAATGATGTGTTCGAACAGGTCCACGGCTGTTGACGCGTCCTTGCCGGATGTCCTGAAGCGCAGACCGATTTCGCCAGCGCGGCTCCAGACCACATCGGCAATGGTCTTCAGTCCGTCGACGATGACCGCCACCTGTCGGGCGGACCATTCAGCGACGTCGTCAACCTTCAGACGCGCGCCGCCAAGACTGATATCCAGCAATGTACCGGAAATGCGCAATGCCTGATTTCCGATTTCCACAGTCGTGCGTCCGGTGAGATTGATCCGAACGTGGTTGCGACGGTTCTGGGGGCCTGTGTTCATATCGGCTTCCTGTCTTTGCGGACACCGGGAAACACGTTGTTTCATCGGGTGACCACTCAACAGCAAATCATGTGCCAAAAGGGATTCTGTCTCGCCCCGGGACGGGGATGGACGATGTGTTTCGTGGCGGAACACAAGCGGGTTCATCGCAGTAGCAGTTGCACGATCAGAGGCAAATCCTGCCCTTGCAAGAGCGTCGACCGGCAATTCCTGCGGTGCAATTTGTCGTCAAGTTCAGATGGTCTTGACAGAATGAGACTATCAAGGGCGCGTCCGATCCCTATGAATCAGGACGCGCCCTTGAGTGTCGATCAGCCGCATCGCCGTCGATCAGCCGATGGTGGCGTACCCGTTGTTCAGGACAACGACATCGCGTTCCAGCACCGTGGTGCGGAACGAGACATCGGATCCGTCCTGCCAGTATTCGGTGCGCAGCGTCTCACCCGGATAAACCGGGGAGGTGAACCGCAGACCCATCTTCTTCAGCCGGTCGCCGTCATAGTCGCAGAGCGCCTTGACCAGGGCATGACAGGCAATGCCGAAACTGCAGAGACCGTGCAGGATCGGCGCCTTGAAGCCTGCCGCCGTGGCGACGTCAGGATCCGCATGCAGCGGATTGTAGTCACCGGACAGGCGGTAGATCAGTGCTGCCTCCGGCCGGGTGGCCATGTCCACGAACCCGTCGGGTGCGCGATCCGGCAAGGCATGCGGTTTTGGCGCGGCTTTCGGTTCACCACCGAAGCCCCCGTCCCCCCGCCCGAAGGTCGTGGAGGTCAGCGTGCAGACCTTGTCACCGGCCTCGTCATAGACAACCCGTTCGGAGTACATCAGGGCACCCTTGCCTGCGCCCTTGTCGATGATCTCCGTCATGGTCGACTTGCCGGTCAGCTTGCCATTCACCGGGATCGGCTTGTGGATCTCCATGCCTTGCTCACCATGCAGGACCTTGACCCAGTCGACGCCGGTATCGTCGTTCTTGACCCAGAAACCGGGGCCGGCAAGCACCACGGCCATGGACGGGAACACCTTCTGATCGTCTTCGTAGGTATAGCGCAGCTGACGCTTGTCCAACTGATCCTGGCTGAGACCGATCCCGAGCGCATAGATGATCGCGTCCCGGAAGTTCATGTCCTGAACCCCATCCGGAATCGGATAGTTCATCAGGTGGTCATAGTTGATCGCCATCTATCTCTCTCCTCCCCATTGAGACAGTTCCGCAGGATCCGGTCAGACCGGATCCCAGGTGAAGATGTCTGCCGACCGATCGAGGTCGAAGAAGGATTTCTCCAGCGACGGCATGCCATGGTCCGCAATCGTCTCCGGCGTCCAGCCTTCACTGTTGTGGGTGGACCGGATCGGTCGCGGCTGGTTGAACAGGAAGATCTCGTTGCCGCGAACACCGAAGATCTGGCCAGTGACGTGGCTGGAGGAATCGGAGCCGAGGTAGACCGCCAGCGGCGCCTGCTGCGTCGGGGTCATGCGCTGGATCTTTGCCAGGCGTGCCTTCTGCTCCGGCGTGTCTGAAGGAATCGTGCCGATCATGCGCGACCAGGCAAACGGCGAGATGCAGTTGGAGCGGACGCCGAAGCGATTCATGTCCAGCGCGATGGACTTCGACAGCCCCACGATACCGAGCTTGGCCGCCGCATAGTTGGCCTGACCGAAGTTGCCGATCAGTCCGGAGGTCGAGGTGAAGTGGACATAGGAGCCCGAACCCTGCTCGCGGAAATACGGCGCCGCGGAACGCGCAACATTGAAGCTGCCCTTCAGGTGCACGGCGATGACCATGTCCCAGTCCGGTTCGTTCATCTTGTGGAAGATGACGTCGCGCAGGATGCCGGCATTGTTGACGACCACGTCGACCTTGCCGAATGCATCGGTTGCGGTCTTGATCATGTCTTCGGCATCGCGGCGCTCGGCCACCGAGCCGAAATGCGGCACGGCCTTGCCGCCACCGTCATTGATCCGATCAACGATGTCGCGGGCCGGCTTCTCGTCGTTGCCGTCACCGGACACGGCACCACCCAGGTCGTTGACCACGACCGATGCGCCATGTGCAGCCATCATCTTGGCGATCTCGCCACCGATGGCACCGCCACCGCCCGTTACAACGGCAACCTTGCCGTCCATCAGTTTAGCCATGTTGGCGTCCTCCCCTATTGCAGAAAAATGTTGCGTCAGTCTGTTGGAACCGGTGCCGCGCCGATCAGGGCTCCAGCACCACGCGGCCCACGATCTTGCCGGCACGCAGGTCTTCCAGCGTCTCCCATGCGGCATCCAGCGGACGGCTGGCGACCGGCAGCGGCGGAACCTTGCCCTGCTTCACCAGATCCATCAGCGCCTGCATTTCTGCCGGGCTGCCGACCATCGACCCGCGGACGGTGATGTTCTTGAAGGCAAACAGTGGCACGGGGACTGTGAGCGATCCGCCGAACAGGCCCACGATGGCCAGCACACCGCTGGCACCCAGCGATGTCACGCCGAAGGTCGCGGTCTTGTCGGAGCCAACGAAGTCGACCGCACCCGGCAGGCCGCCGCCGGTCAGCTTGGCCACTTCCTTGCGCGTGCCCGGATCGGCCGGGTTGAACACATAGTCCGCACCAGCCGCCTTGGCGGCGTCCAGCTTTGCCTGATCGATATCGAAGACGATTGTCTTGGCCTTGATCGCGGCCATGGCGATCATCAGGCCGGCCATGCCGACGCCACCGGCGCCGATGATGCCGACAAACCCGCCCGCTTCAGCCGCGTCCTTGACCTTCATCAGCGCACCGTAGGCCGTGATGCCGGAACAGGCATAGGTCGCGGCGAGCCCGGTCGGAATGCCGCCATAATCGAACAGGAACTGGGCATCGGGCACCATCACGTGGGTGGCGTAGCCGCCATCGACCTGAACGCCCAGATTGCGTGGCTTGGAACACAGTTGCGTGTTGCCGCCATCGCAGGTCGGGCAATCCATGCAGCCGATCCAGGGATAGACAATGCGCTTGTCGCCGACGGCTGCGCCCTTGGCATCCGGTCCGACCGCGATGACCTCACCGACGATCTCATGACCCAGGGTGAAGGGCAGGGACCGGCCACGGGTGGCGTCGGCCTTGTTGCCGCCGCCCATGTCGAAATAGCCCTCGTGCAGGTGGATGTCGGAGTGGCAGACACCGCAGGCGTCGATCTTCACCAGAACCTCGGCACCCTGCGGCACCGGCTCGTCATAGGTGAACTCCTTCAGCTTCGCCCCGTATTCGTCAAACTGCATGCTGCGCATGTCATTCCCTCCCCAAAAAAGATGATCACGTATGCGGGCACAATAGGCACGCCCGTTCGAGCGGACAACATGCTGTATCCGCACGACCGATCTCGGGACAAAGCTTGACGGAGCATCTTTCCTTGCTATTAAAGCTTTCCAGCAGATCTTACCGTCAAGTATCCTCGGATACCGCAGCGGGTCGTCTGGATGGGGCCGGCATCAAGACCGGGCGGTTTGGTACATTAGGGAGGCAGACGGTTGCGCCGAGAAACGACGCGATCGTGCACCGTCACCGGAGGGTGGCGATGAGCACGGGTATTCTTGAAGTCGAGGACGTGCAGGTTCGCTTCGGGGGCATCGTTGCCCTTGATGGTGTTTCCTTCACCATGCCTGAAGGCAAGATCGTCGGCCTGATCGGGCCGAACGGAGCGGGCAAGACCACGCTCTTCAACTGCCTCAGTCGCCTTTACATTCCGAATGATGGTGACATCCGGTTCAAGGGGAAGACGATCCTCGACAGCCCGCCGCACCACATCGCGGATATCGGCATTGGCCGGACCTTCCAGAACCTGGCCCTGTTCAGCACCATGACGGTGCTGGAGAACGTGATGGTCGGCGGCCACTCGGCCACGCGCAGCGACTTCATGTCGAACGCGCTGCGGCTGCCCTGGCGTCGTCGGGAAGAGCAGGCACTGCGTGAACGCAGCGCCGCACTGATCGACTACCTGGGACTGGGTGATGTAGCGCACACGACTGTTGGCGGGTTGCCGTTCGGTACGCAGAAGCGGGTGGAGCTTGCGCGCGCGCTGGCCTCGGAACCCGAACTTCTTCTGATGGACGAGCCTGCGGGCGGCCTGAATCACGACGAACTGGAAGAACTAGGCAACGTGATCCAGCAGATTCGCGATGAGCGCGGCGTGACCGTGCTGCTCGTCGAACATCACATGGGTCTGGTGATGAGCATTTCCGACAAGGTGGTGGCCATCGACTTCGGCAAGAAGATTTCCGA
Organism: Minwuia sp.; assembly: GCA_029210175.1. GTDB lineage: Bacteria > Pseudomonadota > Alphaproteobacteria > Minwuiales > Minwuiaceae > Minwuia. Next base: position 16,078 of record JARGPL010000027.1, on the reverse strand, counting down.
AGGAACGCCGGAAGAAGTGCAGAACGACCCGGAAGTGATCCGGGCCTATCTGGGGACTGGTGGCTGATGGCATTGCTCGAAATCAAGGGCCTGAAGGCCTACTACGGACAGATCGAGGCATTGCATGGCTTCGATCTCGAACTCGAAGAAGGCGAAATCACCGCCGTCCTGGGTGCCAATGGTGCCGGCAAGACAACCACGCTGCGCGCAATCTGCGGCATGGTGAAGGCTGGCGGCGCGATCACTGTCGAGGGCGAGAACGTCGTCGGCATGTCGACCGAGTCCATCGTTGCCAAGCACAAGATCGCGCATGTGCCTGAAGGTCGTGGCACCTTCGTTCGTGTCTCCACGGAGGAGAACCTCCGCCTTGGTGCCTTCACGCGCCGGGATCGTGAGATCGAGAAGGATTACGAGCGGGTCTATCATTACTTCCCGCGCCTGAAGGAACGCCGCAGTCAGCAGGCGGGCACGCTTTCCGGCGGTGAGCAGCAGATGCTGGCTGTCGGTCGCGCCCTGATGCTGCGCCCGAAGATCATGCTGCTGGATGAACCGTCGTTCGGCCTTGCACCGATCATCACCGAGGAGCTGTTCGATATCCTTGGCCAGATCAACAAGGAAGAGGGTGTTGCGATGCTGGTGGTGGAACAGAATGCCAATCTGGCACTGGCCATCTCGAAGAACGCCTACCTGCTCGAAACCGGCAATGTCGCCATGATGGGTCCTGCGGACCAGATCATGAATGACGAGCAGGTTCGCAAATCCTATCTCGGTTACTGACGGGGCACCCCAGACATGGATCTTTTCATAGAACAGACGGTCAGCGGGCTTGCGACTGGTGCAATCTACGCCTGTCTCGCGCTCGCCGTTGTGATGATTTACCAGGCCATTGACCATTTCAATTTCGCCCAGGGCGAGATGGCCATGTTTTCAACCTATATCGCCTGGTACCTGATGGACGATGCCGGGTTGGGGCTGCCATTCTGGGTTGCCTTCGTCGCCTGTATCGTCCTGTCGTTCATTGGCGGCGCTGCGATCGAACGTATCGTCTTTGCGCCGATCAGCGATGCCCCGGTGTTGAGCCATATCATCGTTTTCATCGCCTTGTTCTCGATGTTCAACAGTCTGGCGGGATTCCTCTTTGACTTCACGCCGAAGAATTTCGAGACTCCCTTCGGTCACACGCCGTTCATTGATGGCGTGATCAGTTCGCATCGGGTAGGGATGATCGCGGTGACGTTGATCCTGCTCGGGTTGATCTATGCCTTCTTCCGTTTTACGCCGATTGGGCTGGCCATGCGTGCGGCGGCGGCGTCTCCCGAATCAGCACGGCTGGTTGGCGTGCGTGTCGGCTTCATGCTGGCCCTGGGCTGGGGCCTTGCGGCCTCCGTCGGTGCGGTAGCAGGCATGCTGATCGCGCCGATTACCTTCCTGACGCCGGACATGATGCTTGGTACGTTGCTCTACGGTTTCGCCGGTGCTGTCGTCGGCGGGCTCACCAGCCCGCTTGGTGCGGTAATCGGGGGCTTTATGGTCGGTATTCTGGAGAACTGGATGGGCACCTTCGTCGTGGGTAGTCAGTTGAAACTGACGGTCGCACTGGTACTGATCATCGTTGTTCTGTTGGTCAAACCTGCCGGTCTGCTGGGCCGCGTGGTCGTTAAGAGGGTCTGATCATGACGAGTACTCAAGTGAATGGGAATGTGCCTGCGTTCCTGAACGAAAACCCCAAGGACCGTATCGTGGTCCTTGGTGTTCCGCTGCCGCTGCTGGAACGTGTCGGCCTGTTTGTCCTGCTGGCTGCCGTTGTCGTGCTGCCCATGGTCTATGACGGCTATGACATCTACGAGTTCGGCAAGATCCTGATGTACATGCTGGCGGTCCTGGGACTGAACCTCCTGACAGGCTTCAACGGCCAGTTCTCGCTGGGTCACAGCGCCTTCTTTGCCGTCGGGGCCTATTCCACGGCGATCATGATGGACCAGCTGGGCATGCCCTACTGGACCACCATCATCCCGGCGGCGGCGGTCTGCTTCGTGGCGGGCTTCCTGTTCGGTCTTCCGGCGCTGCGGCTTGACGGTCTCTTTCTCGCGCTTGCCACATTCGCGCTCGCCATCGCGACACCGCAGTTGCTTAAGTATGACGGCATCGCTCATCTGACCGGTGGTGTGCAGGGTATCGTACTCGACACGCCCTATCCGCCTGCCTGGATCGATAGCATCGTCATGTCGATCACGGGGGAGGAGCTGTCGGTTGATCGCTGGAAGTACATGTTCACGGCCTTTGTTGCGGTGATCATGTTCGCTGGCGCCTGGAACCTGGTGCATTCGCGCACGGGTCGTGCGCTGATCGCGATCCGTGACAACCCGCTTTCCGCCAAGACCATGGGCATCAATCTCGCGATGTTCAAATCGTCGGCATTCGGTGTCAGCGCCATGTACACCGGCGTCGCAGGGTCGCTCTTCGCGATCATGGATGAGTATCTGGCGCCTGAAAGCTTTACGTTCGCGGAGGCCATCAAGTTCCTGGTCGGTGGCGTTGTCGGCGGCATCGCCAGCCTGTTCGGGGCCATCTTCGGCGGCTGGTTTGTTCTGGAAATTCCCAACATTGCCGACCTTGTGGCCTCCAGTCTGGCCGACTATATCAATAACCCGCAGGGTCTGACCGGCCTGATCTATGGCCTGTTTCTCATCTTCACGGTCTATGTGATGCCGATGGGGGCTGCTGGCCTTGTGCAGATTTTGGTGCACCGCATCAGCACGAAGCGCTAGGATCACCGCAATCGATAAACCGGCGGTCTGGTACGGGCCGAGTTCGCCGGAACAAGACAAGCCCGACGTGCAACAGAGGAGACAGATATGAAAATGCTCACGACAACCATGGTTTCTGCGGTCGCGCTGACCCTCGCCATTGGTGCCGCCGAAGCGCGCAACGCACCTGGCGTCACCGCAAAGGAAATCAAGATCGGCAACACCAACCCGTATTCCGGTCCGGCTGCGGCGTATAGTGCTATCGCCAAGGCGATTGGCGCCTGTTTCGACATGCAGAATGGTGAGGGCGGCGTCAACGGTCGCCAGATCAATTTCATCTCGGTGGACGATGGCTACAGCCCGCCGCGCACCGTTGAACAAACCCGCAAGCTGGTCGAGCGCGAGAAGGTTGCGTTCCTGTTCCAGGGTCTGGGCACGCCGACCAACTCCGCAGTTCATACCTACATGAACAAGAAGAAGGTTCCGCAACTTTTCGTCGCGACCGGTGCTACCAAGTGGGGTGACCCGAAGAATTTCCCGTGGACCATGGGTTGGCAGCCGAATTATCAGTCTGAAGGCATCGCGTATGCACGCTATTTGCTTGAGAATAATCCAGACGCGAAAATCGGGATTCTCTACCAGAATGACGACTATGGTAAGGATTACGTGCATGGCTTGGAGAATGGTCTGGGTGCCAAGGCGGCTTCCATGATCATTGCGCGGGAGTCGTTCGAGGTCACGGACCCGACTGTCGATTCGCCGATCGTGAACCTCAAGAATTCCGGTGCTGACACTTTCTACAACATCTCGACGCCCAAGTTCGCTGCGCAGGCAATCGCGAAGAACTTCGAACTGAACTGGGCCCCGCTTCATCTGCTGAACTCCGTGTCCAATTCGATTGGTTCCGTGGTGTCAAAGGCCGGCTTCGAGAAGGGGCAGGGCATGATTTCCGCTGCCTACCTGATGGATCCGACCGATCCGGAATGGAAGTCGCATGACGAGTACAAGGCCTGGAACGCCTGGATGGACGAGTACTATCCGGACGGTGACAAGGCTGACTCCTTCACGGTGTTGGGCTATTCAGCCTGCAAGACCATGATCCATGTTCTGGAGAATGCGGGTGATGACCTCAGCCGTGAAAACATCATGGCTCAGGCTGCGAGCATGAAGAATTATCGTGCGCCGATGCTGCTGCCGGGTATCAAGATCAACACCAGCGCATCGGACTTCTACCCGATCGAGCAGTGGCAGTTGATGCGCCTGAAGGGTGAGGGCTGGGAGCGTTTCGGTGACATCATCGATGGCGCGGTTGGTTCCGGTTCCTGACAGGACTGGCCAACTCGGCTGAAAAGATTGGGGGTCGCTGGCTTGTCCGGCGGCCCCTTTTTCTTTTTGGGGCCTGCTTGCTTCCGATGCCCGGTTTCTGCCATCAACCGGTCTGCGGGAATGGCGTCGGCAGATCGGGCGAAGGGATTGTTGCGCAGTGATTGAACGGTCAGACGAAACGGACGGTGGCACGATGCACCTGCGCATTCCGTTGCTTGCTGATTTCCTGTCTGCGGTGGTGCAGCATCTGCGCCTTGATGCGGCCAGTGAGCCCGATATCACCGTGCTGGGGGATGTGGGCGGTCTGACGACATCGCTTGCAGCGGCCCGGCTGCCGCGCGCGCGGATAAGCCTGATCGATGTTTCGGATACGGCTGTCAACGCCGGGCGGATGCACATCGGGGAGCTTGATCGATTTACCTTCCGAGCCGGCGACCTGCGACGTGCGCGTCTGCCGAAACCTGCAGATGCAGTCCTGTCCCTGCTGGCCACGCATGCATTCACTGATGCCGAGAAGATCGATTTCTATTCCCGCACCTATCAGACCCTCAGGCCGGGCGGGACCCTGGTCCACGCCACCCGTGTCGCCGGAGAGGATGAAACCCTGCACCAGCGCCAGCACTGGGCCTGGCTGGCTGACCTGCGCGCGAACGGTGTTCCGGAGGCGGAGATTGCAGCCGCTCTTGCAGACATGCAGGCGGATCAGCTCTCTCCATTGTCCACGCATCTGGACTGGATGCGCCAGATCGGCTTCGCGCACGTCGATTGCAGTTACCGGCGGGGCATGTTTGCCATCCTGTCAGGGGAGATGCCGCGAGACCCGGCCGAGCGCCCCCGCAACCTGTTCAGTGTCAGCCGAATGCTGAAGCGGGGCTAGTTCGGTCCACTGTCAGATTGCATCACCAGCCCGCTCCCCCACCCGGCCACCCACTGGATCATCCTGAATGGGTGGCCGGGTGGGGGAGCGGGCTGGTGCGATTCCATCAGGTGATGTCATCTGACAGTGGACCGCCGCTAGGCAGCGAGCACCGTAGCGCGCTGCATGGCGCTGGCTGCTGCATCTGCGTCGCCCGCGAGTTCCAGCGCCCGTGCGTGTGCCTGCCAATTGTAGGGGCTGGTCGGTTTCTGATCGATTCGCTCCGCCGCCAGCGACCGGGCAAGTGTGGAGCGCCCGGCAGCGAGCGCGCTTTCCAGCAGCACCCGCTCGAAGATGTCCCTCTGGGCATGGCTGCCGCCGACCAGCGCGAACTGATGGCGCAGGGGCAGCAGCACATCGACCACGCGGTCATGCAGGCCCGCCCGCGCGTCGATCATGGCTTCTGACAGGGCGATACCGACCTGCCGGTAAACGGTACCCTGCGCACAGGTTTCGTCCACGTTGCCACGCCGCATGGCGTCCAGCAGGGCCTGGCTGTCAGCGGCCCGCCCTGTGGCACCAAAGGCCATGGCATAGTGCAGGTCGGCAAAGCACAGCAGGTGGTCGCCGACACGCTCCGCGGACCTGTCGGCCAGTTCGACCCAGCGGTCACCCACATTCACGCCATGCTGCTCCAGCCGCCAGAGCAGGGCCGTGCCATTGGTGATGTCCAGATATTCCTCGGTCGATTCGGCGCGGATCTCCCGGTCATACAGATCGAGTACGGTTGCATGCTCGCCCAGTTCGAGATGGAACAGCGCCCTGTGCCACCAGACGTGGAATCTGAAATTGTTGGTGCCTGATGCCCAGTTGTCGGCTTGCGCACTGATCCAGCCGATCCCGTCACGGTGCCTTCCCTGCATCTCCATGACATGCGCGCCGGCATGAATGCCCCAGAGGTCGGACGGATTGATCTCGATCGCTGCGCGGGCGTGGCGTTCTGCGGCGGCATACTCGCCGTTTTCCTCCAGCCCGAAGGCATGAATGGCCTGGACGTACCCGGCCCCCGGCTGGTCCATTGTCCAGAACGGCAACACGCGGGCGGAAGACAGGCGCATGGCCCGGCCCCCATCCAGATAGAAATGCAGGTAATGGCTCAGGCGCAGCGCCATGGCGTCCAGGGGGTGGTCGAGCAGGATGTTCTCGAACGCAGCAGCGGCCCGGTGCCAGTCGCCATCGGCCCAGGCATCCAGTGCCGCCATGCATTGCCGTTCCCGGCTGCTGACGTCCGTCGCGGCAACCACCATCGCGGCATGGTCGCGGGCGGCAAGACCCTTGGCATGCATCTTTGGATGGCAGAACAGCAGGAAGAAGAAGCCGCTGTAGATCAGCGCCAGCGGCATCTCCGGATCCGCCTTCAGGGCATCCTTCAGGTGATTTCCCGTATCGAGCCGAAACCCGAGATAGGCCATGATCGTGCGGTCGAGCGCCGTGACCGCGTCATCCCCGCTGGCCGTGACCGGGTTGCCCCATTGATCCTGATAATGCGCCATGCCGTTGCCCTCTCCCCAAACGTGTCTGGCGACAGGGTAAGGCAGAGCGGCGGTGAGGCAAATCGATCTATTTGAGTGACCACCTGGTCCGGGGGCGGGGCTGGGCGATGCCGTCGACGCGGATGTCCACCTGTTCATTGTAGAAGCACAGGTAGTCACCGATCGGCGCCGCCTCCCGCACCGGGTTGGCGTAGTGCCAGACCAGATTGTCGCGGCGTGCACCGTTCAGGTCCACATGATGATAGCCGGCAACGCCCTTGTAGGGGCAGGCAGTCTCCAGACTGGACGCGGCCAGCAGTTCCTGGTCCACATCGCCAAGCGGGATGTAGTACCGCACGGGCAGACCGGTCTCGAACAGGAACAGTGCCCGCCTGGTATCTGCCAGGGTGGTGCCGTCCAGGCTGACCTCGACGCGGCGGCTTGATGGCAGGATATCCAGACGCACGTGGGGGTCGCGCGCATGGACGAAGATCTCCTCATCCTCCTCAAGCCATTGATCCATGCGATTCCAGTAGAACGCGGCATGGCCCTTGAGTTCCGGCACGGCGTTGATCGGATCCGGATAGGACCAGAGCGCGTTCTCGGCCACCCGGTCGCCCACAGTCACGTTCCAGTAGGTGGCGTCACCCTTGAACGGGCAGTGTGTGGAGTGCTCGGTCGGCTGGCGAAATGCCTCCGGAATGTCCGACAGGGGAATGTAATAGACCGGCGGGATCGGGGGTTCGAACAACAGCAGGGCCGACGTGGTGTCGGCGACCGTTTCGCCGTTGAACATCACCCTGATGCGTTTGGCGCAGGGTTCTGTGGTGACGCGATGGGCATGTGCTGTATCGGGCATCAGTCTCTCCTGCGTTTCGGTGGATCCTCTGATAGAAGTGGTCAGTTCCGGCGCGGAGACAAGGCTGGTCTGATCCAGGGTGCCCGTCAGGCGACAGCGCGCGCCTTGCGCGTGGTCAGGAAGACACCGCAGAGGATCAGCACGATGCCCGCCGCATGGAACAGTTGCGGATGTTCGTCCAGGATCGTGACGGCACCAATGGCCACGAACGCAGGCACCAGATGAATGAACACCCCCGCCCTGTTCGCGCCGATCAGTTCGATGCCGCGGTTCCAGAACATGTAGGCCAGCACGGATGCGAAAAGGCTGACGTAGAGCACGGACGCGAGTGCCGTGCCGTTCAGGGGGACGAAACGCTCCACCACCAGCATTTCGTAGGCATAGAACGGTGCCAGGACAATATCGCCAACAATGAAGGTCATGGCCAGAAAACCCAATGGCCCGACAGCTGGCCGGCGGCGCAGCAGGGCGGAATAGCCGCCGTAGCAGATGACGGCCACCAGCACCCAGACATCACCGGGGTTGAAGGTCAGATCGCTGATGTTGGTCGGGTCGCCGCGCATGATGATCGTGGCCACGCCGGTAAGGGATACGATGATCCCGGCGATCTGCCAGCGCCCCGGACGGTCCCGGAAGAACAGGAACGACAGCACGGCGATCCAGACAGGCATGGTGGACTGGATCAGGGAGCCGTTGAAGGCCTCGGTCTGCGCCACGCCCACATAGAGCATGGTGTTGAAACAGCTCACGCCGAGTATGGAAAGCACCAGGATGATGGGCCAGTTGGCACGATAGACCGGCCAGTCCCGGCGGATCTGCGGCCAGGCGAATGGCAGGATGATCAGCAACCCGACCGCCCAGCGCCAGAACGCCAGGCCGACCGGCGGCACCGTCTCCGCCACGCCGCGCCCGACCAGAAAGTTCCCGGCCCAGAACAGCGGTGTCAGGACCAGCAGCAGATAGGGCAGATCGAAGATCCTGCGCATGCTGATGTGTCCTCCCCTTCGCTGCCCGTCATGCCCCGGAATTGGGGCCGGTCATGGTTGAGGGCACGCACATCGCAGATTGACGCAGCCGCCGCAATGCGTTCAGCCGCGCATCAGACCAGCATGGAGAACAACAGGGTCGCGATGCCGAGGAACGAGAAGAAGCCGACGATGTCCGTCACCGTCGTCAGGATGATGGATGATGCCACCGCCGGGTCCTGCTTCAGTCTGGCGAGGATGATCGGCACCAGCGCACCCGATGTGCCCGCCGCCACCATCGAGATGACCATGGAGACCACGATGACCAGCATCAGCCCCGGATTGCCACTCCAGATCAGCACGCCGATGCCGCAGGTCAGGGCGATGCCCAGTCCATTCAGCAGGCCGGCCTGCACCTCCTTGCGTGTGACGCGCACCCAGTCCGCCACCCGGATTTCCCGCAGTGCGAGGCCACGCATTGTCACGGCCAGGGCCTGGGCACCCGCATTGCCGGACTGACCGGCGACGACGGGCAACAGGATCGCAAGGGCTGTGACCTGGGCAATCGTATCCTCGAAAATGCCGACGACCGACGCGGCCAGAAAGGCTGTCAGCAGGTTGATCTGCAGCCAGGGCTGGCGCTTGCGTACCGCGAACAGGCTGGTCGAAAGCGCATTCTCGTCCCGGCTGCCGCCCACCATGGTCTGTGCCGTGGCTGTTGCGTCGGCCCGCACCGCCTCGATCATCGCCTGATTGCCAACCAGTCCGATCGGGCGGCCATCGGGGCCGATCACCGGCAGTTCGCCGATGTGCAGCTTCTCGAATGTTTCCGCAATCGTCGTCTGCGGGTCCATGGGCGACAGTGCCGCCGGGACACCGACGGTCAGTTCGGACAACTGCTGCGCCGGGTCGGCCAGCAACAGTGTCTTGCACTGAACCCGTCCGGTCAGCCGGCCTTCGTCATCCGTTACCAGAATGGAAACCGGCTGATAGTCGGGGGTCTGGCGCAGCAGCCGGATCGCGGCCTCGACACTGGCCGAATTGCGCAAGGTGATGACACTGGTCTGCATCAGGTTTCCGGCGGTGCCTGGCGGAAAGGCCAGGATCTCGTCGATTTCCCGATGGATGCTGCCGCCAACCGCGGTCAGGATCTTCTCCCGCCGGTCCTTGTTGAAGGGCGTCAGCAGCCGCGCGGCATCACCCCTGTCGATCCGCGAGATCAATACTTCCACGGCCGCGTCGTCCAGCAGGGGGGCGACTGCCGCAGCCTGCCCGGACGAAATATGACGCCAGCTGGCCACCAGCTGGTCGGCATCCATGGGCCGCAAGGCGGTAACAACCTGTTCGGCTTCCAACTCATCCAGGCCAGCCGCCGCTTCCCGCGGAAAGCTTTCTGCATAGGCGGTAACCAGATGCAGCAGATCGGCATCGGCTTCGGGTGTCACTGCAACCGCACTCATGCCCGGTCCTCCCGACTTTCGGGTGTGGTTCGCCCTGCCAGCAGTGCTGTCATGGTTCCTGCCAGACCGGTTTCCAGCGCCACGATGGTGCCCAGGGCGGAATGCCCCTTGCTTTCGCGCTGTGTCTCATGCCCGGTCTGAAGTGCGCGGCGCAGATCACCGTAGCCGATACAGCCGACCAGGCGTCCCCGGCGGTCCACAGCGGGTCTCACCTCATGCGTCAGCCAGTCGTCCTCAGATACGGCCATGTGAATGGCCATCGCTGCCGACACCGGGGCCACGTCATCCTTGGGCAGATCCGCGATAAGGGTATCCGGCGTGGCGCGCATCAGATCCAGTGCCGACAGGGCGCCGGTCGGTCGATTGGCGCCATCCACCAGATATATCGGTGCCCCGGGTGCAGGCCGGGCTTTCCGGACACGGCTGGTAACGGTCTCGACCGTTTCCGCGCCTCGGGCACGCACGATCTCGGTTGCCATCAACGCCCCGACGGACGATTTCGGCTGGCTCATCACCAGTGCCACCCGCGCGCGCAACGTCTTCGGCAGGCTTTCCAGCAAGGCAGCGGCGTCGCTTTCGTCCGCCTGCCGCAGCATGCGGGCGATGTCGGACGGTGCCGTGGCGCGTATCAGTGTGGCACGACTGTTGTCCGCCATGCCCAGCAGAACCGGAAGGGCCTTGCGCGGGTCCAGGTGGTCCAGCAATTTCCGGGCACCTTCACGGTCAAGACGGCCCATGACCGCCCCGATACGTGCCGGTTCCCAGTCGTTCAGACTGCGTGCGGCGGCGCTGGGATGTTCGACGATGAACTGGGTCACCACGTGAAGCAGGGGATCACGCATCATCCACGTCCTCCCCGATGATCATGCTGGTTTGTTCCAGGAATGCCTTGGCGGGGACGGACGCGCGACCGCGCTCCGTTTCGATGACCACGGCGGTTGCGGTCAGGGCCAGAATGGTGCCCTGAACCTCACCCACGCGCACGCGCTCGCCGACCCGATAGTCGGGACCCAGATGTCGCGCGCCGATCAGGTTGGCGACCAGCGTCCGGGCACCGAGGGCAAATGCGACCGCTGCTCCGCCCAGAATGGCCGCCAGTACGATCCCCACCACGGTGATGACGATGGTCACATCGATCCCGACCTGGTCGACACCGACGATCAGCAGCATGCCGACGGTTACCGCCTGCAGCGTGCGGCCCGTGACCTCGCGCTGCGTCGTGGACAGGGATGTCAGCATGTTCACCGACATGCGGTAGGCCAGGTTGCCCATCACCAGGCCCGCAGCGATGATCAGCAGACCCGACAGGATGCTTGGCAGCCAGATGATCAGTTCTTCAAGCCAGGCGGACAGTACATCCAGACCCAGCATGCTGCCCGCTGTCGCCAGGAACAGGATCAGGATCGACCAATACACGATCTCGCTCAGAATCCGGCCCAGCGGGCGTCCGCCAGCGACCTCCGACAGACCAAGCGGCATGCGGTCCGTCAACCGGCTGATGCCGCCCGACAGGCGCAGCGTGATGGTCCTCATCAGGCGGGCGACGAGCCAGCCGACGAGCGCCAGGATCAGAGCGGCAACAAGGTTCGGCAGGAACGCTATGAACTGTGCGGTCAGGTCGGAAAGCGTGGCGAGAACGGAGTCAGACAGTCCGGACATCTTTTCCATGTTCGGCGATTTCCCTTGATTGGAATTGGTCGCGCCTGACAGATGGCGTCAGGGGCCGATCAGGTGGAGCATAGCAGCATCCCGCTGAGTCACGGTTTTTTGTTGAACTTTGGTTCGCAAATGGAACATTGAGTGACGGAAATGAAGCATCGAGGGGAGCGCGAATGGCACGCATGAAGAAGGCGGATGTGGAGGTTTTCTTCCAGCGCCTCTCGGACGCCTTGCCGGAACCGAAGGGTGAACTGGTCTACGACAGTGCCTTCACCCTGCTGGTGGCTGTCGTCCTTTCTGCCCAGGCGACGGACGTGGGCGTCAACCGCGCCACCGGCCCGCTCTTCAAGGCTGCAGACACACCGGCGGCGATGCTGGCGCTGGGGGAAGACAAGGTCAGGGACTACGTCAGGACCATCGGGTTGTTCCGCAACAAGGCCAAGAACGTGATCCAGCTCAGCCAGCAACTTCTCGACCGTCACGGTGGGGAGGTGCCGGACACGCGCGAAGAACTGGAGGCGCTGGCCGGTGTCGGGCGCAAGACAGCGAACGTTGTCCTGAACAACTGGTTCGCCCAGCCGACGATTGCCGTCGATACCCACCTGTTCCGTGTCAGCAACCGGACCGGGCTGGCGCCCGGCAAGACACCTCTGGCTGTGGAGACGCTGCTCGAGAAGCGCGTTCCGGAACATTTCATGCTACATGCGCATCACTGGCTGATCCTGCACGGACGCTATGTCTGCAAGGCGCGAAAGCCCGATTGCCCCAGGTGCCGGGTGAGCGACGTCTGCAGGTTCAAGGACAAGACAGTCGCCTGAGGACAAGGCTGGGCGTTAGGATCGGGCAGCAGACAGGATCACCGGGGAGGGTGAGAGATGGTCAGGAACATTCAGGACGTTGGTGGTGGCGCGGAAAGCGGTGGGACAGCGGGACGGCGTCTGAGGGAATCCTTCGGGCGCTGTTACGAGGACTTTGCGCCCGGTGACATCTACGAACACCGGCCTGGCCGGACGATTTCGGAGGCCGACAACACCTGGTTCACCTTGCTGACCATGAATCAGCATCCCCTGCATTTCGACCATGCCTACGCGGCAAGGTCGGAATTCGGGCGGCCCATCGTCAACTCGGCGCTGACCCTGTCAGTCGTGACCGGGCTGAGTGTGTCCGACGTCAGTCAGAAGGCGGTGGCGAACCTGGGCTGGACGGACATCAGGATGCCGGCACCGGTGTTTCATGGCGACACCCTGACTGCGGAATCCGAAGTGCTGGACGTGCGTGCATCCGCGTCCCGCCCCAACGATGGCATCGTCACGGTGGAGACCCGCGGCTTCAAGCAGGATGGCACGCTGGTGATATCCTACCGGCGGACGGTTCTGGTGCCACGGCGTGGCCACGAGATCGATTGATGGATCACCAACGATCCCTGGGGAGGGAATGAAATGACGGAACCGGAACGCCTGATCGTCGGACGCAATGGCGAAAGCATCACGGAAGCCGATGAACGCCAGCTGATGGACACGATTGACCGCTGGCTGGAACGCGACGTCCGGGACCGGGTGCTGGATCTGGAACACGCCGATACCTACCCACACGAGATGGTGGCCCAGATGCGCGATCTGGGGCTGTTCGGCGCCACGATCGGTCGGGAGTGGGGTGGGCTTGGCCTGCCCGCCCAGACCTATTCGAAGATCGTCGCGCGCATATCCGAGGTCTGGATGTCGCTCACCGGCATCTTCAATTCACACCTGATGATGGCGGCTGCGGTGGAGCGGTTCGGGACCGACGCACAGAAGGCACATTTCCTGCCACGCTTCGCCAGCGGCGACCTGCGCGGGGGCCTGGCCCTTACGGAACCCCATTGCGGAACCGATCTGCAGGCGATCCGCACCCGGGCGGTGCGCGACGGCGACAGCTATGTCGTCAATGGTGCCAAGACGTGGATTTCCAACGGGATCGAGGGCGGTTGCGTGGCCCTGCTGGTCAAGACCGACTGGGACATCGAACCCCGCCACAAGGGGATCAGCCTGTTCATCGCTGAAAAGGGTGAAGGGTTCACGACGGGTCGGAAGCTGAAGAAGCTCGGCTACAAGGGCATCGATTCAGCCGAACTGATGTTCGAGGATTATCGCCTGCCGGCCGACAATCTGATCGGCGGGGTGCCGGGGCAGGGGTTTCGCCAGACGGTTGGCGGGCTGGAACTCGGCCGCATCAACATTGCCGCCCGCGGCGTTGGTGTGGCGCAGGCCGCGCTGGATCGTGCGGTTGAATATGCGCAGGTGCGCGAGACCATGGGCAAGCCGATCAGCGAACATCAGGCCATCCAGCTGAAACTGGGGGACATGGCGACGCGCTGCCGGGCAGCCCGCCTGCTGACGGAAGACGCCGCCAGAGCCTATGACCGGGGGGAGCGCTGCGACATGGAAGCCGGCATGGCAAAGCTCTTCGCCTCCGAATCCGCACTGGAGAATGCGACCGAGTGCATGCGTATTCACGGCGCCTATGGCTACAGCCAGGAATATCACGTGGAACGCTATTTCCGCGACGCGCCGTTGATGTGCATCGGCGAAGGCACGAACGAGATGCAGCGCATCATCATCGCGCGGCAGACCCTCGCCCGAAACCCTGCCTGAGGTCCCGGTCCGGGCGGCCCGATGTGCCTGTCACGGCTGCTTGACGGCGACGCTCTCGTTCTGCGTGATCCGGGCGCTGGCGATCTCATCAATCCAGGGCAGATTGGCCGCCATCGCCTCGGTCTTGCTGCGATGGGTTTCGAACGCCTTCAGATTCGCCCCGGCCAGCTTGATGCCGGTCGGCAGCTTGATTGACAGCGGATTGACCTGCTTGCCGTTCTTCAGGACCTCATAGTGCAGGTGCGGCCCTGTGGAGCGTCCACTGGTCCCGACATAGCCGATGATCTGGCCCTGACTGACGCGACTGTTGCGTTTCAGGCCCTTGCGATAGCCGTTCATGTGGGCGTAGGCGGTGGAATACTCACTGTTGTGGCGAATGCGGATATAGCGACCGTAGCTGCCCTTGGTGCCAATGACCTCGATGACGCCATCGCCAGCCGCCTTGATCGGCGTACCGCGGCGCGCTGCGAAGTCGGTTCCCTTGTGCATCTTGGTATAGCCGAGCACTGGATGGCGACGCTTGCCGAAGCCGGATGACAGGCGTGCGCCGTCGATGGGGGTGCGCATCAGCGTCTTGCGCACGCTCTGCCCCTTGGCATTGAAATAGTCGGCGCGCGGCTCACCCTTCGGATGGAAGCGGTAATAGGTCAGGGGCTTGCCGGACAGGGTCAGGGTCGCGGCGAGGACCTGACCGGTCTTTGCAACCAGTCCGCCCTCATCGACAAAGCGCTCGTAGACCAGTTCGAAGGAATCGCCGGTGCGGATCTCGCGCTGGAAATCGACGTCGAAACTGAAGATGCGAATCAGTTCGATCAGAACGTCATGCTCCAGCCCGGCCCGATCAGCGGCGAGGAAGAGTGAATCCTCGATGACGCCACGGCCCCGCACCAGTTCCTGCTGGAATTCCCGGACGTCTTCGCTGGCCAGGAAGTCCGCCGCCGCAGCGGCCTCACTGTCCAGACCGGCGATCTCGCGGTTGGCAATGACGGTACGCTCGACATTTTCCCGGATGCGTACTTCGGCGAGCTGGTCGTTCCGGCCATCGAACAGCATGGTCAGTTGCTGGCCGGGGCGCAGGCGACGCAGGTCGGTCAGCTTGCCCAGGGTCTTGGCTGCATTGTAGGCGCTGAGCTTGTCAGCACCGGCCTTTGACAGGGCAGAGGCAAGGGTGTCGCCGCGCTGGATGACGGCGTCCACCCGACGCGCGGTCAGCGGCCCGGAGTCGGTGTCGCCATCCGCGCCCGCTGCCTCATCGCGGCGCTGCTTCAGGGATTCGAAGAATGCATCCAGATCGCTGTCGCGGCGCGTGGTCAGAAGTTCCGACCCAAACGTCGTGCGGGACGTGTCGACTGCGGCGAGCGCGCTGCCCGCACCGTCGTCATCGCGAAGCTGCACTGCCGCTACAAGAAGACCGACACATGCAAGGCTCGCTATCGTGAGGGCGATCCAGCGTCGCCGTACCGGGGTCGTTGCACTCTCAAGGCTCATTGCAGCTCACTGATCATCTCTGGGTGTCGTCATCGGGTTGGTGTCGTCATCGGGTTGGTGTCGTGTTCGGCGGGCCCGCCGCTTTCGCGCTCCTCGTTCATGCGGTCGGATCGTTCATTCCGTCGCCCGAATCATACGCTTTTCAGGCCCTTGCCGTACAGCGGCGCGAAGATGCTGGTTTTCTCCCGGCACTGTCAAGAACGCCCTCGACCGCAGTGGACCGGGGTTGCGGGCGGAAAAATGTGCAAATGCAAAAAATCTGTCATCAGCGCTGTTGACAGGTTGGCCGGGAGGGGCCTATAAGCCGCCCTCCGCTGCAGAGCACGACGCCCTGACGCGGTGCCCGGGGGCCTCGGTCCCCAACGGTTCCAAGGACTTCGGTCTCGCGGAATTTGCTGACCACCCGTTGGTCAGCCTGCTGTTTGACATGGTTGGATTGAAGGGGATGTGAGGCTGGCGGTTTGTTGGCTTTGGTCTTTAGAGGCTGGTCACGTGTGACTGTCTGTTTTGCATCCTTTGTGTTGTTCGATGGTGCCTGATTTTGTTCTGGCTTTGG
>JARGPL010000034.1 GCA_029210175.1 Minwuia sp. | reverse complement strand
CTTCCCCCGACCCACGGTGCCAGGCGGACCTGATCCGCGTGCCCAGCCTTTCGGGGCTTGCGCGGCACCCTGGGTACCCGGGTCAGGCCCGGGCACGCCGTCTGAGAAGTGGTTCATCAATTGGATCAAGCACTTCACTGTCACCCCGGGCGTGAGATCCGGGGTCCACGCTTCTTTGAGGTGACCAGCGCCGCGAAGCGTGGGTCCCAGGTCGGCGCTGCGCTTGCCCGGGATGACGGGTGGAGGTGCTGACCCGCTTCGCTTCCCCCGACCCACGGTGCCAGGCGGACCTGATCCGCGTGCCCAGACTTTCAGCGTTTGAGCGGTACCCTGGATGCCCGGGTCAAGCCCGGCACGCCGTCCGGAGTGTGGAATGCCCCGCCGCCTGGATACTGCTCAGGCGTGCGAGCGCAATCCCGTCAAGCCGCCGCGGCTTCTGCGGCCTCTGCCGCATCCTTAGCCGCCTTGTGATCTTCGCCGTGGCCGATGATCCCCATGGTTTCTTCCGTGCTGTAGAAGATGTCGGCGATGTCGAGATTCTTGTGGTACAGCGCCGCGCGTTCTTCCGGGCTGTGCTTCAGGACGGAGCGGAAATAGCGCTCTGCGGTCAGGCTCTTGCCGATGTATTTCTGGAACACGGCCGACTCGTGGCTGGTGTCGGGGGTGGCTGCCGCTTCCGGATCGAGACCCAGGAACTCGGCCATGGATGCCAGCACGCCGGCACGGTTGGACACCAGATCCTCGAACTTCACGAAAAGGGTCCGGTTGACCACGTCGGGATCGCCGAAGGGGTAGAGGGTGAAGGGTTTGCGGTACTGGTTGATGGCGCGGGGAATGTCGCCGTAGCGTTCCAGCAGGGATGCGATGCCGGTGATCGGGTGGCGTACCAGAAAGATGATCTTGGCCGCCGGATACATCTTCAGGATCGCATCGATCCGCATGGCATTGTCGGGGGTCTGCTCGCCGAAGATATGGCCCTTGGCATCCACCGAATGCACGAATTCCGCGTAGAGCGCGGTGATCGTGTTGGCCCAGGTCGGGTTTTCCGGATCATAGCGGGCCATGTAGCGGTCGAACTGGAAGTTCTCCAGGTATTTCTTGTGCGCGAACAGGTCCTTGGTCACGTCGGTGCGGGCCGAATTGACCATGTTCTCGTAGTAGCAGGCGTGGAAGATCGACTTGTGCAGGAACGGAGTGACCTTCGCCCGGGTCACGAAGTCCGCCAGCGATTCACAGTTTTCCGGTTTCAGGCCATCGACGTCGCCGCCGCTGGCCACCACATGGTGCATCAGTTCCTGGAAATTCGCCAGCCGGGTCAGGATGGTGGTGCCCTGCATGGCACAGACGTCCTGGTACTGGTCGAGCATCGCGCAGGTCACGGTGGTGCCGCTGCGCTCTGAGCCAGCGATGAAGAAGTCGATCCGGTCGGGGGCCATGTGCATTGCCTTTCTGAGTGTCGGTCACTCACACAAGCATTGCGGGCATTCCTGAAAATCCTGTTAACCACGTGTACAAGACAGCGATCTATGCGTCGAGTGCCAGTCCCCTTGCCAGACCTGGTCCGGCCTCTGCGGCCAGGAACGCTGCCGTGGCGGCGAGACGGTCCGACAGGGCGCTCAGCCTGGAGCAGTTCATCCGGGCGATGAAATTGGGGCGCTTGCCAAGCGCGAACTGCCAGAAAACTGCAACGGACAGGTCCGCCTGACTCATGCGGTCGCCGACGAACCAGTCGCCGGTCAACTGGCTTTCGAGCCACTGGAAGCCGTCCTGGAACTGCCGGTCGCACATCTTCGCCCAGGGGCGATAGACCATGTCCGCAGGGCGGAGGTGATGTTCATACAGCGCTGATACCAGTTTGTCGGTGGCACCGGAGGCGATGGACACAAGGTTCAGTACCCGCCGCCGCTCTGACCCCGTCGCTGGCGTCAGGGCCCGCTCCGGGCCGACGAGGCTGTCCAGATGGTCGATGATCGACCCGCTTTCCACCAGCACCTCGCCATCGTCGAGCACAAGTGCCGGCACCCGGCCGAGCGGATTGTATTTGCGCACCTCCGCCTTGTCGTCACCGAAGGGCACCAGATCCTCCCGGGCGAAGGGCAGGTCATGGTGCGCCAGGGTCACCGCAACCCGGCGCACATAGGGCGAGTTGCAGCCGCCAATCAGTTTCATCGGGTTCCTCTCTCATCAGCTGGTACGATGATCGGCTTTCGGGCGGCCCTGTCCCCTGATCACGGGGCTCAGTGACCAGTGTCACCCCGGGCACGAGACCCGGGGTCCACGCTTGTCCGAGGCTGCTAGCCCCACAAGGCGTGGGTGCCGGATCGGAGCTCCGCTTGTCCGGCATGACAATTCGAGGGGATGGTCCATGTCTTCCCCCGGAAATCGGCGGCAAAGTCGGCCCTTGTCCTCATGCCCCGCATCCGGGATATACGCTGTCCCGGTCAGCGGTAAACCCGGATGGGGAAGCTGGTCATGCCGCGCGAGACATAGGAATCCGACCATTTCTGCTCCGGCGCGACCAGCTCGAAGCGGCTGAAACGGTTGAGCAGGATGGGGAAAGCCACCTCCGCTTCCAGCTTGGCCAGCGGCGCGCCGATGCAGAAATGAATGCCGAAACCGAAGGTGACATGCCGGTCGGCGTTCCTGCGCCTCAGGTCCAGCCTGTCGGGATCCTCGAACACGTTTTCATCACGGTTGGCAGCGCAGTTCCACAGCCAGATGCGCTGTCCGGCGCGAATGGTCTGGCCATGCATCTCGACATCTTCCGCCACGATCCGGGGCGACGTCAGGGTGGGACCATCATAGCGCAGCAGCTCCTCGACGGCGTTCTTGGTGAAGGCGAAATCATCGCGGTTGCTGCGGAAATCAGCCATCTGGTCGGGATTGTGGATCAGTGAATGCATCCCGTTGGCCACCAGCTGGGTCGTGGTTTCATGGCCAGCGAACAGCAGCAGTACACAGGTCGCCACCAGTTCGTCAGCCGTCAGCCGGTCGCCTTCATCGGTGGCGTCGATCAGACCGTCGGTGACCAGTTCACCCGGGTTGGCCCGGCGGTCGTCCAGGAAGCCCTGGAAATAGCTGTTCATCTCCGCCAGCGCGGCAGAGGCAGTCCTGTACTTGTCGGGGTTGGTCTTGGATGTCAGCACGAACTGCGCCAGCGCATCCGACCAGCGTTTCAGGTGATCCACATCCTGCTGCGGGATACCCAGCAGCAGCGCGATGACGGTGGCGGGCAGCGGATAGGCGAATTCCTGATGGAAATCCACTTCCTGCCCGTCTTCCCAACCGGCGATCAGGTTCTCCACAATCTCCGCCACCTGGCCGCGCAGGCTTTCGACCCGGCGGCTGGTGAAGGCCTTGTTCATCAGGCCGCGCAGGTGCCCGTGGCGTGGCGGGTCGTTGAACACCGCCCAATGGCCCAGATGATCGCCCAGGAACCCGATCTCTTCGCCGTCCGGGCCGTTGCGCTGTGACTCGACGAAGGGGCGGATGCGGTCTGCAGACATGCGCTTGTCGCGGAAACCGTCGCGCACGTCCTGATACCGGGTCAGGTACCAGGCCCGGCTGACCGGGCTCCAGTGCAGCGGCTCCTCGGCCCGCAGGCGGGCAAGGCCCGCATAGGGGTCAACGATGGTTTCAGGCGCATTCGGATCGAAGGCAATGGTCATGTCCGGTATCTCCCCAGCCAGTTTGGACGCGCGTCAAGGCTGCCTCCCCGGCAGTCACAGCTGATCAAACTCTACCGAATTTACCCCCGTTATGCCAGTAGATGCAGGTGGGACAGGGGGTCAATAACAGGGGGCGACAGCATGAAGAAGCCGGAAATCGGCATTGGCGCGGTCGTGTTTCGCGGCGACGACGTGCTGATGATCCGCCGTGGCAAGCCGCCGCGCAAGGGCGACTGGGCGATACCGGGGGGCCGCCAGGAACTGGGGGAAACGGTGGCCGAAGGCGCCCGGCGCGAGGTGCAGGAGGAAACCGGCGTCGATTGCAGGATCGGCGGTCTGATCGATGTTGTGGACGGCATCAGCCGCGATGCCGATGGTTCGATCATCTATCACTACACCCTGGTGGACATGTGGGGCGAATGGCTGTCGGGGGAGGCTGTGGCGGCGTCCGACGCCATGGCTGCCTGTTTCATGGCCCCGGCGGAGATTGCCGGGCTGGACCTGTGGCCGGAGACCCTGCGCGTCATCGACCTGGCCCGACGCCTGCGCCGGGCGTGAGCGAAAGATCCCGCCTGTGACGCAGATCACTTGGGTCTGACGACTTCGTCCCCATCTCAGGGATACGAGGGCATTACGGGAACGACGCACTCCTCCAGCCTGACGAAACAGGACGCCGCCGGTCCCTCCCCGGTGGCGTTTTCGTTTGTGTCGCGGGTGTCGCCGTTGTGACTTCATCATTGACCTGATGGCCCGAAATTCGCATCTATGCATGAGCGATAGTGACTTGTCCGTTGGCGGAGCGTTTTCTTGTTTCAGTTGCCCGAGGCGAAATTCAGGATCGGCGACATCGTGCGCCATCGCCTCTTCCCGTTCCGGGGCGTGATCTATGATGTGGATCCGCAGTTCAGCAATACCGATGAATGGTGGGATTCCATTCCCGCCGACGTGCGCCCGCGCAAGGACCAGCCGTTCTATCACCTGCTCGCCGAGAATGATGAAACCACCTACATCGCCTACGTGTCGGAGCAGAACCTGCTCTGGGATGAATCCGGTGACCCCGTGGAACACCCCCAGGTGAACGAATTCTTCCAGAGCATCGAGGATGGCCGCTACGTGCCCCTCAGCTCCCGCGCCAACTGACGCCCGCGCCGTCTCGTCGACAATCACCACCACATTTCCACGGTGCCAAGCGGACTTGATCCGCGTGCCCAGCTTTTCAGCGTTTGAGCGGCACCCTGGGTACCCGGGTCAAGCCCGGGCACGCCGTCTGAGAAGTGGTTCATCAATTGGATCAAGCACTTCACTGTCACCCCGGGCGCCAGACCCGGGGTCCACGCTTCTCTGAGGTGACCGGTGCCGCAAAGCGTGGATCCCGGGTCGGCGCTGCGCTTGCCCGGGATGACGGGGTTGGGGGGTGCTGACCCGCTTCGCTTCCCCCGAACCACGGTGCCCAGCTTTTCAGCGTTTGAGCGGCACCCTGGGTACCCGGGTCAGGCCCGGCACGCCGTCTGTGGGGGTCTGACGCATAGCGCACGAATCACTGTCACCCCGGGCGTCAGACCCGGGGTCCACGCTTCTCTGAGGTGACCGGCGCCGCGAAGCGTGGGTCCCGGGTCGGCGCTGCGCTTGCCCGGGATGACGGGTGGAGGTGCTGACCCGCTTCGCTTCCCCCGAACCACGGTGCCCAGCTTTTCAGCGTTTGAGCGGTACCCTGGGTGCCCGGGTCAAGCCCGGGCACGACGCCCGTGAAGTGGTTCATCAATTGGATCAAGCACTTCACTGTCACCCCGGGCGTGAGACCCGGGGTCCACGCTTCTCTGAGGTGACCGGCTCGTCAAAACGTGGATCCGGGGTCGGCGCTGCGCTTTGCCCGGGATGACAGGTGGGGGTGCAGTCAGGCGGTGAAGCCCGGTATCAGTGACTCAGGATCTGGCTGAGGAACAGCTTGGTGCGGTCACTCTGCGGGTTGTTGAAGAACTCTTCCGGTTCGTTCTGTTCGATGATCTGGCCCTGATCCATGAAGATCACGCGGTTCGCCACCTGGCGGGCAAAGCCCATTTCGTGGGTCACGCAGATCATGGTCATGCCGGTTTCGGCCAGGTCGACCATGACGTCGAGCACTTCCTTGATCATTTCCGGATCGAGCGCCGACGTCGGCTCATCAAACAGCATGATGCGCGGGTTCATGCAGAGCGATCGGGCAATGGCCACACGCTGCTGCTGGCCACCGGAGAGCTGGCCGGGGAACTTCAGCGCCTGGTCGGCGATCTTCACCCGTTCCAGATAGTGCATGGCCCGGTCTTCGGCTTCCTTGCGGGGTTCCTTGCGGACCCACATCGGCGCCAGGGTGCAGTTGTCGAGCACGGACAGGTGCGGGAACAGGTTGAAGTGCTGGAAGCACATGCCGACTTCCGAGCGGATCTTGTCGATGTTCTTCAGGTCTGACGAGAGTTCGATCCCGTCCACGATGATCGTGCCCTTCTGATGTTCTTCCAGACGGTTGATGCAGCGGATCAGGGTCGACTTGCCGGAACCGGACGGGCCACAGACAACGATCCGCTCCCCCCGGTTCACAGTCAGGCTGATGTCGCGCAGCACGTGAAAGTCCCCGTACCACTTGTTCATCATCGTGATCTCGATGGCGATCTCGTCGGAAATCTGCAACTTGGAGCGATCGATCTCGCGATCCAAAACGGCTGTGTCACTCATCTTTCAAGCCTTTCGTGTTCACGGGCCGGCATGCCTGCCGACCGGAGCCGTCGCCAGTCCACACCCCCGCCCGGATACCCGGCATGCGCGTGCATGCAGGATGCCGGATCGGGAAGCGGACTGGCGCAGCGCTTGGTCATTTACAAACCTCAACGATGTCCGGTCTGCAGCTTGCGCTCCAGATACAGCGAGTAGCGGGACATGCCGAAGCAGAAGACGAAGAAGAAGATGGCGATGAAGCCATACAGCTCCCAGACGATACCGTTCCAGTTCTGATCGGCACGAATGGGGCCCAGGATACCCACCGGATCCAGCATGCCGATCACGATCACCAGGGTCGTGTCCTTGAACAGACCGATGAAGGTGTTGACGATGCCGGGGATGGAGATCTTCAGGGCCTGCGGCAGCACGATCAGGCGCATGGACTTCCAGTAGTCCAGGCCCAGCGCATCCGCCGCCTCGTACTGGCCCTTGGGCAGGGCCGCCAGACCACCGCGGATCACCTCCGCCATGTAGGCGGCGGCGAACAGGGTCACCATGATGACCACCCGCAGGATCAGATCGAACGTCGTGCCCGGCGGCAGGAAGTACTGCAGCAGGACCGAGGCCACGAACAGCAGGGTGATCAGCGGCACACCCCGAATGAACTCGATGAAGCCGGTGCAGAGCGCCTTGATGAAGATCAGGTTGGACTGTCGGCCGAGCGCCAGGGCGATGCCCAGCGGGAACGACCCGGCAATGCCGCTGACGCCGATGATCATCGACAGCAGGAAGCCGCCAATCTTGTCCGACGCAACAGGTTCCAGCCCGATGTTCAGGATGGAACCAAGGATCGCATCCACCTGCACGACGGCAAACAGCCACCAGGTGATCGTCAGAAGCAATGCACCAGCCATGCTGAGGATGCCGGCAATGCCTTCATCCATCATGCCCGACAGCACCTTGTCGAAGACGCGATACAGGATGATGCCCACGATCGGACCGGCCATGACGGCAAGCGGGCCCCAGATGGTCCCGCCCCAGATCAGCCAGTAGGCGGTCGCCGGGTATAACGCGGAAGCATAGAGCAGCTTGCGCGGCGCGCCGGCGAACAGCACCGGCCAGAGCGCGACCAGCATCAGGACAAAGGCAACGACCGGCCGCCAGCGTTCCTCGGTCGGGTAGAAGCCATAGATGAACTGCAGATAGCGTTCGCGAATGACCGCCAGACAGGCACCGTTGTCGATGCTGCGGCAGTCCTGCAGCGATGAGGCGTTCCATACCGAGTTCAACAGCAACCAGGGCACCAAGGATGCCAGCAGGCTGTAGATCACGTAGATGCCGATCAGGGTCATTACCGTGTTGGCGACACCGGAGAACAGGTTCTCGCGCACCCAGGCGATGGGGCCGACGACACTGGACGGCGGCGGAGAGGGCTGAATGTCACCGGAGGCGACGAAGGGTTCGTGGCGGTTGCTCATCTCACCTCTCCCTCAGTTTCACGCGTTCATTGTACCAGTTCATCACCGACGAGATACTGAGCGAGGCGATCAGGTAGAACGCCATCAGCAGCAGGATGCATTCCATCTCCTTGCCCGTCTGGTTCATCGTGATGCCGCCAAGCGTGCCCGTCACATCCATGTAGCCGACGGCGATGGCAAGCGACGAGTTCTTGGTCAGGTTGAGATACTGGCTGATCAGCGGCGGCACGATGACACGAAGCGCCTGCGGCAGGACCACGAGGTTCATTGTCCGGTTGGGACGCAGCCCGAGCGCGAAGGCGGCTTCCGACTGGCCCTTGCTGACCGACAGGATGCCCGCCCGCACGATCTCCGCCGTGAAGGCGCCCGTATATAGCGAGAGGGCCAGCCACAGCCCGATCAGGCTGTCACGCATGAAGACACCGCCCTGGAAGTTGAAGCCCTTCAGCTCCGGATATTCCAGGGTGATCGGCATGCCGAGCGCGATGAACGCCAGCAGGGTTGGCAGGAAGAATATCGCCAGGGAGATCGGCAGCACGGGGAGGATCTCGCCCGTTGCTTCCTGGCGCTTCCGGGCCCAGCGGCGGAAGCCGAACATGGCCACGATGGACAGCAGGAAGACCACGACCACCGCCATGGACATGTCGCCCCAGATCGGCGCCGGAATGTAGAACCCGCGGTTGGTCAGGACCAGCAGGCCGCCAAACAGGGGCGACGATTCCGGGTCTGCGCCGCGGAAACCGCTGGGTGACGGCAGGGATTCGTTGATCACCGCAACGGTGATCAGGATCCAGATCAACAGCGGAATGTTGCGGAAGCCTTCGACGTAGATCGTCATCAGGCGGGCAATCAGCCAGTTCTTCGACAGGCGCAGGACACCGGCAATGACCCCGATGATCGTCGCGGTGATGCAGCCCAGGAAGGCGACCAGCAGCGTGTTCAGGATGCCGACGATGGCTGCCCGTGCATGCGTGTCGGTCGACGTGTAGTCGATCAGGCGCTGATTGATGTCATAGGACGCGGTTTCGAACAGGAAACCGAAACTGAATGTCTTGCCCAGCTGGGCAAGGTTGGTGATGGCGTTGTCCAGCAGCCAGGCCACAGCCAGCATGAACATGCACAACGCGAATATCTGAATGGTGTAGGACCGATAGCGGGTGTCGTAGATCAACATCCCGATGTGGAAAGATTTCTCTCCGTCGTTGGAGATCACAGCCATGGCGCGGAGCCCCCTCGCACTGCAGAGCCGGTCAAAAACACGACCCGGCCTGTCGCCTCCCCCGTCATAAAAGAAAACGGGCGCGTCACCCCGGGGTGACGCGCCCGTATCTCAGATCAACGGAACGGCGGCGCGTAGAGGATGCCACCCTTGCTCCACAGCTGGTTCAGGCCACGTGCCAGACCAATTGCGGTGCTTTCACCAATGTTGCGTTCGAAGATTTCGCCATAGTTGCCACCGGCGGAAATCGCATGAACGGCCCAGTCCTTGGACAGGCCCAACTGATCGCCGTAGCTGCCTTCGGAACCCAGCAGACGGTTGACTTCCGGATCGGAGGAACCGTTCTTGGCCAGGTCAGCCACATTGGCCTTCGTGATGCCCTTCTCTTCGGCAATGACCAGCGCGTTCATGACCCAGCGGCCAACGTCGCCCCATGCATCATCGCCATGACGGACCAGCGGGCCCAGCGGCTCCTTGGAGATGATTTCCGGCAGCAGCACATGCTCGCTCGGCTTCTCGAAGGTTGCACGGGTCGCGGCAAGGCCGGACGCATCCGTGGTGTAGACGTCACAGGCGTTGGACAGATACTTCTGCTGCGCCTCTGCGTTGGTCTCGATCGGAACCGGCTCGTAGCTCATGCCATTGGCACGGAAGAAATCGGCCAGGTTCAGTTCGGTCGTCGTGCCGGTCTGGATGCAGACCGTCGCGCCGTCGAGTTCCTTGGCGGACTTCAGACCCAGGCTCTTGCGCACCATGAAGCCCTGACCGTCGTAATAGTTCACACCCAGGAAGGTGAAACCGAGATCGACGTCGCGGCTGAGCGTCCAGGTGGTGTTGCGATACAGGATATCGACTTCACCGGAGGCCAGCGCCGTGAAGCGGGTCTTGCCCGTTGTCGGCGTGAACTTGATGGCGTTCGGGTCACCGAAGATCGCCGCCGCAGTTGCGCGACAGAAGGTAACGTCGAAACCGTCCCAGACACCGTTGGCGTCCGTGAAGGCAAATCCGGCAAGACCGGTGGACACACCGCACTGCACAAAGCCCTTGGCCTTGACATCGGCAAGCGTGTCCGCATTCGCCGCTGTCGATACTGCCATGACAGCAGCCGCAGCAATGATTGCGCCTTTAATCTTCATATTGGAAAACTCCCTGTTGCATCCGATCCCCGGATAGTTGCAATGCCGCCCTGTGTGTGGCCAGTCAGATCAACGCCCGCCTGATCCGGACGCACCACATTCAAGTCCGGGGTGCGTTTAACCCGCGCAGCCTATGCCCGACTTTTCGACAACACAACAGGCTTTCTGCAATGCAGCACTTGGCCCGACAGGGGGAGCTCTGTCAGTATCTGGCAGCATGACTGACACTTGTTCGCCTGCGGGATCGTCGGCGAAGCATTATCTGGACGGGGAAGCCGATCACCATGAAGCAGGACACCACCATCGTCACCGCCGGGCGCGATCCGGAGAACAATCTCGGCGTGGTGAACCCGCCCGTCTACCACACCTCCACCATTCTCAGCCCGTCCATGGGCACGATGAAGGGCAAGAGCGCGGCACGGGAGAACGGCGAGACCGTCACCATGTACGGTCGCATCGGCCACCCCACGTCGCTGGCGTTCGAGGAAGCGATGGCGGAGATCGAGGGCGGCTACAGCGCCTTCGCCTTTCCCTCCGGCCTGGCAGCGATCGCAGCGGCACTGACCGCTTACTGCTCCGCCGGGGACCATGTGCTGGTCAGCGATTCCGCCTATCGCCCGACACGGGGCTATTGCGACGGGGTGCTGGCGCGGTTCGGGGTCGAGACGACATACTATGATCCCCTGATCGGAGCCGGGATCGCCGACCTGATCCAGCCGAACACCAGGATCGTCTATGTGGAGGCGCCCGGGTCCCACACCTTCGAGATGCAGGACATTCCGGCCATCGCGGCGGAGGCTCACAAGGCCGGCGCCACCGTGCTGATGGACAATACCTGGGCCAGCCCGCTGTTCTTCCGACCCTTCGACCATGGGGTCGACGTGTCCATCCATGCCGCGACCAAGTACATCGTCGGCCATTCGGACGCCATGCTGGGCGTCGTGGTGACCAACGAAGCCTCCTGGCAGCCACTGCGCCGCACCGCGCAGGCGATGGGCCAGTGCGTCGGGCCGGACGATGTCTTCCTGGGCCTGCGCGGCCTGCGCACCCTGGGGGTGCGTCTGCGCCAGCACATGATCAACGCGCTGGATGTCGCCCGCTGGCTGGAAACCCGGCCGGAGGTGGACCGCGTACTGCACCCGGGCCTGCCGAGCCATCCGGGCCATGCGATCTGGAGGCGGGATTTCCTCGGCTCCTCCGGACTGTTCTCCGTCGTGCTGCGCGAGGGGTATTCCGACGACGATGTGGCGCGGATGATCGACGGGCTGGCGCTGTTCGGTCTCGGTGCATCCTGGGGCGGCTACGAGAGCCTGGTGCTCAGCCAGAAACCGGAGCAGTTCCGTACTGCGACCGGCTGGACTGGCCCCGGGCCCCTGATCCGGCTGCACATCGGGCTGGAAGATACCGACGACCTGAAGGCGGATCTGACCGCAGGGCTGGAACGCCTGGCAGGCTGACCGCACGGAGCTGTTCGCCCGTTTCTGCCCACAACGGAAAAGCCCTTGCCAGCACGGATCTTGGCGTCCGCGCTGGTATGCCGGGCAGGGTTATCCACAATATATTGGGAATCCCGCAGCTTTCCTGCTTGGAGGGGACTCCCTCATCCCGTATCTTGATGGGCAGAAGCTGGTGCTCACCAGATATAGCGCGGGAGAGAGATCATGTCGGCAGGCTGGACAGAAGAACGGGTCACACGACTGAAGGACCTCTGGGGCACAGGCATGACCGCCGCGCAGATTGCGGAGCAGCTGGGCAACGTCACGCGCAATGCGGTAATCGGCAAGGCCAACCGTCTTGGTCTGTCAAAGCCCGGTCGCCCGCGTGCCGCCAAGGCACCCAAGCAGGCCGCGCCCCGCCCCCGTTTCACCCGCCCGGCACCAAGGCCGGAACCGGAAGAGCTGGTGGCCCCGCAGGCCCCGGCTGCGGCACCGCCGCCCCCGGGTGCCCTGCCGCAGCATCGCCGCTGCCAGTTTCCTGTCGGGCACCCCGGTGAATCCGACTTCCATTTCTGTGACCATGAAACGCTGACCGGCAAGCCGTACTGCGACTATCATTGCTCCATCGCCTATCGCCATCGCACGGCAGCAGCCTGATCGGGGCCACCTGTCCGGCAGGCGTGCAAACCGGCTCTGAAGACACGCGATGACCACCGCGCACCGGTTTCGCCGCGCGGTGGCGTCAGACCTGCCAGCCATCATCGCGCTTCTGGCCGATGATCCGCTGGGGGCCGCCCGCGAAGACCCGTCCCAGCCCCCCAACCCGCGCTATGTCGATGCATTCGCCGCCATCGATACCGATCCGAACCAGATGCTGGCGGTGGTGGAACGCGACAGCTCTGTCATTGGCTGCCTGCAGCTCAGCTTCATCCCCGGTCTGTCACGCACCGGCATGTGGCGCGGCCAGATCGAAAGCGTGCGTATCCACCGCGACCATCGGGGTGGTGGTCTGGGGGAAGCCATGTTCACCTGGGCGATCGAGACCTGCCGGGCACGGGACTGCGGACTGGTACAGCTGACCACGGATCGCGCGCGTGCCGATGCCCTGCGGTTCTACGAACGGCTCGGCTTCACCGCCAGTCACCTGGGGATGAAGCTGGAACTCGGCCCCGGCTGATCAGGTGGCCTGCCGGGGCGCATCGCCCCCCGGACAAGTCATCCTGTCTGCCGACATGCCGTCGCTCAGGTATTCATGGAATCGAAGAAGTCCGCATTGTTCTTGCTGTCCTTCAGCTTCGACAGCAGGAACTCCATGGCGTCCGTGGTGCCCATCGGGGCCAGGATGCGGCGCAGCACCCACATCTTGGTGAGGTCGGACTTGCTGACCAGCAGCTCTTCCTTGCGGGTACCGGACTTGGTGATGTCGATGGCCGGGAACGTGCGCTTGTCGGCCAGCTTGCGGTCCAGGATCAGTTCCGAGTTACCGGTGCCCTTGAACTCTTCGAAGATGACTTCATCCATGCGACTGCCGGTGTCGATCAGGGCGGTGGCGACGATGGTCAGCGAGCCGCCTTCCTCGATATTCCGGGCAGCACCGAAGAAACGTTTCGGGCGCTGCAGCGCGTTGGCATCAACACCGCCGGTCAGCACCTTGCCCGAAGACGGCACGACGGTGTTGTAGGCGCGGGCCAGGCGGGTGATGGAATCCAGCAGGATCACCACATCGCGCTTGTGCTCGACCAGCCGCTTCGCCTTTTCGATGACCATTTCGGCGACCTGAACGTGACGCTGCGCCGGCTCGTCGAAGGTGGAACTGACCACCTCGCCATTCACCGAGCGCTGCATGTCGGTCACTTCTTCCGGCCGCTCATCGATCAGCAGCACGATCAGATAACACCCCGGATGGTTGGCCGAGATGGCGTGGGCGATGTTCTGCAGCAGCACGGTCTTGCCGGTACGCGGTGGCGCGACGATCAGGCCGCGCTGGCCCTTGCCGATGGGGCTGATCAGGTCGATGACCCGGGAACTGCGGTCCTTGTTGGTGGCGTCGTCGGTTTCCATGTGCAGCCGCTCATCGGGATAGAGCGGGGTCAGATTGTCGAACGCGACCTTGTGGCGGCCGGCCTCCAGATCCTCGAAGTTGATCAGGGACACCTTCATCAGCGCAAAATAGCGCTCGCCATCCTTTGGCGCGCGAATCTCGCCCTCGACCGTGTCGCCGGTGCGGAGCGAGAAACGTCGGATCTGCGTAGGGCTGACATAGATGTCATCGGAACCGGGCAGGTAATTCGCCTCGGGCGAACGCAGGAAGCCAAAGCCGTCCGACAGGATCTCCAGCACGCCGACGCCGGTGATTTCCTCACCATCCTCCGCCGATGCCTTCAGGATCGCGAACAGCATGTCCTGCTTGCGCATGGTCGACGGGTTCTCGATCTCGAGCTCTTCAGCCATCTCGAGCAGTTCGGACGGGGTCTTCGCCTTCAGTGCACCTAGGTTCATGTCTGCCATCAAAAAGTTGAAACAAGCGAATGTCGTGTGGGGAAACGTCTGTCGGCACAACCCGACTGCCATGCCGCATCGCGACACCGTCAGCAGCCCCGGATCAGGTCGGGGCAGCATCGGACAAGGGCAAGAGGCCAGGCGACCGTATCTGTATATCGGAGCAGGAGCGGATTCCCGGGCCACGACGCAGATGCTGCCGGAGCAGCATGGGTGACCTGATCAGCCGCCCCTGATTGAGGCGTGATGCCACGGCAGGGCCGCAACACCGCAATTCCTACACGCTTGGCCGGGGACTGCAAACTGAAAATATGTGCGCCCGGCGCCGGAAACCGCCGGAGCCATCAGGCGACACCACCGCGGTGGCCGCTGCCCCGTGCTCTAACGGCTCCAGATCGGGTCTGTCACCGCTGATTCCAGAAATGCACGATGCGCGGCGGCCTCCGCCTCCGGCACCTGATGGTCGCGCGGTGCCCGGGGCAGACGCTGCACGCCACCCGAGCTGTCGCGCACCGCATCGGTTTCCAGCGACAGACCAGCCTGCGTGGCGCTGGTCAGATGAAAGTAGACGTCGGCCAGCAGTCGGGAATCGATCAGCGCCCCATGCAGGTTGCGCGACGAGGTATCGACATTGAACCGCTTGCAGAGCGCATCCAGGCTGGCGGGGGAGCCGGGGAACTTCTTGCGTGCGATCGCCAGGGTGTCCACGGCGCGGGTCATGGCCAGGGGCGGACGACCGGCCTGCTTCAGTTCCCAGTTCAGGAACTTCATGTCGAAGGCCGCATTGTGGATCACCAGCGGATCATCACCGATGAATTCCAGGAACCTGTCGACGACCGCCGCGAAAACCGGCTTGTCAGCCAGCATCTCGTCGGAGATGCCGTGCACCTTGAACGCGCCCTCGTCCATCATCCGCTCGGGATTGATCAGTTCATGAAACCGGCGACCGGTTGGCACCCGGTCGATCAGCTCCAGACAGCCGATCTCGACAATCCGATGGCCATCCTTCGGGTCCAGTCCGGTCGTTTCGGTATCCAGAACGATCTCACGCATCAGCCCTACCCATCATCTTGCGTCTTGATCACGCATGAATACCATATCAGGTCCCGACCTGTCAGCCCGCAGCCAGCAGTTTCCCACGCATGGCCGCGACCAGCGCCGCGACCTGAGCTTCGGTTTCGGCCAGACTGACGCTGGTGTCGATGACATGGTCAGCCCGGGCGCGCTTTTCCGCGTCCGGGGTCTGGCGGGCAAGGATGGATTCGAACTTCGCCACGGTCATGCCCGGTCGCGCCAGCACCCTCTCGCGCTGCTGTTCTGCGGTGGCACTGACCACGACCACGGCATCCACCTTCTTCTCGCCGCCTGTCTCGAACAGCAGCGGCACGTCGACGACAACGATCGTTGCACCCGCAGCAGCCGCTTCGGCACGGAAGGCAGCGCGATGCTCCCCCACCAGCGGATGCACGATGCGCTCCAGATCCCGGATCGCGGCGTCATCCCCCAGGACTTCCGCGCTCAACCGTTCCCTGTCCACCGCGCCATCGACCACCGCATTCGGGAATCGCTTTCCCACCGGCCCGACCGCAGGGCCGCCGACCGCGTAGATCTCATGCACTGCCGCATCCGCGTCCCATACAGGCACGCCATTGGCGCGAAACATCGCCGCCGTTGCGGATTTCCCCATCCCGATGGAACCGGTCAAGGCCACCACATAGGTCATCATTCCCTCCCCAAGACATGATTGCGCAAGGCATCACTGACTGTGACCTGCCGCCCGAAGAAGGCTTCGAAGGCGGGCACTGCCTGATGCAACAGCATCCCGAGACCGTCAACCGTGCGCAAGCCAAGCCGTCGCGCCGCCCGCAGCAAGGGTGTCTCGAGCGGAACATAGACAATGTCATGCACCCAGGCGTCTGATGGCAGGCCCGTCAAGGTGACGTCCAGAGTGCCCTTGCCTGCCATACCAAGGCTGGTGGTATTGCCGAGCAGGACAATGTCATCAGGCAATGAATTCAATGTATTGAATGGCAGAACATGGATTCTGTCATCGGCCATACCTTCACGCAGCCCGACCGCCTTCTCCGGTGTTCGGTTGGTCAGATAGAGCCGCGGACAACCCGCAGACAGCAGGGCATGGACAGCGGCCCTGGCCGCGCCACCGGCCCCGATGATCATCGCCGGTCCGGCCGCGACATCAACACCGGCGTCCGTCAGATTGTTCAGGAAACCATAGGCATCGGTATTGCGGCCCAGGATGCGGCCATCATCGCCGAAGACCAGCGTGTTGACGGCCCCGATGGCCTGCGCCGCCGCATCCACCGCATCGGCAATCTGCAGCGCCGCCAGCTTGTGCGGCACCGTAACATTGACCCCACGGAAGCCGGTTGCAACCAGACCCCGCACGCCGGCCTCGAACGCATCCGGCGCCACCGGCAAGCCCAGGTATGACCCGTCGAGGTTCTGTTCGCGCAGCCAGAATCCATGCAGTTTCGGCGACAGGCTGTGCGCCACCGGCCAGCCCAGAACCGCGGCAATGGCGCCGGGTACGGCGGCCTGGCGTTGCTCATCCATGGCGCTTCAATCCTTCTGCTTCGCTGTCGCTGCCCAACCAGTCAATGCCCTCGGCCCGCAGGGCTGCCAGCACCGGCAACAGGGGCAGGCCCTGGATTGCGGCACTGTCTCCGGCAATCCGGTCGAACAGATGAATGCCCTCCGCCTCGACCCTGTAGCCCCCGACCGATTGCAGGGCCGCGTCGGGCGCCTGCTGCACGTATCTCGCCTGTTCCGTCGCGTCGAGCGTCCGCATTCGCATCTCGATGGTTTCAGGGTAGGACCAGAGAACTGTACCGTTGCGCATCAGTATGACCCCATTGACCAGCACATGGACGCGCCCCTGCAGGCGCCCGATATGGTCGGCCAGACCCTTGCGCCCTACCGGCTTGTCGAAAATGTCCGTTCCCTGGACGAGCAGCTGATCCGCCCCGAGAACCAGCGCATCGGAATGCAACATGCTGATATGATGTGATTTTGCATGGGCGAGCCGCAGCGCCAGGCTCTGCGCATCCAGCCCTTCACGCTGGCCCTCCCATTTGATGGCGGCTTCATCGACATCGGCGGGCAGGACTTCGAACGCCAGTCCGGCGGACGCCAGCAATTTCCGCCGTGCCATACTGCCTGATGCCAGAATCAGGCGCGGTCGGTCTGAATTCGTCATACCTTCTGCTCGGCCTGGCGGCGGTGATAGAGCGACAGTATTGCCGCCGCGGACTCCTCGATCGACTTGCGCGTCACATCCAGTGTCGGCCAGCGGTTGCGGGCGAAGACCCGCTTGGCCTCCGCCAGTTCGTCGGCCACCCGTTCCGGATCGGAATAGTCACCTTCGCCGGATTCACGCAGGCTCAGCAGGCGATTGCGCCGGATCTGGCTGAGGCGTTCGCTGGATGTGGTCAGGCCCACAACCAGCGGCTTGCGCAGCCGGAACAGCTGTTCCGGCAGGGGCACGTTCGGCACATAGGGAACATTCGCGGCCTTGATGCCGCGATTGGCCAGATACATGCAGGTCGGCGTCTTCGATGTACGCGAAACCCCGACAATGACGATATCGGCACGATCCAGGTCCTCCACGTGCTGGCCATCGTCGTGGATCAGGGTGAAGTGCATGGCCTCGATGCGGTCGAAGTATTCGGTATTCATCTCATGCTGGATGCCCGGCTGGCCACGGGTTTCACCACCCAGGAAGCTGCCGAGCGCGGTCATCACCGGGTCCAGCGCGGCGACGCTGCGTACCCCCATGCGGCGGCAGGCATCTTCCAGCAGCAGGCGCAGCGGCGTGTCGACCATCGTGAAGATGACGATGCCCGGGGTCTCCTGAATGCTCTTGATCACCAGTTCCATCTGCGCCCGGTTTCGGATCATGGGCCAGAGGTGCTTCACCGCCTGGGCGTCGCGGAACTGCACCAGCGCGGCATTGAGGATGCCGGTCAGTGTCTCGCCCGTTGAATCGGACACGAGATGCAGGTGAAACTTGTTCATGTGCTGATCTTCATCTGCTGGCTTCCTGATCCGGGGCGGGGCGGGCGTGAGGGCCGGAGATGGCGCCCGCAATGACAATCATCCACAGCCGAATGTACAGATGCGGTGAATCGGACGCGAGCCTGAAGGCGATGGAATCGGCACACCCTATGGCAAAATTCCTCCACATGCCTGTTCCGGTCGCTGCCGAACGCGCTGGACCTGCGGGAAAAGCGGGAGAAGCCGGATCTGTCCCGTAGAAGCTGTGTACAAGGCAACGGAAACCGCGCATGGCTGCCCTTCACCAACAGCGGGCAAAGTGGGGATAGAATGGCGCTGCAGCAACTGGTCTGTGCACGAAATGGGGATCGGAAAGTATCCCCGCTATCTGCCGACCAACTACCAATACAAGAATCTTGTCTATAAGAATCCTTAAGAGAAGATGGGGGAGTGAGTGCATGAAACCGATCGCGAAGATCCGGGCATGAGCAGCGCAATGACGATGGCCGATCTGCCATCACCGGTCACAGGACCTTCAGCCTGGCGGGGTGAGGCGCTGCAGGATCAGGAAGCGGCATGGACCGATCCGCTTGATGCGTGCTTCATCGAGGCGCTGGATTCGGCTGTCCGACAGTTCCTGCGTTCAGACCAGCCGATCGCTGCGATGACAGCGGCTGACATGGATCACCCTGCGCTGCAGGCACGCGCTGACAGCTGGCGGCAGACCCTGCTGCATGGTCGCGGGTTCGTGCTGGCACGGGGGCTGCCCACCGACAGCTGGGACATGGAACAGACCGCAGCCGCCTGGTACGGCCTTGGCCTGCTGCTCGGCACCCCACGCAGCCAGAATGCCCGGGGGCATCTGCTGGGTCACGTGCGCGATCTGGGCCTGTCGACAGACGATCCGAAGGTCAGGATCTATCAGACGACGGAGCGACAGACGTTTCATACGGATTCGTGCGATGTGGTTGGGCTGCTCTGCCTGAAGACCGCCAGGACGGGGGGTGAGTCGGCCATTGTGAGTTCCATGCAGATCTACAACGAGATGCACGCACGCTGTCCGGATCTGCTGGCGGCCCTGTTCAGCAGTTTTCCGACCGATCGGCGCGGTGAGATTCCGGCGGGCAAGAAGGCCTGGTTCGACATTCCCGTATTCAATCATCACGCGGGTCATCTCTCCGTGATCTATGCCCGGCGCTACATCATGTCATCAGCCAGGCTCGACGGGCCGCGCCGCCTGACGGACAGGGAGGTCGCGGCGCTGGACATGTTCGACGAACTGGCCAATGACCCCGCGCTGAACCTGAAGATGACGTTCCGGCCCGGCGACATCCAGCTTGTGCACAATCACACCATCCTGCATGACAGGCTGGCCTATCAGGACTGGCCGGAGGCGGTGCGCAAACGCCATCTGCTGCGTCTGTGGCTGGCAATCCCCGGCGCGCGTCCCTTGCCAGAGGTATATGCGGAACGCTATGGCTCCATCACCATTGGTGACCGGGGCGGGATCGTGGTGGATGGCACCCGGCTGAAGGTGCCTCTGGAGGCGGTCTGATGCCCTGCATGCAGGCGCGCCGGATGGCATGGGCGACACATGGCGAAACGTCTTGAACGGGGCAGGCGATGACATCGAAGCAGGTATCGAAAAGGTTTCTGGCGGCCCTGAACGGGGAAGAGGTGGATCGACCGCCGTTCTGGTTCATGCGCCAGGCAGGCCGCTACCTGCCGGAATACAGGGCCACCCGCGCGGAAGCGGGGGATTTTCTGGATCTCTGTTATCGCCCTGATCTGGCTGAGGAAGTCACCTTGCAGCCAATCCGCCGCTTCGGCATGGATGCGGCGATCCTGTTTGCCGATATCCTGCTGCTCCCCCAGGCCCTCGGCCAGCATCTGGAATTCAAGGTGGGGGAGGGACCGCTGCTGGAACCGATCCGCCGCACAGCCGACATCCCTGCACTGGATCTGGACCGGGTGCATGAGGCGCTGGGACCGGTCTACGAGACCGTCAGCCGCCTGAGCCGGTCCCTGCCAGCGGAAACGGCGCTGATCGGCTTTGCCGGGGCTCCCTGGACCGTCGCCACCTACATGGTGGAGGGCAGCGGCAGTCGCGACCATCCGACGATCAAGCAATGGGCCTTCAGCGATCCGGAAGGCTTCGGACAGCTGATCGATCTGCTGGTGGAGGGAACCGCGGCTTATCTGAAGGCGCAGATTGCCGCCGGGGCGGAGGCGGTGCAGCTGTTCGACACCTGGGCAGGTGCCTTGCCGCATGCCTATCTGGAACCGCTGGTCTTCGGGCCGCTGCGGCGGATCGCGGCGCTGGTGCATGCGGATTACCCCGATGTACCGGTGATCGGCTTTCCGCGCGGCATCGGGGCTGCCTATGCCCATGCGGCCGAACTGGAAGACATCGCGGCGCTGAGCATCGACTGGACCATGGATCCGGCATGGGTGGCGCAGCATGTGCAGCCCCATCTGCCGGTGCAGGGCAATCTCGACCCGCGTCTGGTGGTGGTCGGCGGTGAACCCATGCGTCGCGCCACACGCCATATCCTGGACACCTTCGGCACCCGCAACTTCATCTTCAACCTGGGACATGGCTTCGTGCCGGAAACCCCGCCGGAGCATGTCGAGGAACTTTCCGAATTGCTGAAGGCCCGCTGAACAGCTCCATTCCAACCTGGCGAGACCTGCGCATGAGCGACTATTACGACGTCTTCAAGGCCCTGCACATCATCAGCGTGATCTCCTGGATGGTGGGCATGCTCTATCTGCCGCGCCTGTTCGTCTATCACGTGGATGCGGCTGTCGGCTCCGAGACGTCCGAGACCTTCAAGGTGATGGAACGGCGACTGATGAAGGCGATCATCAACCCCGCCATGATCGCGAGTTTCCTGTTCGGCATCATCATGCTGTGGATCGGTTTCGACCTCGGCATGTTCACGCTGGCGGATGGCTGGCTTCACGTGAAACTGCTGGCGGTCCTGCTGCTTGGCGGTGCCCACGGGGTCCTGAGCAAGCGCCGTCGGGAGTTCGAGGCGGATGCCAATACCCGCTCCACCCGTTATTACCGGTTGCTGAACGAGGTGCCGACCCTGCTGATGATCATCATCGTCTTCATGGTGATCCTGAAGCCGTTCTGACGGTGATGCCTGTCGGGCAAGGCCACTGGATCATTCCGCTGTTGGACTGCATCACCAGCCCGCTGCCATCTTTTGATGGACAGGTCTAGCGGTGGCGGGCAGGGGTCAGATAAGCTGTTCGCCTGACATCACCCTGGGGAGGGACCGCCCGATGCATCCAACCGTCTATGCCTGTTTCGAGGAAGCTGCCGCCGACACGCCGGACAATGCCTTTCTGGCTTGTCCGCCTTATCCCGGCCGGGCCTATCATCCGGAGGGGGCGGAGTTCACCTATGGCCAGGTGGCGGCCGAGGTTGCGGGTCTGCAGGAACTCTATCAGGCCGCCGGATACGGCCCGGGACATCGCATCGCGCTGCTGATGGAAAACCGGCCCGAGCATTTCTTCCATCTGCTGGCGATGAATGCGCTGGGTGTTTCCTGCGTGCCGGTCAATCCCGACTATACCCATGACGAGATGCTCTATCAGATGCAGCATTCGGAGGCTGATCTGGCGGTGGTCATCGCCGATCGGGTGGGCTTCGTCGAAGCTGTTGCGGCTGCCAGGCCTGAAAAACCGCTGCCCGTGGTCAATGCCGATGCCATGCCCGCTGTCTTGCCGGCACCCCTGCAGCCTGCCCGTGCCGAGACGCTGGGGCCGGAGACGGAGGTGGGGCTGTTCTACACCTCCGGCACCACGGGTCGGCCAAAGGGCTGCATCCTGACCAACTTCTATTATCTGAATGGCGGTGCCTGGTACTGGAACTTCGGCGGCCATTTCACGATGGAGACGGGGGTGGAGCGGATATACAACCCCTTGCCCGTGTTCCACATGAACTGTGGCGCGGTCACCTTTGTCTGCATGATGCTGGGCCGCAACTGTCTGATCGTGCCGGACCGTTTTCACCCGACGCGCTGGTGGTCGGACCTGGTGGAGATGCGGGCCACCGCCTTCCACTATCTCGGCATCGTGGCGCCGGTGCTGCTGAAACAGCCGGTATGCCCTGAGGAAAAGCAGCACAATTGCCGCTTTGCCCTGGGCGCCGGCATGGAACCGGAAATGCACCCGCTGTTCGAGGAACGCTTCGGCACCAGACTGGTCGAGGTCTGGGGCATGACGGAGACGGGGCGGATCTTCGGTGACGCCCATGAACCCCGCCAGATCAATACCCGGGCCTTTGGTCGACCCTTCGGCGGGCTGGAAGCGCGGGTGGTCGATGACGAGGACCAGGATGTCCCGACCGGCACCGACGGGGAACTGCTGGTGCGCTGGGGCGGGCCGGAGGGGCCGCAGCATGGCTTCTTTTCCGGTTATCTGAAGAACCCGGAAGCAACCGAGGAAGCCTGGCGCGGCGGCTGGTTCCACACCGGCGACGTGGTGCGCCAGGACGAGACGGAAATGCTGTTCTTCGTCGATCGGAAGAAGAACATCATTCGCCGCTCCGGCGAGAACATCGCCGCTGCCGAGATCGAGGCGGCGATCCAGGCCATGGCGGAGGTGAAGCAGGTTGCCGTGATGCCCGTGGTGGATGAACTGCGCGATGAGGAAGTTCTGGCCTGTGTCGTGCCGATGGATGGTATCGCACCCTCCGCCGAACTGGCCCGCAAGGTTCAGGACTGGTGTCTGGAGAAGATCGCCTATTACAAGGCACCCGGCTGGCTCTATTTCCTCGACGCGCTACCTGTAACCGGAACCCAGAAGGTGCAGAAGCAGGAAATCTTCCCCAGGGACTCCGATCCCCGCGACACTGCCGGGATGCACGACCTGCGTGGCACCAAGAAGCGGCGGCGCTGACGGGCCAGGATTCCGGTTTCTATGGCGTGAGGACAGCATAGGCGGGCATCCAGTTCCGGGCGTTTGCGCGGCACCCTGGGTACCCGGGTCAGGCCCGGGCACGCCGTCTGTGGGGGTCTGAAGCATAGCGCCCGAACCGCTGTCACCCCGGGCGTGAGACCCGGGGTCCACACTTCTTTGAGGTGACCAGCGCCGCGAAGCGTGGGTCCCCGGTCGGCGCTGCGCTTGCCCGGGATGACGGGTGGAGGTGCTGACCCGCTTCGCTTCCCTCGACCCACGGTGCCAGGCGGACCTGATCCGCGTGCCGAGCCTTTCGGGGT
This sequence comes from Minwuia sp., assembly GCA_029210175.1. Lineage (GTDB taxonomy): Bacteria > Pseudomonadota > Alphaproteobacteria > Minwuiales > Minwuiaceae > Minwuia. The sequence continues at coordinate 23,369 of JARGPL010000034.1, read as the reverse complement.
TTGCGCGGCACCCTGGGTACCCGGGTCAGGCCCGGGCACGACGCCCGTGAAGTGGTTCATCAATTGGATCATGCACTTCACTGTCACCCCGGGCGCCAGACCCGGGGTCCACGCTTCTCTGAGGTGACCGGCTCGCCAAAGCGTGGGTCCCGGGTCGGCGCTGCGCTTGCCCGGGATGACGGGTGGGGATGCTGACCCGCTTCGCTTCCCCCGACCCACGGTGCCAGGCGGACCTGATCCGCGTGCCCAGACTTTCGGGGTTTGCGCGGCACCCTGGATGCCCGGGTCAGGCCCGGGCACGCCGTCCGTGAAGTGGTTCATCAATTGGATCATGCACTTCACTGTCACCCCGGGCGCGAGACTCGGGGTCCACGCTTCTCTGACGTGACCAGCGCCGCAAAGCGTGGGTCCCGGGTCTGCGCTGCGCTTGCCCGGGATGACAGGTGGGGGGTGGCAGTCTCAGCCGTCGGCGCGCATCAGCATGCCGAACAGGTCGCGCGGGTCGTCGGGGTCGGCCAGCAGGTCGAGGGGCTGGTAGAAATCCGTGTCGCGGATGCGCCCGTGGATGTAGCGCAGCGCGCTGAAATCCTCGATCGCGAAGCCGACGCTGTCGAACAGGGTGATTTCCTCTGCCGACTGGCGACCCGGGGCTTCGCCGCGCATGGTCTGCCACAGTTCGGTGACCGGATGATCGGCGTCCAGTTGCTGGATCTCGCCTTCGATGCGGGTCTGGGGTGGATATGCGACGAAGATCGACGACCGCAGCAGGATCTCCGGCGCCAGTTCGGTCTTGCCGGGGCAATCGCCGCCGATGGCGTTGATGTGCACCCCGGCGCCGACCATGTTGTCGGTCAGGATCCTGGCGTTCTGCTTGTCGGCGGTGCAGGTGGTGATGATCTGCACCCCCTCCATCGCCGCCTCCGCAGACCTGCAGCTGACGACATCCAGCCCGGCGGGCCGCCAGCGCTGAGGTGGCGGGGGGGCGGACGGGGCGCGGGTCATGGCGGATCCTCTGGCTCGGGGCAGGTCAGATGACCGCCGGCCCTACGGCAACAGCACCGTGCTGCCGCTGGTCTTGCGGCCTTCCAGGTCGATGTGGGCCTGTTGCGCGTCCGCCAGGGCATAGCGCTGGTTGATCTCGATCTTCACCTTGCCGCTGCCGACCATGTCGAACAGCCGCCCCGACGACAGTTCCAGATCCGCCCGGCTGGCGGTGTAGGTCATCAGGGTCGGGCGGGTCATGTAGAGCGAGCCCTTGGCCGACAGGATCCCCGGCGCAAACGGCGGCACGGGGCCGGAGGCATTGCCGAAATTGCAATAGAGTCCACGGGGTTGCAGGCAATCCAGCGACTTTTCCCAGACCGTGGCGCCGACCGAATCATAGACCACCGGCACACCCTGGCCGTCGGTCATGTCCATCAGGCGGGCGTGAAAGTCCTCCGCATTGTAGTCGATGACCTCGGCAAAGCCGTGGTCCCTGGCCAGGGCGCATTTCGCCGGCCCGCCCGCCGTGCCGATGGCGCGGACACCCAGCGCCTTCAGCCATTGCCCGGCAATCAGGCCGACACCGCCGGCGGCGGCATGAAACAGCACGGTCTCCCCGGCGCGGCAGGCATAGGTGCGGTGCACCAGATACTCCACCGTCATGCCTTTCAGCATCATGGCCGCGGCCTGTTCGTCGTCGACCCCGTCCGGCACCCGCACGACCTTGTCGGCAGGCATCACGCGGGCCTCCGCATAGGCGCCGGTGGGGGGTGCGGCATAGGCGATGCGGTCGCCGGCGTTCAGAAAGCCGACGCCGTCGCCGACTGCCTCCACCACGCCTGCGGCCTCCATCCCGATGCCGATGGGCATGCCGTCGGGCGCGGGATACAGCCCGGTGCGGAAATAGACATCGATGTAGTTCAGCCCGATGACCGTATGACGGACGCGGATCTCGCCGGGACCGGGGTCACCGACCTCCACATCCTCGAATTTCATCTGCTCGGGGCCGCCCACCTCGTGGACGCGGATTGCCTTGACCATTTCTCTATCCTTGTTTCTGCGCTTTCTGATCGGGCGTCGGCCTGTCGCAAACCCCCTTCCCCCGTGACGGGGAAAGGCCGGGATGGGGGTGAACCGGCGCGGTCGGGCCGGCGTGGCCGGGATTGCCGCCAGCGTCAGCGGAACAGCCTGCGGCTTCACCCCCCATCGACCGCTGCGCGGTCCCTTCCCCCCCCAGGGGCGGAAGCAGGAAAGCATGCATCAGCCAACCACGCCCGCCTCAGACCAGTGCGGAGCGGAAAAGCTCAAGCGTGCGGGCGTTGGCGGTGTCGGCGGACGCCTTGTCGTAATGCTCCCCACCCTGACGGGCGAAGGCATGATCCTGCCCCGGATAGTCGTGCAGCGTGACGTTGCCATGGCCGTCCAGCGCCGCGTGCATCGCCTGCTGGGCTTCCTTGGGCACGAAACCGTCTTCGGTGGGAACATGCAGGATCAGCGGCCCGGTGATGCTTGCCGCCTCGTCGAGCATGTCGGCGATGCCGACGCCATAGTAACCGGAGGCGGCATCTGCATCGGTGCGGGTCATGGTCAGATAGGCCAGCAGCCCGCCCAGGCAGTACCCGGTCGCGCCGATCTTGCCGGTGCAGCCCTCCACCTGGCGCAGGGAATCGATGGTCGCCTGCACGTCCTCCATGCCCTTCTGTACATCGAAGGCCTTGAAGCATTCGAACGCGCGGCCCCAGTCGGCCTCCGTCTTGTCGGTCAGCTCGATGCCCGGCTCGATGCGCCAGAACAGGTCCGGACACAGCGCCACGAAACCTTCCGACGCCAGCCAGTCGGCGGTGCCGCGCATGACGTCATTGACGCCGAAGATCTCCTGAATGACCACGACCCCGGGGCCTGAGCCAGACTTCGGCATGGCCAGATAGCCGCCGAATTCCTCACCGTCCTTCGTCGTGATGACCGTATTGAGCCCCATGATGCATTCCTCCCGCCTGTTTCACGTGAAACAGCGTTCACGCCTGATCTGTCTAGCAGGATGGTAGGCAGGGGGCGGGGTGGGGGCAAGGGGGGGTGAGGGTTGTGGCTGGATGGCAGGGGCTCGGGTCAGAAGGAAGGGTATCAGCACCTGCGCGGTGCGCTAACCTTTCGAACGCGGGCCTCTGTTGCCAAGAATGGGAGGGTGAGCGTCTGATCCGGAGCGGCCATTGTGGACACGGGTAGGATCGGTAGATATGGACGGGAAGTGGAAGTTCGCTGCGGGTGAAAAAGATCGGCTATGCCTGCGGCAAAGCGGACACCAGTCATCGATCTGATCATTTCCTGAACCTTGACCGTGCTGGACTTGTGTGAGTGCTTCGGGCAGACATGATATCGTAGAAAATTCTGTGGGGAACACAGACTGGTGGCTTTGGCCAATTCGATTGAACGAGTGAGCAGTGGTGGCGCAGCCGACGATGGATGAGCTTCAAAGACATTTCTTTCAGTTGAAATTTCGCATCTCATTTTTGGAAAATCATGGCAAGTCGTTCGAGGATCTGTTCTCAAGGATCATGGGCCATGCATTCCCTGGTGATTTCCAGGCAGTGCGGCCATATGGAAACAAGGGTGATTTGAAATGCGATGGCTACCGAACCAGCGACAAGACGGTGTTCCAGTGCTACGCTCCAAAGACAACGAGGCTCGATAAGCTTCAGGCCAAGGTCGATGAAGATTTCCTTGGAGCTGTTGCGCACTGGGGGTCGCGTATGGAGCGCTGGACCTTTGTCCACAACGACGATGACGGCCTTCCAGCCAACGCTATCCAACAGCTCATAGACCTCGGTGCGGCGAACCCGGCTGTAGCGCTTGAACAGATGAGCTATTCGGAGCTTTTCGCGATCACCATGTCGCTGTCACAGGAGCAACTTGAAGACCTCTTTGGCCCCGTGCCGACCCAGCAGGTGCTTGCAAAACTCGACTTCGAGGCGCTGCGCCCTGTTGTGATGGTGATCCAGAGAATGAACCCCGATAACAATGCTCCTGTGTTGGCTCCTTCGGCTTCCAAGCTTAACGTAAACGATCTATCTGACGATGCTGCAGAGCTTCTGCGTCAGGGCCGTCGGAGAGAGCTACTAGTCGAGAAATATTTCAACCAGTTCCCGAACCCCGACTTTGGCGAGGAGATCGCTCAGGGCTTCCGTAATCGCTATCAAGACTTGAAGCAGCGGGAGCAATCAGCTGATCGCACCTTCATGGAACTGCAGCAGTACGCAGGAGGAATGACGGGCACCCCCCAACATCAGGCAGCAGTGCTGGCCGTCATGTCGTATTTCTTTGAGCGCTGTGACATCTTCGAGGATCATGTAGTGACAGAGGCTAACACATGATTCTTCCGACCAAACATATCCGTCCCGAACGGGCACTCTTGACCGTTGGAGCGGACATCCTCGCTTGCCTGCATGAGCCAATGACTGTTTCCCGCGTATGGGATGGAGTGCGCAAGCAGGAAGGCGGACACATCGGGGTCGCTCCGATCAACTACGATTGGTTCATTCTAGCGCTCGACTTACTCTTCATATTGAATGCTGTGAGCTTCGACAGCGGCGTTCTGCGAAAGTCTGCGCCATGATTCATAGCATCACGAGCGATCTTGAGAGTTTCAAATCCCTAACCTTCGGGAAAGGGCTCAATATTCTTCTCGCCGAGAAATCTGCTGAAGCTACAGACAAACAATCGAGAAATGGGGCTGGGAAAACCAGCTTTGTCGAGTTGATCCATTTTATCTATGGCGGCAACGTCAAGGCGGACAGTATTTTTCGATCTGACGAATTGAAGCCGTCATTGTTCGAGATACAAGCTGACATTGGTGGTCACACAGTCTCTGCGGCGCGATCCGGAGCTAACCCCGCTTGTATCCGACTGCAGGGCGAAACTGAACATTGGCCGATCAAACCGGATCTGGAGAAAAATACTGGAGACCTCATTCTGTCAAATACGAACTGGAGAAACGATCTAGGTGCGCTCTTGTTCGATTTGTCCACGAACCCCGACGCGACGAGTCGCTTCGGGCCCACTTTTCGTTCACTATTTTCGTACTTCGCGCGCCGCCAAAACAGCGGTGGAATTGTTCAGCCGACGCTGCACTCAGGGCGGCAGCAAAAATGGGACCAGCAAGTCGCTATTTCATATCTCCTAGGACTTGATGCCAGTATTTCCCAGGAGTTTCAGGAGACACGCGCTCAAGAAAGTGCGATGGCCGAACTGCGAAAGGCTGCGAAGCAGGGCGATTTAGGCGAGTTCTACGGAAGCTCAGCAGACTTCCGAACGCGTCTCGCTATAGCAGAAACTAAAGTTCGCCAGCTTCAGCAGCATCTCGCCGCGTTTAACGTAGTGCCTGAGTATTCTGGGATGGAGCAGGAAGCTTCGCAGATCACGCGAATGATTTCTACAATCAACGACGACAACCTCATTGACCGGGAGTTGATCCTGCAACTGAGGACAGCTTTAGAAAGTGAAGAACCTCCAGCGATTACGAATGTAGAGAAACTATACAGCGAGGCTGGCGTTGTGCTTCCTGAGACAATCGGTCGTCGTTTTGAGGAGGTGTCCGAGTTTCACGAAGCAATAATCCGCAACCGGCAGGCACATCTGTCTTCGGAAATCTCGTCTGCTGAGGCTCGCATTGTGGAACGTGAAGCGCGTCGTGGCGAATTGGACCACCGACGTGGGCAGCTCATGGGCATCCTTCAATCAGGTGGGGCATTGGACCACTACTCGCGCCTTCAGGAAGAGGCTGGACGCGCTGAAGCTAACGTCGAATCGTTACGCCAGCAGCTGGAAATCGCGGAACGCATTGAAAACACAAAAGTTCAGCTCGACATCGAGCGAGCGCGGTTGCAGCAAGCCCTCTTAAATGACCTTCACGAGCGGAGCGAGATTATCAATGAAGCCATCGTGATTTTCGAGGGCTTGTCTACATCGCTTTATAAGCAGGCCGGAAGCCTGACCGTGGCGGCTACGCCGAACGGACCGACCTTTGAGGTGACTATCGACGCCCAACGCAGCAAGGGTATCACCAATATGCAGATTTTCTGCTTCGACCTGATGTTGGCGGAGCTGACAACAAAACGAGGTATTGGACCAGGCTTCTTGATTCATGATAGCCACCTGTTTGATGGCGTTGATGAAAGGCAAATCGCGAAGGCACTCCAGTTAGGCGCTAGTCACGCCGAAAGGGCTGGTTTCCAGTATATTGTCACAATGAACTCTGACGCTCTGCCTGAGGGTGGATTTCAAGACGACTTCCTCGTCCAAAGCTACGTAAATCCAACGCGGCTGACTGATGAAGAAGAAACAGGTGGTCTTTTCGGTCTCCGGTTTGGGTAGAGAAATTGCGATGTCGAGTCATCGCGAGCGGTGACTTGGTTTTGCGCCGTCACCATATGCTCATATCGGGCTTTCGAGTTTTTACGAATGGCAGGTATTAAGGGCCACGCAACGCAGCGGTTATTGATTAGATTGAGTAATCGCTTGGGGCGGGTCCGACCAAAGCAGATCGGATGCTCAATGCTCGCTATCTGCTGCGGGCCGCGGCTCATGTTCCCGCTCCTGTTGTTCGGAACGATGAATCACATTGCGGCGAAGTTGTAATTCCGCCTCTACCTCACTCCCCCGCTACAGCAACGCCCCCTCATGCCGCAGCAGCCACACCTTGTCCTCCACCCCACCTGACGCCGAGAAACCGCCGAGTTTGCCGTTGGCGGCGACGATGCGGTGGCAGGGGATGATGATGGGGATGGGGTTGCGGCCGCAGGCGGTGCCGACGGCGCGGGCGGAGGCGCCGAGTTCTTCCGCGACGCCGCCATAGGTGCGGACGTGGCCCTTGGGGATGCGCTGCATGATGTGCCAGACCAGGCGCTGGAACGTGGTGCCTGCGGGGCGGACGGGCAGGTCGAAGCTGTCCAGTTTCCCGGCGAAATAGGCGTCGAGCTGGCGGCTGGTCTCCGCCACCAGGGGATGCGCCATGGCGTCGTCGATCGGGGTGATGGTCGGCGTGGCAGGGGTGTTGAGCGACGCGGGGGTGCTGAGCGTCGCGGGGCTGCGGACCGGCACCGTATCCGGTGAAAGCGGTGCCTCGGCAGCGCTGTCCGTGGCCTTCCCGGGTTCTGCGCCCGGGTCCTGTTCCGTGTTCCAGCGCAGTTCGGTGATGGCCTCATCCTCGATCCGCAGCCGGATGGGGCCGAGGGGGCTTTCCAGAATGGTTGTCAGCATGATCGCACCTCCTTCACAGGGGCAGCACAGGGGCAGCACAGGGGCAGCACAGCCAGGATTTGCCCTGCGCGGCAGGCCCGTGCGTCACGGCGTTTCCGCGTTTGTGGCGGCCAGTGTCTGGGTCAGCGCCTGGGCGAGGGTCTCCGGATCCGTGATCGGCAGCCCGCAGACCATCTGGCGACAAAGATACGCCGTTGCGCGGCCCTGCGCCATGCTCTTGCCGTGTGCCGGATGGTGCGCGGGCAGCGCGGTTTCCGGGTCCACGCGCAGTTGCAGCCGGTCTGGCCCGGCGGTCAGGGCCACGGCGCGCAGCAGGGCATCGGTCGCCGCATCGTCCGGGGGTCCGACGACCACCACGTCCAGCGCGGCCATGTCGAAGGCGATCGCATTCAGCGCCGTGGCGATGGGGAAGAAATTGCGCGTCACCTGATCGGCCACCACGTCGCCCAGCGCCTGCAACCGCTGCCGCCAGGCCGGTTTGCCGGTCAGCCGCCAGAGCCGTGACAGATTCTCGATCATCAGCCCGTTGCCGTTCGGCGTGGCATTGTCGGCGATGCTGAGGCTGCGGACGATCAGCGCCTCCGCATCGTCGGCGGTGAAGTGATAGGCGCCGCTGTCCGGCTCCAGAAAGTGCTTCTCCAGGGTGTCGGCCCAGGTTTCGGCGTGATCCAGATAGCGGGCTTCGCCGCTGACCTCATGCAGGGCCAGCGCGCCGCGGATCATGCCGGCGTAATCGTCCAGCATGCCGGCGTGGCGGGCGTCACCCACCCGGAAACTGTGGCTCAGCCGCCCCTGATCGTCCGCCATGTCGCGCACCACGGCGTCGAAGGCCTGGCGGGCGGCATCGATCCAGCTGTCTTCGGCGAAGGTCATGCCGGCTTCGACCAGGGCCGCGATCATCACGCCGTTCCAGTCGGCCAGCACCTTGTCGTCCCACCCCGGGCGGACCCGGCCCGCGCGGTGGGCCAGCAGGCGGCTGCGGCAGTCGGCCAGCATCGCCTCCGTCTCCGCATCCATCAGGTCGGGCTGCAGGCGGCGGTTGAGGATGTTCTGATGCTCGAAATTGCCGTCCGCTGTCACGTCATAGTGGCTCTTGAACAGTGCCGCATCGACGCCAAGTACCTGATCCACCTCGGCTTCGTCCCAGACATAGAACTTGCCCTCGACGCCTTCCGAATCCGCGTCGAGCGTCGCGGCGAAGGCCCCGTTCTCGGCAATCATCTCCCGCAGCACCCACTCGGCGGTTTCATGCACCCGCTGTTGCAGCAGGGGATGGTTCTCCCGCCGCCAGACCTGGGTCATCAGCATCAGCAGCGCCGAATTGTCGTACAGCATCTTCTCGAAATGCGGTGCCAGCCACTCGGCATCGACCGAATAGCGCGCGAAACCGCCGCCCAGATGGTCGTAGATGCCGCCCTGCGCCATGTGGATCAGCGTGTTCATCACCGCGTGGCGCATGTCCGCGTTGTCGCTGCGCAGGTGGGCGCGCCAGACCATTTCCAGGATCGGCACCTGCGGAAACTTCGGGGCCTGGCCGATGCCGCCGAACGTCGGATCGAATTCCTGCAGCAGGCGCTGCGCCGCGCGGTCCAGCACGTCGGCGGCCAGCTGCGGGCGGCTTTCCGCATCGGGCAGCTTCGCATTCTGGCGCAGGCCGTTGGTCAGGGCGTCGACGTTCTTGTCGATGGTCTCCCGATCGGTCTCGTAGACCTCCCGCACCCGCTCCAGCACCGCCGGGAAGCCCGGTCGGCCATAGCGCGTCTCCGGCGGGAAATAGGTGCCACCCCAGAACGGCTTGCCCTCCGGCGTCAGGAACATGGTCAGCGGCCAGCCGCCCTGTTCCCCCAGCATGGCGAGCGCCGTCTGATAGATGGTGTCGATGTCGGGGCGTTCCTCGCGATCCACCTTGATGTTGATGAACAGGCGGTTCATCAGCTCGGCGACCGCAGGGTTCTCGAAGCTTTCGTGCGCCATCACGTGGCACCAGTGACAGGCGGCGTACCCCACGGACAGCAATACCGGTTTTCCCGTACGCGCGGCCTCGTCAAGGGCGGCCTGGGACCAGCCCTGCCAATGCACCGGATTGTCTGCGTGCTGCACCAGATAGGGGCTGGTTTCGCGATCCAGATTGTTGCGGGCGAAATCGATCGTCATCAGCAGGTATCCTCGCGCAGGGTGCCGTCAATGCGTGGCAGCCCGCAGGCCGCCATTGCCCCGGGGGGGCGGAATGGGGTCATAATGCCCTGCCGCGCCGGAACGTCTTTCCAGCCCAGACCATAGGACAGCCGCCATGAAAGTCACCATCGACATAGATTGCACGCCCGAGGAAGCCAGAACTTTCATGGGCCTGCCGGATGTTCAGCCGATGCAGCAGCGCCTGATGGCGGAACTGGAGGAGCGGATGCGCCAGAACGTCCGCGACATGGAGCCGGAGGCGATGATGAACAAGTGGTTGCCGCTGGGCATGCAGGGCATGGAATCCATGCAGAAGGCCCTGTGGGCGGCCATGACCAACGCCGGCAAGACACCGCCGAAGGACTGAGGCCGCGACGCGCCCTGGGGACCGCGCGCATGTCCGGCGGTGACAGCATCTATGCGCTTTCCAGCGCGGCAGGCCCGGCAGGGGTTGCGGTCGTGCGCCTGTCCGGCGCGGTCGTGGCCGACGCTGTCCGCGCCCTCGCGGGCACGATGCCAACGCCACGCAAGGCCGCACTGCGGGCGCTGCGGGACCCGGAAAACGGCGAGATCCTGGATCGCGCGCTGGTGCTCTGGTTCCCCGGCCCGGCAAGTTTCACGGGCGAGGATCTGGCGGAACTGCACGTACATGGCGGGCGCGCGGTGCTGGACGGGCTGTTTCAGGCTCTCGGGCGGATCGCAGGGTTGCGCATGGCCGAAGCGGGGGAGTTCACCCGCCGCGCCGTGGCCAACGGCAAGCTGGACCTGACGGCGGCGGAGGGGATCGGCGACCTGATCGCGGCAGAGACCACGGCCCAGCGCCGCCAGGCCCTGCAGCAGACCGACGGTGCCCTGGCCGAGATCTATCAGGGATGGAGCGCCCGGCTGTTGCGCATTCTGGCGCATATGGAGGCCTGGCTCGATTTCCCCGATGAGGAACTGCCGGACACCCTGGTGCCGGACATGCAGACGGCGCTGACCGCGCTGCGCCGGGAACTGCAGGCCCATCTGGCGGATGCGCGGCAGGGGGAACGGGTGCGCAACGGCCTGCAGGTGGCGATCATCGGGGCACCGAATGCCGGCAAGTCGACCCTGCTGAATGCGCTGGCGCGGCGGGATGTGGCGATTGTCACGGCACAGGCGGGGACAACGCGGGACGTGCTGGAGGTTCATCTGGATCTTGGCGGTCATGCGGTCACCGTGCTCGACACCGCCGGGCTGCGCGAAACCGGTGACGAAATCGAGCGGGAGGGCATGCGCCGGGCGCTGCAGCGCGCCGGGTCGGCTGACCTGATCCTGCACCTGGCGGAGGTCGATACGGACTGGGGTCCGGTGCAGATCGAGTCAGATCAGGCCGTTGCGGGAGGGCCAGCGGTGATCCGGGTTCGCACCAAGATCGACCGTGCTGATCGCTGCACATCCCCAGATATTGTGTCATCTTCTGTCGTCGCGGTTTCGATCTCCACAGGTGAGGGGGTCCCGGTATTGCTGGATCGCCTGACCCGGGCCGCAGACGATCTGACCCGGTATGGCGGTCAGGCGCCGCCGACCCGCTGGCGCCATCGGGAGAGTCTGGGGCACGCCGATGGCTATCTGGCGCGCGCCATGACCGGGCTGTCGGACGGGCAACCGTTCGAACTGGTGGGGGAAGACCTGCGCATGGCGGTACGGGCGCTGGGCCGGATCACCGGCGCGGTGGATGTCGAGGATCTGCTCGACGTGATCTTCCGGGATTTCTGCATCGGCAAGTGACCGCATGGCCCGGCAAGTGGCGCAAGGGCAGTTGTTTCACGTGAAACAGACACGGAATGTCCGATTTCCGGCCAGACAGATTGACTGATCGCCCGGTCGCGCTAGAACCACGGACATGCACAGCAACGCCGGGACAGACGGGACCAACCGCATGCAGACGCCATCCGCACAGACCTGGGACGTGATCGTCATCGGCGGCGGCCATGCCGGATGCGAAGCCGCCGCCGCCGCCGCGCGGGCAGGTGCACGCACCCTGTTGCTGACCCATCGCCTCGACACCATTGGCCAGATGTCCTGCAACCCGGCCATCGGTGGGCTGGGCAAGGGCCACCTGGTGCGGGAAATCGATGCGCTGGATGGTGTGATGGGTCTGGTGGCCGATGCCGCGGGCATTCAGTTCCGGCTGCTGAACCGGTCCCGTGGCCCTGCCGTTCGTGGACCGCGGGCGCAGTCTGACCGGAAGCTTTATCGCCAGGCCATGCAGGCCATACTGAAACAACAGGATGGCCTTACCCTGAAGGCAGCGACTGTCGAGGACCTGATCGTGGACATGGTTTCCGGCACACCGACCGTGACTGGTGTCGTGACCGGCGCGGGGGAGGTCCTACCCGCTGGCCGGGTGGTGCTGACCACGGGGACCTTCCTGCGCGGCCTGATCCACATGGGCGAGAAACAGATTCCGGCCGGGCGCATGGGGGAAGATCCGGCGACCGGTCTGGCGCTGACCCTGGAACGGGCCGGATTTGCCCTCGGGCGTCTGAAGACAGGGACACCACCCCGTCTGGATGGCCGCACCATCGACTGGGCGTCGCTGGATGAACAGAAAGGCGATGAACCGCCCGTCCCGTTCTCCTTCCTCACACGTGAAATCACCACACCGCAGATTTCCTGCCATATCACGGAAACCACACCGGCAGCGCATGATGTGATTCGCGCCAACCTGGCGCGGTCGCCGATGTACTCGGGTCAGATCGCCTCGACCGGGCCGCGTTATTGCCCGTCCATCGAGGACAAGGTGGTGCGGTTCGCCGAGCGTCAGCGGCACCAGATATTTCTGGAACCTGAAGGGCTGGATGACCATACGGTCTATCCCAACGGTATTTCCACCAGCCTGCCGGAAGACGTGCAGGCGGCGATGTTGCGGTTGATCCCCGGTCTGGAAATGGCGCGCATCCTGCAGCCGGGATACGCCATCGAGTATGATTTCGTGGATCCGCGCGAACTGCATCACAGTCTCGAAACCCGGCGGATTGCCGGCCTCTATCTCGCGGGCCAGATCAATGGCACCACGGGATACGAGGAAGCCGCCGCGCAGGGTCTGATGGCCGGTCTGAATGCTGCCCGCGCCTGCACCGGTCAGCCACCGGCGATCCTCGACCGGGCTGAAGCCTACATCGGTGTCATGATCGATGATCTGGTGACTCGCGGCACGGCGGAACCCTATCGCATGTTCACCTCCCGGGCTGAATACAGACTGACGCTCCGGGCAGACAATGCCGACGAACGGCTGACCGTGCGGGGTCAGGCGCTGGGTTGTGTCGGACCGGTGCGTGCCGGGGTTTACGCCGGCAAGGCGGCGCGTCTGACAGATGCACGGGCACGCATGCTGACATACGATCTGACACCACAGGAAGCGCGGAAGCACGGCATGAAGGTGAACCTTGACGGCACCCGCCGCACCGCCGCCGATCTGCTGCGCTACCCCGCCATCGCCATGTCCGACCTGGCCCGGGTGTGGCCGGACCTGGCAGACCTTGGTCCGGATGTGGCGGAGCAGCTGGAAATCGATGCGGTATACGCGGGCTACCTGGACCGCCAGCAGGCCGACATCGTGGCCTTTCGCAAGGACGAACAGTTGCGCCTGCCGGATGATCTGGACTATGGCCGGATCAGTGGTCTGTCGAAAGAGATGGTGGAGAAGCTGCGCGCCGCGCGCCCCGCCACCCTGGGCCAGGCCGGCCGCATTCCTGGCGTCACACCCGCGGCGCTGACCCTCTTGCTGGGTCATGTCCGGCGGGGTGTCGGCGTCCGTCGCGCGCCTGCAGTCTGACCGGTTCACCCCCGATGGATGCACAGCAGTTTCGGTCACGCAGTGGTGTTTCACGTGAAACAGTGGATCGGTTGCGCGCGCTCGAGGATCTGCTGAACAAGTGGAATCCCCGCATCAATCTGGTGTCCCGGAGTACCCTCGGTCAGTTCTGGTCCCGGCATGTGCTTGATTCCTGGCAGCTGGTGCCGCTGGTGTCCGGCGATGCGAGAAGCTGGATCGATCTCGGCAGCGGCGGCGGCTTTCCCGGCCTCGTGGTCGCGGCAACCCATGGGGCCGCCGTGACCCTGATCGAATCGGATGCGCGGAAATGTGTCTTTCTGCGGGAAGCCGCGCGGACCATGGAATTGAACATCAGCGTACGCAACGCGCGCCTTGAAACAGTCGACGATCTGACGGCGGATGTGGTGAGTGCCAGGGCTCTTGCCGGCCTGCCGACATTGCTGGACTGGGTCGCACCCTTCATGCACGCAAGTTCGGTCGGCGCGTTGCTCAAAGGCCAAGATGTTGAGAGTGAGTTGACCGAAGCCACGAAATGTTGGAAATTCACCTGTGAGCGTCACGAGAGCCTCAGCGACGGCGCGGGCTCCGTTCTCCTCATCAGGGGACTTCAACGACATGGACAGTCAACTTCGCAATAGCCGCCCGACACGCCAGGCACGCAAACTGGCGGTGGTGAATCAGAAGGGTGGCGTTGGCAAGACGACGACGGCCATCAATCTGGGCACGGCGCTGGCGGCGGTGGGTCGCAAGGTGCTGCTGATCGATCTGGATGCCCAGGGCAATGCCTCCACCGGTTTCGGGATCGATCGTTCCAGGCGGACCCTGACGTCCTATCATCTGCTGGTCGGTGCCACCACGGTAGGGGCGGCGACTGTCCCGACAGCCATACCCAATCTCGACATCGTTCCGGCATCGGTAGAGCTGTCAGGGGCTGAGCTCGAACTGGTAGAACTGGACGCGCCGCAGCGGCAGCTCGATGCCGCGCTGCGGGACGTGATCGACATCTATGACTTCATCCTGATCGACTGCCCGCCCTCCCTCAATCTGGTGACGGTGAACGCGATGGTCGCGGCGGATGCGGTGCTGGTGCCGCTGCAGTGCGAGTTCTTCGCGCTGGAAGGTCTGTCGCAATTGCTGTCCACCATCGACCGGGTGCGCCGGACCCTGAATCCGCGCCTGGAAGTGCAGGGCATTGTGCTGACCATGTTCGACCGGCGGAACCGGCTGTCCGAACAGGTGGCCGATGATGTGCGCGCGCATCTGGGTGCAAAGGTCTATGACACGATCATTCCCCGCAACGTGCGTGTGTCGGAAGCACCCTCGCACGGTCGCCCGGCCTTGCTGTATGATCACCGCTGTGCCGGCAGCCAGGCCTATATCCAGCTTGCGGGCGAGATGCTGCGCCGGGAGAAGCAGCGCCGTGCGGCCTGACAGAACTGCCACGAAGGGGTCGGCTGACCCCGTCACAAGCGCCGCCGAGCAGCGGGAACAGAGGGTTCGATGACTTTCGAGGATGATCCGGCAGGCGGCGAACAGCCTGCAGCACCGAAGGATCCGGCCCCGCGCCAGGCCACCCGTGGCCTTGGGCGCGGCCTGTCCGCCCTGCTGGGCGAGGAGCCTGGCGCGAACGAACGCGCGATGGATCGCGGGCGCGGCTTGCGTCAGGTACCCGTGGCCTACCTGCGTCCCGGTCGCTATCAGCCGCGCCAGGCCTTTGACGCCGATGAGCTGGATACGCTGGTCCAGTCGATCAATCGCCAGGGGGTGCTGCAGCCACTGATCGTGCGGCAGCTGCCCGAGGCGGAAACCGGCGGTGAGGAAACCTACGAGATCGTCGCGGGAGAGCGGCGCTGGCGTGCGGCGCAACTGGCGCAGCTGCATGAAGTCCCGGTCATCGTCCGTCAGCTGAATGATACCGAGGCACTGCAGATCGCGCTGATCGAGAACATCCAGCGCCAGGATCTGAACCCGATGGAAGAGGCGGAGGGCTACCAGCGCCTGATGAACGAGTTCGGGCACTCCCCCGCAGAGATCGGTGAGGCTGTCGGCAAGAGCCGCAGCCATGTGGCCAACGCAGTGCGACTGATGTCCCTACCGGATGACGTCAAGTCCTACGTCCGGTCGGGCGAACTGACCGCCGGTGCCGCCCGTGCGGTGATCACCGCAGAGGACCCTGCCGGACTGGCGCGGGAGGTGGTCGAGCGGGGCCTGAACGTGCGCGATGTGGAGGCGATCCGGCGGCAGGTGAAGCAGCAGGTATCGGATCCGCGACCTGCGCCGACGCGTCGCAAGGACCCGGACACACTGGCTCTGGAGCAAAGTCTGGCGGATGCCCTGGGACTGAAGGTCGACGTCCGCCACAAGGGTGGCAAGGGTGAGGTGCGCATCAGTTACCGCACCCTGGAGCAGCTCGACGAGATCTGCCAGCGCCTCACACGGACCTGACAACGGCGGGTCCGCAACGGACCTGATTTCATGACGGTAGTGCGTAGAACCAACCGCAATCTGTGGCGCTACTTGTCAGAACCGGCGTTGATTGCGCGCCATACCCTGGGCCGCAGTGCCCAACCTCAGCAGCAGATCCCTGTAGACGAGATGATCGGGAAGCTGGCCTGACCGGCTGCGAATGTCGGCCTCAACGACCAGGCGTCGGGCCGTCGCCCTACGTGCGGAGGGCCAGAAGCCGACCATGCGGGCGAAGGCACTTTCCCTGGTCTTGGGGAATATCCGCAGCGCCTTGACCGCCACGTCGGTTGGTTTGCCCGACTGTCGCGCGGCATCGAGCATGTCGAACCGGTCGAACTGCAGCAGCAGCGAACTCATCGCAATGATGGGGTTGGTCTTTTCCGCCATGCTCTTGTCGAACAGGCGCAGCGCCTCCGCGATGTCCCCGGACAGACAGGCAAAGGCAATGGTCTCATAGCCCACGCTGGAACTGTCACCCAACGCGGCGTCGACGTCGGCGGCGGTGATCGGCGTCGCCGGATCGCCCTTGTAGAGCGCCAGCAGACGCACGGTTTCGCGGTTCATCCGGCGATCGGGGCCGAGGCGCGCGAGCAGGGTGGGTCTGGCGTCGTCGTCGAGTCTGAAGCCGTCTTCTGCCAGGGTCTGATCGACCAGCTGTTCCATGGCGCGCCCGTCATCGGGGTAACAGCCGATGACGGCGGCGTTCTTGACGGTGGCTTTTGCCAGCTTGCTGCGCAGCTTGTTGCCGGGACGGATGTCGCCAGCTTCGACGGTCACCATGGCGCCGAGCGGGTTTTCCAAGTAGGCCTCGATGGCCTTCACCGCACCCGCGCCTGCACCGTTCAGTACGCGGATGATCCGCTCCCCACCGAACATGCTGACCTGGGCTGCCTCGTCGGCGAGGCGGGAGGGGTCGTCGCCCAGCGTGTCGCCGTCGATGCGGACGACCTCCGGCAATTCCTTCGCTGGCCCGACAGGGCGCTGTGCAATGGCCAGGGCCCGTTCCTGAGCCAGTCCGGTGTCCGGGCCATAGAAGACGTAGAGGCGGATGTCGGGGTTGTGCCGGGCCAGGAACCTGTCTGCTTCCCAGGGCTTGACCTCCATTGCCGCCCTACTTCTCGCGCAGGGCGAGCAGCAGACGGGTGCGGATTGCCTGGCCGGTCTCGCGCCCGGCCAGTCGCTCGGCATCGCGTTCCGCCATCAGCGATGCGAAGCTGTCATCGACCACATTGTAGGCCACGGTGCGGCGGATATCGCCCGCATCCAGCGTTGTCAGACCCGCGGCATCCAGCAGGGTCCAGCTTGCATTGACGGTGACATTGATGCGCGCGGCGGATTCGTCGGCCTGGATGGCAACGCGTTCCTTGTCGACCAAGAGCTTCGTGCGCAGCCGGTAGCGCGGCTGAATGCCGGTGTTCCGGTCACCGATGCCGTCAAGTATGGCAAGGCGCATGGCCTGTCCGACGGCTCCGGGGGGCTGTTCGACAACGACGGCGGCAAGCTCGGCGGAGAGGCGGCCACCACTGGGTGCATAGATCGGCTCGAAACCGCAGGCGGAAAGGGCCAGCAGCAGTGTCATACCCGCTGTCAGCAGCCAGCGCCGCGCAGGCCCGGTGTTCCGGATCCTGTCGATGGAATGTTGCTGGCGGTGAGGGCGTTCAGTCATCAGACCACAATATTGACGATCCGGTTGGGCACAACGATGACTTTGCGTACGGCCTTGCCATCCATGGCGCGAACAACATTCGGTTCCGCCAGGGCCAGCGCTTCGACCGTGGCATTGTCACTGTCCTTTGCCACTTCGATCAGCGCCCGCTTCTTGCCCAGAACCTGCACGGCGATGCTGACGGTATCTTCCGCCACCAGTGCCGGGTCGGCCTCCGGCCACGGCTGATCCACCAGCAGGGTGGTGCCGCCAAGCATCTCCCAGGCTTCCTCGGCCATGTGGGGGGTCAGTGGCGACATCAGCTGCACCAGTGCCTCCACCGCCGTACGCCGGGCCGCGAGATCGGCGACCGTATCACCCTTCAGCTTCTCTATCGCATTGGTCAGTTCGTGCAGGCGGGCCACGGCCTTGTTGAAATGGAACCTCTCCAGATCGTCGGTGAAGCCGGCAATGGCGCGATGCGCGGCGCGCAACAGCTGGTCGGCGCCGGAACCCGCCTCCGGCGCGGCCGGCCCGGCAACGGCAGGCGCCGCATTCACGGTCTGGCGTACCGCACGCCAGGCGCGCTGCATGAACCGCCAGGCCCCGTTCACGCCTTCGTCAGACCATTCCAGATCCCGTTCCGGCGGGCTGTCGGACAGCATGAACCAGCGCGCGGTATCGGCGCCGAACTTGCCGATGATGGCGCCGGGATCGACCGTGTTGTTCTTCGACTTGCTCATCTTCTCCAGGGGGCCTTCGGTCACCGTCGCGCCGGTCCCGGCATGGCGCAGGCTGCCATCGTCCGCCCGTTCCACCTCACCCGGATAGACCCAGAGGTCCTTGCCCCCCGCATCGCGTCCGGCGTGGTAGGTCCGGTGGGTCACCATGCCCTGGGTGAACAGCCCGTCGAAGGGCTCGTCCAGCCCGCCATGGCCACTGGCCTTCATGGCGCGGGTGAAGAAGCGGGAATAGAGCAGATGCAGGATCGCATGCTCGATCCCGCCGATGTACTGGTCCACCGGCAGCCAGTAATCGAACTCCTCCGGACGGACCGGGACATCGACCGCATCGGCGCTGGCGAAGCGCGCGAAGTACCACGATGAATCGACGAAGGTGTCCATCGTGTCGGTTTCGCGCTGCGCGTCGGCACCGCATGTCGGACAGGCCACGTTGCGCCAGGTCGGATGATGATCCAGTGCATTGCCGGGCTTGTCGAAGGTGACATCCATCGGCAGGGCGACCGGCAGGTCAGCGGCGGGCACCGGCACCACACCGCAGGCATCGCAATGTATGACGGGGATCGGACAGCCCCAGTACCGCTGGCGGCTGAGGCCCCAGTCACGCAGGCGGAAATTGACCGTACGTGCCCCCGCGTCGGCGCCTTCGATCCTGTCGATCACGTCTGCCTTCGCGTCCGGCACGGTCTTGCCATCCAGGAAGCGGGAGTTGATCAGCAGGCCATCGCCGGTGAAGGCCGTATCACCCACCGCGAACGTGGCCGCATCTTCCTCCGCCGGGCATACGACCGGGGTGACGATGAGGCCATACTTGCGGGCGAAATCCAGGTCGCGCTGGTCATGCGCCGGGCAGCCGAAGATGGCCCCGGTGCCATATTCCATCAGCACGAAATTGGCGATGTAGACAGGCAGGGTGAGGCTGTCATCAAAGGGATGACGCACCCGCAGGCCTGTGTCGAAGCCTTTCTTCTCGGCCCGCTCCAGCGCCTCTTCAGAGGTGCCCATCTGGCGGCATTCCTCGACGAACGCCATGGCTTGCGCATTGTCGGCAGCGATCTGCTGCGCCAGCGGATGCTCGGCGGAAATCGCCATGAAGCTGGCTCCGAACAGGGTGTCGGGGCGGGTGGTGTAGATCTCCAGACCGTTCTCGTGCCCCGCAACCGCCTGGTCGAAGGCAAAGCTCATGCGCAGACCCTCGGAGCGGCCGATCCACTGGGTCTGCATGGCGCGCACCCGGTCGGGCCAGCGGTCGAGATCGCCCAGCGAGGTCAGCAGCTCATCGGAAAAGGCGGTGATGCGGAAGAACCACTGGGTCAGCTTGCGTTTCTCGACCACGGCGCCGGAGCGCCAGCCCTTGCCGTCGATCACCTGTTCGTTGGCGAGAACCGTGTGGTCCACCGGATCCCAGTTCACCCAGCTTTCGCGGCGATAGACCAGGTCCTGTTCCAGCATGTCGAGGAACAGCTTCTGCTGATGCCGGTAATAGGTCACGTCGCAGGTCGCGAATTCCCGCGACCAGTCGAGGCTGAGGCCCATGGACTTCAGCTCGGCGCGCATGTTGTCGATGTTGGCCCAGGTCCATTCTGCCGGATGCACCTTCTTGTCGCGCGCCGCATTCTCCGCCGGCAGGCCAAAGGCGTCCCAGCCCATCGGATGCATGACATTGAAGCCCCGCGCCCGCTTGTAGCGTGCCACCACGTCGCCCAGCGTGTAGTTGCGCACGTGCCCCATGTGGATGCGGCCGGACGGATAGGGAAACATCTCCAGCACGTAATACTTTTCGCGGCCCGGCTCGGCCTCCGCCCGGAAACTCTGGCGTTCTTCCCAGATCGCCTGCCATTTCGGTTCGGTTTCGGCGGGATTGTAGCGTTCGTTCATGTCGGTCATGGTCTGGATCATCTGTCGGCAATGGGAAAACTGTCGGCCTGTCAGTCAGCCCATCGTGACCCGCATGCAACGGGACCGGGCTGAGGGTTTTTCGGGACGGGGCCGGGCAATGGGTCTTGATCAGCGTGCCAGGGCAGCCGCCCCGGTCATAGCAGGCCGGACTGCTGTCGCAGCTGCAGCGCCCGGAACAGGATGGCTTCTTCCAGGTTCGACACCACCTTCGGTGTGCTCGGCAGATCGATCCACTGACCGGTGCCCCGCAGTTCCTGACGCACCAGCCCGACGGTGAAGGCTTCGGGCTGCAACGAGCGTGAGGTAAATGTCACATTCACCCGGAAACGTTCGGTGGGCGACGCCGCCGGGACATACCAGTCCGTGGCGATCCGGCCATCCGTTTCCGACGCTTCCGTGATCGGCAGGAAGCCGAGCGTTTCCAGCGACGCGGTCCAGAGAAACTGGTTCACGTTGGAACGGGCCGCATTGGCGACCTGCTGTTCCTGTGCCGCAACCCGCTGAGACTCAACGGATTCCGCTTCGCTGTCGCTGAACGGATTGAGGGACGCGCACGCACCCAACGCCAGCGGGGCGAGGATCAACAGCATCCAGGTCGCTGAACGACGTGCATTCATGCCGCAAGTTCCGTTGTTCTGATCATGGCTGAATTGGTTCTATCCGAGGTTCTGCGGGACCACAACAGCCTGTGAGCGCCTGCGCGCAGGGATTGATTCAGTTGCCGGGCATGTGTACTCCCTATTTTCGATAGCGTCCCGTCTCTTCTGCCCAGAGTTCAGTATTGCCATGACTGCTGCCCTGCCCACTGCCGAACAGACCATTACCTGCCTGCCACGCGCGGCATCTGCGGGCAGGGTTTCCGCGCGTCTGGCGGCTGTTCTGCGCGGTTCACTGATGGTCGGCGGCCTGCTGGTGCTGGCGCATGCGGGCGTGGCCCAGGCACAGACAGCGGACCACGGCATCGACCGTGTGACATCCAAGGCTGGCGGCACGCTGCGGCTGGTGGCACCGTCTGATTCGGAAATGGCCAAGCTCAGCGGCATCGATGATCGCGATGCACCGGCGCTGATCGACCTGCTGTCCCTGACGCCCAGGGCTGGCGGTTCTGGCGTCACCGGGCTGAACCTTTCCATCGAGACATCGGAAGCGGGCGCCGGCGGCCAGCGCGTCGGCATCGATTTCTCCGATCGCGCGCTTGGCGTCGACTATTCGGTGTTCGGCAGTGTCGGCGATACGCCGGACCGCAATGGCGTGTCTTCCCTGACCACCGCCGCCGCAATCTCGCGACCCGGCCTTTCGGTTGCAGCCGTCGATCCGACGTACGATCCGGAACGCGGCAGCGCCTGGCAGGTTGGTGGCCGCATCGGCTTTGACGGGTTCTCCATCGGTGCCGGTCTGGCACAGGGTGATGACCAGCGCCTGCGCCGGTCGCTGACCGATTATCGCCTCGGTCTGCGCTATGCCGGGTCGAACTGGCAGGTGGGCATGAGCTATGTGCGCAGCCTGTCGGAAGGTGCGGCAACGACCCAGCCTGACGTCGCCGACGCGCTTGAAATCGGTGGTGCCTGGCAGCTCAATGGCTCCATTGGCCTGGTCGGCGGCATCCAGCTCTGGGATCAGGGCACCGCGACCAGTCTGGACAGCGAGACGTCCCGCGATGCGTTGCTGTTCCTCGGCACGCGTATCCAGTTCTGATCCAATCATCTGCAACGAGTATCTGCGTGACGAATGCGACCGATCCCCTGATCGCTCCCTTGCTCCCGCGCGCGTCCTCGCCTAGGTGAGGGTGAGCTTTTTCCTGCACCTGCTGAATCCCTGACGAACATTGTGACGGAACCCTGCCATGGATCATCTCGACCGGCTTGAGAGCCAGAGCGTCTATATCTTTCGCGAGGCGTTCAATCGCCTGGGTCGCGTGGGCATGCTCTGGTCCCTCGGCAAGGATTCCAACGTCATGATCTGGCTGGCCAAGAAGGCGTTTCATGGTCATGTGCCGTTCCCGGTCATGCATGTGGATACCGAGAAGAAGTTTCCGGAGATGTACGAGTTCCGTGACCGCTACATCAAGGAATGGGATCTGACCTTCCTCAGTGGCAAGTGCCCGCCGATCGAGGAGATCGACCCCAGCCTGCCGCCCGCCGCCCGTTCCGCCGCGCGCAAGACCGAAGGCCTGAAGAACTTCCTGGCCGCCAATCCCTTCGATGGCATCTTCGCCGGCATTCGCCGCGACGAGCAGGCGACCCGCGCCAAGGAACGGGTCTTCAGCCCGCGCGGCAGCGGCGGTGCCTGGAACTTCCGCGATCAGCCGCCTGAATTCTGGGACCAGTTCAATACCGACTTCCCGCCCGGCACCCATGTGCGCATCCATCCGCTGCTGCACTGGACCGAAATCGACATCTGGCGCTACACCCAGCGCGAGAACATTCCGATCATCGACCTGTATCTCGCCAAGGACGGCAAGCGGTACCGGTCGCTGGGGGACATGGACATCACCAACCCCGTCGCCTCCAACGCCGCGACCCTGGATGAGATCATCGAGGAATTGCGCACGACCCGGGTTTCGGAGCGGTCCGGCCGGGCGATGGATCATGAAGCGGAAGACTCCTTCGAGCGTCTTCGCGCCGACGGCTACATGTAAGGGGTGCGGAACATGAGCAACCATCGCGAATCCCTGAAGACCGTCTTCGTCGGCCATGTCGACCACGGCAAGTCCACCCTGGTGGGGCGGCTGTTCCACGATACCGACTCGCTGCCTGATGGCCGGGTGGAGGAAATCCGCAAGATGTGCGAACGGCGCGGCATGCCGTTCGAATATGCCTTCCTGATGGACGCCCTGCAGGCGGAGCGTGACCAGGGCATCACCATCGACACGTCGCAGATCTGGTTCAAGACGCAGAAGCGCGACTACGTCATCATCGATGCGCCGGGGCACAAGGAATTCCTGAAGAACATGGTCTCGGGAGCAGCCTCTGCCGACGCCGCCATCCTGGTGGTGGACGCCAAGGACGGGGTGCAGGAGCAGACCCGCCGCCACGGCTACATTCTGCACCTGCTCGGCCTCGACCAGGTGGTGGTCGCGGTCAACAAGATGGACCTGGTCGACCATTCAAAGGTCCGCTTCGACGAGGTTGCCGGGGAGGTTCACAACTATCTCGGCAGCATGGGCATCACACCGGCTGCGATACTGCCCGTCTCCGCCCGTCACGGCGACGGCCTGACGGCGATGTCCGACAAGATGCCCTGGTTCGAGGGCACCACCCTGATCGCCGCCCTCGACGCCTTGGCGCCGAAGCCGATGCCGGTGGAACTGCCCCTGCGGTTCCCGATCCAGGACGTCTACATGTTCGACGAGCGCCGGATCCTCGCCGGCCGCATCGAAAGCGGGAAGCTGAATGTCGGCGACACC
>JARGPL010000039.1 GCA_029210175.1 Minwuia sp. | reverse complement strand
CAGCGGATCGCCATGTTCACTCAGGCGCTCAAGATGTTCGGAAAGACCGAAAAGATTCATTGGGTTCATCGCGCATCCTCCATGGAACCAATGAATCACAACCAGCCTCAAATCGCGAGGTTAATGCGGGTGTCCAGCTCGAGGTGATGGCACTCTGCGGCACCTATCACACGATCAGCCAGGTCGCGAACGTCGCGCAGTTGCCGCCGGAGGCGTTCGCCGCGCGCTTTCCGCAGCATGGACCGGACACCGTTGTGGAATCCGGCGCACAGGCAGGACTGGCCTCCTGAAACGACAACGGGCCATGGATTCGCCCCATGGCCCGCATCGCAACCGCACAAGCGCCGGCTGGTCTACATGTTCGGATAGTTCGGTCCGCCGCCACCTTCCGGCGTGACCCAGTTGATGTTCTGCGTCACGTCCTTGATATCGCAGGTCTTGCAGTGCACGCAGTTCTGCGCGTTGATCTGCAGGCGCGGACTGGACCCGTCGTCATCACGCATGATCTCGTAGACACCGGCGGGGCAGAACCGCTGTTCCGGTGCATCATAGAGTTCCAGATTGTGCTCCACCGGCACGCTGTCGTCCTTCAGGGTCAGATGGATCGGCTGATCCTCTTCATGGTTGGTGCTCGACAGGAATACCGATGACAGCTTGTCGAAGGACACCTCACCGTCCGGCTTCGGATAGTCGATCGGCTTCGCCTGATCCTTCTTCACCAGCGATTCATGGTCCTTGTGACCATGCTTGAAGGTCCAGGGAACATTGCCGCGGAACAACATCTGCTCGATGCCCGTGTACAGCGTGCCGCCGATCAGGCCCCATTTGGCGAAGGCGGGACGCACGTTGCGCGCCTGATGCAGTTCCTTGTGCACCCAGCTGCCCTCATAGGCCGCGGGGTAGGCGGTCAGCACCTTTTCGGCATCGCCTTCCTCACCGGCGGCCATCAGCGCATCATAGGCGGCGTCGGCAGCCATCATGCCGGTCTTGATCGCATTGTGGCTGCCCTTGATCTTCGGCACGTTCATGAAGCCTGCGGCACAGCCGATCAGCGCACCGCCCGGGAAAGCCAGGTCGGGCACACATTGCAGCCCGCCCTCGTTCAGGGCACGCGCGCCATAGGAAATCCGCTTGCCGCCTTCGAAGAACGGGCGGATGTCGGGATGGTTCTTGTAGCGCTGGAACTCATCGAACGGCGACAGATAGGGGTTCTTGTAGTCCAGTCCGATGACATAGCCGACGGCGACCTGATTGTCCTCCAGATGGTACAGGAACGATCCGCCATAGGTACCCCTGTCCAGCGGCCAGCCAGCCGTGTGCAGCACCAGGCCTTCCTGATGCATTTCAGGGCGAATTTCCCAGAGTTCCTTGATGCCGATGCCATAGGTCTGCGGCTCGCAGCTTTCCTGCAGGTTGAACCGCTCCATCAGTGTCTTGGTCAGGGATCCACGGCAGCCTTCGGCAAAGAACGTGTACTTGGCGTGCAGTTCGATGCCCTGCGTATAGCTGTCCTTCTGCTCACCGGAACGGGAAACGCCCATGTCACCGGTGGCGACGCCCTTCACCGAGCCGTCTTCGTGATACAGCACTTCGGCAGCGGCAAAGCCGGGGTAGATCTCGACCCCCATGGCCTCGGCCTGTTCGCCAAGCCAGCGGCAGACATTGCCCAGGCTGACGATGTAGTTGCCATGGTTCTGCATTGGCGGCGGCAGTAGCCTGGCGGGAACAGAGAGGTGGCTCGGCTCCGTCAGCATCCAGAACTTCTCGCCCGAGACAGGCACGTTCAGGGGGGCACCCCGTTCCTTCCAGTCCGGAAACAGCTCGTTCATGGCGCGCGGATCCATCACGGCACCGGAGAGAATGTGCGCCCCGATCTCCGAACCCTTCTCCAGCACGCAGACGTTGACTTCCGTCCCCGCCTTCTCCGCGAGTTGTTTCAGCCGGATCGCTGACGAAAGGCCCGATGGCCCGCCGCCGACAACCACAACGTCGTACTCCATAAACTCGCGTTCCATGACAAACTCCCCATTCCTGACACGTCGGGCGTTATCTCCAACCGGGCATCCCCTGCCCGATTCCGTGCGCACTAGGCCGATACGGCGGCCTGTACATCGCAGATCAGCCTAACTGTGTATGTAACAAATTCAAGCGACGCCCTTTCGCGCTATATTGACTGAATGACCGACACCGCACATCAGTTCCAGGCCGATCTGGCAGCCCTCGCGTTTCTTGTCGACGCCGGGCTGGATATCGCGATCGGGTCGGAGCCGACGGACCGCCTGAAACCGCCGCCGGAACCGGAACGGACGCCGCGGGCAACAGCCGCGCCGTCTGAACCGCAGCCACGTCCGCAAATGCCCCCCACACGGCAGGTGATCAGGCAGGAATCCGATGAGGTCGTGTCGGAACGGCAGGCCGCGATCACCGCCCAGCAACTGGCCGCGCAGTGCAGTGACCTGACGGCACTGCGGCAGGCGCTGGAAGGGTTTCAGGGGTTGGCGATCAGGGAAACCGCAACGCAGCTCGTCTTCGCCGACGGCAATCCGGATGCGGATGTCATGCTGATTGGCGAGGCGCCAGGCCGCGATGAAGACCGCATCGGTCGCCCCTTCGTCGGCGAATCCGGCAAGCTGCTGGACCGCATGCTGGCCGCCATAGGCCTTGACCGGCAATCCGTCTACATCACCAACACGGTGCTCTGGCGCCCTCCCGGCAACCGGAAACCCACACCATCGGAAGTGACCGCGATGCTGCCGTTTCTGGTCCGGCACATCGAACTGGTTGCCCCGAAGCTGTTGCTGCTGACCGGCGGATCGGCATTGGGTGCCCTGTTCGACTTCGAGGCCCGCATCACGCGGGAACGCGGGCGCTGGCGAGACTATCCGGCGCAGGCGGGTCCGATTCCCGCCCTGCCGATGTTTCACCCGGCCTATCTGCTGCGCCAGCCCGCCCTGAAACGCCAGGCCTGGGCAGATCTGTTGAGCTTCAGGCAGAAGCTGGATGAACTGGGGATCGCGACCCGGAAAGGGTGATGGCCGTTCAGGCCGACACTTTCGCTGCCACCGCCACCTCACCGGATGCCCTCGCGCCCGCCGGGGTCAGGGGCCTGATCTGCACCCGTGCCGGATTTTCATCGGCGATGAACAGGCCCTGAGCCGAGGCGGGGAAGAACCCGTACTGGCGGTACAGGGCCGCATCGCCGATCAACACGACCAGATCGACGCCAGCGTCCGCCACCATCTCCATGCTCTGGTTGACCAGCGCCCTGGCGGCACCCCGCCCCCGCCAGGCTGGCAGCACCGCGATCGGCCCCAGCAGCCGGGCATCAACGCCCGCCACCTGACAGGGCCAGTACTGGATGCCCCCGATCAGTTCGCCGAACGCATAGGCCACCAGACAGAAACGGTCGCATGGCGGCACCCCGTCGCGAAAGCGATAGGCGATCTTCGACTGGCGGTCAGGGCCGAAACAGATATCAAGGATGGCGGGGAATTCGGACGCGTTGGCAGCGTCCATGGGGGAAATCCGGAACATTTCTGGGCAACTTCGATCAATCAGCGGGACAAGACGGGCAACAGGCTGTTCCACGCATCAGGTGCCCACCCGATACGTCAGCTGCTGCGTCGTCGCTGTTCCGATTTCCTGCTCATTCCCTTTTCATAATCGCAGATTGCCACCGACAACAGAAAAAACTGCAACGCGGCCAATGCATGTCGAGAGATTGGAGTGAGAGCAGATTTCATTTTGAGCCACGATGCGCTAGCTGAAGGGCCACACCGCGCAAGCACACGTGACTGTTCCGCAGGAGGGGATGACCAGAATGTATTACCGCGCCGATCAACCGCATGGCCTGAAGCACAACCCGTTCAAGGCCCTGGTGGCTCCACGCCCGATTGGCTGGATTTCTTCCCTGTCCAGCGATGGCACGATGAATCTGGCGCCTTTCAGCTATTTCAATGCGATAACGGATTCACCGCCAACGGTCCTGTTCGGCTGCAACGGGCCACACCCGGAAGGCGGCGTGAAGGACACGGCAGCCAATGTGCGCGACACGGGAGAGTTCGTGGTCAACATGGTCACAGCCGACCTGAAGGATCAGATGAACATCAGTTCCGCGCACGTCAGCCGATCCGTCAGCGAATTCGAGGAAGCGGGCCTGACGCCTGTCGGCTGCGAGATCGTGTCGGCGCCCCGGGTCAAGGAATCACCGGTCAATCTGGAATGCCGCCTGGTGCAGATCATCCAGCTGCGGTCCTCATCGCCGAAAGTCGTCAACAATCTGGTAATCGGGGAGGTGGTCGGAATTCACATCGATGAGCGCATCCTGACCGACGGCATGGTCGATATCGCCAAGTACCGCCCGTTGGCGCGTCTCGGCTACATGGATTACACGGTGGTGGAGGAAACCTTCGCCATGAACCGCCCCGACTAAATCGTTCCGCTGTTGGATTGCCTCACCAGCCCGCTCCCCCACCCGGCCCCCACTGGATCATCCTGAATGGGTGGCCGGGTGGGGGAGCGGGCTGGTGAGGGTCCAGCACTTGATGGACAGATCCAGAGGTCCGGGACAGCTCAGATCACCGATCGTTGACGGGGCTGCCCATGCAGCGAGGCCCGTCAGTCGGAAGTCGAATTCAACAGTTACTCTGCCGCCTGGGCAATCCGCGTGACGGGCGTCGACTTGTGACCTGCGCCCCGGATGCTGTCATCCTCTTCGTTTGCTTCGTCCGCCAGCGCACGCACCAGGGTAGAGATCGCGCCGCGGATGGAGTTGTTGTCGAGGCGACCGAAGTTGCGTGCCAGATCGATGGTCGTGCGGTTGGTGCCGCCATGGGCCAGTTCGGTGACCGTCTGTGAGGCCTCACCCTCAAGCCCCTCGAAGAAGAAGCCAACGGAAGATCCGAGCTGGCGGGCGACTTCATACAGCCGCCCGGCACTGACGCGATTGGCGCCAGTCTCGTATTTCTGCACCTGCTGATAGGAAATGCCGAGCAGAGACGCCAGGTCGTGCTGCGTCATCCCGAGTTCGGCCCGACGGCTGCGAATGCGCTCTCCCACATGGCGATCAATATGGCGAAGGTGTTGCATTCTGTGACCTCAGTTCTGCTTTGTGACACGAAAAGCGCTCAGTCGGGGGTGCTGACGACGGCTCTCACTTCGAATTGCTCCCATCCATTCAAATGCTGTGCCGGGGTGTCAAAAGTCGCGCATGATGATGCGGGCATCGCTTGATTTCGCCCTGCCTCCATGAGACATAGATTTGATGGAACATGTTCGAGCGTACTGGCGGTCTGCCGGGCGTGCCGCATTGCTGGGCGGGGCGCTGTTTCTGGTTGCGGCCTGCTCCGGCGACAAGCCGTCGAAACCGGTTGCCCAGGCGCCGGAGGATACCCCGGTCGAGGTCATCTACAATCAGGGCCTGGATGAAGTCACTGCCGGCGATTACGAGGACGCCGCAGAGACGTTCGATCTGGTGGAGCGGCAGTACCCCTATTCGGTCTGGGCGACAAAGGCCCAGCTGATGGCCGTTTTCTCCTATTACATGACCAACGACTACGACCTTGCCATCGGTGCGGCTGACCGTTTCATCCGCCTGCATCCGGGCAGCCCGGATTCGGCCTATGCCCATTACATGGTGGCTGTCAGCCACTACGAGCAGATCACCGATATCGGGCGTGATCAGGGCAGGACCGTCAAGGCGCTCGAATCGCTGGAAGAGGTGATCCGGCGTTTCCCGACATCCGCCTACGCCCAGGACTCGCAGGCCAAGCTTGCCCTCGCCCAGGACCATCTGGCTGGCAAGGAAATGGAGATCGGGCGCTATTACCTGGAACGCGCGCACTATGTGGCGGCCATCAACCGGTTCCGCACGGTGGTGCGCGACTATCAGACGACCAGCCACACACCGGAAGCGCTGCACCGCCTGACCGAATCCTATCTGCTGCTTGGCGTCATCGATGAGGCGCAGGCCACGGCCGCCGTGCTTGGCCACAATTTCCCCAACAGCGTCTGGTATCGGGATTCCTATGCCGTTCTGTCCGGCCAGAAACTGGCCCCGCAGGAGGATGAGGAATCCTGGATCGCCGGCATCTGGAACGCCGTCTTCTGACGGTCACCCCATGCTGAGATCGCTCGCGATACGCGACATTGTTGTCTTCGACCAGCTGGATCTGACCCTGGCCAACGGGCTGTGTGCGCTGACCGGCGAGACCGGGGCCGGCAAGTCGATTCTGCTGGATTCGCTCGGCCTGGCACTGGGTGCCCGGGCAGAGGGCCGACTGGTGCGAACAGGGGCCGAGCGTGGCGGCGTCACCGCGACGTTCGACCTGCCCCCTCGCCACCCGGTCCGTGACCTGCTGGTCGAGAACGAACTGCCGGGTTCCGACGAGATCATCCTGCGCCGGTCCGTGGCGCTGGACGGGCGCAGCCGGGCCTGGATCAACGACCAGCCGGTCAGTATCGGCCTGCTGTCCAGCGTTGGTGCACACCTGGTGGAGATCCACGGACAGGCGGCGGAGGTCGGTCTGCTGGATGCGGCCAGCCATCGCCCCATCCTCGATGCATTTGCCAGTCTGGAAAGGGATGTCGCGGCCCTGCACAAGCAGTGGGATGCATGGCAGGAGACCGCGCGGAAACTTGACGGTGCGCGTGCGGCACTGGCCCAGGCCCGGGCGGACGAGGAACTGCTGCGCCACACCGTGGACGAACTGTCGGACCTGGCCCCGGAAGAGGGAGAGGCCGATCAGCTGTCGGAACGGCGCGGTTTCATGATGCAGGTGGAAAAGATCGCCGATGCGGTGAATGACGCCACGGCAGCGCTGGAGAAGGACGGTGGTGTCGCGACCAAGCTGCGCACCGCCGAACGCGCGCTCGACCGGGTGCGCGAGCAGGCCGGCGACCGGTTGGGCCCGGCCATGGATGCGCTTGCCCGTGCCGGTGTCGAGCTGGATGAGGCGATCAACGCCATCATGGGTGTCAGCGCCGACCTGGACGCGGACCCGGATGACGTGGACGCGGTGGAGGAACGGCTGTTCGCCCTGCGCGCCGCCGGGCGCAAGCACCAGATCGATCCGGACAGGCTGCCCGACCTGCTGCAGCAGAAGCTGGCCGAACTGAGATCGATCGAGAAGGGTGATCAGGACCTGGCCGCTCTGGAGGCGGAAGCCGAGGCTTTGTCAGGCATCTGGCGCACTGCCGCAGAGACCTTGAGCGCGAAGCGCCAGGCAGCGGCGACCCTGTTGAATGAGGCTGTCGAGGCCGAACTGCAGCCGTTGCGCATGGGCGGCGCGCGTTTCATCACCGATGTCGTGCCGCAGCCACCTGCGAACTGGGGGCCGGAGGGACTGGATCGCGTCGCATTCATGGTGGCCACCAACCCCGGTGCCCGGCCCGGCCCCATTGCCAAGATCGCCTCGGGCGGTGAGCTGTCGCGATTCATGCTGGCCCTGAAGGTCGTGCTGGCCGCGACGGGCGATGCCCCGACGATGATCTTCGATGAGGTGGATCGCGGCGTTGGCGGCGCAACCGCCGACGCGGTCGGTGAACGGCTGGCCCGGCTGGCCGAGACCTTTCAGGTTCTGGTGGTCACCCATTCCCCACAGGTTGCCGCGCGTGCTGACCGCCAGTGGCTGATCGCCAAGCAGGTGGGTGAAACCGCCATCACCCGCGTTGACCCGCTGGACGGCGACGCCCGGCGCGAGGAAATCGCGCGCATGCTCTCTGGTGCCGAAGTCACGGCAGAGGCGCGCGCAGCCGCTGACCGCCTGCTGGAAGAACCGACCCGATGAAGGCCAGTGCCCCCGAACCTGCGGACGACGCCGCCCGCAGTCGCCACCGCAAGCTTGCCGCGCGGATCAACGCCGCCAACAAGGCCTATTACACCGCCAGCAAGCCGCTGATGAGCGACGCCGCCTATGACGCCGAGTTCCAGGAACTGCAGGCGCTGGAGGCACAGCACCCCGAACTGCTGACACCGGACAGTCCGACCCAGCGTATCGGCGCAGCCCCCGCCACCGGTTTCGCCAAGGTGCGCCATGCCAAGCCGATGCTGTCTCTCGGCAACGCCTTCTCCGAGGAGGACGTGGCCGAGTTCCTGAAACGCATCCGCCGCTTCCTCAGTCTGGACGAAGCGGCGGAACTGGCGATCTGCGCGGAACCGAAGATCGACGGCCTGTCCGCCAACCTGCGCTATGAAAACGGCCACCTGGTGCAGGGGGCCACCCGTGGCGACGGGCAGGAGGGGGAGGACATCACCCGCAACCTGCTGACCCTGGATGATATCCCCGAGGTGTTGTCCGGCGAGGTGCCGGAAGTGTTCGAGGTGCGCGGTGAGGTCTACATGTCCAAACCCGCATTCCAGGCGCTGAACGAGGCCCAGATGGCGGCGGGGAAACCTGCCTATGCCAACCCGCGCAATGCCGCCTCCGGATCGTTGCGCCAGCTGGATTCGACCATCACCGCGCGGCGCAAGCTGAACTTCTTCGCCTATTCCTGGGGGGAAGTCTCGGCCCTGCCGGCCGCCACCCAGTCCGGGGTGCTGGAGGCACTGGGTGCCTGGGGCTTCAGCGTCAATCCGCTGACCCGGAACTGCCTCAGCGTGGCGGAGATCATGGCGTTCTACCGCGAAGTCGAAACCCGGCGCGGCGCGCTGGACCATGACATCGACGGCGTGGTCTACAAGGTGGACCGGCTGGACTGGCAGGACAGGCTTGGGTTCGTCAGCCGCAGTCCCCGCTTTGCCATCGCCCACAAGTTTCCCGCCGAACAGGCCAGCACGATCCTGCGCGGCATCGACATCCAGGTCGGGCGCACCGGTGCCCTGACCCCCGTCGCGCGGCTGGAACCGGTGACCGTCGGCGGTGTCGTTGTCTCCAACGCCACCCTGCACAATGAGGACGAGATCGCCCGCAAGGACGTGCGGATCGGTGACACGGTGACCCTGCAACGCGCAGGCGATGTCATCCCGCAGATTGTCGGTGTCATCCCCGACAAGCGCCCCGCAGGCACGGAACCCTTCACCTTTCCCACCACCTGCCCGGTCTGTGGCAGCCATGCCGTGCGCGACACCCGCGCCAACGGGGAACTGGACGTGGTGCGCCGCTGCAGTGGCGGGCTGATCTGCGCTGCGCAGGCCATGGAGCGG
The DNA here is from genome assembly GCA_029210175.1 of Minwuia sp. GTDB lineage: Bacteria > Pseudomonadota > Alphaproteobacteria > Minwuiales > Minwuiaceae > Minwuia. The sequence goes on along the minus strand of JARGPL010000039.1, from coordinate 56,715 downwards.
CTGAAACACTTCGTGTCGCGCAACGCCTTCGACATCGAAGGGCTGGGCGCCAGGCAGATCGAGGCTTTCTTCGCGGCGGGGGAGATCACCACACCAGCGGAGATCTTCACGCTGCAGAAGCGCAACGACGACCTGAAGCTGGAGGAACGGGAAGGCTTCGGCAAGACATCGGTGGAAAAGCTGTTCGCGGCCATTGATGAACGCCGGACCATCGCACTGGACCGGTTCCTGTTCGCCCTGGGCATTCGTCATGTCGGTCAGACCACCGCACGAACCCTGGCCGCCAGCTACCTGACCTTGCCTGCCCTGCTCGACGCCCTGAAGGCGGCTGTGGATGAACCGGAGGGCGAGGCGCGGCAGGATCTGATCAACATCGACGGCATCGGCCCCACGGTGGTCACGGAACTGATGGAATTCATGGCGGAGGCGCATAACCGCACCTTCCTCGACGACCTGCTGGCGGAATTGCGGGCGGTGGAGCCGTTCGATGCACCGGCCCTGGACAGCGCGGTCGCAGGCAAGACCGTGGTCTTCACCGGCACCCTTGAAACCATGACCCGCGATGAAGCCAAGGCCCGCGCGGAGTCCCTGGGCGCGCGGGTGTCGGGCAGCGTGTCGAAGAAGACCGATATCCTGATCGCCGGTCCCGGTGCCGGATCGAAGGCGAAGAAGGCTGCAGAACTGGGCGTCCGGACCCTGACCGAGCAGGAATGGCTCGACCTGGTGAACGGCGCCTGACGGCCAGCGCACACGTGCCAATGGTCAAAGGCTGTCGGCTGAAGGGCGAAGCAACGGGCGATGTTGCGGGCAGATGGCTGTTCAGTCCGACGCGAATCCTGCTACGACAGGTCGGCAACGGGCACCGGCCAGCCGCAGGTATCGTGCGATGACACCCATGAATGAACGGAATTTCGGATGATTGGCGTTTACGTCCTCTGGCATGACCCGGATGCGGCCCTGTCCCGGTCAGTTGCATTCGCTTCTGCCCTTCGGACCGGTTTCTCGTCGGCAAGGGCGCACCTTCTGAACGGGGCACTGCTCTGTGACGGCTATGCCGCGCCGACGGAACTGCCTGCCCGCGCCCCGGACGGCTCGGCGGTGCTGCTCTATGGCTTCATCGAGAACCGCCACGCGATGCGGGCGGAACTGGGTGTGCCAGACGAAGGGGATGCTGCGCTTTATGCCGCTGCCTGGGCCCGGTGGGGGGAGGATGCCGACCAGCGATTGCTGGGCGAATATGCCGTGATCATGGTGGAAGCCAATGGCAAGCGCGTCCGCATGGCGCGCAGCCCGATCAGGTCACCCGCATTGTATTTCTGGCGCGACGCCGACCGGCTGATCGTGACCGGCCATGCACAGGCAATCTTCGCCAGCGGCGAGATCGAACGGGTGCTGGACGAACAGAAGATCGCCGATACGCTGTATCTCAATTATCGCGAGGAACGTCGCGGCTGGTTCAAGGGCGTCGCGCGCCTGCCGCGCGGCACCCGTGTCTGGGCCACACCGGATGGCGTCAAGGAAACCCGCTTTTTCGATATAGAAAACATCCCGCCCGTCCGCTTCAAGCGTGACAGCGACTATGTGGAGGCCGCAGACGCCCTGTTCCGTGAGGCCGTGACCATGGCACTCGACGGCTTTGAGCGCCCCGCCATCAGCCTGTCAGGCGGACTGGATTCCCAGGCTGTCGCCGCCTACACGATGCAGGTCCGGCCGGATCAACCGCTGCTGTCATTCACGTCCGTACCGGACCCGAACTGGACGCCAGGAGATTCGTCCACACTGGTCGATGAGCGACCCCACGTCGAGGCATTGGCGGCCATGTATCCGCAGTTGCGGCCGCACTGGGTGGAATCCACCGGGGAAAATTTCACCGACGATCAGGGAGATATCTTCGAAGCATCCCTCATATCGCCGCGAAACCCGACAAACCTCAAATGGATACATAACGTTCAGCGGGGAGCCAAGGGCGCGAACGCCGATGTGCTGTTGACCGGAGTCATGGGGAATGCAACTTTCAGCTATGCAGGCAACGGCTTCTTGCAGGACATGATCCGCAACGGCCAGTGGGTGCGCGCAGCACTGGAACTCTGGCACGGTGGGCCGCGACGGAAGCTGTTCGACCGCACCGCACGCGAAGCCGTGTTGCCGTTCTTGCCAGTATCGACACGGCAGGCCTTGAGAAGGCGGTTCGGCAGTCTGTGGAGCACGGACCTGCCGACCTGGTCACCGATTCACCCAGAGTTTGCCCGCGATCATGATGTGGCGGAACGCGCGTTCGAGATGGGCCAGGACCGAGCCTTCATGCCTCCATCCTCGGTACTTGATTTTCGCCACGCCACTCTGGTGGATGCCGGAAATGAAACAGGAGATCTGCTTTACGCCCTGCAACGGCTGCACGGTCTTCCAAACCGCGACCCCACACGCTACCGACCGTTGCTCGAATTCTGTCTCGCGATCCCGCCGGAACAATACCTCAACAGGGGTCGGAAACGTTGGCTTGCGAAACGCATGCTGGTCGGCAAGGTGCCGGAAATGGTCCGCAACGAGAAGCGACGTGGACTACAGGCGGCAGACTGGACAGCGCGGATGTTGCCACAACGCCAAGAACTCCTTGCCGAAATCGAATGGCTTTCGTCTGATCCATTGGTCAAGGGATATCTGGACTTCGACCGTTTGAGGCGAGCGGTAGAGGACATGCCGACAGACGGTTCAAGCATCACTCATGAGCAGACTCAGACACTGAAACTGGCGCTCAGCCGCGGGCTGACGACTGCCCGCTTCGTGCGCTACATCAGTGGACGCAATGACTTCTGACAGGGTTCAGACGGGTTGCATCGCCGCATCCAGATAACCGAAACGGGACATCACGATCCCATGGTCCGCGATGATCCGTGTGACCTGGGCATCGGTCAAAGACTCGCGCCAGTCACCGGCAACCCCTTTGCGGAAGAACCGCTCCGCCTGCGGCGGCCGCTCCCGAAACCCCGAACGAGCCTCCTGCCCCGCAACGATATCGAAACTGCTGAAGTCGATTGCACGCCTGCGTCGCTCGGTATCCGTGTCGAGGCCCAGAAAGTCTGCGGCGGACCCGAACGTTCGATCTGGCGTCGCATGCATGTCCTCGTAGCGGATGACCTTCACGTTCAACCGTTCCGCATCCACCCAACTGATGACGTGTTGTGACCAGGTCCCCACGAACTGCAGCAACTGATCAGGCAGCGCCTTCTGCGATCGTGCCAGCGCGTGTCTCGGATCGCCCATGGAGCCTATCGCATCATCAATGCTGCAATTGCGGTGACCGGCATAGGATGGCGCAACATCCAGCGGGTTGCGGATGATGTAGAGCGCTCCAAGCGTGGCAATATCATCAACCAGCGGCCGTCCTTCACCCGTATGGGTGTAGGCATCATGAATCTTGTGATAGGCGACGCCGTCGCCACGGCACATCCAGCGATAGACATGGGGACGGAGGCTCTCGATCTCGTCCTGGCGCAGGTCGGACGTGTCGAAACCGATCACATCATCGATCCAGTTCCTGCTGGACGCGATACTACCCGTGTTCAGCTTGTTGATATCAGTCGGCGTGTCGGCAACGCTCATCAGGTTCTGCAGGAAGGTCCGGAACCATGTGTTCCCGGACTTCGGATAGGATGCCAGCCAGTAGATGCCACCCATTTCAACCCGCGGTCCTGATGTCTGCCAGGATCGTGTCGACCAACCCATCGATATCGAAACCGGTCTTTGGCCGAACCAGCCTGGTCAGACGCACCTTCGATGCCAGCTCACCGCAGCGTTTCAGATGCTCCGGCTGCAGGGCCATGCCTTCCATCAAACGGCGTCGGTAAGTGTTCTCGCGCAGCGGCGCAAAGCGATGCATGCCATGGATCGGCTGAACCTCGAATCCATCCCGGTTCTCGCTGCTGAGAATATAGATCCAGCGCACGGGCAAGCGTGCATCGCTGAAATTGTCCCGAGTCATCAGGTTGAACTTGTTCATGTCCGGCCGCACGCGCGTTTGCGCCGTTGTATTTATGGCCATCTTCTCGGCTGCATCCTGCCAGATCTTGAGCCGGGGAAAGCCCGGAACGGCAGCACAGTCAGCATCTATCGGCACCACGTCATCGGCAAGCATCCGGTATCCGCGCTGCAGGAAACCGGCCGCAAGCGTGGATTTCCCCACTCCGGATGGCCCGATGCAGATCACGCACCCGCCGTCAACTTCGACCGCGTTGCCATGCAACAGCAGGAAACCGCGCTGGAACAGAACCGCACCCAGAACCGACCCCAGCAGGAACACGCGGATGGACGCCTCGTCCACGCCAGGCTCAGGATCGATGGTAATCTTTGACGCACCGACCACTGAAAAACGGGCGACACCTGGCACATGAAGCCAGAAGGCATCTTCACCAACCCAGATAAAGGGCGAAATCTGCTTCACTTGCCCAACAGCTGGCACACGAACAGGGCCACGAGAAATCGTGATGTCCGCAGGTCCACCTTCGTGAGCGGCTGCGAGCAGTTCTGGCAGGGCAATGTCTGACTCTATGGTGAGACCATAGGCCTTGCAGAAGCGGGGCATGATTTATCCGTCGATGGTGTCCTGATCTCTGCCAAAACTACTAAAGCAAAGATCGTCAGGGGGGAACCGTTCTGCGAACCGGGTGTGATGCAAGGCATGCCTCCCGAAACCGACTGGGAAACTCCTTTTGCCAACACGTCGGATTATGCCCTATTAAGGCCGCATACCAAGGGATGGAACCAGAGTACATGTCTTCAACGACCTATTGTCGCCTGCCCGATTTCGTCTCGACCGACATGGATGGCGAGACCGTGCTGATGAGCATCGAGCATGGTTCGTATTTCGGTGTCGGCGGTGTCGCCGCCCTGATCTGGGATAAGCTGGAACAGCCGCGGACCGAAGATGAACTGGTGTCACTGGTCCGCGCCGAGTTCGAGGTATCGGAGCAGGATTGCCGGAAGGACGTGCAGGCTTTCCTGGCCGACCTGGTCAAGAATCGGCTGGTGGCAGATTAGCAATGTCATGCAGATGTCGCTGGCCCAAACAATTGCCCGAAAATGTCGCAACCTCGGCCGCCAGCCTGCATTCACCATCATCTGGCTGTTTCCGGTCTGGCTGCTGCTCGGTCTGTATCGGGCGCTGATCCTGTCCGTCCCCCTGAAGCGAATGGCCCCGTTCTATGGACAGGACGTGGGGGCCAGCGCCTGGGTGCCTCTGACTGGTGACAGGCAGACATCACGCGCCCGACAGATCCGCCGAACCATCGCGCTTGCCGTGAGGTACTGCCCATGGGATGCCAACTGCTATCCACAGGCATTGGCGGCGCGCACATTGCTGCGCTTCTATCGGGTACCTCACGCGATCTATTTCGGGTTGGAGCGCGCGAAGGGTGCCCGTGACCTCAGCGCCCATGCCTGGGTCATGTCCGGACCGATTTCCGTCACCGGCGGTCAGGCTTTCGCGCACTATCATGTGGTCCGCATGTTTGTCGGCCGCGGTCTCGCGCCGGAGGGCAAGGCGTGACCAGCGTGAACAGCCTGTATTCCCTGCTACGGCGCGCACCTCGTCCCCATCTGCTTGCCCTCGTCATCCTGCTATTGCTAGGCAGCATGACGGAGGGGATAGGCATCATCCTGCTGGTGCCGCTGCTGTCATCGCTGATGGGTGGCGACAACAGCAACACCATTGTCCAGCATCTGCTCGATCTGCTCGATACGCTGAACATATCCGCGACGCTGGCAGGATTCCTGCTGGTCTTCGTCGCCCTGGTCGCGCTGCGCAGTGTCATCCAGTTCGCCAAGGATCGGACCAGCCTGACCCTGCAATTCCGGGTTGTCGACGGCTTGCGGGAGAACTGCATCAGCCAGTTGATGCGCGCGGACTGGCGCTGGATCACGGCGCAGACCCGAACAGACCACATGAACCTCGTGTTGGGGGAGGTGCAGCGCATCGGCGCGGGATTGAATGCCGGCCTGACCCTGTTGACAACCCTTGCAACCGCCATTGCCTATTTCGCCGTAGCACTCGTCTTCTCCCCCGGGATGGCGGCATTGATCGCCCTTGCCGCCGCAATCGGCTATGTCGCCATGCATCGCATCCGGCGCAGCGCATCCCGGCTGGGTACGGAGCAGGTCAAGGCCAACCAGGCCCTGATGGCCAACGTGCAGCAGGCCTTCACCGGATTGAAACTGACCAAGATCCTGGGCAGCGAGCGCCACCATATCGAATTGCTGGTCAGGACCGTCGGCCAGGTACGCCGCACGCAACTAAAGTTCGGCATCGACACCAGCCTGACCCGCAGCCTGCAACAGGCCATTGGCGCGGCGATGTTGGCGCTATGCGTTTACGCGGGCCTGGAATGGCTAGCACTGTCACTGGCTGAACTGCTCGCGCTGACGTTCCTGTTCGCACGGTTGATGCCTCTGCTGCTTTCTGCTCAGCAGTTCCTGCATCGCTGGCTCAATGCGGAACCCGCGCTGGCGGCTGTCGACCGATTCATTGCCGAAAGTGCCGCGCATGCGGAGCCTGTGCCCGAAAGCGAGCCGCCCGGCTGGCAGTTGAACGAAGCCATCACCCTGAGGAACGTGACCCTGACCTTTACCGGTCGTGCGGAACCGGCATTGCAGGACTTGAGCCTTTCACTGCCAGCCAGGACCACGACGGCGATCACGGGCCCGTCCGGGTCTGGCAAGAGCACCCTGGCGGACGTTCTGATGGGGTTGATGACGCCGGATGAGGGGACTGTCGAGATCGATGGAACGGCGCTGGACGAGGCATCGCAGCACCGATGGCGGCGCGCGGTGGCTTACGTCCCGCAGGACGTGTTCCTGTTCAATGACACGGTGCGCGCCAATCTGTTGGTCGGCAATCCAGACGCATCCGAGACTGATCTGGTTGCCGCACTCGAAATGGCATCAGCCCACTTCGTCTTCGCCCTGCCGGACGGTCTCGAGACCATGGTCGGGGACAATGGTGTGCGGCTTTCCGGCGGCGAACGTCAGCGGCTTGCCATCGCGCGGGCGCTGTTGCGCAAGCCCAGCCTGCTGATCCTGGATGAAGCCACAAGTTCCCTGGACGAAGCCAACGAACAGGCTGTTGTCACTGCCCTGCAACAATTGCACGGACAAATGGCCATCGTTCATATCGGCCACCGAGCTGCTACCAGGCAACATGCTGATCAGATCGTCGTTCTCAAATCCGGATGCTTGGAAAGCGTGGCACCGTCACAGACGAGCGTAGATTGAGAGGAGGCGCCAACTTGTTGAATCCCTCGCCTGGGGAAACTCATCCACTCAGAATTTTCCTGACCAATACGAGGTTAGCCAGTTCTTAGGTCGGGACTGGCCGCTCGATACGGTCAAACTGCTGCAATAGGCCAAGGAAAATATCAGCGGCAAAACGAGTGAGGGTGCATGAACCAAGCGTCCACACACCCTCATCAATCTCTGCAATCACCAGAGGCAAAGCCGTGATCAGCTAACCGTCGTGGCATCCGAATTTGCAGCGGTAAGGTTCGCGGTTTCTTCGGAGCCAAGCACGTTCAGAACGGGGCTCTCGTAAACCTTCTTCTCGTCGCCTTCGATGGTGGAGGCGTTGTCTTCGGAGATGGTACGCTGTGTCATCAGGCTATTCCGCTTTTGAACGTTGGATAAATGCGCTGTTCCGTTTCTACGCATCTGCCCATCGGTTGGCAAGAGCGATATATCTGTGAACCGGCACCGGCGAAGCTGTGGTGAGCGGGGCGTTTCCCCGTTGCCGGAGCGATAATCCTGTGTTCTTGCACGTTTCAGGGGTATGCGCTGTGTTCTGGCGTGATAATGCTGGTCGGCGAAACTGTGAATTCTGTTCCTGAATGTGAGAAATTTGTCGCATTTACAAGCACAAGAGAGGCAGGAGGCAACTGGCCTTGGCCCGGTGTATACTGGTGTTCGCAGCAACAATCCGGTGCCTGAACGTCGTGAACGGAATTTCGGATGACTGAACCCGGGTATTCACTGGTTGATCCGATGTCCGGTGCGGTCGCACGGGAGGACATGACCCTGGCGCTGATCTGTCGGCCCGACCAGATGCAGGGGTCGGACATCGGCGCGCTGACGGGTGACGACTGGTCACAGATCCTGGCGTGGGCGGCCGAGCACCGGTTCATGCCCTATCTGCACTACAGCATCGGACGGGCGGGACTGCGCGATACGCTGCCGGCAGAAGTCCAGCGCACTCTGGCGGCTGCCTACCGCAGATCAACCCTGCGCGCCCTGTCGATGCAGCGTGACATGATCCATGTCAGCCGCGTGCTGGACGACGCCGGCATCGGGCACCTGTTTCTGAAGGGTGCCTACCTCGCCCATTTCGCCTATCCCGAATCCGGTCTTCGCCCCATGCGGGATCTGGATGTGCTGGTCAGGCGCGATCAGGCAATGGCGGCCTTCAACGCGCTTCTGGCCAACGGGCTGGAACGCAACCCGAAGCACATGGGCAACCCGGAGGTCTACCTGGCCGGATCGAAGCACCTGCCGACCATCCGGGTGCCGGGCGGGGCGTCGGTGGAGGTGCATACGCTGACGACCACGCCCAGCGCGCTGATGCCCTACGATCCGGCCCTGGGACGCCACGAGGTGCTGGGGCAGCGTGCCGTCCGACGCACCGTCGCTGGTCAGGACATCAGCTTTTCCGGCCCGGAAGACCTGTTGCTGCATATCTGCGTCCATGCCGTGCTGGACAACCAGTTCAACAATGGCCCTCTGACCCTCACGGACATCGCCTGGATTCTGGACCATCATCAGATCGACTGGCCGACATTCTGGGACCTGGCACGACAACAGCAGGCCACCCGGGGCGTTGCGCTGGCCCTGCGCCTGCTGGAGCGGGAATGGCCCGGCCAGCAGATTGCATGGGATGACGCGGCGGCGGCGATCATTCGCGCAGACGACCCGATCCTCCCTGTCGCCGCACACAGCCTCTTGCGCAGTGTCGAGGCACGGGGCGACGTGGCGTTGCAGGCGGAACTGGCTGATACCCCGACGGTCGGGGGCAAGATCGGTCGCCTGCTGGGCCGCGCCTTCCCGTCCCGTGCACGCATCGCGCGGGAGTTTCCGGTGGATGCGCGGTCCCCCCGGGTCTTCCTCTATTATCCGCTGAAATGGTGGCGGCTGCGGCTGCGGCTGTCCGGCTTTCTCCGCAACAGCACAGACGACCGCGCGCAACGCGACCTGGACAATTTCGGCACCATCGTGAACTGGCTGAAGGGATAGCACAGCGGACCGCGCTGGCGATCTGGTCGCGGAAGGTGGTGGTGGAACTTGCCAGTCCTGCAGCCAGCCGGACACACCCCCGCGCAAACCATCAGTTGAATTCAGTGCAGGTGGCAGAGTGCCGGTGACCGGCCTATTGTCCGGATCAGCGAACGGATGACATCGCACAGGGGCAGGACATGCGCGCAGTCGGGTTGATGATTCACGGCGGACCGGAGGTCTTGCAGGTGGTTGATGTGGCAGAGGTACACGCCGGGCCGGGCGAGGTGCGCGTCAGCGTTCATGCAGCCGCCGTGAACCCGACCGACACGATGGCCCGCAACGGATCCCGCGCCAGGATGCAGAAGAAGGACCCGCCGCCCTATGTGCCGGGAATGGACATTGCCGGTATCGTCGATGCCGTGGGTGACGGCGTGACCACAGGGGTCAGGGTCGGTGACCGGGTGATGGCTATGGTGTGCCCGGAGGGCACGCACGGTGCCTATCGCGAACAGATCGTGCTCGACCAGCGGGCTGTGGTTGCTGCACCGAAGGACACCAGCCACGTGGAAGCCTGCACCCTGCCGATGAACGGGCTGACGGCACGCCTGTCTCTCGATCTGATGGACCTGAAGGCTGGCCAGACGCTGGCGGTGACCGGCGGGCCCGGCGCCTATGGCGGCTATGTCATCCAGCTTGCGAAAACCGAAGGTCTGACGGTCATTGCCGATGCCGCGCCGAAGGATGAGGCGCTGCTGCAGGCGCTGGGCGTGGACATCATCGTACCCCGGACCGACGATCTTGCTGCCGAGGTGCGCCGCCACTTCCCCGATGGCGTCGATGGTCTGGCCGACGGTGCGCTGCTGAACGCGGCTGCCATTCCGGCGATCCGTGACGGGGGTGTGTTCACGGCCATCCGTGGTTTCAGCCCTGACGATCAGGTGCGGGACATCCGGTTCACGCAGACCTGGGTGCGCACCTATGACGGCGAACACGAAAAGCTCGACCGCCTGCGCCAGCTGGTTGAAGCAGGCAAGCTCAGCCTGCGCGTCGCCGGCACCGTCGCACCGGAGGAGGCCAGCAAGGCGCACGCCGCGCTGGAGGCCGGTGGCAGCCGGGGCCGATGGGTGATCGCGTTCCGGTAGGAAACACCCCTGCCCCGCATGGATGACTGACGTTCCACGCACACACGTGACCCAGCGTTTTTCAGGCGCGGCTTGATTCCTGGACAGTGCGCATGGTCGAGGCATGCCTGACAGCAGCTTTCCGCTGTTGGCGTGGCGCGCCGATATCAGGCATGAATGGCGCATCATTTCCTGGGGAAGGCATGTCTGATGTGGTCATTTGAAACGGATCCGGAATTCCAGCGCGAACTTGACTGGATCGGAGACTTCACCCGCAACGAGATCGCGCCGCTGGACGAAATTCTGGGCAGCCAGTGGAACATCCACGATCCGGCGTTCGTGAAACACGTCCGCCCCCTGCAGGCGCAGGTGAAGAAGCGTGGCCTGTGGGCCTGTCATCTGGGTCCGGAACTTGGTGGCAAGGGCTATGGCCAGCTGAAACTGGCGCTGATGAATGAACAGTTCGGTCGTTCCCGCTTCGGCCCCATCACCTTCGGTTCCCAGGCGCCCGATACCGGCAATTCGGAGATCCTGGCCCAGTATGGCACCGAGGCGCAGAAGGAACGGTTTCTGAAACCGTTGCTCAACAACGAGATCGTATCCTGCTTCGCGATGACGGAACCGCAGGGCGGCGCCGACCCTTTGAAGATCGAGACCACGGCGGTGCTGGAGGATGGCGAATGGGTCATCAACGGCGAGAAATGGTTCTCCTCCAACGCCAAGTTCGCAGCTTTCTTCATCGTCATGCTGGAGACGGAGCCGACGGCGAACAACCCCCATCGCCGCCAGTCGATGCTGATCGTGCCCGCCGAGACCAGGGGCATCGAGATCATCAAGGACTACGGCTATCTCGGCCAGAAGGAACCGGAGCACGCCCATATCCGCTGGAACAACGTGCGGGTGCCTGCGGACCATCGGCTGGGGGGCCGGGGCGACGGGTTCGCCGTGGCCCAGGCCCGGCTGGGCGGCGGTCGCCTGCACCACGCCATGCGGGCCCTGGCCGAAGCGACGAAGTGCCTGGAATATACCTGTGAGCGCGTCGTCTCCCGCACCACGAAGGGGGAGGTGCTGGGCCAGAAGCAGATGGTTCAGGAACGGCTGGCCGATGCCTGGATCCAGATCAGGCAGTTCCGCCTGCTGGTGCTGGAAACCGCCTGGATGGCCGATCAGGGCAAGGACTGGAAGGCGATCCGGCAGAATGTGTCCGCCGTGAAGGTGATGATGCCGAAGGTGCTGCACGACGTGTCCAGCATGGCGCTGCATCTGCATGGCTCGCTTGGCTTCACGACGGAAATGCCCTTCACCGACCATCTGATGAACAGCTTCATGATCGGCCTGGCGGATGGCCCGACGGAGGTGCACAAGCTGGTCGTGGCCAAGGAGATGCTGCGTGACGTCGAGCCGTCGACGGAGCAGTTTCCGTCCTACCTCCGCCAGAAGATCCGGGATCGCGCACTGGCGAAACCTGCCCCGGGCGACGACTGATGCCGCTGGCGAAACGATTAAGGACTCGCTGAGCGGGACCCGCCCCCGTAGAATCCTGCGGCCAGACGCAATCCATCATGGTGAACAATCACGGAGGACAGGATGTCCGTTTCGCTTCAGGTGCTCTACCCGTCCACGGGCGACACCACGTTCGATCATGACTATTACGCCGCGACCCACATGGCGATCGTGGAAAAGCACATGGGCCCGCACATCGACAGCACGGTGATCGTCAAGGGACTGGCCGGGGGACCGGACACGCCGCCGGGCTATCACGCCATCGCGACGATGGTGTTCAAGGATCAGGCTGCCCTGGGCGAGGCCATGAAGGCCGCGGGACCGGCCCTGTCCGACATTCCGAACTTCTACAACGGGCAGCCGCAGACGCTGGTCGGTGAAGTCACCGGCTGACGCCTGACAGCAACGGGCATTCAGCCCCGCCTTCCGGGGCAACAGGGTCCTGGAAGGCTGGTCCGGAATCGACGTGCCGCATTCGACACCGGATCTGGCGGGCATGTCGATGGCGCGCGGGCTGAATGTCGTTGCACCTTTCCAGACACCAGGAAGTGCCAATGTCGTTCGACTTTACCCCCCTGCTGCCCGCCCATGTCCCGGCCCCGGCGGCCCGATGGGCAGGTTTCCCCGACTACAACTTCGTCGGCGGCCATATCGACGATGCCACGATGCCGGGTCAGGCGCGCTGGAACAGATGATGCTGGCCGAATACTGCCCCGCGCATTTCGACGCCCATGTGGCACGCTGCAACGCGGTGCTGAAGGGGAAGCTGGACGCCCTGATCGAGGCCCTGGACGAGAACTTCGGCACCACCATCGACTACGCCAGGCCACCGGGCGGCATCTTCCTGTGGGTGAAACTGCCCCAAGGCGTCACCACCGCCCGCCTCGCCGCCGTCGCGGGCGCGGAAGGCGTGGCGGTGAACCCCGGCCCCGAATGGTCGCTGGGCGCGGACGCCGACAGCTGGATCCGGATCTGCTTCGCCAACCCGGCCATCGAGACCATCCGCGCCGGCATCGCGAAGCTGGCTGCCATCTGCCATGCCGAATTCGGCGTGCCGGAGATCAGCGGCAACGTGAAACGCTGAACCGGCGATCTTTCGCGCCATCACCCGTCCGGGCTATTGTCGGGGCCATACGCCTGCCGCTGCCCGGCGCCATGGCACGCACGCACATGATTGAGAGGACCACCCATGACCCAGCCACTCCGCATCGACATCGTGTCCGACGTGATGTGCCCCTGGTGCATCATCGGTTACCGCCAGCTGGCCGAGGCGCTGGACGCCACCGGCACCGCGCATGACATCCACTGGCACCCGTTCGAACTGAACCCCGAAATGCCGCCCGAGGGGCAGAACACGCGGGAACACATCATGGAAAAATATGGCTCCACACCGGAACAGTCGAACCGGAGCCGCCAGCAGATGACCAGCCTTGGCGCGGATCTCGGCTTCGACTTCCGCTATACGGACGACATGCGGATGCACAACACGTTCAACGCCCACCAGCTGCTGCACTGGGCCGACACCCAGGGCCGCAAGCACGACCTGAAGCTGGCGCTGTTCACCGCCCACTTCACTGACGGGCGCGACCTCTCCGACGACGCGGTACTCGCCGACGTGGCCGCGGAAACCGGCCTCGACCGGGCCGAGGCCCTGGCCGTGCTGGCCGATCAGCGCTTCGCAGCGGAAGTCCGCCAGATCGAGACCTTCTGGGTCCAGCAAGGCATCCGCGGCGTCCCCGCCGTCGTCCTCAACCGCAAGCACCTGGTCACCGGCGCGCAGGGGGTGGAGAACTACACGCGCATCCTGGAACAGGTGGCGAAGGAGGCGGGGTGAGGGGTGGCGGCGCCAGAGGCGGGGCGGGATCGGGGACAGGCTGATGATCGACGCTGACGAGGCCATGCGAGAAGCGGAAAGACGGATCGCTCAATGGCAGGAGGGGCAAACCCTCGACCTCCGAATTTTCGCGCTTGCTGACCTGCCAGCCAGCATCAAGAACCTCCAGAACCTCCAGTCGATCGACTGCTATGGCACCCAGGTGAGCGACCTCGGACCGCTGCAGAACATCAAAAGCCTACAGTCGATCAACTGCTCCTATACCCAGGTGACCGACCTCACCCCGTTGCAGGACCTCCAGAGCCTCCAGTCGATCTACTGCTATGCCACCCAGGTGAGCGACCTCACCCCGTTGCACAACCTCCAGAGCCTCCAGTCGATCGACTGCTCCGACACCCAGGTGAGCGACCTTACCCCGTTGCAGAACCTCCAGAGCCTCCAGTCGATCTACTGCTCCCGCTCCCAGGTGAGCGACCTCACCCCGTTGCAGGACCTCCAGAGCCTCCAGTCGATCACCTGCTCTGCCACCCAGGTGAGCGACCTCACCCCGTTGCAGAACCTCCAGAGCCTCCAGTCGATCAACTGCCCCGACAACCAGGTGAGCGACCTCACCCCGTTGCACAACCTCCAGAGCCTCCAGTCGATCAACTGTGGTGGATGCAATATCGTCACTGTGCCAGGGGCGCTTTGGGACAAGCAGACGCTGCAAACTGTCAATTCCCTGGGTGCAACATTTCCCGATGTGCCTGCAGAAGTCCTCTCTAAGTCATGGGATGACAACTGCCTCGGGCGTATGCGGGCGCATCTGCGCGATATCCGGGACGGGGCCGAACACCTCGGTGATGCCAAGCTGATGGTGCTCGGCAATGGCCGTATCGGCAAGACACAGATCTGCGAACGGTTGCTGGGCAGGGAATTCGACGAGAGCATCTCCTCCACCCACGGCATCACCGTCAACGCCATGGATGCCCCCGGGTCCGCTGATGACAGTGCCGGGGGACGCCTGCATATCTGGGACTTTGGTGGCCAGGATATCTATCATGGCACCCATGCCCTGTTCCTCAGGACCCGCGCTGTCTTCGCGATTGTCTGGACACCCCGGATGGAGGTAGAGGAAACCCACACCCACGAGGACATGGTCTTCCGCAATTATCCCTTGCCCTACTGGCTCGATTACGCCGCCCGCTTCGGCGGAACAGACAGCCCCGTTGTCGTCATCCAGAGCCAGTGCGACACCCCGGCACAGGATGCCCTGATCCCGCAAGACGCCTACCGGCGCCTGGATCCCTTCGCGGTCAAATCCACGATCTGCTATTCCGCGAAAACCGACCGCAACCGCGCCACGCTCTACGATGCGCTCGCCGATTGCTGCAATCATTTGCCCAATCCCCTGATCGGCAAGGGAAGGCTGACCGTCAAGAACCGGATCGAGGCCCTGCGCGACGCGGATATGCGA
This sequence comes from Minwuia sp., assembly GCA_029210175.1. GTDB lineage: Bacteria > Pseudomonadota > Alphaproteobacteria > Minwuiales > Minwuiaceae > Minwuia. The sequence continues at coordinate 41,552 of JARGPL010000039.1, read as the reverse complement.
CGCGCGCCGGGGGACCGGCAAGATCAGACCATCACCTACGCCGCGTTCGAGAAGATGTGTGAGGATGCAGGCAATATCTCCGACACGGCTGCCTTCCTCGACTTCCTGCACAACGCGGGCACCGTGTTCTATCGCCAGGGCCTGTTCGGCAATCAGCTGATTGTGGATCAGTCCTGGGCGCTCGACGCCATCTATGCCGTCTTCAATCGCCAGAAATGCGTGCGTCCGATCACCAGCAACCAGGGCCGGTTTGACCGGTCCATGCTCGGCGGGCTGATATGGGACGCCGAGCATACGCCGGAGGAACAGGAACTGTTCCTGAGCATGATGCAGTCCTGCGGAATCTGTTTCAAACACCGCAGCGGGGATGCCGCCCGGGATATCGAGGCCCAGTACATCGCCCCGGACCTGCTGCCGGAATCACAGCCCCGCGACGCCGGACAGGAATGGGAGGCAGACGCGGAAACGCAGACCGCCACATTCAGCTACGATCTGCTGACGCCCGCCCTCATGCGCGGCATCATCGCCCATATCGGCCAGACTGCCGGACTGTCCGGCGAATACTGGCGGAGTGGCGTCTATGTCTTCGAACGCGAACGCCGGAGCCGCGCCCTGATCCAGCAGCACATGACCGGACAATGGGCAGGCACCATCACCATCAGGACCCAACGGGGACGGGCGCGGGAATTGCTCGATGCCCTTTCCGACATGGTCCGGCAGCAGGAACAGAACCTCGGCCTGTCATCCGAACGCGTTGAGGACGGCAGGACAGAACCCAGGGACCGCCCCCGCGACGAAACCTCGACACCGCCCGCGCTGGTCTACGAACGGGAGCGCAAGGCCGGACAGCAGTGGTACGTTTCCTACGCCAACAGCGACAATACACCCGCCAGAGGCACGCCTATCGACCGGTTTTGCGATGCGGCGTGCCAACAGGACCGCGCCATCCTGCGCGATACCGAACAACTCAATCACGGCGACAGCATCTCCAAATTCATGAACATGCTGGCAACGGGTGACCGGATTTTCATCTTCCTCAGCGAGGCCTACCTGAAATCCCCCTTCTGCATGTACGAACTGCACCAGATCTGGCAGCGCGCCGAAGATGATGCAGCGTTCATGAAGAAAGTCAGGCTCCACAAGGGGGAAGACATTCCGCTGGATGATTCGAGCCGGTGGTTCGAATGGCAGGATCACTGGATCGACATGTTGCAACGCTTCGAGGGACGTGGACTGGCGAACCTGTCCGAGCGACAGACCCGCGATTATCACAGGGTGAGGAAATTTGCCCATGACACGGATGATATTCTGGGTGTCCTCGCGGACCATGTTCATTCACGCAGCCTGGAAGACCTGCTGGCAAACGGATTGACCGATGACTGAATTCTCCCAACAGAAGGTCGCGCATCTGGCGATGATCCAGGCAACGATCGGCCGCATGGCGGGCGAGAGCGCACGGATGAAACAGTTCGCGCTCGCCTCCATCGCGGCAACGGCCTCCACGGCCGCCGCGACCGACACATACGTGCTGGCACCTGCGGGTGCGGTGCTGGCGCTCCTGTTCTGGGCGCTGGATGCCAGATACCTGGCCCAGGAAAGATGGTTTCGGGCGATGTACGACACGGCACGCCAGAACACCGGGGCGGCGGATTTCGTCATGACACCCGGCGAGGACGTTCGCGCTGCGCACACGGTTTCCGATACCATGACCGGATGGTCTGTCTTTCCGCTCTACATGACCCTGATCGTGTTGAGTATCGCGATCTCGCTTGCCATTGCCTTCATGCCGCAACAGGCCGGTGGATAATCCCGCCAGAGCCTTGCCGAACCGGCGCGCGATACAGGTAACTGGATTGCATTCAAAAGAAGAATGGCGGAGAGGGAGGGATTCGAACCCTCGGACCCATCGCTGGATCAACGGTTTTCGAGACCGCCCCGTTCGACCACTCCGGCACCTCTCCGCGGATGCGCTGGCGGTTGACATTTGCGTGTCGGTCAACCGGTCGGCGCAGGGTCTCAGGCGGCTCGGTCCCGCCTGCGGACGGCGGAACCTAGCCGAAGGCCGGGCGCGGTGCAACTGCTCCGCGCGCCGGATCGGGCAGGTGATGCCATCTGCCGTCGAAAGGCGTCGCTTCAGGCTTCGCGGGTGCCTTCGAAGACCATGTTCTGCAACGGCTCCCCGCGTGCGAGGCGGTCGAGGTTGGCGGCCACGAACAGCCAGCGGCGGTCGATCTGTTCCTGGGTCCAGCCGGAGTTGTGCGGCGTCATGATGACGTTGTCCAGATCGCCGAACGGGAACTTCGACGGGGACGGGTTGCGGTCTTCCGCATTCGGGTACTGGTACCAGACATCGATCACCGCGCCGCCGATCTGCTTCGCGGCCAGGGCGTTGTAGACCGCTTCCTCATCCAGCACGGGGCCGCGCGCGACATTGATCAGCAGGCCCGTGGGCTTCATCTGCCCCAGGGTCTGCGCGTTGATCATGCCGCGGGTGGCGTCGTTCAGCGGGCAGCAGACGGCGACATAGTCGCTCTCGGCCAGCAGGCGGCGCAGCCCGGCATCGACGGTTTCATAGCGGTCGATCTCCGCCGGGGTCGCCATTTCGCGCCGCCCGACACCCAGCACCTTCATGCCGAAGGCACGGGCGCGGATGGCGACTTCGCGACCGATGTGGCCATAGCCGATGATGCCAACCGTCTTGCCGCGCACTTCACCATGCACCGGCCCCTGGGCCGCACCCTTGCCGTCCCAGCCAGCGGCGCGGAACTTCGCATCCGTGTGGCGCAGGCCGATTTCCCATTCCAGCATCGCCAGCAGGATGTATTCGGCGATGGATGTTTCATGTTCGTAGGTATTGCAGCAGGCCGTGCCCTTCGGCAGCTTTTCCGGCGACAGGAAATCGAAGCCGGTGAAGGGGATCTGAAACAGCTTCAGGTCCGGGGTGGCGGGCCAGGGCGCGCTGATGTGGCCGCCGACGATGGCATCGGCCTTCGGGGCCAGCGCCTGAAACCGGTCCGGTTCCTCCGCCGGGTCACAGGCTTCGATGGTCCAGTCGGTCTTCAGGGCGGCTTTCAGGGCCGGGCCCTTGCCCTTCGATACCCAGCCAGCAAGCAGAACCGTATGCGTCATTGCGAGAGACTCCGTTTGTATTTGCAGACAATCTGCTCCGGCCCTCTCCCCGTCCGGGGGCAGGACGGGCACATCTGGCCGGCCACCCATTTCAGGATACTTGCGTGGACGGTCGCCTGGGGCCGGGGACAAGGAACAGGCTTCACGGCGGTGAGAACCCGCGCATCAGTACCCCATCGCCATGCCGTCCTTGCGCGGGTCGGACCCGGCGGCAAGGGTGCCGTTGGCATAGTCGATCATGATTGCCTGACCGCCGCCCCAGGGCATCTCCGGCACATTGGTTTCATGCCCCAGCGCGCCCAGCCCGGCGACCACGTCGTCGGACAGGCTGCGTTCGACGTCCAGCTTGCCGCCGACATGGAACGCACGCGGGCAGTCGATGGCTTCCTGCACATCCATGCCGTAGTCGTAGATGTTGGTCAGCAGGTGGGCGTGGCCGACCGGCTGATAACCGCCGCCCATCACACCGAAGGAGATCTCGCAGCGGCCATCCTTCAGCGCCATGCCGGGGATGATGGTGTGCAGCGGACGCTTGCGCGGGGCGATGCAGTTGGGGTGGCCCGGCTTGACAACGAAGCCCGCGCCACGGTTCTGCAGGATGACACCCGATTTCGGCGCGGTCTTGCAGGACCCGAAGGCGAAATAGAGCGAATTGATGAAGGACACGCAGTTCAGGTCCCGGTCCACCACGGTCAGATAGACCGTGTCGCGGTACTGCGGCCCGGTCGCCTGATCATCGTCGGCCATGGCGTGGCCGAGGGAAATCTGCGCGCGCAGTTCGTCGGCGAAGGCATCGGACAGCAGCATCTCCACCGGCACCTCGGCCTGGCGCGGATCGGCCACATGCCTGTCGCGGGCGGCAAAGGCCAGGCGCGTGGCCTCGGCCTCGATGTGCAGCCGCTCGACACTGGTCGGACCATAGGCGGACAGGTCATAGCCCTTCAGGATGTTCAGCATCAGCAGCGCGGTGATGCCCTGCCCGTTGGGCGGAATCTCCGTGATCTGGCGCCCGGCATATTCGCTGGAGATCGGATCGACATATTCACAGCGCTGAGCGGTGAAATCATCCAGCGCATGGGTGGCATCGATGCTGTTGAGGTAGGTGACGATGTCGTCGGCCACCGGCCCGGCGTAGAAGCCGTCGCGCCCCTCCGCCGCGATGCGTTTCAGGGTGCCGGCCAGTTCCGGGGACTGCCACTTCTGGCCTGCGGTGGGGCTGGCACCGTTGCGCAGGTACTGGGCAGTGGAATTGGCGTCACCGCTGAGCCGCTTCACATTGCGCGACCAGTCGACGGACACGCGCGGAGTGATGGCAAAGCCGTCTTCCGCATAGCGAATTGCCCGCTGCAGCACCCGGTCGATGCCCATGGACCCATGGTCGTCCAGCAGCCGGCACCAGGCATCCACCGCCCCTGGCACGGTGATCGAATGCGGGCTTTCCAGGCCGATCTGCGTGATCCCCTGCCCCAGCAGATGATCCGCCGTCAGCGCTTCCGGTGCATGGCCGGAGCCGTTCAGACCGATCACCGGCCCCCGCGCACCCTTCTGCAACAGTACGAAGCAGTCTCCACCGATGCCGGTCGACATGGGCTCCACCACGCACTGCACGGCGCAGGCGGCGATGGCGGCGTCAATGGCATTGCCACCTGCCTGCAGGATCTCCATCGCGGCAAGAGAGGCAAGCGGGTGAGACGTTGCCGCCGCACCATTGGTGGCATGAACGACGGAGCGGCCAGGCAGTTGCAGATCACGCATGGAATGGGGTCCCTCGGCAATTTCGACTTGGTGTTCAGGAATATCTACACGGTTTCCAACGGCTTGGCACCACGGTCAACCGCGCATGGCGTCCAGCTGGGCGTCATAGCCGGATGCATCGATATGCACATCGATCAGTCGCGGCCCCGATACCCGCGCCGCAGCCTGAAGCGCGGGCAGGATTTCGGATGTTTCACGCACGGTGCTGCCATGCGCGCCCATGGCCTGCGCGATGGCGGCAAAATCGACCGTGCGGGATGCGACCCCGGCCTGCGGGCGTTGCTGCTTGCGCTGCTTCACGTCGATCAGGCTCAGCATGGCGTCGTTCAGGACAACGACCGTCACATCCAGCTTGCGTTCCACCGCCGTGGCCAGTTCGCCGAGGCACATCATCATGCCACCGTCGCCGGTCACCGCCACTGCCGGTCGATCCGGTTCATGCAGCGCGCTGGCAATGGCGGCAGGCAGGGCAAAACCCATGGTCGACAGGCCGTTGGATTTCAGCACGCCCAGCGGCGCATCCGCCATCCAGCGGGCCAGGGTCGGGAACATGTGCGCCCCGGCATCCACCGCCAGCCGCGCGTTCGGCCCGGCCACCTGCTGCAGGCTGTCGACCACCACATCGGGTGAAATGCCCGCCACGTCCGGGTAGGCAATGCGGCTGCGATAGGCGGCGCGCAAGCCTGCCAGCTCAGCCAGATCCCAGCCCGGCTGAGCTGTCGCTGGTGTCAGGTCGGCCAGCAGGGCACGCAGGCCGCCCACAGCGATCTGCTGCGGCACGGGATAGCCGCCTGCCGCCACCCAGTCCCAGGTGGACAGGGCGACCACGGGTGCCGCATGGCTCCAGATGCCGGGAATCATCTCGATCGGGTCATGGCCGACCATGACGATCAGGTCGGCAGCGGCCAGAACAGCGGCCTCTGCCGTACCACCGGTGAATTGCGCCACCAGCAGCGGATCATGGTCGGAAATGGTGCCCTTGGCCTTGTAGGTGGTCAGGCATGCCGCGCCCAGCGACCGGGCCAGCGCCCGTGTTTCATCCCGCAGATGCCGGGCCTGCAGGCCAACGATCAGAACCGGTCGCTTCGCACCGAGAATACGCTGTCGCAGGGCGTCGGGCAGTGCCGCTGAAACAGGTGATGCAGCCTGGTTCGGGATCGGGTCGGAGGGCCGGCCTGCCTCTGCCGCCACGATGTCCAGATGTACCGGGCCGCGAGGTTCCGCCGTCGGCAGGTCCAGCAGATCTGCAATCTCCGCCGCATCCGTATCGGGCCGGATCCAGCGGGCGGCCTTGGCGACCGGGGCGAACCCTGCGGGCTGGTCATAGATCTGATGCCAGGTCGGGCGCGCGCGGGTGGGCTCGATCCGGTCGGTGAACAGGACGAGCGGCGACCGTTCCAGCGACGCATAGGCCATGCCGTTCACCGCCGCCGCCGCACCGGGTCCCACACCGGTCAGGGCCGCCCCCGGTGCGCCGGTCAGTTCGCCGGAACAGGCGGCCATCAGGACGGCGGAGGTCTCACTGCGGGTCAGCACGAATTCCACACCCTGGCGACCGCAGGCTTCGATCAGGTCCAGGCTGGATCCACCGCCGGGCACACCAAAGACATGGCGGGTCCCACGGCGTTTCAGGGCAGCAACCAGCTGCGCGGCGAAGGCCGTCATCTGTCGAAGCGCGGCGGCGTGATGCCCGCCATGCCGGACACGAAATCCAGCAGCGCCGAGAAATCCCGGTCACCGAAACCTGCGGTGCCCTTGGCCGCCGTCAGGGCCTGGGCCACGGCTGATCCGGCAAGCATGGGAATGCCCGCTTCCTTCGCTGCATCCAGCGCCAGCGCCACGTCCTTGTGCGCCAGGGCGATGCGGAACCCTGGCTCCGTGTCGTCCACCAGTACCTTGTTGGGCCAGGCGGTCACCAGATGGCCATTGGTGGCGGTCGTGCCGTTCACCACATCCAGGGTGTTGCGGATGTCCAGCCCGAAGGCCTGGGCCAGGGTCACGGCTTCCGCGTTGACCTGACAGACCGAGATGGCGATCAGGTTGTTCACCAGCTTGGTGCGGATACCGCTGCCCGGGCGACCACAGTGCAGGATGGTGCTGCCCATCCCCTCCAGCACCGGTTTCACGCGTCCGAAATCATTGTCCGACGCACCGACCATGAACAGCGATTCGCCCTTGATCGCATGCGCCACCAGACGCCCGACGGGCGCGTCGGCAAAGCCGATACCGGCCTCTGTCAGGGCGGTGAACAGGCGGTCGGTCGTGGCGGGCGCGATGGTGGACATGTCGATCACAGCCATGTCCGGGCGACCGTGCGCGCGCACCCCACCGGGGCCAAGCAGCACTGCCTCCACATCCGGCGAATCGGGCAGCATGGTGATCACCAGATCAACCCCGGCTGTCAGTTCCGCAACGGACCCGGCGACCGAGGCACCAAGCTCTGCCAGCGGCACCGTCTTCGCCATGTCCATGTCGAAGACCGTCAGGTCATGACCCTTGCGCGCCAGGTTGGCGGCCATGGGACCACCCATGGCGCCCAGCCCGATGAAACCGATTCGTTCAGCCATGACTTGCCTCTCCCCCAGAAAAATCCGAGCGGAGGGAAGCATGGTCCGGCCAGACTGTCAGCAGGTGATCGTCATCAGGTCATGTGAAACCAGGATCTCGCCATCGAAGCAGACGCGGGCGTCGGCGGCCCATTCCTCTTCCCGGCCCGGCGGCGGCGGCGGCACGAAATGATTCAGTACCAGCCGCTTCACGTTGCAGCGCCGCGCGGTCTCCCCCGCCTGCGCCACATCCGAATGGTGGTCGATGACATCACGCATGCGCAGGGATGGTGCCTTCGCGATGACGTCGCTGCGGATCACGGTCTGCACATAGGCATCGTCATCCTGACAGATCGCGTCCAACCCCTCGCAGGGCACGGTATCACCGGCAATGGCGATGACCTTGCCCTCGGCCTCGATCCGGAACCCCAGGGTCGGGTGAAGACGTGGCAGCGGCGAGCCGCTGCCCAGAATGGTGACGTCCATGTGAATTCCTACCCAGGATATGAAACAGACGGTGCGGTGCGGCTATTTCCGTTCGGCAATCATCCACATGTTGTCGGACGTCGGCATGTGATCGAAAAAGTTGAAGCGCCGAACGTGCAGGCCGACACCTTCGATCATCTGGCGCAGGCTGGCAGGGGTGAAGTAATTCACATGGTCGGGAAAGCGGAATCCGGACCATTCCAGTCCCATGATCGGGCGCATCACGGACGAATAGTTGGGCACCTTGATGATGGCGATCCCGCCCGGTGCCAGGGTGCGCGCGATCTCGGTCATGACCTCGCGCGGCTGGACCTCATGCTCCAGATAGGAACGCAGCGTGGCGGCGGTGAAGAACCCGTCCTCGAACTGCCGCAGGCCGTCCAGGGATGACGCGTTGACCGCCCGCCCCCCCTTGGTCCGGAACAGCGTATCCGCCTCCGCCGCGATCTCTTCCTCGATCTCGATGCCATAGGGTGTGAACTGGTCAGGCAGGCTCGCCAGCCGCTTGCCCCCGGCGCAACCGATGTCGATGACATTGCCTGGCCGGGCAAAACGGATCGTCAGGTCGTCGACCTGCTTGCGCGGAAACATGTGCAGGCGGAATCGGGTCATCTTCGACGCGCGATAGCTCAGCGGCCGCGCCTTCTTGCGGCGCTTCTCCTCACGCTTCCAGTTCTTCTGCCAGGCCAGATTGCGGAAAAGTTCATCGTAGACCGGTGCCTGTTCCAGATACACGAAACCGCAGGACCCGCAGTCCTTGATGTTCCATGGATCGCGGGCATGACGGGCCGCGCGGGCGGTATTGTCGGCGCCACATTGCGGACATGCCCGGGTTTCCACCCGGATTGCGCCGACGTCTTCCAGTTCAACCTGTTCGATCGCGCCGATGGTCATGCTGCCCCGCTGTTCACCAGTGATCCAGACCGCACAGATACAGGCCACGGCATACCCTGTCGAGCGATGGCCGGACGCTGACTGGTGGATAAAGCCCGCGCGCGCGTTACCATCCCTGCCGAAACCAACCCAAATGCAGCACCGTCAGGAAACGCAGCCATGAAGTTCGGCACATTCTTCTTTCCCACCGCCTACGCCATCGATGTGGTCGATCTGGCGAAGGAGCTTGAGGACCGGGGGTTCGAATCCCTGTTCCTGTGTGAGCACACCCACATCCCGGTCAGCCGGGAAACGCCTTTCCCCGGCGGGGGCGAACTGCCGGAGAAATATGCCCATACGCATGATCCGTTCGTGGCCCTGTCGTTCGCCGCGGCGGCGACGCGGGAACTGACCCTCGGCACCGGCATCAGCCTGATCACCCAGCGCGACCCGATCGTGACAGCCAAGGCGGCGGCGAGCCTGGACCTGCTGTCCGGCGGTCGCTTTGTCCTGGGTGCCGGTGGCGGCTGGAACCTGGAGGAAATGCGCAACCACGGCACGGATCCCAAGACCCGCTTCAAGGTGCTGGAGGAACGGCTGAAGGCCATGAAGGCACTCTGGACCGAAGATGAAGCCGAATTCCATGGCGAGTTCGTGGATTTCGATCGGGTCTGGTCCTTCCCCAAGCCCGCGACCCGCCCGCATCCGCCGATCCTGATCGGTGGCGAGACCGACCACACCATTCGCCGTGTTGTCGAATTCGCCGACGGCTGGTTCCCGCGCGCCAACTACAGCTTTGACCCGGCAGAGGGCATGGCACGGCTGAAGCAGGCGGCGGACAAGGCGGAGCGACCCATGTCCACCCTGTCCGTCACCGTGTTCCGCGCCATCCCCGAACCGGCCCACGTCGCGGCCTGCCGGGACGCCGGGATCGACCGGGTGCTGTTCGATGTCCCCGACAAGGGCCGCGACGAAGTGCTGGCCCTGCTGGACGAATACGGACGGTTGATGGAATAGGCGCTGGACCTGACGCGGACCTGCGACAAAGCCGCTTCCTTGCCCCGTGTCTGCAAGCTTGGTAGACAGCGCGCAACCTGATGTTGCCACGCCGGGATGGAAGTCTGTTTCGCCAGTCCCTACATGCGTTGGCACATCCGCGCGCATGGCCGGAACCTGGCCCGAGAATCTGGAGCACGATATGAGCAATTTCACTGACTACAAGGTCGCCGACATGAGTCTGGCCGACTGGGGCCGCAAGGAAATCAACATCGCCGAGACCGAAATGCCCGGTCTGATGGCACTGCGCCATGAATTCGGCGAATCCAGGCCCCTCTCCGGCGCCCGCATTGCCGGTTGCCTGCACATGACCATTCAGACGGCTGTGCTGATCGAGACCCTGACGGCATTAGGCGCGGAAATCCGCTGGTCCTCGTGCAACATCTTCTCCACCCAGGATCAGGCAGCCGCCGCCATTGCCGCCGCTGAAATTCCGGTCTTTGCCTGGAAGGGCATGGATGACGATGAGTTCTGGTGGGCCATCGACATGACCATCGAAGGTCCCGACGGCTGGCATCCGAACATGATCCTGGACGACGGCGGCGACCTGACCCAGCGCATGCACGAGAACTTCCCCGAGTTGCTGAAGGACGTCCGTGGCCTGTCGGAGGAAACCACCACCGGCGTGCATCGCCTGTATGAAATGGCCAAGGCGAAGACGCTGAAGGTTCCGGCGATCAACGTGAATGACTCGGTCACCAAGTCGAAGTTCGACAATCTGTATGGCTGCCGCGAGAGCCTGGTCGATGGCATCAAGCGCGCCACCGACGTGATGCTGGCCGGCAAGGTCGCCGTGGTCTGTGGCTTCGGCGACGTGGGCAAGGGTTCCGCCGAGAGCCTGCGCAGCCAGGGCGCCCGGGTGATCGTGACCGAAATCGACCCGATCTGCGCCCTGCAGGCGGCGATGGAAGGGTACGACGTCAAGACCATGGAAGACGTGGCCGCCACCGCCGACATCTTCGTCACCGCGACAGGCAACAAGGACGTCATCACCGTTGACCACATGCGGGAGATGAAGGACCGGGCCATCGTCTGCAACATCGGTCACTTCGATTCCGAGATTCAGGTCGCTGGCCTGCGCAACTACCCCTGGCACAACGTGAAGCCGCAGGTTGACGAGATCGAGTTCCCCGACAGCAAGCGCCTGATCCTGCTCGCCGAGGGCCGTCTGGTGAACCTGGGCTGCGGCACCGGGCACCCGAGCTTCGTGATGAGCGCATCCTTCACCAATCAGGTGCTGGCGCAGATCGAGCTTTGGGAGAACCACAAGAACTACGATTGCGAGGTCTATGTGCTGCCGAAGCATCTGGACGAGAAGGTCGCGGCCCTGCATCTGGAACGCCTGGGTGTGAAGCTGACGACACTGTCCGACGACCAGTCTGCCTATCTCGGCATCCCGGCGGTCGGTCCCTACAAGCCGGAACACTACCGCTACTGACCGCGCAATGCCGGTGCGGTAACTTTCCAATCATCACTTGGGTGCCCTAATGTGGGGCGTCCAGGTGAATCGACGCCAACCGCGCAGGCACACAGGCATGAGATCGATGCAACACGTACTGGCCCGCAGCGCCCGGTTCTTCCGGGTTGCCGCTGGTCGTGTGCTGGCTGCATCCGCTTTGCCTTCACTGCTGACCACCTGGGCCACGTCCGCACATGGCCAGTCGATCACCCGGGTCGACCTCGCCACTGTCACCCAGGATCCGCCGATGATCGTGCTCCTGGTGGGCATTCTGGCCGGGGCCGTCATTGCCGGTGTCATTGCCGCCTTCCTGCGGCAGCGACAGGGTAGCGCCACGCGCAGCCTGCAGGCGGAATTGCGGACATTGTCCGAAGAGCGGGACAGATTTCGCGCCGATACGCAGCGGCATGAAGCCGAACTTGGCCTCACCCGCGACAAGCTCACGTCCCTGGGGCGGGAGCGCGACCAGTATCGCCGCCTGCTGAACGCGGCCCCCTTCGCGGCCTGGCGGCGGGATCTGGCGGGCGACATGATCTGGCGCAATGCCACGTTGATTTCCCTGCTGGGCGAAGACGGCAATCACGAGGAAATCGCCTCCAAGTCCGACAGCAAGCGGTCCCAGGCATTGATCGCCAAGGCCCGCGACGAGGAAGCCATTGCGGGTGAGGAACGCCGCTTTGTGGTGGACGGACAGCGCCGCGTGTTTCAGGTGCTCGAAACGCCATTGCTGTCAGAGGATGAGTCCGCCGGCTTCGCCATCGACACATCAGACAGCGATGAGTTGCGTCGCGAACTGCGCCGCAACATCCGCGCCAACAACGAAGTGCTGGAGCACATGTCGACCGCTGTCGGCATCTATGATCGCGACAAGCGACTGATCTTCGCCAACCGGGCATTCACCCAGTTCTGGGGTCTGGAGGATGAGTTCGTTGGCCACCAGCCAACCCTGGGCGAAGTCATGGACCGCCTGCATCAGAGCCGCAAGCTGCCCGAACAGGTCGAGTACCGCCAGTTCCGCCGCAATCGTGAAGCCTTCTTCAGCACGCTGCTGGAGCCGTTCGAGGATCTCTACCAGTTACCCGATGAGCGCATGGTGAGGGAGACGATCACCCGCCACAGCTTTGGCGGGCTGCTGTTCATGGTGGAGGATGCGACGGACCGCATCGTGCTGGAGCGCACGCTGAACACCCTGATCGCGGTGCAGCGCGCCACGCTGGACAACCTGCATGAAGCCGTCGCCGTGTTCGGCCCCGACGGACGCCTGAACCTGACCAACGTCGGATTCCGCGAGATGCTGGGGGTCCCGACGGAAGTGACCGACAACAACCCCCATGTGCGCGAACTGGCGGATTCCGTTCTGGAATTCTGGGGCAATCCGCAGAAGTTCACCGACAACAGGGACCGGATGATCGCGTCCGCAACGGAGATGCGGTCCGGCACCGGGCGCATGGAACTGCCGGACGGGCGGATCGTGGATTACGCCGCCACCGGCCTGCCCGATGCGAAGACACTGTTCACCTATATCGATGTCACCGACTCTCTCAGGATCGAACGCGCGCTGAGGGAGCGCAACGAGGCGCTGGTTGCCGCCGACCTGATCAAGAGCGAGTTCCTGGAAAACATGTCCTATGAGCTCAGGACCCCGCTCAACACCATCCTCGGCTTCGCCGAGATCCTGCACAATGACTACTTCGGCACCCTGAATGACCGCCAGCGGGAGTATTCCTCCGGCATCCTGGAAGCGTCCGGTCAGTTCCTTTCCATGATCAACGACATGCTGGACCTCGCCTCCATTCAGGCCGGGCATCTGCACGTGGACGAAGAACCGTTCCAGGTCGCGGATGCCGTCGATGCGGTGCTGGAACGCCATCAGGACCGCGCCAACCGCCGCCAGATCAGCCTGCGCGTCGAGATTTCGCCGGGCCTGACCGAGATGAACAGCGACCAGCGACGCCTCGAACAGATCCTGGGCAATCTGATCAGCAACGCGGTCAAGTTCACGCCACCGGGCGGCGAAGTCGTGATCGCTGCGAGCATGGTCAACGGCCTTGCGGAAATCTCCGTCGATGACAATGGCATCGGCATCCCGGTGGAGGAACAGGAGCATGTGTTCGAGACCTTCCGGACCAGCGACCGCCATACCCGGCGTGGAGCCGGTCTCGGGCTGGCACTGGTCCGCAGCCTGATGGATCTGATGGGTGGTTCCGTGGAACTGGCATCGGAAAGCGGTGTCGGCACGAAGGTGACCTGCCGCTTCCCCGGCGTGGGTGGTGCAGCACTGCCTAACACGGGACCTGGCGGCACTGCGGCGATCGCGCTGAACCCGGACGGGCTGCGCGAACCCGGCCAGACATCAGAAGTCTGAGTTCAATGGCGGCATCTGCAATACGCCTGGCAGACCTGTCGGCAACGGTTGCCCTGGGTCGCCGTCTGGGTGCCCGCCTGCACGCAGGTGACGCCGTGCTGCTGACCGGTGACCTGGGTGCTGGCAAGACCGAACTTGCCCGATCCATGATCCGGGCCAGATTCGGGACTGACAAGGCCGGGCACGGTATCGAGGTGCCGAGTCCCACGTTCAATCTGGTCATTCCCTATGAACTCGGCGACATCACCATCACCCATTTCGACCTCTATCGGCTGGAAGGTCCCGACGATGTTGTCGAACTGGGTCTGGATGAAGCGCTGGATGATGGTGCCATCATCGTGGAATGGCCGGACCGGCTGGGTGACCTGACCCCTGCCAATGCACTCGAAATCCACCTGACGCAGGACGGTGATGCACGCCAGGCGACATTCACCGCGTCCCCCGAGATGATGGAGCGGTTCCTTGGCGACTGACCGCCACGACAGGGGTCCTGCCCAGCGGGCGGCGCAAATGCGCGCGTTCCTTGGCGGCGCTGGCCTGGCGACCGCCGACGTGCGCCCGCTGGCGGCGGATGCGTCGTTCCGCAGCTACCACAGGGTGAATGCGGCAGGCGGCCCGGTTCTGGTCCTGATGGATGCACCACCACCGGATGAGGACGTGCGGCCCTTCATGCACATTGCCGCCCTGCTCGACAGCTGGGGCCTGTCCGCACCAGCGGTCATCGCCGCCGACCCGGAAAACGGTTTCCTGTTGCTGGAGGATCTGGGCGATGACCTGTTCAGTCATCTGATCAGCACAGGGTCCGTGGCCGAGGAGCAGCTCTACAGCACCGCTGTCGATGTCCTGATCGCCCTGCATGATCGCACCGCACCGACCGACCTGCCGCACCATGATCCCCAAACCCTGCTCGAAGAAGTATGCCTGTTCCTGGAATGGCGCTTCCCCGAAATCCATGGCCGTCCCCCGACCGCAGGGGAGGCAGAAGGCTTCCGCACGGCCTGGCAGTCGGTACTGTCCGGCCTGGCTGACCCGACCGGCACCCTCGTCCTGCGTGACTATCACGTCGATAACCTGATCTGGCGACCGGAACGGAACGGCGTTCGCCGGGTTGGCCTGCTGGATTTCCAGGACGCGGTATCGGGCCATGCCGCCTATGACCTGGCTTCACTGTTGTCGGATGTGCGGCGCGATATCGATCCGGCACTGGCAGAGCGGATGGTCAGCCATTACCTGAGCGGAACAGGGGCCGATGCGGCGAAGCTGCAGCAGGCGCTGGCCATTCTGGGTGCCCAGCGCAACATGCGCATCCTGGGCGTGTTCACGCGGCTGTGGCGGCGCGACGGCAAGCCGTCCTATACAGGCTGGCTGGCGCGGACCTGGCGGCTGGTGCGGCGCGACCTGCACCATCCCGCCCTCAGCCCGGTGCTGGCCTGGGTGGAACAGCACGCGCCGGATGACGCAGCGGCCGACCGAATGGAGCGACGAGACTCATGAGCGACAGCAATACCCAGGCCCCTGCCCCAAAGGGACTGCCGAAACGGGCGATGGTGCTGGCCGCCGGTTTCGGCAAGCGACTGCGACC
Organism: Minwuia sp.; assembly: GCA_029210175.1. Taxonomy (GTDB): domain Bacteria; phylum Pseudomonadota; class Alphaproteobacteria; order Minwuiales; family Minwuiaceae; genus Minwuia. The sequence continues at coordinate 26,301 of JARGPL010000039.1, read as the reverse complement.
CCTGACCCTCAGCCGTCCGAAGCCCCTGGTGTCCGTTGCCGGGCGCACGCTGATCGATCGGACGCTGGATCGGCTGGCCGCGGCGGGCGTTACCGATGTGGTGGTCAACGTGCACTATCGCGCCGAGATGCTGGCCGAGCATCTGGCAACGCGGACAATACCTGCCGTCAGCCTGTCGACGGAGAAAGCGCTGCTGGACACCGGTGGCGGCGTCCTGAACGCGCTCGACCGCCTGGGACCGGACCCGTTCCTGGTGGTGAATTCGGACATGATCTGGCGGGATGGCCTGACCAACACCCTGGCACTGATGGGACGTCAGTTCGATCCGACGCAGATGGACGCCCTGCTGATGATGCAGCCCACGATCACCGCCCACGGCTATCGCGGGCAGGGTGATTTCCAGATGGATGCCGTCGGACGCCTGCGCCGACGCAAGGCCCCGAAGGTGGCGCCTTTCCTGTTCTCCGGCGTACAGATCCTGCGCCCCGAAGCCTTCGAGGGGATGGCGGTGGAGCCGTTTTCCCTGAACCGCATCTATGACAAGGCGCAGGAGGCCGGGCGGCTGTTCGGCACCCGCCACGACGGTGATTGGCTGGACGTCGGCACGCTCGCCGGTCTGGCCTTCGCGGAAAACGAACTCAGGCTGTCCGGCGGCAGGGAAGGCTGAGGCATGGGCCGGGTCGCAACCATTCCCGCCGGTGCGCCCTTTGTCGATTGCCTCGCCGCACGGTTGCTGGAACGGCATGGCCCCGATGGTGACGGGCAGTTGCCCGACACGCTTGTCCTGCTGCCAACCCGGCGCGCCGTGCGCGGGCTGACAGAGGCCTTTCTGCGGGTCAGTGAGGGGCGGGCGCTGCTGCTGCCGCTGATGCGCCCGCTGGGCGACCTCTCGGAAGATGACGCGCCGGTCAACCTGCTTGACCCGGTGGATGAGGAAGACCTGCCTGCTGCCATCTCCGATACCCGGCGCAGGCTGATCCTGTCCCGGCTGGTCGCGGCGGGTCCGATCAGCACGGCAGGGCCAGCGGGTGCCATGGCCCTGGCCGATGCGCTGGCCCGTCTGCTGGACGAAACAGCGACCGAGCGCCTTGATTTCGCGGACCTGCGCGATCTGGTGCCCGATGACTTTCAGGCCCATTGGGAAGAGACCCTGCGGTTCCTGACCATCATCACGCAGGCCTGGCCAGCCGTCCTGTCGGACCTGGACCTGATCGACCCGGCGGCCCGACGGGACATGTTGATGCAGCGCCTGGCCGCCCGCCTGCGGGACAGCGGATCGGCAGCGCCGGTCATCATCGCCGGGTCCACCGGCAGTGTGCCCGGAACGGCGGACCTGATGCAGGCGGTCCTGACACTTGATCAGGGCCGGGTCGTGCTGCCGGGTTTCGAAGCGGACAAGGACGCGACGGAACACAAGGAAATCCTGGCCGAACCGGCGCACCCGCAGCACGGCATGCGACATCTGCTGCGCCTGCTGCACGTCAATCCGGCAGATGTGGATATCTGGGCAGGTGCAGCGGGCGACCAGCCCGGCGTGACGCGATCTGCCCACCGCCATGCCCTGCTGACCGAGACCATGCGTCCCGCCACCACCACCGACCGCTGGCAGGACCTGAGCCACCTGACACCTGATGCGCTGGACGGCCTGTCGGTGGTGGAGGCGGAGCATCCGGGGCAGGAGGCACTGGCCATCGCCCTGTTGCTGCGCAGGGAAATGGAACAGCCCGCCCGGACCGCGGCTCTGGTCACGCCGGACCGCAGCCTTGGCCGGCGGGTGGCCGCCGAACTGGCGCGATTTGGCATCACGGTTGACGATACCGGCGGCACACCATTGCGCCTGACACCGCCGGGGCGGTTTCTGGGCTTGCTAGCCGGTGCCCTGGCGGATGGTTTCACCCCTGTGTCGCTGCTCGCCCTGATGAAACATCCCCTGACCGGCCTGGGGCTGGATACAGCGACCCTGCGCCGTGCGGTGCGCACGCTTGAACGCCAGGCGATGCGGGGTGTGCGCCTGCATGTGGATCTGGACGGGTTCATTGCCGTGCTTGCCGATGATGTCCACGCCGGACCGGCACCGGACTGGCTGCTGGCGCTGGCCGATGCAACACGCCCCCTTTGCCGCGCCCTCACCGACGGCGCCATGCCGCTGAGCGCGCTGTTGCAGGCCTTTGTCGAAATCGCGGAGGTACTGGCTGCGACGGACACGATTTCCGGTGCGGAGCGGCTCTGGCAGGGGGAGGCAGGTGAGCAGGCGGCGATGCTGATCACCGACCTGCTGGATGTGGCCAATGATGGCGCGCCGGTGGCGGCAGAGGACTGGCCGGACCTGCTCGACAGGCTGATCGGCGGCGCCACCGTGCGGCCCCGTTTCGGCACCCACCCCCGCATCCGCATCCTCGGGCCGCTGGAAGCCCGGTTGCAGACCGCCGACCTGATGATCCTGGGCGGCCTGAATGAGGGCACCTGGCCCGCCGAGGCCAATGTCGATCCATGGATGAGCCGTGGCATGCGCGCGCAGTTCGGCCTGCCCGCACCGGAACGCCGGATCGGCCTGCAGGCCCATGACTTCAGCCAGCTGGCAGCGTCCGGCACGGTTGTGCTGACCCGGTCACTGAAGGCCGAGGGCACACCGACGGTGCCATCCCGCTGGCTGTTGCGGTTGCGCAGTGTGGCAAGCGGGGCCGGGCTGTCGCTGGATCAGGACACGGGTCTGATACAGCTTGCCCGCGCCATCGATACCCCTGCGGAACAGACCGCAATCGATCCCCCCAGCCCGAGGCCGCCGGTCGCGGCACGACCCGACAAGCTGTCGGTCACTGCGGTGGAGCGGCTGATCCGCGACCCCTATGACATCTACGCCAGCCGGATCCTGCGGCTGCGTGCGCTCGATCCCCTGGATGAGGAACCGGGACCACGCCAGAAGGGTGATCTTATCCACGCCGCGTTCGACCGGTTCGCCAAGGACAGGCCAGGGGCCTGGCAAAGCAGTGACTGGCCGCATCTGCGCCGGATCGGGGTGGAGGTGTTCCGTGAGCTGGAAGCCCGCCCCGCCATTCATGCCCTCTGGTGGCACAGGTTCGAGAAGGCCGCGCACTGGCTGCTGGATCAGGATGTGGCAGACCCGACCGACGTGACCCGACGGCTGGCGGAAGTCGACGGCGAACACCCCGGACTGGCCCACCTGCCAGGCTTTCACCTGACAGCGCAGGCCGACCGGATCGACCTGATGGCCGACGGCAGCGCCCGGATTGTCGATTACAAGACCGGCAGCCCCCCCAGCCAGAAGCAGGTGGCCGCAGGCTTCGCGGTGCAGATGCCGCTGCAGGGTCTCATTCTTGGGGCAGGCGGGTTCACCGATGCGGGTCAGCCGGATCTGACCGATCTGGTGCATATTCGCGTGCACGGCATTCGCGAGGGCGGCGAATGGAAGCCCCTGAAACATCCCCTGGGCGACCTGCTGGCGGATGTGGAGGCAGGGCTGGTCAGCCTGATCACCGAATACATGGACCCACAGACCCCCTACCTCTCGCGTCCACGGGTGCAGTTTCTCGGCTACCCGGGCGACTACGACCATCTGGCCCGGGTTGCGGAATGGTCCACCACCGAAGGCGGGGAGGGCGAGGCATGACCGGCAGCCGCCCCCCTGTTGACGCACCGGTCGACCTGGATGTCACCATCGGTCGACAGCGGCGCGCAGCGAACCCGCTGACATCCGCATGGGTCAGCGCCAATGCGGGATCGGGCAAGACCCGCGTGCTGACCGACCGGGTGGTGCGATTGCTGCTGGCGGGGACGGAGCCGAACCGCATCCTCAGCCTGACGTTCACCAAGGCCGCAGCGGCGGAGATGGAAAACCGCCTGTTCGACCGGCTGGGCAGATGGGCCGCCCTGAGCAATGAAAAGCTGCGCGGGGAACTGAAGGATCTCGTCGGGTCCGATGTGGGTGAAGACATCAGTCTCGATACCGCCCGGCGATTGTTCGCCCGCGCACTGGAAACGCCAGGCGGTCTGAAGATCCAGACCATCCACGCCTTCGCCAGTGCGGTGTTGGGGCGGTTCCCGCTGGAGGCCGGAATCTCGCCCGAGTTCCGGGTGATGGACGACATTCAGGCCAATGCCATCAAGACCGCCCTGAAGGACAACCTGCTGGCCGGGCATGGCCGCCCTGAAGCCGTTGTTGCAGCCATGGCGCGGCTGGTGGACCGTCTGCCGGACACGGAATTCGACAGCCTGCTGAACAGCGCGCTCTGGCGGCGTGATCGGCTGTCGGAAGCCTTGCAGCGCCACGGTGGCCCGGACGGCACCGTGGCTGCACTGCGCCGCAATCTGGGCCTCGGACCGGACGAGACCGAGGAAGCGGTCCTGGCGAGCGGCTGCCGCGACGGCCATTTCGACGCCCTGGGCCTGCGCCGCGCGATGCAGGCACTGCAACAGGACAGGAAGGGTGTCGTCGCACAACGCAGTGCAGGGTTGCTGTCCGCCTGGCTGGCGTCAGACGATGCAGGCCGTCGGACCATGTTCGATGACTATTGCACCATCTACCTGACACAGACCGCCGAGCCGAAGGCCAGACTGTTGAGCAAGGCGGCGGAGAAGGCCGACCCCAGCGCGCTCGACCCCATGCTGGCAGAACAGGACCGGATCTGTGTCCTGGCAGACCGCCGCCGCGCCGCCGCCCTCGCCGACATGACGCATGATTTCCTGACCCTCGCCGGGGTGCTGCTGGACGGCTACAGCGCGGCCAAGGCCCGGCGCGGCATGCTGGACCATGACGACCTGATCCTGCGGCTGCGCGACCTGCTGCGGAAGGACCGGGGCTGGGTACACTACAAGCTGGATCAGGGTATCGACCACATCCTGATCGACGAAGCGCAGGACACGTCGCCTGCCCAGTGGGACATCGCCCGCGAACTCAGCGAGGAGTTCTTTGTCGGGCATGGCGCACGCGAAGCGACACGCACGGTCTTCGCTGTCGGTGACGAAAAGCAGTCGATCTACAGCTTCCAGGGTGCCGACCCCAAGGGGTTCCAGACCAACCGCGACTGGTTCGCCAACCGCGTGCATGACGTAGGTGAAGGTTTCGCGCCCATCGACCTGCAGCTTTCCTTCCGCTCCACCACCGCCATCCTGACGGCGGTGGATCATACCCTGTCAGGCGCGCGGGCGACCGGGCTGACGGCAGACGGCACGCCGCCGCGCCACCACGTCTTCCGGCAGGCGACACCGGGTCTGGTGGAACTCTGGCCCCTGGTGGAACCCGTGGAACGTCAGGAAGGCAACCGCTGGGACGCGCCGCAGGACCAGGAACAGGAAGACAGCCCCCGCCGCCGACTGGCGAAGCAGATCGCGGCACGGATTGCGGGCATGATCCGTGACCGGGAGACGATCGGCGATGGCCCGGACGGATCGCGGCCAATGCGTCCGATACGCGCCGGTGACGTGATGATCCTGGTGCGCAAGCGTGACGCACTCGTGGTGGAGATTTCACGCGCGCTGAAGGCAGAGAATGTGCCCGTCGCCGGGTCCGACCGGATGCGCCTGACCGAACAGATCGCGGTCATGGATCTGATGGTGCTGGGGGATTTCCTGCTGTTGCCGGAAGACGATCTGGCGCTGGCCACGGTATTGAAATCGCCGCTGTATGGATTTGACGATGACGCTGACCTGTTCCCGCTGGCGCACGGGCGCGGGAAGGCATCATTGTGGTCGTCGCTGCGGTCACACGCGGCGCAACAACCACACTGGCAGGCCGCGATCGATGAGCTTTCGGACCTGCTGGGGCAAGTGGATCTGCTGCCACCATTCGAATTCTACAGCCGCCTGCTGGGCCAGCGCGGTGGGCGGAAGCGGCTGGTTCGGCGGCTTGGGCCTGACCAGATCGACCCGCTGGATGAATTCCTTCAGGCTGCCCTGAACGATGAAGGCCATGGCCCGGCATCCATGCAGGGTTTCCTGCACCGGCTTCGCCAGCAGGATGCGGAAATAAAGCGCGACATGGATCATGGGCGCGATGCGGTGCGTATCATGACCGTCCATGGCGCAAAGGGCCTGGAGGCTCCGGTCGTCTTCCTGCCCGATACCGGACGGCCGCCACAGGCGCCCCGCGACCGCCTGGTGTTTCTGGACAATGACGCTGGCGGGCTGCCCCTTGTCACCGGCACACGGGCCGAGAGCCCCATCGCCCTCGAAACCCATCGCGACCGGGTGATGCAGGACCAGATCGCCGAGTATCGCCGCCTGCTCTACGTCGCGATGACCCGCGCCGAGGACCGGCTGTATGTCTGCGGCTGTTTCACCTCCAGCCGGAACGTGCCCAACGAAGACAGCTGGTACCGGATGGTGCAGGCCGGGCTGCAGGATGCCGGTGCCGTGGCGGTGGACGCGGCAGGGACCCTGGTGCTGGGCGAAGTCGCGGCAGCCTTGCCTTCGGGACAGACCGATCTGCCCCCTGACCTGACCCTGCCTGCATGGGTGACGGCACCGATACCGGAAGAACCGGTACCGCCGCGCCCGCTCAGCCCGTCCCGTCCCAGCGAGATGGAACCTGCCGTGCGCAGCCCGCTGTTTCATGGCGGGTCGGGCGCGCTGCAGCGCGGCGTTCTGATCCATTACCTGCTGCAGGTGTTGCCCACCCTGCCAGTCGAGCAGCGCCAGACCCGTGGCGAGACCCTGTTGCGCCGTCGGCTGGCGGGCATGTCACCCGGTCTGGATGCCAAGGCTGCGGAGCAGATGGCCGCCGCATTGATTGCGGAGGCGCTGGCCGTGATGGATGCCCCGGCGCTGGCCGCGCTGTTCGGTACCGGCAGCCGCGCAGAAGTGGCGATCACCGGCCTGGTGGATGGCGTGGTGGTGACCGGACAGGTGGATCGGCTGCTGATCAGTGACGACCGGATCATCGTCGCCGACTACAAGACCAACCGTCCCCCGCCGCAGGATGTCGCGGATGTTTCGACTGCCTACCTTCGGCAGATGGCGCTCTACCGGTCGGTGCTGCAACAACTGCACGGGGACCGCCCGGTGGAGGCGATTCTCGTCTGGACGGATGAGGCCCGCAGCATGTCCCTGCCCGATGCCTTGCTGGATCAGGTGCTTCGGCCCGCGCCTTGACGCTCCCCCTGCCCCTACCTAGTTTCTGTTCAACGTCCGATCCATCCTGACCCGTGAAACATCCAGGCCGTGGACCGACACAGAAAACAAGATGCCGAGCCATTTCGGCCTGACCATCATTCGGAGAATGCGCGATGAGCACCGTCAAGATCACCGACGACAACTTCCAGACCGACGTCCTGGCCGCCGACAAGCCGGTCCTGGTGGATTACTGGGCCGAATGGTGTGGCCCGTGCCGCCAGATCGCCCCGTCGCTGGACGAGATCTCGGCGGAGATGGACGGCAAGCTGACCGTCGCCAAGCTGAACATCGACGAAAACCCCAACACGCCCACCCGCTATGGCGTGCGCGGCATCCCGACCCTGATGCTGTTCAAGGGCGGCGAAGTCGTGGCCACCAAGGTTGGCGTGCTGCCGAAGTCGCAGCTGCAGTCCTGGATCGATTCAAACATCTGACCCTGCGCCGTTCAGCATTCCGCGCTGAACGGCTGACCTGATTGCTGGTGGTGCAGCGCCCCGGCGGCGCACCACCAGTCAGGACGGGTCTGCGCGACAAGGTGCCTGGCGCCCTCGGCCCCGGCCACTGTGTCGAACAGGGCGAAGCAAGTCGCCCCAGACCCCGACATGCGGTACAGCCGCACCCCATCACAGCGCGCCAGCATGGCCAGAACCGCGTCAATCGGCTGACAGATTGTCCTTGCCGCTGGCTGCAGGTCGTTGTGGCATCCGGACAGTTCATCGAACCAGCCATCCCGGTCAGCGGACGGGAAACCGTCACGTGATGGCGTGAATGTGCCTGCCGCGGCGAACGCGCGAAAGACCGCCGGTGTCGATACCGGCGACCCTGGATTGACCAGCAACACGCCAATTCCGGCGGGAATGGCGCAGGGTGTCAGCCGCTCCCCCACCCCTTCCAGCAGCGCGGGCCGGGCCGACAGGCATACCGGAACATCGGCCCCGAGCGCCAGCGCCAGCGCCGCGCGGGCGTCAGGGTCCAGGGCAACACCCCAGAAAGCTTCCAGCGCCCGCAGGGTGGCCGCAGCATCGGCTGACCCGCCGCCGATGCCAGACGCCACGGGCAGGTTCTTCCGCAAGGTCAGGCGCAGGCCATCCGTTGTCTGACCTGTCGCGCGGGCCAGCCCGACGGCAGCCTGGACAACCAGGTTGGCCCCGCCGTCACCATCCAGATCATGCGCGAAAGGACCGGTTGCAACGAACTGCAGCGGTGCCCCCGTGTTGCCGATCCGCTCCACCGTCACGCGGTCGCCGACGTCGGCAAAGCAGACAAGGCTCTGCAGCAGATGCAGGCCATCGTCACGCCGCCCCCCGACATGCAGGAAAAGGTTCAGCTTGGCCGGTGCGGCACAGGCAAGGATCATGCGGTCAGGTACAGCCCCGGAAGCTGGCCCCGCCCTTGCCGGTGGGCAGGCCTTCCTTCAGCTTCACGCCGACCGTCTCCACCTGTCCCTCCAGCGGTTCGAGCACCAGCACGCGGCGCCACTGGAAACAGCTTTCGAGACGACGCCCCACATGCCAGTAGGCATCGCCCAGATGCTCGTTGATCGTGGGGTCTTCGGGGCGCAGTTCGACGGCGCGTTCCAGTTGCTTGACCGCTTCCTCATGCTCCCCCTTGCGGAACAGGACCCAGCCAAGGCTGTCGATGATGTAGCCGTCCTGCGGCCGGAGCGCGACGGCCTGGCGCAGCATTTCCACGGCCTCATCCAGTTTCACGCCCTTGTCAGCCCAGGAATAGGCCAGGTAATTCATGATGTAAGGGTGCTTGGGCCGCAGTTCCAGCGCCTGCAGCAGATCCTGCTCGGCATCGGTCCAGCGGCCGGACCTTTCCAGCGCGATACCCCGGGCGTACAGCACCGCCCAGTGCCGTGGCCCCAGTTCATCGATGCGGTCGATGGCCTGACTGTAGATCGTCGCCGCTTCCTCGAACCGTGAATGCGTGCGCAGCAGATCCGCCAGGGTAATCAGGGCCACCGTTTCCTTCTGCCGCTCGGCCGCCATGCGCTGCAGCAGTTCGATGGCCTGATCGGTACGGTCCAGCTTGTCCAGCATCCAGGCCGTCCGCAGCTTCGCCCCCCACTTGTAGGGGGATTCATTGGCCACGCCTTCATAGGCGGCTATGGCCTCCAGCCAGCGGTCACCGGATTCCCGGATATCGCCCAGCAGGGCCTGCGCCACGTCCAGGTCGCCGCGCACATGCAGCGACAGCCGCAGGTAGATCATTGCCACGTCGCTGACATTGTCGCGGACCAGCGCCGAGGCCGCGCCGTACAGCGCCTCCGCAACGCCGTCATTGGCATCACGGATCGGAAACGCTTCCGACAGTGCCCTTTCCCCGTTCAGGTAAGCGACCAGCACATGGTCCTCACCGAAACGCCGACGCAGGGTTTCCAGCGCCGCACGACCCGCTTCTGCTCCATCGCGCATCTCGATGATGGCAGCCTTGACCAGCATGGATCGCAGATCAGGTCGGGTACCCTCCTCATAGGCGGCAAATGCCGTCAATGCCGCGTCCAGATCGCCCGCCGCAGCCAGGATCAGCGTGCGGTGATAATTCGCGAACGGGGCAAAGGCTTCGGTCTTGTTGAGCATGTCCAGGCGTTGTGCCGCTTCCGCGCCATCGCCCTTGCCATAGGACGCCCACGCCCGCAGCAGCGGCCCGACAAGACGCATGGAGCCACGCCGCTTGTTGGCCTTCGAAATGCGTGATTCCGCCTTGCCATAGCGCCCGTTCTTCAGGTCATCGACGGCGACTGTCAGGTTCGCGACCGGTGCCTGTTCGTCGCCTTCAAGAATGCGGATCGCCAGCGGCAGGGCGGCAGTCACTTCGCCCTCCGACACCGTCAGCAGAAACGCCCGGCGCAACAGCCAGATGTTGCCGGGATCCGCAGTCAGCGCCTCATTGAAGTAATGCGCCGCCGCCGCGATATCGCCATCCTTGCGCGCCTGACGCGCAGCCAGAAAGGCACCGAAGCCCTTCCCCGACACACGGGCCGCAGGGGTGACGGGCGAAATGACGGCATCACGGTCCTTGGATGCAACATCCGTTGCATGGGCCGGGCCAATACCGGGCAGGCCGACAAGGGCTGTCATGGCCATGCCAAGTGTCGCCGACAGCAGTGTCCGCATGGGAAGCTTCAACTTGTTCATTGCGTGATTGTTCGCGGGTCTGCGACGGGCCGCAAGACCAAACTTGGGTGATGACCACCGCGTGATCGGCAATCAGGTCACGATATGCTGCCTCAGCCGCCCGGAAAGCGGTCGCGGAACGCCTGCGCGGTGGCTTCGAACTCAGCCTCGATCCCCTGCGCACCGGCAACCGCCCGGGCCTCGTCACCATCCTTGACCGCACGTTCGATGTCGGCTGCCCGCACGCCCAGCCGGGCCGCACCAAAGGTGGAGCATGTGCTTTTCAGGGCATGGCCCTCGAACCCCAGGCGCGCGAAATCGGCGGTATGCGCCGCGTCGGCGACTTCCTGCACCCGCCGCTCGGCCTCCGACAGGAACTCCCCCACCAGCACGCCGACGATCTCGTCGCCGGTATCCCGGGCAAGCGACTGCAGGGCACCATCGTCGAGCAGCGGCAGGTCCTCATCCACGCTCATCAGCCTCGCAGCTTTCGTTCGACGAAGTCGAGCCGGTCCTGGCCCCAGAACATCTCGTCGCCAAAGTGATAGGTCGGTGCGCCGAAGACACCGCGTTCCAGCGCCTCCGCCGTTTCCCGCCCCCGAATGGCAGCCGGGTCGACGTCCGCCATCCTGGCGCGCAGGTCGGCGGCATCCATCCCGGCCTCGGCAATGATCGCGTCGATGGTCGCCGCGTCCGAGATATCGCGATCTTCCGCCCAGACGGCCCGCATGAAGCCGCCAGCCAGCACCAGATCATCGCCGCCGGTTTCGCGGGCGGTGATGGTCAGCAGCGCCGCCTCCGTCTCGTTCGCCGGGAAGAACTTCGGCTCCAGCGTCAGGGGCCGTTCCAGCTTGGCGCGCCAGCGCTTCAGTTCCTGCATCCGATACGCCCGCCGGGCCGGTGCCCGCTTCGGCAAGGGCAGTCCCCCCGTCTGATCGAATACCGGCAGCAGGTTGATCGGGCAGAAACGTATCTTCGCGCCCGCCATCGATGCCATCGCCGTCAATCGCTCATGGCCCAGATACGTCCAGGGTGAACCGAGGGCGCCGAAATAGTCCACCTGCTGCTGGGTCATTGTTCAGAGATCCTGATGTTGAGTTACCATGTTACCCACGGAAGCTGCCGCGGGAAAGGTCCGAAGCAGCATATTGCTGCATTGCGTAGCTGTCTGTCATGCCTGATACAAGGTCAGTGACGCCGAGCGCACGTGCGTAGGCCGAGGTGCCCGTCGCTGACTGGCTGGCTGCACGGTCCAGCAAGGCACGGATCACCCGATCTGCGCCCAGGTCGCGTTCATAGTCTCCATCACTGACGAAGACCTTGCGCGCCGTGACGTCGGTGATGTGCGCCAGCGCCGCCGCCCCCGGCACGTCATTCAGCAGCGGCGCGCGATGGCGGCCATCCAGCAGCTGCGGTTCGACATCCAGGAACATGGCGGCGACCTGACCGATCAGCACCCCGATGGCCTTGGCCCTGAGGTAGGCGATGCGCCGGGCCGGTTCGGCGATTTCCTTCAGCCGCCGCCGGGTTCCCCCCAGCGCCAGCAACAGCTGCTCCGCCTCGGCGAAGGGGATCTTGCCAATCTTGTAGCCATCCTCCAGGTCGATGATCGTGTAGCAGATGTCGTCTGCCGCCTCGACCAGGAACGCCAGCGGATGGCGCAACCAGCGCCCTTCACCAGCGCCCTGCAGGCCCGTTTCCCGGGCCACATCGCGGAAGATTGCGGCCTCTGCCTGCATGATGCCGAATTTCTGCGCCCCGGCATCATCGGCACCCCGCGCAGGCGCACCGTTCACCAGCCGCGGATACTTGCTGAACGTGGCCAGTGTCGCAGCCGTCAGCCGCAGGCCACCCGCATCACGCCAGTTCTGCAACCGGGTCAGGATGCGAAAGCCCTGGGCATTGCCCTCGAACTGCAGCAGATCCTGCTGTTCCGCCTCGGTCAGGCCGTTCAGCATCGCCCGGCCCCGCGCGGCATCGCGGAACCAGCTGCGCATCAGTTTCTCACCCCGATGACCGAACGGCGGATTGCCGATGTCATGCGCCAGACTGGCGGCGGACACGATATGGCCGAACTCTGCCGCATCAAGTTCCGCCGGCAACCGCCGACGCCCCGCGATCACCTGCCCGATCCCGGCACCGAGGGAGCGGCCGACCGACGCGACCTCCAGGCTGTGGGTCAGGCGCGTGCGCACATAGTCATTGTCGGACAGGGGATGGACCTGGGTCTTGTCCTGCAGCCGTCTGAAAGCGGAACAGAAGACGATGCGGTCGAAATCCTTCTGGAACGGGCTGCGGGCCACGTCATAGGGTTCCGGTGCAACATCCACCAGACGCCGCGCCGACAGCAGCTTGCGCCAGTCCATCATCTGACCCGGGCCCCGGTCATCGTGCGCCCACGTCCCGTCCGCGCATCATCGCCTTCAGGTCGCGCAACCGCGCCAGGCCCGTGATCTGGGCCAGCACCGCATAGGTCAGCAGCCCCATGGCCACCAGCACGACCAGCCCGGTGGCTCGTAGCGCCTCCCCCTCCCCCGCCAGCGGGGCCAGCGCCAGAGCGGCTGCGACCAGAACACCGGCCATCAGGGCACTGGCAAACACCGCCTTTGCCACGGCGATGCGCAACCGCGTGTCTGTCGCCAGCCAGCCCCGGCGGTGCAGCAGCCACATGGAAAGGACCGCGCTGAGCCACGACGACAGCGCGGTCGCCAGTGCCAGCCCGACCTGCTGCAGATGCCACATGAGGGCGAGATTGAGGGCCATGTTCACCACGACCGTCACCAGCGCGATCTTCAGTGGCGTCACCGTGTCGGATCGCGCGAAGAATGCCGGGCCAAGCACTTTCATCATCACATAGGCCGGCAGGCCGATGGCATAGGCAGTCAGGGTCATGGCGGTTGCCTGCGTATCAGCGGCAGTGAAGGCACCACGCTCGAACAATCCCGCCACCAGAATGTCGGGGATCGCCAGGCAGGCCGCCATGGCCGGCAGCGCCAGCAGCAGACCAAGCTCCATCGCCCGATTCAGGCTCTGCCGTGCGGCTTCATTCTCCCCCGCCGCGGCCTGTCGTGACAGCAGCGGCAGCAGCGCCGTACCCACTGCCACGCCCACCACGCCAATGGGCAACTGGCTGATGCGGTCGGCATAGAACAGGTATGAAATGGCGCCGTCCTGCAGCAGGGACGCCAGGATGATGTCGATGACCAGATTGACCTGCACGACGCCCGCCCCCAGCGCCGCCGGTCCCATGATGATCAGCACGCGGCGTACCGCCGGTGTCAGGCGGGGACGGGGCAGACGCAGCGCCAGGCCGGCCCTGTTCAGGGCGATGAGCAGCCAGACGAACTGCACCACACCAGCCACGAAGACGCCGATGGCCAGCGCGTGGCCCGCCGTCGGCACGTGATCGACCAGCAGCAGCAAGGCGGCGATCAGGCAGAGATTCAGCAGGATCGGCGTCGCCGCTGCCGCCGCAAACCGCCCGACCCCGTTCAACACCCCGGCCATCAGGGACACCAGGCTGATGAACAGCAGATAGGGGAAGGTTATGCGCGTCAGATCGACGGCGAGGTCGAATGTCGCCGGATCGTCTGCAAATCCGGGGGCCAGCCCCAGCATCAGCACCGGCATGAACATCTGTGCCAGCGCCACGAACAGCAAGAGGACGCCGAGCAGAACCGCCAGCGTCTCCTCCGCGAAGCCATGCGCCGCGTCGCGACCGTCCTGTTTCAGGTGAGCGGAGAAGCGCGGGATGAAAGCTGCGTTGAATGCGCCCTCGGCAAACAGGCGGCGGAAGAAATTGGGCAGCTTGAATGCCACGAAGAACGCGTCCCCGATCGGTCCCGCGCCCAGCAGCGCCGCGATCAGGATGTCGCGCGCAAAGCCGGTAACGCGGCTGATCAGGGTGAAGCCGCCCACGGTCATGGCGGCCCGGACCAGTCCGGACGGCCCCTTGCGTCCGCCGGATGGCCCCGTCCCGCGATCCCCTGATGTTGCCGGTGTTCCCATGCAGCCGGTCATAGATCAATTCGGCGCGGAGCGGAATCGCTGGATGCCGCAAGGGCCTGACTGCCGCAGCGGGCGGCGGTGCCTAGCGCTGGTCGAAATCCAGCACGACGGTGTCCGTGGTCGGTGTCGCCTGGCAGGACAGGACATACCCGTCCGCGATCTCGTCATCGTCCAGGGCGTAGTTCTTGTCCATCTCCACCTGACCTTCGATCAGGCGACAGCGGCAGGTGCAGCACATGCCGCCCTTGCAGGCAAAGGGCAGATCGGCGCGGTTTTCCAGGGCGGCGTCGAGGATGGCGGTCCCGTCATCCACCATGTCGAAGTCGATCCGGTGGCCATCGATGATGACGCCGATGTGGCGCACGGGCAGTTCCTCCCCCGGACTGGCGACCCGTTTCGGCTTCGGGTTGCCGTCATTGGCGGGGGTGAACAGCTCGAACCTGATCCTGTCCGGGGTGGCGCCATGCGCCTTCAGCGCGTCGGAGACGGTGGTGATCATCTCCTCCGGCCCGCAGAGCCAGAATGCGTCGGTGTCGGCCACATTGATCAGCTTGCCCAGCAGCGCCTCGGCCTTTTCCGCATCGATGCGCCCCGACAGCAGCGGCGCTTCCATGGTTTCCCGCGACAGGATGTGGATCAGGTTCAGCCGCGTCGGATAATGGTTCTTCAGGTCCTCCAGCGCCTCGCGGAAGATCACCGACTGGGTGGTCCGGTTGCCATAGACCACGGTCATGGACGACTTCGGCTCCGCCCCCAGCACCGCCTTGACGATGGACAGGATCGGCGTGATGCCGGACCCGGCGGCAAAGGCGACATACTGCCCGGCGCGGTTCGGGTCGGCATCGAAGGTGAACCGCCCGTCCGGGGTCATCACCTGGATCGGATCGCCCGCGCCGATGGCGTCATTGGCAAAGCTGGAAAACAGGCCGCCGTCGACCCGGCGGATGGCCACCCTCAGTTCCCCGTCATCAGGGCCGGAGCAGATGGAATAGGACCGGCGAATGTCGCGGCCACCGACGTCCGCCCGCAAGGTCAGGTACTGGCCGGGAATGAAGTGGTAATCGGCGCGGAGTTCCGACGGCACGTCGAACGCAATGGAGACGGCGTCATCGGTCTCCTGGCGGACATCGGCCACGTTCAGGGTATGAAACTTGGGTGCCATTGTGCGGCCTCCGTCAGATGCACTTGAAGTAATCGAATGGTTCCTGGCAATCGGTGCAGCGCCAAAGCGCCTTGCAGGCGGTCGCCCCGAAGGCGCTGGTCATCTCCGTCGCCATGGACCCGCAATGCGGGCAGGCGACGTCCGGCGTCGTGCCGGTCAGGTGGCGCTTGTCGGTCGCGCGGTGGGCGGGCGGGGCAATGCCCGCCGCGGCCATCTTCCGCCGTCCCTCTGCCGTGATGTCATCGGACGACCAGGCTGGCGACAGCACCAGATCGACGGTCACGGTGGCAAACCCGGCAGCGGTCAGCTGTTCGCGGATCATCATCTGCATCAGGTCGGTCGCGGGGCAGCCGGTATAGGTCGGCGACATGCGCACGGTCACCGCGTCTCCGTCGACATCCACACCCCGGATGACCCCCAGGTCGGGCAGCATCACGCTGGGGATTTCGGGATCCGGCACGGTGGCCAGCACCGCCTGCGCGCGCTCCACCGTCAGGGGACCCGGGGTCGCCTGCACCTGCATCGGCGCCCCCGCGAATCCGGCGAAGATCTCGTCAGGCAAGGCGGCACCGCTGGGTTTCGGGCGCGTGTGGCGGGGGGCTGTCATGAGTCTGTCCTGGCTCTTTTCTGGGGGCCTTACCAGTTCAATCCGGGATACTGGCGCTGTGTCGATTGCATTTCCGCCAGCAGATGCCCCAGATGCTCGGTATGGCGACCCTCATGCCGCCCGCCCATCACCGACCAGGTGGCCGACGGCCAGTCCAGCGTCGCCTCGGCAAGGACCGCTTCCACATCCGCCATCCAGGGGTCGCGCAGGGCAGCCAGATCAGGGCCAATGCCCGCTTCGGCCATCTGCCGGTCAATATCATCCATGTGGAAGAATTCAGGCGTGAAGCCCATCAGCTGTTCGAACGCGGCCACGATGCGGGTCCGGCTTACCTCCGTCCCGTCACCCATGCGGATAACCCAGCTGGACGAATGGCGACGGTGATAGGTGATTTCCTTCACCGCCTTGGCCGCAATCTCCGCAATGCGGGCGTCTTTCGATTGCGCCAGCCCCCGGAACAGCAGCAGGTTCCAGGCATCGAACAGGAACTGCCGCGCCATGGTGTGCGCATAATCGCCGTTCGGCTGCTCCACCAGCAGCAGGTTGTTGAAATCCCGCTCCGGGCGCAGGAACGCCAGCTCATCCTCCGACCGGCCCTTGCCCTCCACCTCACCCGCATACTGATAGAACAGGCGCGCCTGCCCGATCAGGTCCAGCGCGACGTTCGTCAGGGCAATGTCCTCCTCCATGATCGGTCCGTGACCGCACCATTCCCCCAGCCGGTGACACAGCACGTGACTGGTGTCCCCCAGCCGCAGCAGATAGCGGAACAGGGCGGCGTCGTGATCAGTGGCAGATGCAGTCATGGCGTAAACCTCACGCAGAGGATGGGCGGCGGTGGCGGCAATCAGGCGGCAACCGACAGCGCCCGTCAGATGTTCGTCACCTCGTCGGGGACCGTATAGAAGGTCGGGTGGCGATAGACCTTGCTCGCCGCCGGATCGAACAGACTGTCCTTGTCGGCAGGTTCCGACGCCACGATGTCCGCCGATGGCACCACCCAGATCGACACCCCTTCGGAGCGGCGGGTATAGAGATCGCGGGCGTTCTGGATTGCCAGTTCGGCATCCGGCGCATGCAGGCTGCCCGCATGCTTGTGGTGCAGGCCGTCGCGGCTGCGGATGAACACTTCCCAGAGTGGCCATTCCTTGGCGGTGGTCATGATTGTCTCTCCCCTTGCCTGTCAGGCCGGATGCAGGCCGTGATCAGGCGGCATCCTGTTTCGCGGCGCGTTTCTTCGCGGCATGCGCCATGGCAGCGTCCCGCACCCAGGCACCGTCCTCATGCGCGGTGCGGCGGGCGGCAAGGCGGTCGCGATTGCACAGGCCATCCCCCTTCACCACGCGCCAGAACTCGTCCCAGTCGATGGGGCCGAAGTCGTAGTGGCCGGTTTCGGCGTTCCAGGTCAGATCCGGGTCCGGCACCTTCAGGCCCAGGAATTCGGCCTGTGGCACCGTCATGTCGACGAAGCGCTGCCGCAGCTGGTCGTTCGACTGCCGCTTCACCTTCCACTTGAAGGCGATTTCGGAATTCGGGGAATCGGCATCATGCGGGCCGAACATCATCAGCGCTGGCCACCACCAGCGGTTCAGCGCGTCCTGCGCCATCTCCTTCTGCTCCGGCGCGCCATGCGCCAGCGTGGTGATGATCTCGAACCCCTGGCGCTGGTGAAAGCTCTCTTCCTTGCAGATGCGCACCATGGCGCGGGCATAGGGACCATAGGACGTGCGGCAGAGCGCCACCTGATTGACGATGGCCGCACCGTCGACCAGCCAGCCGATGGTGCCGATGTCGGCCCAGGTCAGAACCGGGTAATTGAAGATCGACGAATACTTCGCCTTGCCCGAATGCAGGTCTTCCAGCGTCTGGTCCCGCGTCGTGCCCAGGGTCTCGGCGGCGCTGTAGAGGTAGGCCGCGTGCCCCGCCTCATCCTGGATCTTGGCCAGCAGGGCCGCCTTTCGGCGCAGGGTCGGCGCGCGGGTGATCCAGTTCCCCTCCGGCAGCATCCCGACATATTCCGAATGCGCATGCTGGGAGATCTGGCGGATCATGAACTTGCGGTACTTGTCAGGCATCCAGTCGCGCGGCTCGATCCGGGTCTCCGCATCGATCCGGGCCTGGAACGCGGTTTCCATCGCCGCCTCGTCGGGCGCGGCAACCAGTTCGGGCCTGTCCGACCCCTGTTGTGAGCTGTCTGATCCAGCCATGACGCGCGCTCCCCAATGCCTGTTCACATGGCCTCGCCACCATGTCTGATGAATATGATACACAAATCACCATGTTCGTAAATGATTTTGTATCGCTTTGATTTCCGGACACGGCAATCGTGGCCCGAGGCCATCTAGCTGTTGACCCCGACCCGGGCGCGGGCTATGACGCGCCGCCTGCCATGCCGCCGTAGCTCAGGGGTAGAGCACTCCCTTGGTAAGGGAGAGGTCGAGTGTTCGAATCACTCCGGCGGCACCATCTTTCTTCTCGACATGTTATTACCCTCTAAAAGTCTAAAAACATTAGACTTTTTGGTGTTCAAACAGCCCGTATCTCGGGCATAGGTGATGGGCTCACAGAAGGCCAATCTCAACACCAACTTTTGTGCTGTCTGACCCCCAATTTTCCAGCATTCATAAGGGTTTGCGAGGAACTGCATTGCGTGTTCAAACATTTCCTCGAACGAATGCGCAGAGGCAGGTTTTTTTGACGCATTTTCGATGGCGGTGAGTTTTTCGCGTTCCAGCGCTTCGATGCGATCTTCAAACGCCTTTAAAGCACGCGGGTTGGTCACTTCAATCATACGATCCACAACCTTACCAATTTCCGTTTCGAGTGCGCGGGCTTTTACTGCATAGGCCTCCACAGTTTCGTCTAAACGTTTGGTTTGAGCATCCCAAGCTTTGATGAACATCGCCTTTACCAGTTCGAAATACGGGCGCGAGGGCTGCAATGAGCGTAGGAGCTCTTCGAACAAGTCATGGAACTTTGCGACCGGAATCGTTTTTCCTCGTTCTGGGCACCCTTTGTGGTGGCAGAAATAATAGGCATATCTCTGGTTTTTTCCCTTGCTCCACCCTCCGGTGAGCGAATAACCGCATGAGGCGCAAGTGACAGCGCCACGCAACGGGAAATCCACGCTCATATCCTTGCGGGCGGGCATAACGGGGCGTTCCTTGAGGCGCTCTTGAATGCGGTGAAAGGTTTCTTTGCTGACGATGCCTTCGTGTTTGGCATCGCGGATAGAAATGCCCCAGCTTGGCATCGCGATATATCCCGCATAATAGATTTGGGTGAGCAAACGTTTCACCTTCTG
This sequence comes from Minwuia sp., assembly GCA_029210175.1. GTDB lineage: Bacteria > Pseudomonadota > Alphaproteobacteria > Minwuiales > Minwuiaceae > Minwuia. The sequence continues at coordinate 6,970 of JARGPL010000039.1, read as the reverse complement.
TTGCCGGATCGAACCATCAGACAGGTCTTTGGGAAAGTCGGACTGGGATTCGAGAAAGCGTTTCACTTCGGACTGGGACTGGAAGCGCCCAGAGGCAAAGCCTTCGAGCGCTTCGCGGATGATCGAGGCGACTGGCTCATCGTGAACCAACACCTTACCTCCGCCTTTAGCCGGGACGTATTTCAAGCCAACAGGCGGCACTGAACGCACGGCGTAGCCTTGTTCGACCCGTGCCATCGCTTTTTGTTTGTTTTGCCGCCCCATCTGCAGGCGTTCCAGTTCTCCAGCGGCGGCGGAGATAATCTCGTTGAATTTGCCTTCAGGCGTGTCTTCGAAATTGAAGTTCAGACATTCGCGGATTGCCCCGCGCGCCAACATCTCGCGGCGTAGCTTAAGGTGGAATTCCACATCACGGGCGTAGCGTTTCAGATCGTCAAAAATAACGACGAAGCGTTCTCCTGCGCGCGCATCCATATAGGCGAGCAGAGCGACCATGCCGGGGCGGTTCATGAAGTCTCCACCGCCCGATACGTCATCGGGAAAAACCGCCTCCACGGAATATCCTTTGGCTTCCGCATACTGGCGGCAGCGATATTCCTGACTGTCGAGGCCCGATCCATCCTTCGTCTGTTTTTTACCCGACACGCGACAATAAATCAGGGCTTCTTGTGGCCTATCCATCGACAGATCCTTTCCCATCAGAAGCAGATTCCATCCCGCTCTGACTCACAAATTTTTCAATCAATTGACTATGGGAAGAGTCTATCACGCGGGCGGTCTCAGGCGGGGGCTGAGGGCGGAATTCGTCGGCTTTTCCACAGTTTTTCCGGGCTTGCTGGAATGGGTGAACATCGAAGCCGAGCATCACGAATTCGCAGACGATCTCCCAGACCAGCGCGAGGTATTTGAATTTTTCTTCTTCACTCCAATCCGCCTCATCGAGAAAGTGCATAAATTCTGCCGGATCGAAAGAGACTGACGGATGCACTGATCCGTTTGAGCCATTCTCGCCGCTCTCGTTGTTCAATTGCTCTACGTCTTTTTGTTCCGTCATCACGGCGTCTCCTTCATATAGAATTGTCTTCTCTCACCCGCCTCCTTTCCTTGCCGTGCGATAGAACATTACATGAACATTTATACGAGATTGCTCACCAATATACAAGAAAAAGTTGTACTATTATTTAGTTATTGGCTCCGATTTGGGCGGTTACCCTTCGGAGCCCTGCCTTGTTCTTCACGCCGACCTTTGAATTCTTCCCGGCGCAATTCACTTGTCCGCTCGTAGCTTCGGCGCGCCAGCTCGGACAATTTCAACAAGTCCGTCCCGATAAAGCTGTGGCTGTCTCGCAGATTGCCGTCATCATCCTTATGCGTGCGTGCGAAAGTAGTCGCAAAATAATCTCCCCGTTCGGATCCATTGCGCCAGATCGACGCCTTCAAGTTGCCATCGCGCAATACGTCCTCAGGGCGGATCGGCTCCGGGCTACGGTCATCTTTACTCATCGCGTTAACTCCTCTCTCAGTTAGCGGTTGAAGGTCTTGTTCAAAATGCGGACGCGACCACCAGTCTGCGTGTCTGTGCGTTCATGAATGAAGGCGGCACGGCGCTGTTCGCGTGCCCAGGCAGCATCGAAGCTGGCGCGATCTACATCCCCGGCAATGTCCGGTGAGGGACGCGGCGCTGGGTGTGGCTGTTCTTTTTCCACCATCGAAGATGGACGCTGATCGCTTTTGTCCGGCGCTTCATTGCGTGCGTCGTCGAATGCCTCGCGGGACGATCCGGCATTGATAGAGCTCGGCGATATGTTCTTTGAGAAACTGGTCATGCGATGCGGCTCCATCTTCCGTCTCGATATTGCGGGTAATGCGCGAAGCGTTTGGGTACGGGTTCGACAACGACAGGCCGCCACTGTTGCCCGCGCGGCGTCATGATCTGAACGCGATCTTTCGGCGGGAAATACGGGTTCGGGTGGTATCGCCCGGCCATGAACGGCAGTTCGTAGTACTGAACCCGATCCGCCAGAATGGGATGCGCCAGCCCATCGGCGAAGATGATCTGTTTATTTTGCGGCAGGCCGAGAACCTCATCCTGCGTCATCAAGGCGCGTTGCTTGAGCGCCGGAAGGTCGGCCAGCTTGGCGTGATGCGCCGCTTCCATCGCCGCGCCGAACGGGTTACGGCCCGTGAAGGCGGCCATCGCGGCATGGCGCTTGGAGTGTTCGGCGCGCACGCGGCGTTCATCATCAGCATAGCGCAAGGTCTCGAAGCCTAAGCGCTGTGAGAGCGCAATGGCGGTGCTGTCATCGCGTACGCCGAACCAGTTCTGCAAGGCCGCCGAGGCGGGGATGATCTTCTCGGCCCCCGGTGCCAGCGATTTCATCTGTTCCGTCGATTGCCAGAACCCCCAAGGGCGAATGCCCAGCCCGGCATCGCGGGTGAACAGCTTCATCGCCAAGGGGAACGAGCCGAGGTTCCCGATCTCATCCAATATCCATGTCTGGCGCGGCGCGGCGGGCGCACGGGATTTATAGGTGCGGGCATTGACGAAGAAAGATTTCAGGACCGGAGCCCATGCTTCGACCATGTCACCCGGCGGCATCAGATAGAATTGATAGGTTTGATCGCTCTCGCACATCTGCGCCATCGACGCCGTAAAAGGCGGCGAGACCGAGGCCATCAGATCGGGATCGGACAGGCAGTTAAAGGCGTGGGTGATCTCGCCCATGATGCCTTTGAAGCCGCCTGTATTATCATCGCGCGAGGAGGCGATTTCTTCTTCGATACGATCCGCGAACCCAATCCCGATTTCCGTCATTTCAAACGCGAAGTCGAGCCACGCACTGCCGCCGATCACCAAAAGGTTGATCGCGCGGTAAAGCGCGGGATAGGTCAGCACCCCGTCACGGTTGACGATGGTGAGGCAAATCGCCTCAAGGATTTCCTTGGCGCGGCCCTCGAAGTAGCGCCCTTGCGGGCTGCCGCTGAGTGTTATCTGGTTCTCGACGAAGACCTTGATATCCGAGATCAGCGTCAAACTGTCTTTACGCATATGATCAAGCGTATTGATCCGGTCGCCATGAATGCCGTGAAGATTCTGCGGGTTCCAATAGAGACAGAATTTGCGATCCGGGGTTTGATTGCGTGAGATTGCGGCAAGCTCGCCTTTGACATCCAAGATCAGCATGGACGGTGTATGAATGCCATAGCAGATATTCATGCCGATCAGTGTGCTCAGCTTGCCACTACGTGGACCCGCAAAGCAGGCAGCGCCGCCCATGTCGGAATACCACAGCCCACGGCCTTGAAAAAAACCAACCAGCAAGGAATGCGGCTTGCGGGTAAACAGCCCCGCACGCGCGATCTCCTTCGGCCCAGAAAAACGACTGGAACCGAAGGGATGATCGGCGTTGTTGCCAAATGGCTCAGCCATGGCGCTAAATCGCCAGACCGGCCATGCGGATCGAGCCGAAGGCGACGATCCCGGCAATGGCGTACCATAACGCCATGCGGCACACGGCGAAGATCACGAACCCCGACAGCGCAAAGCTCACGAAGTACATAAGATCGGCCAGATCGCGGGAACCATAGGCCTTGTAGACCAGATTCTCGACGAATGGACCGACATAGTTGAACAGATACGGCGTGCCGAGGATGGCGGCGAGCAACGCCAGCGTGACCGCCAGCATGTTTTGTCCCGGTGGGCCGTTTTCACCGCCAGCACCGGCGGGCATATTGTAAGGGTTGGACATTGAAAAAACTCCACATTCTGTATGGGGAAAAGCCCCCGGCGGGTTTCCGCCGGGGGCGATCGTTCACCGATAGCCTTTGCCTTCGACGAAAGCTTTCTTGTGAGTCTTGATATTCGAGCCGAGCCAAAATAGGCCGAGCCCAATTCCGGCAACGATAACGCCGAACCCACCATCGCCGTTCGAGAACGCCCCGAACGACAACAGTCCGGCAATCATGCCAAGGCCATACATCCAGCCTTGAAGCTTGATGGCTCCTGGAATCGGAATTTCGTCAGGAAGTTTTGAAGTACCCATGGCTTTTCTCCTTTTCTGTTAGCCGTTGATCTTCAGCGATCCGCGCGAAACGGAGTCCCGCGCAAAATCACTGTTCGGCTTTTTTGAAAGGAGGATTTGAAAAGGCTGTGATTAAAAGATGCGGCAACGGTCAAGATCGCGCAAGATGGCCTAAGGAAGATGAGCGCATGCGGATAATGCCCAAATGCCTGATAAGAAACCGAAAACACCGTCCAAGCGAAACAAAAAGGATGCGCGCAAACCGGCACCGCGCAACCGCTACCATCGCCGCGCCAAGCTCTCGGAGTATAAGTTTCTTCAGGTCTTGAGGGGCTTTGCCGATGATATGACGGCTACGGAGGCCGCCGTTGCGACCGGTGTTTCCATCCGCACCGTTCGCCCCTTGTTCGAGCGTTTCCGCGATGCCCTCATGCGGGCCGTATTTACAGATCGCTTCGCGTTCGGATGGGCGGGTTATTTTTTGTTCGAGAAAGACCAGTTGTCGGTTCGGGGCACAGCGATCATCGATGCCGTGATCGGTAGCGACCTGATGCGCCAGATTATCAATCGTCACGATGCGCGTTTGAACTTAACCGGAACCCCCGGTGTCCGGTTTAGCCAGTTGGCGTTCGAGACCGTGGTGCGGGTTTTTTGCACGCTCTCCATGCAAAAGGATAATGACACGCTGTATTCCGAGGAAATTCGGCAGGCCTATGCGGAGCTTCAACTCGTGGCGCTTTACATTCATCTCCACAAGGAAGGCCCCGATGATCCCGAATTGTTCGAAGCCGTGGTTTCATCATTTGAGCGGATTATGAAGGATTTTGCCAAGCTGCTAGAAATGGAAGAGCTGTCGCACCTTATCGACGGGCACACGCCCCATCGCTTCACGAACAATGTCTTTTACGAAGATTTACGGCGCTACCTGCTGAAAAACCCGCTTTAATCCGGCGGGTGAACGGCGCGCTGCCATGCGCCTGGCTTCCTTAAGCCACGTCATCATATCCATGCCCAGCTGCCGCGCAAATTTGCGTTACGAATACGTGGGAATCTTTATGAAAATCACCATGAGCGGTGATCGCTAATCGGCAGGGCCGAGCACGCCGATGTCTGTTAATTCGGAGAGGTGTATCAAACGCCTGTTCGTCTCTCTCAAATCCGAAGGTTTGAGCGCGATATACGGATCGTGACCCGGTAAAAGGCCGGAAAGTATTTCAATGGAGGCCGCGCCGCCCTTTGTGAATTCCGCGGAGTCCAAGCGAACCAAAATACGGTTGTCATGGCTCTGCACCACGTCGATCCGAAAATCCGGGCGATTGAGTTTCAAGGAAAGACCCACAAGGCGCTTTACTTGCATGTGTCCGATTTTCCGCAACAGGGAATCCCTCACAGGGTAATAGAGAAACACCCTTGCCAGAAAACGAAGGCACTTCATCCGCTCCGGCGGTTTTGATTTCAGGGCAACCTTCAGGATCGATGCGAAATCATCGTATCGATCCAAACCTCCATCGCGCGGCAAATATCTCTGCGATCCGTTTGAGTCTTGTTTGGGAGGCGTCCCGGTGTCCGCACCGCTTTTCCAAAACCGCATCGGCGATTCCGTTCGTTGTGACTCCGGATCGGTCTGATTTTTAATGATTTCGAGATTAATAATATTATCCACGGAACTCCACCTAATATAAATATACCTATATTTTGATATATTATGGTTAATTCCAGGTTAATCGTCCGTTTACATTCAATTTTTACAAGTATAAATCTGGTTTTTGTCCTCATTTCCCGCGGTTGCGAGCGGCAGCCTCCCACTGCGTAATCGTCCAGTCCAGCCAGTCCTTGCGGGCTGTTGCGACATAGCCGTTGATCCAATGCGAGATCATAGCGGCCGACAGTCCTGACGGCACATGGCGCGCCCGCTCAAGGAACTTGGCTTGGGAAACACCGCTGCGCGCCCGGGCGCTTTCAAGTCTCGATATAACTTCAGGCGTTACCGGAACACGGCGCGAAGATAATTTCGATACTGTCTCGCAACGCGCCAGCAACCAATTCAGATGATCTTTACGCCCCGCCTTCGTGCGCCCTGACAACAAGCCGTTAATCATGGCCGCCGACAAATCGGCTGGTGTTTTTACGCTTTCCTTCAAGAGGTCTTCCGCCGAAATCCCGCGCTCGTGAAAATCCGCCAAGACTCCCACGTCTTTCTCGGAGAGCGAAGTGATCTCCATGTTGGCGTCCTGTAATGCTTCATAGACATCGATAACAAGGGCGAGATGCCGGGGACTGGCCGTTTTTGCCTGACCTGAGAACCAGCGCGAGATTTCTGCCGGGTTCAGCCCGGATGGGATCGAGAGCCCCTTCTGCGTGGCGGCCTTCAAAATTGCGGTAGAGGATCGCCCGGATATGTCGCGCAGATCGCGCAGATGCTTCACAATGTCAGAACTCAGGACAACACGCCCACGCACCACATCATATTCCTTCACGCCAAGCAGGGCAGGGTCGACTTGGAACACGTCGGATAGCCCCCGCCATGACGAGAGCACATAGTTCAGATGATCCTCGCGAACCGTCTTAACCGCCCCCTGAAGCCAGTTTTGGACAAGCTGAACCGATAAATCCTCGGGCGGATTAAAAGGTGACTTAAACAGCGCCTTAGGCTCCACCCCGGTACGCCGACGTTGCTCTTTAATCTCGCGCAGGTGATCTTCGGTCAGGGAAACGCGGCGGGGCGTATGCTTCGCATGTCTCTCCCAAAGAGAGATAACAAAATCCAATTGATCACGGCGCGCGGTCTTGCGGTCTCCCTTAATCCACTGAGCACTTCTATTTACCGGTGTGATTGGCGACCTTGAGGTAATGCGTGACTGGCTGGCGTCAGTTTCTGCCTGCTCTCGTGGCTTTCTGCTCTCGCTGCTACGCTTGGGCCCCTCTGGTCTCCCAGAACACATACCTGC